>CAWHBO010000001.1:0-107218 GCA_963827735.1 Candidatus Parcubacteria bacterium
CGCCACTCAGGTTTTGCATGACGGGGATTGGGTGGAGGTAGATGCGGAAAAGGGGATTGTGAAAACATTGAAAAAAGCAAAAGGGAAGGTCAGTTGACATGGACGAATGCAGACATTTTTGTTAATTTAAACTATATATTAAATATACACTGTAAATATAAAGTAATCTTTAATATATGAAAAATAATTTAAAATTAGCGACAAGATATTTGGAAAATAAACTAAATGAGATTTTGAAAGGTTATTCTTGTCTTTTGATTGGTCCGAGACAAACAGGGAATACAACTTGGTGGAAAGAGTTTTATTTGGTATTATCCAACACTTTGATTGCGGAGAGAGTAGAACCTAACGGCGATCTTTTGGGATGAAAAACTTTTTAAACGACTATCCTAAACAGGCGAAGCATGGTTATGTGATTACGATGGGCAAAAACAATGAAAAATTGGCCGACAACATTACGGCTGTCCCTTGGTTTAATTTATAAAAAATAATATCCAGCATCATGAAAATTGATAAATATAAGATAAATAAGCTTCCCAAAACTTTTCAGATTTTTGATGATGATATTTTAAGGAATCGCGATTGGTATGAAAAGAGCTGGGGAGGATTGCTCGGGCCATTGTTTATTGTCGGATACGGGTGTGTGGAAATCTTAAATCAAAGAGTCAAAGATACTTTTCTGACAAGTTTTTGTTTTGTAAAAAATGACAAAATGAGTTGGTTTTGGGATGGTCGTGATTTAAGAAAAATCAGGGGAAGAGTATTGAAAATAGCCGCGGATAATCCTCAAAAAATTAATCATTGGTTCAAACAGTGGGAAAATGAATGGAAGATATTTTTGGATGTTTACAGGGTTTATGAAAATACGAACATAAAAAAACTGACAGACAAAGAGCTTTATCGTGCATATCAAAAAATCAGAGATGCTTACGTGATTGTTAATTCTTTGCCATATCTTGCCGATTCATTTTTGTCCAACGAAAAAGATGATTGGCTCGTATCGATGATAACCGAAGAATTAAAAAATAAAATAAAACCAAACATTTTACCGGAAATGATCTCCAAACTCACAGCGGCAACGAATAATTCTTTTTCCAAAAATGAGCATATCGATTTGTTAAATTTGGCAATCAAAGTAAAAGAAGAAAAACCATTGATAAAATTTATTCTTAAAAATGATTTCAAAACTTCAAAAAAAGAAATACAAAAATACCCTGACATATTTTCTTTGCTAAAAAACCACACAGCTAAATATTATTGGGTTGAGAACAGTTATTTTCATGCCAACAGGCTGAGTGAAGATTATTTTTTAAACAAAGTTATAAAAATTTTGCAAAATAAATCTCCACTCTCAAGATACGATCAAAATAAACTTGAACCCGCTCAAAACAAAAAAGTAAAAGACTTGATTTATAAAAAATACCAGGTAACTCAGAAGCTTAAAAAAGTTATTGCTTTGTCAGAAAGATTTTCTCATTGGCAGGACACCAGGAAATCGTGCGTATTTTTGGCAAATGATTTTTTGTTTAGATTTTATAAAGAAGCATCAAGAAGAACTGGGATCAGTTTAAGGGAAATATTTTACACAATTGACCCTGAGCTAAAATCAATCATATTAAACAAGGGCGTTGATCATCAAAAATTAATCAACAGAAGAAAAAACGGATGTCTGTTTGTGCATTCTCCCGCAGGCTGGAAATTATATGAGGGGAATGAATATGATATGATTGATAAAAAGATATTTTTGGAAAAATCAGAAAATATTCAAGAGATCAGAGGCGTGCCGGCATCTCCCGGAAAAATTATCGGAAAAGTCAGAATAATCTTAAAACCAAGCCAACTAAACAAAATTGAACTAGGAGACATACTGGTAGCTAACAACACTACCCCGGATTTTGTTCCGGCCATGAAAAAAGCTGCCGCTATCATCACTGAACAAGGCGGAATTACCACGCACGCAGCCGTCGTTTCCCGTGAGCTAAAAGTACCCTGCATCATCGGCACGAAGATTGCCACACAAGTTTTGCATGACGGTGATTTGGTGGAGGTGGATGCGGATCAGGGGATTGTTAAAATCATAAAATAAATTATTGTATCTGTTTCATATATGATCAAACAAAAAAATACCACCGAAAAAATATTAAAATATATCAAGAGGGATGATTTTTATAAATTTTTCAGCCGGAATATTTGCTTGCAAATCAATGAATTATTCTCATGTTATTCAGTTAAGGATTTATATAAATATCGAGGCATACATTTTAGTCAGTTCTCGACAAACCGTGATGGATTTTCTGATTGTTATAGTCTTAAAAACGAACAAAAAATTGTAAACGGAAAGATAAAAAAGCTTTATCAAAAATCAAACTCAATCAATGATTATTTTGAAAGAAAAGCGCTTCCTGTGTTTTTGGAATATATTTTGTTTACCAGGAGAATGAATAAAAAATATTCAGCAAAACAGCATCCTTCTCATGTAATTCTTAAAGATTTTGATGATTTCGTTAAGATTAACAGCAAATTCGTTTCTAATCTGTGGTTGATATATTTGTCTGATGAAATAATCGATGATATATTCAAGAAAGAACTTTTAAAATATTTAAAACAGAAGAAAGAAGAATCAAGGATGCGAGAATATATTTTGGTCGCAACTACGCCGCTTTTAAAGACAGCAATCACAAAAGAGCATGAAGAACTGTTGGAAATTGCGACCGGTAAAGATAAGGATACCAGGAGTATAAAAATTAAAATTCATTGGAAAAAATGGCTATGGTTTCCGTGCTACAATCCTTGCGATAAAGCTTATGATATTTCTGTTTATAAAAAAGAATTAAAAAAGTATCCAGTAGCGATTGCGAAAGAAGAATTAAAAAGAATAAAGAATGAACATTCTCTGCACAAGAAAAAATTTACAGCATTTATATCTGATATACAGTCAAATAAGAAACTTTTAAAAGCGACAAAGATGATAAATGCAGTTTGTTTTTATCGAGAATATAGAAATGATTTGCGTCGGGAAGGTTTATACCTGATTGGATCGTTTTATGAAGCAATCGGTAATCTTCTCCGTGTGAGCTCAAAAGAAATTTGTTATTTGACTGTTCTCGAGACAAGACAATCAATTATAAAAGAGAAATTGGAGGTTAAGAGAGAGGTGATAAAACGCCGTATAAAAGAATATGCTTTATTTGGCAGCACGAAGTATAATATATTGATTGATGATGAAAGGACCATCAATGAAATTACAGAAACTTTAAGAAATAAAATTGATAAGAATGATGTTATTCAAGGACAATCGGCGTGCGGAGGGGTTGGCAAAGGAAGGGTGTGCGTGATTTCTCATATAGATAAATTACAAAAATTCCAAAAAGGCGAGGTACTGGTCGCTTCAATGACGGCGCCGGATTATGTTTCGGCAATGAAAAAGGCGGCTGCTATCATCACTGATGAAGGTGGCATAACCTGTCACGCAGCAATCGTCTCACGCGAATATAAAATTCCTTGCGTTGTTGGCACAAAGATCGCCACCCAAGTTTTAAAGGACGGCGATCTGGTGGAGGTGGATGCGGAAAAGGGGATTGTAAAAATTTTGGAAAAATGAAAATAACTTTATGAAAAAAATAGACCCGGAAAAATGGAAAGATTCATTCAAGTGGCAATATGAAGCCTACCCATTTTTCACGTCCGTTTATAATCACGCGGCTGATAAGAATATCAAGAATAAATACTTTGCTGATTTCAGTTTTTTGATCAATCTGTTCCAAGTTAATCATTTGTCGGCATATCAGCCGAGAATAAAAATCGTGAAAATCGGAAAAATGGCGATCAGAGAATCATTGGCGGGTGACGCCTCATATTTAAAAGAGGTAAAAAAAATCCATGCCAGGATAAAAAAAGCGATAAACAAATGTTTACAAATAAAAAAAACCAACGAGGCGTACAAAGATTTGAAATGCTGGTGGCCGCAAACACAAAAAGCTTTATCATGCGCCGCCAACATCATCTTTTGTTTTGATTATACTTTTGACGGATTCTTAAATGAGCTAAAAATAAAAAATGAAAAAGACTTTGAAATTATAAATCGCCATATTTATAACAAAAAGCGGTCTTTTATGGATGAAGCCGGAAAAAAATTGCTTGAGTTGAACGAAAAACATCCTGACAATTTTGATAAAGTTTTTTTTCTTTTTAAAAAAGATTTTGGGTGGTTCCAAAATTCATATAAAGGAATTTTTGATATCAACAAGAAATGGTTGAGCGATTATCTGCGTAGCATGAAAAGTAAAAAAAAACAAAGAGACACGTGCTGCGAATCCTAATCTTGAATTACCATGTAAATATAAAATTCTTGTTGAATTGGCAAATGAAATTATTGTTTTCAGGGACGATAAAAAGAAACTTTTGCTTTTAGCCGTCAGCCTGATGGAGCCATGGCTGAAAGATTTGGCAAAAAATCATAAATGGAGTTTTGAAGCTTTGCGCTGGCTGTCAATGGATGAAATTTTAAAAATTTCAAAAAACAGGGATTTATTATTTTTAGAAAAAGCGATAAAATACATGCAAGAAGATAAAAGGCTTGGCATCATGACTGATGGCGGTTATGATGATATGGATGACAATTTTTGGAAGGCTGTCCAAAAGTATCACGCGGCGGCTAAAAATATAAAAATGATCAAAGGCTTACCGGCCAGTCGGGGAGTTTATCGCGGCCGAGTAAAAATTGTTTTGGATGCCAAAAAAGAATCCGGAAAATTCAAAAAAGGCGACATCCTTGTAACCTCAATGACTAGGCCGGAATTCTTTCCTTTGATGAGCAGAGCCGGAGCATTCATCACGGACGAAGGCGGAATTTCCTGTCACGCGGCTATCATCGCCCGCGAAATGAAGAAGCCCTGCATTATCGGCACGAAAATCGCGACTCAGGTTTTGCATGACGGCGATTTGGCGGAAGTGGATGCGGATTTGGGGATTGTAAAAATTTTATAAATATAAATTCAAAATATGCATGATGCCATGAAAAAAATCAAAGACCATGCCTGGAAGCAGATTTGGGCGGGAAGCTGGAACCTGCTAAATGTTTCTGATTGGG
The DNA here is from genome assembly GCA_963827735.1 of Candidatus Parcubacteria bacterium. Lineage (GTDB taxonomy): Bacteria > Patescibacteriota > Patescibacteriia > Patescibacteriales > UBA12075 > CAWHBO01. The sequence continues at coordinate 5,090 of CAWHBO010000001.1, forward strand.
GCGAGTTTTACTTAAGCGGACTTGAATGTGAGGGGAAGATTTTTTTAAACCAGATTATTTTTTTCATCAAAGACGGCAAGAGCTCCGGCTGGGCCGTGGAAAAAGAAGTGGCAGATTTTTCCAATCATCTGGCCCGGGTCTTTGGAAACGACAAAGAAAAAGTAAAAAAATTGGCGATTGTGTTGAAGCAAAGCGGAAAAACCGCGTTAGATTTTATGGTAGAAAACAAAAGCAACATTACGCCCCAAATTTATCGGAAATATCAAGAATTGATCAGAAAGCAGTATATCCCGCATGTCACAGTCAAGTATATGGTGGACGGTTTATCGCCTGAAAATTTGAAAATTTTTTTGCCGATCCTGGAAGAAGCCAGAGTGGCGGTTGAGCCGGTATTCAAGATGACGCTTGAATTTGATGAGTGCCTGGCGCAGGCTATCGCCAAAGAAAAGCAGGTCCAAGATCATCAGTTGTTTTTGTTTATGACGCAGGCAGAACTGGGAAATTATTTTAAAACCAAGGCGATCCCTAAGCTTGAAATTTTGAAAGAAAGACGAAAGCTGTCTGCGCTGGTTTTTTTCCAATCGGACCGGCCGGAGCTTTTTGTGGGTGAAAATGCCCAAGCAGTGGAGAAAGCGGTTATGGAAGTCAAGGAAACCGCCCAACTCCAAGGCAACACTGCTTATCCAGGGAAAGCCAAAGGGATCAGCGAGAATTGTGATGGATCCAAACAATCCGGGAGAATTCAACGAAGGGGACATTTTGATCACGGGAATGACCAGGCCGGAGTATCTGTACCTGATGAAAAAATCAGCGGCGGTCGTAACTGAATCGGGTGGCATCCTTTCCCACGCGGCCATCGTTTCACGCGAGATCAAGAAACCTTGCGTCATCGGCACCAAGATCGCGACCACAGTTATCAAGAACGGAGATCTGGTGGAGGTGAATGCGGATTTAGTGATTGTAAAAATAATTAAGTGAAGTTCCGTTGTTGGAAAAGTAATTTATGGATTTTGTAAAATATGAAAAAAGAAAATTTACAGCCTAAATCTACAAAACAAAAAATAGTTTTCAAGAAATCTAATTCTCGCGAAACCACTCTTTTCATGCAATCACTCTGGGCAAAAGCAATGAGCGAAGGAATTGTTGAAAAGTTTGGTTGGGAAAATCCGTATTTACCATTCGTTGTTCATTATGTAAATGATGGCGTGGTTGAAATTTGGGAACACGAAAAAGCGATTAAATGGTTCCATGACAGATTGTTCAAAGAGATAAAAAATGATAATGTTTTTTTAACAGCCAGATTAAAAGAATATAAAAAATTAGTTGTTAAGATCAAAAAGATACATTCTAAATTAAATTTTAAAAATGAAGCTGAAATCAAAGCATACACAAAATTAATTTATCTTTCAATTTTATGTATGTCATTGTTTTATTATGTTGGGTTAGATGAAAGAATGCCCAAAAACTCAATGAAGATAGCCTTTTTGGGCAGACAAGAATACGATTTGTTTGCCAAATCCGATCATTTTATTCGCGATATTATTGCTAAAATCGGAAAAATCCCAAAAAATCTTGCCTCATTTGTTTTGCCTGAGGAGATTTTCTCCATGCCTTCACTTTTAATTTTGAGAAAACGCCAAAAACATTTTTTGCTTATTGACGGCTGGCAATCATATTCCGGCACCAAAGATGATTATCTCGCTGAACATCCGAAGGTTATTTTTGAAGATATTAAAATTGGCGATAATATAATGGAGATTTCCGGACAGTCTGCCTATAAAGGAAAAATTCAAGGCTATGTTCGTATTGTTCGGAAGAAAATTGATTTGAAAAAAGTAAAAAAAGGGGATGTTATCGTATCGCCCATGACGAGCCCTGATTATTTATCTGCAATGAAAAAATCTGCGGCCTTTGTAACTGACGAAGGCGGCATAACCTGCCACGCGGCCATTATCGCGCGTGAAATGAAAAAACCCTGCATCATTGGAACAAAAATTGCAACCAAAGTTTTGAATGATGGGGACTTGGTTGAGGTGAATGCGGATTTTGGGATTGTAAAAATAATAAAATAGTTTGACTGTATGGAAAAAATTAAATATATAAAATTTGTACTATCGCAAGATTGGTATACCCAAGGGTTTAATGGCGTCCCTGTTTATTTAAACTCATGTGCCGCCAGCATGTCGGTTATGAATGAATATTTTGGTTTTGGGTATTCAAAATTTATTTGCGAATATAAAAATGACTATTGTGAATATGGATACTTAAAAAAAGACATGGAGAAAATTTGGATGAATGTTAAGAAGATGCTTAAGAAAGATAAAAAATATTTGGTAAATGCAAAAAATAAATATGAAGAAGTTTTTGCGTCATATGAAAAAATATTTAAAAATATCAAAGAAGAGGATATTGCTCAAATGAGTGATGAAGATCTTGTAAAATTTTTTAAAGATAGTATTGAGGTAATGATATATTCTGTTGGTATAGCGCATATTTTGGAAGGGGTAAGCTTTGAATTGGAAAAGGAAATTAAAGACAAACTTTTTATCCAAATAAAAGATAAAAAACAATTCAACCAATATTTTTCTCAAATAACCGCACCATCAGAAATGTCATTTTTTGCGCGAGAAGAAAAAGATTTTATAAAAATTGTTAAATCTGATAAAAAAATACGTGAAAAATTACTTTCCGCACATTTTATAAAATATTATTGGATAAGAAATAGCTATGTTGGACCGCAAGTAATAAACAGGAATTTTCTTCAAGAAAGAATTGACAATTATAACGTAAAAGAAGAACAGGTCAAAAAACGAAACAAATTTAAAATAAGTTCTGATATTAATGAAATGGTTAATATCATAAATTTTTGCACAATTTGGCAAGATCAAAGAAAGGAGAACATATTAAAGTCAATCAGTTATGTCGGCATGTATATCAACGAATTATCTCATAGAACAAAGATTTCTAAACGTTTATTAGGTTATTTGGGTATAAATGATATAAAGAAATTAAAAAAAATTAACGATTTAAATAAAATTATAAGCGAGTTAATGAAAAGAGTGAGGGGTGTGCTGTTTGTCATAGATGAAAAAGGAGAGGAAAGGCTTATAGATGAAAACTATAAAAAATATGTAAAAATAAAAAAATCTAAAGAATCATTAAATAAAGAAAAGAATGTAGACCTTCACGGTACCACGGCCTGCGAGGGGACTGCCATTGGGAAAGTGAGAATTTGTAAAGACATACAAACCATTAATTTGGTGGAGTCAGGTGATGTTTTGGTAACGTCAATGACAAGGCCGGAATTTATGCCTGCGATCAAGCTAGCAGCCGCTATTATAACTGACGAGGGTGGTATCACTTGCCATGCGGCAATTATAGCCAGAGAATTAAACATCCCAACTATTATTGGCACAAAAATTGCCACGAAAGTGTTAAAAAATGGTATGATTGTTGAAGTCAAGGCAAGTCATGGAATCGTAAAAATTATAAAATAAATATAATATATGGAAAAATTCACAAAAAATTTCAAAGACATCACAAAGAAAGACGTTAACATTGCCGGAGGGAAAGGGGCTTCGCTCGGGGAGATGCTTAACAGTCAGATTCCGGTACCGCCGGGATTTGTGATTCTCGCTTCAGCTTTTGACCGGTTTATGGAAGAAACGGATTTGACCCAGGATATCAGGGCCCAGCTTGATGCCATCAATTTTGAAGATGTCAATTCAGTGGATAAAGCGTCAGCCATCATTCGCGATTTGATTCATGACGCGGATGTTCCGGCTGATTTGGACAAAGAATTTGAGGCAGACTTTAAAAAATTGAAAGCGGAATTCGTGGCGGTACGGTCTTCAGCCACGGCTGAAGATTCGGACGTAGCGTCTTGGGCAGGGGAGTTGGAGAGTTATCTAAACACCACCGACAAGACTTTGCTTGTGAACATCAAAAGATGCTGGTCGTCGCTCTTTACGCCGCGAGCGATTTTTTATCGCAAAGAAAAAGGGCTGATTGATTCGCATGTGAGTGTGGCGGTGGTGGTGCAGGAAATGGTGGAATCGGAAATTTCCGGAATTTGTTTTACGGTTCATCCGGTAACGGAAGACAAGAATCAGATGATCATTGAAGCGGGTTATGGCCTGGGGGAAGCGATTGTTTCCGGTTCAATCACGCCTGATTCATATGTTTTGGATAAGCGGGATTTTTCTATCATTGACACCAACATCGCCAAACAGGAAAAAATGATCGTGCGCAACGCGGGCAAGGGCGTCAAATGGACGGCGGTCAAGAAAAGCGAACAGGAAAAACAGAAATTGACCGGCAAACAGATCGTAGAGCTGGCAAAAATCTGCCGCGGGATTGAGAAACATTATAAAAAACCGGAAGACATTGAATGGGCTTTTCGCGGCGGAAAATTTTATATCGTCCAGTCGCGGCCGATAACCACGCTATAAATATTTATTCTTTGGGCTAGACATTTTTTTTGCTCTTATATATTTATTTCTTGAAGTCAATGCCTTTATTATTGGTAATTAAGATGCTGACATTCAAAAAATAAATATATAAGAGCAAAAAAAATTTGTATTATCCATTAAATAAAGATTATTAATAAAAACAAGGATGCTGACATTAAAAAGAAAAAAGCAAAAGGAAAGAAAATTTTGTGCATACGTTAATATCTTTAAGTCTTGCTGACATGAAAGTAAAAAACAAAAAGGAAAAGAAAATTTTGTGTTGTCTATTGCCAATATTTGTATATATAGTATAATTTTCATTGATTATTATAAAATTAATTTATTGATTGAATATTGAGTATTGAATATTATTTCTTCTATGACCGCAAATGATTTACGCCAAAAATACCTAGACTTTTTCAAATCCAAAGGGCATACCGTCATTCCCTCGGCTTCTTTGATTCCGGAAAACGATCCGACTGTGCTTTTTACCACTGCCGGTATGCATCCGTTGGTGCCTTTTTTGATGGGAGAAAAACATCCGAGCGGCACGCGTTTGACCGATGTTCAGAAGTGCATCCGGACCGGCGACATTGACGAGGTTGGGGACAGCACGCATCACACCTTTTTTGAGATGATGGGGAATTGGTCGCTGGGTTCATACTTTAAAAATGAGGCGATTGAATGGAGCTGGGAATTTTTAACTTCCAAAGACTGGCTGGGTTTGGATAAGAATCGTCTGGCGGTTTCTGTTTTTGTTGGCGACGAAGACGCGCCGTTTGATGAAGAAGCTTATGATATTTGGAAAAATATTTTTGAAAAAAATAATCTGCCGATTGAGCGCATTGCAAAACTGCCAAAAAAGAACAATTGGTGGGGACCGGCGGGCGTTACCGGACCTTGCGGTCCGGACACAGAGATGTTTTATTGGACAGGGGGTTCAGACAAAGTTCCGGCAAGCTTCAATGACGATCACAACTCATGGGTAGAAATCTGGAATGACGTTTTCATGCAGTTCAACAAAAACCAAGAAGGTAAATATGAAATTTTAAAACAAAGAAATGTTGATACAGGCATGGGCTTGGAAAGAACATTGGCGGTGGTGAATGGACTTGATGATAACTATAAAACGGATTTGTTCTGGCGGATCATGGAAAAGATTGAGGAATTATCCGGGAAAAAATACGAAGACAATAAAAAAGAATTCAGGATAATCGCCGATCATATCAAGGCCGCGGTATTTATCATTGCTGATGGAGTCGCTCCGTCCAATGTTAAACGCGGCTATGTGGTTCGCAGATTATTGCGTAGGGCGATACGACAAGGACATGTTCTGGGAATAAAAAATAATTTTACAGTTGAAATTGCGAAAATTTCGCAAAATATTTACAAAAACGTATATCCTGAAATATTAAAAGAGGATAATATAAAAATTTTAGAGGAGGAGGAGAAAAAATTTAGAGAAACCTTGGAAAAGGGGTTGCAATATGTAAGGAATATTTTTAATAAATCGAATGGAATAATTAATGGCACCGACGCCTTTAATCTTTATCAGACATATGGTTTCCCGAAAGAAATGGTAATCGAAGAAATAAGAGAATTATCAAAACAGCTTGAAAAAATGTTAAACAAAGGCGTGCAAGGTAATTTGCAAATCAATGTTTTTGATTCTGTAAAATTTGAGGAAGAGTATGATGTTGAAATGAAAAAGCACCAGGATTTATCGCGCACCGCATCTGCCGGAATGTTTAAGGGTGGATTGGCGGATGCCGGGGATGAAACCACTAAATTACATACGGTCGCTCATCTAATGTTGGCTGGCCTTAGAAAAGTTCTAGGAAATCATGTTTTTCAGAAAGGCTCCAATATTACGGCTGAGAGATTACGTTTTGATTTCTCGCATGCCGAAAAGATGACAGATGAACAGAAAAAGGCAGTGGAGGATTTTGTGAATGAAGCGATTCAGAAGAATATTCCGGTTGTTTGCGAAGAAATGAATTTGGACGAAGCCAAAAAACAAGGGGCGATGGGGATTTTTGATAACAAATATGGAGAGAAAGTTAAAGTTTATTCAATTGAAGGATTTTCCAAGGAAATATGCGGCGGTCCGCATGTGGCAAACACCGGAGATATTCGCGGCACATTTAAGATACAGAAAGAGGAATCTTCGTCTTCAGGGGTGAGGAGGATCAAGGCGGTAATTTTAATATTCAATAATCAATAACCAATATTCATTCAATATTCAACAACTTAACATTTATTGATTATTTGAATGTTGGATATTGAATGGATATTGAATATTGAATATTAAAACATTAGTAATGAGTTTAAATCTGTGTTGATAAGGTATGAATTTTGTGCAGCTGTAATTTGAATATTTCTGCCAATATTAAACAATCTTCACATAAATGTTGATATTGACGAAACAGATGATAAGGTGTTCTTGACAATAAAAAAATTTCCATATATAATTACACTTGAGTTAAGGTAAAATTTAATTATATAAGCCATAAAAAACTTTTTACCGTCAACCTTGGTAAAATAAACATATTTTACTAAATTTTTTTGTATTTACGACGTAAAACCGCTTCGCGGCCACGTCGCAAGCGCCGTAATATCGCTTTGCGGCCACGTCGCAAGCTATAATTAATGAGTAAAAAAGAAACAAATCAGATTGATTCCAAAGAGTTTGTGGAAATGAAAGGCGAAGTGCTTGAACTTATGCCGGCCGCCACGTTTAAAGTACTTTTGGAAAATAGCCATGAAATCCTGGCTCACTTGTCAGGCAAAATGAGAATGAACCGGATTCGTCTCCTTCCGGGAGACAAAGTCAAAGTTCAGATGAGCCCGTATGATTTAACCAAGGGCCGCGTAACATTTAGATTCTAGGAAAATTAAAAAGAACAAGAAGAACGAGAAGAATAAAATCAGCGAAATCAGAAAAATCAGCGCAATCAGCGTAAGAATAGAATTAATAGAAGATATAAAATAGAACGAATAAAAGAATTTTTTAAATAACAAGTTATAACATCATGAAGGTAAGAGCATCAACCAAGAAAATTTGTAAGGACTGTAAGACAATTCGCCGTAAAGGGCGAGTGGTTGTTATATGCAAGAACCCCAAGCATAAACAACGCCAAGGGTAAAACACGAATTTACACAAATTTAAGACGAATTAACACAAATATTAATAACGCTAATAATAATTAAGAATAATTTAAACAAATGGCAGTAAGAATCGCAGGTGTCACAATACCAAACGAAAAAAGAGTTGAGATCGCTTTGACTTATATTTATGGAATTGGGAACAAAATTTCCAATGATATTTTAAAATCCGTAAAAATCAGCCCTGATACCAGAGTTAAAGATCTTAAGGAAGAAGAAGTGAACAAACTGAGAGTTGTGATTGAAAAACAGCATAAGGTGGAAGGGGATTTGCGCCGTGAAGTTGTCAGCAACATAAAACGCTTGAAAGAAATTGGAAGCTACCGCGGTCTCAGGCACATCAAGAGCTTGCCGGTAAGAGGACAAAGAACCAAGACGAACAGCAGGACAGTCAGAGGAAACAAGAGAATGACATCGGGATCGGGAAGACGGGATGCGAGTCAGAAGACGTAGAATAATGCTAATCCGCGAATGAATGCGAATGACGCGAATTGCGAATGACGCGAATGGAAAGATTAAAAAATAAGAATAAAAAGATAAATAAGAAACATTAGTTGAGCTATTAATAACTCCAAGCTATCAAGCTAATAAAATATGAGTGACGTAAAAGATGTAATAATTGAAGATAAAAAAGAAGATAAACCGGCCGTGGAGAAAGCGGTTGATTTGAAATTGGAAAAAGATTCTGAGGATACGAAAGAAGAGTCTGGTTTTTTTGCGGCTAAGAAAGAGAAAGAGAACATCAATGATATCTTAAAAGTTCAGAAAGACGCATCAGGGTTGGAGGAACTTCCGGAAGAAATCAAGAAAAAGATTGAAAAGAAACAGGCTGAAAACAAGCAGAAAACCAAAAAAAGCAAGATCATAAGCAAACGAAAAAAGGAAAAGCAGAAAGTTACAATTGGTAACGCTTATGTCAAATCATCTTACAACAACACGATTGTTACTTTAACTGATACGAAAGGCAATGTTTTGTCATGGTCAAGCGCAGGAGTCGCCGGATTCAAAGGACCGAAAAAAGCGACGCCATACGCCGCACAGATTGTGACCAGGCTGGCCGTGGGGAAAGCGCGCGAAGAATACGGACTTTCAGAAGTAAGTGTTTTTGTCACCGGCATCGGTACGGGCAGGGAATCAGCGATCAGATCGCTGAACAACAACGGCTTGATCGTTACCTCCATCAAAGACGTAACGCCGATTCCGCACAATGGGTGCAGGATCAGGAAGCCGAGACGAATGTAAGAAATAGAGGTGATGCTAATATGCGAATAAATGCTAATCAGCTAATTGCGAATAATTAAAATAAGTAAATAAGATATATAATAAGAATATAGATAAGATATGGCGAAAGATTTGACTCCAAAATGCAAGTTATGCAGGAGAGCTGGTGAAAAGCTCTTTCTTAAGGGTGAGCGTTGCAACACCGCGAAGTGCGCTATCATAAAACGCAATTTTCCGCCCGGATTCCACGGACCGAAAGGCAAAAAGCGCCTTACAGATTTCGGCCAGCAGTTGAGCGAGAAACAAAAAGCGAAAAGACAGTACAACTTGTTGGAAAAGCAGTTTAAGCTTACTTTTGAAAAAGCCAAGGCTCAAACCGGAAACACGGGAGAAAATTTCTTAAAGCTTTTGGAAACGCGCTTTGATAACGTGATTTACCGCATGGGCGTTGCCGGTTCGCGCAACCAAGCCAGACAGAGCGTCGGCCATGGCCATTTTCTTGTGAACGGAAAAAGGCAGGACATACCGTCATATCAAGTGAAGACCGGAGACGTGATTACCGTAAAATCAAACAAGAAAGAATCTGTTTTATACAAGAATTTGGATGATAAACTGAAGAACAAAGAGATTCCCGGATGGATAAATTTTGATCTGAAAACCGCGACTGCCAAAGTTCTGCATAAGCCGAATGTGAAAGAGATTACCCCGAATTTCAACATCCAGATGATCATTGAATTTTATTCAAGATAACATATATGTGATGCTAATATGCGAGTAAGTGTGACGCTAATATGCTAATAAATGCTAATCCGCGAATTGCCAATAATTTGTAAATATTATTCGCAATTCGCAATTCGTTGATTCGCATTTATTCGCATATTAGCATAACATTAATTTGAAGGATTAGCGTCATGTCATAAGAATATGAGTATAATAGCATTGCCGCAAAATGTGGAATTTGAAAAAGGCGACGATAACAACACTGCTCGGGTGATCATCGGACCTTGTTTTCCCGGCTATGGCGTTACCTTGGGGAACGCTTTAAGGAGGGTGCTTTTATCATCTCTTCCCGGAGCGGCGGCTGTGGGAATCAAAATTGAAGGCGTCAAGCATGAATTCATGGCTTTGCCCCACCTTAAAGAAGATATCTTGGAATTTATTCTGAACGTTAAACAGTTGAGATTTAAAGTTTATACGAATGAAGTGGAAAAAGTGGAACTGGAAGTTCATGGCAAAAAAGCGATAACCGGAAATGATATAAAGAAAAATAGCAACGTAGAAGTCATCAACAAAGATTTGGTGCTCGGGAGCATCACCGATATGGCAGGACACCTGAAAGCCGAGATTTCCGTTTCCAACGGGATGGGCTATGTTACGATTGAAAGCCGGAATTCCGAAGGCGACCAGAAAGACAAAAAAGACAAAGAAATCGGATACATTGAAATGGATTCCATTTTTTCACCGATCATGGCGGTCGGCATAAAAGTTGAAAATGTCCGCGTGGGAAAAATGACGAATTGGGACAGGCTGGTGCTGGACTTGAAGACGGACGGAACAATCACTCCGGAAGCGGCGTTTCAGGAATCAGTGGAAATTTTGATAAAACAATTCAACGCATTGATCAACAAACAGGCCGAAGTTGAGGTTAAAGCCGAGGAAACAGTGGTGGCGGCCGCGGCAGAAGAAGCCAAAGCGGAAGACAGCATCATTCCTGATGAAGACAAGAAAGAGGAGAAAAAGAGCAGGAAGAAAAAAGTTTAAATTTTTGAATATTAGGATATTGGGATATTAGTTAATTAGTAAAGCTAACTATGAGGCATAGAATAAAGAAAACTACATTGGGGAGGGAAAAAGCTCCCAGAGAGATGATGCTTAGGAATTTGGTATCAAGCGTTTTGATATATGAAAAGGTGACAACGACCAAGGCGAAAGCCAAGGCTGTGAAACCTTTGGTGGAAAAGGCGATTTCAACCGCGAAGAAAGGCGATTTGAATGCCAGAAAAGCGTTGATTGCCGAACTGCCACAAAAACTTGCTATCAAGAAAGCGTTTGAAGTTCTGGGGAAAAGATATCTGGAGAGAAAAGGCGGATACACTCGTCTGACATTACTTCCTAAAAGAATGGGTGATGGGGCGGAGATGGCGATGCTGGAATTGATATAATTTGTAATTAGAAATTAGGATATTAGGATATTGGGATATTAGTTAATTAGGAAATGTATAAAATAGAAAATATTATTAGCAATGAGTTATAAATAATAGAAATTAAATTGTTAAATATGGTCAGGGATATATATAAAATTGATGCCGAGGGACAATCGGTTGGTAGAATAGCTACGAAGATCGCGACTTTGCTTCGCGGAAAGAACAAACCGGAGTTTGAACCTCATAAGGATTGCGGAGGTGTGGTTGAAGTACGGAATTTGGATAAACTTATTTTTACCGGAAAAAAAATTGAACAGAAAAAATATTTTAGCTACTCCGGGTATCCAGGCGGACTGAAGACCAAAAAGATTAAAGATTTGAAAGAAACCAATCCGGGGGAAATCCTTAAACGAGCGGTCAGAGAGATGTTGCCGCCAGTGCGTTTTCGGACGGATATGTTGAGAAGGTTGATAATAAGATAAACCAGAGATTACGAAATACGATTACGAAATACGAATGATTACGAATATACGAATTATTTTTTAAAACATATATGACGCAAATACGTTTATTTGTATATTCGTACGAATTCGTATTTCGTAACCACCTAAAAAGTATTATACTATGACTGAAGACACTGTTACAATCCAAGAAAAGAAAAATGAGCCGGTTAGCTTTAAGGGGAAGTATATTTCCGCGATCGGACGCAGAAAAACCGCGGTTGCCAGAGTCAGGATGTTTAAGAAAGGCGTCGGGGCGATTGTTGTCAATGATTTAAAAGCCGGTGAATATTTCCCGGAGAACATTGTCGGCATCATCCGCCAGCCTTTGAAATTGACCAGCCATTTGAGGGATTTGAATTTTTCAGTTACTGTAAAAGGCAGCGGCAAGAAAAGCCAGGCCGAAGCGATCCGCCACGGCATCACCAGAGCGCTGATGGCAGATGAAATTGAACTGAGGCCAACGCTCAAATCCAAGGGCTGGGTGACAAGAGATCCGAGAAAGAAGGAAAGAAAGAAACCGGGACTCAAAAAAGCCAGACGCGCGCCGCAGTGGGCAAAGAGGTAGCACTATTTTTGTAAAATATTTTAAAAGTAACCGCAGAGATGCGGTTACTTTTTTTTTGCGTAGTCGCAAATTTTTAATTTTTAATTTTCAATTTTTAAACAATTTTCAATCTTGAAAATTATAATTCTAATGTTTGTCATCCCGGAATTTTTTTTTGGAGCGTCAGCGAGAAAAAAATATAGAGGGGATTTTTGTGGATAAGTTTTTTATTTGGATATTTTCAGAAATCAGTTATGAATGTTCAAAAAAATCGTTATAATATATAAATTATTTTATTTAATGTTTGCCATAAATATCAAATTAAAAATAAATAAAAAAATTTGAACAAAGGGGCGCAAATGTTGTATAATAAAGATAAGAAATTTATACTGATCATATAAATTTCTTGTTTGATTTAAGACATTTCCCCGTCATGTTTGTCAACTTAAAAACAGACAATTTTTTTATATATAAAAAACAGCTTTTTTCATGCTGTTTTTTGTTTTTTACTATTTAACATAAACATTATGATTTCGTTTTCAAAAATCATTTTCGCCATCAAAAATCAAACTGACGCCAAAAGAAAAATAAAAAAATTTATCAGGACAAAAAAAGCGATAATTGTGGCGGCAGCAATTGTCATTGTTGTTGGCGGATATTTTCTGATTGCCAATCCGTTCAATCTTTGGCAGGATAACGCAAAACAGGCTTATGATGTTTTGATCATGGTGCATGACCAGACCAACAGCGACCCGGTTGAAGACCAAAGGACTTCCATGAAAAAAGGCGATGCGCTGGTCGTGGAAACTCAGGGACACCAGTGGTCAGACACGGAAAAAATCAGCTACCTGATTTTAAAAATGGAGCTGACTCCCGAGCAGGCCGCTAAACTCACGCAAGCGAAAGAAAGAGAAATCCCCAAAAGCGAATTGACCGATGAAGAGAAGCAGAGAATGGCAGAAGAAAAAAAACGCGCCGAGGAAGAAGGCCGCGAGTACCGGGAAGAACCGCGCCGCGAGACTTTAATCGCGCGGGAATACTTTATAAATTTAAATGATCGTTTCCCGAAGTTCAAAGACATTGATCTGTTGTCCGGACAGCCGTTTTTGGATAAGACGTTTGATTGGGGGATTGTGAGTAGGAAGAAGTAGCTTTGAAATTTTGAAATTATGTATATTTATCTAGATGAATCATACAACCTAAAAGACCGTGACAAAAAACAGTTTATCAGTATAAATGGGTTTATGGTTCTTGATGAAAAATCGCTTTTTAAAGAATGGAAGAAGATTCGGCGGCCATTCTTGCTAAAAAGAAGACGTATACATGCCACTGATAGTTACTTTGATGCATTAAAACAAAAAGTTCTTGGTATAATCAACAAAAAGGCTGATTTGAACATCGTGTCGGTAATTCAAATATTACAGGAAATGCCATTTGATAAAAAATATTGGGATAAAAACAAGCTTGATTTTGATCTGGTGTGTTTGGATTTAACCAAGTGCCTTTTAAGGAATTTAAATTTGCAAGAATATCGATTTGCAAAAATTAAAGTTGACAATCGTAAATACAAAAATAGCAGTTTTGGCAAAAATAAATTTGGAAACGAAATAAATAATTTTTTAAACATTTATTACCCCAAGCTTAAAGCCGAATTGGCGTTGCAACCATCAACGACTGACGTATTAATAGAATTGGCAGATTTTATTTCAAATATTTTGTATCGCGTGGAAATTGATGATGATAAAAATTTTATTGAAGAATATAGATATAAAATTATACAAATAAAAAACCCGCTAAAAAAAGCAGATTTTTTGTAGATACCTTTTGGGACTGTTCCGATTTCGCAGGATAACTCCTGATTTGAGAGTGCCCTCCATCGAACTTTACCCTAAGGATTTATTCTGAATATATAATAGCATAATAATAAAAAAAGTCAATAACCGCTGATTTTCATTGATTTTGCTGAAGACACTGAAAAAATTAAAATAGAAATTAAGAAATTTATAGAAATTAAGGGAAACATGAACAAAGAAACAAGATACAAGAAACAAGGATACAAACAAATCTCAAAATTCAAATCTCAAATTACAAAAAGTTTGAAATTTGGAAATTTGAAGTTGTTTGGTTTTTGTATCTTGTATCCTTGTATCCTTGTTGCTGTCTTCTCAATTCTGTTGGTTAATCATGCAAGCGCCGCTGTTACATATTACAATTCGGCTTCAACGCCGGCGGATAATGGGACGAATACTGCCAACCCCACCACGATTACGCCGCCGGCGAGTATGCAGGATGGCGATTTGGCTATAATCATCGCAGGTAATGGCGGAGCATCCGGAAATCCGGCGATTACCAACACCGGCGGACAGACATGGACTGCTCTGACGCAAAGAAACGCCACCAACACTCGCGTTAATGTTTTTTGGGCAAGATTTAATGGCACTTGGAGCGCCAGTCCGACCGTGACTTTGGGGGCAACTACGAACAACATCGTCGTGATGCATGTTTTTCGTCCGACCGGAACGAATTATTATTGGGAAATTGACGTAGCCGAATCCAGCAACACCTATGCCGCGCCTTCCAGCCCCTATACCATTACCATTAACGGCATCACCACACAGACCGCGGGGGCATTGGTGTTTGCCGTCTGGACCTGCCGTGATGATAATACCTGGACGTCATTGACGGCCGGTTGGTCAACTCCCGGTTCGGCGCAATATCGTAATACTTCCGGTACGACCGATCAATCAGTGACTGCCGCTTATCAGATATTCGCTTCTGCGACTTCCACCGGCAATGTCAGCAAGACCCAAGCTACGAGCCCGGCTGACCCTGGTACATATTATATTCTCGCTTTTAAGGAAACAGCCTATGTCGTACCGACTGTAACCACTCAAGCGGCGTCCAGCATTGCTACCAGTACTGCCACCTTGAATGGAGACATTACGGCGACCGGAGGCGTGAACGCGACGATCAGAGGTTTTGTTTATGGCACTTCCAGCCAGAGCTTGCCCGGGAATGTGGACGCGACCAGTTCCGGATATACCAGCTATACCGAAACTTCCGGCTCTTACGGCACCGGCGCCTATACTGCCAATCTGAGCAGTCTGCCACAGGGAACGACATATTATGTCCGGTCTTATGCTCGCAATTCGGTTGGCTATAGCTATGGCAATGAAATCTCTTTCACCACCCTGACTCCGCCGATTGAATGGGTAAGCATCATTGATACGGGCACGTCCACGTATCGCGATTATTCCAGTCTGGCGATGTGGGCGGCGCTTAATGTTGACCTGACTTCGGCGGCAACCAAAGTTTTTTCTTGGAGCACAGCCAGCGGTACGATTCCGGACGGATACACTGTGGTTGGCGCCACGAGCGGAGCGCTGGCGAGTTCCACGCATATGTCCACGACGACCGCTTCCGGAGGTAATCAGCAGATTCTCCTCTCGCATATTTCCGGCATTTTTCAAAATGGCGAACAGGTGTATATCCAGGGCATGGCCACGAGCTCATATTATGTCTATTTATCATCAGCCGGCAACCCCGCCATTGCAGTAGCAACTTGCCGAGCCTCTACCGGTTTGGCTGATACGGCCGCGGTTGTGATCAACGGCTGGACCACTTCGGCGGATTATTATATCAAAATTTGGACCGATCCGAGCGAGGGTTATCGGCATGCGGGGAAGTGGGATGAAACGAAATACAGACTGCAGGGTACGCAATATAACGCGTATTATGGATTTTTAACTGTACAAGAAGATTATACACAAATTGATGGTTTACAGATTTATGTTACGGCAGGAGTAAATGAGGCATATGGGATTTGCGTAGGACTTGGATCATCAGTTGCTGGCACTTCAATAAATGTAAGTTTATCAAACAATATTATTCGAGGAAGTAATTCTGGATATAGTTGGTTTCAAGGAATCACATATTTTAATAACAACAATGGCACAGGAGCGCATAAAATATGGAATAATATCGTGACTGATTTTACTGGCCTATATTCCTATGGCTTATCAATTTATAATACCGCTGCTACTGTTTATGCATACAACAATACTATTGTTGATTGCGGGGTGGGCATTGGTATTAGTGGTGATAGTATACCGACAAGTTTAATAGCAAAAAATAATTTAGTTAAGAATTGTGAAATTCCATATAATATATATGATTCCGCAAGTTTTGGAGTCGGTACGGACAACAACTCAACAGATAGCGATGATACCCCAGGCGTTGGCACACATAATCTCATAAATCAAAATTTCAAATTTGTTGATGAGTTGAACGATGATTTTCATTTGGCATCCAATGATATGGGCGCTCGCAATCGGGGCGCTGATTTGTCTGCCGATACTTATATTCCGTTTAGTGATGATATTGATGATGATACCCGCTCAATTGACATCTGGGATATTGGTGCGGATGAAACTGAGAATGCGGTTTTTTATTCAGTGGGGCAAAATACGAGTGATCATTCCAGCGGGGGGAACGTGGCTATTGCAAACGGCTTGGCGACTTTTGATACGGCGCAGACTGCTACCAATCTGGGCATTGGTGATGTGTTGACGGCCGGCAGTCGGACTTTTTATCTGTATGAAAAAGCGGACACGGCTCACTGGTATGTCCAAACCGCGACCGGCACGACTCCGGCGGATTTGTCGTCTTCGGCCGTCACGTCCATTGCGCATGCTTATCCTTCGCTTAACAATGCCATGGCCAGTTCTTCCCTTAGGCTTGGCACCAGCGATTTGGCGGCTGGAAATTTTGTTTTGAATGTGCCGTGTTACTTTGATACGGGCGCGGATACGCAAGCGGTGACTGTTGACGGCTTTACGACAGGGACTTCTACTTATATAAAAATTTATACGCCGACTAATACTGCGACAGAATGTAATCAGACGCAGAGGCACAGTGGGAAGTGGGATGAGAGTAAATATCGGTTGATAACCGGAACTGGCGGCATGAGTTTATATTTAAGCGACAATTACACAGTAGTTGAGGGTCTGCAAGTACAAAATACCGGTTCGGCAATTGATGATAGTTGTATTGTGCTTTATGAATATGCCACCAATTTTAGTCTTTCCAATAATATTGTCAGAGGCGGTGATAATGGAATTGTTTATACTTTCCAAACTGAATTATATGGAACAAAAATATATAATAATATTGTGTATGGAGCAAATCGCTCTGGAATAATTATAAATACAAATTATTACGATGGATCGGTATATATCTATAATAATACAGTTTATGGTAATAATCTAAGTGATTCTGATTATAATGGTGGTATAAGCGGAGGCCTAATGTCTTATGTTTACAATAATATTTCAATGGGACATCCTAGTGGAACGTATAAAGGAGATTATTTATATCTTACTAACTCCGGATATAATATTTCTTCTGATGCTACTGCATCCGGTACGGGTTCTCAGATAAATACAACGGTTAATTTTGTTGATCCCGCCAATGGCGATTTCCATTTAGCTCCCGGAGATTTTGGTGCTAGAAACAAAGGCGCGGATTTATCAAATGATCCGTATTTGCTAATTAATTCAGATATAGACAATGACGAACGTCCAGCCGGAAGTTTGTGGGACATTGGCGCGGATGAGGCGATCTTTAGGATTTATAGAAGTATCGCGCCGAACAAGACGAATGAATTGGATTATGGACGGACAGGATATAACCTCACCATGACTGCCACGAGCGTCGCCTTTAGCGCGGATGTGCCGGACAATGTTGGTGTTGGTGATGTGATTGTCTATAACGCTTCATCGTCACTGGCCTTCATCACCGGCAGAAACAGCGCCACCAGCTTCACAGTGGAAAGCGCGACCGGCACTCCCGTCAGGACCCAAACTTCCACGACTGCCTGGGCGATTTATCGCGCCTATACCTCTTTGTCCAATGCCGAAGCCGGCATTGAGAATACGGGCATTCCGGCAGGGGTAAGGAATTTTGACACTTGGACTGATGGCAGGGATATCGCCAGCACCTCTGAGCAATGGAACATTGCGGCGTATGCTAATGGCACTACGGCTGATTCTTACGTTACGATTGATGGTTGGACGACAGCTGAAAATAATTTTATAAAAGTCTATACGCCGACTCTAAGCACGGAAGTTGGAGTAAGTGAAAGGCATGTTGGAAAATGGGATAATAATAAATATCAAATTGAGCATGATAGCTCGGATTATAATGCGGCCATTTGGTCAAATGAGGAATATGTTAGAATTGATGGTTTACAAATTCGTGATACTTCTTCTCCTCTGGATTCGCAATACCCCATTGCGATGGGGGGTAGTGCTGCCGGTGCTATGGATTTAAGAATATCTAATAATATAATCAGGGGTTCAGGTTTTTATACTATAGGAAGTGCAGGAAGTGGTATTTTTATTGATGCGGTTGGCGCTAATTCAGTTGTGCGTGCATGGAATAACATAGTTTATGATTTTAATACGTCTAATGACGCTGGTTTGTGCGCTTATCGACAGGAAGATTCTGATACTACAGCGTATATCTATAACAATACATTTTATAACACACGTTATGCCACTCATGCTTATGAGGGTAAAATTATTGCAAAAAATAATTTAGCCCAATCAGTAGTGGTTTTTGGTGCGGCGACTAATGGTTATTATGGTCTAGGAACAGATTATAATTATTCTGATGATGATATGAATTATAACAATGGCCCGCATGGACAGTATAATATAACCATATCTCTAGCTGATTCAGCAAATTATGACTTCCATCTGTCTCCAGCCGACAACATCGCCAAAAACGCTGGCAAGGATTTGTCGCGTGATTTGTATTTGCCGATTACGACTGATGTTGATGGCGGGGCGCGCTCCAAGCAGGAAACCGGGTTCAGTTATGACATTGGCGCGGATGAAGTGTCTGCTACGCCGGTGTATTTCTCGGTGGGGCAGAATACGAATTCGCATGAAGTTGGAGCGGGGAATGTCAATGTCGCGACTGGCACAGCTTATTTTTCCGTGGCGCAAACCGCCAGCACGACCGGCGTTGGTGATAAGCTGACAGCCGGAAGTCGCACATTCTATATCTCTGGTAAAATTTCTGATACAGCGTGGTCAGTCGTCACTGCCACTGGCTCTATGCCAGCTACTCTCGCTACCACTTCGGTTACGTCCATTGCTCATGCTTTCGCTTCACTGTTTGCGGCCGAAGCTGGCATCCCGGCTCTGCTTGGCACATCCGATTTGGTTTCGGGTGGATATCAATTGAACATTCCTTGTTATTATGATTCCGGACCAGATACGACAGCTGTAAATATTATTGGCTGGGTGACTGGGGAGGATAATTATATTAAGATTTATACGCCGACTGATACTGACACCGAAGTTAATCAGACGCAGAGACATAATGGTGTGTGGAATAATAATAAATATTATCTCAATTCCAATAATAACTATCCATTAAACCTAAACATTAATAATGTAAAGATTGATGGTTTACAAATACTTGTTTCCGGATCTGCGAATTGGTTGACAGGCATACAAAATACTTATGAAGTAGATAATATAGATATTTCTAATAATATAGTCAGAAATACCAATTCCGGGCTTTATGGCACAGGTATAAGCCTGAATGGAGATTCTAACAAGGTTTGGAATAATATTGTTTATGATTTTACCAATGATGCCTGGGGGATAGGCTGTGATGACGGAGTGAATGATGAATCTTGTTATGTTTTTAACAATACGATGTATAATTGTCGCATCGGTATAACCACTGGATATCTGGGCACAATTGCGGTTAACAATCTGATTGATGCGAATAACTATAATTATGACGGCACCTTTGCTGTCGGCTCCGGTTATAACGCGGGGAATTTAAGCGATGAAATGAATGTGGATACGGGTGCCGGACCGAATAATACGGTTTCTCAAACTTTTGTTTTTGTAGACGAAACAAACGACGATTTCCGCTTGGCCAAAACAGACACGTCAGCCGTGGATGCCGCAACATCATCGTTAATTTCTCAATTTCCCAATTTCTCAATTTCCAATGACATTGAAGGCGAAGCCCGCCTCGGCACCTGGGATATCGGGGCTGATGAAATGAATTTGCCGGAAGAATTTGTATCGGTGATTGATCCGGGCAATGGCGCGGGGACGGACTTTGATTCGCTGTCTGAATGGAACACGGTCGTGCATGCTGATTTGACTCTTGCCTCTACCAGGGTATTCTCCTGGTCAACAGCTAGCGGTACCATTCCAGACGGAGCGACGGTCGTAGGAAACACTTCGGGAGCGATTGCGACGGCGACCCACATGACCGCGACCACCACCTTAACCGGCTCGGCGCAGATTCTCTTGACCAATATCTCCGGTACTTTCCAATCCGGCGAACAGGTTTCGCTCCAGGGTTATGCCACTTCTTCGGTTTATATATATTTATCTAATTCCGGCAATACGGTAATTGCCGTGGCTAAATGCCGGACTTCGGATGGCAGTCCGGATTATGGTGGTATAGTTTTTATTGGATGGGAAACAGATGTTAATCATTACGTAAAGATTTGGGCCGATCCCGATGAGAATTATCGGCATAATGGGGAATGGAATGAAGAAAAGTATCGGATTATTTCAAATGATTATTTTACTACTTTATGGATTAATTCATTAGATGTTGTCATTGATGGTTTACAAATTGAAAATGTACGAGACACCTCAGTAGATGGAAGTGGTGACGGTATTAGATACTCTGACAATGGAGATACGCATGTTATAATCAGTAATAATATAGTAAGAAAACAGGCGCCAAATGGAGTATCTACCACCGGAATAAATTTTGATAGTTATGAAGCATATAACACTACGTTGAATATTTACAATAATATTTTATATGATTTTACCAATGGAATACGTTTGAGCTATATAAATAATGGTCATGTAGCATCAATTAATAATAACACAATAGTAAACAACTATTATGGTATACATATTAGCGGTTGGCCCAGTGCAGCAGTCCTGAATTTGTATAATAATTTGGTGCAATCACACAATCAAGTTGTTGATTACGAATTAGATACTAGCGGGGTTGCTATAAACAGAAGCGCCAATATTTCTTCTGATAATACTTCACCTGATGGATCTACTTATCAAAATAAAATAGTAATGTTCGCAGACGAAGATAATGACAACTTTCACCTAGATTCGGCTGATACAAAAGCCAGAAACAAGGGCGCGAATTTGACGGCTGATGTGTATCTGCCGATTAGCGATGACATTGACGGTAATGACAGATTGGATACGGCCGGGACTTGGGATATTGGGGCGGATGAGAACATTGCCAAGATTTATAGAAGCGTAGGGCCAAATGCCACTGCGGATTTGAGTAATGGCGGGTCACTGGAAATAAGGATCGCCAGTTCATCCACGGGCGGTGTGGCTGACTATGTCGCTTACTTCACGACTGCCCAGCCGGACAATGTGGGGGTGGGGGATGCCATTCAATATGACAAAGATAACGGCGGAAGTGTTGATTCCATTGTTTTCATTACCAAGCGCTACAACTCAAATTATTATTCTGTACGCACCGCCACCGGCAGTGCGCCATTTCTGACTACGACTGCGGATGAGGATTGGGGGATTTATCGGGCTTACACAGCCTTGTTTAACGCTGAGGCTGGTGATGAAAATGATGCGATTAGCGACACTGTGGAAGCTTTTGAGAATTGGGCAAATGGAAAAGATTTATATAACAATCAGGAACAATGGAATATAGCTTGTTATGTTGGAGAGTCTAATGCGTCTGACACTGTGGCTGTTTCAATTAATGATTGGATTGCAGCTGATGAAAATTTTATAAATATTTATACGCCAGTGAGAAGTGATGAAGTGGGTGTGAGCCAGAGGCATTTAGGCACAATTAATTCCGGAGGATACGTGCTTGCTCCTGCGACAACCGACACAGCCATTTCCATGGATGAGGATTGGTCATATGTTTCTGCGGTTATAGATGGTTTAGTCATAAAAACCAATGATGCAACCGGTATTCGATTTGGAGGAGATGGATATTTTGGTTTAGGTAATGTTACTATTAAAAATAATATAGTAAAAAGAATAACAGGATCATCAGAGTTTCGTTATGGAATACATGCATCATTCAGAGTAGAAGATCAAAATGCTTATATAAATAATAATATTATATCTAATTTTTATGGAGGAATTGCTGTAACTTACAGTATTGGACATGTATATAATAATACACTATATAACAATTTTACGGGCATATTATCCAATACATTTTCTGGCATTAATGCAAAAAATAATCTCTCTTATAATAATACAAATAATAATTATGCTATATATGATGGTGTGTTTAGCAGTGATTCATCGAATAATCTTTCCGGACCATCATTTTCAGACGCCCCCGGATTGAATCCGCAAAATGCGAAGACGGTTATTTTTAAAGATGTTGCGAATGGCGATTTCCATTTAGCGCCCGGAGATTTTGGTGCTCGCAACAAAGGCGCGGATTTATCAAATGATTTATATTTACCAATCAATACAGACATAGACAATGACGAACGTCCGGCCGGTACTCTTTGGGATATCGGTGCCGACGAGGCCATCTTCAGAATATACAGAAGCATCGCGCCGAACAAGACGAATGAATTGGATTATGGACGGACAGGCCGTAGCCTCACCATGACTGCCACGAGCGTCGCCTTTAGCGCGGATGTACCGGACAATGTCGGCGTAGGCGATGTGATTGTCTATAACGCTTCATCGTCACTGGCTTTCATCACCGGCCGAAACAGCGCCACGAGTTTCACAGTGGAAAGCGCGACCGGCACTCCGGTCAGAGTCCAAAGCTCCACGATCGCCTGGGCGATTTATCGCGCCTATACCTCTTTGTCCAATGCCGAAGCCGGCACTGAAAACACGGGGATTCCGGCAGGGGTACGCAATTTTGATACTTGGACTGATGGCAAAGATATTGCCAGCTCATCTGAACAATGGAATATAGCGACGTATGCAAACGGCACGACCACTGATACTGGCTATACTGTAATTGATGATTGGACAACCGCTCCGCAAAATTATCTTAAAATATTTACTCCGGTAGATGCAGATGAGGTTGGTATTAGTCAGAGACACCAGGGAAAATGGGATAATAGTAAATATAATATACTGGCTTCTGATTCAGATATGGCCGGCATTTCAATATATGTAGCTGATGTCCAAATTGACGGTCTGCAAATAAACAGAACAAGAAGTGGAAATGGAAACGCCGGCATTTATATTTATGGGATTTTCGGGGATGGAGATGTGCGCATTTCCTCCAATTTGATCAAGGCCACCACGGGTTCATCAGGGTACTTATATGGAATTGTTTCTGAAAACACCACCGCCGGTTCAATATCAAATTATATTTATAATAATATTCTTTATGAAGATGGTTATAGTTTTACTGATGCAATTTTTGCGAGAACCAATGGATATGCTTTTTATATTTATAATAATACTATTTACAATTCATCCCAATGGGGAAACATACTCGGTGATAATTATTCTGTAGTAATTGCTAAAAATAATTTGGCCTACAATCCAACGGCCAGCTATGACAATTACACAGGGTCTTTTATATCTTCTGATTATAATGTCTCAAACGATTCGTCGGATACCGGTGGAGCGCATGACAAGATTAATGCTATCGTTAATTTTGTAGATCCTGCCAACGGCGACTTCCATTTGGCGGCGAATGACAGTGTCGCAAAAAACGCCGGCAAGGATTTGTCTAATGATCCGTATTTGCCGATTACGACTGATGTTGACGGACAAGCACGATCAAAATCTGTGACCGGATTCAGTTATGATATCGGCGCTGATGAAGTATCTGCGACACCGGTATATTTTTCAGTCGGGCAAAATACCTCCAACCATGAAACCGGAACCGCGAACGTAAACGTGGCTACTGGTACTGCTTATTTCTCTGAGGCGCAAACCGCTACCAATATGGGAGTAGGCGACAAGCTGACAGCCGGCGGACGGACATTTTATATCTCCGGTAAAATTTCAGACACCCAGTGGACCGTCGTCACTGCCACCGGCTCAATGCCTGCCACTCTCGCTACCACTTCGGTAACGTCCATTGCTCATGCCTTCAATTCCTTAGCCAACGCCGAAGCCGGCATCCCGGCCCTGCTTGGCACATCCGATTTGGTTTCGGGCGGATATCAATTGAATATTCCTTGCTACTATGACTCTGGGCCGGATACGACGGCGGTTGATATTGCAGGATGGACGACCGGTGTGGATAATTATATCAAGATTTATACGCCGGATGATATTACGACTGAAGTTAATCAGTCGCAGAGACACAGTGGCGTGTGGAGTGCGGATAAATACTATATTCAATTAACTGCAAGCAATAATTATGTTTATGCAATCGTAAATGAGCAGGAGTATGTAAAAATTGACGGATTACAAATTACTGTTACCGGTTCAACTGGTTATGAGGTGATTGATATATATAATAGTGCTGAAATGATAGAAGTTAGTAATAATATTTTACGCAACCAAGCTACTATAAGCGGAACCGGTTACGCGGCTGGTTTTAATACTACAGAAAGTGCGGTAGTATGGAATAATATTATATATGATCAAGGCGATCATGGGTATAGTATAAATGCAATAAATTGGAATGAGGCAATACCCATATATGTTATTAATAATACAATTTATAATTCTAATGTCTGTATATACAGCTATGGTTTTCAAGATTTGTATCTTTATAATAATATTGTACAAAATTGCACAAATGGGTTTGATGGCGGAACTTGGAATTCAAATTCTGATAATAATATTTCTGACATTGCCGGCGATGCCCCGAACGCCACTTGGACTCCGGGCGATTCAACAACTGACGTGATTTTTGTAAATGAAGCCAGTGATGATTTTCGCCTTGCCAAAACTGATACGGCGGCAGTTGACCAAGGCACTTCATCCCTAATTTCCCAATTTCCCAATTTCCCAATTTCCATTAATTACGACATAGAGGGCGAAGCCCGCATCGGTACTTGGGATATCGGCGCTGACGAAATGAATCTGCCGGATGAATTTGTATCGGTGATTGATCCGGGCAATGGGGCGGGGACGGATTTTGATTCCCTGTCCGAATGGAACACGATCGTGCATGCTGATTTGACTGTGCCAACTACCAGGGTATTCTCTTGGTCAACAGCCAGTGGTACTGTGCCGGACGGAGCGACGGTCGTCGGCAACACTTCGGGCGCGATCGCGACGGCCACGCATATGACCGCGACCACGACGCTCACCGGCTCGGCGCAAATTCTCCTGACCAATATCTCCGGTGCTTTCCAATCCGGCGAACAGGTTTCGCTCCAGGGCTATGCCACTTCTTCGGTCTATATATATTTATCTAATTCCGGCAATACGGTAATTGCCGTGGCTAAATGCCGGACTTCGGATGGGTCGGCTGATACTGATACTGTGTCAATTGACGGTTGGACTGCTGATTCTGCTCACTATATCAAAGTCTGGACTGATCCAGACGAGAATTATCGCCATGAAGGGAAATGGGATGAGGGGAAGTATCGGTTGGAGGGAAATAACAGTTACCCTGGCCTTATTACTGTTATAACGACAAATACTAAAATTGAAGGTCTTCAAATATATGAAAATTATTACAGTGGAATTCATGTAAATACAAGTGAGGCCGGTTCAGTTGATATAAGTAATAATATTATAAAAGGAAGCGATACAGGCACTTCTCCTGGAATAAATTTTTATAATGGCGGTTATGGTGAAATTGTTAATATTTCGAATAATATTATATATAGAGTCGGTGATAAAACAGAATCTGCGGAAGACAGTGGTATTTGGCTTGGCAGAGATGGATACTCAACAAATTTATTTGTAAATGCATACAATAATACAGTAATTGGATTTTCCTATGGATTTTATTATTATTATGCAACTAGTTTGTTAAAAAATAATATTTCTTATGATAATACCGACAATTATTACGGAACTTTTGATTCTGCTTCAACAAACAATCTTTCCGGTCCGGGTACGGATGCGCAAATTCCGGCGACTAATGCCCGTAATGGATATTTAGTCATTTTTGTTGACGAGGCCAACGAAGACTTCCACCTAGACAGCGCCGACACAGCCGCCAGAAACAGGGGAACGAATCTGACCGCTGATACTTATTTGCCAATTACTGATGATATTGACGGCAATGACAGATTGGATACGGCCGGGACTTGGGACATTGGCGCGGATGAGAACATTGCCAAGATTTATCGGTCGGTGGGGCCCAGTGCCATTGCGGATTTGAGCAATGGCGGAACACTGGAAATAAAAATCGCCAGTTCATCCACGGGCGGTGTCGCCGACTATGTCGCATAT
The DNA here is from genome assembly GCA_963827735.1 of Candidatus Parcubacteria bacterium. Classification (GTDB taxonomy): domain Bacteria; phylum Patescibacteriota; class Patescibacteriia; order Patescibacteriales; family UBA12075; genus CAWHBO01. The sequence continues at coordinate 31,526 of CAWHBO010000001.1, forward strand.
TTCACCACTGCCCAGCCGGACAATGTGGGGGTGGGGGATGCCGTGCAGTATGACAAAGACAATGGCGGAACTGTTGACTCAATCGCCTTCATCACCAAGCGCTATAACGCTAACTACTATTCTGTCCGCACCGCCACCGGCAGTGCGCCGTTTTTGACCACGACCGCGGATGAGGATTGGGGGATTTATCGATCAGTAATATCGTTAAATGATGCAACTTTTACCGGTGATCCAAATCCGGGAATAAGCGGTGCGGTTTCCTCTCAAGTCTCTTTGAGTTCGCAAGATTTGGTGTCATATCAATATCAACTTAATATACCGTGTTATGCCAATGGAACGACACCTGATGCGACTTCATCCACTGTCAGCGGTTGGACCACCAGTGAAGATTCGTATCTTAAAATTTACACTCCAACTAAAAGCGATGAAGTGGGAATTAGCCAAAGGCATACTGGCAAATGGGATGATACAAAATATTTTTTAACTTATTCTACGGGGGATATGATAACCTCATATGTTAAGTTTCTTCATATTGATGGGCTCCAAATGTTGTTAACCGAGGCTGGACATGGTGATTACGGTGGAATATTTGCCGAAAATAATGTAGAAAACGGTGGTGTAATAAGCATTTCTAATAACGTCATAAAAAATATAAATGCTGCCGATTTTGATGAATATGGCATAGCAGCAGTGTCGTATACACAAAATTTCACGACCACATATTACATCTGGAATAATATTGTCTATGGATTTAACACTACCAATAGCAGAGGCATAGATGTTGGTTATAAGACCGTAGATACAGTTTATCTATACAATAATACTGTTTACGGTTGCGCGACCGGATATCTAACACATGCTAGTGGGACAACAATTGTTTTGAAAAATAATATTGCTTATAATAATATCGATAATTATAATGGAACTACATTTTCTGGAACTTCAAATAACAATCTTTCCGGACCTGCGCAAACCGACGCCCCCGGATTGAATCCGCAAAATGCGAAGACGGTTATTTTTAAAGATGCCACGAATGGCGATTTCCATTTAGCCCCCGGGGATTTTGGCGCTCGCAACAAAGGCGCGGATTTATCAAATGATTTGTATTTACCAATCAATACAGATATAGACAATGACGAACGTTCAGCTAGTACTCTTTGGGACATTGGCGCGGATGAGGCTATTTTCAGAATATACAGAAGCATAGCCCCGAACAAGACCAATGAATTGGATTATGGCCGGACAGGACATAACCTCACCATGACTGCCACGAGCGTCGCCTTTAGCGCGGATGTACCGGACAATGTCGGCGTTGGCGATGTGATTGTCTATAACGCTTCATCGTCACTGGCTTTCATCACCGGCCGTAACAGCGCCACCAGCTTCACAGTGGAAAGCGCGACCGGCACTCCCGTCAGGACTCAAGTCTCCACGACCGCCTGGGCGATTTATCGCGCCTATACCTCTTTGTCCAACGCCGAAGCCGGCATTGAGAATACGGGTATTCCGACAGGGGTAAGGAATTTTGACACTTGGACTGATGGCAGGGATATCGCTAGCACTTCTGAGCAATGGAACATTGCGGCGTATGCTAATGGAACAACAGCGGATGCGACCTCTACAACAATTGACGGCTGGACCATGGCTCCACAGAATTATATTAAAGTCTATACGCCTGTCGATTCAAGCGAGGTTGGAGTTTCGCAGAGGCATGCGGGGAAGTGGGATGATACGAAATATAAAATAGTAAAAACCACAACGGCAGATTGGGATTATGCCCTGGCACTGAACAGTGATTATATACAAGTTGAAGGTATGCAAATATCATTGGCATATTCTCATGAAGAAACTAAGGCAATACTTGGTGATACAGCATCGGTAAGCAACAATCATACTGTTAGTAATTCAATTATCAGAGGCATTCCAACGGTTGGAAGTGAAGGTAGTGCGTTTTATATTGCTGATCAAGTTAATTTTTACTACAATTTATATTCTTATAATAATATAATTTATGATTTTAATGCCGGAGCAACCGGGGCAGGTGGTGCTATTATTTTTACTGGAAATAAATTGTTTGTATATAACAACACGATAAATAATTGTTATGTCGGAATGTATGATAATATTGGCACAAGTAGAGCCATAAATAATATTATCCAAAATGTTGAGCTGGGTGGTTATTGGGATATTGATTTTACCGATTACAATATAACTAATTTAGCCGCTGATGATTCTGGGCCACATTCCAAAAATTCAACTTATGTAAATTTCGTAGACCCCGCCAACGGCGACTTCCATTTGGCACCAACCGACAACATAGCCAAAAATGCAGGCAAGGATTTGAGCAAAGATTATTATCTATCAATCACAGATGATATTGATGGCGAAGCCAGGTCGGTGTCGGTTAGCGGATTTAAGTATGACATCGGCGCTGATGAAGTATCTGCCACACCGGTCTATTTCTCGGTCGGGCAAAATACCTCCAACCATGAAACCGGAACCGCGAACGTAAACGTGGCCACAGGGACGGCTTATTTCTCTGAGGCGCAAACCGCTATCAATATGGGGGTAGGCGACAAGCTGACAGCCGGCAGTCGCACATTCTATATCTCCGGTAAAATTTCAGATACCCAGTGGACAGTCGTCACCGCCACCGGCTCTATGCCAGTTAACTTGGCGACCACATCGGTTACGTCCATCGCTCACGCCTTCAATTCCTTAGCCAACGCCGAAGCCGGCATTCCGGCACTGCTTGGCACATCCGATTTGGTTTCGGGCGGATATCAATTGAATATTCCTTGCTACTATGACAGCGGACCGGATACGACGGCGGTTGATATTGCAGGATGGGCGACTGGTGAGGAAAATTATATTAAAATATATACGCCGAATGATACGGATACCGAAGTTAATCAGAGTCAGAGGCATGAGGGGGTATGGGATGATGAAAAGTATAGACTGGTTATTTCTGATTGGTTGGCGATATATATCTATAATACCGATGTGAAAATAGATGGACTGCAATTTTCATCAGATAGCAGTAATGTCAGGCAATTTATTACAATTGATAATTCGCTAAGCTTTAATAAAACTTATATTTCCAATAATATAATAAGAAGAACGATCGCAGGAGATACTGTATCTTATGGAATCTATGATAATAGTGAAGCAAATACCGGGCAATTATATGCATATAACAACATAATTTATGATATGAGAGCCCCGAGTGATTATGGTGTGGGAATAATAATTGCTAATAATGGTATCAGTCATATTTTTAATAATTCTATTATTAATAGCGATCGGGGTATAGATGTAACCGGCACATATCAACATGTAAAAAATAATTTAGTAATGAGCAGTGGCGATGGTTTTGATGTTTTTTATAGTTGGACAGAAGATTCAGATTACAATCTTTCTGATATCGCAGGCGACGCACCAGGAAGTCATTCAGCGACAGCGACTGTTATTTTTGTTGACGAAGCCAACGACGACTTCCGCTTAGCCAAAACTGATACGGCGGCAGTTGACCAAGGCACTTCATCCCTAATTTCCCAATTTCCTAATTTCCCAATTTCCATTAATTATGACATTGAGAACGAAGAACGCATCGGTACCTGGGACATTGGCGCGGATGAAATGAATTTGCCGGAAGAATTTGTATCGGTGATTGATCCTGGCAATGCGGCCGGGACGGACTTTACTTCGCTGTCGGCTTGGGAAACGGCCGTGCAAGCCAATCTGGTTGCGACCACCACTCGCGTATTCAGCTTCAATCCAAGCAATGCCAGTAGCAGTATGCCGGACGGGTTTGCAGTGGTGGGTGAAACGAGCGGAGCCACCGGGAATATCGTTCATATGACAGCTTCCACCACCAGCGCGCAGATCATGATTGAAAATGTTGCTAACGGCATTTTTCAATCAGGCGAACGCATTCATTTGACTGCCAGTACGACCTATTATGTTAATTTATCCAATTCCGGCAACACCGTGATTGCCGTGGCCAAATGCCGCAGTACCAATGGCACAGCTGATACGACCAAAGTAAATATCAGCGGCTGGACAGTGGACGCCGCGCATTACATCAAAGTCTGGACCGACCCGAATGATGCGTATGGCCGGCACCGAGGCGTTTGGAATGAAAATAAATATTGGATGAACGTATCTGATAGCGCCGGATCTGATGACGCCATTGATATCCTTGAAGACTATGTCTGGATTGATGGCCTGCAAATGGAAATGCGGACCAATATATATTCCGGCAGTGGCTGTCTTGGTTTTGATAGAATGGCCGGCGAACTCAAAATCTCCAATAATATCTGCCAGATCGTGGATAACACCAACAATTATCAATACGCGTTTAAAAAATACACTACCGGATCAAATGCCACCATTAAAGTTTGGAATAATATTATCTATGGCGCCATCAATAGCAGCCAGGATGACGGCGTAGGCATAAGGCTTATTGGCGTCGGTGATACTGATATAATGTATTTGTATAACAATACAGTCACTGGTTCTTATCAGGGGTATTATGTGACCGGCAGTGGAAATATAGATGCCAGAAATAATATTGCCTACAATAATACTGATAACTATTATTTCCTTGGCAATTACTCTGATTCATCAAACAATTTGTCCGGCCCCACGCAGTCAGATTCACCCGGGTCAAATAAGATCAGTAATGCTATTGTGCAATTTTTAGACGCGGCTAACAATGATTTTCATCTGAGTCCGAATGATACCGTAGCGAGAAATGCCGGTACGTCAACAGTTAACAATTTACAATTAACAGTTAACAATGATATATGGTTTGATATTGACGGTACTGCCAGAGGTAATTCTTGGGACATTGGCGCCGATGAAGTTCCAGTTGAATTTGTGAGTACGATTTGCGAAACGGTTGATAGCGGAGGGGCCTGCGTAGAAAAAGACTACTCCGGCCTCTCACAGTGGGAAGATAAAGTAGAATCAAATTTATCATCATCAACGACTCGTGTATTCTCGGGCGCTATCACTGGTACTTTAAGTGAGAACGATTTGGTTACGCTGATTAACCCCGGAAATGCTACGACCACGGTTACCGGATATGTGGTTGCAACCACATCAGATCAAATCCTCATCGATGGGATTACCGGTATAACGACGCCCCTGGTAGTAGTTCCAAGTTCCAGGTTCCAAGTTACAAGTGGAAATTACTTTACAGTGTCCGGCACTGGTGATGCTTTTGGTGCTTCGCCGATTGCGATTGCGAAGATTGATGGAGCGTGGAGTGCGAGTGATACGACTGCGGTGGCTATTGATGGGTGGACTACGGATAATGATAATTATATTAAAGTTTATACTACCCCAACTGCCAAGCATTCGGGAAAGTGGGATTATGGAAAATATCGGTTAGCAATAACAGGTAATACCAGCGGGGCGCTTTACCCCTTGTTAATTATAGCCAGTAATGTAAAAATTGATGGAATTCAGGTGTTTGTAGAAAATTCCCATCCAGCCGGAATAGCAATAAATATGAATTTTACCTGGGCAACCGAAGAAGGAAGCCCGGAAGCAAGCCGTAATATAATAAAATGTATGGATTCAGGAGGAGCGGATAGCTCCGGTATAATTATCGGGAATACTGATTATAGGCAAGATGCAAAATTTTGGAACAATATAATATATGATTGTAATTATAATGCTATCTCAAGTTGGGATGACAATGTTTATGCGGATATTTATCAGAATACAATGTTTAACAATAGAGTAGCAGTTGAGGCGGGAGGAGGAAATACATGGACAATGAAAAATAATATTGCTCAAAATTGTACTATAGGCACATGCTATTCAGGAGCTGACGATTTTTCTGATTATAATATTTCTGATATTAACGATGGTCCTGGCCCTAATTCAATTAATGCTATAGTAAGTTTTATTTCTACTTCTACTGGCGACTTTCATTTGACGGATAATAGCCGTGGTATTGACGAAGGGTTTAATCTGTTGGCTTCTACTTCTTTGTTTAGCACTGATGTTGATGGCGGGTCAAGGCCAAGTTTAACATCTGGTCTGTCATGGGATATTGGCGCTGATGAAGTGGGGACCAAAATATATAGAAGTGTCGGGAATATTGCCACTGCTATTTCTAATGCTGCGAATGTGTCTATTACCGGCTGGACAGCGACTTTCTCGGCTGTTCAGCCGGATAATGTCGGGGTGGGGGATGTGATTCAGTATGGGACTGGGGTTTATCAATTGGCCTTCATCACCGGGCGCTCCAGTTCTACGGTTTATTCGGTGCAAGGCTATGACGGCACACAGCCAAGCGCGACCACGACTGCCACGATGAACATTTACCGGGCGCATTTAACATTGAATGACTGGGAAACCCAAACAGTCGCCAATGTGAACACGGGTATCAGCGATACCGTGGATGATTTGGTATTGGTGGGGCAAGATTTGGTGGCGAGCAATACGATTATGATGGTGGCGGCGTATGCGAGTGCGGCTGGGGATACGGAGGCGGTGACGATTGATGGGTGGACTACTGGTGAAAATAATTATATTAAAGTTTATACGCCTGTTTATTCAAATGAAGTTGGAGTGACGCAGAGGCATGGGGGAAAGTGGGATAGCAATAAATATAATATAGTGAATTCACCGGCAAATGCAAATTCTGTTATTAATAATTATGTTGCATATACTCAGTTAGTCGGTTTACAAATAGCTGTCGATGGGACGAGCTATGGCGCTATTGCTTATGATAACCCCGGTTTAACTGATTTGCTAATTGATTCTTGTATAGCCAAAAGTGTTGGTGGCGATGATTCAAAAAGAGGTTTTGAATTAAGCAGTGGACCTAATGGGCATATAAAAGTATTTAATTCAATCGCTTATGACTTTATTAACATGAGTGGCTCTGGTTTTGAGGACTGGGGAACAGGTAGTGTTGAAATATATAATTCAACTATTTTTAATTCATATTATGGTGTGAGAAGACCTTCATCTTCAAATATTAAATTAGTAAACGTAATTACTCAAAATTGCACAGATGGATTTTATGGAACATTTGATTCTTCTTCTGACTATAATATTTCTGATATCGCCGGAGATGCACCAAACGCGACTTGGTCGGCAGGAAATTCTGCGATTGATGTGGCTTTTGTGGATGAAGCCAACAACGACTTCCACCTCGCACCCGGCTCAGCTGGAATTGATCAAGGAACCTCCTCACCAATTTCCCAATTTCCTAATTTCCCAATTTCCATTAATTACGACATCGATGGAAATTATAGAAGAACCTGGGACATCGGCGCCGACGAAGCAAGCGTGGAATTTGTATCAACAATAATGCAAACCGGCGGAGCATTTTCATCTTTAAGTGCTTGGGAAACTGCCAATCAAGTGGATTTGACAGCCACGACCACGGCGGTGTTTGATTGTTCGGTAGCTACGGGAATCATTCCGGTCGGTTCCAGCGTGCAGGGAGGGACATCGGGTGCCTTGGCATCAACGACTGTCATGTCCACTTCTTCCAATCAGATTTTGATGTATAACATTGACGGTGATTTTGAAGCCGGCGAGACAGTGGCAATCCAAGGCGAGACAGTGGCAGTGGCTTGGTATGATGAAAACTGGGGATATCGCAAAAAGATTACGATTAATGCCGCTCAAGTAGCCTCGGCTTTGTCCGGTTTTCCAGTTTTGGCTACGACCACAGATACTGATTTGCGATTTACCGGTAATGGCGGAGATGTCGGATCATCAACCGGCGCCGACATCATTTTTACCAGCGCCGACGGCACAACACTTTTGAATTATGAACGAGAGTACTATGCGCCGACCACCGGGCAAATCGTAGCTTGGATCAAGACAGATTTATCAGCGCTTGCCAATACCGAGATTTATATGTACTACGGCTACGCAGGGGTGCCGGCTGATCAGGCCACCACCACGGGCGTATGGGATGATAATTATTTATCCGTTCATCATATGACAGATAATCCTGACAACCAGCATGTTCGGGATAGTACTGGAAACAGCAATGGCACCAAGGGCAGTGCCAACAACCCGGAACAATATGCCGGGCGGATATACGCGGCCCAGGACATGAATGCGGATACGGAGTATATCTCCATGGCTGACGGCGGTCTCTGGGATTGGTCGCCGGCCAATGCTTCACAGCCCCGGACTTTTGAAACCTGGTTTTATCCGACCACTGATCCGTCATCAGGACAGGGTATTGTCTTACTGGGCGGAGTCAATATCGGTTCCGGAAACAGTTATATATTTACGTATGCGGATAATGGTGGCAATGCTCTGGCCGGCGTGGTCGTAAATGCTGCCGGCACGACCATCGGGAGTTTTTATTACGCGGTAAATCTTACCCAAAATGCTTGGAGTCATATCGCTTTCACTGCTTCTGATTCCGGTAATTGTGGCATATATATCAATGGCCAAGCGCAGGCTGAGGGGTACACCAGCTGGGATGATACTACCACGGTTACCCCGCCGGTTGGACAAACCGGTATCGGTAATGTTTTTAATCCCACAAATCTTGATCAAGGCCGTTTTGATGAATGGCGCTGGTCAGATACGCTTCGTTCCAGCGGATGGATCACGACTTCGTATAACAATCAGAACAATGTCGCGTCATTTATGAGCTTCGGCGCAGAAACCGCTTCGTCTTCGGTTTCCGGTTCATCTGTGAATTACTGCGTCTTATCAAACGCCGGCAACCCCGCGATTGCGGTGGCGAAGATTGATGGAGGGTGGACGAATGCGGATACAAACGTACTTGATGTAGATGGCTGGACGACTGGGGAATATAATTATATTAAAGTTTATACGACTGAATCGGCGAGGCATCGGGGGAAGTGGGATGAGGGGAAGTATCGGATTGAATCGGCCGATACAGCTATTTTCCTTTTTGAAAATTATACTAATATTGACGGTTTACAAATACAAATTAATAGTGTAGGGGATGAACAAGGCATTTTTGTAGGTGGTTCATATTGTACAATAAATAATAACATAATGAAGGATGTTGGTGTTAGCACTCAATGGGATAGTGGCGGAATTATAAACTGGGACACTGAACCGTCATATATATATAATAATATAATTTATAATTTTAACCTCGGAATTGATGCGCAAAATGGTCATTTGTATGCTTATAATAATACTGTTAATAATTGTAGAGATCTTTGCTTTGACGCAACATATCTTGGTATTACAGCAAAAAATAATATTGCGTTAAATTGCGGAAATAATTGTTTTGATGGTTCGCCATATAGTGATTCTTCCAATAATCTTTCATCTGACGGAACAGCGCCCGGTAGTTATTCACTTACAAATACCAGTGTAACATTTGTTGACGAAGCCAACGACGATTTTAGACTTATGCCGGAGGATACAGGCGCAAAAAATATTGGCGCAAATTTATCAAGTGACGCTACATCATCGTTTGCGACCGACATAGAAGGTCAAGCGCGTTATGATGGACTGTGGGACATTGGAGCCGATGAAGCACCGACTATATTATATCGGTCGGTGGGAAATGATACGAGTAATCTTTTGCATAGTTCAGCGTACACGGTAACGATCGCGACGACGACCGCTACGCTTTCAGCTGACGCTACAGCGAATATCGGAGTGGGGGATGTTCTGCAAATTGGGACATCCACTTATCAGCTCGCCTTCATCACCGGCCGGATATCGTCCAGTACTTACAGCGTGCAATCCGCCACCGGCTCTCTTGCTGTCGCCACCACCAGCGCGCCGGTGTCTGTTTATCGGGCGCATGAATTGCTGGATAAATGGGCATATCGCATTGTTAATAATGTTAATTCTGGGGTTGATGACAGTGTTGACGACATAGTTATAAATTATAGCCAGAATTTAGTTGCGTCCAATACGGCTATATTTATCCCTTGTTATGCATCCACTAGTCCGGATGATGCACACGCAGAAGTTAACGGTTGGACAACCGGAACCAGCACCTATATAAAAATTTATACTCCAGTATATTCTGATGAAGTTGGTTCGAGTCAGAGACACAGCGGGACATGGGATGATTCATCGTATAGAATTGTACTATCGAGTATTACCCGAGTACTTTCTTTGTATAATAGTAATGTCTGGATCGATGGCTTGCAAATCAAAAATACCGACACAGGTGATTCTGATACTTTGTCGTCCTGTATAAACAGCAATGTTGCCGCGCAAAATTTGAAAATTTCTAATTCAATTATACATGGAAGCCATGGCGGAAGCGCGATTGACTTTGATAATACGGAAATAACAGCTATGATGTGGAATAATTTAATTTATCACAACACAATGGGTACTTGGGACGAGGGAATTGATGCTAGTGTAAAAATTTTAAATATCCATAATTGCACAATATATAATTTTAATACAGGAATTAATCAAGATGCCGGCACGCTGTTAGCCTATAATAATGCCGTATTTGGCAATGCCAATGATTTTGATGGCACAATGACATTAGATTATAACGCCTCAGACGACAAAGACGGGACAAATGCGATTGATATTAGTCCGGCCGGGTTTGCCACTGAAGCGGATGCCTGGAAAGCTGCCTTTACGGATTATGCGAATGGAGATTTCAGCATTCGCGATACTTCCTCAGTGCTGTATGATTCCGGTACCACTATCATCGCCGTGACCGATGATATTTTGGGGACAGTTAGGCCGCAGGGGGATGGGTATGATGTCGGGGCTTTTGAATATAATTTTGGACGTTATAAATATAGATTTAATGATGGGAGTTTTAAAGTTAGGGGAACTTTGAAGTTCCGCTAACGGATTAGCACGGATACAGGACGGATATAACGGATCACGGATATTTAATTAAATGTTTCTACTATGAATAAATTGCTTGAAGAAGAATTAACTTACAAGATAAGGGGTTGTATTTTTAATGTTTCAAATAAGTATGGTAGGGGATTGAAAGAAAAAATTTATCAGAAAGTATTGGCTGAAGAATTGCTTAAGGCAGGTATAAAATTTGTTGAACAGAAAAGAATTAATATCTATTCATTGGAAACCGGCAAACATATCGGCGTGTATATTCCTGATTTTGTAATTAATGATAAGATTATCATAGAAATAAAAGCTACTGCTTTTACCACCAGGCAAGATATAGAACAACAAAGGTCGTATTTGCGGGTAAGTATTTATGAAATCGCGTATTTAGTAAATTTTTCCACTCCAAAACTTGAAATACACAGATCCATATTTACGAACGATAGAAAACCATTTATATCTAAAATACTTAATCCGTGATCCGTGCTAATCTGTATATATCCGTGATTATCAGTTAAGAATATGAGAATAAACAACATAGCCAAAAACACCTCCTACTTCACCCTCGCCCTCATCCTCCAAAAGGCGCTCAGTTTTGCGTACTTTACCATTCTTGCGCGTAATTTTGTTCCTGATGATCTTGGAAAATATTACTTTGCCATTTCTTTTACGGCCATCTTCGCCATCATGATTGATCTTGGATTTGCGAATGTGATAACGCGCGAAGTTGCGAAAGCGGGGGAGCGGGCCGGGGAGATTGCGCGCGCGGTAATAGCCATGAAAATTCCGCTCGCTATCTTGTCGCTTTTATCCGTGGTATTTTTGATAAACCTTTTACACTATCCCGAAAGCACCAAACTGCTTGTTTATTTTTCCGCCATTTGCATGACCCTTGACTCCTTCACCCTGGCTTTCTATGCCGTCAGCCGCGGCCGGCATAACCTGAAATTTGAAAGCGTTGGCTCAGTTGTTTATCAGGTGATTGTTTTGCTTACAGGGATAACGGTCATAAAATTAAATCTCGGATTGGCTTGGCTCATGGCCGCGACCATATCGGCGAGCCTCATTAACTTTATTTTTTCCTGGGCGGTTCTTAAAATTAAGTGGGGGATAAGTCCTTTGCCTTTTACGGGGGGTTTCAAGTTTGATAAGGTTTTAACTCGCGCTCTCGTTGCAATTGCCATACCATTCGCGCTATACGGCATTTTTCAGCGTTTATACATGTATCTGGACAGCGTATTCTTATCCATCCTCGCCGGCGATTACCAAGTTGGAATTTACCAAGTGCCGTTTAAGATTGTCTTTGCTTTGCAATTCTTGCCATCAGCCTTCATGGCCTCGCTTTATCCGGCGTTTGCGAGTTATTGGCGGGGTGAAAAAAACCAACTCGCAATTTCTTTTGAACGCGCCATGAACTACCTGACAATCATTGCCTTGCCGGTAAGCGTCGGTGTGATTACCCTTGCGGACAAGATTGTAAAATTGTTCAAAACCGAGTATACTGATGCCATCCTTCCGCTCCAACTGGTGATGATCGCCCTTTTTTTCATTTTCATTAACTTCCCGATCGGCGCCCTGCTCAACGCCTGCGACCGGCAGAAACGCAACACCTTGAACATGGGCATTGTCCTCGTTGCCAGTATAATTTTAAACCTCTGGCTGATTCCCAAATTTCAAGCGGTCGGCGCCAGCATAACCGTGATCATCACGAACATTTTGATGTTTATCCTGGGCGCGCTGGTTGTGCCAAAGATCGCACCCGTCAGCTTAAGCAAGCTGATTTGGCCATTCTTAAAATCCATTTTCGCAGTTGCCTGCATGGCCTTGATCGTGCTAACATTAAAACCGTACTTGAACATATTTATCGTGATCGCGCTTGGCGGAATGGTCTATGTTTTGTTGCTTTTTGCGATGGGGGGTTTTAGCCGAGAGGATGTGAAGAGTGTTTGGAGGTCTTTTTCTCATAACTCATAACTTGGAACTCATAACTTTATGGCTTTCCATGATGATCTAAAAAAATACGTTCACGAGTATATAAAATTTATTTATAATATAACAAAATCTTTTCCCAAAGAAGAAATGTATGGCGTAACTTCACAGTTCAGGCGAGCAGGTATGTCAATTATGTTAAATTATATTGAGGGTTACGCCAGAAACAATAAAACCAAAGAAAAAGTATATAAAAATTTTTTGGAAACTTCTTATGGTTCACTTAAAGAGTCAAAATATTTGTTATTTTTTTCATTTGATATAAAATATATTAACAAAGATAATTATACCTACGGCTTGGAATTGTCTGACAAGATCGGAGCTATGCTCTGGAGCTTAATTCAATAAATGAGTTATGCGTTATGAGTTCCAAGTTATGAGTTCCAAGTTATGAGAGTACTCCTCTTCACTCTAGAATACCCTCCCTTCAAAGGCGGCGTTGCCAACTTTTACGAAAACATTGTAAAACATTGGCCCTCCTGCGCTGAAGCTTCGGAGGGCAAGCCTTCCTTCGCTGAAGCTTCGGAGGGCAAGCCCTCTTTGGGAATTTTCGTCTTGCACAACAATAACAACAACTTAATAAGCAATAACTTCTTCCCCAAATGGCTGCCGGCTTTTTGGCAACTGTATAAAGCGATCAAAAAAAATAAGATAGACCATGTTTTGGTTGGGCATATCTTACCGCTCGGCACAGTAACATACTATATTTCAAAAATTCTTAAAATTAAATATTCCGTTTTTCTCCACGGCATGGATCTGGCTTTTTCTCAAAAGACTCAACGCAAGAAAAACATGAGCCTTAAAATTTTAACGCACGCGTCAAAAATTCTCTGCACCAATTCTTACGTAGCCGAGCTTGTCCGCGAGACGCTTCCCGATGAAGACAGCCATGATAAGATTGAAGTCATCAATCCCGGAGTGGAGGCGCCGTATATTTCCGGCACAGACACCCGCGCCTTGCAAGAAAAAAACAAGCTGGGCGAAAAGCTGGTTTTGTTTACCATCAGCCGGCTGGTAAAAAGAAAAGGCCATGACCTGGTCATAAAAATCATGCCCCAGTTAACGGAAAAATATCCCAATCTTTTTTATTATATCGCGGGAACCGGAGAAGATGAGGACTATTTGAAAGATTTGGCCAAGGGCAATGACCATATCATCTTCCTCGGCAAGCTCAAAGAAAGAGACAAATGGAACTGGCTCTGCGCCTGCGACATTTTCGTCATGCCCTCCAGGCATATAGGTGATGATTTTACGCCAAATGATTTTGAAGGCTTCGGCATCGTTTATTTGGAAGCGGCAATCTGCGGTAAACCGGTCATAGCCGGCAGAAGCGGAGGCATAGAAGATGCAGTTGTTGACCACGAAACCGGCATCCTCGTTGATCCTGAAAGCGAAGATAGCATTTTGGACGGCATTGACGAGCTGGCGGGAAATTTTTTGCTCCGAAAAGAAATGGGGGAAAGAGCGCTGGAAAGAGCGGCGGAAGAATTTAACTGGGGGGATAAGGCGAAGGAGATATATGAGAGGATTGCGGAATAGGGTGTGATAATATAAATTATTTTTACTCTTTAAATCTCATAACTTGGAACTCATAACTCGTAACTTTTTTAGTCAAATAATTTAAGTTCCAAGTTATGAGTTACGAGTTATGAAACTAATATGATCTCCATAATAATTCCATTATACAACCAATCCGACAAGATCAAGTCATGCCTTCAGAGCATAAAAAATCAAACTTATGATAATTATGAAATTATCGTCGTTAACGACCGGTCGCGCGACCATTTGAGCAAAGTCATAAAATGGGCCCAAAGCGAATTCGGATATAAGCTTCTCTGGATCAACAATCAGGAAAACCATGGAGCGCCGTACTCCCGGAACAAAGGCTTATATAAATCCAAAGGCGAATATGTCTTGTTTTGCGACGCTGATATCGTTTTGGAACCAAACGCCTTGGAACTCATGATTCAAACCCTGAACACCCACCCGGAGGCGGCTTACGCTTATCCTTCGCACTTGCACGGTTCAAAATTGTTTAGACTCTGGCCCTTTGACGCGGAAAAATTAAAAACCATGCCGTATATCCATTCCACCGCTCTGGTCCGGAGAAAATGCCTGCCGGCATCCGGTTGGGATGAAACCTTAAAGAGATTCCAAGACTGGGACCTGTGGCTGACAATGCTGGAGGCGGGACACCAAGGAATCTGGATTGACAACGTTCTCTTTAAAATCGTCGGCGGCGGCCACACCATGAGCGCCTGGCTCCCGTCGTTTGCATATAAATACCTGCCATTTTTGCCGCGGGTAAAGAAATATAAAGCGGCGATGGAGGTGATAAAGAAGAAGCATGGAATTTTATTTTAATGTCAAATTTCCAATTTCCAATGACAAATCAAACTCAAAATCCTAATTTCAAATTAATATAATATTTGTTATTTGATATTTGGATTTGATTGCTTGTGCCCTATGGGTAGAAATTGGAAATTTGACATTAATAACAATTTATACTGTCATTACGAGATATACATTTTAAATTTTTATGAAAAATTACTCCTACAAAAACCTCATCTTCATCCTCCCGCTGATATTCTTCGTCTTTTCATTTATATACGTAAGCTTGGACCGCATGACGAAGACAACCTATTCCCACGGCGAACAGAATATCATCATCGGCGACAAGCCGATCACAGTTATGGTGGCAGACGAGATTGGCATGCAATGGCAAGGCCTTTCCGACCGCAATTCGCTGGGGGCTGATAACGGCATGCTCTTCGTTTTTCCAAATTTTCAAAAAAGAACCTTTGTCATGCGCCGCATGCATTTTCCGCTGGATATCATCTGGATAAGCAACGGCCGCGTGGTGGGCATTGACAAGCGCCTGGAACCGGAAGGCGAAAAACCAACAAAACTTTATTCTTCCCCAGAACCGGTGGACAAAGTTCTGGAAGTAAACGGAGGCTTCGCAGATGCGTTTGGGATAAGGGTGGGGGACGGGGTGCAGTATAATTTGAAATAATTCCCCTCTAAAAAGAGGGGAATAAAATGTAATTTTTAAAAATAAAACTATTAATATCAAAAACTATTTTCAAAAAACACTAACCGTTCTCATCATCATTGAGCTCCTCTCCCTCATCTCTTTCCTCATACCCTCCCTGATGCCTTTTGTTTTTATTTCCATCGTCTTGGCGGCATTGATGATCTCCGTCAAAAAACTTGAACACGGCTTGCTTTTGATTTTTGTTGAAATCGTTATCGGCTCCCTTGGATATCTTTTCTGGTTTGATTTAAACGGCTTTCGGCTGTCAATCAGAGTGGCCTTGTGGGTGATCGTGATGGCGGTTTGGTTCGTAAGATTTTCCCTTGATTTTATAAGGTCGCGAACATGGAAAAATTTCAATTCGCAAGCCATCATATCGGCAATCAAAAAGAATCCTTTTTTACCTTACCTCGCAATTCTTTTTACTTCAATCGCTTGGGGGCTGATTAACGGATTTTTAAACCATAACGGGTTTAAAAATATATTTTTTGATAGCAACGGCTGGTTATACTTTTTGCTCTTGTTTCCGGTTTATTCCGTTTTAAAAAATCTTTCCAAAGATCTTGTTCCGGGATTCCTTGCGATTTTAAGCGCTGCTTGCTTTTGGCTATGCATAAAGACATTCATCTTGCTGTATGTCTTTTCCCACGCTTCCAGTGGAATCATCTTTGAAATCTACCGCTGGGTCAGAGATACGCGAGTAGGGGAGATAACCAACATTCAGGGAGGTTTCTACCGCATTTTTTTCCAATCCCATATTTTTATCTTGATCGCCTTTTTTGTCGTCTTGGGGATGCTGGCATATTATCAAAAAAATAAACCGTTGAACAAAAAATTTGCTTTCTTGCTTTCTTGCTTTTTTACTGTCTTGTTCTCCGTAAACATCCTCAATTTTTCCCGCAGTAACTGGGTGGGACTGGCTTGTGGTATTTTACTTTTCAGCAGCCTTTCTTTAAAATTTTACGGCTGGAAAATACTATTCAAGCTTGCGGGCATATCGGCAATTTCCGCGGTTCTTGGATTCGCGCTAATCGTTGCCGTGGTAAAATTTCCATACCCGATTCCCAAAGGCGGTTTTGATACATCTTCGCTTTTATCAGAAAGAGCCATGCAAATCACCGGCGAAGCCGGTGTTTCTTCCCGCTGGTCGCTCTTGCCAAAGCTGTTAGAAAAAATCAAGCAATCTTCGGCGCTGGGACAGGGATTTGGAGCGGCGATAACGTATATATCAAGCGACCCAAGAGTGCTGGAAAAAGATCCTAGTGGAAAATTTACCACATACGCTTTTGAATGGGGCTGGCTGGATATCTGGATCAAACTTGGCCTGTTGGGCGTGGTTGCCTATATTGCCTTGATTTTAAAAATTTTTATGATTGGCATCACATCCCAAAATGACGCAAGTTTTTCATTTAAAATTGGCTTAATTTTTGGCCTAATCGCCATTTCTATCATAAGTTTTTTCAGTCCCTACATGAACCATCCCTTGGGAATATCTTATCTAATCCTGGTTATGGCCATGCTAAATACCAACAAACCGAAGGCTCTTGCATAATTTTTCATTTTCCTGTATATTTAATTTTATAAAAATTATATAAACAATATGAATGACCAAATTATTTCCAGAGAAGGCTACGATAAGCTTAAAAATGAATTAGACATCTTGATAAACATCAAGCGCCGAGATATCGCCGACCGCATCCAAAAAGCCAAAGATATGGGCGATTTGAGCGAAAACGCGGAATATGCCGAGGCTAAAGACGCCCAAGCTTTCAACGAAGGCCGGATTGCGGAATTGAGCCAAACTTTAAAAAATGTTACGGTCGTGGAAAACAGCAACGGCGAGGGTAAAGTTAGCATGGGTTCATCACTGATTGTCAAATCAAACGGGAACGAGAAAAATTTTAAAGATCGTCAGCTTCAATGAGGCGGATCCGATGGAGGGAAAAATTTCCAACGAATCTCCAATTGGCCGCAGTTTTGTCGGGAAAAAGCGGGGAGATAAAGTGATTGTTGAAACCCCTAAAGGCAAAATGGAATACGAAATCTTAAGCATTTCATAAATTTTTTGAAAGTTAGCATAAAAAAACGACTGCGGACGCAGCCGTTTTTTTATGTCCTTTTTTTGACTTTTTTTTCCAACTTTAGTATAATATTTGATATGTGTTAAGAAAACTCTATTATTATTTTATTACATAATTATGACTGAAGAAATTCTCAACGAGCGCGAAGAAAGGCTTAAAAAATTACAGGAGCTTATAAAAAGAGGGGTGAATCCTTATCCGGCTAAGAGTTCAAAAAACCGAGAAATCAAAGACATCTTTGAACGTTTTGCTGATTTTGAAAAATCGCAAGTTCAAATTATTGCCGCCGGCAGGATTCGCAGTTTAAGAGCTCACGGGAATTTGAGCTTTTTTACCATTGAAGACGCGACCGGAAAAATCCAGGTAGCGCTCAGCAAAAAAGAGATAGATGACTCAGCAAATGCTTTAACTTATAAAGACTTTGTGAAACTGATTGACGTCGGTGATTTCATTGAAGTGGAAGGAACCTGTTTTGTTACGCACAAGGGCGAGCAAAGCTTGATGGCAAAAAAATTCAGATTGCTTGCAAAAGCTTTAAGCCCATTGCCGGACAAATGGCACGGGCTGAAAAACGATGACGAGCGCTACCGCAAAAGATATCTGGATATTCTCATGGATCCGGAGCTAAAAGATCTGATGCGAAAGAAATCAAAGTTCTGGGATGTTACCAGAACGTTTATGAAAGATCGGGGATTCTTTGAAGTGGAAACCCCCACCCTGGAAACGACCACCGGCGGCGCCGAAGCCAACCCGTTCAAGACGCATCATGATGACTATGATCTGGATGTCTTCTTGCGCATTTCCGTGGGCGAACTGTGGCAAAAAAGATTGATGGCCGCGGGCTTTGAAAAAACTTTTGAGATCGGAAGAGCGTATCGCAACGAAGGTTCCAGCCCTGAGCATTTGCAAGAATTCACCAACATGGAATTCTACTGGGCCTACGCGAATTATGAAGACGGCATGGAACTGGCCAAAGAATTGTACCGGACAATCGCCATGAAAGTCTTTGGCACCACAAAATTCAAGACCAAGGACCATGTATATGATTTGGCGGATGACTGGATCAAGCTTGATTATACGGAGGAAATCCAAAAGCAAACCGGCATCAATGTCCTTGCGTCCGCAGAGAAAGATATGGCCAAGAAACTTGATGAATTAAAAGTTAAATACGAAGGAGAAAACCGCGAACGCCTTACTGATACTTTATGGAAATTCTGCCGCAAGCAGATTTCCGGCCCGGCCTTTGTGATCAATCACCCCAAGTTGATTTCCCCCCTGGCTAAAGCAAAAGAAGATAATCCGGAGCTTACTGAACGCTTCCAAATCTTGATTGCCGGCGCAGAAATCGGCAATGGCTATTCAGAGCTTAACAATCCGGTTGACCAGAGGCGTCGTTTTGAAGAACAGCAGAAGCTTCTGGACGCAGGCGACACGGAAGCGATGATGCCTGACTTTGAATTTGTGGAAATGCTGGAACATGGCATGCCCCCAACCTGCGGCTTCGGCTTTGGCGAGCGCTTGTTTGCCTTCATGGCCGATAAGCCGGTCAGAGAAACATCGCTGTTTCCGCTGGTACGGCCCAAGTTGCCGATGGTGAGGGAGAAAGGGGAAATAATTATCAATAATCAATAATCAATATTCATTCAATAATCAATACCAAAATAATCAATGGATATTAAATTATTTTAATATTGAATGGTTATTGATTATTGAATATTAATTTTTATGCTAGACATAAAATACATCCGCGAAAACGTTGAAGAAATAAAAGCCAATTGCAAAAACCGTCTCGCCAAAGTCGACATTGACGAATTGCTAAAATACGACGAACTGCGCCGCAAGATGGAAACGGAATTGGGGGAATTACGCGCCAAACGCAACAGCGGTTCAAAATCAAAACCAAGTCCAGAGGAAATCCAAGCTATGAAGGAATTGGGCGAGAAAATAAAACAGCTGGAAGAAAATTTGGAGCCGGTAAAAGAAAAAGTCCGCGAATTGCTTATGGCTGTTCCGAATCTGACCCACTCTGACGTAGTTGTGAGTTTGAATGAAGACGATAATCCTGTGCTTGATACGTTCATGGAACCGACAAAATTCGATTTTAAACCTTTAGACCATGTTGAGTTGGCGGAGCAATTGGACTTGATAGATTTTGACCGCGCGACCAAAGTAAGCGGAGCAAAATTTTATTACCTGAAAAACGAACTGGCCATCATGGAATTCGCGCTCATACAATATGCGCTTGAAAAAGTCGTAACTCACGGTTTTACACCCTTTGTAACACCAGACTTAGCGAGGCGCGAAGTGCTGGAAGGGCTTGGGTTTACGCCGCGCGGCGAATCAACGCAGATATATAACGTTGAAAATTCTGATTTATGCCTTATCGGAACAGCCGAAATAACGATGGGAGGGTACCATAAAGACGAGAATTTTAACGCAAATGATTTACCGAAAAAATATGTCGCAGTATCCCACTGCTTTCGCACTGAAGCCGGCGCATATTCAAAATTTTCCAAAGGCATCTTTCGCGTCCATCAATTCACGAAGATTGAAATGTTTGAGTACGTGCTTCCGGAAAAAAGCGAAGACGCGCACAAAGAGCTTTTGGGCATTGAACGAGAAATTTTTGAAGGCCTTAAGATTCCATTCCGCGTGATTGATCATTGCACTGCCGATTTGGGCGGACCGGCCATCAGGACATACGATCTGGAAGCTTGGATGCCGGGCAAGCCGGGTGTTGATGATAAATTGGGCAACTGGGCTGAAATAACATCAACCTCAAATTGTACGGATTACCAAGCCAGGGGACTCAACATAAAGTACAAGACAAAAAACAATGCTTCTGAATTCACGCATATGCTCAATGGAACCGCGATCGCCGTTCCGCGGGCAATGATTGCCATCCTGGAAAATTACCAGCAAGCCGACGGCTCCGTGGTCATTCCGGAAGCTCTAAGGAAATATATGCCGGGGGGAGTCTCAATCATAAAAGAAAATAAAATATGAACAAAATCCGACTCGCAGTCATTTTTGGCGGAAAATCAGGGGAACACGAAGTTTCATTGTCTTCCGCCTCTGCGGTTTTACAAGCACTGGATAAAAACAAATACGAAATCATCCCGGTCGCAATCACAAAAAACGGCGACTGGCTTTTTGGAGAAGACGGACAAAAATATATTGACCTGAACAAAAGCAAGGCCGGCAAAGAAGGGTCCATCAAAAACGATGATCCAGAAATTTTAAGTTTATCCCAATATAACCCCGGTTTTTATAACTTTACAAAAGCGGTCAAAGAAAAAAAAATTGATTTGGTATTTCCCATCATCCATGGCCCATTCGGGGAAGATGGGCGCTTGCAGGGATTTTTGGATATCATCGGCGCGCCGTACGTATTTTCCGGTGTCTTAGCGCACGCGATCGCGATGAACAAACCTAAAGCCAAAATCTTGGTAAAAAATTGCGGCGTCCCGACCCCGGATAGTCTGCTGGCTGGCAAGGATTATGATGTTGATGAAATCCTTAAAAGAATAAAATTCCCGATTTTCGTAAAACCGGCTGAACTCGGGTCTTCGGTCGGGGTTTCAATGATAAAAACGTCTGAAGATCTGAGATCAGGAATTGATGAAGCTTTGAGATACGGAAATGAAGTTTTACTTGAGGAATATATCAAGGGCAGGGAATTTACAGTAACCGTAATGGAAAGCGAAGAAATCAAGGCATTGGCTGTTACGGAAATTGTCCCGTTAATTTCAGAGTTCTATGATTATAAAGCCAAGTACGAGATTGGCGGAAGCAAACATGTCACCCCGGCTGATATTCCCAAAGAGATTGAAAATAAGCTAAAACAATATGCGGTAATCGTCTTCAAGGCGATCGAGTGCAAAGACTTGGCGCGCGCTGACTTCATCTGGGACGAAACAAAAAATGAATGTTATTTCATTGAACTCAACACGATCCCGGGCATGACCGCCACCAGCCTGGCCCCGGAAGCCGCAAAATTAGCCGGATATAGTTTCACAGAATTCTTAGACGCTCTCATATCCAACAAAAACCGTTGCCAATGAATATTTAATTATTAAAATATTGAATGGATATTGGATATTGAACATTGAATATTAATTTATGCTGGCAAACAAATTCTTAAAACCGAAAAATCTGTATCGGAACAAAGGCAGCCTGAAATTCAGCGGCAGAGAATATGAAAATCCGTTTTTTGAAAACAAAAAAAAATTCAAAAGCGGTTTTAGTTTTAATTTTTCGTTGAGCCGAAGGATAAAAATCCTTTTTTATGCTTGCCTGCTCGTCTTCATGGTTTTAACGGCCAGCGCGGCCTATTCCGGATATTTTGATATCAAGAACATAGAAATCACCGGCGACGGCCGTATAAACATTGACGATATCCGAAACATTATAAACGGCCAAACCAATGACAAATTTTTTCATATCATATCCCAAAAAAACATTTTTCTTTTTAACACCCACGGGTTAAAACAGACACTGGAAAAAAAATATGTTTTTGACTCATTGGATATAAAAAAAGATTTTCCCGGCGCGTTGGTGGTGGTTTTTAAAGAAAAAACTTACGCCTTCATCTTGAAAGAAGATGAAAAATTCTTTTATGCCGATAAAGAGGGGACTGTCATAGACGAAATAAGCCCGTTGGAGGTTTCAAGCAAGGCATATCCGGTGGTAAGGAATGAATCACAAAACAAGACCACAGATGGCAAGATCAGTTTCAACGCAAGTTACATCGGTTTCGCGCTAGAGCTTTTTTCTGAAATCAAGAAATATCCGGATGATTTCAAGGTTGACAGCTTCATCGTTGATAATGACCTCAAATCCCTTAAGCTGGCGCTAACTGACGGTCCCAGGATTTTTTTTAACACAGACAACAACATCGGTACCCAGGTGGATAAACTGCTTATCCTAAAAAGAGAAAAACTCAAGGATGCTTTCGTTAAAAAAGAATATATAGATCTTAGGTACGGCGAAAGCATATATTATAGATAAGAGAATTAGCGGTATTAAAAGATTTTATAGGTGACAAATCCTTGCTATAGTGCTATAGTATTATCATGATGACAAAAACATCAGGGGGACAAATGAACAGACTAAAAAAACAAATTAACTAATTAACTAATCCCTAATGAACTAAAACGTATGTCAGACGGAATGGAAATAGCTTTTAAAATTGTGTTTTTTCTCGCAGTCATAACTTTTTGCTTGGCAATTGTCGGAGTGTTCCTGCTGATTGTTAAAATCATCTTCCTGTTCATGCCAAGCTTTGTGCTGATGGGCATCAAATTCGCTCCGACGGCGTCAGCTTTGCTTACTCAATGATACTTCGCTTAATCTACATTATGCGAAGTATCAAATATTGGAATAGCCCTTCATTACAAGGGCTTTTTGTTATCACCTATTTTAACATTTAACAGATTTACATTAAATTTAAACAAATATTCAATACTCAATATTCATTCAATACTTTTATATATTAATAATCATTGAATATTAAAATATTTAGATATTGAATGGTTATTGAATATTGAATATTGGATATTTAAATATATTTTAAATAATTTTTGATATCTCCCCCACCTTATGCTATTATTACTATACGACACTTCGCATAATATAAACAGCCATGATCAACAAAAATAAACCCATAATTGAACATCTTACAGACTATCTTGATCATCTTGAGATTGAAAGAGGCTTAAGCTCAAAAACTCAGGAGAACTACTCCCGGTTTTTAAACAAATTCTTCAACTGGCTGACAGACCAGAATCTGGATAAGCTAAAACCGGAAAAACTGGACGCTAACCATGTCTGGAAATATCGTATTTTTTTATCCAGGCATACTGACCCGAAATCCGGCAAACCTCTCAAGAAAACCACGCAGAATTATTACCTGATTGCCTTAAGGAGTCTGCTGGAATTTTTTGTTGAAAAAAATATTTCTTCTCTTTCCCCTTCTTCAGTCAAACTTGCCAAAGACAAATCAGACAAGCAGGTTAAATTTTTAAATTTAAGCCAGTTGGAAAAATTGCTGCTGGCTCCTGATATTTACAACCTTCAAGGCCTGAGGGATCGCGCAATCTTGGAAACGCTTTTTTCCACCGGTTTGCGCGTGGCAGAACTTACCGGTCTTAACCGCGAACAGATAAAGATAAAAAAAATCACCGAAGAGCTTGAGCTTTCGGTGACCGGCAAAGGCCAAAAGGTCCGTACGGTGTATTTTTCAACCAGAGCCGTCAAATATCTTAAAGCTTACCTGGATAAGCGCAATGACATTGATCCGGCGCTTTTTATAAATTATAAGCGCGGAGCCGAAAATTCTTCTGAAACCCGGCGCTTAAGCTCCCGCAGTATTGAAGATATCGTCAAAAAATATGTAAAAATCGCAGGTCTGCCCATCCTCACCACGCCTCACACTCTCAGGCACTCATTTGCCACGGATTTGCTGGCTCAAGGCGTAGACCTAAGGCTGGTTCAAGAATTTCTTGGCCATCAAAACATTTCCACCACGCAGATATATACCCATGTAACGAACAAGCAGCTTAAGGACGTCCATAGGAACCTACACGGAGGTAAAAAAATCAAAGAATAAAAAAGTAGAGACGAGGCATGCCTCGTCTCTTACGGTAAGTACCCGAGCGGATCAACCGGTATGCCATTCAATCTTGATTCAAAATGCAGATGCGAACCGGTTGTCAATCCTCCTGCCCCCACTGTTCCCGGAAAGCCGCCGGAAAGCCCAATTTTCTGTCCTTGAACCACATATTCATCTTCTTTAACATAAACTTCTGAAACATGGCCATAGACCGTTGAAAGACCGTCGCCATGCACCAGCATGATATAAGCGTAATTTTTTGTACCGTCAAATTTTACTTTAGCCACATAGCCGGAAGCCGCGGCTTTGACGACTGTCCCCTGCGCCGCTCTGACATCAATCGCAGGATGTTCAAAAATATTTCTAAAAGGATAATCCGGATCATGAAAGTAAGCGGTAACGGTATTCTTTGTTACCGGCCAAATCATGCCGTTCTCATTGAATTGCAGTTTCTCTCCTCCAAGTTGAGCAAGCTTGGCTCTGGCAAGCTTTTCCATGTTGGAAATCTCTGCCGCCGCGTCCTCCTGCTCTTTTTTGGCTTGCGCCAAAAGGCGCTGATACTCTTTTTCAGATTTCCCGACCTGATCCAAAAGGTATATTTTCGTATCTTTTTCTCCAAGTAGATTATTCTGCTTGTCAACCAATTCTTTTTTTAAGGCAAGCAAGCTTTCATTTTGTTTGTTTAAATTTGCCTTGTTATTTTCCATCTGCCTCTGCATTTTTTCAAGCGCTGCCAAGCTGTCCCCCAAATTTTCGTTAATATCTTCCAAATATTTCGTCTGACTTAAAAAATCAGCCAATGAATCGTTAAGAAGCAAAATTTCCAGTGAAGTGACATTATCTTGCTGGTATAAAATCTTAAGAACATTTTTGATGTGATCTTTTTCTTTTGATATTTCCGCTTCTTTCCCCGCGATTTCAATGTCCGTTTTTTTCATTTGCAGTTGAGTGGCGTTGATATCAGTTTCCGTAAGCTCAACATCAAGCTCGGCCTTCGCAGTCCGATTATCCAGAATCGCCATCTGATTCTTAAGGCTGGCTTTTTCAAGCTGTTTCTGCTGAATCTGTTTTGAATACTCCGCTTGCTTATCCTGAATTTTTTTTATCTCTTGTTGTTTATCCTGAATCCCGTTGTTGATTTCTTTGATTTGATTGTTTATGATTTCGTCTTCAGGAGTTAGATATTCTTCCTCCGCTCCCTCGCAAAACAAAACACCGTCTTTGTAAGGAACGGTTAAAATCGCGATGATTCCCAAGATTATCAAAAAATTAGCTAAAGTAAATTTTTTTAGCATATAATTTTTACAATTTATATTCTCTATTATAACATTTTTTAAAGAAAATAAAAAATAAGCCTGCTTTGAACAGTCTTATTTTTCTAAAAATATTAATCTCAAAGCTAAAATTTAGCAATGGCTTTTTTTATTCTCTCTCGCGAGCTTTCTTACCCAAAATTTCCGCCACATCAAAAGGTCCCGGACTGGCCTTTTGCCCGGTCAGAGCCACCCTCATCGGCCACAGATAATCCCCTACTTTCAATTCCTGCGGCTTGATATATGACATCAGACATTCCTCAATGGAGTCATTTGTCCAATCTTCTTCAGGTATTTTTTCCAAAAGCTCTGCAACTGTTTTTAAGTTATGCGCCACTTCCTCTGCTGTTAATTTTTTCCAAATCAAAAGATCCTTATCATAAACCAATTTATCAAGAAAAAAGAACTCGCTTAAATCCTTGATATCTATCAGGCGTTTCAATCTCTCTTGTTCCAGTTTTATAATTTTCTTTGCGAAATCAAATGTCTGCCGGTTGGCATCTTTGGTTTTGGAAAAATTTTCTTGGATAAAAGGAAGGCATTTTTTCGTAAGTTCATCCGCATCCATTTTTCTGATATAATAGCCGTTTAAATAGTCAAGCTTTTCAAGATCAAAAACCGCCGGGCTTGTACCCATGTCTTCAGTTTTGAATTGTTCAAGCAGATCAGTCAAAGAAAAAATTTCTTGATCGGATTTTGGCCGCCAGCCGAGCAAAACGCAGAAATTTATCAAAGTCTCAACCAGATATCCTTTATCGCGAAAATCTTCCACCGACACATCGCCATGCCGCTTGCTTAACTTTCCGCCTTCTTTGTTCAAAGTTACCGGCAGATGCAAAAACTTTGGCGGTTCCCAGCCGAATGATTGATACAGCAAAATATTCTTGGGAAATGAAGGCAGCCACTCGTCGCCTCGAAGGACCATGGTGATTTCCATGAGCGTATCATCAACCACATTTGCAAACTGGTAAGTCGGCATACCATCGGATTTTATCAGCACTTGATCTTCCATTTCTTCAGCTTTGAATGTTATATCTCCTCTCAGTTCATCTTTAACAGTAACTGCGCCCTCCAATGGCATTTTTTGTCTGATAACATAGCTCTCCCCTGCTTTGATCCGCCTTTCAACTTCTTCTTTGCTTAAATTCCGGCAAACTCGGTCGTATCTCGGCGGCAGCTTATTTTCTTGCTGCTTGGTCCGCATTTCTTCCAATCTTTCGGAGGTACAAAAACAATGATAGGCTTCGCCTTTTTCAAGCAGTACATCTTTGTACTTATCATAAATTTCTCTACGTTCACTTTGCCTATATGGACCGAATTTTCCGCCCACATCCGGACCCTCATCCCATTTCAGGCCCGCCCATTTCAAGACATCAATCAATTTTTCCTCACTGCCTTCAACTTTTCGTTTTTGATCCGTATCTTCAATGCGCAGGATGAATTCACCGCCCTGGGATCTGGCCGTTAAATACGCGAAAAGAGCAGTCCTAAGGCCGCCGATATGAAGATTTCCGGTTGGAGAGGGAGCGAAACGAGTTTTTATTTTTGACATAAGCTATGTATTTGCAATTTATTAAGTTGTTATATACTATAATATTTTAGAGAAATTTTCAAGGTTGCAGAAAAATACTTTATAATTACTTAATATTCAATAATTAATATTCAATCAATATTTAAATATTTAAATGATCATTAATTCATTGATTATTGAATGGTCATTGAATATTGAATATTTAAAAGGTTTTCCTAAACTTCTCCAAAAACATCATCATCGCTTCCCTTCTCACTGGATATACCTCGTCAATCGCTTCATCAGCATCAACCCACTTCCAATCAGAATGATCCCAATAGCTCAATTTTATATCACTGTCTTCTCCAAGAAATTCTGCAACAACAAGCCCTTGCCTTTGCCCCTTGTAGCCGAAGTGCTTGGAGTAGACCGCTCCCCTGTGCCGGGGAGAGTTTACTGGAAATTCATATTGTTTTAAATCAGGAAAAGATTTTATGAATTTGAATTTTTCATTCCCAAGTTCTTCTCTCAACTCTTTCATCCCGGCGTCTTCCAAGCTAAGGCCATCAGTCCCCCCTTGCGGAATTTGCCAATGACCAGGCTGATCCTGGCGCTCCACGATCAAGATTTTTTTTCCGTCTCCCCTATTCTTAAAAACCAGACAAGCGACATTTTTTCTGTATAAAAAAGGGTAAACGAAGCGCCACAGCAAAAATTTATAGGTAAAAACAAAAACCGCGTCAAAAATCCTTTTCAAGCGCCAAATCTTTTTTCCGGACGGCTGCTTAAAGACGCGCCACAGCCATTCAAAACCGATGATGCGCATGAACCTGGGGGCTCTTGGGGTTTTCTCTGTCAAAAAATCAATTGCCCCGCCGATGCCGATGGCAACTTTTACGGAAGGAATTTTTTTCAAATTATGATAAATGAATTTTTCCTGGTAAGGGTTCCCAAGCGTTACAAACATGAGCTCGGGCGAGAAACCGGTAATTTCCAGAGGGTTATCAATCTCAATCTTTTCCTTTTGGTGATCAACCACAAGAAAGCTGAGTTTTGGAAAATTTTTTTTGAAAACAAATTCAATTTCAGATTTATCAGATAATCCCGCCTGCCAATTGACAACGCAAATTTTTATAGAATTCCGCTCGCAATATTTTAGCAATTCAATGGTTAGGTCTGCCCCGGTTATCCGAATAATATTTTCAAATTCCGCCCAAGCGGCGAATTTCAAGCCGATGCCATCGGGGATGGATAAATCCGCATTGTTGATGATGTGAAAATATTCCTCGTCATTGATGGCGCGCAGGACAATTTCAGGATTAGGCGTAACGATATAATGTTGTCCGCCATCAGACATAAAACCGGATATTTTTTCAAAAACTTCCTGTTTGCTGATGACATTCAAATTTATTCCCAAGATATTTATGATCTTTGTTTCCATTTGATAATTCTCTTTATCTTTAATGTTTTTTAATTTAAAGTTAGTTATAAAATAATTATAACGAAATATCTTGTCATTGGCAATGTTATGTGATATTTTTATAATAACTTGATAAAACATCAAATCCTTTATGCAAACAGCTCAATTTTTTGAAAAAATATCTAACGACGAAGTGAAATGCTCGCTGTGCGATCATTTTTGCATCATCAAAAAAAATAAGACGGGAATTTGCCGCGCCAGACTGAATTTAAACAACACTTTATATTCTTTAAACTACGGCTATCCGATTGATATGAATGCTGATCCGATTGAGAAAAAACCCTTGTATCATTTTTTTCCAGGGTCGCTGACTTTTTCAATCGGCGCTTTGGGCTGTAATTTTAAATGCGCTAATTGTTTGAATCACCGCCTGAGCCAAGCAGAGCATATTGAGAAAAAAACCGAAGCGATGGACTTTTTTTCTCCGGAAAGGATTGTGGAAAATGCCTTGGCCGATGGCTGCTTATCAATTTCATATACATATAATGAACCGACGATGTGGCTGGAATACGCTCTGGATGTCATGAAAATTGCTCATGAAAATGATTTGAAAAATGTTTGGGTGTCAAATGGTTATATGAGCGAGCAAGCGTTAAACAAAATCATCCCATATCTTGACGCCGCCAACATTGACCTTAAATCTTTTGATGAGTCATTTTACCGCGATAACTGCGGAGCGTCATTAAAACCGGTGCTGAGAAACTTACAAAAAATCAAGCAAGAACAGGTGCACCTGGAAATTACCACCCTGATCATCCCCACTTTATCATTTGACACTGATATGCTGAAAGAATTGGCGGAATTTATCGCCTCTGACCTGGACACAGACACGCCTTGGCATCTCTCACGCTTCAGCCCGGAAATTTCCTGGAAACTCAAAAATCTTCCCCAAACCGGAGAAGACATACTTTACGAGGCGCATGAAATCGGAAAAATGGCCGGTCTTAAGTACGTTTATGTCGGAAACTTGCCCGGCGACCAGAATGAAAACACTTACTGTCCGAAATGCGGCGAAATCGGCATCCGCCGCTTTGGTTATCAAATTGAAAGGCTGGACAGCGGCGGCCGCTGTTCCTTCTGCGACCGAGATTTGGATATCGTTGAATAGTTTGCTTAAATTAAAAACTAGCCTTCACAAAGAAGGCTAGTTTTTATTGGTTAACATTGGATCAGCGTAATATCAGCGTAGCAATCAGCGATAAATCTGCGGAGTAACCAATTTCTTTAAAAGCATGAAAACTAGATATAAAAAAATTCTATGCTTAAATTATGAGAATATCCACAAAATCCGTAATTTTAAAATCTATTTTCCAATACACCAATCCGGATATCAAGAGCAGCAGAAGTAATGTTTGAATGATGACGTGTTTATGTTGGATCCTGAATTTTACCAAGATGTTAACGATTAGCGCCATAATGATCATCACAAGCGCCGCGACAAAAATATAATTAAGAGAATTAAATATACTGGAAATAAAAGTCAAACGCGAGTTTTCCGAATTGGGCATGCGCAACACTTTGAAATCGTCAGGATTGTTAAAAACGTTGTTGGGACTGGCGGCAATTTCTGCGTTTTCCGATTTTTGATTGGTAAATTCCTCAACCAAGCTTGGCGTATTTTCTACGATCTTTTCCGAGGTAAACTGCTTGGAAACGCCGGCGACTTCAGTTATGTTCGGTACGGCGGCAACTTCCGCTTGAGGCTCTGTATTTTTGACCGCAGGATTTGCGGCCGGGGCGATTTGCGTCTTGGCATTGTTTACGATCTTGGGCTGGGGAATTTCAGCAGCTGCAATCTTCTCAGCCTGCTTAACGGACGGCTCAGCTTGGCTCTTGCTGGCAAACAATTGTACCAAAACATTGGTTTTTTCACCGTTGATTTCCCCACTTACGATCGCCAACCCAACTTCACTGTATCTTGAATTAAGAATATTTTTTTTATGGCTGGGAGAATTCATAAGTGCTGTGTTAACTGAATCGGCTGAGGTAAAATTCATCGCCAGGTTTTCTCCAACAAACAGATATTCATATTGTCCCCTATCTATAAAATCCCATGGTTTTCTTCCATCAGGACTGAAGTGATCAAAATAGTTCTTTTTAAGCATATCATTCGCTTTTTCCAGCGCCGATTGGGATAAAATGGAATTCAAAACCAGCGCTGGCATTTTTTCCTCTGCCCGCTCCTCATTGATCAATTCCAAAACTCGGCTTGACATCACTTCCGACATCCAAGCCTTGAAAGGATTTATAAAAAACACATAGCTTAAAATCATCATTTTAAGCATGATCATGATGAATGCGATCGTTACCAGTGATTTTGTCCGAAGAATTTTTGGCTTATGGCAATTTTTTCTGTTGGGCACGAAATAATCTTTAAAGATGCCAAATGAGTCATGCCAATATTCCTGCGCATCTTCTTTTCCGCATTCATAGTCTTTAAACTTTTCCTCTTCTTTGTTTTTAAATTTTATAAAATTATCTTTTACGGCAGAAAGTTTTTTGCCGGAAAACAACAAACCTGCCAGTTTAGCCAGCAGTCCAAAAATAAAGAAGAAAAAAATGATTTTTTCTATCAATCCCCTATTTTTATCTTTTGAATTTTTCATGGCTTTATTATATCACTTTAGCATATATTTGTCAAATGCAATGCGCCTCTAATATAAGTCTTATTTTTGCTATTGATAAATTATATTCTTTGTGTTAATGTATATATAAAGTAATTATTATTAAACATTATAAGACATATTCTGCTGATTTAAAAGCCATTGCAGATATAATTTATTTATGAAAAAAGACATTCATCCAAAGTACAATGACAAAATGAAGGCAATCTGCGCCTGCGGTTATGAATTTGAAACTGGATCAATTTTACCGGAAATCAAAACGGAACTGTGCTCAATGTGCCATCCTTTTTATACGGGCAAACAAAAATTGGTTGACACTGCCAGGAGAGTAGAAAAATTCAAAGACAAACAAAAGGCCAGCGAAGAGGTATCAAAGCAAAGAATTGGTAAAAAGGCGAAGTATGCCGCTAAGACTGCTGTTAAAAAAGGTAAAATTGAAAAGGCAGAAAAAAAATCAACAAAAAAATAGCGATCTTAAACGGTTATTCTTTTTTGTATGGTATAATTATATCAATACTCTACAAACAAGAATAACCGTTTTTTTATAAAATACAAATTTAGATTATATTCGCGTCATTCGCATTTAATTCGCGGATTAGCATTATTCATATGTACGAAGATGTAAAACAAAAATTCAGCGAACTTGAGAAAAAGCTTTCTGACCCGAAAATTGCTTCTGACATCAAAAAAATGACTCAAATTTCCAAAGAGCACACAGCCCTAAGAGAAGTTATGGTTATGATTTTTGAGTTGGAAAAAACTGAAAAAAATCTTCAAGATAACCAAGATATCATAAACAATGAAACTGATGCCGATCTAAGAGAAATGGCTCAAAGCGAACAAGAGACCCTTGCAAACAAGATTACGGAGCTTAAAAAAGACATCAACAGCGAGCTTAACCCGCCGGATCCGAATGATAAAAAAGACGTAATCATGGAAATCCGAGCCGGAACCGGCGGCGATGAATCAGCGCTTTTCGCAGCTGACCTTTTCCGGATGTATTCCCGTTTTGCCGAACGCCAAGGTTGGAAAATTTCCATTCTTGATTCCAGTCCCATCGGAATCGGCGGGTACAAAGAGATCATTTTTGAAATTACCGGAAAAAATGTTTTTGGATTCTTAAAATATGAAAGCGGCACTCACCGCGTCCAACGCGTTCCGGAAACTGAAAAAGCCGGTCGGATACACACTTCCGCGGCTACGGTCGCAGTGTTGCCGCAAGCCGAGGAAGTTGACGTTGAGATCAGACCTCAAGACTTGAAAATTGACACATATTGCTCTTCCGGACCGGGCGGGCAGAGCGTTAACACGACATATTCCGCCATCAGGATAACTCATTTGCCGACAGGACTCGTGGTAACGTGCCAAGACCAGAGATCCCAACAGCAAAACAAGATCAAAGCCATGCAGATCTTGCGTTCTCGTCTTTATGAAAAACTGGAAAATGACAGGCACGCTTTGGAGGCGGCGGACAGGAAACAGCAGATCGGATCAGGTGATCGTTCTGAAAAAATCCGGACTTACAATTTTCCTCAAGACCGCATAACCGACCATCGCATCAAGCAGTCATGGCATTCCATCACGCGCATCATGGACGGTGAAATTTTGGAGATCATTTTAGCTTTAAAGAAAGCATCCCAAGATATTTCGCAACCAAAATAAATAAATACATTGCAATGCTCATAAAAGAAGCGATAAAATACGCAACTGAAAAATTGCAAACGGCAAAAATAAAAAATCCGCGCCTGGAAGCGGAATTTTTATTATCCCATATCCTGAAAAAATCGCGAGAATATATCTTATCTTATCCGGAAAAAAAATTAATAAAAATTCAAGTTATGCGTTTTGAGTTATGCGTTACGCAAAGATTAAGGGGTATGCCGCTGGCCTATATTGTCGGCCACAAAGGATTCTACGGCCTGGATTTCAAGGTTAATAAAAATGTCCTTATCCCCCGTCCGGAAACGGAACTTATGGTTGATAATGTCTTGGAACTCATAACTCGTAACTCACAACTTAAAACTCAAAACTCACTTGTACCCGAATGGGCAAAACTTTTAATCATTGATGTCGGCACCGGGAGCGGTTGTATCGCAATCTCACTTGCCAAACAATTAAAAAGTTACGAGTTACGAGTTCCAAGTTACGAGATTTATGCGACTGATATCTCCAAACCGGCTCTTATGGTAGCCAAACAAAACTCCAAATCCAATAAGGTATATGGCCAGATAAAATTTTTTCCTGGCGATTTACTTGAGCCGGTTATAGATAAGTTACGAGTTACGAGTTATGAGTTACAAGTAATCATCACCGCCAACCTCCCCTACGGCTGGTCTGCCTGGAAAAACAACACATCAGCCGATACCATAGGTCTAAAATTTGAACCTCAAATCGCCTTGTTTACCGGGAAAAATGGTCTTGAGCTTTATGAAAAATTATTTAATCAAATAACAAATATTATTTCAATATCCAAATATCCCAATATCCCAATATCCCTACTCTGTGAATTTGATCCCAGACAAACCGCTCAATTAAAAAAAATGATCAAAAAAATTCTTCCAAAGTCAACGACAGTAATAAAAAAAGACCTGAGCGGCCTTGATAGATTGGCAATAATAAAAATCCAAAATTAATACGTAACCTTATAACCTTGTTTCACGACTTCAACCCAAGTTGTCCCCCGGTTGAACATAACTTCATTATCGCCGATAAAAAATCTGGTACGCTCTTCCTTCGCGGGCTTGCTCCATGTACCGCTTTGGCACTTGCCGTCAAAACACGCCAAAGCTTCACCGGTACCGATATTTTTCAGATCAAGCCTGAGCTTATCATCAATAGCCTCCGCGGCCACATACATGATCGCGACATTCCTAGCTGTGATAAAATCATTGCTTTCTGTTTTTTGAGGTTCATCGGCTATAAACCGGATAAAATCATTATTGTTTTTGTCGTATTTCCAAGAAACAATATAATCTGACATCGCGAATTCAATCTTGATGTTTGTAGCATCAGGCCTGACCGCTAAATCAGCATCCGCCTTATACTTCCAAGGTAAAAACGCTTCCGTATTTTTTTGATGTTTGTTGATATAAGAATTAAGCAGTCGTGACGATGTATAAACGTTATGCGGCGCCAGGCGCGCCGTATCTCGCCAAAAATAAGCTCCGTTAAAAAATTCATTTATGGCAAAAAAATCTTCATCAATCAGCTTGGCCAGCGCGTCCGGAGAACCGCCGACATGCGCGTATAGGGCGTTGAATTCATTTGCCCAATCAACAAAGTACGGCCTGGCGCTTCGGACCGGTCCGATTTTTTCAATCGCCATGTCTGATGAAAAAAAAGCCAAAAACCTGGTGATCCCTCCCTCCGCTTCCGCTTCAAAAACGATTCCGGCTTTTTCCAGCCCAGCTTCCGGCCGGGCATCAACATGGTTATCAATCATCACCCCGTAAACCGATGAACTGGCTTGTGATTCATAAACGAGTGTTCCGTCCAGCATTCTTTCGCTCAAACGAGGCGTAACTGTGTTATTTTTTGTTTCTAACGCAATTTTTTGGGCGTTAACTGCCTTCGTATTCTGCGTTTTTTGCGCCAGAAACAAATAGCCGGCCCAAACAAAGACGATAACAAAAAAAGCTCCGCTTAAACAAAACCATAAGCGAGCTTTTTTTATGTTTGAGTTTTCTTTATCAATTGCAGTTTCCTCCATAGCAAACGAAAAAAAATTTCTTTTAATTATTTTTTTCCAGCATCTTTTTTGGGAGCTTCTTTTTTGGGAGCTTCTTTCTTGCTTGCGTCATTGCCATCCGCCTTCACTTCTGCGGTAGCGGCAGGAGTTTCCGCGACAACCGGAGCAACTTCTTCTTCCACTTTCGGTTCGATAACATTTACAATAACATCATGAGGATGAGTAACCAGTTCAATATTTTCAGGCAATTTTATGCTTCCCGCCTGAATGGTTTCATGGAAATTTGTCAGGACTGATAAGTCAACGTTAATGCTCTCAACCAAATCAGAAGGCAGACAGTTTATATGGATCGTTTCCATGCTCTTGACCAAGGTGCCGCCCATTTCTTTCTCAGCTTTTGATTCTCCGACAAAATTCAAAGGAATTTCAACGCTAATCTTCTTTTTCATATTTACCGCATAAAAATCAGCGTGAATAAATTTCCCTCTGATGTTCTCTTTCTGAACATCTTTGATCAAAGTTTTGATCGGTTCCGCGCCATCAATGGAAAGATCAACCAAAGCGGCTTCTCCGGCTGATTCGTAGATTTTCTGAAAATCATGAGCCTTGACCTGAATATTTTTTGGTTCCATTTCCTGTCCGTAAAGAACAGCAGGCAAGAACCCGGCTTTTTTTATCTCCGTGATCTTTGTTTTCTTATCTCTTTTTTTTACCTCCAACTTGATTTGTTTTACCATATTTTTATATCTGCACAGCGTATGCTGTTTTAATTATTTAAATATATAGAAATGATTACACTAAATTTTATTGTTCTTTTATTTTTTTCTTGAAAGTCAGCCTCCTTTTTTTGATTAAGGCATTGATTTCAAGAAAAAAATAAAAGAACAATAAAATTGAGCGGTTGCAATATGTTTAATATTTTAATTTTGATTGAATGATGATATTTTGACAAATTCCCATCAACACCAAGCTTGATAGGATTGCCGAACCTCCATAACTTAAAAATGGCAGGGAAATACCTACCACTGGCAATAAACCTATATTCATACCAATATTAATAAACATTTCAATAAAAATCAAGGCCCCGCTCCCCAAAAGGAAATAAATACCAAAATTGTTGCTGCTATTCTTGGCTGATTTTATTAATCTTAGGTAAAAAATAACAAAAAAACCAATTACCAAACAAACCCCAAGAAATCCCAATTCCTCTGAAATTACCGCAAAGATGAAATCATTTTGAGATTCCGGTAAAAATTTTAATTGAGATTGAGAACCAAAACCAACGCCTCTTCCAATCAATCCTCCCGCGCCAATAGCTATGGTTGCTTGTCTTATATTATATCCTTCTTCCAGGGAACCGGTGTCGGGCCTTAAAAAAGTCATGACTCTTTCTTTCTGATAATCCTGAAAGAAAAATAACCAAGCGCCTACAAACATCATCAAGCCGGCAATCACCAGCATAAAAATGTATTTTTTTTTGAAGCCTGAAAACAAGAGCATCACCACCCAAATCACAACCAAGATCAAAGCCGATCCAAAATCCGGTTGCCTTAAAACCAGGAGCACGAACAACAAAGCGCTTATTCCGGTGACAGCCATGTGCCTCAGGGGATGATTCTGGATGTTGTGGCTTGAAAAATATTTTGCTAAAAAAATTATCAAGATTATTTTGGCAATTTCAACCGGCTGCAAGCTCATAACTCCGAAAATATCGTACCACCCTCTTGTCCCTCTCACCACTTTCCCGAAAAATAGCACGCCGAGCAAAAGCAAAAAACCAAAGGCATAAAGCAAGTTGCTGAAACTGGAATAATTGTTAAAATCTATAAAGCAAAGTCCAAAAGTCAAGACGATTCCAATCACAACAAACAGAATCTGCTTATGGAAATTATCCAAATTGTTCCCTCCATGGCTTAAAGCAATGCTATAGATTTCAACCAGCCCGAAACTCATAAGAAGAACAACGGAAAAAAACAATATCCAATCTATTTTTTTCAAATAAAGCAAGATCTTATTCATAGTTTAAATCCTCTCCCCTGCCCTCAAATTCCATGTACACGCTGTCATCAAAAATATCTATTTCCGGTTGAATCGTGATATCTCTCACCGCTCCAATTCGACCAGGGATGGTTAGCCCTACCTTCCTTATGTCTCCGGCTTTTATTTTTTCAACAGTTATCTGACTGATTCCCAAAAGACTGCTGTTTCCATAGAAGAAAATGTTTAATGGCACTTCCCAAAAATTAAAGACTGAGTTATTTTGTAAAGAAAAATCAAAACTGTTCAGCGGTATTTTTTCGGTAAGACTGGAAGAATTTGCCGACGTATATTTTAGGTCTTTATAATCAAAATTGATCCGATCATTTAAAAAGTCCTGGTAATCGGAGATTTTTTTGGAATCGATTCTTTTCCAGTTTTCTTTAAAAAAAACAATGGCAGCGTTTGATGGCTTGCTGCCATGTTCGTTTGCAAGAGAAATCAGATTTTTTGTCTGCCCCGGAAGAATAAAACTTTTAACCATATCGGTTTTCCCGGTATCAGAATAAAAATAATACTCAAGTTGCGCCCAGCTCATTGTGTTAGGATTCGTTACTTCAACAAAATAACTGTACAAATCAAGATCAGCTTCAATTACAATCACTTCGCCAATGATAAGATCTTTCGGCATCCTTTCCAGGACCATACCGTGATTGATTGGCGCCGCTTGCATCAGATTAGAAAACATTGCTCTATCGGCGCGAATATCAAAAAAATAATATTTTCCAAAAGTAAAAAAGAAAATTGACCAGGTAACAGCTCCTAAAACGCCTAAAATTATATAAATAACTTTTTTAAAAAAAGGAATTTTTGTTATAAACCAAAATCCAAAATTCATTTTTCCAATCGTAAGACCGGCCGGATCGTGATATCGGTTGATGTTGATATTTTTTTTCTGTTTTTCTATCCCTTCCAAATCTTGTGACATAACCAAATCATCTGATTCACCTGGCTTATATTCAATATTTTTTTGTTTTTTCAGCAAATTTATCATAACCATATAATAACAGACAATGATATTTTTGGCAAACAAAAACCCTTGTATTATCCATAAATTTTTGATAAAATATAAACAGTCGAGCACCCATAAAAACG
Source organism: Candidatus Parcubacteria bacterium (assembly GCA_963827735.1). Lineage (GTDB taxonomy): Bacteria > Patescibacteriota > Patescibacteriia > Patescibacteriales > UBA12075 > CAWHBO01. The sequence goes on from CAWHBO010000001.1 coordinate 69,805, forward strand.
GGTATTTTTGTTTAAAAAACTTTTAAAAAAGTCCCTGTATCGGGCTTAAAAAAGAAGCTTATGCCAGCAGAAAATAAACTAAAACCAAAGTCAGATTACGGAGCAGATTCCATAACAGTGCTTGAAGGTTTGGATCCGGTCAGAAAACGCCCGGGAATGTATATTGGATCGACATCCACCACCGGTCTTCATCATTTGATCTGGGAAGTTGTTGACAATGGCATTGATGAAGCCATGGCTGGCTATGCCAGTGAAATTACGGTCGCGCTTCTGGACGACGGCATGGTGCGCGTAACTGACAATGGACGCGGCATACCTGTTGGAATCCATAAAGTCACCGGAGTCAGCGCCTTGGAAACTGTTATGACAAAACTTCATGCCGGCGGAAAATTCGGCGGAGAAAACAGCAGCTACAAAGCGTCCGGCGGTTTGCATGGAGTCGGAGTTTCTGTCGTCAACGCGCTCTCTGTGTATATGAAGGCGGAAATCCACTCAAACGATGGTAAAATTTACGTCCAGGAATATAAAGCCGGCAAACCGGTTAAAAAAGTGGCGCCAATTGGAAAAACCGACCACACCGGCACGATCATGACTTTTAAACCAGACCCAACAATTTTTCCTGATACGGAATTTAAATGGGGGGTGATCCTTGATCATTTGCGCCAGCAAGTTTATCTTAACAAGGGCATATCGCTTACCGTTACCGATGAAAGAAAAGATCATAGGCAAAAAAAATACAAATTTTATTTTGAAGGCGGAATAAAATCATATATTCAGACTTTAAATCGCAACAAAGAGGTAAAAAATCCGACTGTATTTTACATTGAAAAAGAAATCAATGAATCTCTGGTTGAAGTTGCGTTGCAGTACAATGATGAATTCAATGAACTTGTGCTGGCTTTTGCGAACAACATATACAATCCGGAAGGCGGCACTCATCTGGCCGGTTTCCGCTCAGCCCTGACCAGAACTCTAAACAATTATGCCCGAAGCCAAAATCTTTTAAAAGAAAAAGAAGAGAACCTGACCGGCGAAGATGTCCGGGAAGGCCTGACCGCCATCATCAGCATCAAGCTGCTTGAGCCTCAATTTGAAGGCCAAACGAAAGGAAAACTTGGAAACGCGGAAATTAAAGCTTATGTAGAACAGATCTTCGGTGAAGGTTTCGCCATATTTTTAGAAGAACATCCCAAAGAAGCTCAAGCGATCGTTGGTAAGTGTATTCTTTCTTCGCAAGCCAGAATGGCCGCCAGGACCGCCCGCGCTTCAATCCTTAGAAAAGGAGCCTTGGACGGCATGACTTTGCCGGGCAAACTCGCTGACTGCTCCAGCCGAAAAGCTGAAGAATGCGAACTTTATATCGTTGAGGGAGACTCAGCCGGAGGTTCCGCCAAGCAAGGAAGAAACCGCCGCTTTCAAGCCATACTCCCCTTGCGCGGAAAGATTCTTAACGTAGAAAGAGCTCGCCTTGATAAGATGCTGGAAAACAATGAAATAAAAAATCTGGTCATCGCCCTCGGCACGAACATAGATGATCAATTTGATATCACCAAACTCAGATACAGCCGGGTCGTCATCATGACCGATGCTGACGTTGACGGAGCTCATATCAGAACTCTTCTGTTAACTTTATTTTTCCGGCATTTCACCCCCCTGGTTACGCTGGGGCATCTTTATGTCGCTCAACCGCCGTTGTATCAAGTTAAAAAAGGCGCCAGTTTTAAATATGCCTACAACGAAGAAGAAAAAAACCAGCTGATCAAAGAGCTGGGCGGAGTTGAGGCTGAAGTTGTTGAGAGCAATGAAGAAGGCTCTGAAGAAGAAGCGGAAACCGAAGATACCACAAATGAAGAGCAGGAAGCCAAAAAAGATGTTAAAAAAGCCAGCAAAATCATCATCCAAAGATATAAAGGCTTGGGGGAAATGAACCCGGAACAGCTTTGGGAAACAACCATGAACCCCAAAACCCGCATCATGTCGCAAGTTACCGTTGACGATGCCGCTCTGGCTGACCAGATTTTTGACATGCTTATGGGCGGAGATGTCGCTCCCCGCAAAAAGTTTATTCAGACACACGCGAAAAAGGTTGAAAATCTAGATATCTAAAAAATATCAGAATACAAAAAACGGGAGTCAAAAAAGATTCCCGTTTTTATATTTACTTATTTTCCACAAAGTAATATTTTTGCATCCAGCACCACTCCCCCTTTTGCGTCTATTGCGAACGGATTGATGTCCAATTCCTTGATTTCAGGAAAATCCGCAATGAGTCTGGAAAATTTATACAAGATGAATTGAAGATCATCCAAGTTAACCCCAGGCATTCCTCGATAACCTTTCAGCAGGGTAAAAATTTTCGTTTTCTCCATGATTTTTTTCGCATCGCACATGTCAATTGGCAGCAAGGCAATCGCTGTATCCTTATAAACTTCAACTGCCGTTCCGCCTCTTCCAAATGCAATCACCGGTCCAAAAATATCGTCCTTCTTCGCTCCGATCAAAAGCTCATAAGTCTTCTTCACCATCCCTTCAATCAAAACTCCTTGGATGGCGGCCTTCGGCATTTTCTTTTTTACGGAACTAATGATTTTCGTAAAAGCATCTTTTGCTTCCTTGCTTGAGCCTATGTTCAGCATAACACCCCCCGCATCGGTTTTATGGATGATATCAGATGAAAGAATTTTCATCGCGGCTGGAAAGCCGATTTTTTTTGCTGCTTCGCCTGCTTGTTTGACTGTTTTAACTACAGCGTTTTTTACCACCGGAATTTTGTAATTCTTGAGGAAAATTTTTGCTTCCACCTCATTTAAAGCCACACGCCCCGCTTGTAATGCGTTTGCTATGATTTTCTTGTTCGCTTTCATATTTGGTGAAAAAACCGGTGCTGATTTTGAACATTCCGACCCGCTGGAATTCGCGTAAATCTTGTTTATGTAAGAAAAGCTCTTAATCGCATCTTCCGGCTCACTATATATCGGGATGTTGCCTTGTTCCAAAATCTTTCCACCTTCAGCGACTGCCGCTCCACCCATCCAGGAAGCATAGATTGTTTTCTTTTTTAAATTCTTTTCCGCTAACAACGCTTTAGCGGTAGCGGTCGGATTGGTCATTGATTGCGGTGTCAGGACCACAAGCACGGCATCAGCGGCATCATCACTCAGGCAAACATCCAAAGTTTTGGCATACCTCTCCGGATCAGCGTCACCCAAAATGTCCACCGGATTGCTATGGCTCCAGTTTGGCGGCAAAAAAGTGTTTAACTTGTCAATGGTAGCTTTTTTAAGCTCGGCAATATGGCTGCCGGATGACATCAAAGCGTCGGCAACAATCACCCCCGGTCCGCCGGCATTCGTAACCACGCACATCCTGTTGCCTTTGGGAATCGGTTGCATCGCCAAAGCTCGCGCAACATGGAAAAGATTTTCAATCGTTTCCACGCGAATGATGCCGGCTTTTTCAAAAGCGGCGGAAAAAACCTCGTCATCCCCCACAATACTGCCGGTGTGCGACTTGGCGGCTTGCGCTCCGGCCGAAGTTCTTCCGACCTTAAGGATAACGATCGGCTTCTTCTTTGAAAGCGCTTTGGCCGCTCTTATGAATTTTTCCGCATTGCCGATGGATTCCATGTAGATGATGATGCTTTCAGTTTCGGGATCAGTCGCCAGATAATCTATCAGGTCGCTGAAATCCACGTCCAGCATGGATCCAATGGAGATAAAATGTGAAAAGCCGACATTGTTTATAAGCGACCAATCCAGGATCGCGGTGCATAAAGCTCCTGATTGAGATATGAAAGCAATCTTGCCCTTAAGCGCCATGAGCGGGGCAAAACTGGCGTTAAGTCCGAGCGACGGACGGATAAACCCAAGGCAATTGGGGCCGATGATATGCATTTTATGTTTTTTTGCCGTTGCCAAAATTTGTTCGCCAAGCTTTTTCCCTTCCTCTCCGATTTCACTGAAGCCGGATGAAATGATGACAATTCCTGACACATGCGCTTCACCGCATTCCAAAACGATACTAGGCACGGTTACGGCAGGCGTGGCAATGATTGCCAGATCAATCTGCCCGCTAATATCCTTAACTGATTTAAAAGTCTTGCGGCCCAAAATGCTATCACGCTTGTTGTTTACCGGACAAATCTCGCCTGGGTATTCAGAATTCACAAGATTGCTCATAAGCGCATAACCGACGCTTCCCTCGCGTTCCGATGCGCCGATGATGGCGATCTTTTTCGGATTAAACATTTTATCTAGTTGCATAATTGCTATTTTTAAAAATAAATTATTAACATGCTTTTATTATAGCATAATTTACAGTGGGATAAAAAAGGTTGACTTTTTTATATAAATATAGTATAAATATAAATAAGGCGTTTTATCTTAAAAACGCGTTTATCTGCTTCTGAAAAGGCAGTTTTTATTTTTGTTTAATATAAGCTAAAATTATAAGATATGGAAATCAGAAACATTGCCATCATTGCCCACGTAGACCATGGCAAAACCACTTTAACCGACGCTTTGATGCGCCAGACCGGCATGGCAGAGGCAGGAGTCAGCATGGATTCAAACGCCTTGGAATTGGAACGCGGCATCACGATTTATTCCAAAAATACTTCTGTGTTGTATAAAGACACAAAAATCAATATTGTAGACACTCCTGGTCACGCTGATTTCGGTTCTGAAGTTGAACGGGTTTTAAGATCAATTGATTCCGTACTTTTGGTGGTTGACGCGCAGGAAGGGCCGATGCCGCAGACAAAATTTGTTTTAAAAAAATCACTTAACCTGGGGCTCAAGCCGATTGTGGTCATAAACAAAATTGACAAACCCGCCGCCCGACCGGATGAAGTGCAGGAAATGGTGTATGAGTTATTTTTAGACCTGGGAGCGACAGACGAACAATTGAATTTCACCACGATTTTTGCGATTGCCAAAACCGGAGTGGCGATGGCAAAACCCGGAGATGAACAAAAAGATCTGTCCCCGCTCCTGGACGCGATTCTCAAGGAAGTGCCGATTGCTTCCAGTTTAGAGGCTAATCTTTTGCCGCTTCGCGTACAACCCTTCAATCTTGGTTACGACAACTTCTTGGGACGCTTGGCTGTGGGCAGGATCTATGAAGGAACGATAAAAAAAGCCGGCACCGTCGTCATAAAAAGCGCCGGAAAGGAAAACCGCACCGGAAAAATCAACAAACTTTATACTTTTCAAGGCCTTACCAGAAAAGAAGTTGATGAGGCGGTTGCCGGCGATATCGTCATGATTGCCGGACTGCCCAACATTTTTATCGGTGAAACCATTTGCGATAACGCTGATCAGGAAATCTTGCCGGCCATCAACATTGATGAACCGACAATTTCTCTTAACTTTTTGGTAAACAACTCCCCCTTCGCGGGCCGTGAAGGCAAGCTGGTCACGAATCGCCAAATCAAAGAAAGACTGGAAAGAGAACTGGAAATTAACGTCGGTCTCAAGATTGATTTCTCCAGCACCGATCATTATAAAGTGTACGGCCGGGGCGAAATGCATATCGCGATCCTTTTGGAAAACATGCGCCGCGAAGGCTATGAGATGCAGATTTCCATGCCGCACGTGATCATCAAAGAAGAAAATGGAGAAAAGCTTGAGCCTTACGAAGAAGTTACAATCAACATCCCGAACGATATGGCCGGACCAGTCATTGAAAAACTTTCCAAAAGGCAGGGCCGGATGCTTGAGATGAAGCCGGAGCACGGGACAACCAGAATTGTGTTTGAAATGCCGACGCGCGGTCTCTTGGGCTATCGCAGCGACTTTATCGTAGATACCAGAGGCGAGGGCATCCTTTATTCCCGAGTCATCGGCTTCAAACCGTATGCCGGCAAGATTGAAAAACACGATGTCGGTTCCATGATATCCATGGCCAGCGGCAAGGCTTTGGCTTTTTCACTTTTTAACCTCCAAGATCGCGGATCCTTATACATACCCGCCAACACGGAAGTGTATGAAGGCATGGTGGTGGGCGACGTATCCAAAGGCAACGACATGTCAGTAAATCCGATCAAAGGAAAACAGCTTACAAACATGCGGGCTTCCGGATCGGACGAAGCGATCCGCTTGACTCCCCCGCTGGAACTGAGCTTGGAAAGAGGAATGAGCGTCATGAAAGACGATGAATATCTTGAAATAACACCCAAAAGCGTGCGTTTAAGAAAACAGCTTTTAAAAGAAGTGCAAAGAGTCCAATCCGCTAGAAGAAGCAAAGATTAACCACTTTTATAAAAGGCCTTTACAATGCATGATTGTAAAGGCCTTTTTATTTGATGAACAAAATTTTAAAGTATATTTTTTGCTGTCATAAAATCATATAAGCTTTTTATGGTGGACTGGTTCAGATTTGGCACAAATCTTTGGCTTTCGGCGTCACTCATGTTTAACAGCTTATCAATCGGCCAAGCTTCAAATTCTTCACCGGTTCCTGATTTCAAATTGGTCACAGCGTTATCATATATAAAAAGATATTTGCTCTTAAAGGCGTTGTTAACAATCCCCTTAACGAGCGGCTGGGATTTAATCTCTTCTTTATCAACAAAAATCAAGTCAGCCACATTGATTGGAAGTCCGGTTTTGTTTTTGATTTCATTAAATGCGGCTTTTTTATAGCTGTCGCCTCTCTCCACATGGCACCCGATGCAAGCGTCAAGCAATCCGGGATAAATTTCTTTTTGCTTGGACCGGCGCTCAAAAATCATTTCTTTTTGCGGCGTCACAAAAAAAACATGGACTTCCCTGTGCAACAAGCCTTTTTTGTGGATGTTTTCCCTGGTTTCTTTGCCGATGATTTTGTCTTTATCATCAACAACATTTAAGATTTGCGGCATATAAAAAATTTTAAAAATTATTTTAGAATATACTTTATATAAAAATCATCTCATATCTCCGGATTTTAGTCAAAAAAAATAAGCCCGAAATGTCAGTTTGAAATGACATTTGGGGCTCAAGATTGTTTTATTTACCGAGCTTGCTCAGTAAATATGTTTCCATGGGGAGGAGCTTTATAATACTTTTCTTCAAGAACCATAGCGGTAATGACTATTATAGCCGTTACTATACCAATGACCGCTACTCCTCCCATCGGCGTGAGAGTCTTCATGATTTTATTTATTAACTTTTTCATTTTTCTCCTTTTTGTTGTATGTTTTATTATGTTTTAAATATAACACATATATTAATATTTGTCAAGCAGGCAAAAATGCAACAAAAAACACCATTATTATTGGTGTTTAATATTAAAAATGATTTTTTATATTCCTGCCGTTAGCTCATTTATCTGCTCAATGTACAGGCTGAAGATAGAAAATGTATAGTAAATCGTTAAAACGCTGGAAAGAAGCGTCAGCGCGATCGTAACTCCCCCAACCCATTTGGCTTGCTTGGAATTTTTCATCAGATACTTGATGCCGGGCCACAACCCTAAAGGCGGTAAAAAAATTGCCAAAGCATAAACACCGATCTGCGCAATAACGGAGATCGGCATCGGTTTTTCTTTCAGATTGTACCCGCAGTTTGGGCAGAAAAAAAATTCTGGCAAAACCGGCTGATGACAAACTGGGCAAATGATTTGATTGGTTTCTTGCATAACTTTGAAAGTCGCTCTTAGTGGCCTGAAGTCGTAAAAGACGAAAGCTTGATCTAAATTCAAGTCTAAAATTATTTTACGCCCCTCACATCTCCTACCTCTATTTTTCTAATATCATCTGGTTTAGCCCCCAAACTTCTTGCTTTCATTATTTCATACATGCTATCCTCTGTGCCTCCATACCATCTTTTACCATCTTTAATATACCATATTTCACCGTGAGAATTGGGCCCTGATACCTGTAGAAGCATTTTGCCTTCTAGTCTATCTACCAAGTTTTGACTATAATCATACTTTACATTAGTCATTGGATTGTAACCATTTTCCACTTCTCCTTTATCGTTAAACCCATCACCATCCGTATCATTTTTATTAGGATCAGAACCGAGTGCTGATTCTAGCCTGTCTGGCAAACCATCACTGTCTGTATCTTGTAAATTATATAATTTATTAGGCACGCCAACTGGAATTTTTTGAATATCATCATAAGTAATGCCTGTCGCTAATTTTGAGCCGATGCTTAATGCCGCTTCACCATTTTCAAAATAAAATCTATTTTTACTTAACGGATCAACATACCATAATCTTCCATGATTTTCCACATCCAACAACATTGTACCAGCATATTTTTCTGCAAATTTCTGGTCTAGTTGGGTAAGTTTTTTCTCTAACTCAATAACTTGTTTTTCTAATGCACTAATTTGTCTTTGTAATTGAGGAACTAATTGATTTATAGAGTCTTTGTCATTATTGATATTATTATCATCGATGATATCAGAACCACCATCAATAGTTGTGGTAAAAGAATATTCTTTGGAAGTAGTTTTAGGCACACCAGCTTTTTTTTGTCCAGAAACTGTAAATTTATAAGTTGTAAACGGGGTTAAATTTTTTAATACTATTGAGTGGCTAGTTTGCGTATAATCATCAATTTTATCCCAGTTCCAATTTTCGTGATTTCCGTCAACGCTCCAATAATGAACATCGCTGTTTGTTGGATAATTTGTTGTCCAGTTAACGGTAACGGCAGTTGGCCTGATTAAAGATGTTGGGACATTGATATTTGAAAACTGAATAATGTCGCTATTATTATTTCCTGAGTCATATGTGGTTGTAAATTCTAGCGTATCAGATTTAGTTAAATTTTTCAGAGAGTCTTTTGCATTTATGTAATATTGGTATGTTGTAAATGACTGTAAGCCAGTTATTTTAACAAAGTGGTTTTTTGAAAAATCGTCTGTTCCTTGCCATGACCAATTATTAGATCCTGCTTTAGCGTAATACACAATACTATCGGTTTGCACATTTGTGTTCCAAGTTATAGTTGCTCTGTCAATTCCAATTGATTGATACGGAACTTCAATGTTTGAAATAATAGGATTTTTTTTGTCGCTACCAAAAGGAAAATCAAAAGTATAAACTGAAGATGTCGCTTTATTTCTATCATTATCATAGCAAATCAAATTATAATAACCCTTATCGCCATTAAAATACTTTGTATTCTCACCTTGGTTTTTGATTTCAATTGCATATTTATAATTTCCGTTACTGTCTGATTTTGGATAATTTGAACCAAAAATATAATCATCAGCATCTCTTGTCGAAATAAGTAAATCATCGTCTAAATTTCCATCCTTTATGCTATAAATCATTGTGCAATCATAATCGCCATTAGTCTGCCACCCAATATAAAATGCTTCGCTGGTTACACTGCTTGCTTCAATGTTTGAAATAGTTAAATCAGTATCCAAAGTTATAGTAATTGCGTTAGTTGTTGTCATTGTACAACCGTTTGTTGAACATACACTGATTGTATAATCAGCATTACCACCAGAAACAAACCCATTTATTTCATCCAAATCAATATAAACAATTTTTTTACCACTAGAAACTAAAACATTAGGTTCTACTAGAAAAACATCGCTGGTGCCTTGGGCTAACTGCTTACTTGCAAATACGTCTACATAATACGAATCAATTGTGGGATTAATTTTTTCAAGTTCTAATTGAACTTCTTCATCAATAGAATAAGAATCTTTGTACGTTGACATTTTGAATCCTGGATAATTATCAACGGAAGCAAAAACAGGCACACTTGCGAGAATCAAAGACAAACCTAAAATTATGGGCAATATTTTTTTCTGCATATTTTTATCTTAGTAATATTATAAAAATAATTAATTTCTAGACGCTGCGGCAAAGCCATTTTTCGTGGCTCGGGGACAGAGATTCGAACTCCGATAAACAGGACCAGAACCTGTTGTCCTACCATTAGACGATCCCCGAAAATATAAAAAAATAAATTTTTTTAATCGGGGCACACCCCGAAGATTCAATTAAGAATTAAAAAAATAATAATTAAAAATTCAATAAAAAACCACCGTTTGTGGCTATTGTTAATATATTCTAATATATATTTTAAAAAATGTAAATATAAGCAAATATTATCTTAATAAATACTTTTTTAAAAAAATAATATTACCAATAAAATTTTTAATTTTTAATTGAATCCAATCTTAACCTGATCTCTCCCATCATCTCCTCGGTTGCCGTCTCGCCTTTCTTGATTATGGCGGGTATTTCAGAAAATTTAAAACTCTCAATGATGCCCCCGACATGCGGCTTGATAAGCACCGCGCATTCATTCGCTTTTTGCATTTTATATTTTACCGCCATCATCCGGATGATGTCGTATGATTGCATCAAGACCGCAATCGTCCCGGGGTTATCAAGCTTTATCCTTCTTTTTGTTATCAAATCCACTCCGATGATCAGATCCGCTCCCTGGCTTTTTGAGACGTCAATTGGCGTTGGATTGACAACGCCGCCATCAATCAAATAACTGTCGCCAATCTTAACCGGTGGAAAAATCCCCGGGACACTGATGCTGGCCTGGACGGCTTCCGCAATCAAGCCTTTCTCAATGATCTCTTCATCGCCGGTTTCAAGATTTGTCGTTACAACCGCAAAGGGAATTTTCGTCTGCGAAAATTTTGCGTCGCCGATCAAGCTGGTTATGTACTGATACACGTTGTTGCCTTTGATGATGGAGCGCTTGGGGTGCCTTAAGTCAACCATTTTCATCAGATCTCTTTTTCTTATCTTAAGCGCATGCTGTTCAATCTCCGCGACCGGCATTCCCAACGCGTAGCAGGAACCGAAAAGCGCGCCCATGCTTGTCCCGCATAAATAATCTATCTTTATACCCTCTCTTTCCAGAACCTTTAGCACTCCGATGTGGGCGATGCCCCTGGCACCCCCGCCGCCCAGCGCTAAGCCTATTTTATTTTTGTTGATCATATTCAAAAATTATCAGCTGTCAGCTTATCACTTTCCCTCCAAAAGTTTTAAGGAGGCTGTCCACAACTTTGTCTTTATCAATCTTGATGTTTGCGGGGTAATCCTCCTCAATGCTTGCCGGAGCGCTTTCTTCGGAAAAAACCGGAGCATTTTCACTGGCTGACAAAGAATTGTTCGCTTGGATATTCTCATCAATGATCGCTTCAATTGAAAAACGTCGGCCATACACCTCTTCCATCACTTTTTCCACGATTTGTCTGATGCCGTTGTCGCTTAAGCGATCCTTATGGAATTTATATTTAAAAGCCAGGCACACATCATTTCCGGTAACGCTTCTTGGCTCGCAAACGCGCAGAATAAAAGAAAGTGAATGGTTATATTTTTTTATCTTTGCCAGCACCTCGTTCCAACGGGATGATATCTCGTTTTTTTCAATCTCAGTTGAAGGAATTTTATCCGCGTCCCGAAACGGTGTTTGTCCGTTTGCCGGCTTCGCTTGAGATAAGCCTTGGTTGCCATAATTGCGGTTGGAGGCAGATACGGTATTCATGGAAATCATCCTGGCATTTTGATCGGAAACCGAAGATGATGAAAGATTGATGATCGCAACCTCCAAGGGCAGCTGCTGGATAAAACTCGCGCTCAAGCTGTTTTTGGCGATTGAAAATCCGTTGATCGCTCCGATTATCTGAGCCAAATCCATTTTCGACGCAACATTTGAAAGCCTAGTTTCCATATCCGGGCTAAGTTCTTGCCCGAATTTTTCAGAAAGTCCGGGGGATATTTTGAGTAGCATCAATTTGCGCAAAACTTCAATCAAATCAATCGTAAATCTCTTCAAATCAACACCATCTCTGATCAGATTGTTTATAAGCTCAATCGCCTTGGCCGCGTCTTTCTGGCTTAAAAACTCAATCAGCGTCATCACTTCATTCATATCGCTTCTTGGAATCACCAGGTCAGCGTCTTTTTCCGTTATCTCATCGCCGCCAATGGCTGCAATTTGGCCGAGCAAGCCAATAGCGTCTCGCATATGCCCCTCAGAATGCCGGGCGATTGACTCCAGGACGCCTTTTTGAATCTTAATTTTTTCTGAATCAGCGATAAAAGACAAGCGTTTAACGATATCTGAAAATGACATCCGCTTAAAATCAAATCTCTCGCAGCGTGAAATTATAGTGTTGGGAATTTTATGAGCTTCGGTCGTACACAAGACAAAAATCACATTCAGCGGCGGCTCTTCCAAAACTTTTAGCAAAGCATTGAAAGCTGAAATCGAAAGCATATGGACCTCATCAATGATAAAAACTTTGAATTTTGAATGGCTCGGGGCAATGCGCGAAACAGCAATGATGTTTTCTCTGACATTGTCAACGCCCGTATGGCTGGCCGCGTCTATCTCAATCGTGTCCATGTCATTCCCTTTGGAAACATTCTCGCAAGAAGCGCAATTGTTGCATGGTTCAAATTCACCCGGTTTCTTTTGCTCGCAATTGAGTGACTTGGCGATCAGGCGGGCCAGCGTCGTTTTTCCAACTCCGCGCGGACCGCAAAACAAATAAGCATGCGCCAGCTTGCCGGCTGCAATCTCATGCTCAATGGTAACTTTTATGTGATTCTGCCCGGTAAGCTCAGAAAAACCCTGGGGGCGGTATTTACGGTATAGAGTGGCCATACTTTATAATATAATTAACCTTTACGTTTTATTAAAAAATATTCAATGATCAATAACCAATATTCAATCAATAATCAATGAAAAAATAATCAATTGAGCATTAAAAAATTGGATATTGATTGAATGTTGATCATTGAATATTATACCTGAAATGTTAAAAAAAATTAAAACAACAGACAATCATGCCGTTCTTATAAATAAAAATTCTGTTCTATTGCTTCACAATATTCTCCACCGCCGCCCATTTGCTTTCTCCGACTTTGGGGACCAAAATCACGACTTCGTCGCCGTTTTGGCCTTTGAAATAAGTGACGGAAGCCGTAAGCACTCTCCAGCTTTTGTCCTCGGAATGGACAGTGAAATTTCCATTAGCGGCTTGCTCCAGGATGCCGATAACCCTGCCTCTTTCAATCGGACCAATCTGTTTGTAGACGAATGTTCCGTTGGCAGTGATCGTAAGCTTCAAGATATCGCCTTCCACCAGCTTAGACTTTGAAGCATAGTTGGCCGGGATGCTATATTGCTTGCCGTCCGGGCCAATCATGCATTCGCCATCAAAGACGCCTTCAATGATTTGCCCGCTGTCATCCTCTGAAGCGTCATCTTGTTTTTCGCTCATCTGCCCGATGCTGATGCGCGCTTCGTTCTCGCTCATCACGCCGGAAAGCAGATCAATCATCTTCTCAATGCTCTGCTTCTGGTTAAGCAACAGTTTTCTGAGAAGATCTATTTTTGTTTTTGAAAACTCGCGAGTTTCCTCATGTTCATCGCTTTTTGGCTTTTTTTTGCTTTTTTCTTCGGCATGACCTTCCAATTCCAGGTCATCAACCAAAAAATTTTCTTCACTTTCATTGTTTAACTCATCATTTTGAGCGTTTTTTTGATTTGAAACCATATATTTTTATTTTAATATTGGGGATTTTTTATTTTAATAAACTAATTTTTGACTTTTACATCTTAGAACAAATTTTGGTTTTTGTAAACAACTTATTTTACAAAATACAAATTTATACAAATATACAAACAATTGTTTGTATATTTGTATAAATTTGTATTTTGTATACTAGTAATTCGACCGCCTGCGTATCTCCGCCTCTATCAGCTTCCTATCTTGCCCGTACTTCAGACGGCTTAACATCTTTATCTTGCCAACGAGTTCCGGCCGCTCAATCCCCGGCAAAGGATATGTGGCGCGCATGGAAAACGGCCGGCTGGAGGCATTATCAATGAGCAGTTTTACATAAGCTGTATATCTTTCAATGTTGATCAAATCGTATTGATTAAAAACCGGCGCAAATTCTTTTTCCATCACCTCAGCGTCTTCCGAGCCGACTTTGAACAAAATCCAAGTGCCGACGTTTCCAAAAACGGCCTCTTTGATTGAAGAATCTTGATTCTTCACAAGCTGTCCCAGATACTGGTGAGCGATGATCAAATTTAATTTATACTTTCTCGCTTCTGACAAAATTGAGTTGATGGAGTCAGTGGTGAAATTTTGGAATTCATCAATATATAAATAAAAATCTTTGCGGGCTTCTTCGGGGATATCGGTCCGTGACAGCGCCGCCATGAGAATTTGACCGACCAAAATCATGCCGAGAAGATGAGCATTCATTTCTCCAACTTGTCCTTTTGAAAGATCAATCAGCAAGATTTTGCGCTTATCCATCACATCTCTCAAATTGAAGGCGCTTTTCTGCTGAGCGATGATGGGGCGCATGGTATCGTTGGAAATAAATTGCGTCAGCTTGGATGTAACGTACGGCACAACGTTGGCCAGAGCCGCGTCTCCTCCGGCTTTTTCCGCTTCCTTGCGCCAAAAATCAACCACGGTCTGGTCGGCGCATTTTTCCAGCTTCATCTTTCGGAATTCTGCATCAGCCAAAACCTTCGGCACCTCCATAAGCGTTGATCCTGATTCGGGACTGGCCATGATGAGCAGCATCGCATTCCTGACATATTGCTCAAAGATCGGTCCGCCGGTCGCTTTGAGATCATACAGCTTATCAAAGATTTTTATCATCTCGTTTATGACAAAGGTCTTTTGTTCCGGATATCTGGGGTCATATTCAAGCAGATTGAGCCCCAGCGGCCTTTCCGTGTCAGCCGGTGCGAACAAAATGACATCTTCCGCTCTTTCCGGGGGAATTCTGGACATAACATCCGATACCAAGTCGCCATGCGGATCAAGCAAGCACACGCCTTCTCCATTTAAAATATCCTGAACAGCCATGCTGGCGATCATGGTGGATTTGCCTGATCCTGATTTTCCAATCATGTACGTATGGCGCCTTCGATCATTTCTTTTCATATGGATATCCCTCGTTATGCCGCGATAAACATTTTGTCCAAGGACGATGCCTTCGCCCGGCAATTCCGAAGGGGCGGGAGCGTGGCTCGCGGAGAGCCAAAGGATGTTCGGTGTTTCGCTGGTCTTGTTGGGAAAATGAAAAAGGCTTGCCAATTCTTCCGTATTCAGAAGAAATCTTATCTTTCTGTTGAAACGACGATAAATAAAATCGTGGATGGTTCTTCGTTTTTCGCCAATCCTGATCTTGTTCATGAAGCTGTTGCCATATTCATACAGATTGTATTGCGCGTAAGCGCTGATAAGATTCTCCAGATACATTCTTCCTTGTCCCGCATTTTCCGCGCTGACAACGATGCGAAGATTGACATCCAAACCGGCCTTGGAATTCTTTTCTTCAATGCCCTTAAGCATCTCTTCCTCCATCTGGGTAAGCCTGTTCATCTGAGGGTTGTTTATATCCTTGCTGGGAGATTTCGCCGCCTTGAAAAGCTCATAAAAAAAACGTGTGATTGGATTCATATCATGCGTCCTAAGAATTTGCCTGATAGACTCGCCTTTGTATATCTTGCGTCCAATCTTGCCCGCCTTGCTATGCCATCTGGGATGCGCGCTCCTTACGATATACTGAATTGACATCCCTTCATCTTCTCTGAGCTTGGTCATTACATTGAGAATCGTATTTAAAGGATCGACTTCCATCTTGTTATATGTCTTCAAGGGCAAAAGCATATTGCGGCGGGTTTTGATATCACCGGCAATGATCGCGCTTTGGGGATTAAAAATGTTATAATCAGAGGATTCTTCCACCACGGCTGAAGGGTAGTGGGCATTGATCTGCTGTTCCATATAACGCTTCATGCCGGTTGGGACAATCACGTAAAAAATGATCTTCTTCTCTTTGGCGACAATTTCAAAACTGAAATGGTCATTCCTTCCCAAAAACCAACTTTTAATCCCCCTCTGCGCTCTCAAGCCTCCAATTGAAGAAAAAATCGTTTCTCCCTTTGCCAGAATCTCCTTCAATTCCTGCACCGTTGTTTCCTTGTCCTTATCTCCCGGCTTATCTTTCGGCAGACGAACGATAAATACCGTATGCTGGTAAAAAGCGCTTTTTGACGCCAAACTCTCGCAGATCCTTCTTAACGCAAAAACAAAAACCACGGCCAGCAAAGCCAAAAAGGGATACAGCGCCCAAGTGCCGAAAACGATATCAAAGATGCTGCGGCTTACGATTATAAAATTTTGATCAATGATTGGATTTGACAGGCCGTAATCCATATGGATAATCTTTTAAATTATATTTTAATATCTAAAATAACTATTTTAAAATTCTTTTATATTGCCGTCTCTAAATGTTTTTAATAATCAATATCCAATGATCAATATTCAATGAATATTCAATATTTAATATTCATTGAATATTGAATATTGTGCATTGAACATTCTAGATTTTTTACACAAAACTTCAATCTTAATCAATTTAAAGGAGCAACTCAAAATTATCAGTTGATCCTGTATACCTCCCCCCAATGCTTATCGCTATCAAGCTCGCATCCGGAAGAGCAAACATCAAATGCGCGGCTGTAAATTTTTTGAAAATTTGACGCAACCACAATGTCGCGTTTGATAAAAACGCCAATGGTTCCGGCTTGCTTCTGCCAAAGCAATGAATATGGCGCAAATTTTTCCGAATCAGCTCCCATGATCATAAGAAGCTTATTCTTCCAAGTATCTTCCGCTTTTACCGCCTCCAATCTAAACGGCAATCGGTACTTGATTCTTGCAGTGATTGATTTTCCGGGATCAACCATAAGCCACCCGGCAAAAACCGTCTTGCCTGATTCTTTATAAATCTTAGCTCCGCTCTCGGGATCAGTTAGCGCCATGCCTTCGGTTTCCGCAATATATATATCTGTTTCCGCATCACCCTCCGGCTTTGAAAAAAATTTTTCATCCGGTGAAGTGAAGCCTTCAGCAAAAATCATTTCTGAACCTTCTGGCACATAGACCCTAAGCCAGTCCACGTTTCTGACGCCGCTAAAGGCAGTTCCTTTGACACCGGAATGAGTTCTTTTGATGCTTAAGGTGTTTTCAATCTGTCCATTTTGCAGGATTTCCGTTTCTAAGGCGACTTTATCATTTATCATCTTATCGCTTTTCCCGCCGGCGATGTTCGTATGTACGACACTCAGATAATCTGAATCTGTTTCTTTCATTCGACCGCTAAAATTATAGTCATCGGATATTTTTCCAAGTTCGTTATTTTTAAAATAAAGCAGGATTTGCTTTTCCGCTAGATTTTTTTCCATCACATTCAAAAATTCAATGAATTTTCCACGATCCATTCTCTCTGATATTGCCGGTATCAATTTATCCGCCAAATCTCCAATGATTTTTTTTGGTTCAACATTGTTTTTTTCAATCGCTGTATTCGGACTTGTGCTTGCCTCTGTTGAACTGGCAGACAACTCCTCATTTGCGCTCATATATTTGTTTTCCGTATACGCCGGATGATCCTTGGGTTTTTGTTCGGAAAATGTCTGAACAATATCCCAAAAATTTTCACTGTTGATTGTGAGATTTTCATAGTCAGGCCCCATGTCGATTGGGCCGATGATTTTTAACAAGCGCTCAATCACTGTCGGGGTCAAGCTTAACACTCCATCCACGCTCGGACCTGAGCTTTTTTCATAAAAAAATTCCAACTTTTTCGCGCTTTTTGTCCAATCCGGCCACCAATTTGCATCCCAAAAATGCCAAAAAGGATTAACCAGATGGAGCGGTTCGGGAGCGATAAAACGATCCATCATGCCGCCCTCGGTGTCATAACTGCCGCCGGTCGGAACTTCTATATTTTTTATTTTTCCTTCGGAGAAATCAAGCAAGGCGTAAGATCCGATAAAGCCTCCGGTCGCTCTCAGTTCGGTGTTATTTTGAAAAACGATCAGATAACGCTTATCATAATCAAAGCCGAGAAAAATCTTTAAGCCATAAAGAAGGTTGTTTACTTCCTTCACGCTTAAAATGATGGGCTCAAAATTTTCTTGCAGCTCTTTAAACTGCGCTTGGTATTCTTCCGGCAAGCTTCCGGCATCGATCGCATCCAGTTTGCGTCCCAGTTCATCGGCAAGTTTTTCAATGTTTTTAAAACGCTGAGAAAAATTTTCCACAATGATTTGTATGCTCTTATCATCTTCATTCAAAGGCAAAAAAGCTGAAGAAAGCTCTTCTCCGATTCGAGCGGATAGCCTTCCGGCGTCAAGGATATCATCGGCTTGCCCGGCCATCTGCGCCATTTTTCCCGGTATGATTTTTCCGATCAAGCCAAAGAGAATTGACAGTTTGCCAATTTGCTTTCTCGCGTCTGAAAATTTATCTCCAGCAGCTTTAAAATTCGCTTCAGCCAGAGAAAAATCAATCTGCTCCGCGTTTGCGCCGGCTGACTTGATATCTTCAACCGCGTCTTCGGAAACCCCCAAGACTCTGCCTTTCATATCCAAGACATCCGCATACAAAAGAAATCCTTTAAACGGCAAGACGGCTACAAAAAAAATAACGCCTGTAACCAAACAGATTTTAAAAGAGTTAAAGCTGAATTTGGGAAGAAAAATCCGATATGAGAATACCGGTTGTTTTTTAAGCACCATTTCCGGCTCCTGCAAGTCTGGCTGGTTTTTTTTCTCTTTCTTTTTGAACAGCTGACTGAGCAAATGTTTTTTTGTTTTTTGCTTTTCCGGCGGTATCAAGCAGAAACGCCTTATTTCATCATCAGCCCCCGTTTCAATTCTCATGACCAAGTTTTTTTCTTTGGATTTTCTTGAACTTAACAGAAACGCGATGGGTATAAAAAAAACAAAACGCAGGATGTTAACCACAAGCTTGCCGATTTTCATGCTTAGTTTAAAAAACATGAGGGCAAAAGGATAGATAAACAACCGTTTGCTTTGTTGCCTTTTTTTATACAGATACTTTAAATCATTTTCTTCTTCTTCGGGTATCGACAAAAGTTCTTCTTCAGCGCAAGGAGTGAGATTTACCAAAAAACGGGACCTTGGGATCCCTTTTTTTGTATATAAAATCTGCTGTTTTTTTATTTTCTGAAGCATGAGAAAAAATCCAAAAACATTTAAAAATTTTCTATAAACTTGTGTATATTATACCAAAATTTACCGGCAATTACAAATTAGCTTATTGTCTGTAATATTTTACTATTTAATTCTTATTTTTCTTATTTTTCTTATTTTTCTTTTTATTCTTCTTGCTCTTCAACCAATACCCGAAGCAACAAAAAAAAGCTTTTGAAATTCCAAAAGCTTTTTATACATATACAAAACCCCTACCTTGGATACTGGAGCAACGTCGTTATCAAATCCTCCATATCAACTTTTGCCACCGCAATCTTGCTGTCTGCCGCGCCGTAATAGATATACAGGTCGTTTCCGAATTGAGCAGTGCCGGTCGGGAAGACGACATCATTGACTGTTCCTTCAATCTCGTAATTTTGATCCGGAGAAAAAAGCGGCATTGGCAGCCGGGCCATGACTTTGTTGGGATTGTTTATGTCAAGTAGCGCCGCGCCGGCATGGTAAACTCTTTTTTTGTTCATTTCCTGCGCCGTATGGAAAATCACCAGCCAGCCAGCTCTGGTTCTGATCGGAGGGGCCCCCGCGCCCACGTGCCGGCTGTCAAAACCATGCTCGCCTTCCAAAATGACGTTATTACCCAGGTTCATCAAGCTGAAAATCCAAAAATATTTATCTTTCAGTTGTCCAAAATCTTCAAAGTCAACCATTTGCGCGTCCGGTAAAATTCTCTGTATCCCTCGGAAGCGTCCGTCAATCAGTTCCGGGAAAAGCACAAAGTCCTTGTGCCAGATAAGGATGTTGCTGCCGTTGAACTCCCGGTAAAAAGATTCAAAAAAGTAGTAGCTGTCTTTAAGTTTTGAATACCGGAAAATTTTGACAGCATCGCGGTACTGAATTTTGGGACTGATCACGCCTCCCCTTTTCAGCTTAAACAGGTCGGGTCCATACGCATACGAACTGATGGCATTCTTGCCATCATGCGCGACGTAAGTCATGTAAAAAGTATCGTCAATTTTTACGATCCGCGGATCTTCCATGCCTTTTGATTCTTCTTTGCGCTGCGGCAACATAAAAGGCTTGTCCCAGCGTTCCGCGATTGTTGTCGGTCCGGACAAACGCGCGTACCCGAGGCAAGATCCTTCGTCTTTGCTGATCGCTCGGTAAATCAAATGGATGTTATCGCCATCCTGATAAATAGCCGGATTCAAAACCCCTTGATCCTCAAATTTGTTGGTTGTGGGGCCGAGTATCACGCCCAATTTTTGCACTTTTACTTTTTTTGGCATAAATTATCAATGTTTAATTGTATTTTGGAATTATAACAGATTATCGGATTTTTATAAAATTACAAACTTATTCTAAATTTCATTTTCATTAACATAATCTAACACAATCTTTTTTAAAATATTGGCGAACTTAACTCCCGGAATATCCTTTCTTGAAAAAAATTTCAACCGCTCCCCCTCTTGCAAAGTAATTTTGCCAATTGGTAAATCAATCTTACCAATATATACATATTTTTCATTTTGAAAGGCATCTCCTTCCAGACATTCATATTTCCTAAAAAACCGAAATTCTTTAAGGTCATAATTCAACTCTTCTTTTACCTCTCGAATCAATGCTTCTTCCGGAGTTTCATCAACTTCAACATGTCCACCAAATAAATCCCAATGATGAGGAAAGGGTATGTTTGGTTTATTATCACGCAAGTAAAGCAGGATTTCTTTATTATTATTTTCCAGAATTATTGATGCAATTTTCTCCATATTAAGTTAAAGATTATTTATTTTTATCACTCTCCACTATTTTAGTGTCTAACGATTCTAACCAACTTTTGATTTTTAAAACAAAAGCTTCGGGATGAGAACTGATTTCATCGTGCAAACCATCAATTTCAATCCTATGTTGTTTTTGGATATTGTCAGGTAGCTTTTCGTATAATTCCTTTCTTGTTTGCCTAAAATCGCTAAGCTCATCGGTACTACTTAATATTAAAATATTTGATTTAATTTCAGATAACAGTTTTTCCAAGTCAACTTCTTTTCTTTGAGCAACAGATTTTAACTGATTAACAGCTCTTATGGGGTTAATAAAATTTTTTATCTGATCTACATCTTGCCGCAGATAATTTTTAAATGCCTCAGGATCATCATTAAGTGATTCAGAAAAACGAGCTGGGGCGATATCTAGAATATGATGTTTAACAAAATCTTTTGCTAGAGCGGTTATATTTTTATCATTTGCGGCTATACCGTTAACAAGCACTATATTCTTAACAATCTCAGGGTGTGATTTTGCAAGTTCCATCGCTATGATATCTGATCGAGAATGACCAATCACGGTCACTTCTGAATATTCAGGTCTGATTCCAATTTTTTGAAAAGCTGCATAATAGACATCATTCATTTTTTTAAGGCTGCTCCTTTTTAACGACGAACTTTTCCCGGAATCAAGCGGTGAAAAACAGATAACCCTGCAATTTCCCATATACTGCGCCAACTCTTTTGCGGTACAGTCATAAGAGACGTGAGAAAATGAAAATCCGGGAATTATAACCAACACCTTCTCCTCGCCTTCTGCCTTTTCTTTGGCGGGAATTTCTATATATTCCAATTGTATAACCTGCCCCTCATATTCTAAGGAAATTTGTTTTGAATTTTTTATGTCCTCCATTATTTCAGAAAGCCTCTTTGGGTCTTTTTCTCTTTCATATTTAATATATGAATTTTTCTCGTTATCCGAATCTTGATTAATTGGCTGGGCATATATATCGTTTGTAGGTAACAATTCTTTCATAATTACTATTTAATAATTATTTAGTTTCACTTAACGCCGCCGCGCTCGTCGTCGCAACTTCCACCGTTTCAGATAATCTATATAATGTAAAATCTTCCGTTATCTTTTTAACTTCCTTAATCTCAAGCCCGAAGTCCTTAAGCCTTCTGGAATTCAGGTATTCAAAGTCGCGGTCCGGGAAGCGGAAATTATAGTAATAGACCGGGATGAATTTAACCAGATTTTTGTACTCCGCCACCATGTTCTGGTCGGTGAAATTTCCGACAATCACTTTTCTTTCCGGAAAGACCAGTTTGTCATGATACATGGTGATGATCGCGGAATTGCTTTCGGTTGTAGCTATGAGCTTTTGCCATTCAATCTTGCTTTCTACCTGGCGCCTGGCAGTGAATATCAAACCTTCCTCTGAGCCGTATAAAACGAATCCGACTGAAGTGAAGATCGTCACGGCCACGATAACCGCGCGCAAGCTGTTGGCAAAAAATTTGCGCGAAAGCCATTTCTTATAGTAATCCTTTTCCGCCAATCCCCGCTTGAGCGGAATCCGAAAAAGTTCGCCCAGCGCCCACGTCAGTTTTATAATAAAATATGAAACGAAAGGGATGAGGCCAAGATAGATCGGCAGCCAGTAGCGCGTGTAAGAATTTCCGATCGTAAATTGTTTCGGGTCAGGATTGTCATGGAACTCCCAGCTGCCATAATACAAAACCAAAATTGATGCGGACACAGCAAAGGCAAACAAATATGCGACGTGGCCGATTTTAACTTTTCTGAAATTCAGGAAGAAAGCGATGGCTCCGAATATTGCCGGCCAAAACAGCAATGGAAACATTTTTACGAAATAGTAGTACAACATCTTGAGGCTGTCTTTGGGGTGGATGCCAAAATGAAACACTCCGGTTTTAACTGTCGTGATGACGCCATCACCCTGCCTCGGCGACCCGATTACCGCTGTTTCCAAGAAACTCGTACCGGCTTTCGTGATGCGTTCAATCGTCTGATTCATTTCATTGTAGCCGCCGAAAAAGTATGAGCCATAAAGAATCTTGTTATATGAAAGAGCGGGAATTATAGCTATGATAAAAAAACCAAAAAAAATAAGGATCTTGGCGAATGATATTTTCTTTATGTTAAAAATCCAAAGGATAAAAAACATTGGTACGAGCCAGATGAGCTCGGATGCCCTGGTGATAACTGAAAGCCCGACAAAAAAGCCCGCCAGCGCTGAATATAAAAACCAAAGCAAATTCTTGTTCCAGATTTTCCAAGTCAAAAATTTCAATTTATCCTGTGATTTTCTCCCCATTAAAACCAAATAATAAATTCCGATGATCAAAAACACCACAAACAGGACATTATGAAACATGCTTCTGGCGGTATAATATAAATAAGGAGGAAATCCCGCCAAAATGATCGCTGAAATCAAGGCGTTGGTCTTGCCAAAGAATTCTTTAACCAGAAAATAAAAAAAGATGATTCCAAGGGCGGCAAAGAACGGAGTTAAAAATGGAAGGACTTGGTAGCCAAAAACGCTCACGATCTTACCGTAAACAATGACCAGTCCCAGAAAACTTACCGGCTTGATCTCGCCATAATCCGAACGGAAACTTCTGGGGTGCATGATATCTTTCGTCACAAAATTATATTTTTCATCAATCACCATTTTTCCGGTCTGTCCGTAAAGCTTGGCAAAAACATAATTGGCAGTTTCATCCGGCGAAGTCCATTTGACGAAATCCAATTGCTTGGGATCTTTAGCATGGCTTTGCGTAAAAAAATTAAAGCTTCCGGCCGCAATGAAAAAAACGCCTGCTAAGCTAAGGATTGCCAGCAAACGCCAATGTTTTATAAATTTATTTTTTATATCCGATATCGTCATTATTTTGTTGTTTTAAAAACAATCCAATTTACATGCCATGCGTAACCAAACTTACCAAGGCAAATGCAATGGCGAGATAAAATGTGCCGGAAGCTATATGAAAAAGACTTGCCCAGTTAAACACAACTGCCAAGAGCAGAAGAGAAACACCGGAAACCTGCAACCACATTTTGATCTTTCCCCAAACATTAGCCTGGACATGACCGCCAATTCGGAGTCGCCGCCAAGCTAAAAATATAAAGATCATTTCCAAAAATATGATCACGATTGAAGCAAAAAAATCAATATATCTTAAAACAATCGTAAACACCATGGAACCGATCAGGATTTTATCAGCCAGCGGATCATATATTTTCCCCCATTCCGTAATTTGATTTCTGGTTCTGGCCATGGCGCCGTCAATCGCGTCCGAAAAAGCGACAATCAAAAAAACCCAAAGCCCAACCTGATAGTATTCAAAAAAAGTTAAAAGAATCACCGCCGGGGTCGCATAAAAACGAAACAAAGTGATATGATTCGGACATATCCATTTTGGGAAAAGCTTTAAAAATGTTTTTTCAAAAAACTTATCATGAAATTGCAGCTTCTCGGCTTTTTCATAATTCGTATCCAAATTTGAAATTTTATACCAAGACATAGTATACTTAGATTAGAATCTTTTTTATAAACAACTTTTCATGCCTGACTTCGTAAAAAAATTACTCTTGTATTTTCTGGCCGCTTTGAGCCTCGTCTCAATTTCCAGCGGTTTTGTATATAAAATCTATAAATTGGATTTTTTTGGTGTGGTCGCAAGCCTTTGTCTGGCGGCCATATCGTTTATTATTGTACTATTTTTAGAGAAAAAAATCAAGACGAATTCAGTCAACCTTTTAAAGAACAACCAAAAGCTTATCTTGCAAAATTATTTCAAGGATAAAAGCAACTTCAAGCCTTTAAACCTCATAATTTTGGTTTTGTATCTTTGCTCAGCTGTTTTTTCAATTTACCTGATGATAAAAAATAGCACGACCGAGCCCCTCATCTCACCTTGGCAGGTTCTGCATTGGCCATTTTTTACAAGCTTTATCGCCGCCACCGTACTGCTTTTCATTAATATTTTTAAAAACACCAAACTTTCTTTTTTTCTGGTTATCATTCATTATTTTTTAAGTTTTTCCCTTGCGGTTTTTGTATACAAGCTGGGATTCGGTTTTGATCCCTTCATACATAACGCGACCATGGATTACATCAGCCTGCACGGCCAAGCGCTCCCCAAACCATTTTACTATCTGGGGTATTACGGCCTCATCGTGATCACGCATAAACTTACCCTCATACCCATAGCCCCGCTTGATAAATTCATCGTTCCGGCTCTCAGCGCGATTTATCTGCCCTTCGCGGCCTATCAAGTCGGCAGGAAATGGTTTTCAGACAAAAAAAAGATCTTGCTCTCAATCATTCTTTTCTTGATCCTCCCGTTCGGTTTTTTCATCATATCAACTCCGCAAAACTTGGCATTTTTATTTCTTCTGCTCGTAATCATGTTTCGGGCTTACCTGCTCTGATCATTTTGATTTGATCATGATATACGTTCTAAGTTTGGCGGCCATAAGCTATCAGCCGATCGCCGGACTCCCGGCGCTTTTTCTTGCCATCGGTTTAACCATCTATCATTCCGGTTTAAAAAAATTCAAGAAGCTCGCTTTTTTGCTTTTGTTTGTCTTGAATGCTATCGCCCTTCCCATGGCCTTTCATGTTGTTAACAATTTCGACGGACAGGCTGGCGCGGAAAACCCTGCGGTTTCATCATCTCAAGCTATAAAAAACTTTTTCAGCATAAGTTTCGCCGGGAGCGAAAATGCTCTGCTCAATTTCATTTATTTCTATATTTTCAACATCCACTGGCTGATTTTTTTGCTGGCAGCCGCAGGGCTGATCATCGCCGTCAAATACCGCAAAGAGTGTAAAATCACTTTTTTGTATCTGTCGCTTTCGCTTTCTCTCTTTCTTTCCTTCTTTTTGGCAAAATCTTTATCGTTTTCTTATCTGATTGACTACGAACAAAACAATTTCACAGACAGGATTCTTTCGGCCGCGATATTTTTCTTGTTGCCTTTCGTGTTCATTTCATTCCACGCTTTTTTTACAAAACTGGAAGCGCAGACAAAGATTTTTAAGCTTATAATCATCATCTCTCTTGCCTTATTGCTGACAGCTTCTTTGTACGGTAGCTACCCGCGAAAAGATAACTACTTTGATTCGCACGGATATGCCGTTTCTGAGCATGACGTTGCCGCCGCAAACTGGATTGATGGCGATGCCCAAGGCGATTACGTCGTGCTGGCAAATCAGCAAGTGTCAGCGGCCGCCTTATCGCAATATGGCTTTAAAAAATATTATACAATATCCCCCCTCTCCGGACTGGGAGAGGGGCAGGGGGTGAGGGAAATTTTTTACTATCCCATTCCAACCGGCGGCAATCTTTATCAGATGTATCTTGATATGGTCTATACAAAACCTGCCCGCGCAACAATGCTGAAAGCCATGGATCTGACAGGAGCAAATACGTCATATTTTGTGCTTAACAAATACTGGTGGGCCTCAACCAAAATCCTGAGCGAAGCCAAGCTTGAAGCGGATAGTTTTCAGGAAATAAACAATGGTGAAATATTTATTTTTAAATTTACAAGATAAAAAAAAATCGCCTGCAAGGTTTTTGTCCTTGAACAGGCGTTTAAAATTTAAACAATGAAACTTTTTTTGCAATAAGGGCATCGTTTTTTTATCCCAAGTCCGGATGAAAAATATCCTTCAAGCAACTCGTTGCAATGCGGACATCTTTTCCTATACGATGAGTAAGTTGCGCCGTTACCGCCATTAGAATCAATATTTATTGTCCCTGAGCAGTAATTGCAAGAATAACTTTCAAAATATACAAATCTGCCATCATTTAATTCACCGCAATGAGGGCATCTTATGCGGTATGTCATTCCCATTTACTGTCCTCCCTTTTACTGATAACGAATTGCAATAATATCTTTATTGCATTTATAAAAAAATTGAGATTCTCCTCCTGAAATAAAATCAATTTCAACTTTTGCCTTTTGTGTTTTCGCTTCCTGTAATACTTCTTTGTACACTTCAATATTTTGTACTTTTTCAATGATTATTGTAGTGTTTTCGTCTAACATTTTAATCGTGTTTTCTCCAATCTCGGTAATCACTCCTTCTTCGGAAATGGGACCACAAGAAGCAAGACCAAAAAAACAAAAAGTAATCAACATAATTATAAAAATTTTTTTCATTTTTTAAAGAACCTCCAAATTTTTAATATCAAGCTTAATTGCTCAATGCATTATATAAACATATATTTAAGTATTTGTCAATACAAGTAGTATTTTATAATAAAATAAGCCATTTTAAAGGCCTATTTTAAAAAATTTATATATTGATTGATCATTTACTTCTTATAGATCGGATTCATCTTCCTAAGTCTCGCAACAATCGGCGGCAAAATTTTTATCACTCGGTCAATCTCCTCTTTCGTGTTGTGCTTCCCCACGGTAAATCTGATGGAATAATGCGACACTTCCTTGTCAATGCCCATGGCCAGAAGCACATGGGATGATTTGAGGCTTCCGGAAGCGCATGCGGAACCAGTGGATACGGCAATGCCTTCAAGATCCAAAGACATCAAAAGCGATTCGCCTTCCACGCCGTTAAAAGAAAAATGCGCGTGAGACGGGGTTGATGATTCTCTGTCAGTGTTTAAAACTATATCAGGAATTTTTTTGGTAATCCCGTTTACAAGCCTATCTCTCAAGACGGAAATATATTTGTTTGTTTTGTCTTGTTCTCTGCTCGGCTCCCCTTTTTCTCCAATGCGCAATTGTGCAATCGCCGCGCCCATGCCGACGATTCCGGCCGCGTTGATCGTTCCGCTTCGCAAATTCTTCTCCTGATGCCCGCCTCTCTGCAAAGCGGCAATTTTTATCCGATCATGCTTATACAAAAGCCCGACGCCTTTGGGTCCGTATATTTTGTGCGCTGAGAGGGAAAGCATATCAACATAGTTCCACTGCACATCGCAGTTTATAAAATTGGCAGCTTGCGTGGCATCCACGTGGAAAATGATAAAATTTGGCTTTGCCCCTCTGGTTTTCGGATCAGAATTTTTCCAGTCTTTTTCTCTTCTCTCATTTATCTTTCTGATGATCTTTCCAATCATTTTGATTGGCATGATCGCGCCAACTTCGGAATTAACCCACATGATTGATACAAAAACAGTTTTGTCACTCAATTCTTTTTTGAATTTTTCAACATCAACGACTCCGTTCTTTTTAACCGGAATACGTGAAACTTTTAAGCCGGAATTTTCAAGCTCCCTGAAAGGCTCCAGGACAGCATCATGCTCAACCAGCGAAGTGATAGCGTGCATTTCAGAATACTGCTTTCCCTGTGCGATCAAGCTCTTGAAATATCCTTTAATGGCCAAATTGTTGGATTCAGTGGCGCCTGATGTGAAGTAGATATCTCCCGGCTCGCAATTCAAAAACTTTGCCGCCTGCTCCCGGGCAAGGTCAACGCCGGCTAAAGCCTCCTGCCCAAAAGCATGCATGGAAGACGGATTGCCGAATTTTTGGGAAAAATATGGAAACATTTTTTTTATCACTTTTTCGTCAACAGGAGTGGTGGCGCTGTGGTCTAGGTATATGGGTTTCATATTTATTATATATAATTCAAAATGTAAATCTCAAATGCAAAATGACAGTTAAAAATTTAAAATTGTTTTTTAATGTCAAATTTCCAATTTCAAATTTCCAATCAAATTCAAATAACAAATGACAAAATATTAATATAAAATTTGAAATTAGGACTTTGAACTTGATTTGTCATTGGAAATTGGATATTTGACATTTTAAACTCCCACCACTTCCTTAACTTCCGGCACCTCTTCCCTCACCGTCTTCTCCACTCCTTCTTTTAAGGTAATTTTCGCCATCGGGCAATGCATGCACATTCCCTGAAGCGCGACTGCCACCACCCCGGTCTTTTCATTCCAAGAAACAAACTGCACATCCCCGCCATCCATCTGCAACCCCGGCCTGACTTTTTCCAAAGCTTTTTTAATCCTTGTTTCAATTGAAATATTTTTCTTTTCCATATAAGTCTTAATGTTATGAGTTATGAGTTATGAGTTATGAGTTATGTAATCTTTGATTGCCGCCTGCAAAGCATCAACTCCAAGCATGGAACAGTGAATTTTCTGCACCGGCAAGCCGCCAAGATCGTTTACGATTGAATCTTTGGTAATTTTCAAAGCTTCATCCAAAGTTTTTCCCTTCACCAACTCTGTCAACGCCGAAGACACGGCAATCGCCGCGGCGCAACCAAGAGTTTCAAACTTTATATCTTTGATTTTGTTGTCCTTGATCTTTAAATAGATCTTCATCACATCGCCGCAAGTCGGATTGCCTTCCTGCCCAATGGCATCGGCATCCTCAATCACACCCTGATTGCGGGGATTCTTGAAATGATCCATTACTTTGTCAGTATACATCATAATGTTAATTTAAATTACAAAATAAAACCTTTAATGATCTATTTCTAATTTCTAATTTCTAATTTCTAATTTCTAATTTCTAATTTCTAATTTCTAATTTCTATAAAAGTTCCCCCAAATTCATAGACTTAAGCGTTGTATTTACCGCCTCCTGCACTTTTGACAAAACCTTTGTCGCTCCGCAATGGCATTTGGCCGCGCAGTAAATTTTTCCATCCTCACCCATGCAGTAAAACGGCGACATTTTTCCTTCCAAAGCTTTTACGATATCAAAAACAATGATTTCCTTGGATTTTTTTGCAAGGCTATATCCCCCGCCCGCACCCATTTCCGATTTTATCAGCTCAGCTTTTTTCAGTTGCGCGAATAACCTTTCCAAATATTTCAAAGAAATATTTTCTTTATCCGCGATTTTTTTGAGCGCCAAACTTCCCTGCTTTTCGTGCCTGGCCAGTTCAATCATTGCCCTCAGGCCATAAGTTGTCTTGGTTGAAAACTTCATATTTTATATATCCTACCAAACTAGTTGGTATTATCAATATATCATTTCTATTTTTTTTGTCAAGAATAATAAAACCCCGAGACAATCATTTCTGTCCCGGGGTGATGAATGGAGAGAATTATTTCTATTCTTCTTGAAACTTATGTATCTGCGAAGAAATTTTCACAACTAGGCCATCTTTTAATAGCTTTTGATTTATCGTACTTTCTATGTACGAATTTACTGCCGCAATGTCAATCAATCCTTTTTCTTTTGCAATCTTCTCAATTTCATTTTTATTATTAAGAAAAAAAGATAAAGTTTGATTTTTAACAATTCCTTCCGGGCGATCTTTATATTTAGTAATTTTTTGCATACGGCGCTCTGGTTTACTATAAAATTTGGTTGGATTAACCATTTTCCATTTTTCAAAAATGGTTATCTGGTAATACAAATTATTTTCTTTCACAAATATATCTGAAATGCTTTTTTGTTTACCTTTATAATATGCACCTTGCCAACCCTGAGGTATGTTTACAACTCCTGAATTTTGTGGAGTAAACAATCCCCACTTGTGATAAATCGGTTCACCAGCTTGATTGAACGTAGCTACATTGCCTTTTCCAAAGATTACCGGAAACTCAAAATATATTGGAGTAAAAATCACATATGCGCTAATCATTAAAAAAGCTAAACAATTTCTAAAATCTTTAGCTTTTTTTATTTTTTCATAATAAAAGTGCTTATGTAGTTCCTCTACGTATTTTGGTACCTTATATATTTTATATAATACAAGCCTTGCCAATATATCTCCACATTTCACAGCAAAATATGCCCAAATTATTCCAATAATAACATATGCCATCTTATTCTCTCCTTTTTGCTTATATGATTATTAAAAATGAAAAGAACTTCCCTTTTTTATTAAAATTAAAAATAACCTATTTTTATTTTTTTGTCAAGTGCTTGACACCTCTCCTCTTTTCCTGTATTATTTACAGTGTAAACAATAAAACAGCCCCGATGGGCCGTTTTTAATTACTTTAGCAATTATACAGCTAATATTAAACAAATTTATATGAATAAGATAAGCGCATACATCAAAGGAGCAATTGAAGAAATGAAGAAAGTTACCTGGCCCACCAAAAAAGAAACCAGAAACTATACGTATCTGGTCATCGGCATCAGCCTGGGTGTGGCCGCATTTTTGGGCTTGCTTGATCTCCTTTTTTCCATCGGCCTGCAATCCGTTATAAAATAATTAAAATTGATCTCATAAAATTCTAAATTAAAAAAGTATGGCCAAACAAACTCTCAATCAAGGACGCCGCTGGTATGTTCTTCATACCTACTCCGGATACGAAGAAAACGTTGAAAAAAACCTCAAACAAAGAATTGAATCCATGGACATGGAGGATAAGATTTTTAACATCCTGATTCCGGTTGAGAAAAAAATCAAAATCAAGAATGGCAAGCGCAAAGTCGTGGAGGAAAAGATATTCCCGGGCTACGTCATGGTGGAAATGGTGGTAACCGACAAATCTTGGTATGTTGTCAGAAACACGCCGAACGTTACCGGCTTTATCGGCACTGGAACGATTCCCACCCCGATTTCTGAAAAAGAAATCAAGGGTCTTCAGAAAAGAATGGGCGTTGACGAGCCGAAATTTAAGATTGACGTTGTGGAAGGCTCACCTGTGCGCATCATGGATGGCCCGTTCAAAAATTTGGAAGGCAAAGTCACAAGCATAGATGAAGGAAAAGGCAAGATCAAAGTCCTGGTCAACATGTTCGGTCGCGAAACGCCGATTGAATTGGATTTCTTGCAAATTAAAAAAATATAAGATTACAAATTACAAATCATTACAAATATACAAATATTTTATCCCCGTCCAATTAAGGATAAGCTTCTCGGGGCATAAAATTTAATCTAACAAAAATTATTCGCATAATTCGCAATTTGCGGTATTCGCATTTATTCGCGGATTAGCATCATACCTATGGCTAAAAAAATTAAGACAATCATAAAATTACAAATTCCGGCTGGGGCCGCCAATCCTGCTCCTCCGGTTGGACCAGCTCTCGGGCAGCATGGCTTACCGATCCAAGAATTTTGCCAAAAATTCAATGAGGCTTCCAGAGATCGCGCCGGCGACATCGTACCGGTGGAAATCACTGTTTATGAAAACCGGTCATATTCTTTCATCATGAAAACCTCCCCGGCTTCCATTTTGATCCGGAACGCCGCTGGCATAAAAAAGGGTTCAGGAAAACCATTGACAGAAAAAGTCGGTTCCATCACCAAGGCTCAGCTTAAAGAAATTGCCCAAAAGAAACTTTCTGACCTTAACACTGACGACGTAGAGCAAGCAATGAAAATCATAGCCGGCACAGCCAGACAGATGGGCGTAGAAATTAAATAATTATTTTAATAAATAACCTTGTGGGAGAGAGAAAGTAGAAGCTATATATTTTAAAGCTATAAAACTTTATGAACTTTATAACTTTATAACTTTCAACTCGATTTTACCACGAACAACTATGACTGAAGAAAAAAAAGAAGCCGCTTCTGAAACAAAAGCGGTTCAACCAAAAGACAAAAAAGTTAAAAAAGGCAAATCGCAGACAAAACCCAGAAAGCCAAAACCAGCAGCGGAGTATGACAAATCAAAAGCATATCCGATTGAAGAAGCCGTCAAAATGACCAAAGAATTTTCCAAAACAAAGTTTGATGCTTCTGTGGAAATTCATTTCCGCTTAGGGATAGATCCCAAAAAAGGAGACCAGCAAGTAAGGGCTGCCATTTCCCTTCCTCACGGAACCGGAAAAACCATCAGAGTAGCCGCGTTTGTGTCCTCTGATAAAGAGAAGGAATGCAAGGCAGCGGGCGCTGACATTGTCGGATCAGACGATTTGATCGCTGAAATCAAAAAAACTGAAAAAACCGACTTCCAAGTCGCGGTCGCCGAGCCGTCGATGATGAAAAATCTGGCTCAGATCGCAAAAATCCTTGGAACCCGCGGACTTATGCCTTCCCCGAAGAATGAGACCGTCAGTCCGAACCCTGCTAAAGCGATTGAAGAGCTTAAGAAAGGAAAAGTAAGCTTTAAAAATGATGATACGGCTAACGTTCATGTAGCAATCGGCAAAGTGTCTTTTGATGAGATAAAATTAAAAGAAAACTTTGAAAAAATTCTGGGAGCCATCAGAAAAACCAAACCGGCGTCTTCTAAAGGCGTTTATCTCAAAAATATTTCCATCACTTCTTCAATGGGACCAGGCATAAAAGTCCAAATCCCCAAATAACTTCAAACAAAAAAACATCCTCCGCAAAAGAGGATGTTTTTTTATGCAAATATATTTATCAGCGTTCTATCCGCGTATATATCCGCGTAAAATCAGCGGTAAAAACTTCAAACATGCACAAACAATCTATATAGAAAAAATATTAATAAATAATCATGACGTTTTAAATATTAAACAAACTTCTTGCCGTTTTTGTCGTCATCTCAGCCACTTTTTCTTCCGGCAAATTTTTTATTTCCGCAATTCTTTTGGCAACGTATTTCACCAAACAAGGCTCGTTTCGTTTCCCCCTGAAAGGCTCAGGAGTCATAAATGGACAATCGGTTTCAATCATGATCTTGTCCAATGGCAAACGCCTGATCAAGTCATCCCATTGTTTTGAAAATGTGATAAGACCGGTAAACGATATGATCAAGCCAAAATTAAAATATTGCCAAGCCCTGTCCTCATCACCGGAAAAACAATGAACCACACCCCAAGGCTTATTTACTGGCATCAATTCGGAAAATTCTTTCCTAAAATTTTTTATCAACGCCACCAGATCATCATGGGCCTGCCGGCAATGGAGAATGACTGGCAAATCCAACCGCCTGGCGAGCAAAAGCTCCTGCCACAGTGCTTCCTTTTGTTTCTTTTTTACTTCTTCCAGGTTTTCCAAGGATTCATCATGATAATAGTCAAGGCCGATTTCTCCAATCGCGACCGCTTTTTCAAATTTTGCCAACTTCTCATACATGTCATAGTTAAAGATCTCCCCTCTGGTCTGAAAATCATAGTCCTCGCCTTGGGCATGAAAAGATTCAATGTGTATCGGATGAAGGCCAACGGCGGCATATACGCCTTTCTCATATTTGTTGGCGTAATCCAAAGCTCTTTTTGAAGTTTTATAGTCCGCGCCGACATTTATCATCCAAACGTCGTCATTAAGAGCGCGCTGTATCGTTTCATCTCCATCGTCTTTGAAATATTTAAAATTTATATGCGCGTGCGTATCAATGTACATATTTATCTAAATCAAACCGTTAAGCCGCTTAAGCATAACAGGCAGCAATGGCAGTGCCATGCTGCTTATTTTTAAAAATATCGGTGCCAGAAAAGAATCTTGCAGCCAATACCCGATGAAAAAATCTAAAACCGCGTAACGAGAAATTACAAACAAAATCAGTCCGATCGTAATCACTCCGGTAAAAATCCCCAAGATTGAGCCGGCCAATTTGTTTATCGTCCCCAAAAAGGGAATGATGGAAAGCAGATTAAATCCCTTTTCAATAAAGTAAAATCCGAAGCTTGTCAGTTTGCTTACAAGCAGATAGACTGCCAAAAAAACCGCAACTTTGCCCAGGTTGTCGTAGCCGAAAAAAATCGGAGAAACAATTCCGTACACAAAAAGATATACGCGGCTGGCGATCAGAGCGCCGGCGATCATCCCCAAAAACAAGCCGATGGTCCTGACAAAACCAAAAAACAAACCGTAAAAGAAAAATCCGGACAAAAACAACAACAAGATTACATCAATCAATTGAACTGTCATATTTTGCTTAAATTTTTAAACGATTATCTGGTCGCGCCAGAGTATGTGATTGCCTGCATGATGTTCCAATCTTCGGTTGAAGTTGGAGCTCGGTCAAACAAGGCTTCAAAAATTTGAATTCCCCGCTTTTCCGATTCCAAATTCCGGTTTGAAGCTTTTTGTCTGAGTCCATAAGCCATGATGGTTACGGCGGCATTATCCTTGGCGTTGTTCATGTCCGCATCACGCTTGTAAATGAAGCGAAAATTTGCTTTTGCGGAATCCTCTGCCTCTTCGCTCTTAACCGAAGGCCAGCGTCCATTGGCAATCTTGATCGCATCCGCCAAGTCTGATTCGTTTTCCGGCAACTTGCCAAAAGCGGACTTGAAGGAATACATAACCGCCGCTCTTTCTCCCTCCCCGAGTTTTTCCGTATTGTCATCAACGCCGTATGTTATGAAATTGTTGATTGAGGAGCGCATTGCTTCAGTTATGCCAGAGACACCCACAAGGAGATCTTTTAAGTAGCTGATTTGATTTTGTTGTTCTTTAACCAGATTGCGCAAAGCTTCAAGCTCAGCCAAGATCGTATCAAACTGATTGTTGGATAACTGTTCCGCCTTTTTTTCAATTTTTTTTATTTGATCATCTGTTTTACATTCGCCGTAATAAGCTTTTGCCACGCCGGCTGCGTTCAAAACGCATTTGTTGCCGTACGTCTTACCATCGGCTCCGCAGACCGGATCATATTCCATGGTACAGGCCACCTCTTCTTTTCCGGAAAGATCCATGCTTATCTCATTGGAATATACCCCGCATGCTCCGCCCAGATACTCACAGACGCGGACAAAATATTTGCCATTGCCAGAAAAAGCATTCAAGGTATCATAGTAATAATCCGGATCGGCAAAATAATGGTACTTATCGCCTTCTCTTGTCGGGTAAGTCGGATGTTCTTTCATTGACCAAACCACCTTAAACCCCATGGAGCTTTTGCCCTCAGTTGACCATTTCACCATGTTCGTACCTTTGACTGAAAGAGTGATTTTTTTCACATCCCCCAAGACAGAATCATCATCCTCAACATCTTCGCTTTCTGAAGTACCGCCTAAGCTAACCGTTATCTGATTGCTGTAAACGCCACAAGCTCCACCCAGATACTCACAAACTCGGACATGGTATGCTCCGCTTCCCGAAAAAGCGGTTAAAACATCGCTCGTTTTTTGGGAATCAGAATAGTAGTTGTATTTATCGCCTTCCCGGCAAGGATATGTCGGTTCGGTATTTTTTGACCAAACGACTTTAAAACCCTGATCGCTATAACCATCGACGCTCCAACTGATGTTTGAGCCGCTTCCGCTTAAAGTTATCGAATCAACCTCGCCCTGATCGGACGTTTCCACACCAGTGTTAGCCATGGCGTAAGCTGCAGAAAAAAACAGCATCGGGACAATCAAAAAGGAAATTTTTAAAACTTTTATTTTCATAGAGTTTTTTGTTATGATAAAATTTATGAAATTCGCGGGAACAATGACTCGCCTTTCTTGATTACTTGAGCTGTAAAAATATCTTTTATTTTCTGACATGTTTCCGGCAAAATGATAGACAATAGTTCAGCGCTTAAGATGATATTCTGCGCGATCGGTTCCAAAACCGCCTTGATTTCACCCTGGCCTTTCAATTTCCATGGTTGTTTTGCAGTCAAAATTTCATCGCATTTCCGCAAAGCTTCCCAAACAGTTTTTACCGCCTCGTCAATCTTGATCGCATTCATCTGATCATAAAATTTGTTTTTCAATTCTTTGTTTTCGCAATTAGCATCAATGCTAATCATGTTCTTTTCAATCAGATTGGAAACCCTAGCCACCAGATTCCCAAGACCATTGGCCAGATCGGCATTGAACTTTTCATCAAATTTCTCCCAGCTGATATCACCGTCGCGCCCGAAAGTGGTGGCCGTGAGCAGCAGATAACGAGTTGCATCTACACCGTACCTCTTTACCAGCTCTTCCGGGGAAATCACATTGCCAAGCGACTTTGACATTTTTTGTCCATTCGTCATGAAATATCCATGGACAAAAATCCGCTTCGGCAATGGCAATTCCAAGGACATAAGCATGGCTGGCCAGATTGTGGCATGAACACGCAAAATATCTTTGCTCATCAATTGAACATCCGGTGGAAACATGTCAGGGCATTCTCCGCTTTTCCCGCTCCATCCTAAAATCGTCAAATAATTCAAAAAAGCATCTGACCAGACATAAGCGGTATGCGATTCATCCCAGGGCAAGGGAATTCCCCATTTTACGTTTTTACGCGAGAAAGAGATGTCGTTCAAACCTTCGTTTTCATAAAAACTTATGATTTCATTCTTCTTTTCCTCGGGACTAAAAGATTTTCAAAAGAAATGAGCTGTGCAATGAAACAGCTCAATTCATGCTTACCTGTTGATATTAAACTTTTTCCATACGAAATTAAGCAAAATCTTGCCTATGCAAAGGCTCTTAATAAAATAAATATACTAACAAAAGATGAATTAACTAAGATTACAAATGCCTTTTCGCAAATTTTATCAGAATATGAAAATGGAAAATATAATCCTCTGCCTCAAGATGAAGATATTCATTCTTTAGTTGAACGACGGCTCGTAGAAATTACAGGTGATATTGGAAAAAAAATCCACACCGGACGCTCTCGTAATGAAGAGATAATCACAGAAACAAAAATGTATTTAAAAGATTGAATTAGCAGAAATAAAAAAACTCTAAAATTACTAATTAAATCAGCACTCACTCTTGCAGAAACACATAAAAAACAGGTAATGCCCGGATATACTCATTTAAGACATGCGCAACCTGTTCTATTCGCGCACTATATTTGTTCATTCATTTTTTCGCTTATAGATG
>CAWHBO010000002.1:0-174226 GCA_963827735.1 Candidatus Parcubacteria bacterium
TGAAAAATTCCTGATTGCGACCGAAGGCAAAATTCAAATCGTCGGCGACGATCTGTATGTCACCAACATCAAACGCCTGCAAAAAGGCATAACGGAAAAAACCACCAACTCTATCCTTATAAAACTTAACCAGATCGGATCTTTGAGTGAAACGATTGAAGCCGTGCTGATGGCCAAAGCCAACGGCATGACCGCCGTGATCTCGCATCGCAGCGGCGAAACCGAAGACGATTTTATCGCGGATCTGGCCGCCGCCATGGGCACTGGCCAGATAAAAACCGGCGCGCCCGCCCGAAGCGAACGGACAGTCAAGTATAACCGTCTCATGAAAATTGAAAAAGAAGCTGGAGCGAAAGCCATCTTAAAAAGATTCCCATTCTAATTTAACCCACAAAACAACAAATTTACTACCAATCTACAAATACAGAACAAGTATGTATTGACTATTATTTGTAGATTTGTTGAAATTTGTTGATTTGTGGGTCCCTAATAATCAATGATCAAAAATAAAGCATTACTTGTCATCTGCGACGGCCTCGGATACCGGGAAGAGAAAGAACATAACGCGGTTACAGCCGCTTCCACCCCGAATCTTGATGATTTTAAAGCTCATCATCCTTTCGCGACCTTGGAAGCCAGCGGTGTTGCGATCGGCCTGCCGGAAGGACAAATGGGTACCTCAGAGGCCAATCATTTGGTCATCGGCTCCGGCCGCGTCATATACCAGAATTTGTTAAAGATAAACCGCGCTGTAAAGAACCAGGAGCTGAAAAATAACGAGGCGATCATGGAAGCTTGCGAGCATGTTAAAAAGCATGATAGCGCCCTCCACATCAAAGGCATCATCAGCGACGGCGGAGTGCACGGGCACAGCGAACATCTGAAAAGCCTGATTGAAGCGGCCAAGCACCACGGCGTCAAAAAAGTTTTCCTGCATCTTTTTACCGATGGCCGGGATGTTGCTCCCCGCAGTGCCATAAAGTACCTTGACGATCTGGAAGCATTCCTGAAAACTTCCGCTCTCGGAAAAATCGCTTCAATCGGCGGACGATACTGGGGAATGGACCGGGATAACAATTTTGACCGCGTTGAGAAGCATTTCTTCGTGATGACCAAGGGTTCGGAAAAAAAATTCAAGAATGCCAAAGCAGTGATTGAGCATAGCTACAAAAATGGGATAATGGACGAATTCATTGAACCGGCGTCCATTGAGATGGAAGAAGAATCGGAAGGCCTGATTGCCGCCAACGACGCGGTCATTTTTGCCAATTTCCGCTCCGACCGGGCCAAACAGATCGCAAAAAGAATGATTGATGAAAGAATTGACAATCTGAAATACGTAGCCATGACAAAGTATGACGACGACCTTGATGTCCGCGTCGCTTTCCCGCCGGAAGAAATCAAACACTGTCTGTCCGAAACCATCGCGGCCAACGGCCTCAAGCAGTTAAAGATAACGGAAACAGAAAAATTCACGCATCTGACTTTTTTCTTCAATGCCCAAAAGTATGAGCCGGAAAAGAATGAAGACCGGATCATGATCCCAAGCAACAAAGACATCAGCACTCACGACGAAAAGCCGGAAATGAAAGCCGCTGAAATCGCGGAAAAAACCTGCGAAATGATAGAGACAGATACATACGATTTTATCGCCATCAATCTCACGAATTGCGACATGCTGGGGCACACCGGGAATTTACCGGCCATCATCAAGGGAATTGAGGCCGTTGACCAGGCGCTTGGGAAAATCGTAAGCGTTGCCAAAGATTTTGGATACAATGTGATCATCACCGCCGACCACGGAAACGCCGAAGAAACTTTTGATAAAAAAGAAAACCAGCCCCTGACTTCCCACACCCTGAATCCTGTACCCTTTTATCTGATTTCTGAGAAATATAAAAAATTAAATCGCTCACAGGGAAATCTAAGCGATATCGCGCCAACGATCCTGGATATGCTCGGATTGGAAATCCCAAAAGAAATGGACGGCAAATCACTGGTATAAGCTTTTTTTATTCTAATACATAACATCAGCGTTATCAGCGCTTATCAGCGTAATCAGCGTTCAAAAAATATGATCAAAAAACAAACCAAAATCGTCGCCACGATCTCCGATCGCAAATGCGATACGGAGTTTATCAAAAAGATGCATGACTCGGGGGTTGATATCATCCGCTTAAACACCGCTCACCAGAACCTTAAGGATACTTTAAAGGTGATAACCAACATCAGAAAAGTCTCGGAACGGCTCGGCATCCTGATTGACACCAAAGGTCCCGAGGTCCGCATTTCCGAAGTTCCGGAAGACCTCAATTTCTGCAAAGGCGACCGCTTGAAATTATCCGGCGCCACCAACGCGTCAATCTGCTCGGGGCAGGAAATTTTCGTCAATTACCACAACTTCCACAATGAGGTTCCGGTCGGTTCTTCTGTCTTTATTGATGACGGCAAGTTGGAACTGAAGGTCCGAAAAAAGAACAAAACCCATATCATTTGCGAGGTAATGAATGACGGGGTTATAAAAACCCATAAGAGCGTCAATGTCCCTGGAGTTCATCTCCAGCTTGAGGCCTTGAGCAAGAAAGACAAAGAGTACATTGATTTTAGCGTCAAGCATAACATTGATTTCATCGCCCACTCTTTTGTCAGAAGCAAAGAAGATGTCATGGCGATCAAAAAAATTCTACAAAAGAAAAAAAGCCAGATCAAGATCATTGCCAAGATTGAAAACATTGAAGGCGTCAACAATCTGAATGAGATTTTGGAACATGCCGACGGCGCCATGGTCGCGCGCGGCGATTTGGGGATTGAGATTGCCCCGGAAGAGATTCCTTTGATCCAAAAAAACATCATCAGAAGATGCATGCACCACCGCAAACCAGTGATTGTCGCCACACAGATGCTTCAATCCATGGTGAAGAATCCTCGTCCCACCCGGGCGGAAGTAAGCGATGTGGCCAACGCCGTGATTGACGGCGCGGACGCGGTTATGCTTTCAGAAGAAAGCGCCAGCGGCGATTATCCGGTGGAATCGGTTGAGATCATGTCCCGCATCGTGCGCCGAGTGGAGCTCTCCAATGAAAAATGCTGTTCCTGCAATCTGCCATCCTTGAAAAGCAAGAACACTCCGGCGGATTACCTGATCAAAGCCGCAATTCAAGCCACCAATGAGCTGGATATCAAAGAGATCATCATGACCGCCAAAAACGATTTTACGGCGGAAGCCATCGCTTCTCATCGCGGGCGCATTCCGGTGTACGTCAAATGTTTTGATAAAACGGTGGTCCGCCAGCTTGGCCTGATCTTCGGGGTCAACGCGCATTATGTTCCCAAAGAAGAGAACCACAAAAAATTCCTTACAAGTCTTTTCAAGAATCTGGTGAAAAAAGGCAAGCTGACAGTCAAAGACAAGGTGGTTTTCCTGGGCAGTGACTTGAACAACGGCTCAGAAGCGAATTTCATGGAGATCTGCGAGGTTGGAAAGTATGTAAACGAGGGTTCAACTGCAAAAAAATAAATTCATTAAAGCATTTTCAAAAAGCCCGGCATTTCCTGCCGGGCTTTTTGAAAAAAATCGTTTATTTGCAAATCTTAGATATTCTTTGGTATAATTATGATATGCGCCGGTTGTCTTCGATCCCCTGTTTCTGATGTGATTTTTGACATAAGCATAATCATTCATGCTTATGAATTTATATAAGTATTTTATGTAATTTTAAATATAAAACTAACGGGTTTGTATATTACTGTTGTGTAAAATAATGTCCTTTACAAAATATTTTAGGTGGTGCTACGTATAACAATAACTTTAAAGGAGGAATAACCATGTTGAACCTTATAAAACGTATTAAGTATTGCTGGGAATGGTTTTGTTTTATATTTGCGATAGGATTCGGCAGTTTTCTGACATTGGTTGGCGTTGTTGGTTTTATAACTTCCGAACATCCGCTTGAAGGAAGTTGCGAATTCATGTTATATGGACCAATTGTTATTTTAGTCGTAATAAAAACCATCAAACCCAGTACTCAACCCATAACTTAAACAGTTTTCATTTTAGCGGGGAATGCACCAATTCCCCGCACCACCTAAAATATTTTGTTATATTGTGATTAGGCAATAGTTTGCTAAATTGCAAACAAGGGCATTACATCACGCAACAACGCGACAAGCGGTTCGATCTTTATTTAAAGACCTCACGCAAATTTTTGAAATGATTATTAATTTAATAAGGAATTTCAAAAACTTCGCATACACTGAATGTTAGGCATCATTGGATTTAAAAAAAATTTTCTATGCATAGTAAATTTTAAACAATATGAAATTTGAAATTCTAGGTTACTTAGGTGCGCTATTTATTACAGTTAGTTTTATCCCACAGGTAATCAAATCTTACAAAACTAAAAGCGTTCAAGATGTATCACTGGGATTAATTTTTGCAACTCTTATTGGTACACTTTTCTGGTGGTTATACGGAATGATAAATAAAGTAGGCCCGTTAATTTTAAGCAATTCAATCCTTGGATTGGTTGTAATTTACCAGTTATACTTAAAATTAAAATATCAGAAGAAATAATTTTCTTCTTAACCCAACCTCTCCACTATCGCCCCGACTATAACGAGACGTCTAACAAGTTCTATTAGATACAACCATACATTCAGCGAAATTAAAATTGTCTTTATGAAAAATAAACCAAAAATATTGTTCATATCAGGAAGTCCGCGAAATGGAAATACAAATTTTGTGCTTTCAGAAATTTATAAATCCGTTGAAACAGATCATAAAGAATTAATTTTTTTAAAAGACAAGGATATAAAATTTTGCAAAGGTTGTTTAGCTTGTCATCTTAAACCGAAATGTACAATTAAAGACAACATGGATGACATCTTAACCAAAATGATAAATTCAGATATTTTTATCATTGGAACACCGAACTACTTTGACAATGTTAGCGGGCTGATGAAAAATTTTATTGACAGATGCCATCCTTTATACAAAAAAGCATTGGTTCGTAACAAGAAAACTATTTTAATTTTTGTCGGAGGCGGCGAAACCAAAGGAACAAAAAAGCATCTAAATCTATCATTTTTTGGTTTTATTGAATATTTAAAATTAGAACTGCTGAGCAGCTACAGCTTTCAGGCATTAAATCTGAAAGATCTGAGCAAAAAGGATATTTTAAAAGATATTTCTAAAATTGTTAAAAAAATTGATTCTTTATAAAAAACGATTTGCATTCGCAAATCAAAGATAAACACACACATCAGAC
The DNA here is from genome assembly GCA_963827735.1 of Candidatus Parcubacteria bacterium. GTDB lineage: Bacteria > Patescibacteriota > Patescibacteriia > Patescibacteriales > UBA12075 > CAWHBO01. The sequence goes on from CAWHBO010000002.1 coordinate 5,268, forward strand.
AACATGATATTTAAGATTCGCAAACTAAAATACTTTTTATGAAGCTAACAATCCTGGGAAGCGGGACTTGCGTGCCATCTTTAGAACGCAGTTCCCCTGCAAATTTTCTGAAAATTTTAAACACAGAAATCATAATTGATTTTGGCCCAGGAACAATGCACCAATTGTTAAAAGCGAAAATAGATTATAAGACAATTGATGTTGTTTGTCTGACGCATTTTCACCCTGATCATGCCAGCGAACTTCACTCATTTATCCAAGCCTTAAACTGGACGCCAAATTTTAAAAGAAAAAAAGATTTGATTCTGATCGGTCCGGTAGGTTTTAAAAATTTTTTCAAAAATACCATAAATTCCAATCCTCTTTCCGATTCTTATAAAATCAAAATCAAAGAGATAAGAAATTATTTGGCTTTTAACGGCTTCAAAGTTAAATGCGTTAAAACCATCCATAACCAAGAAAGCATTGGCTATAAATTCATTGAAAAAACAAAATCAATTGTCATAACCGGTGATTGTGACTATGACCTTAATTTGATAAAATTTTCAAAAAATTCCAATCTGTTATTAACCGAATGTTCATTTCCCAACGACTTGAAAATGAAAGGACATCTTGTTCCAAAAGAATGCGGTGAGATTGCCAAACAAGCCAACGTTGGAAAACTGGTGCTGACCCACCTCTACCCCACATCTCCCGAGGCGGTACGATTAAAAGAGACAAAAAAAGTATTTAAGAATACGGTACTGGCGAACGACTTGCTTACCATCAACATATAAATTTTATTTTATTTCTATGAAATTTAAACACGACTTGATTGATAAAACCGATGCGTTTGTAAAGAAAGCTTTTCAGGATAATCCTCATTTTAGCTTCAACCACTGGTCAGTGATGTATAACCACAGTGTCAATGTCCAGGAATTATCCATGAAAATTGCCGATGAAGTTGAGTGTGATCGGCTTGTCACCTCCATCGGCGCTCTGCTTCACGATATCGGCAAGACATATCATGCCGATCCGGAAACGCTTCACACAGCTCACGCCAGTTTCAACTTAATTGTCACGCAAAATTTTCTGGATAACCTTGGTTTAACTGACGCTCAATTAAAACAAGTTCGCGATTTGATTTCATACCAAAGCGATTCCATTGAAATGAAGATCATAAAAGATGCGGATGCTCTGGCCCTGTGCTATGATAAAAAACTGTACATGCTGTGGATTGAGTGGGCCATCAAAAACGATCTTATCGGCGATATCAAACGTAAATTGGAAAAATACAAAAATTTACATTTTGACATAAGCCGGCGTCTGGCAGAACAGATGGTTATCGAAATGAAAAATGATTGGGATGAGTATCTGCGAGAAAGAAAAGAAATTTTAAAATAAAAAAATAAGACCTAAGCAATTTTTTCTAAAATTGCTTAGGTCCTAAGTTTAAAATTTTGCTAACATTGCACCCCAAAGAGCATAAGCCATAACATGCATGATGTGTTTCCACCAAGGATATACACTCATGTCAATACGGAGTGCCTTGTCAATCGCCACCAAAACTGCTGCTCCTACGATTATAATCAATACTGTAATATACATGTCATCCTCCTATTTAATTTTTCGGTTACTACAATTAAAGCATACAATTTAAGTTTTGTCTAGAATTAAAACTTCGCAGAATTAAAACTTCGCTTTACCGGGATACGTTTAGCGAAACAACATAACACATTCTTATGAACGAAGAATTAAAACCAGAAAAATTTTTTAGCAAAGACGCAGACAATTTGGAAATGTTAAAACAATCTTTGGAATCAAAAGAAATTGACCAAGATATAATTCCTGTTCTTGAAAAATTTCTTTCATTGCCAATCACTCCGCGGGAAAGCTGTTATGGACACCCGGAAACAAACACCAGCCCATACTTAAGTTTTGTTGATGATGAGACGCAAAATGAGACAGAACTTATCATGCAGAAATCTTTTAGAGAAAAGATCTCCTTGTTATCCGAAAAAATAAATCAAAAAATCGGTGGTAAAGCGATAAATGTTTCTTTGGATGAGGCAGATCATGGTGGAGGTCCCAAAGATTACACTCTCAGATTTGAAATTGTTGATAAAACAAAATTTCAAGAAACGGGTAAAAAATTTCTTGATACCATTTGGGAAGAATTTTCGAAATATCTTGAAGAGTTAAAATAAAAAAAATAATCATCAAACATATGATCAATTTGATTCTGGTAGCTTGCGGCGCAATCCTTTTGATTTACTCCGCAATTTTGTGCCATCGTTTAAACGCCAAAATTGATAAAAAGGTTGTCCCAAAACCGAGCTCGCTGATTTTGGGGCTTATTTATCTCTTTATCCTTGGTTACATTTTGTTTCTGATAAGACTGGCAATCATTGTCGCTTCGCATAGCGTTATAGAGTTGTTGGTTAGCGGTGTGTTTTTCTTTGGCGCTTTGTTTGTGGTCATCGTGCTTAAAACCAACCACAAACTCATTTTAAAATTATCCGAAAATTCTTTACACCTGGGCAAGTTGAACGCTGAACTGGAGAACAAAAACAAAGAGTTGCAACATTGGGCAGAAGAGTTAAAACAATCCGAGGAAAAATATATCAAACGTTCCAAGGAGCTGGATGATACTCTTAACGATTTTTATACCATGCGTATCGGCCTCCAGAAGCAAATGGATAAAGGCACAGTTGAAGAAGAAAATCAAAAAATCAAAGAACGATTGGATAATTTAAAAATTTGAAAAATTCATATGCCCGAAAAAGAACGCTTTAAAATCTACATTGCCGCTTATCTTGTTCTTGCTAAAGACGAACAAATTTTGCTGCTCAAAAGATTTAACACCGGCTATCAAGATGGGAATTACAGCCTGATTGCCGGCCATTTTGATGGAGGCGAGACCGCAAGAAACTGCATCATCCGCGAAGCCAAAGAAGAAGCGGGAATAACCATAAAACCGGCTGATCTGGAGGTTGTCCACGTGATGCATCGCATTCAACCGAACCGTGAGTATATTGACATATATCTTAAAACCAAACTTTGGGAAGGCGCGATCACAAACATGGAACCGGACAAATGCGCTGAATTGAAATGGTTTTCTTTAAACAGCTTGCCGGATAACATAATTCCCGAAGTTAAGCTGGCCATTGAGAACGAGAAGAAAAAAATATTTTACGGAGAAATCGGGTGGTAAGAGTACTTTGTTTTAATATAAGCAAATATATTTAACTGTTTAAGCTCTTGACAATTTTTTTATATGTGTTAATATGTTAATACAATGATACAAACATATGGATAGATTCAAATTTGATAAAAATACTGATGATCTCTTTCAGGCAATCTTAAGCCTTGAAAATATCAAAGAAGCGGAAAAATTTTTCCGTGATTTATGTACGGTGGAAGAGCTTAAAACACTGAGCGAAAGATGGCAGATCGTCAGGTTTTTGGAAAAAGGACTCCCCTACCGGACCATTGCGGAAAAAACCGGCGCCAGCACCACGACCGTCAGCCGCGTTGCGGCCTGGCTTAACAATGGCGAAGGCGGATACAAGCTTGCGCTTGATAAATCAAACTCTCATCATAACACTTCCAAGGCTATCGGGAAGTGTTAAATTTTCATATTTCATTGTGGTAATCTAACACCTTCCTGATGGTCAGGAAGGTGGTTTAAAATTAAACGTTCTTTATAAATTTATTTTGGAGGAAAAAATGAAAACGCTTGCAATCCCCAACGGAAGCCTGTATGAAGCGACCTGTTCGCTTTTATCAAAAATCGGAATCACCATTGAAGCAAACGGCCGGAAATTTGTTTCCGGACTTAAAGGATCTGTAATCTTTGACCAGGCCATTGTCATGAGGCCGCAGGATATGCCGGAAGCATTGGTGGTCGGCATTGCGGATGCGGCCATTTACGGATATGATTGCCATGAAGAATCGGGACTCAGCAATGAATTGAAAGTGATTGTTGAATTGAATTACTCAAAAACAAGCGACCAGCCGGTTAAGCTCGTGATCTTCGGGAAAAACGATGAATTGATTGATGATGCAAACATCCTGGTTACGACAGAATATCCCAGATTGACTGCCAATCATTTTAAGATGGCAAAAATCCGTTTTTCACACGGCGGAACTGAGCAAAAAGTCGCCTACGGCAAATATGATTACGGCGTCTGCGTTACGGAAACCGGAAAAAGCCTGAAGGAAAATGGACTGAAAATCGTAAAAACGATTTTAACTTCACCGACGGTACTTGTCGCTAAAGAAGAAACACTGGAACTTAAATACTTTGGAGAACTTCTGGCCGGAGGGTTGAAAGCGGCAAAAAATCGTTTGATAAAAATGAACGCAAACGAAAAAGTTTTACCGGAAATCATTTCCCTTTTGCCTTCATTGGATGCTCCAACAGTCAACAAGCTGTCAAATGGCGATTATGCCGTTGAATCAGTTGTCCCAAAAAACATCATCTGCGATTTGATCGTTAACCTAAGATCAAAAGGCGCAAATGGAATTCTGGTTCAGGAAATTGAACTGGTATGTTAAACAAAAACCCGGATTTATTTTTGAATCCGGGTTTTATCTTTTATAATTCAAACTATTTCCTGATATCATCATAATCATCCGTAAACGGCTTGTTGAACATGATTATCCAGAAATAATTCAGGCCGTACAGATAAGCCATTTTTGCGATACCCTCTTTAGCCAAACGCCTGCCCGATGCCAAAATTGGCAAGCTGAAAGTAAATTTTATCGGCGCGACTTTTTCCACTTTCCGGGCAATATCCGTATCCTCGCCATAAAACTTGATGTCCATGTTATATCCGCCGATCTTTTCCAAAATCTCCCGCTTGATTACATAATTTCCGCCCTGAAGCATGGCGCCGGTATGAAAAAAGAAACGGGTGAAGAAATATAAAATTTTTCCATCAATGTAATATAATTTTATCAAAAATCTTTTCCAAGCAGACAAATCATAATATATAAAAGGGCCGCTCAAAGCTCCGAGCTTGGGATTTTTTTTAAACTCATAAAAAACCTTATCAATCCAACCGGGAGTAAGCATGGTGTCCGCATCAACATTGGCGATCAGATCTCCGGTGGAAGCCAAAAAACCGGCCCGCCTGGCCCACAGAATCCCTTTTTGCGGCTCAAACACGACTTTAACGCCCGGAAAAGACGAGGCCGCCTCCCCGGTCTTATCAGTGCTGGCATTGTTAACAACAATGATTTCCACGTCAAAATTCTTGCCGGTTTTTTCTCTCATGATTGAGTCCAAACATTTGGCAATGTTTTTCTCTTCATTGTACGCAGGAATTACAAAGCTTAGTTTCATATAAAATTTGTATAAACCTTCTCCCATTCCTTCGCGATTGCGGGAGCGGAAAATTGCTGAGCGTAACGAATGGCATTTTCACCCATTGCTTCCCTCTTTTCCGGATTGCTTAACAAGTAAACTATTTTTTCAGCAAAGACCTCATGGTCATTAGGCGGAACCACGAATCCCCTGTCATCATTTATATATTCCGGCAAAGCCCAGGCGTCAACTCCGATAGCGGGAAGACCCGTGGCGAATCCCCACATCATGCTCATACACTGCGTTTCCGCCGTGCTGGCAATGGCAAATACATCGGATGCGCGATAAAGCTCAGCCATCTCTTCAGTCTTAATGTAGCCCAAGAATCTGACGTTATCCGAAATTTTTAAATCATCGGCTAATTTTTTTAAATCCAAAAGAGCGCTTCCGTGGCCGGTGATTGAAAAATTGATATCCGGAATTTTCTCTTTAACGATCGCCACCGCTCTGAGGATGACATCAACATGCTTTTCCGGAGCCAAGCGTCCGGTATAGACGATGGCATTTTCTGATAAATTGAATTTTTTCTTTAGAACAGCTTTATCTCCCCTGTTTTTATCGTTAAAGATGTCCAAAAGCACCGGATTGGAAATCACTTTGCTTGGGCGTTTGAAGCCATGAGCTTTCATTTCATCATGAATGCACTGAGACGGTCCGCTGACGAATTTGCAGTGATTGTAAAACCAAGAAACATAAGCTGACATCAGTCCGGGTATCGGCGCAAAATTAAATTTTGTAGTCTTTAAAAATTCAGTGATCGGCGTATGGCTGGTGCCGATGAGCGGCTTGTTGAGCTTTCCGGACGCAATCAATCCTTCCATGCCGGTTCCGAAAAAAAGATGAGCGTGCAAAATGTCAGGATTGAACTTTCCGATTCCAGGCCAGCGGCTGAAGAAAGGAATCACGAGCCGCGACTGTTTGGTCGGACCGGGGAAAGGAAAAGAAAAAAATCGTCTGATCTTTATCTTGTCCCCAAAATCCAATTCTTCCGGAAAAAGATGAGTTATCTCATAATTTTTTTGAGAATATTTCGGAGCGCAAATCATGACCTCATGTCCAAGCTTGGCTAATTCTTTGGAAGTCGCGATAATTGAGTCGGAAATACCGCTTATTTCCGGATAAAAATTGTCAGAAAAATGTACGATTTTCATATTTATTTTTGGATGGATTTTTTTGCGTATTTCTGAAACAAAAAGTATCCAAACGCAAAAAGAAAAGCGGCAATCAAAGTGATGACAGCTGTATAATTGAAATATCGGCTGATGGTCAAGAAGGCGTAACCAAAAAAACCTCCAATCAGCATGAGAATAGCGCTCTTTGGAATTGTTCCCAGGAAACTATAAAGAAAAAAATTGGAAAAAGACACTCGGGCGGCGCCGGCGGCAACGATGATTACCCCGCCCAAACCTAATGTAAACTTTCCCCAAAAAAGAGCTTTTGCGCTATGCAGACCGAACATCCTTTCCATATCCAAAATTTTTTCTGTTTTAACGCCGAAGAAATGTCCCCATTTTTCAATGAATTGCATTCTGCCATATCTTCCCACCAGATAGTAAATGATATCCCCGACCAGATCGCCGGCCGCGATGATGCCGTAAGCTAAAAATAAATCAAAAAACCCGAGATGGGTTAAATATCCTGCGATTACTGAGATAATGGGACCTTCCAAAACAGCAATCGGAAACAGCAAGATGTATCGCCCATGCATCAACAACTCAGGAATGGAAGTTAAGGCAAAAAATGACATATCACAAAAGAAATTTTAACAACAAGCATATCTTATATATCTGATATTTTACCAAAAAATAGCTAAAATTGCAATTTTACAATCTTGATCTAATTTACATCAAACATTTAAAAATTTATCTCCTGATTTACATGTCTTTTGTCTGTTTTGTTCTGGCGCCGATCAATTTTTTTATCGCGTCTGATTAGATGTTTTTGTTTTTATATGTTAAAATAAATTTAAAGCTAACATTATAGATAAAGAAAACAAAATATGAAAAATAGCACCATAACCGGCCTTTCCCAAACTGAAGCTGAAGAAATTTTAAAAAAAGACGGATATAACGAGCTGCCTTCCCAAAAAAAACGAAATGGTTTTTTTATGCTGTTAAAAATTTTAACTGAACCAATGCTACTTTTGCTCCTCGGGTGCGGATTGATTTATCTGTTTTTAGGCGAACCCAAAGACGCTCTGATGCTGCTTTCTTTTGTGATTGTGGTGATTGGCATCACTTTTTACCAAGAAAGAAAAACCGAAAAAACGCTTGAAGCTCTCCGCGATTTATCCAGTCCGCGGGCTTTGGTTATCCGGGACGGAGAACAAAAAAGGATCGCCGGACGGGAAGTGGTCAAGGGCGACTTTTTGATCATACGCGAAGGCGACCGAGTACCGGCCGATGCGACAGTTTTGTCCTGTGAAAATCTCTGCGTTGATGAATCGCTTTTGACCGGCGAATCAATACCGGTCAGAAAAACCGAGTGCGAAATTGAAGCGCAGATCCAAAGGCCGGGAGGCGATGATTTGCCATTCATTTACTCCGGCTCAATGGTGGTAAGCGGCCGCGGGATTGCCAAGGTAAATGCTACCGGTTTAAAGACGGAAATCGGAAAAATCGGAAAAAGCTTAAAAGGCATCAAAGAAGAAAATACGCTTCTGCGCAAAGAGACGGCCAAAATTGTCCGCCTGCTGGCTCTTGTGGGCATCATTCTCTGCATGCTCGTGATTACCGCATATACTTTCATCAAAGGCGATATCATTGACGGATTCTTATACGGACTGACCATAAGCATGTCCATCTTGCCTGAAGAATTCCCTGTCATTCTTATGATTTTCCTTACCTTAGGAGCCTGGCGCATATCCAAAAGAAAAGTCCTGACCAGAAATTCCTCCGCTATTGAAACCTTGGGCGCGGCCACTGTGCTGTGCACCGATAAAACCGGTACGTTAACCTTAAACAAAATGGAGCTAAGCTGCCTGTATGCAAACGGTTCTTTCCAAAAAATTGAGAACATCACATCCGATGATCTGCCGAAACATTTTGCAACGCTTTTAGAATGCGGAGTTTTGGCCAGCCAGAGAGATCCTTTTGATCCGATTGAAAAGGAACTGAACAAAATGGCGAGCAGATACTTAAAAAATTCGGAATACGCCAATGACGATTTTGAATTGGTAAGGGAGTATCCCCTATCAAAAAAACTTTTGGCCTTATCGCATGTTTGGCAATCAAGCGACAAAAAAAAGATTGTGATCGCTTCCAAAGGCGCTCCGGAAGCCATCTTGGAACTTTGTCATGCCGGACATGATCAAAGACATGAGATTCTAAAAAGAATCAAAGAAATGTCTGAAAAGGGTTTGCGCGTTCTGGGTGTCGCCAAGGCCGTCTTTCAAAACCAAGATCTTCCGGAAAACCAGCACGATTTTGAATTTGAATTCATCGGACTTCTCGGTTTTGTAGACCCCATCCGAGAAAGCGTTCCGGGCGCGGTCAAGGAAGCTTATCGCGCCGGCATCAGAGTCATCATGATAACCGGAGATTACCCCGGAACCGCTCAATATATCGGCCAAAAAATCGGCATCAAAAACCACAATGAGTATTTAACCGGAGAAGATTTGGAAAAAATTAGCCGACTGGAACTGAGAGAAAAAATTATGAGTGTTAACATCTTTGCCAGGGTCGTACCGGAACAAAAACTGCTCATCGTAAACGCCCTTAAAGATAATGGCGAAATCGTTGCCATGACCGGAGATGGGGTAAATGACGCTCCCGCCTTGAAAACCGCCCATATCGGAGTCGCAATGGGAGAAAGAGGGACGGATGTGGCCCGTGAAGCGTCTTCGCTCGTCCTTTTAAACGACGATTTTTCTTCAATCGTCGCGGCGGTGCGCTTGGGACGGCGGATTTACAACAATCTCAAAAGAGCGATGGGGTACACCTTGGCCGTTCACGTACCGATTGCAGGGATGGCGGTACTGCCTCTGATTTTTGACCTTCCAGTGGTTTTGCTGCCGGCTCATATCGCTTTCTTGGAGCTGATCATTGATCCTGCCTGCTCCACTGTTTTTGAATCTGAAAAAGAAGACAAAAACATCATGAAAAGGCCGCCCAGGAATCTCCATGAGCCTCTTTTTAATTTTGAAACAATTTCCATCAGCCTTTTTCAAGGCATCGGAGTGCTGATCGCGACTTTCGCTTTGTTTCTTCTTTCCATCAAGTCGGGGATGAACGAGCTGGAAGCGCGCTCTTTCGCTTTCGCCTCGCTGGTCTTGTCCAACTTGATGCTGATCGCCATCAATCTGTCTTGGCGAAAAAATATTCATAAGATACTCTTATCAGCCAACAAGATATTGCTGATTGTTTTTGTCGGGGCGTTATCCAGCTTGTTTATCGTTTTAAACGTGCCTTTCTTTACCGGCTTATTTCACCTGGCTCCTCTTAGCCCCAAAGATTTTGCTTTGATTGGAGCGGTCGTATTTTTCAGCTTGATTTGGTTTGAAATTTTTAAAATATTTAAAAATATTAATCAAAAAAGAAATGAATCTGACAAAAAATAAGTTTTCCGGACTGACAAGCGAACAAGCCCGCCAAAGATTAAAGGAGTTCGGAAAAAATTCCATTTATAAGCAAAAAAGGGTTAAACCGGTTTTTATTTTTTTAGAAAAATTAAAAAATCCTCTCCTGCTTCTTCTGATAGGCGTTTCCCTGGTTTCTTTCTCATTGGGACAAAAAACCAGCGCGATCATCGTTTTGGCGATGGTCATGCTTTCAGCAGTTCTTGATTTTCTGAATTCATACAAATCGCAGACCGCTGTGGAAAAATTGACTTCAAAAGTCATGATCATGGCGGATGTTCTGCGCGACGGTAAAAAACAGAAGATTGAGTTTAATCAGATCGTACCCGGCGACATCATTTTTTTATCCGCCGGCAACATCATACCCGCAGACTGCGAAGTGCTTGAAAGCGATGACTTTTTTATAAATCAATCATCGCTTACCGGAGAATCAATCCCCGTTGAAAAAGTTCCCGTGGTTGATGAAAAAGACAAGACTGAGATTACGGCTGATAGCCCGTATTCCGCTTTTATGGGGACCAGCGTAATCAGCGGGTTTGCCACGGCGCGAGTTTTAAAAACCGGCGCCGCGACATCATATGGAAAAATAGCAAGCGCGCTTTCCAAGGCTGACATAAAAACTGATTTTGAAAAGAGCCTGTCAAAATTCAGCTCATTCACCTTGAAAGTCGTTTTTTCAATGGTCAGCGTCGTTTTTGTGATCTATCTTTTTAAAAACGCTGATCATTTGAACAAAGAGATAATCATTTCAACCTTCACATTTGCTTTGGCAATCACGATCGGCGTCACGCCGGATATGTCTGCCGGCCATCATCACTCTGTGTCTGACAAAAGGTTCCAAGGCCATGGCCAAAAAAGACGTTATCGTAAAACACTTATCAGCCATTGAGAATTTTGGCAGCATGGATATCCTTTGCACCGATAAAACCGGCACTTTGACAAAGGACCATATCACTTTGGTTAAACACATGGATTACAGTGGAAAAGAATCAGAGCGGATCTTGGAGCTGGGATACTTAAGCAGTTTTTTCCATACCGGCGTCGCTAATCCTCTTGATAACGCGATAAAAGAGCACGACTTGCCGGATATCGCGATGTACGCAAAAGTTGATGAGATTCCGTATGATTTTACGCGCAAAAGGAGTTCCATGGTTGTTGACTGCCGCGGCAAAAGGATGCTTATCACCAAAGGGGCGCCGGAAGAGATCTTTGCGATTTCCGATACTTATGAAAGCGCAAGCGGAGTCGGTGAATTTTCAAAAATCAAAAACAGCGCCACTCAACTTTTTAACGATCAAAGCCGAGACGGTTTTCGCGTGCTCGCCCTGGCTTACAAGGAACTACCTGCTGAATCAACCGCTTCTTACAACAAGTCCATTGAAAATGATATGGTGTTTCTTGGATTTTTGGCTTTCCTTGACCCGCCCAAAGAAGGCGCCAATGTCACAATCTCTGAGTTAAAACAGCTTGGCATTGAAGTTAAGATCTTGACCGGCGACAATGATCTTTTGGCGCAAAAGATCTGCCGAGACCTGGGGATTGAAATTACCGGGACATTGAGCGGACCGGAAATTTCTGCCATGGACGATTTGGAATTGTTGGAAAAAGCCGCGACAACCAACATCTTTGCCAGGGTTACACCTGACCAAAAAGAAAGAATCATTCTGGTGCTTAAAAAATCAGGCAAATCTGTCGGCTTTCTTGGTGATGGCATCAATGACGCGCCGGCTTTAAAGGTGGCGGATGTGGGAATATCAGTGGACAATGCGGTTGATATCGCCAAAGAAACAGCCAGCATCATTCTGATGCAAAAAAGCTTGGAATCTTTAAAAGTCGGGGTTATGGAAGGAAGAAAGACTTTCCATAACACCCTTAAATATATTTTGATGGGAATGTCGTCAAATTTTGGCAACATGTTTTCAATGATGGGCGCTTCCGCTTTTCTCCCCTTCTTGCCCATGCTGCCATCGCAAATCCTTTTCAACAACTTGATTTATGATATGTCGCAATTTTCCCTCCCCACCGATTCAGTGGATGAAGACGAGTTGAGAAAGCCTGCTCATTGGGACATCTCTTTTATCAGAAGCTATATGCTCACTTTCGGTCTCATCAGCTCCATCTTTGACTTTCTGACATTTTTCCTCTTATACTATGTCTATAAATTAACGGAACATCAATTCCAAACCGGCTGGTTCATTGAATCCATCGCCACGCAGATTTTCGTGATTTATATCATAAGAACCAAAAAAATCCCATTCCTGCAAAGCAATCCGAGTCTCAAGCTGTTTATCACCACTTTCATCGCGGTAGTTTTTGCCTGGTCTGTACAGTTCACTTTCCTGGGAAAATGGCTTTCATTTGATAGGCTGCCGCTGCACATCATGCTTATCATCGCGTCTTATGTTTTGATCTATCTTATTTTGGTGCAGGTTTCAAAATCCATATTTTATCGCCATCATAACAAAATCCATGCCCTAAAATTTAAAACCAAATAGATATTCTTTAGCAATGATGGTGACAGAAAAATAATCAAAAAATTTAAAAATTATACATAAAAAACACATGAGCAGCAAAAAAATCACGGTTACCGTGATAACAATCATAACTTTGGTGTTTACCGTCATCCTTTTCTTAAGATTTACCATCGGCGGTCCGGAAGATAATTGGCTTTGCCAAAACGGCCAATGGATAAAACATGGAAATCCGAGCGCTGAAAAACCGACGTCAGGCTGCGTTGAACAAAATTATCAAAACGCAACCTCAAGCCAAAATAGCGATCCGGCAAACAGTGTTTACACAATCGACGGAAAAAAAATCTCTTTAACTGACGGGAAACACAGCGACAACATGATTGGCAGCATAAAAATATTTGAAGCAAACACGAAAGGCGATGTGAATTACGATAATCTTGAAGATAGCGTGGTTATCCTGGTTAACGATTCACAGGGCAGCGGTGTATTTTTTTACGTTGCTTTGGCTGTAAAAAATAGCGCAGACTACCAAGGAACAGACGCAATTTTGCTTGGCGATAGAATAGCACCGCAAAATACGGAAATTCGCGGAGGGATTATCATCGTAAATTATGCTGACAGAAAAACCGGAGAACCGATGACGACCGCCCCTTCAATTGGAGTTTCCAGATATTTTGTATATGAGGAAAATATCTTCAAAGAAGTTTTCTACAAAAATGACATGATTGAAGTTGATTCCCCTGCTCCGGCATCTTATGTTTCATCTCCCCTGGCCATTTCCGGTCAAGCCCGTGGGAGCTGGTTTTTTGAAGCGGTCTTTCCGGTGACTTTAACAGACTGGGACGGACTCATCATTGGAGAAGGGCTGGCGCAGGCTCAAGGCGAATGGATGACTGAAGATTTTGTACCCTTTACAGCTGTCATCACATTCAATGAACCCGTATCCAAGGTAAGCAATCGCGGCGCTTTGATTTTAAAAAAAGACAATCCTTCCGGATTGCCGCAACATGATGATTCATTGGAAATTCCGGTTTTTTTTGACAAATAAAAACGCCTTGTTGAACACCAGGCGTTTTTATATTTTAAATTTATTTCAAATCTTTTAACCTTAAAATCTCATCGGTCTTAATCTTCACTTCTTGCTCCAGAAAAAACCTGTTTACTCCGGGCACCACTTTTAACCAATCCCTTATCAAGCTGATGATCTTTTTTATTTTTATCTTTGCTTCATCCAGCATGGAATTTATTTTCCTGGCTGTTTCTTCGCCGGCGGCTTTAAACTCTTTTCTTTTTTCCGGTGATAAACTGATAAAAATTTCATCCAAATCTTTTGCCAAAACATTTTCAATCTCTTTTCTTCTTTGTTCGTATTTAACTTGAGCGTTGCTCAAAGAGACGATTCCGCCAGACTCCCCTGGTTTGCCTTCTTTCTGCGTGCTTAACGCTTCCGGTGCATTATAAGTCTCAGCTCTGGTTTCAGGCGTTTTGGGCGACTCAAAACCTCCCTCCGGAACCTTAGGCGCTTCAACTATGTTTTCTGAAGATTCTTGAGGGGTCAGTCTTTCTATTTTGTTTAATTCTTTATCTTGGGGCATACGTAAATAATATTCAATGATCAATTACCAATATTCAATCAATGTCAAATTTTTAAATGATCAATGCTTGTACCCGGAGGGTGAATATTTAAATATTGATTATTCATTGAATATTGAGTATTGAAAATTGATCATTAATCACAATTATATTTGTATAAATATTATATCATATATTACTAATTAAATATACTTCTGCTTTTCGCGTAATCCCCAAAAATCTTTCGTATATCATCAATATTATTAACATAAATCAGTTTCTGCCTCATAGCCCTTGCCCCGGGAAGCCCCTGTATATACCAGCATAAATGTTTTCTCATTTCAACAATGCCTTGATCTCCTTTAAATTTAAAAGCTAATTTTGCATGCCTTACCGCTTCTTTAAAGATTGCTTTGGCGCTTCTTTCCGCGTCTTGACCGGTCTTTAAACATTCAAAAATCCATGGCCGGCCGAGCGCTCCTTGGCCGATGCCGATTCCATCCGCGCCCGTTTCGTCAAGAATACGTTTGGCATATGCGGAAATAGATTTTGATTGATCTTGATCAGGATCAATGCCGTGAACTCCGACTCCCCCATTTGCCAGAATGACCCCGCCAAAATAATCTTTAGCCTTTTTTATCACTTCACAATCAATAGGGCCGGCAAAACCTTGCTTGAAGCTCCTGCCGTGTATCATCAGCGCTTTAACGTCTAAATTTTTGATGTTATCCAAAAATTCCAAAATCCCGACATTCCCAACTCTTGTCCGCGTTTTTATGGATACCGGTAAATCGGTGTTGTCAATCACGGATTGTATCACTTTTCTTGACAATGCCAGATCTTTAAACAACTCCGCTCCCGCTTTCTGCTTAGCAACTTTCTGCACCGGACAACCGAAATTAATGTCAATGCCTTGGGGTTTTATTTTCTTGGTTATAAATCTGGCCGCCACTGCGAAATGTTCCGGAACAGAACCGAACAACTGCACGACATAAGGGCTCTCATGCTTTTCAAATTTCATGAGCTCTACGGTCGCATTATCGTGCTTGTCTTTTCCTGCTTGGCAATGATAAAAAAGCGCAGTCGCGCTTATCATTTCGGAATATACGACATCCGCGCCATAACCTTTGCAAATCTGCCTGAAAGCAGAATCCGTAATCCCCGCCATCGGCGCCAGCGCATATATCGGCTTAGGCAATTTTGACCAAAAATTTTTCATTGTTTTTACTTTTTAAACACCCTTTGTCCATCGTTTGTATCTTCTACAATAAAACCCAATTTTTCAATTTCTTCACGTAATTTATCTGATTCTTTCCATTCCATGTTAATCCTTGCCTTTCTTCGATTATCAATCATTTCTCTTATGGTTGGTGGTATCATTATATTCACATCAGCATCAATATTCATTTCAGTAAACACGTTTATACGTAAATTTTCCAAACCCAACCCTAACACTTTATCAAAATCAAAAATAGTGACTTGTTTTTCTTCGTTGGACAATTTTGATTTTAATAATTCCTGCATTACCGCTAATGCCTGAGCTGTGTTTAAGTCATCATTAATGGCTTTAATAAATTTCTCTTTAAATTCAATATTTATAATTCTTAATTTTTCATTCTTAATTTTTAATTCTCCTAATTGATTGTACAGATGCTGCAATCCATTCTCAGCATTTTGCATCGCTTCTTCAGAATATTCCATGGGCTTGCGATAATGCGTTCCCAGGCAAGCAAATCGATAGACCAGCGGGTCAATCCCCTTTTTCGTAAAAGCATTATCCAGCGTTAAAAAATTGTCTTCGCTTTTCGCCATTTTCTTTCCGCCGACAATATTCAAGAACGCGCCGTGGATCCAAAAATTAAAAAACTTCTTTCCGGTGGCCGCCTCGGATTGGGCGATTTCATTGGTATGGTGCACATTGACATGATCAATGCCGCCGCAATGGATGTCCAGCTGTTCACCCAAAAATTTAGCGCTCATGGCGGAGCATTCAACATGCCACCCCGGAAAACCGACACCCCAAGGCGAAGGCCATTCCATCTGCCTTTTTGTGTTGTTGGGAGAAAATTTCCATAAAGCAAAATCAGTCGGATTTTTCTTTTCATCATTTTTCTCAACTCTGGCTCCTTCTCTCAAAGTATCCAAATTAAGATGGCTTAACTTGTTATAATCCGGAAATTTTGATGTATCAAAATAAACTCCATCGCTGGTTTTATATGTGTAGCCTTTTTCTTCAAGTTTTTTTATCAAATCAATTTGTTCGGAAATGCTATCTGTGGCTTTGCACCAAACATCCGGTTCAATGATGTTAAGCGCATGCAAATCTTTTTTGAATGACTCTGTATAAAATTCTGCAATTTCCCAAGCAGTTTTTCCTTCGCGCTCTGCGCCTTTTTCCATCTTATCCTCGCCCATATCCATATCGCCCGTCAGATGCCCAACATCTGTGATGTTCATCACATGCTTAACTTTGTAGCCGTTGTATGCCAAGGTTCTTTTCAGAATATCCTCAAAAATATAAGTACGCAGATTACCGATATGCGCAAAATTATAAACCGTCGGCCCGCAAGTGTACAATCCAATTTCCCCTTCCCGCAAAGGCACAAATTCTTCCTTTTTCCTGCTTAGCGTATTGTATAAAAATATTTTTTCCATATAGTGATCTTTGTTATGAGTTATCCCGCTTTCAGCGGGATCCCGCCCTCAATAGAATTTATAGGTGGCGGGATGAGTTAAAAATCCACTTATCTTCCTGTCTGACAAGAAGTTCGCCGGCTTTCAAAGGGTCTGCCATAATCTCTTTAACGACCTTTTCCATCCTTAAGCCCTGCGAACCCTTAACCAAAATCAAATCGTCTTTCTTTATCCGGTCCTGGACAAAAAGTCCTGCTTCTTCCGATTTTGGAAAATGAAAAATCCTGTCTTCATTCATGCCCGCCTCTTTGGCACCGCGTCCAATATCCCGCGAAGGTCCCCCAACAGTAACCAGTTCGTCAATTCCGCTTATAGCCAGATATTTTCCAATGTTTTTATGTTTTTCTTCGCTATATTTTCCCAGCTCAAGCATATCCCCGAGAACCGCAAACTTTCTGGCGCCCTCTTTTACCGGAATGCTTTTTAAAACCCTTACCGCTTCTTGCATGGATTCCGGTTCCGCATTATACGAATCATCAATTATCATTGTATGTTTTATACCTTCCACCAAGTTCATTCTACCTCTCTCTGGCGTCAAGCTTTTTAAAGCCTCGGAAATTTCCACCATATTCATATCAAACACGATGCCGACAGCGGCGGCGGCCAGGGCAGAATAAACATTGGCGCGGGAAATGAAGTTCGGTAAAATTGCCGGGGTAACTGATCCTTTATACAAAAACTTAAAATTTATGCCGCGAAGATTTTTCTCGCCATTCTGGGAATATGAATACACAACATCACTGGCTCTCATTTGCGCCTTTTCATCATAGCCATAGCTTATCACTTTGACTTTGCTGTCTTGTATGATCTTCTTTGCGTCTTCATTATCAAAATTTATCACCGCCCAGCCGTCTTTGCTGATGCTTTGGATTAATTTTGATTTTTCCAAGACCAATTTTGCCCGCGACCCGAAATTCTCAGCATGTACAGTGCCAATTACGGTTATCACGCCCACATCCGGGTTCGCGATTCCTGTTAAATAATCCATATCCCCTGGCTTGTCCACGCCCATTTCCAAAACCAAAATCTTCGGATAACTCTCGTCTTTGACAAGCAACAGTTTCAATGCTTTAAAGAAAACCGCAAACCAGCCAAAGATGTTTTTCCCGGGCGAATCAGAACCGATGATCGTTAAAGGCAACCCGATTTCGTTGTTGTAATTCTTGATGTTTCTTCTGACGTTATGCTTGGCTTTAAGGACCGCATAGATCGCTTCCTTGGTGCCGGTTTTGCCAACAGACCCGGTCACGCCAATGATTTCCGGATGATATTTTTTCAAAATCATCTTGGCTAAAATTCTTAATTTCAATTCAATCATTTTTTTCATAAGCTACAAACAAAGCTAAACGCCTCTTAAAACTTATTATCTTATATATTAATGATAATATTAAATAAAATCAAGCCAAAAAATCCAATACTCTACAAAAAATTTATCTGGTTTTTGGCACTTTATAGTAATCCAAAATGAATTTAGCCAATTCACCGAACAATGGCGCGCAGGTAGATTCGGCAAAATTCGCGTCTTTGGGATTATCCAATTTTATAAGCATTACAAATTTCGGATCTTCAACCGGAGCAAAGCCTTCAAGGGTATGAATCATATTGGCTTCATAATATCCACCGCTTTTTTTGTCGGCAACTTGGGCGGTTCCGGTTTTCCCCGCGACATAGTACCCATTCACAGCAGCGGGTTTGGAATGCCCGTTTTCAACCACATTTACCATCATGCTGGAAAGAAGCAAACTGGCTTTTTCGGAAATCACTCGCCTGATCTGCACCGGTTTTGTAATCTCTTCCTCTCCATTGTGGCGGACAATCTTTTCTACCACATATGGCTTCATCAAAATTCCACCATTAGCAATCGCGGAATAAGCTGCCGCCATCTGCAATGATGTTACGGAGATGCCCTGGCCAAAAGACGCGGTCGCGGCTTCAACCGGCCTGATCGTGTTGCGCAACAAGTTACCGATGTTGCTCACACCCTCCGTCTCCAATTCAATTCCGGTTTTTTCTCCAAAACCGAAATTTTTTACATATTCGGCGTATTTTACCGGACTGACTTTGTTCATCACAAAAATCGCGCCCGTATTTAAAGATTGCTCAAGCACGGTCACCATATCAGTTATGCCATGTCCGCCATGCGTGCTGAAGTCAGAATTTTTTATCGGTTTGTTCCAGCCGGCAACATTTATATACCCCTTGTCTTCATAGGTCGTATTCGGCGAGACAACTCCTTCATTCAAACCGGCTGCCATGGTTATGACTTTAAAAATTGAACCGGGCTCATACGCATCAAAAATTGCCGGATTGTTATATAAATTCGCGTCATCCACTTCATTGTAGTTGTTCGGGTCATAATCAGGCCAGGAACACATCGCAATCACCGCGCCCGTCTTCGGATCCATGACAATGATTGAACCGCCATCGGCGCCATGCTTCAATGCAGTCTCTCCCAATCTCTGGCAAGCTTCAAATTGGATTGATCGATTGATTGTTAAATATATGTCGCTGCCATTCTGCGGCTTCTCGTATTCCCTGTCATTGACGATTATCAATTCTCCTTGACCGGATCTTTCGGTCTTGATGGAGCCCATCCGGCCGGTAAGCTCATCATTGAAAAATCCTTCCAAACCGTATTTGCCTTGCCTCTCATCATTGCTGAAACCGACGAATCCCAAAAGCTGAGAGCCGATGTTGCCTTCTGGATAATACCTTTCTTTCTCCATGACAAAACTCAAACCTTCAATCTTATAATCCATCAGGATCTTCAAGGTTGTTTCGTCAACTTTTCTTTTCAACGGTTCATACGGATCATTTTTTTTGCTCAATGCGTCTACATAGTTGTTCAGATATTCGGCTTTTTTTAATTCCATTTCGGCTTGTTTTTTTATTTCTTTGAAATCTGAAAGTTCTTTAAATCTTTTTGTGCCGATATCCGGATTTTCCAACTCTTTAAAAACTTCGTCTTTTAAGAGCATTTCCTCAATTTCTTTTTCTATCTTCAGCTTATCAAAAATCTCATACAAAATTTCGGCCGTTCCCTGAGGATTTTCAATTTCTTTTGGCACAGCAAACACTTGCGCGAATTCTTTGTTGGTAGCCATGGGATATATCTGTTTCCCGCCCTCGTCGCTTTCATCGGACATAAAGATTTTTCCTCTCTCCGGAACCAATTCAGAATAGGCTTGATGCTGGCCCGATGCCAGCGCTGTATACAAATCGCCTTTTACGATCTGTAAAAAAAACAAACGGCACAGGACCATTGCGCTTAACAAAAAAATAATCGCCAAAATAAAATTTAGGCGATTGGTATTTTCCTGCTCTCTTCCTCTTTTCCGTCCTATAAAATGATTCATAATCTTGAGGTTTACTTCATGGCGACTGTCTCATCCGCGACTGTTAGATATTCAATCTTATCAACCTTGACCATCTTGAGAGAATTCGCGCGGGAATTGATGCTTCCCAAAGTCTTCAATTCCGCAGCCTGCAATTCAATTTTTTGATTCTCTTCAGATATCTGCTTCACCCTGATTTTCAAATCTTTGATCAAAAATCCTTTGGTGGCAATGCTATTGACGCATATCACAAAATATACCGCACTGAAAACCGCCAAAATCGTTATCGCTTTATTCGCCAACTTCCAAGTCAACCTGATTTTTTGTGATTTTTTGTTGTTGCTATATTTTGTTTTTGTGTTGTAATTTTTGTTTTGAAACATTTTTATTTTAAATATTCTTATAATTTTTCCGCTACCCTCAGCTTTGCGCTTCTGGCTCTTCTGTTTATGGATATTTCCTCGGTTGTCGGCGCAAGCGCTTTTTTGGTTATGATTCTGATTGAGGCTTGGTGATCGCATCGGCATTCAGGAACTTCTTTTGGACAAATACAATCAAGGCTTTCTTTCTTAAAAAATCTTTTTACGATCCGATCTTCAAGGCTATGGTATGAAACAACCACGATTCTTCCTCCGGACTTCAGGGCGCTGATAGCTTGAGGCAAAATCTCGCTTAAGCTATCCAATTCTCCGTTTGTCGCTATCCTTAAGGCTTGAAATGTTTTGGTGGCAAAATTAACTTTTTTGTGGTTGCGATATCCGGCTGGCACCGCCTTGCCGATGATCTCCGTAAGCTCCTTGGTTGTCTTGATCTCCCCGTCTTTTCTTTTCAAAATGATGGCTCGGGCGATTGATCGGGAAAATTTTTCTTCTCCGTATTCCCTTAAGATGCTTTCAATTTCTTTTTCTTTGTATTTGTTGACAATCTTAACCGTGCTTTCAAAGCTGCCGTTTTTTTCAAAAGCCATGTCTAACGGTGCATCCAGCTGAAAAGAGAATCCACGAGACCGGTCTTCGAGTTGAGCTGATGATAAACCAAGATCGAGCACAATCCCATCAATGCCCCGATCCCCTTCTTGCGACCAACTGGTTTTAACAATCTTATGTAAATTTTTAAAATTTTCATTTACGATTTTTATGTTATTTTTTTCTTCAAATTTTGATCCTTTTATTTTTATTGCAGCATTATCAATCGCCAGCCTGTCCAGATCAAAACTTAAGATTTTTCCATCAGGAAAAATATTTTCCGCAATCGCAAAAGTATATCCGCCTCCCCCCAAGGTGCAATCAATGATTCTGTCGCCATTCTTAAGCTCTAGATATTCCAACACCTCTTTAAGCATAACTGGCACATGTCTATATTCCATAAGAGAATTTTAGCTGTGCTTTATCTCATTGATGATGCTTAAAGCACGATTGCGCAGCTGCGGAAAAAAATGATCTGCCTCAATTGCTCAGTGCTTACCAAGGGGGCTTTGATGATTTTTACCCGCAATTTCTTAGAATCATTTTTTGTTTTTGTTTTACATTTTATTTTTGTCATATATGATTTTCTTCAATTTTTTTAATCCATCAAACTCCCATTTCTCCCAGTGTTTCCGCGATTTCCGCGCTTTCTTTTTCCGCTCCGGTTTTATATTTCTCCCATGCATCTTCATCCCATATTTCCAAACGATCAAAAAGCCCTGCAACAACGGCTTTTTTCTTGAGCCCGGCATATCTGGAAAGGTAATCGGGTATATTTATCCTGCCTTGACTGTCAACATTTACATCCATGGCTCCCGCAAGCATCAAGCGTGAAAAAGCCCTGGCCTTGGCTTGGCTTACCGGCAGATTTGATAATTTTACGGCAATCTTTTCCCAAGCCTCTTTTGAATATAAAAAAAGGCAGCTATCAATGCCGCGCGTAACCACCGCGCCGCTTTTAAGCTGATCGCGGAATTTGGCCGGGACAGCCATCCTGCCTTTGTCGTCTAAGTTGTGTTTATATTCACCGATGAACATTGATTCAGTGGTTAAAAGCTGCTAAATTCGTATTTTGGCAACTACAAGCGCAGATACCGAAAATCAATATCTGCGCATGAGGATTTTGAATTGTACACGACAAGCATTGGCAGTCGTCCGTTTTAGGACGAAAGAGGAGGCCGATCTCTAGGATTTCCCCTAATGATCAGACCCCTTCTTCGCCTTAATTTTTTAAAGATTTAAGCATCCCCATGCTTTTTTTCTTTTTGTTTTATTTTGTTTTTGACCGGCGCGAATTGTCTAGGCCAGTCCTTATTTTAATTTTTGTTTTCGCTCTTTTATTTTTGTTTTACCTTTCTCGTGCTTTCTGCATGAGAGGATCTTTGGTGATTCTCCATAATTCCCCACTTATCACCAACTTACTTTTAGTATATACCACTTTCTACCTAAAGTCAACACTCTCCCACCACATAAATATAACTAATATTTAAATAAAAAATAACAAAAAAAATACCCTCCTTTTAAGGTGGGTATTTTATCCACTTTTTAATAAACTGAATATGCCCTTTTTCAACATTTCATCCACAATCTTATTTTTTGGGCTGTGTTATTCGCGGTTCCTCTGAATAATTCGGATTAACCAAATTTATATTTTCAATTTTTATGTTCCGTTCTTTTTCGTTTGTTACAGGAACACCCAAGGCGTATGCTAAGGAGTTTGCGGTAACGACGCCGATCCTGAGAGACGTAAAAGAATCGCCTGAACTTTTTACACTAACTTTACTGATATCATTCAAGGACAATCCATTGTCCCGCAACAAACGTTCAATCGCCGGCAACAATTTTTCGGCCTGAGAATGCTTGGCTTCAAATTCTACATGCGCAATCATGTGTTCTTGTTCCCTT
Source organism: Candidatus Parcubacteria bacterium (assembly GCA_963827735.1). Classification (GTDB taxonomy): domain Bacteria; phylum Patescibacteriota; class Patescibacteriia; order Patescibacteriales; family UBA12075; genus CAWHBO01. The sequence continues at coordinate 28,136 of CAWHBO010000002.1, forward strand.
AAGGCCAGGGCGATTATGGGACTTTTTGAAGTGTCAATTGAAAGTATCATGTATTACTTTAATTATAATTTCCCCCTGCCGGGTAAAAATTTAAATGGGTTTGGCTGATTGTTAAAATATCAGCGGTGTTAAAGCCATTCCTTTTAAACGTTGATTCTGATATAAGCTGTTTCTTGCCCTGATTAAGGTAAAAAACATCTTTACCCAAGGTTTTAACAAATTTAATTTCTTGGTATGAATCCAAGTCTGACTGGCTGATTGTGACAATGTTTCCCCATTTGTTGGACGCATAGGAGTTAAAGACAGCCGGCGAGGGCAAGGCGATTTTCATCCAATTGCCGTTTGCTCTTTGGCTTATATAAAAGACGGTTGCAGAATCAGGAGACTTAACAAGATGGACTTCCGGATATCTTGCGATCTCCGGCCAGCTGGTGGTCTTAACATCGGAATTGGAAAATCCATACTCCTTCAAAGAAGCGGCTGACACAATTTGGTGTCTTTGATTTCTGGATATCAGCCATATTTTGGAAGAATCAGCAGTTTTCAGGATGGAACGTACGCCCGGATATCTTTCATAGTCAACGCCCGCCACAATGATGCTGTCACTTGTTTCAAAAACTTCCTTTGAGTTGCCGTATGAATAAAAAGTGGTGTTGGTTTCTTCACTGTCAATGATTGTCTTTGAATTTAAAGGAGTACAAATCGCATATTCATTTTTGAATGAATTTCCGAATATATCCTTCATGTTGATATATAAAGTATAGCATGAATCAGGTTCCAAATCAGTAAAAACAAACATGTGATCCACCCCGTAAACAAGGGCGGCCTTCAATGTTTTGCTTCCTTTTTTTTGGCCCTTCAGAGTAAGCGCACCATTGGCATAGTTGCCGGTTTTAAAAGTGACAACCATTACTTTTGAAGATAGCTGCGTATCGCTTGGCCCATTGGGGCGCAAATGAGTTACCAAGAGCTTCTTTTCATTTTTCTGCTCTCTTTCATAAGTCGTAAAATTTTTATAATGCAAAGAACTTACGAGCTTGTTGTCATCGGCTGATGATATTCTTATGTTATAAGAAGTGCCGGGAGCAAGATTCTTTAAGATCACCAGATGCTCCAACACTTTTTTGTTGTTGTTGGCTTTTTTGTTATACAGCCCGCCTATGCCGTATTCAACATATGAAGAACCGAGAGTATCTGTGTTCCAGGATATGGTGGCGGCTGTTGCAGAAATATATTTAATCTCAAAATTTGAAATTTGCGGAGGAATGCTGCTTCCGACCAGGTCTTTTGTTTCAAAAGACCGCACAAATGTCTCGCTCTTGCTGTTGGCGTTATAACCGATAATTTTATAAAAATATTTATCATCTGCGGCTAAATTGCCAATTGCTATTTTATGATATTTTACAGCGCTTTTGTTTTCTTCAATGGTGTTGGATAAAGATCCGGCGGATTTACCGAAAATCATTTTCCCAAATGTCGGCACGTCAGTTGTCCAACTGATCGTTACTTCTTGATCGCCTGTTATTTCTTCGGCGATATTCAAAAAATTTATACCGCTGGCGGCAATCACATTCAAAGGCATAAGCGCGCTCAGTATCATTAACAGCATAAAAATGATTATTTTTTCTATAGAATTTTTCATAAAAATTTAATTTTATTAGCTTTAATCTAAAAAGATTTATATATTAATATAACATATTTTTTTATATATGTCAACATTTAAAGATGTATTTTTCTGTTTTTTTATAATATTCAAAAATTTATTTGTTATTAGCAAAAAAAAATAAAAGCAAACATTAGCTGATTGCTTTTATTAAAAATATAATTTATCAAAATTTGCTTTATTTCTTTATTTCAATTTGAATTCTGTCGTTAAGTTTCGGCACTCTTTTTATGAATGAGGGATAAAACATAACTTCAAAACCGGCAATTTCAGGTATGCTTGAAAGATAAGTTTCAAGCTGACGTTCATTGAGGCCAATGATATTTTCCAATTGTATAATGTCATAATCTTGCTTTAGACTCACCTTCCCCTCAAAGGTCGCGCTGATAACAGCTGACCCTTCACTCTCGTTATAGCTGTTTAGGGCGTAAATTATATTTTCTTTGTCAAAGCTGATCATTTCCTTGCTTTCAGGCAAAGAGGAAACAAATTTATCTTGAGCCATGTTCGCGGCTTGTTCATTGTTAAATGCCACCACCACTATTTTCGCATCCATGGAAGCGATAAATTTATCAAGCACATCGCCTGTTTTGGCATTTACTGAATATTTGATAGAATCTTCATCAATCTTATACAAGATCTGTCCATAATCTTTATAATCCTCATTAACTTTTATTTTTGCTTCCGTTAACATTCGCTCCTTCAAATCACGGATGGTGTTTTCCGTATCTGAATCAACAACATATTTTTTTACCTTTTTTTGATAAACAACCGCTTCTTTGCTTTCTGCAAAAATTTTATCCTGCAGTCCTGCCCAAAGTCCGGGAATGGTAAATTTTGTCGGATCAATCGCCATTTCTGCGCTTGGTTCATCGGCGTAAATCTCTACGCTTATAGTCCCTCCTGCCGGGATGTTCACCGTGTTTTTCAGCCTAAACAGCTTCCCATCGGCTGAAATTATCCTGGTTGTGGCCACCAAGGGCTGATTTTTTGAATAATTGTTTATTATGTTAACAATTCCAACCGCTTCCTCTCCGATAACCTCTTCGCCTGTCGCGTCATATTCTTTTTCTTTCGTTATGCTGATGTTTTTTACAAGCCCTTTGATTGAATTCGTGCCGGCGAAAGCTTGGTTGTCCATATCAACCACGTCAAAAATCATATTGTTGCTGATTCTTTCTTGATTCGGGATTAAGGTTATTTTTACCTTGGCTACTGAAAAATATATCACTCCCAAAACAAGGATCGCCGTCAAAAAAATAAAAAAATAAGCGATTTTTTTGTACATTTTTATATTGTGCTTTACTTCGCGCACAACCGTTTCCTTCTCTTCCTTCCCGGTCTCTTCGTCCGCATCTTTTTTTTCTTCTTTCGTGATCACATCTTTCACCAAATTGCTTTTTTCTGAAAAAATCTTTTCAATCTTTTCCTCAGCGCTTGCCGCCGACGACGAAAACTTCTTTACCGGCTTCAAAGGGACGGCCTCGTCCATATCAGGTACGATCGCTTTTGGAAAAGTTTTTGCCGTTGATTTTTTTTCGGGCTTTGGTTTTTTTACAGCAGCCAACGGCTTTTTAACGGCAGGCTCTTTCTTGGTTTTTTTGGTGGAAACACCTTCTTCAATTGCATCCAAATCTTCCACCGGAATTTTTATTGATTCTTTAAGAGGCATAAAATTTTTTCGTCCTTATTTAAAATTTAAATAAAGCATTTTAAATTTATTCTGAATTTATTATAACATCATACATGAAAAAAGTCTAACCGCTCATTTCATTTTTGCCAATTGGATTTTCTCTCCCAGTCGATTTTTTATTTCAGTTATCAAGAAGGGTCCGTTGTTCACAAAAAATTCCGTCTCAATGATCTTTTTTTCTCCATTCAAATTAATTTCAAAATATACCTTATTTTCCCCTTTATGCTTGGAAAAAATCTCCTTTAACTTTTCAAGGCCTTGCGCGCTTATACCCTCTCCAAAAATGATTCTCAAGTCGCCGCCGTTGGCGTATGAACTCGCGTGCGAACCTAAGCTAGCGCCAAAATCCGCTTTTTTAAATTTATCCAAAACTTCATTGATCTTTTTTAAACTGACGCGCATGGCGGTATTGGCTAAAATTTTTATATCCTGATCCTTGTTTGAGGTTTTTCCTTGGCAGATAATCGCTTTCCCCTCCTCCCAGACAGTATAAGTGGTCTTGTACAGATTTGGGAAAATAAGCACTTCGGCGCTTCCGCCGTCATCTTCAATCTTAACAAACAGCATCGCCTGGTTGTTTCTGGTGATTATTTTCTGAATCTTTACGATTATTCCGGCTACATTCACCTGTTTGTCATTGCCCAGAGCATTTAAAGATTTAAGCGGTGAAGTTAAATGCGCCAAATGCTTTTTGTAATCGGAATAAGGATGGGCGGTGATATACAGCCCGAGGAGTTCTTTTTCCCAAGCTAATTTTTCTTGTTTGCCTGTTGGCGGGCAATCATCCATCTTGATTTTTGAATCTGCTACGAGAGGGGTATCGGAAAACAAGCTTGTCTGTCCATTGTTTTTTGTTTTCACGATCTCTTTGTTGTATGCCAGCAAATTTTCAATGTTGCCGAGCAGATATCCGCGTTCTCCGAATTTTGACAAAGCGCCGGTCTTGATAAGGCTCTCCAATGATTTTTTGTTCATATCTTTATCAGTGATCCTTTCCAGAAGGTCGCTTATGCTTTTATACGGACCGTTTTTCTTCCGCTCATCAATAAATTCCTTAGCGATATGCTCTCCGATGTTTTTGATCGCATTGAGTCCAAAACGGATCTTGTTCACTTTCTCGCCCTCCTGAGCGCTTTCGTTCTTATCCGTACCGCTGGTTACCACGGTAAATGATTCAAAGGACTGATTGATGTCCGGCCTTGTCACTTCAATGCCCATCCGCTGGCATTCATCAATCTCAATGGCCACTCGGTCGGTGTTCTGCTGGTCAGATGTCAGAAGCGCTGCCATGAACTCTGTGGGAAAATGCTTTTTAAGGTATGCAGTCTGATATCCGATCATCGCATAGCAAGCGGCATGCGAACGGTTAAATCCGTAGCCGGCAAACGGTTCAATAAACGAAAAAATCTTTTTTGCCAGATCTGATGATATGCCATTCTGGACGCAGCCGTCAATGAATTTTTCTTTCTGCTTGTTGAGAAGCTTCTCAATTTTCTTACCCACGGCTTTTCTAAGCACATCGGCTTCAGCCATCGTAAATCCCGCCAGATCGCGAGCCATCTGCATGACTTGCTCTTGATAAATGGCAACTCCATAAGTCTTGGCCAAAATGGGCTCCAATTTTTCATGAAGATAAGCAGGTTTTTTTCTTCCTTGTTTTCCCGCGATATAATCAGGAATCCATTCCATCGGACCAGGACGATACAAAGCAACCATGGCGATGATATCTTCAAATTCCGTTGGCCTGAGCTCGCGCAAATATCTTTTCATGCCGCTGGATTCAAACTGGAAAACCCCCGTTGTTTCGCCATCTTGAAAAAGCTTGTAGGTATCTTGATCGTCCAATGGAATCTTTTCAATTTCAATGTCAATCCCCCTGGTTTTTTTTATGATCCTGATGGCTGATTCAATTATGGTAAGATTTTTCAGGCCAAGGAAATCCATTTTCAGGAGGCCCAAATCTTCAACCGGATGCAAAGAATACTGGGAGACGACGCTTCTGTCGGCAGACGACGCAAATTGCAGCGGCACGTATTCATTCAAAGGTTTTTCTGTGATCAGAACGCCGCAAGCATGAGTGGAAGCGTGGCGGGCCACTCCTTCCAGGCGCAAGGCATAATCAATGATCTTTTTCGCCATCTCATTGTTCTTGTAAAAATCTTTGAGTTCCGGCACGGTCTTAAGCCCCGTTTCCAAATTGGTAAACATCGGGATGGCCTTGGCCAGCTTATCGCAAAAATCATAAGGCGCGCCCAAAACCCTTCCCACGTCCCTGACAGCGGCGCGCGCCGCCATGGTACCGAAGGTGATGATTTGGGAAACATGGTCTTTGCCGTATTTGCCCTCAACATATTTTATCACTTCGTCGCGCCTGACATCGGCGAAATCAAGATCAATATCAGGCATGGATATCCTGTCCGGATTTAAAAACCTTTCAAAAAGCAATCCATACTTAAGCGGATCCAAATTTGTGATTTCCGTTAAAAAACAGACCAAAGAACCGGCAGCCGATCCCCTTCCCGGCCCAACCACAATGCTCTGCTTTTTTGCCCAGCCGACGAAATCGGCAACAATCAAAAAATATGACGGCCATCCCATCTTCTTGATAACAGACAGTTCGTAGTCCATCCTGTCTCTTATCTCTTGATCAATTTCCGCATATGTTTTTCCGTACCGGATCATGACGCCGTCTTCACAAATTTTCCTCAGATATGAATCGGTGTCAAAACCATCTGGCACTTCAAAGTAAGGCAGCTGAATTTTCCCGAGCTCAATTTCCACATTGCATTTTTCCGCAATCTTCAAAGTGTTTTCAATCGCTTCCGGAACATCTTTGAAGTCATTGATCATTTGGCGATTGGGCCGCATTGAATAATCGCCCCCAAGCATATTCATCCTGTCAGCGTCTTCCCGCTTTTTCTTGTTTTGCAGGCATAAAAGAATGTCTTGCGCTTCGTCATCTTTTTTATCCAGATAATGGATATCATTGGTTGCCACCAACGGCACTCCCAGTTCTTTTGAGAATCTTTTCAAGGCGGCATTGACTTTAATCTGCTCGGGAAGATTCAGGTGGTGCATCAGCTCCAGATAATAATTGCCTTCGCCAAAGAGTTCTTTATATTCCAAAATCCTGGCTTTGGCTTTTTCTTCTTTTCCGTGGCGGATTAAAGTCGGGATTTCACCGCCCAGACAAGCCGAGCATGCAATCAGGCCTTCATGATGTTTTTGCAAAACTTCCCAGTCTATCCTCGGCTTATAATAAAAACCTTCCAAATAAGCGATTGACACCAGCTTTAAAAGATTTTTATAACCGATGTTATCTTTAGCCAGAAGCAAGAGATGATAGCTGTTCTTCTCATCATCTTTCGTTATCTTGTTCAGCCTGGAAACTGGGGCTAAATACGTCTCCACGCCGATGATCGGCTTGATTCCGGCTTTCTTGCACTTTTGATAAAATTCAATGACGCCATAAAGAGAGCCATGGTCAGTGATGGCGACAGCCGGAGAACCTTCGCTTTTTGCGCGCTCAATCAACTCATCGATCTTGGTTAGACCGTCAAGCAATGAATAGTGAGTGTGCACATGGAGATGGACAAAGCTCATTTTTACTCTGATTAAACTGATGGCGCTGATAGCGCTGATAAAAATTAATCTATAAATTTAATAATTCATTTAATGTTTTGCGGGCGGTTTTTTCCCAAGAATAATCTTTAACTCTTTCAAGGCCTGATAAAATCAGTTTCTGTCTCAGCTCTTCATCTTCAAGCACCCGGTCTAAAGCTTCGGCGATGGAATGCACATATCTGGGATCAAATTGCATAGCTGCTTCCCCCACCACTTCCGGAATGGCTGTAACATTGGACGCGGCGATTGGTATTCCACAAGCCATTGCTTGCAGAAGCGGTATTCCAAACCCTTCGCATTTAGATGGGAAAACAAAAGCATCGGCGCCGTTATAAATATAAGGGATATCAAGCTCGCTTATCCAGCCAGGCATGATGACATCATCCATCAGTTCAAATTCAGCGATCATGTATTTTATCTCATCATAACCAAAGCTGGCATCGCCCACCATCACCAGCTTATGCTTTAAACCCTTACGCCGCTCTTTCAGCATTGCAAACGCCTCAATCAGCGCCGGAATATTTTTTTTTCTTTCCAGGCGGCCGATAAAAAATATATAAGGCTTTTCAATCCCATATTTGTTTAAAATCTCTGCGATCTTTTTTTCATCATCAACCTTCTTATATAGCAGCTTGTTATAGCCGTTGGGTATAACGGTTATTTTCTCTACGGGACATTTAAAATTATGCAACAGATCATCTTTGGTGGAATTTGATGCGACAATGATCTTTTTTGCATGCTTGACCGCGAAGTTTGTTGACCATTCCAGATAATCCAGGGCATTCACTTGATATTTGCCCAAAGACAAGATCCCGACAATCATATTCAAAAACCTTCTTCGCTTTGATCCAAACGAGCCAATCAGCCCTTCGCGATAATCATAAATTTTGTCTTTAAGCCCGATATCGTGGATGGTAACGATTGATTTGCGCGGACAAATCAGAGGCAGCACATGACCAGGGACAAAAAGAACATCGGGGCGGTAAAAAATCATTTCCAGGCTAAAACGTCCTTGCGTCCAAAAATATTTGAATGGCCACTGCAAAATTTTGGCCCGAAAATTTCCATACGGACTTTTTATCTTTTGAAATCCGCTCCTGTCAACTGGGGAGGGCGCAATGTCTTCGCCATCGCTTTCATCATATTGCTCAGTTGTCAAATCAAGCAAGCCGCCAGTCAACGGTTTGTTGGTGTATAAAATATATTCATTCTTGTCGTCCAGCTTTGCAAGCCACCTGATCATGTAATATGAATACCATTCCGGTCCGCTCTTATGGCTTAAATTTGCTCTGCTGGCATCAATGCCGATGACCATATATTTAAATTACTTTGTAGCCAAGATGGATCTTTTATAACTGTCAAGATTATCCAGCGCAATGCCAGTTCCTTTCGCTACGCATAACAAGGCTTCGTCAGCTATGTATGAAGGCACTCCGGTCGTTCTGGAAAGAAGCTGATCAATGTTTCTAAGAAGAGAGCTACCTCCTGTAAGCACCATGCCTTTATCCATGATGTCAGCTGACAGTTCCGGCGGCGTTTCATGCAAAACTTTCTTAGCCGCCATGATGATTGCTTCCAATTCATTCTGCAAGGCTTCCGTAACATCGTTGGAGTTGACGGTGATGCATCTGGGGAGGCCGGTTAAGATATCGCGCCCTCTGATCTCTTGCGACAATTTGTTTTCCAGATACAGGGCTGATCCAATGTTGATCTTTACGTCTTCAGCCGTCCTTTCTCCGATGGCTAAATTATATTTTTTTCTGATAAACTCCACAATTGCCTCATCAAACTTGTTGCCCCCCACGCGCACGGACGTGGCGGAAACAATGCCCCCAAGCGAAATGACCGCCATTTCGGCGGTTCCTCCTCCAATATCAATGATCATATGTCCGCTGGCGGATCCGATCGGTATATCGGCTCCAATGGCGGCGGCCACCGGCTCTTTGATGATGTAAGCGGCTTTGGCTCCGGCGGCGATGGTGGCATCAATCACAGCCCGGCGTTCAGTGGATGAAATTCCGGCCGGCACAGCGACCATGACTTCCGGCCGAAAAAGCCTGACGCCGCCGACCGCTTTGTTGATAAAATACCGGAGCATCGCTTCGGTCGTTCGGTAATCTGCGATCACTCCGTCTTTCAAAGGCTTGACCGCGATGATCGCGTCCGGAGTCCGCCCCAGCATATCTTTCGCTTCGTTGCCCACGGCTAAAATCTTTTTATCCGCGACGGAGACAGCGACTACGCTCGGCTCATTTATGACGATGCCGCGCTTCGGTAAATGAACCAAGGTATAAGTTGTTCCCAAATCAATTCCGATTCTTTTTATAAACATAAGGTTTACGCTTGCTTGTTAATAAAAATCTACGATGAATTCCATTTTTGCTGATAAATCAGTTTCCCACCTCACGCTGTTCGCATCAGAATAAACGTTAAATCCTGAAGGTAAAAAATCTTTGATATTTTTTTTAAATCTTAAATTTACAGCCAGAGGGTCAAGCTGATCCGTTTGGGAATTTTGAACTTTAAGCTGATAGCCGCGGCATTTTCCGATCTCAAAATTTTTATCGGGCAGCTTATAACTTAAGCGCGCGTTTGCGATTTCCCCTTGCCTGACAATGATCTCGCCCGCAAACACTGTCCGATTGTTTTTTACCATGCTCGTTACGATCCCGTCTTTAAAGCCATCCGCCCCGGTCAGAATGCTTCCCAAAGGCGCATAAATTGAAACTTTGTCCTGATAAGTTTTTTGGCCGTCATTGCTCGTTTCGGGGTACGCGTAATTCAATTTCAAAAGAGAAAAAAATCCATTGACATCCTGATCAATTGAATATTCAAAACTTTTACTTATTTTTGGCCGGACAGCGGCGGGAAGGCTGCTTAAAAAGGAGATCGTTAAATTATCATCTTGAATGGCACCGGTTTCTGCCGGAATAATATCCTGCACGGTCGGTTCTATGTTTTTTGCGACAAAAAAATTCCAGCCGAAAAAGATGATCACGAATGCCAAAAAAATTATAAAAAAATATTTTATGAATCTTGCGGTAAGCTTCCGCCTTCTTCTCTTTTTTACCGGTGGAAGATTTTTATATAATTCTTTTCCAAAATCAAAAATCTCGAGAAAATTGATTTTATCATGTTCACGTTTAATGAGCATAATTTAAAGCTTTTCCCTTTAAAACACAAATAAATTATAACAGCACTGAATGGATTTTTCAAGGTACCAAAAATACCGCTTTAAACGGTATTTTGTTAACATACATATAATTATAAACCGCTTTTACCGCTATTCTTTCCTTAAAGCCGCAATCGGATCAAGCCGGGCGGCTTTTCTGGCGGGATATAGACCAAAAACAATGCCGAAAAAAGAAGAAAAACCGAGCGCGACAAAAATTGATTTTGCCGGTATCTGAAATCTCCAATCTAACCCATTTGAATTTGCACCAATTGAAATCAGAAAAGAAATAAAAATTCCCAGCCCCACTCCAACAATTCCACCCATCACAGTTATCAGGATAGACTCAACCAGAAACTGCCACATGATATCAGTGTATTTCGCTCCCACGGCTTTCCTGAGGCCGATTTCTCCGGTTCTTTCGCTGACAATCACGTACATGATGTTCATGATCCCGACTCCGCCCACCACCAGTGAAATTACAACAATGGCCAGAAGCAGCAAAGTTATCGCCCCGGTGATCGTTCCCATCAAATCCATCATCTCTTTCATGGTCACAACCCGAAAATCGTCCTTGTTGAAGTCGTCAACATTTTTAACGGCAATATCATGCCTTTCCCTTAAAAGTGTTCTTATCTCCATTGCGGTTTCTTCAGCGCGATTAACATTGACAACTTGCGAGATGAAGCTTTGAACATAATCTATACCCATGACTTTCTTCTGCAAAGTTCTGGCCGGCACATAAATCATATCATCAAAATCCATCCCCATAACCGCCCCCCTTTCCGCCATCACTCCAATCACTCTGAATTTTGTCTTTCTGATCTTGACCATTTTCCCAATCGCATCGTTTAAACCGAACAATTTCTCTTTCATCTTTGAACCAAGCACCACGACTTGCGTTAAAGACTTATCTTCTTCTTCCGTAAAAAACCTTCCTTCAGCGACCTTGCTCTTATCGACTTCAATGAATGTGTTGTTGGTGCCGATGATAAATCCTTTCTTAAGTTCATTGCCATAGCTTATCTGTTCCTGGCTCATGATCATGGTATAGGCATTTTTAACATTTGAAAGTTTGCGCACGGCAGACATATCATCCAGCGTTAACGTGGTTATCTGCACACCTTGGGCCAAATCAGTTGCCCCGGCTGAACTCATATTTGAGACTTTGTTGTTGGTGGGAATTTTTATCTCCGTATTGATGATATCCGTGCCGAAACTTTCCATCTGTCCTAAAATCAACCCTTCAATGCCGGCTCCCGCCGAATAAACGACAATCACGCTGGCTATGCCAACCACAATTCCCAGGATTGTCAAAAACGTTCGCATTTTGTTGGCGAACATGGAAATGATTGCCGATTTGGCGGAAGTAAAAATTATCATAAACGCTTGATAAAATGACGCTTATTCATACCTTAAAGCCTCAACCGGCTCCAAGCGTGAGGCTTTTCTTGCGGGATATAAGCCAAAAACCAACCCCACGGCCGCGGAAACTCCAATGGCTAAAAAAATCGACAAGAATGAAACCACAAATTCCCAATTATACTCAAGATAATTGGCGACCACCGCAATCAAAAACGAAATGATGACGCCGCCGATCATGCCGACAATCCCGCCGAGCAATGTAACCGTAACCGCTTCCATCAGAAACTGATTCATGATGTTGGAATTGTTCGCTCCCACGGCTTTCCGAAGGCCGATTTCTCTGGTCCGCTCTGAGACTGAAACCAGCATGATGTTCATGATGCCGATGCCGCCGACCAACAAAGACAAAGCCGCCATTGCCGCTAAAAAATATTTCAACGCGTTGGTGACAGTTGTGATGATATCAAGCGCCTGCGCGGTGCTTCTAACTGTAAAATCATCGTCTTTTCCGGTTGGATCGCTGATATCATGTCTTTCGCGCAATGTGGTCTTGATGTCCAGAATGGCGCGATCCACATTTTCCGGCGAATCTATTTTTATCCTAGCCATCCCCACGTGGTTTACTCCGGCAATAAGCTTCTGGACCGTAATGATCGGAATTAAAATTTTATCATCATAACTCTGAAAAGCGACCGTCCCTCTTTCCTTCATAACGCCAATCACCTCAAAGGAATGTTTTTTTATCTTGATTCTTTGCCCCGTAGCTTCTGAGTTGCCAAAAAGTTCCTCCTTAACCTGGCTTCCAAGCACCACGACTTTTGACAGATTCCGCTCTTCTTCTTTGGTAAAAAATCTTCCTTTTTCCACTTCCCCGCCCTCTACATCCAGATAACCGACCGTACAGCCGCTCAAAGTCCCCTCATAGCTGTTCGTTCCCCATTCCAATTTGGCCGCAGTCGTAGAATATGCAACCACCTCTTCCACGCTTGGAACATTGCTTTCCTTTTTCAGAGCCATGATATCATCATAAGTCAGTGTTGTGATAACAATCCCCATAACAGAAGTCGGCGGCCCATCTTCGCCGGAATTTCCCGGCAAGATCCCGACGATGTTGGTACCCAAAGATTTTATCTGATTAAGAATCAAGCTCTGCGCTCCGGCTCCCACCGACATGATGACGATGACCGCTCCCACTCCGATCACGATGCCAAGCATAGTTAAAACACTTCTCGTTTTGTTGGCAAGAAGTGCTTTGAGCGACAAGGTAACGGCCTGACGTATATAATTTATCATAATTTATTTCAGATTCTGTCCATCGCGGGCGATACGGCGATTTGCCACTTGAGAATCTTCAACAATCAGTCCATCCCGCACTTTTATAATCCGCTTCGCATGTTCAGCGGTAAAAGTCTCATGCGTGACCAGAATGATCGTGTTGCCGGCATCATTTAATTTCTGAAGGATTTCCATCACCTGAATGCCTGACACGGAATCAAGGTTTCCAGTCGGTTCATCGGCGAAAATTACCGAAGGATGGTTTACCAAAGCTCTGGCAATCGCAACTCTCTGTTTTTCTCCTCCGGATATCTGATTGGTGAAATAGTGCAGCCGATGCGACAATCCGACGCTTTCCAAAACTTCTCGCGCTCTTTTATCTCCGGAAAATCTTTTTTTTGAGTATGTAAGCGGCAATTTGACGTTATCTAAAACCGTGGTCCGAGGTAAAAGATTGAAGGCCTGAAAAACAAAACCGATTTCTTCATTCCTTAAAAGGGCCAGTTGATCATCATTTAACTCAGAAGTTTTCTTATCGTTAAAATAATATTCGCCGCCGGAGATGGTATCCAAAAGTCCCAAAATATGCATCAATGTGGATTTCCCGGACCCGGAAGGACCCATGATGGAAACAAAATCGCCTTTCTCCATGGAAAAAGAAATTCCGCAGAGCACCTTGGTTGTTATATCTCCTGTTTGGAATTTTTTCGTTAAATTTTCAACTTTTATCAGCATGTTTATGGTTAATTATTTCTGTGTCGTGTAAGTTATAATCAAATCCCCTTCCTTAACTCCGCTCAGCACCTCCACCTTTCCCTCGTCGCTCTTGAGACCGATCTCAATCTTCGCTTCCTGAACCTGATTGTTCACAAGCAATTTTACGGTTTTTCCGTCAGCGCCGTTATCAATCACCGCCCGAAAAGGAATGTTTAAAACATTTTTCTTTTCGGCAGTCGTGATGGTCACGTTCGCCGTCATGCCTGACTTTATCTCTTTGCCGTCCGGATCAAAACTGATGTCAATTTTATAGTAGATGACATCTTGGACGTTCGTTTCCGCCGGCTCAATGAAAATTGTTTGGCCGGGAAATTTCACGTCTTCGCCATACGCATCCAAAGTGATCATGACGGCATCGCCGATCTTTACCTTGGCGATATCCGCTTCGGAAACGAGGACTTCAATCCCGAACATTCCGCCGCTTAAAACCGAAATCACGGGACTGCCGGCCGCCACCTGCTCACCTTGCTCATAATTGCTCTTCGTCACCACTCCCGCGACCGGAGAACGCAACTCGCAATCTTCAATTTGTTTTAAAATGGTGTTAAGCGAGGCTTCCGCTTGCCGAACCTGCGCTTCTGCCAGCGACACATCATATGCATTCGCCGGAGCTTTTACCTTCTTTAGCTGGGCCACTGCCACCTGCCAGGCCTGATACGCTCCATCAATCGCTGATTGCGCGGCAACCAGCTGCTTTTCTCTGTTTATTTGAGCGGTACTCAAGGCATTTTTAGCATTTTCCAAAGCATCTGCGTATCCCGCTTGCGCTGATTTTAAAGCATTGTCAGCGGCCGTTACTTGGGTGTTATACGTTAAAATCGCATCGCTAAGCCTTTGCTTGACGGCTTCAATTCCGGAAATACCGGCGGATACGGCAGTCTGTTGAGCGCTGATCGTCGACTTTAAAGTATCAATTCTAGTTTGCGTAAAAGAACCGTTGGTTACGCTGTTCTCCAATGATTTATAACAATTTGCCAGAGAGGAAAGGGTTTTGTTCATAAGGCTTCCGGCATCGCTTACCAGCTTCAAAATCATATCTTGATTTTTTGAAATCGTTTCGGCATCAATTGAACTTCTAAGAGGCGCGACCATAAGCATGGCCTCGCCATAATACTGATTGGTAAGAGCAAGAAATGTCGGGTTCTCTTTGCTGATAAAATCTTTTCCGTCAGCATCCGTGATGGTCCGATTGACATTGTCCAAAGCCGTGTTGGCGACTGAAAGATTGTTTTTCATCGCCACCAATGAATCGGAGAGGCTGTTGTATATGGCGTCTTGATATGTGCTTTTGGCGTTGTGCAAACTGTCCTCAGCAGAAACAACCGCCTGTTCCTCTCTGGTCACATCAGAGGCTCCTCCGCTTGCCAAATCAGAATGGGTTTTTTCGGCTTGCGCTACAGTTGTGTCGGCTGATTTTTTCGTTTGCGCATAATCATTCTTGGCGGCATTATATGCCGTCTCAGCTTGATTCGCGCCCGCCTCCACAACCGCGACCTCTTCTTTGGTCGCTCCGGCTCGCATTTTTTGCAGGCTGCTCTTGGCCACATCAAGGCTGGCCTCTGCCTGAAGTCTTTTGATATCTAAATCGCTTTTATCCAGCTCAACCAAAATCTGATTGGAAACAACCGCGTCGCCGACTTTTACACTCAACTTGCTGATCTTTCCCCCAGCCGGAAAGCTTAAGTTAAGCTCATCTTTGGCCTTGACTGTTCCGGTCTCGCTGACCGTCTGTATGATATCGCCCATCAGCGCCTTTTCGGTGGTATAGGTTTCCGTGCTCTTTTTGGGCACGATCATATAAATTACGGCGATAACGATGATTGCCAAAATCGCCAAAATGATTGAAGCTTTTTTTATGGTCATTTTTTTATAATATTATTAAATATTTTTGTGATAATTTTTACCATCTCATCAACATTCGTATTGTGTTTGGAATAAAAGAATTCCACGCCCATGTTTTCCAATTTCGTAACTTTCGGCACTTCTCTGTTTTCCGTATAAACAAGCATGTGGCTTTTTGACAATTCATCATCCGCCCGTATGTTTAAAACCAAATCCATGCCGTCAAATTGAGGATGATCAACGTCAAGAACAATGAGTTTGGGGCCGGCATTTCTTATCTGCTCAAGCAAAAGCTCGCTGTCTTCCGAGCCTGCGCTTGTTGCCAAATCAAACCCGGTTTCACAGAGTTTTGCCGCAAGCGCAGCCAAAACATTAGCATCGTTATCCAAAATAAAAATATGCTTGTTCATAAGCATATTATACCAGATTTATTATATTTTTTCCAATACCAAAAAATCATACCATATTCAAAATTTAATATATAAATCTTCAACTAAGGCCATGCTCATTGAAACATTTTGTATATTTCTTATCCTCGCCGGTAACATGGTTAAGGATCCAATCCTCAATAAAGTCAATGACTTCAAACGATAAAATAAATTCCTGATTTTTTTTAAATCCTTCTTGAAATGATCGTATCTTGTCGGTGTACATCTTGTGCTGAGCAATTTGTTCGTCTTTCTTCTCATAATTGAATTCAACAAAATACTTTTCCTCCGCGCTAAAATGGACATCAACATACCGGGCCAAGTCATCCAGCACCTTGCTTAAAATCTCCTTGTCACTGCCATCTTTCATGGCAGAATACAAAGCGTTTATATAGGCAAACAGCTGTTTGTGCTGTTCGTCAATAATTTTGACCCCTACGCTGTAGGAATCCTTCCATTCAATTAAGGCCATATGATTTTATAAAAATATTATTTATAAATTTTTTATGTTTTTCTCACTTCTCTATCTTGATTATATCACAAATTCAGATAACTTTCGCGTATATCCAAGCGTCTTTGTAGCATCCCCCATCCTCAAGGGTCGGATTGAAATTGTTGGCATAAAAATTTATTTTCAGTTGTACCCATGCAGGGTACAACTGAAAATTTTAACCAGTGACAAAATGTCACGACTTCGCTTTCTTGTTCAATAAACTCTATTTCTCATTATTTACAATTTTAACTTTCAAATTTCAAACGTCGACAAATTGTCGACAGTTATCGCGCTAAAAATCCGGCGGATTTTTTTTGATTCAAAAATAGCGATTTTGTTTTGGTGGTCTTTCATATATGAATATAATAATTTAAATTATTATTTGCTTTTCATCCTTCCACGCGCTGATTCCGCTTTTTGATTTCTTCAATTTCAAATTGTAGTTCTTCGATGGTTGGCATAATGATAAAACATTCATTTTGTTAACCCATTGGCTTCGCATTGATTTTTAAAGTTACTGAATTCAGTAACTTTAAAATTTGTTTTTTTCTTTATTCATGTTAAATTTTTAAACATGCTATAAGTGAATGAATCTATAAAAATCCGCGCTTGGCCTCATTTTCCCCATAACCATAAAAAATTTTATTATTCCAATCTAAAATTTTCGTTAGGAAATTCTTTTCTTAATTTTTGTATTATTTTTTCAGCCTGTTCGACAATCTGTCCGACATTCTGTCCTATGATATAAATACCCTCGCTGTCTTTTGCGATTCTCAATAAACCAGACGATGAATTGAGGTAAGTAACTTCGCCATCAACTATCAAATTCGGAATAATTTGACGCGCTTCATCAATCATTCTGGCAAGAGTTTCGTTATCTCTTTGTTCTCTAAGAATTTTCAATTCATCTTCTGATTGTATTTGGAGTTTTTCCATATTATTGATTAATTAACTTATTTTACGAATAGCGGGGTCAACGTTTGTCGATATCCGAAGATTTCTGGAGTAGCGAAAGAAAATTTGGGTGGAGGCTCGTCGAAGGCGAACCGTAACCAGATATGCCGTGTTAGCTGATGTATTCCTTTTCTTTTTTCCGATAGCAGTCGAAATTGTTTTTAAAATTTTTAAATTTCTTTTTCTGTTTTTTCATTTTAGCCAGAGGGGTAGGAGTGAATGCCCTTTCCCTAAAAACTCCTTATTAAAAAGGAATATTTTCAACTTTTATTTCATCTTCATTAATTTCTTCTTTAAAATCCCCTTCTACATCAATGGTGATGTCTATATCTTTAACTGAATGTTTTATTATTGCGACTTTGTATAATTTATTAGCATCATTTATAAACTGCTCTTTATTGTCAATAAATTGTTGAAATTTGTTGTATAGATTTTCGTAAATAATCTGGTGTGCTTTGTTTTTGATTAGACTTTCGTTATATTTATCTATCTCAAAATCTATTTTTTCTGCCTGTTCAAGTAATGTTAACAGATCTTGTTTGTTTATTTTGTCTATCTCCTGATCATTGCTCCCGTCCCAATAGTAACCTTTTTCATTTTGTATTTTTAAATATTTCATATATTTATTTTTTAAAATTATTATATAAATTATTTCTATCAAAGTATGCCACCTCACCCGCCTCTAATGAATCTAGTAAGGTGGTATAACTATCGATTGCTTTTGCACCATCAGCTGTTTTAAATTCCTTATCGCCTGGTGAACCTGAAAAAATATTATATTCATCTTTGTCACCATTAATTTCTCTTTGGGTATAAAGTATATAGTCAGGTTTCATTAGCATGCCAACAGTATTATTATGTGTGACAACAACAACGGGTAGATTTTTTGAAATATTTTTAATTTCTATATTAACATTGTCTTTCAAAAATAAATTGTCAAAAGAAGATTCTGGTTCATCGACCAGTAGCATATCATATTGTCTTGCATCTTGTAGCGCTTTTAATAAGTTAAACTCAGCTCTTTCACCTCCGGATACTTCCCTGTTGAATTCGTTTAGCACTTGATAAGTTACTTTGCAAAAATATTTATATAATTCGCTTCTTTCAAGCCCGTCAATTTTTTTTAATTCTTCAAGAAATAATATTGGTTTTTCATATTTTTGAAATGCAGGAGAAAATTTTACAACCTTATTACACTCTTCCTTGAGCTCTCCCGCTCCATTATACTTTGTTGCAATTGCTCTTATTTTAAACTTATCAAAAGAAATGTCCTCATCTATTATTTCTTCTTCTCTTAATTTATTTGAGATTGCACTAAATTTTTTAATTTTTTCTTTTTTTATTTTAATATCGTAAAAGTCAATCTCATCATCTTCTATCCTAGAACTGGAAGAGTTATGCTCTAATTTTTTTCTTATATTTATAATTAGGTTATTAATCCATTTTTTCTTTAAATCATCTAGTGTTTCTTCGATAAATTTATTTTTAAAATCATCTAATAAGTTCTGCAAATTGCTTTCGGAAATATATTTATTTATCGTTGCCTTGTGCGTATTACTGTCAATTAAAACTTTTATCGCCTTAATTAAACTAACTATTTCTTTGCTTTCTTTTATATAAAATAAGTTTTCTGTGTACAAAACTGCTCTTGAAAATTCGTCATGTTGACTCTCGCTAGAAGCAAAAGTTGTTAATGTATCGATATATTTTTCAAGGTTGAAACTCGTTTTTTGCCAGTTAATAGAAATCGCATCTTCTACAACTGATTTAAATTCCAGTAGATATTTTTCTCTTACTACGCTTTTTTCGTTCTTTAAAATTTCATTAAATTTTTTATCATCATTTTTTATTAAGCTTCCTTGTTTGATGTAAGTAATAGATTTATCTTCAGTACTAAAAATTTTTTTTAGATGATTTAAAAAGTGTGTTTTGCCAGACGACCTTTTACCTAAAACTACATTTAATCCATAAGACAGTTCTTGTCCGTCATTGGATATTTGAAAGAAACCCTGCTTACCAGTTTTAGTTAAAAAAAGTTTATTTTTATCTCTGAGGGCAATTTTTATATTATTAATGGTTAATGGGGTTGAGTTCACATTGATATATGTTTGCTTGCCATGGTACTTTTCAATATCAAGATCTTCGGAAATACGAGCATCACTAAATAAAACAGGAGTTAGAGATGATGGTTCTTTGATAATTCGATTAAATTTTTTGGGGCTTTGCACTTCACCGGCAATGATAAAATCTTTAAGCAAGTCAATTTTATCTTGGCTGACATTTCGTTTTTTATCGTAATGTGGAATTAGTAGATATTTGTTTAAATCAACAAATATTTCCTTTAATTTACTGATAGTTATTTGGTTATTAGCCCCAACTTCAGTATTAATAAGTTGGCATTTGTTATTAAAATCATTAACATCGCCACTCCCATCTATTAATAATAAATGTCCACTTTCAAAATCTATTTCAACTCCAGGAAAAGCGACTGCATTATGTAATGCTTTTTCAATGATAGTAAATTGTTCCAGATCAAAAAGATTGTGGTTAGTTATCGCGATGGCGTCTATTGATAGCTCGTCAACATACTTTTGAAGTTTCGTTAAATCAAAGTTAAAATTCGCGTCTTTGCCGTTTACTGAGATAGTATGTATATGTAAATCAATTTTTTTCATTTTAGATTATATTTTAAAACCTCAAAAAATTCTAATATTTTTTGCAGCGACAGCGGAGAAAACATCTTTTTTCCCCTCGTTAATTATAATAAAAAAAATAAATATAGCATCTTAAGCGATTAATTTATATTTTTTAATTGTCAAATCAAAATTTTGATTAATGTTTAATTTTTTCCAAAGCCCATTTACCCATTCTTTGTCAGTAAGTCTGTAATAAGAATAATGGTAATGATAAATAATTCTATTTTTATATTCTTGTTTAAAGTAATAATTAAAGCATTGGGCAAGCAAGGAAGTCGGAGTACCAAGGATAACAAATTGCGCATTATCGTTTATTTTAATATCTTTCATTTCTTGGTTAAACTGGTCCACATTTTTTCTTACTATATCATCTGTAAGAAGATTCTTAAACTCGTTTGACTTTGGCTCGTCAATGCCTTTAAAAATGTCCGTTATATAGGAGCCACATAATTTGTTATCATTACAGGCATATTTTAATTTTCGATCATGTTTACCGCCGTGAAAATTTGACCAAGGTTTGTCAGTCAATGGACGTGAAATATTTAAACCTAAGAAAATATATTTCGAATGTAATTTATCAAAATTTTGATTAATAATTGATGGGTTGCTTTCGTTTTTTTTATCCCACACCGCCCAACTGGCATATGCACCATATTTCAAAGTTAACATTTTATATTCGTTAATGTCGTACATAAAATCATTTTGGAGCATAGCGAAAAACTTTATCTCCTTGTTAAAAATTAACAAAAAAATATAATTGTGTTGAAGACAAAAAAGAAAAATGAAACCGCCACCAGGATTTAATCATAAGAAAAACTTTTATTTATGATTCCACCAAATCCTGATTTTTGCAACAATTAACCAGATAATTCCAATAAAAATCAAAGCTCCGCCAAAAAACGATCCGCCACTCGAACCTCCACTTACACCTAATGCAATAATTCCAATAATAACCGAAAGAACGGCAAAAATTAATTGTTTTTTAAGGCCTTTACTTGTTTGTTCAATAGTTTGAACTTTTTCTACGACCATTTGCTTAGAAATAGGAAAAGAACATTTAGGGCACTTTTCAGCTTTATCCGAAACTTCAGTGCCACATTCTGGGCATTTTATAATTGCCATAATTTTATATTTAAAGAATTAACTTATATTTTATAGTTGGCATAATGATATAGCATTCGTGGGGCTATTTTTTTATTATTTTTAAATTTTTCCATTTGACCAATCTTCAAAACAACTTTTGCATAGATGAAGATTGTCATCATCTATTGGTTCATCCACATCAAAAGTATTAAAGTTTTTATCTTCATTATAATTTCCTTTTTTATCTATATCGTATTTGACCCAAACTTTTTGTAAATTAAACCTTGAATTTTTATTGCAATAATTACATTTTATAAAATTTTCTTTATTCATATTTTTTTTATTTTTTATATTAATTATTCATATTTTGCTCTATTATTCTTATGAAATTAGACAGAGACGTGGCATCAACACCAGTTCTGTAATACCAGTCCTTATATTTTTTCCAGCCAGTTCTTGTTCCAAGCTTATTAAATTCCTCGAATTCTTTTTCAGTTAATGAATTACCTCGGGGGCAAGCCCGCGAGGTATTCTCTAAATAAATCCTAAATGACCCAGTCTTATTATTAAACTGGTCAAAATCGACCAGTTTAAAACAAAGTTATACTTTTATAAACATCCGCCGGAAATGCCAGGTTTATTTTGGCGGTCTTTCATTTAAATTATTTTATTCACTTATATCATGCTCCCAAATTCTAAAAATTTCCCAATCTGAATTTTTGTAATAATAATTAACCTCCCTATCTCTTTCTTTGTTTCTTGCAATTTTATTTATCCAATATTTTTTATTTGTTGCGGGTATTCTGCAATGTTTTTTACAACCATGCCAAAAACAAGAATCAATAAAAATCACTGTTTTAAATTTTTTTAAAACTAAATCTGGTTTTCCAAAATATTTAAGAGAATTTTTTCTGTATCTAAAACCTTTTTTCCAAAGCGCCTTTCTAAAAGCGACTTCAATTTTTGTGTCTTTACTTCTGACTGAGCTCATTATCTTGCTTCTTTGCGATTTTGACACGGTATCCGCCATATCTAAATATTAAAAAGCTCTACCGGATTAATTTTGAATTGAAGCATTTTTGCCGTATCTCTGCCATTGTCCCCACCTTTTCTTTGCATTCCAATTTTTCCGATTTTCAAACTTCCTTGATTCGTAATTCTTATTTCTCCGTTTCCAAAAACATTCATCGCCTCGTTGATAGATTTTAAAATCCAAGCGCTGCCACCATTTACTTTTAAAATAACAAGCACCCAATCAGCAGAAAATTCACCTCTACCTTTTAGTAAATCAGAAACAATCAAAATCTTATTACCTTCAAAAAATTCTATTATTTTATTTTGATCGCTTTCATCCATTTCTGATAAAAGCATTCTTCGTGGGTCTTTTAACTTCTTCTTTTTAGGTTTTATTTCGCCAGTAAAAATTTTTAAAATTTTCGTTACATCGTCTGGGATATTCCAAAGTTCGACATATTTATCAACCCACCTTTTATCAATCTGATTAAACCCTTGGGGGTTACTAACAAGTTTTACTTGCAAATTTTGCAAATCTTCTTGAGATTTTAATTTGATAATTATTCTAATCCTGACTTGAATATCAGCTTTATATTGTCCACGCACTTTCGCTGCCTTGACATATTCAATATCTGATACATCATAATTCATCGCTTTTAACCATTCTTGGGCAATTTCATCTTTTTTCCAATTATTAAATCGAATAATTACATCTTTCTCATTTCTAAAACCTCCTTTGGCGGTTTTAGAACCCAATTTTATCAAATCTTTTTTATCCATAGTGATATTATTTAATATATTCAAGCAACTTCTTGCCAACTGCTTCAATTGTGCTGACAGTCATGGCGTTTCCTGCTTGGCTTAATAAATAAACATCTGCAATCTTGCCTTTTGTCTTTTTTACCAATTCTTTTGGAAACCCTTGTAAAAGCAAAGATTCCAAGCCAGATAATTTTCTAAATTTTCCGTTTCTGACATATAAAACTCCATGCCTGCCTGTTCTTAATGTCGGCACTTTTCCTTTATACAATCTCAAATCAGATTGTCTTGTGTCTAGAACCAGATATTCCTGTTTTAACAATTCATCAATTTTAAATTGGCCTTTGTTGTATTTGTTATTTATAAACTTTAAAAATGTTTCATAGGATTTCTTTTTCTCGTCAAATTCCAACTCTTCGTCGTCAATCAAATAATATTCAACTTTTGGAGTTTTGACCGGTTTTGGCCATTCAAAAATTTTATTTTCTTTTACTAAATCTTTTCTAATTCCAACAAAATAAATTCTTTCTCTCATTTGAGGAACACCATAATTCAAACTGCTCAAAACTTTGTAAAAAACTTTATATCCCACTTTATCCAATTCCTCCAAAATTACTTTTAAAGAATTTCCGTTATCATGATTGACTAATCCTTTTACATTTTCCAAAATGAAATATGGCAAATTTTTGCCTTTCATTATTTTAATCAACCCATAAATGACTTGCCCTCTGTGGTCGCTCATCCCTTTTCTTTGTCCAATAACCGAAAAAGTCTGACAAGGAAAACCAGCTATCATTAAATCAAAATTAGGTAAAACATCTGGATTAATTTTCATTAAATCTCCATAATTCTTTTTCCTTTTGTCCAAAAAATTCTCTATATGTTTTTTCTGCGTATTTATCAATTTCAGAAAAAGCTAAACAACTTAAACCAAGATTTTGAAGACCAAGTCTCCCAGCGCCAATACCAGCGCAAAAATCCATAAATTTTAAATTACTTTTTGACATATTTTTTTTACAATCAATAACATTGTATTTCTACTTATAGATTAACACAAGTATTAAAGATTCGCAATTTTTATCAATAAAATAAACCATTTTAAAAAATTTCCCAAAAAAAACACACCATTTTCGGGAAAGGTATGTTTTTTGTTGGACTTCACAAATTTCACACAAATTTAAAAACTGATTTTACACTGACTTATATATGAATTAGGCGAATTTCCTTATCACTCCCCTCACTACCCCCTGTATCAGCGGATCCTTGGCGTAAAACGGTTTCATTGAGGAGTTGGCCGGTTGCAGGCGGATGCGATTGGCTTCGCGGTAGAACTTTTTGAGAGTGGCATAGGCGTTGTTGAGAAGCGCCACCACCACATCGCCGTTGCGCGGGGAAGGGTTGCGTTCAACAATCACATAGTCTCCGCTCAGGATGCCTTCTTCAATCATGGACTCGCCCTTAACTTTCAAAACATAACTGTTCGCTTCGTCTCGTACGAAGTCGCTTGGGACCGCTATCGTTTCATTGTCTTCAACCGCTTCAATCGGTTCGCCGGCGGTGATAAGCCCCATCAGGGGCAGTTCAATCGCCACGGCCCAGTTTATATTCTTGACAGCGGTCAGCTCAATGGAACGAGCTTCATTGTAAGACGTTTTCAGAAATCCTTTTTTCTTTAAATTTTCCAAATGCGCGTGGATGGTGGACGGAGCAGACAATTCAAAATGCTCTCCAATCTCCCTGATGCTCGGAGCGTAACCGTTATCGCTTATAAATTCGGTAACAAAATCCAAAATCTCTCTTTGTCTTTTTGTTAAATTGTTGCCCATATATTTTTGCTTGCCACGTGATGGCGCAGCCATTTTACGTGGTTTTTTATTTTTATCTAAATTTGTGATTGATTGACCTAAAAGGCTTTCAAAACATTCAATCCATGCAAATCTACCCTCGGATTATCTTTTTTAAATTTAAGAAAATTAAAAGACGATTTATACAGATAAGGAATGTTTTAGCCGCCCGTTAGGATTTTGTTTTTTGCGAATAAGCATTTTTGTTTATCCACAAGATATATCTCTCATAAACAATTATACACGAACAAAAAACGAAAGTCAAGGGTCCTTTTTGTTGTTAGAACTTTAAATTTATTATATAATAACAAAGTACATTTAATATTTATAAATAATCCCAAAAATAAACAAAATCTCCTATGATTAAAGCAAAAAATGCTACGATACTTTCAAGCGCTCTTTTCTTTTCTTTATTACTAACAATATTCATCGTTTCTCCTGCCAAAGCGGCGGTTTTTAACCCCAATTCAATCATCACCGACGGTGAACTGCTTGATTACACTTCCATGAGTTTGGATGAAATTGAAGCTTTTCTTGATGGAAGCGGCGGGTATATTTCCACTCATAAATTCACCGATGCTTTTGGACAGACAAAAACCGCGGCTGAAATCATTTATAACGCCGCCACGAACAATTTTGAATGCGAGAACATTGAAGACTACCGCTCTTGGAGCATCGCTCAAAAAGAAAAATATTGCGAACCGGTGCGCATCAATCCCAAACTGCTTCTGGTGCTTTTACAAAAAGAACAAAGCTTGATTGACGAAGAGAGCCCTTCGCAAAAACAGCTGGACTGGGCGACTGGATACGGCATTTGCGACAATTGCTCAATGGATGATCCATCGCTCCAGCGTTTCAAAGGCTTTGGCAAGCAAGTCAACTCCGCCGCTTTGCAATTTTATGATTATGTCAACAGCCCGGAAAACTATGGCTTTAAAGCCGGGAACACTTATCTTATATCCAACACCGGAAAACCAAGCATGTATGTCACCCCGGCCAACAGCGCCACCGCCGGACTTTATAACTACACTCCTCATGTCTACAACGGCAATTTCAATTTTTTCAAACTCTGGATGCGGTACTTCACCTTCAATTATCCGAATGGCACGCTCATGCAGGTCAAAGGCGAATCCGGCGTCTGGCTTATCCAGGACGGCAAACGCCGCGCGTTCTTATCCAAAGGCGCGTTGACTTCAAGATTTGATGCCAACAAAATCGTACCGGTGAGCAAGTCCGACTTGGAAAAATATTCAATCGGCGATCCCATCAAATACCCGCAATACTCAATCCTCCGCTCCCCGCGCGGCACCGTATATCTTTTGGTTGATGATAAACGGCGAGGATTTACCTCTCAGGAAGCTTTAAGAAAAACCGGCATCAACCCGGAGGAAATCGTGGATGCCGAATGGGATGACCTGAACACTTACGCAGAAGGCCTGCCGATCACCGCGACTTCCAGTTACCCGACCGGAGCATTGCTCCAAGACAAAGTCAGCGGCGGAGTATTTTACGTATCAGACGGCACCAAAGCGCCGCTTTGGGATGCGATCCTGCTTAAGACAAAATTCAAATTTAAATCCATCACCAAAGAAACACCCGAAAAACTCGCATCATACAAAACTGTTGAGCCAGCCATTTTCGGCGACGGCGAACTCATCAAGAACAAAGACTCAGCGGCTGTCTATATCATTGACAATGGAAAAAAACGCTTGATTACATCCGGCGAACTCTTCGTCCAGTTGGGATACAAATGGAACAACGTGATTCCGGTTCCCAAAAAGATTCTTGATCTTTATCCGGATGGCGAAAACCTGTCAGAAATCTTCAATGCGGACGAAATTGAAACCGCTGACACGGACGCATCCACCACCCCTGATGTCATTGCCAATGAAACAGCTTCATCTTCCGATCCCGAAGAATCATCAACAACCAACCTTGATAGCGATCTTAGCCAGGAAATAAATGATGTCTTGAACCCATAAGCTGAATAATATAATTTTGGATTCCTATCCTTCAGTCAGGCTTAGAATTTAGAACTTAGAATTTAGAATTTTAATATTATGCCAATCGTATTTTCAGCCATCACTCCTCACCCGCCTGTCATTATCCCGCAAATTGGAAAAGAGAATTTGGAAAGGCTAAAGCCGACCATCGCGGCTTTTGCAAAATTAAAAACAGAACTGGAAGAAAAAAAACCTGACACCATCATCATCATTTCTCCGCACGGCCAGCTTTTTGAAGATGTTTTTACCATCAACCAATGCCCGGAATATACCGCTAATTTTGAGAATTTCGGAGATTTCGCGACCAAAGGAAAATGGGCCGGAGATATCGGCCTGGTTCACCAAATCCGGGAAAAATTTGAAACCACCTTGCCCATACAACTCATCAGCGACTCCAACCTTGACCACGGCAGCTCTGTGCCGCTCTTTATGCTGACAGAAAAACTTCCCAGCGTAAAAATCATACCCATCTATTACTCCGGACTCTCAAGACAAGAGCATTTTTCTTTCGGCGAAGCTTTGGGTGAACTGCTGCAAGAAAAAAAACAACGTATCGCCATCATCGCCTCCGGAGACCTATCCCACCGCTTGAGCAAAGAAGCGCCCGGAGGATTCTCTTCCAAAGGAAAAAAGTTTGATAAAAAATTGATTGATAGCATCCTTAAAAACAAAAAAGAAGACATCATCGGTCTGGATGATGCCCTCATTGAGGAAGCCGGACAGTGCGGCCTCAATTCCATTTTGATTCTGCTTGGCGCTCTTGATCTGATAAAAAAAACCGCGCGCCTTTTGTCATATGAAGCTCCGTTCGGGGTCGGTTACGCGGTGATTGATTTTGAAATATAATTCTGATATTAAATGATCTTTGATATAACAATGCGCAAAATAATTAAGGCGTAATAAATTCCAAATCACAAAAAACAAATTTCAAATAATTTCAAAATTCAAAATACCAATATTAAAACATTGATTTTTCTGCTATTTTTAAAATTGTTTTGAATTTGTTTTTTTGAATTTATTTGTTATTTGGAATTTGATGCTTGGAATTTTATTTTTGCGATATCAACTTAAAGAAATACTTCCACTTCTCCCCCGTCTTGCAAAGCTCTTTTGTGTCAGCCAAACACATTTCAATGAATGCTTTGGGATTCTCTTTGCAGGCTTTAAAAATTGAACTGCGCTTATACACCGGGACTTTCAATTCTTCCGCGATGCGCAAAGCCAGCTCCTGCCACTGAAAGGCAGGCGCTTTTTTTATATCCTCTTTGGAGAACAGATCTCCCAATTTTTGAAATCCTTGATCTTTCGGCATATTTTTTCAAGAACCGATCTTCTTTATCTCATTTACAAGATCGGGTTGTTTTTTGTTTATAAGTTCTAGTGCTTCCCCTTTTAACTCATCGACAAATTTGATGACAAACCGCAAAGACTCCTCACTGGGATGGTTTCCTTTGAGCATGGCCCACGCCTGTTTTCGGTGGACCTTCATATCTTTTATGATAAAACAAAGATCGTCATTGCTTGCCCCCTGCTGAAGCAGTTTCTGCCAAGCATCTTCGCGCAAAGACTCCACATGCTTCATGACATATCTCAAGTCATCATTGCTGGGATTGCGGAGAAAAAATTCTTTCCAAGCCGCTTGCTTAAGCTCCGGAACTTTTTCCATGATCACTGAAAAATCGCCGCTCCTCGGGTTTCTTCTCAGCATCTCATCCCATGCCAACTGTCTCAATTCCGGCACGTCCATGATGATTATTTTTATCTCTTCCAAACCGACGCTCCTTTTTGCAAACTGCTCCCAGATTCTATCCTTGATCTGAGGCGCGTATTTTGCCAAATTCAAAAAATCAGAAGACTCAGGATTCATCTTGAGCAATCGTTCCCATGCCTCATCTCGCAACTCGTCCACGAATTTTATGATATAAATCATGTCCTGTTCTCTCGGTTTCTCTTTCAGGATCCTTTTCCAAGCTTCTCCTCTCAGCTCCTTGACATACCTGACGATTTCCCTGAGTTCAAGATTTCCCGGCTTGGTCTTTAAAAACATTTTCCAGGCTTCAGTCCTGATTTCCGGAGCGTATTCAAGGACATTCTTCAGCTCATACGAATCGGGCTTTTTCGTTTTTAAAATCTCCCAAGCTTCCTTTTGGAGTTCAGGGATATTCTCTATGATAAAACGAAGGTTGTTGTTGCTCGGGTTTCTTCTCTTAAGCTCAGCCCAAGCTTCCGCTTGCAGACCTGGAACCGTTTTTATCAGATCGCAAAGAGCATCCGGATTCGGTTTTTCATTCTTTAATTTTTCCCAAAGTTCTTTGATCTTATCGCTCATATTGTTGATAAAATATTATATATTTATTATATCAGATTCTGGTAATCAAAAACAGCGGGAATCAAGCCGGGTTTTCCTTGCAAAAATGAATGTTTTCTGATATTGTTAAAATATAAAGACTCTAATTTTAGATAAAATATGTTGAATATACTGGTAAACCCTGATCCTGTTCTGCGTAAAATTGCGGATAATGTCTTATCCAAAGACATGAATTCCAGGGAATATAAAAAACTTTTTGAAGATATGAGCGCGACCATGCTGGAAAAAGACGGTGTCGGATTGGCCGCGCCGCAGATTGGAAAAAGCATCAGGCTGATTGTCATCAACAGAAAAGGCAATCCTTTGATAATGATCAACCCGCAAATAACAAAAAAATCCCTGATGAAGGAGTGGGGCGAAGAGGGATGCTTGAGCGTGCCGTTCATTTTCGGCAAAGTCCAGCGCCATAAAAAGATCACCTGTGATTTCATTGATAACGCCGGAAACAAGCAGACCATTGACGCGTCCGGCCTCATGGCCAGAGTGATACAGCATGAAGTTGACCATCTGGATGGCATTCTCTTCATTGATAAAGCGAAAAATATCAAAGAATCAAAAGACTAAGGCAATTCAACCCGCTTTTCTGCTTTCTTTTTTGTTCCGATCTTTTTGATCGTAAAAAACAATATAACCAAAAATGCCAAAACCATGGCGCCGATTTTTATTTCTTCATAATATGACTTAAGCAACTCCTGATTGGCGCCAAACATATATCCCAAAATTGATAAGATCGTTACCCAGATCAGAGATCCTAAAAAAGTATAAATTAAAAAATTTTTGAAATTCATTTTGGAAAACCCGGCCGGAATGGAAATGAGATGCCTGACCCCGGGAATAAGACGCCCCAGGAACGTGGAAAGATTTCCATATTTAAGAAAATAATCTTCCGTATCCTTTACTTTTTTCTCATTGATAAACAACATTTTCGCGATTTTCGTGTTTGCCAGATAATATACCGCCTTCCGTCCCAAAGTGAGCCCCAGGATATAGTTAAAAATCGCCCCCAAAACACTGCCAATGGTACCGCAAAGAATAACCATAAGAATGTTTATGCTCCCCTCTGAAGCCAAATACGCCGCCGGAGGAATGACAATCTCGGACGGTAGAGGAAAGAAAGATGATTCTATCGCCATGAGTAGAACGAGACCGGGATAGCCCATGGTGGAGGATATAGACAGTATTGAGTGAATTAATTGAGACATTTCTTGAGTTAATTAGTTGATTAGTTTATCAGTTAATTAGTAATATAGTAAATTCAATTAACACTTTTTTTCTAACTCATTTTAAAACAACCCTAATTAACTAATAAACCAATTAACTAACATCAATTTAATAATAACAATTTTCACACATCATGTCTAACCAAATAAAAACCATCTTCATCGGCACCCCGGACTTCGCCCTCCCCTCTTTAAAGGCGCTGATAAACGACCCCTATTTCAACGTCGTCGCAGTCATCACTCAACCAGATAAGAAGCAAGGACGAAAACAGATCCTCACTCCCCCGCCAGTCAAGACTGAAGCTTCAAAGAACGGAATTCCTGTTTATCAACCGGAAAAAATTTCAGACTTTGTGTTTTCTGATAAAGACATAGATCTGATCGTGGTTGCGGCTTACGCTCAGATCATCCCTAAAAAAATTCTGGATCTGCCGCAATACGGATGCGTCAATGTCCACGGCTCGCTTCTGCCATACTGCCGAGGCGCGGCTTGTGTCCAACAGCCGATCATGGATGGCCGAGAAACCACCGGCGTTACGATCATGCTGATGGACGAAAAACTGGATACCGGTCCAATCATCGGACAAAAGGAAATTTTGATTGAAAAAAACGACACTGCCGGAACCATGATGGTTAAACTTTCAAGCTTGGGAGGAGAAATCTTGCCCTCTCTGCTTAAAGATTATATTTCCGGAAAAATCAAACCCATTCTGCAGAATTCCGACCAGGCGACTTATGTAAAAATTTTAAAGAAAGAAAATGGCAGAATAGACTGGAACCAGCCGGCAGGAGCAGTGGAAAGATTCATCCGCGCCATGCAACCTTGGCCGGGAGCATTCTCTTTGATCGGGAACAAAAATATTAAATTTTTAAAGGTTAACTCAACACCGCTTGACACCAAACGATACCAAGCCGGCGAATTGTTTATAGACAATGGAAAATTATATGTAGAGTGCGGCGACATGGCTTTGGAAATCAGGGAACTGCAGATTGAAGGAAAAAATCCGATGACTGCCGGACAATTTGTCTGTGGATATGCCAATCTGCTCCGAACAATTTTGCAATAAGCTTCTATAAAACGAGAACCCCCGCATTTTGCAATGCGGGGGTTCTCTAATCCCCATGCTTAAACCCCTCACAATCAAGACTTTAGAATTCTTGACCGTTCAGGGGAATCATCGGCCTAAATGCTTAGTCCAACAATTCGCGCCTTGATTATACATCAATGTAAGTTTTTGTCAACCCTTACCCCTGTTAACCATCTGTTCATATGCCCTATGTTTTATGTGCAAAAGTCTGTGGGTAAAACCGGGGAAAAAATGGGTATAATTATATAATTTTTGATTATTTTTAGAGTATTAAGCTAACATTAAAATAAAAATTGTTAAAAATCACTCTCAGCCGAAATGGTTGAATTATCAGGTGACAAAAAAAAGTTTCTGTGATATGATGTTTTATGTAATTTTAATATAAAAAATGGCTTGCCATACGAAGCTTGAGCGTAGTATGGCTTGCCATACGAAGCTTGAGCGTAGTATGGCTTGCCATACGAAGCTTTAGCGTAGTATGGCCCGTTCGTCTAATGGTTAGGACGTTAGGTTCTCATCCTAGAAACAGGGGTTCGATTCCCCTACGGGCTACAAATAAAATAATTTATATTTTATTACAAAGGAGGGCTGGAAATTTTTTGTCCGGCTTTTTTGGTCTTTAAAAACAGAAAAAATCATTAGCAAGGCTTCAAAAAATCTTTATCAACTAAAGGAGGTATATGTCCAGTAAAAAGAGTGCCAGAATTGAAGCAAGAGAAAACATCAAGATTGCTTATTTTAATTTTAAAAAAACATTTAACCGAATCAAGGGGCTAGACGGACGATGTAAAAGCAACAATAACAACGGAGGTGTTAAAAATGTCTGTATTAGATGAAGCAAAAAAAATCTTAAAGAGAAACTCAAAGATAACCCATGCCGAGGAATTGTGTTGGGAACAGATCTTAACTCAAACATGATTCAACTTGCCTGGATCATGGGAAGATCAAAAAACAGTCAAAACAGGATATATTTAAAAGAAGGAGACACCCTTAAGACAAAAGCAGCCAACCCGGGGGAATTAACCAATCCAAATAACATCATTTACAATGTCATGAAGGTTAAGGACTTCGGTCAACTATCCGTCCATGTTGTTAGCAACGGCGTACAAACTGATACGGTTATCGCGAAAGAAACAGCTAATGGCGAAGAATTTTTTACTGCCTTAAATTCTCACTACTGCGAAGATGACGAGCCAACTTTCACTTCCAGGATTACCGGCATTCAATTCTCTGATAACAACAGCAAGCTGTATATTTCCATCATCAAGGCCGACCCTTTTGCCAAGGAAGAATGGCTGGAAGCAGTAGAAAAAAGCGGCTTAAAAAGAACTTTGTTTCACAACAAAGAAAACTTTTTGCAGAAAATGAA
Source organism: Candidatus Parcubacteria bacterium (assembly GCA_963827735.1). Classification (GTDB taxonomy): domain Bacteria; phylum Patescibacteriota; class Patescibacteriia; order Patescibacteriales; family UBA12075; genus CAWHBO01. The sequence continues at coordinate 60,866 of CAWHBO010000002.1, forward strand.
AAACTACTCCAGTATTGACACAAAAGCATTTCCTTCAATACGGGAAAAATTTATGAGAAAGGTAATCCCTGGGTTCGGATACTGCGTAACCACTTATGACCCAGGCCACGAAAGCCTAAGTCCATTCAGCGGCCTCCCGTTTATTGTTCCTCTGGAAGAAATCTATTTAAGGTCAACCATGCATTCGTTCTGGAATCATCTTGAACCGGAATGGAGGGTAGCTCTGGCAGGAAAAGAAATTTATCCTGATGGATACTTCCGAATTGTTAAACCAATTAATACCAGGGCGGCCTGTTAAGCAACTCAATCTCAAATCAACAAAACAACCCCGTCTTTGCATAAAGGACGGGGTTGAATTTATTTAAACTAAATTTTTTTGAAAGCTTGTTTAAAATCATCGATAACATCATTTATATTTTCAAACCCCACAGAATATCGCAATAAATTTCCTTTAATACCTCTTTTATCTGCTTCGCCTCTGTCTTTATAAAATGCAAGTATAGCATGTTGCTCTATTAAACTTTGTGGTCCTCCAAAATTAGTTGCAATATATGGAATTTTTAGCGCGTCTATAAATTTACTAGTATTTTTCTCGGATGATCTCAATGAAAAAGTTATCACCCCTCCAAAGCCACTCATTTGTTTTTTAGCTAGGAGAAAGTCTGGATGCGATTTCAAGCCTGGATACCAAACCCTTTCAACCTTATAATTATTTTCAAGATATTGAGCTATTGTTAATCCGTTTTTGTTATGTGCTTCCATTCTTATGGCTAATGTTTGTAAGCTTCTCAACAAAAGACTTGAAGTGTGCGGATCAATTATTCCTCCGAATATGTCGCGATAATGCTGAATCTTTTCGATGAGCTTATATTTTCCAGCTATAACTCCTGAAAATAAATCATGGTGACCTCCCAGATATTTTGTGGCGCTATGCAAAACTATATCCACACCAAATTCAATAGGGCGTAAATTTATAGGTGTAGCCAAAGTTGAATCTATTACCGTGGTTATTCCTCGCTTTTTTGTAAAGGCAGTTACAAACTTTAAATCAATTACTCTTAAAAATGGATTTGTTGGAATTTCCGAAAAAAATAAAACGGTATTTCTTTTAATGTACTTTTTAATATTCGCAAAGTCATTAATGGGCATTTGAGTAGTTTCTATTGAAAATTTGGGAAGAATCTCATCGAAAAACTTTTTTGTATTTCGGTAGCAATCGTCAGAATACAAAATATGCTCATTTTTATTAGCCAGCGACAAGATAGTTGTAATTATAGCGCTCATGCCGGAAGAAAAAAGCAACGCTCTATCAGCATTTTCCAATGCTGCAATTTTTTCCTCAACTGCACTTTGAGTAGGACAGCCGTATCTTCCATATTTTATGCCTTTGATTTTGCCTTGATAAAAATCTTTTATTTGCTTGGTATTTTCAAAATAATAAGCTGCCGTTTGCTCCAGTGGAATTGTCACGGATCTATTTTGTCTTTTTTTACTCCTCTCTCCGCTATGAACAGCTTTTGATTCTATCTTATCCATTTTTTTGTTCAGTAAATCTTATAAATTCATGATATTGGGGGTGTCGCAAGATACACCTGGAAAACCCATATTTTTTATAGAAATTATTCACTGATTTTAAAACTTTTTTCCTGATTCCCTTTATGTCATCTGAAATATTTCCATATAAATCAAGAGTTTCTAGGGCATATGCGCATGTTAAAATTTTTCCATCTGAGCCGATGCTTATGCCGTTTTTCATATAAGAACATTCGCGACCTTCTGCCAATGTGCCTAGCGGATAACCCACGTCTTTATCAATGACCATATTTTTAACATAGTTATATTTTTTATTATTTTTTAACGCAGAACCAATGTTAATTGGCTTATTCACAACAAACACAACATCGTCCCCACAGAATTTTTTTATTTTTTCTATCTGGCCTTGGTTTTCATTATTTAAAACAAGGTTGATAGCTAAGGACACGATGATCGATTTATGATAAGAATAAATATTTTTGGCATAAATTTTTCTGATTGTTTTTATATTTTTAATAAAATTTTTATAAGCGCCTTTTTTATTAACATATTGATCATATTTTTCTTCCTCAAAAGAATCCATGTTTATAATCAGGCTAGCGCCATTTTGAGCAAGAAATTTGGCAAGTTTTTTATTTATCTTACTGCCATTGGTAAAAATGTAAGGTATTAGTTTATTTTTGTTAGCAAATTTTACAATCGCACAAAAATTTTTATTAATAGACGGCTCACCCTCACCGGCAATCACTAAAACTTTTGCGCCTAACGTTTGCAACTTTAAAATAGATTCTTTAATTTTAGCAAACGACATATTGCCAAGTTTATTCTTCCTAAAGCGATTACAGCACTTTAAACATTGATAATTACACATAAATGGCAGATTAAGCATAATATAATCAATCTCATCTTTTGTGAATTTGCTTCCTGCTTGATGCAAGTATTGAGCTGAGCCCTTTAAAATCAACTTTTGCATATTTGTAGTTATATAATATTTTATAGCCTTGACAATATATTATAAACGGATACAATTAAACTGTAAATCTGTCGTCGCTAACCGACAAATACATGGTTTAATTAATTAGATAAATTTAAAAATATGCTCAATAAAATACTCGAGGAAATTGGACTTTCTGAAAACTCCATCAGAATCTATATGAGACTTTTAGAGGGAGGGTCATTTTCGGCTAGACAACTTGCTGAAAATCTAAATATTCCCCGCCCATCTGTTTATGACAATCTAAAAATTCTAATAAACAAAGGTTTAGTTGTGGAACATAACAAGGAAAACAAAAAAATATTTACTGCTGACGATGTTAAAAATTTACCTCAATTAATAAAATCCAAAAAAGAAAAACTAGAAATATTTGAAACTGAAATAAAAAAAATACTTCCAACACTTAATAAACAAACCAAAAATATTGAACCGAAGATCAAATTTTATTCAGGAGCGGAAGGAATCAGGCAAGTCTTAAAAGATATGTTGTGGTATAAAAACATTGAGACGCTAACTATGTGGCCAATCAGCGAAATGGTTGAAATTTTGGGCAAGGATTATTTAGCTGATCTAAACCGCAAGAGAATAAGACGAAACATATCCATAAAAGGCATCTGGCCAGAAGATAAAGCAGTAAAATTAAAAGAACATCCTTTTCTAGGTGTGGGTAAAAAACATCTACGAGAATTGCGAATCGCTCCCAAAAAAATGATTTGGAATATGAGTTACTGGCTGTATGATGATAAAGTTGCTTTTATTTCCTCAAGGCAAGAAGGCTTTGGATTTGTTATTCATAGTAAAGATTTTTCTGAACTAATCCGAGCTCAATTTGAAGTCATTTGGAAAATTTCAACAGCTATAAAGCCACAACCAAAATATACAGATAAATTCCTTGAAACAATATAATAAAAATAACTCCGTTCCGCAAAATGCGGGACGGAGTTATTTTTATATTTAAAAATTTTAATCCAAAATGGAAAAATTCCTTTTGACGATAAAATTCAAACAGAACAAAAGCGCGCCGGAGACCATGATCACAAAAATCAAAGATTCAACGATTGGGAAAGAAAAAAGCGCGGCCAAAAACAACAAGGTGATGATGATTCTTCCCAGGTGCATATAAAATTCACGGTTCATGACGGCTGAGCCGATTTCTTGGTGAGAATGCTTATAAAATCCGCAGTCCAATGAGATATGCAAAAGTCCGCCAAAAATTCCGCCCATGGTTTGAAAAACCGTCATCGCCGCCATGGACGTGGAAAGAGCTCTAAAAATCAAAGAGACCCCCTGTCCCGCCGCTCCAATCCGGCTGATCTTCTTTGTTCCTTTTGAGTCTGATTGCTTGCCGCCAAAGTAAGTGACAGCGGAGAAAACCAAACTGGAAACAAAAAACAAAATACCCATGGAAATCAGTTTTACTGACAGGAAAAACAAAAGCAAGGGCCACATGACCCCGGTCGCGACATACGTCCCGCCTTGGATCACAAATATCAAATTTTTTCGGATATCGCCAAAATCAAAAACTTTTTTCAAATCCAGCCTGACTGCAACCGGCGTGTCTTTTGTAAAAAACAAGACATATGACGCGACGACCAAAAGAATCGTGCTGATGAGAAAAACCCCCTTAAATCCGAACCCGGTTATGAGAACGCTTCCCAAAAATGGAGCCGCGATGCTGACAATGTTGGGAACGGCCACCAAAACTCCCAATTTTTTGCCGGAGTTTTCTTTTTGTTCCGTTATCCCCAGAAAAAAAAATATGATAAGATGACCAATACATTGAATCAGCCAGCGCCTCCACGACCAAAAGCGTGATCAAAAAAAACATTCGGCCTCCGCCCAAGATGAACGAGTCCGCATAAAAAAACAAAAGATACAAAACGATGTACAAAAAATAACTGGTTATCATTGTTCTTCTTACGCCGATCTTGGAAATATGGGAAACCACAAAATAGTGCCCGAGGATTGATATGACAAATATCCCTAACTCAAAAAAGACCACTTCCCAAATCGTATATCCGGACTTCAAAAGAAAAATCGGAATAAAAACCGATAACATTGACAAAGCCAACAGTCGGAATGAGTCTGCGATCACAAGATCGTTATACTTGCTTCTAAGCGCTTCCGATAAACGGTGGAGAAGGAAGATGTGTGAATTTTGATTATGCCTGTCCATAAAGAAAAAGGCGTTAACTTCGCCCTGTTGATATATGTATTGATTTTAACACATTCCGAGGCGAATGTTAATCGGATAAAAAAACCGCCAACACATGCGGCGGTAAAAAATCATTCGTAAAACGAAATTTAGAAAAAAGAAGATAATTTTGCGATCCAGCCTTTCTGTTTTTTAAGCCTCTGTCTGATGTTCATAAGAAAACTTTTTACATAGTGATGCTTCCTGAATCTTCTTGAACCTTTCGCTATCAATATGACTCCGATTGCCAAAGGTATCACTCCGGGAAAGATTGGCAAAATCATGCCGACCAGCCCGACTGCGATCAGACAAATTCCGGCCCAGATAAACAAAGCTTTTTTTATGATCATCCAAAGCTGATCACGCCCTAATTTTGCCATAAAAAAATTGTTATAGTATAAAAATAAATTATAGCAATTTTTTTATATTTTGTCAAACACCCTGGGGTTTACTTAACTTTGTCAACCATTTCTTTCAATTCTTCATCGCTGAAAAAATCTATGATGATTTGTCCGCCTTTGCCTTTGCGCCTGATCTCAGCTTTGGAGCCAAAAAACTCCCGGAGCGCGAATTCCTTATCGTTGTCGGCGTAATTTATTTTTATCCTGGCCGCCTTGGTCCCGCCCATTTTCTTGACGACCTTGCTCGTATCATTGACTGACAGATTGCTATGCAGAATCTTTCGAAACAAGCTCATCTGTTTTTCTTCCGATTCCAGCCCGACCAGATACTTGGCGTGGCCTTCGCTGATCTTATCATTGATGACCGCCAATTTGATCTCTTCCGGAAGACCGAGCAGGCGGATGGTGTTGGCGACTGAAGACCTGGCCTTGCTGACTTTTTTGGCCACATCCTCCTGAGTCATGGAAAAATCATCCATCAACTTTTTGTAAGCATCTGCCAAATCAATGGGGTTTAAATTTTCTCTTTGAATGTTTTCAATCAAGGCAATCTCCAATTTCTCCTGAGCGCTGGCGTCTCTGACGATGGCCGGAACTTTCTTAAGCCCGGCTTGTTTGGAAGCGCGAAGCCGCCTCTCCCCCGCGATCAGTTCAAACTCGTCGCCTTTCTTTGTAACGATCAAAGGCTGGATCACGCCGTACTCCTTGATTGATTCCACCAACTCCTCCAATTTATAGTCCGTAAACTTCTGCCGGGGCTGGAAGGGGTTAACTTTTATCTTGCCAATCTCAATTTGCGCTATCTTATCTTTATCGGAAGCGATAAAAGCGGCATCAGAATCATCTCTGATTACAGCGGGCGGGTTTGTTTTGTTTGGAATCAGAGAACCAAGTCCTCTACCTAATCCATTGGCCATATATTTTTATATTTCTTATAAAGAATAAAAAATGATTAGTCTTAAATTACAAATTCCAAATTCCAAATTCCAAATATCAAATAATATTCAAATCTCAAATCCAAATTTCAAAAAGTTTTGAATTTTTTATTTCGAAATTATTTGATATTTGGAATTTGAAATTTGTTATTTATGCTTTTTATCTACTCTCCAACGATATCAATTCCCTAGCAAGTCTCTCATACGCTCTTCCTCCTTTTGACTGCGGATCGTAATGCAAAATTGATCGGCCATAGCTTGGCGCTTCGGCCAGGCGGACGCTTCTGGGGATGATGGATCTGAAGACGCGGTTGGGAAAGTACTGGTACAATTCATTCATGACAGATTCTGACAAGCGATTCCGTTTATCAAACATTGTGATCACCGCTCCCATGATGGCAAGCTCCGGCTTCAAATTGCCTTGCACCAGGCCGATTGTTTCCAAAAGCTGGGACAAGCCTTCCAAGGCGTAGTACTCGCTTTGGATGGGAATCAAAACTTCGTCGGCCGCCACCAGACTGTTAACAGTGAGCAGGCCAAGCGAAGGCGGACCATCAATGATGATAAAGTCATATTCATTCTTGACGTCTTTAAGAATCCTTTCCAGGCGATATTCCCTGTCTTCCATGCCCACCAGCTCAATCCCGGCGCCTGCCAGCGACAATGTGGCGGGAGCAATTTTCAACCGGTCTTGCAAAGTTCTTTTTATGACTTCCACCATCGGTTTATGCCCGATGATCGCTTCATAAATCCCGTGCGGCAAATTCTTGTGATCAACCCCGATTCCGGAAGTGGCATTGGCCTGCGGATCAATGTCCACAAGCAAAACATCCTTTCCAAGGTATGCCAAATACGACCCCAGGTTCACTGCGGTCGTCGTCTTCCCGACTCCTCCTTTTTGATTTACAATGGAAATGATTTTACCCATATTTTCTTTCTCATAACTCGTAACTCATAACTCATAACGCATAACTCATAACTCATAACGCCATTCACCTAATATCCTAATATCCTAATTTCCTAATTTCCTAATTTCCTAATTTCCTAATTTCCTAATTTCCTAATTTCCTAATTTCCTAATTTCCTAATTTCCTAATTTCCTAATTTCCTAATTTCCTAATTTCCAACCCATTTACAAATAATATTATACCCTATTCCCATGCCTTTGACAAACAAAAAAGAATAATATATAATATTTATGTTATTAGCTCTGATTGGCTAATATTTTTGTTTAAAATATACGCCTCGGTGGTGGAACCCCGTAGAATTGCTTCGCAATCACGGGGCGAGAATGGCTTGAAAAAATTTTGTAAATACTATTGGAATTATTTTAAAATTGAATATTGCCTCGGTGGTGGAATTGGTAGACGCGCGGGACTCAAAATCCCGTACTGGCGACAGTGTGAGAGTTCGATTCTCTCCCGAGGCACAGCGAATAAAAAACCCGACGCGAATGCGGCGGGTTTTTGATTAAAAAATTTTATCTCCCTTGTTAAATTTGGAAGTTCCAATACTTGCCATCCAGATGCTCTAATGAATTTATTATCCGTCCGTCCGTTAGATACCCTTGTTTAACTCCCGTTTCTGAGAAAAAGGCATTGACTACCCTTTCAAAAATATCATACGGCATTTGATAATTCTTTGGTGGACACCCTCCCAAAACATCTGTAAATGTAATCCAGCACCCTTTCCCGTCCTCATAATTTTTACCAGAAGAGATTAACTCAGGAGGGGCCTTGATTTCGGAATTATTATATATCGCTTCTTTCGCTTCCTCCAGGATTTTTCCCATGACGTACAATTGTATATCAATAGAATGCTTTGGACAAAAATGAAACCATTCCTTGATGACACAAGATGATTTTCTTAAATGCCTGCGACCCTCAAAACATACGCCAAAAACTATACCTGCCATTTGCCATGCTTCATCTTTGTTTGAATAAAGGACTTTATCGCAGTTTTTTTGATTACAATGGCAAGCAATACACCTTAATTCCTCGTTTATAATGAACATTTTAACCTCCTTTTTGTTAAATGTTAAAATAATAAATAAACTTTTTAAATTGACTATAGTTTACTCTAAAAAACATAAAAATACAATAAGACGTGTCTATTTCTCAAAATCCAAAATCTTGTTTCTGATCTCGCTGTTATCCGGATTTAAATTTAAAACTTTTTTGTAATATGCCAAGGCCTCAGCGCCTTTACCTTGCCATTCCAGGGAAAGGCCGAGGCTGTAAAGCGCGTTGGCGTTAAGCGGAGAGAAGGCAATCACTTCGCGAAATTTTTCTTCCGCCTTGGTGTAATTTCTCATGTTAAAATAAACCATTCCGATTTTATACAATGAATTCACATCCCCCGGCTCAGGCGAGATGCTTTCCAAAGCTTTTGCAGCTTCTTCGTTTTTCCCTTCACTGGAGATCAGCCCGGCGAAAGCCAAGGCGGCTTCGCCATATCCAGGCTTCAAATTTAACGCTTCCCTGAGGACCGCTTCCGCTTTTGCTGAATCTCCGCTTCTTACATATAATTTCCCAAGTTCCGAAAGCAAAACGGGATTGGTCGGTTCCAATCGGCGCGCTTCGGCAAAGGTGGCCGCAGCCAAGGGCGCGCTGGCGGAAGAGTATTCGGAAAAATCACGGTAGATGGAAGCGAGCGTTTCGTAAGGAACGACGGAAAAAGGCGCAGCCTTGATGGCAGACTTGGCATAACCGATGGCATTGTTCATCAAAATTTCCGTTTGGCCTTGGTTTTCTTTTCCGCCCTTGCCGGCTTCCAAAAGCGCTTTTTGAGCAGACAATTTTGCCAACGCGACCAGGTACCGGGACTGTCCGGGATGCATGCGGTCAGCTTTCATATATAAATCCTCTTTTGCCAAAATGTCTTGGCCATAAAAAGCTCTTTGGTAATCGGCTTCCGCTATCAGAAATTTTATGCCGAATCCGAGGAATATCAGCTGGCCGATCAAGAGCGCGGCCAAACCAGCGTATGTGTAAACCCACCGGTTCTCCGGAATGATAACGGTCCGCGATTGGAGTTTTTTGAATAATATTATCTTGTGCTTCTCGGAAGAGATGGACAAGAAAGATAAAAAGACAAATAAGAAAAATAAGAGGATAATATTTTGAGAGTAAAAAATTTGCAGGAATATCAAGACGGATATGACGGCAAAAATGCCTTTGAAAATTTCGGCTTCATCGTTTGGCTCGCCGGCAACTGCCGCGGACATTTTTTTATAGATCTTAAACGAACAAAACAGGATAGAAAATAGCAAAAACAAATAAGCCGAGAACCCAATAATGCCTGATGAAATGATAATATCTCCGGCAAACGAGAAGCCTTTGTTGAAACGCATGTTCCACCATGGCAAACTGTTCATCTCTTGTCCGCGATAAATTGAAAAGGCTGTTGGGTATGTTTCGCCGCCTTGGCCGAGCCAAGGGTTGTTTTTTACGCTTTCCTTTATGACATGCAAGCTGTTTGGCAAGTCCAGCTGGAAATTAATCGCTTGCCTGTGGCTTAAGCCCGAAAATTGGCCGGACACGGTATAATTCAAAGTTAAAAAAATAACTGAAAGGCCAGCCAGCAATATCAGCTCTTTTGATCGGGATTTCTTTACACCTTTCCCGAGCGGAGAAAAGCCGAGGCCCAAAATTATGAAAGCGCCCGCAAAAACGCACCACCAAGCAATGAAAAAATTTATCAGCATCAAAAAAAATAAGCCCAAAACCCAGGTTAATCTTATAAAAGAAATATTTTTAAAAAATTTTTCCGGCCGCGCAAAAACAAAAGCTAGAACCAAGACGCTCATCACCGCCAGATAAACTGACAGGTCTTCAAAGGAACCAAGAGCGGAATTTATGATCTTGAAAACCAGAGAATCACCGGTCCAAAATCCGAACCACTGGCCCAAAGTCGCAAAAAGAAGCGCCCACACGATACCGCAATAAGTCACGACCAAAACTTTTATGATTTCAAAAATTCCATTTTCATCTTTGACATAATTTATCACAAAATAAAAAAGCAAAAGAAGATTTATGATCGTAAAAATCGGCAACGCCATTAGAACGGGACTGCCAAAAAAAGCCGCAAACTTGTCCAAACCGAAAATGCCGGAAATCATGCACGTTAAAAGAAATACAGCTAAGGGTAGATCAAGAAAAGATTTTTTAAAATCGTACTCGCCTTTTCTGAATCTATAAAAAGCGTATACCATAAACAGAAACGGAGTGATGAACCAAAACAGATAAGATTTGGAAAAAGCATCCATACTGGAGGAACCCAGGTTGAATGGTAAAAAAAATAACGGCAGAATCGCAATCAGGCTGTAAAAAAATATTTTCATAAATTTTTTAAACATCTTCACTCACTTTTTCAAATATATCATGATACACAACCATAACGGCCGTAACAACCGGTATGGAAAGGACGGCGCCGATGATTCCTCCGATCTTAAAACCGATAAGGAGCACCGCAATGCTGACGATCGGATTCAGCCCGACGACCCGTTGCATCACTTTGGGAACGATAAGATTATTTTCCATAACCTGTATCACGTAATAAAATATGATTACAAACAAAGCCAAGATAGGCTTCTGAGAAAAAGCCAAAAAGATTGCCGGTATGGAGGCCAAAATCGGCCCCAAATACGGGACAAACTCCGTCAGTCCGGCAATGAGCGCCAAGACCAGCGCGTATTTGACTCCCAAAATACTCAGCAAGATGTATATCAGCGTAAATATTATAAAAGAAAGAATCAACTGCCCCCTCAGCCACAGCCCGATCTTCTGTTGGATCTCGTTGGCAAGCCGCATCACTTTTTCCTGATGCTTTTGCGGAGTGATGGACCAGATGACTTTTTTCATGGCGCTCTCCTCCACCACCATATAAAAAGTTATCACCAGAATCAGGAAGAATGTAAAAACCCCGCCGACAAAACCGGAAATTTTGGCAAAGACGGTTTGGAAAGTTCCGACCAGCTCGGGATATGTTTCGGAAGACAGCAGAAAGCTGTTCCAGACCGAATCAAATGAAGAAATGCCTTTCAGCGCCTCAATCCCTGATCTGATCTTTTCTGAAACAAACGGATACTGTCCGGACAAATCCCCCACCTGCTGAATTATCGGCGGTATGATGAGAAGCATGATGCCGGAGATGACCAAAAATGTAATGAGATATATCAAAATCATGCTGACCGGCCTGGGTATTTTTTTGCGCTTAAGAAATACCACCCAGGGATCAAAAGCGCTGGCCAAAACCAAAGAAATAAACAAGATGGCCAGAATCTGCCGGATCTGAAACAAAAAATAACACAAAATCAAAACCAAGACGATCTTGATGATCCCGTAAGCGGTGATGTTTATGTAGATGGGGTTTTTGGATGTGTTTGGGGCGGACATGGGACGTTGAATTTGTTAGCACTAAATAAAATACATAAACTCCAAATAACAAGCACCAAATTTCAAATAAATTCAAATTTCAAAAAATCAAATCCGAAACTTTTATTATATAATATTTTTAAAAAAATATTGTTTTAAATTTTGAATTTGGTATTTTGAATTTATTTGTTTTTTGGAATTTGTTATTTGTATTTTATTCAAATTATATCTAAAGTATACAATATATGTGGGTTTTAATCAATTTTTTGCTGCTTGATTTTTTTACGATTTTAAGCTAACATATACAAAAAGAAACAGGAGGGGCTAAACTTACACAGTTTAGCTTTTTTGCTCCTTTAAAATATAATATTAACCTTTAAGACGGAAGGAAGGAAAATGAACGATAAAAGAAAAAAAACGAACCCTAGTGTTTTGTCAGAAAGATACGCTACATCCGCCATAAATGAAATTTTCTCTGAATTCAGGAGAAACCAGATGGAAAGAGACTTCTGGATTATGGTGCTGAAAAGCGAAAAAGGACAAGGGGTCGATATCTCTCAAGATGATATCGACAAATTTATTGCCGCCAAAGATGACATTGATCTTGACCGTATAAAAGAGATTGAAGCAGAAAGCAGGCACGATATCAATGCCAAAATCAAAGCCTTTGTTGAAAAAGCGGGAGCGAAAGAAATCATTCACCGGCCGCTGACTTCGAGAGATCTGTCAGATAACATTGATCAGGCGCAAATCATTCTTGCATCCAAGGTGATATTCGGCAAATTCATTTCAATACTGAGGTATTTCATTGAAAAAGCTATCCTCTACAATGAAATTCCAATCGCCGGACGATCCCATGACAAACCGGCACAACCGATTCTCTTGGGCAAACGTTTTGCCATGTGGGCAGAGGAATTGTTGATACATCTGCTCAACTTTGAAAAATTCCTTGCTAACTATCCTTTGCGAGGAATCAAAGGGCCGATGGGAACTCAGTCTGATATGCTTAATCTTTTGGGTGACCATGAGAAAGTCAAATGGCTTGAACAAGACATCGCTAACGAAATGGGCTTTACCAACGTTATGATATGTCCAGGACAAGTATACCCCAGATCTCTGGATTTTGCGCTTTTTTCTCATCTTTTGAATTTAGCCTGCGCTTGCGGCAGTTTTGCCACAACCATGAGATTGATGTCCGGACTTGATTTGGCCACAGAAGGATTTAAAAAAGGCCAAGTTGGTTCGACGGCTATGCCGCACAAGCAGAACCCCCGCAGTTCGGAAAGAATCTGCGGTTTCGTCAACCTGATCAAAATGTACACATACGGAATTTCCCTAAATGCCGGAAATCAATGGAATGAGGGCGATGTTTCCTGTTCAGTTTTAAGGCGCGTTTGTATTGAAGAAATGTTTTACGCCTGTGATGGTTTGTGCGAAACCACACTAACGGTTCTGAACGAGATGGGAATTTATGAAGGCATGATTCAAAAAGAACTGGAGCGCTTGCTCCCCTTCTTGGCTACGACCAAGATATTGAATCTGGCTTGCAAAAAAGGATTGGGCCGCGAACAAGCGCATGAGATCATCAAAGACCAAACAACCAAAATGGCAGAAAGAATCAAATCTGAAGGCGCTGACGCCAGTGACTTCCCGAGGCAATTGGCAAATTGTGAGGAATTTGTTCAGGCCGGTATTACCAAGGATGATATCCAAACGGAAATTCAAAGCCAACTAGCCGTCATAAAAAAAGAGAAAGAACAAATCATCAGCACGCTAACTGCCGCAAATTTGCTGATAAGACGCTATCCTAGAGAAGCTATGTACGAACCGGAAGAGATTTTGTAACTAAACCGTAAACCTTTAAACACCGAAAGGAGACACAAATGATACAAGTTCTGATTATTTCTGGAAGCAAGACAGATGAAGACATTATTATAAAATCTGGCATACTTGATGTTTTGCAGGCGCTTGGCATCAAATGGAAATTGCATTATATTTCCGCGCATCGCAATCCGGATGATTTGCGGGAAAAATGCTTATCAGCCATTGAAGAGGGAGTAAAAGTTATAATTGCTGTGGCAGGGATGATGCCCGGATTACCAGGATCAGTTGCCGGCTGGGTTCTTCCCCGCATTATCACTCTAGGTGTCGTTCTTGATTCAGGTCCTATAAAGGGGAAGCACACGATTGCGACCGCAATTTCAATGCCATCGGGCGTACCCTTGCCTTATGTCGGGATTGGCGAAGCAGGCTTAAAAAATGCTGCCTTAACTGCCGCCCTGATACTTTCCGTGGGTAATCAGGAAATGGCCAAAAAACTTTCTGAATATTGGAAAGATAACAACAAAAAAGCGACTTTTGATGCAATGTCATCAGAAACATACAAAAAACCCTTACAGGCATGATTGAAAGGAGATAACCAATGACAGTACCTTATGAACTAATCAAAAAAGGCAGTGCTAAGAATATTCTTTATATTGACGATAGCACAATCGGATTTCGGGCTCTTAATACGTTTTCAGTTTTCGATGTCGGTAGAGCGGAAGATGAAATCCCTGGCAAAGCCCAAGCGATTACGGCCTGCGCTGTAAAAAGCTTTCAGATTGCAGAAAAGATCGGGGTACCAACCCATTTCGTTGAACAGATTGATAATTTCACGATCAGGGTAAAAAAGGCTAAAATCATAACGAACCGATACATAGCGGGAGATGAAGGTAACTACGTAGTCCCTGTAGAATTCATTTATCGTTTATTCGTTGCTGGCAGCATTGATCGAGCTTTCCGGGAAGGCACGAAAAACCCTGAAGATTACGGCCTGCTGGCAGGAAAAATACCAGCTGTCGGCACCCCATTCCCCAATGTCGTTCATCATCCCACAACTAAATTCGAAGATATCGACAGGGACTTAACGAACGATGAATTATGCTTGATGGCAGGTATCACCATGAAAGACCTGGCTGAATTCTGGTCAATTGTCGATCATGTAATTGGCGCCGTGCGGCTGGAAATGGCAAACGCCGGTTTCGCGCTTTTGGACGGCAAACTTGAGATGATAATGACGAAGAATCGCCAGAAAGAAATCGCTGATGTCTTCTGCACTCCTGATGAAGACAGACCGGTTCCTTTAGCGGACTTGAATAAGGGGAATGTGATCCATTACTCGAAAGAATTTCTCCGTCAAACTTTTATTGAAATGGGCTACTTTACAAAACTTAAAGAAGCTCGCAACAACAGGCAACCAGACCCGCCGATACCGAGGTTACCAAAAGATGTTATTGAGGAAGTTAGCAGGCGCTATATCGCGGTAGCCGAAGCTTATTCCGGGACAAAAATCACAATATAGCTTGTTAATTCCAAACATAAAAGCACCGGCCCTTTCGCAAGAAAGGCAAACCGGTGCTAATTTTTTTACATAAAAAATAAACTACTTTTTCTTAGAACGGGCGATGGCTTCTCTGGCCAAAGCTTTGATAAATTTCTGATTATCAGACGACCAGATTTTCGCAAATTCAGGATGAACTAACAAGTATTCAAACTCCCAATCATGCATAAAGTCGATGTTATCTCTTCCACAATTTATCCCATAACCGCGCAAATGTTTCACGTTGTGGATCTGTTTATCACAACGAATGATCACCATGCCATCATCATGAAATCTGCTGACAACCGTACCGGAAACAAAATCCTGTTTAACCAAAATTTTTACCGCTTTCCTGATCATTCCTAAAAAGTATATAACCTTTTCACCTTTGTTAAAATACTTTGGCGACCGAAAAGCGGGGTAGCTTGGTTTTTTTTCCGCCAACTCTTTCATTCCGGAAAGTTTGCGTATTTTTCTGTTGATCTTGTTTTTCTCTTCCTTAACTACATCAAGGGCTTTTTGCATTTCGGAAACCAACTGCACTGTTTTCTGGCTAAGATTTTTTTTCTTCGACCACTCCTTGGCTTGATCAAGATCATTTTGCGCAAATTTCAGCTTTTTGATTATCAATCTGATTTCCAGTCGCCAGATCCGAATCATTTCCTGGATCGTATCTTGGCCTAAGTCAATGAGATCCTGAACGGTTTTTTTAACGATTTCCCAATCTCTCGGAATGGGGACCGGAATCAATTCATTGGCATCCGCCATTTCATCGCCTGGTATAAAACGCCACTTGCTCTTTACGGACATATCGTCCTCCTTGTTCGGGATGACCTATTTACAGATCATTTCCTCCCGCTTTGAAAAATTGTTTATGATATTGATTGTGAAAAGGGCTGTTTTGATTTTTGATATTAGCATAAATAGGCTTAATGTCAAGCCTAAACATTCAATGATCAATAACCAATATTCAATAAATATTCAATTTTTTAATATTCAATGAATATTTGAATATTGAGTATTTATTGAATATTGAGCATTGAGTATTGATCATTAAAAAATATTTTCTACAAAACAAAAACAGCGCAGAAATCTGCGCCGTTTTTATTATAATAATAAATTATAACTAATCCCCTACATCCCCATCATCCCCGGATTCATTCCTCCCATTCCCCCGCCCATGCCGCCTGAATGGTCATGACCTTTTTCTTCCGGCTTGTCGGTGATGACCGCTTCAATCGTCAAGAACATGATGGCGGCGCTCACGGCATTTTCCAAAGCACTTCTGACGACTTTGGTCGGGTCAATGACGCCGGCTTTTACCAAGTCCTCAAACTTGTTGATGGCCGCGTTGTAGCCGATGTTGCTGTTGTTGCCTTTGTTCTCGCGTATAATATTATAAAGTATGAGAGAGCCGTCTTTGCCGGCATTGGCCGCGATCTGTTTGATCGGTTCCAGGATCGCCGTGTCAATGATGCGCGCGCCGACCGAGACTTCTTTCTTTTCTGTTATCTGCATGAAAGCGTCGCTGGCTTGAGCCAAGGCCAAACCGCCGCCCGGGACAACGCCTTCTTCCACGGCCGCCCTGGTCGCGTTTAAAGCGTCTTCAATCCGGTCTTTTTTCTCTTTCATTTCCGTTTCTGTGGCCGCGCCGACTTTGATGATGGCGACTCCGCCGGAGAGCTTGGCCAAACGTTCTTGCAATTTTTCTTTATCAAAATCAGAATCGGAATTTTTGATGGCGGTCCTGATTTGCTCAACCCGTTCGTCAATCTTTGACTGCTCGCCCTTGCCGCCGACGATGGTGGTGTTATCTTTGGAGGAAATGACTTTTCTGGCTTCGCCCAAATCCTCAATCGTCACATTGTCCAATTTAAGCCCGGCTTCTTCCGTGATAAACTTGCCGCCGGTAAGAACGGCAATGTCCTGAAGCATCTCTTTCCTTCTGTCGCCAAATCCCGGGGCTTTGATGCCAAGAACGCTGAAGATGCCTCTCAGTTTGTTGACCACGAAAGTCGCCAAAGCCTGGCCGTCAATGTCTTCCGCGATGATAACGAGCTCTTTTTTGCCTGATTGAGCGACTTTTTCCAGAAGCGGCACAATCTCTTCCGCTCCGGAAATTTTCTTATCCGTGATGAGAATCAAAACTTCATTGAGCACCGCTTCCATCTTTTCGCCGTCGGTGACCATGTAATGCGAAACATAACCTTTGTCAAACTGCATGCCTTCCACGATTTCTTTTTCAACGCCGAAAGATTGTCCTTCTTCAACTGTGATGACGCCGTCTTTTCCAACCGATTCCATGGCTTCCGCGATGATCTCGCCGATTTCTTTGTTGTTGGCGGATATGGAAGCCACCTGAGCGATCTCTTCTTTGGATGAGATCTTCTTGCTCATGGCTTTAAGCTTTTTAACGATTTCAGCGGCCTTTTCTTCCATCGCCACTCTGATCTCAATCGGATCAACGCCTGACGAAACCAATTTAAGCCCCTCGCTGATCATGGCCTGCGCCAAAATCGTGGCCGTGGTCGTGCCGTCGCCGGCGGCGTCATTGGTTTTGCTGGCGACTTCCTTGATCATTTCCGCACCCAAATTTTCGTATTTGTTTTCCAAATCAATCTCTTTGGCGACGGAAACTCCGTCTTTGGTGATGGTGGGAGCGCCATAGCCTTTGTCTATGACAACATTGCGCCCTTTGGGCCCAAGCGTCACTTTCACGGCATTCGCCAATTTATCTACGCCGCTTTTAAGCGCGGCTCTGGCTTCTTCGTTGTATAAAATTTGTTTTGACATATATTCTCATAACGCATAACTCATAACTCATAACGTTATAAAATTTGCGCCGTATAAATTATAATTAAACTTATTCCAAAATAGCCAAGATATCGTTCTCAGAAATCACCAGATATTCTTCTTTGTCAATCTTAATTTCATCCGGAGAATATTTCTTGAACATCACCGTGTCGCCGACTTTGACGCTCATTGGGGCGCGCGTACCGTTATCCAAAAGCTTGCCTTCTCCCACGGCAATCACTTCGCCTTGTTCCGGGCGTTCTTTGTCCATGGTGTCGGGAAGCAAAATTCCTCCTTTGGTCATTTGTTCTTCCGGAGTCGGTTTGACGACGACTCTGTCGTTTATCGGTTTTAGTCTCATAACGCGTAACTCGTAACTCATAACTTGTAACGCATAACTCGTAACGTAAAAAAAGATGAACGAGCTATACAAAAAATTATGGTTCGATAAATTAGTTTTTATAATTATGATTAGCACTCTCCTTCTTTAAGTGCTAAATACTTTACCATTTTAACAGATTTGGCGGGGGTGTCAAGTATTTGAAATTTTGTTTAATATAAAATAAAATATAAAGCATAATTAGCAATAACTTCGCGCTTACTTAAGTTTTTGTTAAATAAAAAATCCGCGGCTTTGAACTTATCCGCGGACTTGCTAAAATAATTTTTCTTTTTAAAAAGCAATAACATGTTATTTCCTGTACCCTTTAGCGAGAAAAGGGAATACAGCAATCGTCTCTCTTTCCGGCCCCGTTAAAACGAAAACCGGAAATAAATTTCCGCTAAGCAGTGAGTGAGTGATATCCGTTCCTGGTCGATACAAATCAATCGCACGTTGCCGCAATGATTCGATTTTATTGGCAATAACGGCTGGTATATCTGTGTACTTTTTTTCAAGATACAATAGAAATTCTCTTTCACTCATCCCCATCCAATCTATACCGGGAAGATCTGAGCAATTCATCTTTCTAAGGGAGTTAATCACTGTGTCTGATGGAAATTCGTTTAATCTTTCAAAAGTAAATGCCAATACTGGAAAAGTCTGGTAATCATCACCTATCTCAAGCTTATTTATAGCATCTTTTTCATAAGCCGACATCATTCCTTTTTGCCTGTTACTTCTGACGATATCGCCACCTAGCTTCAAATTTCTTGACAGCATAGGATCACTAGGTTCAATGCTGAAAGCATCAGCTCGATCAAATGGTCCCTTCTCGCTAAAAGTTATAGCGATAACTGATTCACGATGTTCCAGATAAGGAAACGGCCGCTCTGTTAAATCCTGTCTGTGATTAAACAGGAATCCGCTAAACGCACTGGACATAAGCAGAACACAACGCTGGCGGAGTTCATATTCGTCTATCTTTCCAAACAACTCCTTTATTTTTTCTTCCAACGGAGATGACAAAAGATATGACATTTTATCCCTTAAACGGCTCCAAAACTGCAAACTGGATTTTACATATTCCTTTTCATAATCGACGAAAAAATAATTATCCCTGAAGGCGTCGTAAAATTCTTCCACGATTGATTTGCTGGAAATAATTTTTTTTTCTTTAACAAAAACATCCAGCAGCTCTTCAGTAAAACCTGTTTCCATAACCCTGGGATCATCTAGATTCTTCTCTAAACCCATAAAACAATAGCCGTCTTTAGGATTATACGAAGTTTGGATAACCACGATTTTCTTTCCTGAAAAATTATGACTGACATAGTTCTTCAGGGCTTCGCTCATTCTGCTTTTTTCCAAAACATCATCAACCAACCCGTAATCATACACTTCGCACAATCTCAAATCGCCACTAATCACTCCTCCAGCCGCGCAAAACAAATGGCTGTCAAAAATTTCAGTAACACAGTTGTTGGAAGCCCGTGAAAAAGCGCTCCTGAGCATTTCAGTGAAAATACCTTCCCTTAAAAACATACCATTGCCGTCAACATCAGGAAGAAAATCCATCTCCAATCTGGCAGCTCCAGTTCGCAGGGAATAGCCGTGCAAGCCAAACATAATTTTAGCTAACACCCTGCCGTCCATGCATGCCAGCAAATAAGGCCGTTCGCCGAAATATAACGAACGCTTAATCGTAATGGCTTTCTTCACTTCCGGAGAAGCTAACTCCGCAACTCTTTGATCGCGCGAATAAAAAAACTGCATGATCTTAAAGCCGAGAATGGCTAAAATTTTTTCCCAATCCTTTTGATACCTGAATCCGATATGGATTGCCGCGGCTAAAAAATTACCTATCTGATCCTTTATGCCTTTATCTAACTCCGGAACAGACAGACTATCCAGCAACTCCATTGCCCTATCTAGCACCCTCTTATCAATCATCTTTCGCTCCTTGTGTAATATGTTTATGAATTTGCCATCACAAAAAATAATTTAAAAAATTATTTTATAATGACGGCAAATATTTTCAAAGAACCGTTAATATAGGCAAAAACCTAATAAAAAATTATAATACAAATTTCACAAGAAGTCAACCCTATAAGTCATTACCCGAATAAGACAAATTAAAGCTCTTGTTGATCAACGGGAAATCAGGCACCACATTGCCTTTGCCGGCGTAACCCATGACTGTCCAATTCAAAAATGAAGGATCTCTGGGTTCAACTCTGGAAATGTTGCCTGCCTGGTCGGTAGCGACAAAATAAGCGATTTCCCCTCTCCAGCCTTCCACCAAGCTTATGGCATAACTGTTCTTTTTTAATAAAATATTATGTGTTGACTGTATTTCCTTTCCGGCCGGTAATTTTTCCAATGCTTGTTTGATAACATCAAAAGCAGAATAAACCTCTTTGACGCGCACTCGAAATCTGGCATAAGCATCTCCGTCTGATTCGCTGGCTGGTTCAATTGCCAGCTCATCATATGCTGCATATGGAAAATCAATTCTAGTATCCATGATCATTCCTACCGCCCGAGCCGCTACTCCGACTATGCCATGGTCATATGCAATCTGATAGTCAAGCACGCCGGTTCTTTTCAAACGATTCAGGACTGTGCTGCTGCTTTCAGCGATATTTATGACTTCGGAAAAATCATTTTTGATTTTTTCAAGATTGGATTTAAGGCTTGCTTGCAATTCCGGAGCAATATCTTTCTTTACTCCCCCGACACTGTTAACACCGCGTAAAAATCGGCTGCCGGTTAAACGTTCATTCCACTGCATGATCATCTCTCTTAGCCGAGCGCCATTGCTGCCTCCAAAATTATAGCCGGTATCCAGCATCATTGCGCCCAAATCTCCAAAATGGTTGGCGAGCCTTTCCAACTCCGCAAAAATTACACGCAGATATCCGGCGCGAGATGGGATCTTGATGCCACCAAGATTTTCAATTGCCTGGCAATAGGCCAAGGAATGGGAAAACGAACTGTCCCCGGACACTCTTTCCGACAATCTCAATTTATCTTCAAAAGGCAAAACTTCAAACAATTTTTCTATCCCTTTATGCTTGTAACCCAATTTCGGTTCCAATTGCAGGATTTCTTCCCCGGCAATGCTGAAACGGAAATGTCCTGGTTCAATGATGCCGGCATGCACCGGACCGACAGGAATCTCGTAAACCCCCTCCCCTTCAAGCTTCCTGAAAGCATAAGGAGTGTTTGCGATTTTAGGTCTTGTCTGCCAATCAAAATCTTTCCGTAAAGGGTAGACATCATCCGGCCAATTTTCGTGAAGAATGATCGGCCTGGGGCTGGGGTGACCCATAAGGTTAAGGCCAAAAAACGTTTTTAATCTTCTTTCATAGCCAGATGATCCATGGATAAGATCAACAATGGATGGAAATTCCTCGCCGTCTTTCAATCGGAGATAAGGAGCGATAAAAAGATTCTGTCCGGGTACGCCAAAGATGTAGAATATCTTAAAGACTCCGCTCTCTTTTCTCTCGTCGGTGCAGCTGATGACTTTTAAAGATAACTTATGATTAAAATATAAATTTTTAGCCACAGCCAAGATATCGCTAGTCTTTGTTTCATAAGCGATGAGATTTTCATATTCCTCTATTTTAACATTGCTTAAGAGATATGCTTCAATGTTTTTTTTCTGATTCATAGTGGTGTTATTTACTTCTTATTTAAGCGGAGAATAAGTGGCAACAATTGAATTGATTAAAGATTTAAGCGGTGCTGGGATGTAAAAACTTAGGATCAAGAGGAGCAAAACCAAAATTATGGGCGGCAGCACAGTCCCCAAGCCTTTTTCTCCCGCTGATATATCTTTCTGCGGTTCGCCAAATAACATGGACGTAGCATGCTTCAAAAATCCCGCAAAAACCAAAGCGAAAGACAAGAGAGCTGAAATAGCTATCACGGGATGCGTGGACATGCCCGCAGATAAGATATAAATTTTGGTAAGAAACAAACTGAACGGAGGGGTGCCGGTAATCGCCAAAAATCCGATGAAAAAAATAACTCCAGAAACCGGCAAAACTTTCAACACGCCTTTGACATTAACAATCTTTGTCGAACTGTATTTCAGAAAAATGTTACCTGATGACAAAAATAGCAATGACTTCGCAAGTGAATGATAAACCATATGCAGAGTCGCTCCAAAAATGCCGATACCGCCAAAACCAAAACCCAGCGCCATGATACCCATGTGCTCAATACTGGAATATGCCAATAATCGCTTATAATTTTTTTGAACAAAAATTATCAAAGCGGCGATAACGATTGACAGCGCGCCGAAGATGATCAACAAATTCTGGGAAAAAGCCTGGCCGACAGCGGCATCGGTCACCAGCTTGAATCGAAGGATCGCAAAAAAAGCGACGTTAAGAAGCACTCCTGACAGAAGACTGCTGATTGGCACCGGGGCTTTGCTATGGGCATCCGGCAGCCAAGTATGCATGGGGACCAAACCCATCTTTGTGCCATAACCCACCAAAATAAAAACAAAAGCGATCTTAACGATTGCGGGGTCCATCAGGCTCGCGTTAAAAACAAGACTATGCCAATCGGCAAAGTTGTGACTGATGGCGGGGGCCATGAAAAGCAAAGTACCGAAAAATCCCAAAAGCAGACCGACTGAATTTATCATCAAATACTTCCAAGCGGCTTCCATGGCTGTCGGTTTGTTATAAAAACTGATCAAAAACGCTGTGGAAAGAGTCGTCGCTTCAATGGCAATCCACATCACGATCGGGCTTGTGGTTGTAACCGCCAAAAACATAGCCATCAAAAATAAATGCAGCAACACAAAATATTGCCTGAATCTGCCGAGGCCGATGATCTGTTTTTCCATTTCCGCGCGCAAATATGCGACGGAATACCAGGAAGCCATCAATCCTACGACGCTCAGAACAAGAACCAGAACCGCGCCCAAACAATCAACAGCAAAAAAAGCGGTCGCAGCGGATGTTCCATTTCGCAAGACTTGGGTAACAACGATAAAACCGGAAACCAATTCAATCAGTGCCGCGAATATAGCCACAATCCCAATTAATTTCGTTTTGGTTTTAGCTAAAAAAGACAGAATAGCTGCTAAAAGGGGTGTAAAAATTATTAATAATAATGCCATATTTTTATTCTGTTAAATTTTTCATTGAAGCGACATCCAGTGACCCAAACTGCCTATATAACATTGAGGCAAAAACTGACGCTATGATAATCCACATTAAAATATCAAAAATTATTCCCATTTCAAGGCCGGCAGACTGTTCCAGCCCGGCAAACGATGCAAAAGAAACAATAGCATTTTCCAGAGAAAGAATCCCGATCATTTGAGACAAAGCTCCGCGCCTGTTGATTATCATGAATATTGAAATAAAAATTACCGCCATGGCGAGCAACAATGATTTTTCATGGCTTGGCGCCAGTGTCGCTAAAGGTTTGAGCAAATCAGCATTGGCGATAACCGTTAAAATAGCCAAAATGATCAAAGTGATCGGAGTGTTGACATAAGTGCTGATTATGTCTTTCAAATGATGCTTCCTGATAAGATTGAAAAAAAAGTACGGAGCAACAATCACCTTTACCCCAAGCATTAAAAAGATCACCAGCCAAAGAGAAAGATTAAATTTATCAACACCTAAAAAAAACAACAAAGACACGGTCATAACTGACTGGACGATATACAGCAAAATGATAGATGCTCCCTTTTTGGACAAATTCATGAAAATCACAGAAGCAAAAATGATCGCTTCTATCAAAAATAAAAATTGAGGTGAAATATGTTGCATAAATACTATATGATTAAACCCAAAGCAATCACGCTTAGGACGAATGATGTAAACAAAAGATCCGGCAACCGGAAAAATCTAAACTTGGCGATGCTGGATTCCAAAATCGCGATGAAGGCGCCGACGACGGAGACTTTTATGATCAAAAAAACGAATGCCAAGCTAAGCGAAGCAAATGAGACGGTGCCGGCAAGCCCCCAAGGAAAAAATAAATTAACTCCCAAAACAATAAAAATCATCAGCTTGTTGGATGATGCCCATTCCATCAGAGCCAATCTCTTGCCGGAATATTCCAAAATCATGGCTTCGTGGATCATTGTCAACTCAAGATGAGTGGACGGATTATCAAATGGAAAACGGCAAGTTTCACAAAGTAAAGCTATCATAAAGCTGATAAATGCCAACATAATTGGGAAAAAAGAAATTGCCGGAAGCGTCGCGACTGCTTTTGTGATAACGGACAAGTTGGTTGAATGCGCTATAACCGCTAAAGCCAGCATGGAAAATATCAATCCCCCTTCCGTTAAAGCTGCCAATGTCATTTCTCGGCTGGAGCCGAATCCTCCAAAAGAACTGCCGACATCAATACCGGACAAAGCCAGAAAAAAAGTACCAAGCGCTAAAATATAAATCACCACCAAAAAATTGCTTAGCGGATTATACATTACGCCGGTAAGAAGCGGCAGTCCGGCTGAGACTAAAAGCGTAACCGCAAAAACGATATAAGGCGCTGCTAAAAAGATCCAAGATGCGTCATGACTGATTACCTCGTCTTTGTGGAACAATTTCCGCAGATCCAGGTAGGGCTGCCAAATTGAAGCGCCCTGTCTGCCTTGCAACTTGGCTTTTATCTTACGAATAAAACCGGTTAACAATGGTGAAAGCAGCAAAATCAGCAAAATCTGAAAAATAATGAATATCGTTAACTGCATAAGATTAAAACTTAAGCGTGATTAATAAACCGAACAAGGCAATAAATATATACAATATATACATATTAACATTACCCGTCTGGATTCCTTTGGTACGCTCAGACATCCAAGCGACCAGCGCGACTATCGGATTGTATAAATATTCCTTAAAAATATCCCTAGAATGCATGGCAACTGAACTGAATTTAGGGAAATATCTGATATCGGCGTCGCGATATTCTATGTCATATTGCTTGGTGGACTTTAAAACTCCATTGAAGATTGTGATGATGGAACGGGAAAAAGCGGTAGCGGTTATTTCCATTCTTGAATTGGGGGTTGTCCCGCAATCCCAAGTGATATCTCTTCTAACTTTTTGTTTTTTTGCAAGCACGTAAGCTATGGCCGCGGCAAACGCCAGCATCAAGACCAATCCAAAAAACAAAAACGGCATTGACAGCGAAGAAAACCCGGCTTGAAAATTTATCGTCTGTAGTCCCGGAGTGATCGCCATGTTTGATTCTTTTAAAAGGTTCGTGCCACTGGCTACTTTTCCCAAGATCTTTACGATCGGTCCGGCGAAGATGCCAAAAACCAGCGTCAACACCGCCAAACACCCCATACCGATCCGCATTGAAAGCGAAGCTTCTTTGGCATGAGCCGCTTCCTCGCTTCTCGGCCTGGCCAGAAAAGCCACTCCAAAAGCTTTCACAAAACAAGCCGCGGCTAAGCCGCCGGTGAAAGCCAAAGCTCCCGCTCCCATAACGAAAGCCCACTGAGCATAAGCGTTCAAGGAATAAAAACCGTAAAAAAGAGCTTGGAAAGTCAGCCATTCGCTGAAGAAGCCGTTGAACGGCGGCAAGGCGGAAATCGCCATGGCGCCTACCAGAAAAAACAATGCGGTCTGAGGCATGCGCTTGATCAATCCCCCGTATTCTTCAATGTTGCGCGTATGGACAGCGGTTGCGACCGCTCCCGCGCCCAGGAACAAAAGCGCTTTGAAATTGGCATGATTAAGCGTATGGAACAAAGCGGCTATCAGGCCGACAATCGCTAACGGCTTTAACCCCAAAGACAAAAATACCAAGGAACTGCCGACTCCCAAAAGTATGATTCCGATATTTTCAATGCTGTGATATGCCAGCAAACGCTTGATATCATGCTCTGATAAAGCGTATAAAACCCCAAGCAAGGAAGAGACTGACCCGACAATCAAAACGACGATGCCCCACCACAAAGGAGTGGCGGAGGAAAAATCAAACAACAGCCTGATCAACATGTATATGCCAGATTTGATCATGACTCCGGAAAGAATGGCAGAAACATGGGACGGCGCGGCCGGATGAGCGCTGGGCAACCAGATATGCAAAGGGATGATGCCGGCCTTGGTTCCGAATCCGGCTAAGCCTAAAATAAAAATCAAATTTTTTACCGCGGGAGATAAACTGCTAAAAGCCTGGGCGATTGTTTCAAAATCAAAAGATCCGGTTTTTACATACAGCAGAAGGAACAACATCAGGATAAAAACCGTGCTGACATGCGTCATGACGAAATACAGGAAACCGGCTTTGACATTCTCTTCTTCCCGGCGTTCATAGACCACCAGGGCATAAGACGTCAGCGCCATCAGCTCCCAAACCAGCAAAAAAAATAAAGCATTAGCTGAAACAAAAACCAGCATCACTGAAGCGATGAAAGCATTGTAAAAAAAACCAAGCACACCGATGTTATACTTGCCGTAAAAATGCTTTACATACCCAATGCCATAAATGGAAGCAAACAGCGCGATTATGGACAGGATAAAAACAAAAAAAGCAGCCAACTGGTCAAAATTAAAACTTAGCGTAAGTGAAGGAAATGTCGTCGGTATCTGCAAAAAGAATGTCCGCCCCCAAAGCAAAGCTGATGATGAAGCCGCCAAACCAAGCGCTGAAGAGATAATGGCAAACCAAGCTCCCCACAGGTTGGCAAGGCGATCATTATTCTTAAATACGAAAGACCCGACAGCGCCCACAAATAAAAAAATGATAAGCGTTAAAAATATATTTTGCGTTGAAAAAATATCCAGCATAAGATTGTTTATTTTGATGAGTTCAATTTATCGTCCTCTGCTTCAAGGATTTTTAACAAATGACAAATGATGGTTTGGGGAGACGGCGGATCTCCGGGAATCTCGTAGTCCACCGGAATGACATTTTTCACCCCGTCCAACACCGCATATGATCCCTTGAATATGCCTCCATTGATGGCATCATCTCCGACCGCAACGACGATTTTCGGATCAGGCGTGGCATTGTAAGTTTTAACCAGGGCTTCCCGCATGTTCCTGGACACCGCGCCGGTTACCATCAGCATATCCGCGTGCCGAGGCGAAGCGACAAAATGGACGCCGAAACGGTCAACATCGTAAAAAGCATTGCCGAGCGCCACCAGCTCCTGCTCGCAAGCATTGGTGGAACCGGCATCAACCTCTCTGATTGCCAATGACCCTTGAAACAATTTTTTAACCTTTTCCTCTATCTTTTTGCCAATAGCTGAAATTTCCCCATCGAAAACAAAGGTCTTGGGGTCGATGACAGTTTTGGGGGTTGAAAATATTTTATAAAATAATTTGAACATAATTTTACATGAAAACAAATAACAAATTTATCACAAAAACGTGACTGTGGCAAGTGGATAATTTTATGAGATATTTTTTATTTTTTTCCAACGGCTAACCGCTCTCGTTCTGGCCAATTCTTTGGCAATCTGAGTTCTCAAGTCAGTAAAGTTTACGTCATCTTTATCTTTCATCTCTTTCTCGATTTGCTGAGCTCGTTTATGCGCCTCCTCGGCCCTTGTTACATCAATCTCCTCCGCCATTTCAGCAGTATCAGCTAAAATGACAACTTTATCCTTAAGCACCTCAATGAACCCGCCCGACACAGACATCACCTCTTTTTCTCCCCCGTTTTTGACAAGCTCAATCACGCCCGGCTGAAGCGATGCCACCAGCGGAATATGATTCGCCAAAACCGTAATCTCTCCCTGTCTGGTTGGAACGGTTACTTGGAGAATTTCTTCCTTAAGAACCGTTCTCTCAGGGGTAACGATTTCAAATTTTATAATCTTTGTATCAGCCATTTATTTCAAATTAAGGGCTTACGAAATACGAATTTGTACGAATATACAAATAAACGTATTATGTAATAAAATATTTTTTAAAATTTCGTATATTCGTAAAAATTCGTATTTCGTAATCCCATATATATTTACTATTTCCCCACATCCTCAATCCCGCCCTTCATATAAAAATCACCCTCGCTCCTGTCATCGTGCTTACCGTCCAAAATTTCCTGGAACCCCATGATGGTGTCTGAGAGTTTAACGAACTTTCCCGGGTGTCCGGTGAAAGTTTCAGCGACGCTAAAAGGCTGGGACAAGAATCTCTGAATCTTGCGGGCGCGGGCGACTGTCAATTTGTCTTCGTCTGACAACTCTTCCATACCCAAAATAGCTATAATATCCTGAAGATCTTTATATCTCTGCAAAACCAGCTGGACGCCGCGAGCAACTTTGTAATGATCTTCACCCACGACTTTCGGATCCAGGATGATGGAGCTGGAATCAAGCGGATCAACCGCCGGGTAAATGCCAAGCTCGGTAAGACCACGGGACAAAACCACCGTTGAGTCAAGATGGGCAAAGGTTGTGGCCGGAGCCGGATCGGTAAGATCGTCGGCCGGCACATAGACCGCCTGAATGGAGGTGATGGAGCCTTTATCTGTTGACGTGATGCGTTCCTGCAGTTCTCCCATTTCCGTGGCCAAAGTCGGCTGGTATCCGACCGCGGAAGGCATGCGCCCGAGCAAAGTGGAAACTTCCGAACCGGCCTGAGTGAAGCGGAAAATGTTGTCAACGAAAAACAGCACGTCCTGATTCTTTTCATCGCGAAAATACTCAGCGATGGAAAGTCCGGATAGCGCGACGCGGGCGCGGGATCCCGGCGGTTCATTCATCTGCCCAAAAACCATGGCGAGCTTATCAATGACTTTGGCGCTCTTCATCTCGTGGTAAAGATCGTTTCCCTCGCGGGTTCTCTCTCCGACTCCGGCAAAAACTGACACTCCGCCATGAGCCTTGGCTATATTATTAATAAGTTCCTGGATAACAACTGTTTTTCCGACTCCGGCTCCGCCGAACAATCCAACCTTTCCGCCTTTCAGGATTGGACAGATCAGGTCAATGACCTTGATGCCGGTTTCCAAAATTTCTGTTTTGGTGGATTGGCTTTCAAATTTCGGAGCTTCTCTGTGGATGGGGTATTTCTTTTCGGTTTTTGGGGTCGGCAGTCCGTCCACCGCGTTTCCGAGCACGTCAAAAATGCGTCCCAGAGTTTCTGTCCCCACCGGAACGCTGATCCCGATGCCGGTGTCCGTTACTGTATCTCCCCGCCTTAGTCCGTCAGTGGAACCCATGGCCACGGCCCGAACCGCATTGGATCCTGTATGCTGTTCTGTTTCCAAAACCAGTTTCTTGCCGTTAACTTCCACTTCCAAAGCGTTATATATGGCCGGCAAGTCGTTTTCAAATTGAACGTCAACGACCGCGCCGATCACCTGCTTTATTTTTCCGATGTTGGTTTTATTCATAATATTATAAATTATTTTTAAATTTTGATATTATTTGTGATTTGTTTTTTGTTATTTGAAATTTAATTTTATTTACGCAACACTTCCGCTCCCGCGCTAATCTCCGCAATCTCGGCAGTAATCGATGATTGTCTCACTTTGTTATAATATCTCGTCAATTCGTCCGTCATATCGCCGGCCGCGTCTGTTGCCTGGTGCATGGCAGTCATGCGCGCTGAATGCTCGGACGCGTTTGATTCCAGAAGCGCCTGATAAAGCTGGACTTCAATCAGCCGCGGAATCATCTCGTCCAAGACTTCTCTGGGGTTCGGCTCAAACGTATATTCATAATCAAACTTTCCTTCAGTTAAATGCTTTTTCCGTTTTTCATCTATCAAATTTTTATCAATGCCGATCCTGGCATCATCTCCGATGATTCCCAGATGTTCTTCTTCCGCGCTGATGTCAACCGGAAGCAGCTGTTTCACTCTTGGCTCCTGTTTTGTGATGTTCACAAAATCCGTGTAAGCCACCATGACTTTGTCATAATCCCCTGCCAAGTATTTTTTTACCATCATCTGCGCCACGGGGATGATTTCCTTGACTGCTCCGGCCAGATCCAACTTTGGAAAATCGGCTGTTATCTTATGGCCGAATTGGTGGATGGCTGAGCCTTTTTTCCCCATCAGCACAAATTCCGTATCAATCACAACATTATCGCCGATCATTTGGTATTTTCTAATTGAATCATTGGCCTTGCTGATGATGGCTGTGTTGAATCCGCCGCATAAACCTCTGTTGCTGGTGATCAGGACCATTCCGATTTTTTTGATGCTTTCCCGTTTTGTAAGCAACGGATGCAGTTCGCTTCCGTTTCCATTTCTGGCTTGAGACAAATTCAAAATCGTGGACCAGCTCAAATTGGCATAAGTCCTCGTACGAAGCACCGCCTCCACCGCTTTCCTCATCTTGGCGGCGGAAACCATCTCCATCGCCCGCGTAATCTTCTTGGTGCTCTTGATTGATTTTATTCGTCGTTGAATGTCTCTGGCGTTTGCCATCGTTTTGTCTGCTAAATAATTTTACAAAATACGAACCTTTACAAATATACAAACTCTTAGAATAAACTTGCAATAATGACAAATTGTTTGTTTGTATATTTGTATTAATTTGTATTTTGTATTTTATTTTATCAAATAATCCAAAGTAGATTTATAGTCCTTCAGCAACCCCTGAATATCATTCTCTAAAGTCTCATCCAGCGCTCCCTTATCAACAATATCTTTTAAAACTTTTTCTCCGTTATTCTCGGAATAGCTTTTTAAACCGTTCTCAAACTCCCCAATCTTCTCAACCGGCACATCATCCAAAAATCCGTTGGTGACAGCGTAAAAAAGCAAAACCTGATTGGCGACCGGAACCGGCTGGTACTGATCCTGCTTAAAAATCTCAATCAATCTCTTGCCTCTGGCGAGTTTCATTTTCGTCTCGTTATCCAAATCTGAACCGAATTGGGCGAAAGCCGCCAATTCGCGGTACTGGGCCGCTTCTAAGCGCATCTTGCCTGCCACTTTTCTCATGGCCTTGATCTGAGCGGCGGAACCGACGCGCGAGACTGACAAGCCGGCGTTCACGGCCGGGCGATTTCCCTGATAAAACAAATCCGGTTCCAAGTATATCTGGCCGTCAGTGATGGAAATTACGTTCGTCGGGATATACGCCGATACGTCACCAGCCTGAGTTTCAATGATGGGAAGAGCGGTGATTGAACCTCCGCCATAATCTTTGTTAAGTTTGCAAGATCTTTCCAAGAGCCTGGAATGAAGATAAAAAACGTCTCCCGGGTAGGCTTCGCGTCCCGGCGGACGCCTGAGCAAAAGCGAAATTTCGCGGTAAGCCACGGCGTGCTTGGAAAGATCGTCATATACGATCAAGACGTCTTCGCCTTTGTCCAGAAAGTATTCAGCCATAGCACAGCCGGAATAAGGCGCGATGTATGAAAGCGAGGCCGGGTCAGAAGCGCCTGCCAGAACGACAGTCGTATATTCCATGGCGCCATGTTCCTGAAGCTTGGCCACGATGCTGGCGATTTTTGATTCTTTCTGGCCAATGGCTACGTATATGCATTTCATGTTCTGTCCTTTCTGGTTGATGATGGTGTCAACCGCAATCGCGGTCTTTCCGATCTGGCGATCGCCGATGATCAACTCTCTTTGTCCGCGTCCGATCGGGATCATGGAGTCAATGGCTTTGATTCCGGTCTGCACCGGCTCGCTTACGGACTGCCGAGTGATGACGCCCGGAGCGATCTTTTCAATCGGATAAAACTTATCCGTCTGGATATCGCCTTTGCCGTCAACTGGTTCGCCTAGAGGATTGACAACGCGTCCGATCAGATTCTCTCCGGCCGGAACTTCCAAAATCCTCTTGGTGCATCTGGCTTCCGTGCCTTCCTTGATCCTCTCGCTGCCGCCAAGCACGATGGCGCCGACGCTGTCTTCTTCCAGGTTGAGGGCCACGCCGAAAACCGAACCGGTCTCTGATATAAACTCAATCATTTCCGACATCATGACATCTGACAGCCCTGAAATGCGCGCAATCCCGTCGCCGACTTCGGTAACGCGCCCGATGGTCTGTTTTTTCACGTCTGCTTTAAAATCAGTTATCTGCTGTTTAAGCTGTTCAACGATAAAATCTTTGGTGTTAGACATATACTTTTAAAATAATTTGTAATTAGAAATTAGTAATTAGAAATTTGGCGCGTTTATACTTTATTGCTTTCCAAATTACCAATTACTAATTACCAATTTCTAATTTCTAATTTCTATTTTATCATCTTCTTCCTCAACTCCCCAACCCTCGCCCGCAAACTTCCGTCCACCACCGTATTCAAATACTTGATAATGACTCCGCCCAAAATCTTTTCATCAATATTTTTCTCAATCTTAACGTTCTTGGCTCCGGTGATCCCTTCCAGATATTTTTCAATCATCTGCGCGTCTGCGCCGGTAAGTTCCCGGGCGCTCGTAACTTTTGCTTCCAAAATCCCGTGATCCTGATTCCAGATCTCTTCAAATTTCGCGATGATATCATTGGCCTTGGCTAAACTTTTGTGCGCAAACAAGGTTTTTATAAAATCCGAAACAACCGATTCAATTTTGTTGTGCGGTTCATCTTTCACCAGTTCATATAACGCTGTCGCGTATTGTTTGGATGTAATCTTCATTTAATATTATTTCTTCCTCACTTTAGTGAGCTTTATTATATTAATATTTCTATCTTAATTAAAGCCGACTAAAGTCGGGAAGAAATTTTTATATTTTTATTTCACCATCTTCCTTATAATCTCCGCATCCTCTTTCTTATCCATGTTCTTATCCAGAATCTTTTCCAGCGAAGACGCAACCAGTCCGGCCACTTCAGATCTTATCTCTTTTAGGACTTGCGCTTTTTCGGTCTGCATCTTAGCTTTTTCCTCATTTATAATAATACCAATTTCTTCTTTGGCTTTCTTGAGCATTACTTGCCGTTTTTCTTCCGCGTTCACTGCCGCCTTTTCAACAATGGCAGCCGCTTCCTTCTTGGCTTTCGCAAGTGCAGCACCGTAATCTTCCTCTGTCTTTGCCAGCTTCTCTTCAATCTCTTTGGCTTCGTTCAAACTTTTTTCAATCTTGCTAGAGCGATCACCCATGACTTTTAGCAGCGGCTTTAAAGCGAAAAAATACAACACGGCAAAAACGATCGCAAAATTTATCATCTGCGCCAAAAGCAATTTTATATCTATGTTAAATGTTTCTATTAGACTGTCCATAATTGAATTGAAGTTATTTATCAGTTATAAAGTTGAAAGTTATAAAGTTATCAAGTTATTAAATAAATAACTTTAAACTTTAAGAACTTTATAACTTTATAACTTTATAACTTTTAACTAATTTATAATCTCACCTCTACCCTGGACAATACGAATGTCAGGGCAGAACCGTGAAACTACAACGAAACACTATTTGATGCTAAAGGCAATAACCAATGCATAAATAGCGATGGCTTCGGCGAAAGCCGCGGCCAAAAGCATGGGAACCAAAATTTTTCCAGATGCTTCCGGATTGCGCCCAATCGCTTCCATGGCTTTAGCTCCGATGAATCCGATGCCTAACCCTGGTCCGATTGAACCAATGCCGATTGCCAAAGCTTTTGCCAACATGACATTTTCCATAGATTTATATCTAATGCGAATTCCGCAAATTTTATTGCTTAAATCGCATTATTATTAGATTAAAAAACTAATTTACTACTCAACTAATTGACTATATTCTTAATTCTTAATTAAACCTAATGCTCTTCTTTGCTCGTGCTCATCGTCAGATATGCCAAAATCAGCATAGCAAAGATCAAAGCCTGAATGAGTCCCACAATCACTTCCAAAAACATAAACGGAATCGGCAGGCCGAAGGCCAGAATCCCAGCCATGGCCGCCAGCAAAACTTCGCCGGCAAAAATGTTCCCAAACAAACGGAACGACAGCGAAGCTATCTTGGCCGCTTCCCCGATAATCTCAATCAGCCCGACAAATGCTTTGATTGGATTTACAATCATCACGGTCGGATCCTTCATAACTTTTTTCGGTATCTCAAGCAGCACTTTTATATTTATAAACTTATTCAGATAATTCCAAGCTCCCACCGCCATTACCCCGAAAATATGGCTCGCAACCACGCCAATGATCGCCAAAGCCAGTGTCGTGTTCAAATCCGCCGTGCCACCTCTGAAAAACGGCACAAACACTTCATGTCCTTCTTCGGAAACAACTTTGCCGATTGACCCGATTCCCGGTAGCAGCCCGAGCCAGTTGTTGATAAGAATCAAAAGAAAAAAACTGAACACAAATGGAAAAAATTTGAGCGACTGCTTGCGCGATCCAGTAACAGAATCAAAAATTCCCAAAAATCCGTCAACGGTCATCTCAAACACACTCTGCAATTTTCCCGGCACGCTTTTTATCCCGCGCTTCAAAGCCAAACACGCAATCACAATGATAATGATTACCAGCCAGGAATTCAACAATGAATTGGTAACAGTAAATGACCCAATATGAAAAATCGGCTCTGCAAACAAAGTGTGTTCATGAGACACTTCCGTACTCCCATGAGACGCCTCCTCCGCAACCGCGCCCTCTATATCATTGTGTACTTGCTCTTCCATAAATAATTTATCCTTTAGTTTCTTCTTTCCTAATTTCCTAATATCTCCCGCTTTCAGCGGGATCCCGCTTACTATAAGTAATAAGGA
The DNA here is from genome assembly GCA_963827735.1 of Candidatus Parcubacteria bacterium. Taxonomy (GTDB): domain Bacteria; phylum Patescibacteriota; class Patescibacteriia; order Patescibacteriales; family UBA12075; genus CAWHBO01. Next base: position 95,445 of record CAWHBO010000002.1, read on the forward strand.
GCGGGGCTTATTTCTTCTTGTTCTTTTTATTCTTATTTATTATTATCTTGCTTTTTTGCTTTCTTGTTTTCTTGCTCTATCTTCTTATACTCCTTCATCGTATTCATAACGAGCCCCACCATTGAAATCAAAAACGCAACCCCGACAGCTCCCAAAAACATCCACGGCTCAGTCCCGTTCTTCTTATCCAGCCATTTTCCAACAAAGACTCCCGCTAAAACCGGACCGGCAATCCAAACCGACAAGCGCAAAGACAACATGATTGCCGGCTGCCACCAAGCAGCTTGCTCTTCCTTTTTTGGCTGTATATTTTTCTCTTCCATAATCTGTGTTGAATTTATGCGCTCACCTTTCATTATCAACATCCATTCTTAATATTGATATACAAACTAACCCCTTATGTAAACTACAAAATATCTAAACGAAAATAAGGATTTTATCCATGAAGGATTTTATCCTTAAAAAAATTAGTTTATATATTCTAATGTTATTATAAAAACAAATCCCAAATTGTCAATACCCCAAAAAATAGGGGGTATTGTTTATTGTGCGTAAAAAAATGCGTTTGCCCATTTAACTCCAATCTGATAAAATAAAAAGACACAAAAAAATTTATCCACATATTTATTTGATTATCATTCGCGATTAACGGCATTCGCATTTATTCGCGGATTAGCGTCACCTTAATTATTAGCAATTCGCGGATTAGCATTTATTCGCATATTAGCATCACATCTATGGCAAAACTTAAAGAACCAAAAACATCAAGACTGTCTTGGGATGAACTCTTTATGAACATGGCAATTCTCGCTTCAAAGCGCACGGCTTGCCGTTATGTTGAAGCCGGCGCCGTGTATGTTGACGGCAACCATCGCGTCATTTCCATCGGCTACAACGGCCCGACCGAAGGCGATTATCATTGCATTGATGTCGGCTGTGCGAAAGTGGACGGCGATCCGCAAACCAAGGAACTGAAACGCTGCCGCGGCGCTCATGCTGAAATGAACGGCATCGCCAATGCGATTGATACGACGCGCTTGCGCGGCGCCATTTTATACTCCGCCACCTTCCCCTGCTATGACTGCATGAAATCTTTAAACAACGCCGGGATAAAAGAAATTATATATTTTGAAGAATATGAAAGAATAAAAGCCGGCGGCAAAGAAACCGAAAAAGAAAATGAAGCCCGCGAACTGGCCGACAGAAGAGGGATAAAAATCAGGAAATATGAAGGGAAGGTGTATTGCCAAGTGGACTTTAAGGAGCAGGGATGTGGGTGCTGTTAGTAATACTCAAATATTCAATAATCAATATCCATTCAACATCCAATATTTAAATATTCAATGATTATTAATTTATTGAATATTGAATGGATATTGGATATTGATTATTTATTATTGTTCACATTTTAAATTCTACCTTATGATAATAGGAATAAAAAAATTACATGAGCTAGTAAGCAACGCTCGACTCGTTGAAAACCTCTGTGATCGCGAGATGAACAATCCTGAAGGCGCCGGTTTTGATTTGCGCTTGGGCGAAGTATATGAACTTGAAGGCCCTGGCTTCCTCGGCGTCGAAGAACGCGATACTCCCAAAATAAATTTGGTCGCAAAATTTGAAGACGGTAAAGATGAAAAAGAAAATTTTTTCGTTTTTGAACCGGGAAAATATTACCTGGTAAAAACCATAGAAAAAGTCAATCTGCCTGTTACCCTTTCCGGCGTGATTTTTCCCCGCACCACGCTTTTTCGTTCCGGACTCGGACTTTTTAACGGCGTGGTCCAACCGGGGTATTCAGGAGAATTGACTTTTGGAATCTGCAACCTGGGAAAATCAAACATCAAAGTTTCTTTCGGCGCGCGCGTCGTCCATATCACTTTTCACGAGGTCTTGGGCGAGGGCAATCAATACCGCGGACAATGGCAGGGAGGAAGAGTTGCCACAGAGGGGAAAGAAACCCAAGTATAAAAAATAATTTTAATATAATCATCGTCAATCATATGACAAACAAACACCCGGAATACCAATATCTTGATCTCATGAAAGACATCATGGACAACGGTCAAGATAAAAAGCTTTTCTTCACGCCGGAAGTTTTGGAAGAATATAAAAAGAAAGGTGAAGAACCGCCGATCATCCGTTCGGTTTTCGGACGGCAGATCAGATTCAACACGCTAGAAGGTTTCCCTATCCTGACCACGAAAAAAGTTTTTATCCGCGGCATCATTGAAGAATTGCTTTGGTTTTTGTCCGGCAGTTCCAACATCAAGCCTTTGGCGGACAAAGATATCCACATCTGGGATGAATGGGCTTGGAAACGATATCATAAACACTGTTTGCAAAACGCGCCGAGCGAAGATCTGGCGCAACCTGATTTTATCGCCAAATTAAAATCCGAAGCGGCTGACAGCGAATTCGTGAAAACCTGGGGCGACCTCATCACGATCTACGGCCGCATGTGGCGGCGCTGGCCGGCTTCAGATGGCCGCGAAATTGACCAGCTCGGGTGGTGCATCCAAGGTCTCAAAGACAAGCCGTACCGCAAATCATACGTTGTTTCCGCCTGGAACCCTGATTTCATCTATGCCATGGCCTCCAAGGGCAATGCCAACGAGGTTCCCCCATTCTGCCATACAACATTCCAATTCCAAGTTACCGGCGACGGTACGCTTAACTTGGGGCTTTATCAAAGAAGCGCGGACTATCTTTTGGGTGTTCCTTTCAACATCACCAGCTACTCTTTGCTGCTTCTGCTGGTGGCCCAAGTAACAGGCCTTAAGCCCGGCGAATTCGTTCACACTTTCGGCGATGTGCACCTTTACTCCAATCATTTTGAGCAAGCCAAACTGCAGATGTCCCGCGAACCGAAACCGTTCCCGACCATGAAGATCAATCCGGACGTGAAAGACATTGACGGTTTCAAGTATGAAGATTTCACCCTGGAGGGCTATGACCCGCATCCGGCGATCAAGGCGGAGATTGCGAACATTGGGGGCTTTTGATAAGCGCTGATTACTCTGATTTCGCAGATTACGCTGAAAATATCATCAGCGATATCAGCGCAATCAGGGAAATCAGCGAAAATATTAATTTTAAAATATTCGCAATTCGCGGATTCGCATTAATTCGCATATTAGCGTCACACTCTATGAAGATATCAATGATCGTCGTCGTCGGGAAAAACCGGGAAATTGGATGCCAGAACAAACTGCTCTGGAGTTTGCCGGAAGATATGGACCGATTTAAAAAAATCACCACCGGGCACATTGTCATCATGGGCTCAAAAACTTTTGAATCCCTGGGAAGACCCCTGCCCAATCGCACCAACATTGTGATCGCTTTTGACCAGAATTATCAAGCTCCCGGCGCGATTGTGGTAAATTCTCCGGAAGCGGCGATTGCCAAAGCGAAAGAATTGAAACCAGACGATGAAGTGTTCATCATCGGCGGCGGATCAATTTATAAAGTCTTTTTGCCGCAAACCGAAAAACTTTACATCACGGTCGTTGACGACGAGCCGGAAGCGGATACGTTTTTCCCCGACTATTCTGAATTCCAAAATATCATTTTTGAAGAAACCCATGAAACCGATGATCTGAAATTTACTTTCTTTGAATTAACCAGATAACTATGAAAAACATCATCGCCATCGTCGGCATGTGCGGGTCCGGAAAAACCGAGGCGGTAAAATATATCCAAGAAAAATATGCTTGGCCGAATGTTTATTTGGGAGAAGCGACTTTTGAAAGGATCAAGCGCGAGGGACTTACAATGAATTATGAGAATGAAAAATTGGCCAGGGAAAAAATCAGGCAGGAACTCGGGATGGGCGCTTATGCCATTTTGGCTCTTCCCAAAATAAAATCCATTCTGCAGACAAGCGATAACACCCTGATTGAAAGCCTGTACTCCTGGGATGAATATAAGATATTTAAAAATGAATTTGGAGACAATTTCAAAGTGATTGCGATCTTTGCTTCGCCGCAAGCAAGATTTGCGAGGCTGAACAACCGCGACCACGAACGGCCGATCAAAGACGTGGACACTTTCGTAAAACGGGACTACACTGAAATTGAGGGCACGGACAAAGGCGGACCGATCGCCAGAGCTGATTTTACCATCATAAATGAAGCAGGAGTTGATGAGCTCCATCATGGAATCGATAGGATTATCGTTAGCTTATAACTTTTTTTCAAATAACAAATTACAAATATCAAATAACAAATAAATTCAAAATAACAAATCCAAAATTCAAAACTTTTTTAACAATTTACATATGCAATTAATATTTTGAATTTGAAATTTTGAATTTTGGGATTTATTTGTAATTTGTTATTTGTTATTTGAAATTTTTTAGTATTAATCAACAAAATAAAATGAACAAAAAAATCATCGGTATCATCGGCGAACAAGCGGGCGGCAAGGGTTCTGCTTCCGATATCATCATAAAAGAATATGGCGCCTTGAAGATCACTTCATCGGATGTCTTGAAAAAAATCTTAAACAACCTGCATATTGATTTTTCCCGGGAAAACTGCAACCAGCTGGTGATGAGCCTGAAAAAGGCGTTTGGCGACGCGGTGCTGATGGAAGCCGTGGCCCGCGAAGCGGAAACCTCGGATTCGGATTATGTCATCATTGACGGCATCAGAATGCACGGCGACACGGATGTGTTTCGTAAAATATACGGCGATAAATTTTGTTTGATTTACGTCACGGCCGACCAAAAAATCAGATACGAAAGAAGCTTGAAGCGCGGAGAAAAGGCTGATGAAAGCCAAGCCAGCTTCGAGGATTTTCAAAAAAACGAATTACTGGATACGGAAAGAGCTATTGCGGAAATCGGAGCAACAGCTGAGTTTAAGATTATCAACAACGGCGGACCGGAAGAATTGGAAAAACAAATAAAAGAAATTATGTCAAAAATAATCTAAAAATTAGCATATTCAAAACATAAAGGAGGCGTTTTTTGCGCCTCTTTTATATTGCAAAAACAATTTGCATTATCATGAATTATAAGATAATATAATATTTCTAATATTTTATCAGCGTTATCAGCGCAATCAGAGTAATCACCGTATGAATAATGTAAAAGGAAAATTCATTGTGTTATACGGAATGAACAACTTGGGAAAAAGCACCCAGGCCAAACTTTTGGTTGAGAACTTGAACAAAAACGGATATAAATCTCTGTTTATCAAATATCCTATTTACGACCTTTTCCCGACCGGACAGATCATCAACGATTATTTAAGAAAAAACAATCCTTACTTTTTAACCCCTAGAGAAATCCAAATCTTATACGCGTTTAATCGCCAGCACTTTGAGCATAACCTGAAGGAAAAATTACAAAACGGCATAAATGTCATTGCTGAATGTTATATCGGCACCGGATTGGCTTGGGGTTCGTCAGCCGGGGTTGATGAAACTTTTTTAAGGCACATAAACTCTCATCTCATAAAAGAAGATCTGGCTTTTCTTTTTGACGGCCAGCGCTTTTTTGCAGCGACTGAAAAAAATCATCGCTTTGAAAATGATTACTTCCTGTCTGAAAAAACAGAAAAAAATTTTAAAAAATTAGCTGCTGAATTCGGCTGGGTCAAAGTAAACGCCAATGAGCCGATCAGGGAAATTGAAAAAAAACTATACAAGTACACGGTTGAATTCTTAAGCAACGCTTTTCCGCCCAAGACTTGTCTGGCTCCGGACTTCTTGGCTTTGCATGAACATAATTTTAAAAATAAGATTGAGAAACGCGACCCCTCAAAAATTTTGGTAAAAAGATTGTCTCCGCTGGCCAAAGTGCCTGACTCAACGAACAAATATACATATAATCTATACGCTCATGATTTTTATTCCGTTACCTCCGGAAAAAATGTTGAATTCAGCACCGGCATAAAAATTTATCTGCCGGAAAATTACATCGCCCTTATCACAAGCCTCTTCGGAAATTTCTCCTGCGTGCTTGATTCCAAATTTTCAGATGAAATAAAAATTTCCTGGCGCAATTCCGGCGACGAGATTGTTCACGTTTCACCGGGAGAGAAGGTTGGGCAGGTGGTGTTTCAGAAAATAGCGGATCCCCTGATAGAGCATATATAGACAATTCATTGTATTACAAAAAAATATTCAATATTCAATAACCATTCAATAATTAAATAAATTAATAATCAATGCTTGTATCCGGAGGGTGAATATTAATATTAAATATTGATTGAATATTGATTATTGAATATTAATATGACCAACCTTTTCATATTGCTTAATTCCTACTATAATATAAACAAAGAAATCAAAAACCAATTTCCTAATTTCCAATTTCTAATTTCTCATTTATCATCCAAAAAATCTTAAAATTATGGATTACGATATCATCATCGGCCTAGAAATACACGCTGAGCTCAAAACCAAATCCAAGATGTTTTGCGAGTGTTCAGTCAAGACTGACAATGGCTTAAAACCGAACGAGAACACCTGTCCGATCTGCCTGGGGCATCCGGGGACTTTGCCCGTTCCGAACAAACAAGCCATTGAATGGACGATTCTTACAGGTTTGGCGCTCAATTGCCAGGTCCATGAACTGAGCAAATTTGACCGCAAACACTACTTTTATCCGGATCTGCCGAAAGGCTATCAGATCTCGCAGTTTGATCTGCCTTTGGTTTACGACGGACATCTGGAGGTTGACGGCGTAAAAATCCAGATCACGCGCATCCATTTGGAAGAAGATACGGGAAAATCATCACACCCGGCCGGAAAATCATACTCCCTCATTGACTATAACCGCGCCGGCACTCCGCTTATGGAGATGGTGACCGAACCGACGATCCCTTCGGCTTTGAGCGCCAAAAGATTCTGCCAGATTTATCAGCAGATTTTAAGATACCTGAACATTTCCAACGCGGATATGGAAAAAGGCGAAATGCGCTGTGAAGCGAACGTCAGCATTCAGGAAAAAGGCCGATGGGAGTACCGAGGCGATTGTAAAATTTTACCGATCGGCGATTACCGGCTTAATCCCAAAGTTGAAATCAAAAACATCAATTCTTTTAAAGCGCTGGAAAAAGCGATTGACCATGAAGTCAAACGCCAAAAAGACGCGCTAGCGGCAGGCGAAAAATTGGTCCAGGAAACTCGCGGCTGGGATGAGAACCGGGGCGTAACTGTCAGACAGCGCGTTAAAGAAACATCAGCTGATTACCGATACTTCCCGGAACCGGACATTCCCCCATTGAAAATTGATTCTGAGTGGATTTCTGAAATAAAATCTCATCTGATTGAAATGCCGGTCCCGAAGAAAAAAAGATTTGTTGAAGAATATGCGTTGAAACCGGAGGATGCCGACATTCTTGTAAGCGACAATCATCTGGCGGACTATGCCGAACATGTCATCAGCGAACTGCGAGCCTGGATTGAGGCCACAGGTGAGAACTGGGAAAAACAAGGCGACCAACTGGCCAAAGCGGTTTCCAATTGGCTCATTGGCGAACTTTTCAAGCACCTTAATCTGAACAATCAAACCATTCTGGATATAAAAATCACGCCGGAAAATTTTGCCGAATTCATCACGCTGGTGCACCAAGGAAAAATAAACTCATCCGCCGCGCAGGCGATTTTGGAAGTCATGTATCAAAAAGGCGGCGACCCTTCAGACATCATGGCGGATTTGGGATTGGAGCAGATTGATGATACGGCGGAACTTGAAAAGACAGTTTTGGAAATCATCAAAAACAATCCTTCACAGGTCGCCGATTATAAAAACGGCAAAGAAGCGCTTTTGCAATTTTTTGTAGGCCAAGCGATGGCGGCCACCAAGGGCAAAGCCAATCCAAAAATTATCATTGATATTCTTAAAAAAGTTTTAACTTAAGCATGTAAAAGCGTACTTTAACAAAATATTATTTGGGGGAAGAAGGTATAAATGGAGGACGCCATGTCAAAAAAAATAAAAAATATTTTAATCTTTTTGGTTATTGTTATTTTCACACTTCTTTTAAAGGAAATGGAGGATGTTATCAGTATAATTGCTTTTTTCCTTGTGATTATAATGCTTATCGGAGGGCTTGTCGCCAGAATAAAATCTCATGAGAATAAAATCTCGTGAAACAATTTTAAAACCTCTTCCCTCCCCCAAACGATATTTTGTTTTTTATTTATTTGATAAAAATAAAATAGCGGCAGGTACCTTAAATTTTTAACGCCCTACATATGAAATCAAACGATATCATTATCAAAGATTCAAAAATTGAAGGCAAGGGAATTTTTGCTAACCGCGACTTTAAAAAAGGTGAAGTTGTTATAAAGTGGGATACGAGTGTTGTTTTAACCAAGGAAGAAGTTAAAAAACTTCCTGAAAAAGAAAAGAAATATATTTCACCTTTTCAAGGAAAATTTTTGCTACAGCAACCTCCGGCACGATATGTAAACCATTCCTGTGATCCGAATACAAAAGTGGTAAACGACTCATCGGATGTTGCGATTGTTGACATAAAAAAAGGCGAAGAAATAACGAGTGATTACTCCATTTTTTATGCCCCAGATGAAGTGATGCGATGTAACTGTGGAAGCAAAAATTGCAAAAAAATCTTGAAATATAAAAATCAAGCAACTGTCAAACGACAAGATCCAGCTTCATTACAAAGTAATTAAGGCTTAAATTTATTTTTTAAAATAATAAAAAAAACGTCGCCTTGCTAAAAGCTAAGCGACGACGAAGCTGGTACAATTGGACCGTTATAGTTACGGCCGCCGTTTGGCACAAAACGCCACCAGGCATACAAAACAGCACCTTCCTTCGTATTGCTATATTAAACAATAAAATATTACATGTCAATACTACACACAAGACCATAAAACAAAATTAACACCCATTTTATTTGATTTAGTCCTTAATTTTTGATATACTGTGGATAACATATAATCATTATAATAAAAAATTTTGTGCTTGAAAGAAAAAATCTGGGTAAAACAAATTATTTACATACCAAAAAGGGCATCAAAGATTGCCCGAAATCTATAATTTTTTTCAAAAAATATCCCGTTCCGTAGACGGGATATTTTTTATAATAAATACAAAAACCAAAATCAAGGAGGAACAAAATGACAATTAACAATGACAAATGTATAAATCTATCAAAAGGTTGCCGTTTCGGTCTTGAAAGATCTTGCACAAACGAAGAAAATGAAAAATGCGGTGAAGGGACAAGAAGAATAAAACTAGCCTCAGAGCCTTGTCCAGTGATGACGGCTTACGGCTATACTGGCCGTTTCGCTAAATGCGACGAACCGGAATTGCGGCTGCTGTCCCGCTGATGAACCTTGCTGTTTTGAAAACAACTGCATTCGCTGGCATTCAAAAAAAATTCAAACTGCTCTTATTGAGATCAGAGCAGGAAGGTCTGGTTACGAAAAACTGTGGCCTTTGATCAAGGAAACGCTGGCGGAAAACAAATTGATGCAAGTCGCCGCATAAAAAACAGCAAAGTACCTCAAAAAACAATAGGACTGCAAATCATTTGCAGTCCTATCTTCTTTTATATAAAATTCTTAATCTTCTTTACAGCTGCTTCTTCCGTGTCAACCCAATTGATCTCCGTCCCCTGCTTCTCCCAGCGCTTGAACCAAGTCATTTGGCGCTTGGCGAATTGTTTGGTTTTTAAGAACAGCTGTTCCACCATTTCGTTGTAATCAATTTTTTCCTGCAAATGCCAGGAGAGAAATTTATATTCCAAACCAAAACTTTCCAAACGCTTCCAAGAAACACCTTTATCATGCAATCTGTCCACCTCGCCCATCATATCTTCATTTTCCAAGCGATCGATAATGCGCTTGTATATCCGCTCATGCAGTTCTTCTTTGGACAACGACAATCCCAAAATCAAAGCTTCGTACCTGCCCGTCGTACCCGATTTGTATAAATCCGTCTTTAAATCCGTGTTAATTCGTGAGCCATCTTTATTGTTCGCATTAACATTGGTTGTGCCTATTTCAATGTATCTTATAAGCCGCCGTTTATTATTACGGTCGCTATTGTTTATTTTTTCGGCAAAGTCATGATTGATTTTTAACAGTTCGCAGTATAAATCATCAACCGTTTTTTTCTCAAGTTCTTCCCGCAAGCCTAAATCCGGTTTGGCGGATGACAATTCATAACCGTCAACCACGGCCTGCAAGTACAATCCGGAACCGCCGACGATTATCGGCAGTTTTCCCCGTTGCAAAACATCGTCAATCGCGGAGTATGCCAGCTTTTGATAATGCGCCAAACTGAACTCTTCACTTGGGTCAGCGACGTCAATCATGTGATACAAAACATTTTTATATTCCCGCAAATCTTTCCCGGTGCCGATATCCATCCCGCGATAAACCTGGCGGCTGTCTGCGCTCACGATCTCGCCATTGAATTCTTCCGCCAGTTTAACCGCCAGCTTGGTTTTCCCGCTGGCAGTGGGACCGAGGATTACGATAATTTTCGGTTTTTTTATTGACATAAATTTATTAGCTATTGCTTTTATCTAATATCCCAATATCCTAATATCCAATTTCTAATTTCTAATTTCTAATTTCTAAATTTCCCCTCTCAACCCAAAATCTTCAGCTAAAACAATTTTAACATCCAAAAACTTTCCGATAAGCTCAAACTTTTTATTTTTTGGAATATCACAATGCACTCTAACCACTTTATTCGTTTCCGTCCTTCCCATAATCTCCCCTCTTTTACTGACCGCCTCGCAAAGAATCTTAACCGTTTTCCCCCGGTACTGCTGGTTGTTTTTCAGGCAAGTCTTGCTTAAAATATCATTTAGCTTATTTTCGCGCCTCTTCTTTTCTTCCGACGTGACATCATCTTCTTCCTTGAAAGAAGCTGTCCCGGGGCGCGGGCTATATTGCGCGAGATATGCCATATCGTAATTTGCGGCTTTAAACAATTTTACGGTATTGTCAAATTGTTTTTTTGTTTCGCCCGGATAGCCGACAATAATATCGGTTGAAATCGCCACTGGAGGAAACCAGTGTTTGGACGTTATCCTTTTATCACACTGCTTTCTGATCTCCCTGAGCAACCCAAGGTAATGCTCAATCGTATATTTTCTGTTCATTCTTCTGAGAATCTCGTCATCCCCTGCCTGCGCTGGCAAATGCACATGCTTGCAAACCTTTTCGCATTCTGCGATAGTCGCAATCAATTCTTTGCTCATATCCTTGGGATGACTCGTCGCAAACCGTATCCAAAAATCACCTTTTATTTCATTTGTTTGGTACAGCAGCTCTGCAAAATTTATTTGTTTGGTATTTGATATTTTGAATTTATTTGTAATTTGTGATTTGTAATTTGGTATTTCCGAGATATAGCTGTTAACATTCTGCGCGATCAAAGTAATTTCTTTATATCCTTTTCCAATCAAATCTTCCACTTCCCTGACAACATCCCCTGCCGGACGATAAGATTCTCTTCCCCTCGCATAAGGAACAACGCAATAGGAACAGAAATTATTGCAACCATTGCCTATGGGGACGAAGGCGGAAATAGTAGATTTATACTTAGGTTTTATTTCCAAATAATCACAAGTTTCGAATTTTGAATTTTGAATTTGAAATTTATTTGAGATTTGATATTTGAGATTTGATATTTGACCAATCGGCAACCAAACATCAACCCACTTGTTCAATCTTTTTCTTACATCTGCTCGCTCGCTTAAACAGCCGGTAAGGATAATCTTGGTTTGAGGATTTTCTTTTTTGATTCTGGGTACCAATCCATAAACCCGGCTTTCCGCCGATTGCCTCACTCCGCAAGTCGTAAGTATGACAACGTCAGCTGATTTACGGTCAGTTGTTTTTTCATAACCAATACTTTCCAAATACCCGGCAATCCGCTCAGAGTCAGATATGTTCATTTGGCAACCAATGATTATTATATTATATTTTTTTATTGCTTGTGCCTTCATAAAAATAATTTCAATTACTCAATATCCAAATATCCCAATATCTTAATTTCTTAATATCTTAATTTCCTAATTTCCTAATTTCCTAATTTCCTAATTTCCAATATCCCGCTAATAAATGATACTAACAAATAAGAAAAAAAGCAAAATATCACCAAACATTTTTATTTTTTAGTCAAATTGTGTTATAATATGTGCATAAACAAAACTTCAATTTATAAAAATATTTTTTATGTTTTCAGAAAAACAACTTCAAAAGATTTTGACTTTCAATGATTCTTTAAGCAAAGAAGATTTTGAAAAATATCAGCAAGACGCGGAAAAAAACGGAAAAAAACTGGAAAACTATCTGTTTGATAACAAGATCATTTCTCCGCTTGTCCTTTACGAGAATGCGGCCACCTTTTACAAAATTCCTTTTATTGACCTGAAAAGCCAGACCATCCGCAAAGACGTCCTGTTCCAAGTGCCGGAACCGATTGCGGCCACTCATGAAATCATTCCGTTTGACGCGACCGAAAAAGAAATAAAAATTGCTGTTACTGATCCGGAAGATATTGAAATTTTTGAATTTATCAAGAAAAAAAGCGGACTGGAACCCATCATCCATCTGACAACGCCGGAAAATATCAGTGAAGCCTTAAAACAATACCACAAAAGCCTGAAAGCGGAATTTAAGTATCTTGAAACTGACAAAGCCGGGGGTAAGACGGGATCAGACGAAACAGATTTAAAAAAGTTAGCGCAGGATCTGCCGGTTGTCCGCATTGTTGATACTTTGCTGGAATATTCAATCATTGAAGGCGCGAGCGATATCCACATTGAACCGGAAGAAAAAAATGTCACTGTCCGGTATCGCATTGACGGCATTTTAAGAAACGTGATGGTCCTGCCAAAAACCGTGCAATCAGGCATTGTTGCCCGCATCAAAATACTTTCAAATTTAAAAGTTGATGAACATCGGCTCCCGCAGGACGGACGCTTCAAAATCACAACCAGCGAATACCAAGTCGCTTTTCGCGTTTCCATCCTGCCCACTTATGACGGAGAAAAAATCGTTCTTAGGCTTCTTAAAGAAAGCGCTCAGATTCTGACCTTGGAACAGCTGGGATTTCAAAAAAATCCTCTCAAGATCGTAAAAGCCGCAATCTCCCGGCCGCATGGAATGATCCTGGTAACTGGTCCGACCGGTTCCGGAAAAACTTCAACCCTGTACACTGTTCTCAACATTTTGAACACGCCGGAAGTGAACATATCAACCATTGAAGACCCGATTGAATACCGCATGCAGCATGTCAATCAATCCCAAATCAACACGAAGATCGGATATACATTCGCCACCGGACTCAGATCATTTCTGCGTCAGGATCCGGACATCATCATGGTCGGAGAAATCCGCGACGAGGAAACGGCTGAAATCGCGGTCCACGCCGCCATGACCGGACACTTGGTGCTGTCCACTTTGCACACCAATGACGCTCCGACAACCATGCCTCGGTTGGCGGAAATGGGCGTGCCGGCGTTTTTGGTCGCAACCACGGTCAACGTCATCATCGCCCAAAGGCTGGTCAGAAAAATCTGCACCAACTGCATCCAGAGCTACAATCTGGACACAGAAACCATCAAAGAACTTAAAAAAGAGATTGATCTTGATTCAATTTTGGAAACGATGGAAAGAGAAAAAGCCATTCTCAACGCCAAAAAGGGGCTGGAAGGAGTCCTTTTTTATCGCGGCAAAGGCTGCAAGCAATGCAACAATTCCGGATACAAAGGCCGCATCGGCATTTATGAAGTTTTGGAAAATTCCGAAAAAATCTCCGCCCTGATGTTAAAAAACGCCCCGGCTTCAGAATTGAGACAGCAAGGAATTGAAGAAAACATGCTGACAATCATGGAAGACGGATTCATTAAAGCGAAAAATGGAATCACGACGATTGAGGAGATCATGAGAGTCACCAAGGAATAAAAAATTAGGATAATAGTTAATTAGTTGATTAGTGATTAGTAAAACGCAACTTCTTAACTAATTAACTAATCACTAATCAACTAATCACAATCAAGACCTATGCCTGTAAATTTTTCACCGGAGCAAATCGGAAACGACAATTCGTCAGAGAATTCCCAAGAAATAAGCAAGACGAAACAATTTGTCCAAAAAATTGACGACATGCTCTTGAAATTGAGCCGCGTACCGCTCAAGGAGCGACTTTTTTTCGTACAACACCTGGGACTCATGCTTAAAGCCGGAATATCTCTTTCCACCGCCTTGCAAACCTTGTCAAAACAGACAAAAAATAAATTTTTCATAAAAATCCTTGATGATTTGAGCAAAAAAGTGGAATCTGGAAAAACTTTTGCCGAAAGCCTGGCAAAGTGGGACTATGTTTTCGGCGAAATGTTCATTTCCATGATTGAGGCCGGGGAAATTTCCGGAAAGCTGGAAGAAGTTTTGGGGCAATTGTTCATTCAGATGAAAAAAGACCATCAGCTGATTTCAAAAGTGAAAGGAGCCCTGACTTATCCGGCTGTGATTTTGATTGCGATGGGCGGCATCGGTACGTTCATGATGATCGTGGTCGTTCCGAAAATCACGGTGATGTTTAAAGATATGGATGCCGAACTGCCAATTGCTACAAAAATAATCATAAAAGTAAGCGACACCTTAAGGACAAACGGCGTCTTATCCGCGATCATCTTGGCGCTCTTCATCATCATCCTCTCAAAAATCCTGAAGACGGAAAAAGGAAAATACTATTTCCAGCTTCTGCTTCTTAACACTCCGATCTTCGGTCCCATTGCCAAAAAAATAAATCTCGCCCGTTTTGCCAGAAACATCAGCTCCTTGCTTAAAACCGATATCCCTATCATAAAAACATTTCAGATAACCGCTCAGGTACTCGGCAACGTCCATTATCGCGCCGCAATTTTGGAAATGGCCCAGAGGATAAAAAAAGGCGGCAAACTTGGCGAAGTCATAAATTCCAATCCCAAGCTTTTTCCACCCATTGTCGCTCAGATGGTTTCAATCGGCGAAGAAACCGGAGAACTTGACAGCATCCTCGTGGAGCTGGCGGAATTTTACGAAGAAGAGGTGGATCAAGTGATGGAGAATATGCCAACCATAATTGAACCGGTCTTGATCCTTTTTATGGGCGTGGCGGTTGGCGGCGTGGCGGTTGCCATCATCATGCCGATGTACGCGCTCACCTCGGCAATTTAGCCTTTGACGAACGAATCAGCTGGAATCATCTTCATGAACAAAAAAAATAATCTCAAGTTAATCTTTCAAAAAAACGATGGCTTCACTTTGATGGAGGTCTTGGTCAGCGTTTTTGTGATTTTGGTGCTGACCATCGGCGTCTATAGCCTCATCATCCTGTCTATCAAGCTTTCCGATGACAACAAAAAAAACGTGGAGGCAATTGAGATTGCCAATGAAAAAATGGAAGATATCCGCAACATGCCATATGACGATATCGGTGTCATTTCAGGCGATCCATCGGGCACAATACCGCCCACGGAATATGTTTTAAGGGAAGGCAGTTTTACAATCCATAACTATGTATCGTTTATGGATGACCCTTACGATGGCGAAGCCGGATCATCCACCAACCCGGACACAATCATCAATGACTACAAAATCGTTTCGGTAAGAGTATCTTGGGAAACAGAAATGAAAAGCAAAGAAGTTACGGTCTTTTCAAAAGTGATACCAAGAACCGAAGAAACTGCCGCCGGATACGGACTTTTAAAAATTTATGTTGTGGACTCAAACGGCAGCCCTATACAGGGAGCAAGCGTAAAGATCATAAACGCGAGCAGCACTCCGCCGCTTGATGAAACGAACCCCACCAATGCCGCCGGTTTTTTTCCAAAACCCGTAAAACAATCTTTCCAAGGGTTTCAAGTGATCGTTACCAAGGCGGGATATAGCACTGACCAAACATACGCGATTTCCGCGTCAAACCCGAATCCCACTAAACCTAATTTATCAGTGGTGGAAGGCGACAAGACGGAAGACACTTTTACCATTGATCTGTTGGGCGGACTGAACATTCGCACGGTAACTGATACTCTGCCCACGAATTGGCAAGTCAACCAATCTATAAGCTCAACGACTTCTTCACATCCGGAATTCGGAACAGACTCATCGGATAACCTGTTTTTTGTCTGGCAAGCAGCCAACAGTTCAGCATCAAGTTTCGTTTATGCTCAAAAATATGACGCAACCGGCGCCAAACTCTGGCCGACCGATCATAAGCTTGCAGCCACTCAATTCCAAAGCAATCCCGATATCGCCGTCGGAAAAACCGGAATTTCCTATGTTGTTTGGCAAGACAACTCAATCTCTTTAAAAAATATTACTCTAGGCCCGAAGCCGAAAGCTGATAAAACAAGAATCGCGCATAATAAAAATCTGACTTTTAAAAAACAACTTGCCGATTCATCTTTTTTTCACTTCTGGAATTTTTCGCAAACATCCGTTTCGTCTATGTTTTCCGGTTTGGGAAAGCTATTTTCTTGGGGCTACGTAAAAAAAGTAACTCCCTCTGAAAATCTAATCTCGCTCCCCCGGGCGGCGAATGCTGCCGGAGCGATCTCTTTTGTGGCCGCCGGAGCCGGCAGCGCCACCGGACAGGTCGGACAAATCACCCTTGCCAAACCGGCGGGGGTTGTTTCCGGCGATTTCCTCTTGGCTTATGTTTTTATGCACGATTATTCTTCCGGACCAATTGATCCGCCTTCCGGGTGGACGATTTATGGCAGCGGCTTCAGGCCTAGCGGAAGCGGGGATGACTCTCTTGGCTCCTTGTTTTGGAAAATTGCCGGCGCCAGCGAACCCGCTTCTTATAACTTTGAGATCCATGACGCATATTGCAGCCCCTTTTGCGTAAACTACGAAGAAATGGCCGGCCATATCCGCGCTTATCGCGGAGTGGATCAGGCAAGCCCATTTTACGGAAATCTGCAAACGCAATCAACCAACAGCGGGGATGTTTTGCGCCCAGCCCCGAGCCATGCCATCGGCAAAGACGGTTCGGTTTTGATCACCGGCTGGGGAGGAAATACGGTTTCACTGGGAAACGGCGGACCGACTTTTCCCGCCGGAATGGGAAATACCAGAAACAATTTTGCAGACTGGGTAAGCGTGGAATCATCAGACTTGTATGTAAACATCAGCGACTCCCCCACTCCTGCCAAAAATTATGACGCCAACCATAACGTCGCCAGATCCACCATCAGCTGGTCGCTGGTTTTAAATCCGGAAGACATTCCGGATAACATCACTGTTTCCGCCACCGGCACTCAAATCGCAAGCATTGTGTTTCCCGCCTCCAACCAATATCTCGGCGGATCTTTCGTCTTTACTGACAACACCGGCACCCACGATATCAACAGCATCAGAATCACTGAACATGGCACCACAAACGCCTTAACCGATTTGTCACAAATCAAACTGTATTACGATCTTGATACCTCATCCCCCTACAACTGCGAAAGCGAAACTTTTAATTCCGGAACTGACCCGCAATACGGCGTTGCCTCCAGTTCATTTTCCGGGAGTGACGGAACGGCAGATTTCACCCAAATCATAACCATCAGCCAGACGCAATCTTTATGCGTGTACGCGGTCATGGATATCAATGCAACTGCCGCAAATGATGACACAATTGAAATCAGCATAAACAATCCTTCAATTGACGTTAAAATTAACACTGGATCAGTGCTTCCGATAACTCCCATTGAGTTAAGCCAAGCCACGAATCTGTTAAAACCGGCGGAAACAAACCAAGCGCATTACCGCTGGCGCAACGACAATGGATCGGAAACATCGGCCACCTGGAACAATTTTGAAGACAACCAGAGCTCCATTGTCCTCGGAACAAACATCAGACTGCGATTTATGATTTCCAACTCGGGAGGGTTAAGTGCCGGCGGCATCCGGCATGAACTGGAGTACGCCGAAAAAATCACCACTTGCTCTTCAGCCGTCGGCTGGCAAACGGCGCCGAATGACAATTCAAGGCATTGGCGGATGTCCGACTCGGCCGATTTGACTGACGCCGCATCAACCACTGACATTTCCAACGGGCTCAGCAACACTGCCGCCAATTTCGTTGTTGGAGAAGTAAAAGACATTGACAGCCAAACCAATGCCATCGCTCTTCCTTCGGACAGTTTTACCGAACTGGAATTTTCCATCTCCCCCACCAACAACGCGGTTGACGCGACCTATTGTTTCCGCTTGACTGATGCCGGCGACTCCAGCGGCTTTACCTACAGCGTTTATCCGGAAATATCTCTGATTGGCGATGATAACGTGTATATCACAGCGCTTGATTCAAACGGAAATGAGTTATGGACCGCTAAACGCCTTAATTCTTCCGCGGGGATATATCAAGGCAGACCGCAAATCGCGTTGACTGAAAATTTCGGAACAGCTACAACAACTGCAGTTTGGGAAGATGACCGAGATGGGAACATGAACATTTACGGCATGAGCCTTGATGCAAATGGAAACAAGCTTTGGGCCGACAAGCAGATAACTTCCTCAACAACAGATGAGCACTCCCCGGTTGTCGCCATCAACAAAGATGACAGCATTTTTATAGCCTGGGTCAATGAGAGCGCGACGGGAAAAGACATTTATTTCGCCAAATACGATTTGGCTGGAAACAGCTTGTGGACAGCGCCTCAAACTGCGGCTGATTCCGGGTATGATGAATATGATCCGGATATCACCGCCCTTTCCGATGGAAGCATCGTTATCGCCTGGGAAGAAAATATCAGCGGCATCAAAAATATCAGCGCGGCCAGATTTTCTGAAAACGGCGCAAAAATATGGGACATACAGCCGAATCTCACGAATTCAGATTCAGACCAAATGAATCCAAGCATCGCCGCCGATGCCTCCTTTATATATTTTTCTTGGACAGATACGCGGGAAGGCAACCATGATATTTACGTTCAAAAATATGATTTTAGCTCCACGGCCGTTTGGTCTTCGGATTTAAGAATAAACATAAACACAGGAACAAGTATCCAACAAAATTCAAAGCTAGTCATCAATTCAGCCACCGAGCCTTTTGCAACCTGGGAAGACGCGCGCAGCGGAAATCTTGAAATTTACTCCACAAAATTCAACGATCCTGCAAGCTTAAGCAATGCTCCCAACATACCGCTGGTGATAACCGGAACAAAAAAAATCGGAGAGAACCCGATCATTTTAAAATATAACGCAACGTCCACCACGGATTCAACCGGACACTTAAACCTTGATCTGGATTGGGATAATCCCGGCTATAGCATTGACATAAATTCCGCCCTTTCCGGCGACCACATAAAAATGATTGATCCGACAGCGCCGTTCAAAGTTCTGCCCGGGGAAACAAGATCAATAACCATATATATCGACTAGCATGAAAAAATACGATTTTAAAAAAAGCCATGTATCCGGATTTACCTTGATTGAATTGCTGGTTTCAATCAGCATTATGCTTTTGGTCATGTCCATGGGCTACATGTTCATCAGACAAGGCTACAAAGCGATCACTTTCAGCGCCGAGCAAGAAGAAGCGGTCTCCATTGGCAGGCGATCCATGAACATCATTACCAAAGAAATACGGGGGGCCAACACATCGGAACAGGGCGACTACCCGCTCAGCGTGATTGAAGCTCAAGATGTCGTTTTTTACAGCGACGTGGATGATGATACCGTCATGGAAAAAATCAGATATTTCAGGAATGGCAGCACCCTTGTAAAAGTCATAAATGAGCCGGGACCGAGCAATGATTACCAGACAGCATCAGCCACCACGACTCTTTCTTTGTATCTCAACAATCAAGAAGAACCGATTTTTACTTACTTTGACAGCAACAATGAAGAGACCACGATGATAAATGACATCCGAATGATCAGAATAAACTTGCGCATCAATGTCACCCCCTGGAGAGCGCCGAATGATTACTACCTGGAAACCGATGTCAGCTTCCGGAATTTAAAAAATAATTTATAGCATGAAAGAAAGAAAAAACAATCAAAAAGGATCAATGCTGATCCTAACCTTGGTAACCACAGGCTTATTTATGGTCCTGCTGATGGGCGCGATCACCACGACTTTGCTGCAGCAAAAACTTAACATCAGAAAGGTTGCCTCAGCTCAAGCTCTTCATATTGCCGAAGCCGGTGTTAACTATTACCGCTGGGTCCTTTACCATGATCATGAAGAATATTGCAACAAGGAAACCTGCAAACCGGCTCCTGATTACGGACCATACGGGCCGTATGCTTATATGGATTCCGCAGGAGAAAATATAACCGGATACTATGAGCTATATATCACGCCTCCGGCGCTTAACGGATCAACGATCGTAAAGATAAGATCAGTAGGCTGGGAAGCCAGTCACCCGACAATCAAGCGTACGATTGAAGTAAACTGTGGAATCCCATCGTGGTCGACATACTCAACTTTGGGCAATTCCAGCATCCGCTTCGGAGAAGGCACGGAAGTCTGGGGGCCCATACACTCCAATGGCGGAATCCGGTTTGATGGCGTCGCTCACAACTTGATAAGTTCTGCTCTGCTTAACTATGACGACCCCGATCATTGTGAAGTGGAATTAAGATGGACTGGTTCCAACTGGGTTTGTGATTTAAACATCAATGAATTCGGCGTTCATACCCACGTCGCTCCCACCGATCCTTATCCTGATGGTAATAACCCCCCTGAAAATGTACCTGATAGAACAGACGTCTTCATTGCCGGCCGCCAGTTTCCGGCGCCGGTTATCAGTTTTAATTTGTTAAACAGTTACATTTCCGACACTTACGCGAAAGCTACCAGTTCCAATGGAATTCTTTTTGACGGCGCGAATACCGGAACAGCCGATCCTTATTCCGTTGCGACATTCCGAGGATGCGCCGCATCCGGCAATTCCTGCGATGAAGGCTTCCATATCAGACTTAGAACTGATAACACTTTTGACATCCGCGGCGTATCCAGAGTATACGCATCTTGCGGCGGAAGCCAGAGCAACAGCATTTTTACCGAGGAGGCGACCATTCGCAATTATGCCATACCCTTAAATGGCGTCATCTTTGTCAAAGGAACGCTGTGGGTGGACGGACAGATAAGCGGCAGCCGTGTCACCATCTTGGCATTTGAAGATCCTTTAACCGGTTCAACTGCCGATATCAACATCAACAATGATGTTTTATACACCAACTACGATGGCACGGATTCAATCGGACTGATCGCTCAAAACGATATCAACGTCGGCCAATACAGCGATGATAATCTGCGGATTGACGCCGGTATGATCGCCAAAACCGGCAGAATCGGACGGGAATACTATCCCAGCACTTGCACCAATTACATCAGGGACACAATCACAGTTTTCGGATCTTTGGCCACAAACAATCGCTATGGTTTCGCTTATGTCGACGGAACAGGCTATCAGATCCGCAACCTGATATATGATAACAACCTGACATTCTCTCCCCCGCCGCATTATCCGACAACCGGAGAATACACCTTCATCTCCTGGCGGGAAGAATAGATTTAAAATGATTTTCATGTTAAAATATATAAGTGAATTTAAAACAGGAATAAAAATGATAAACAAGATATGTTGACTCTCAAAAAACCGAATTATGCCATCGGCCTGGATATCTCTGATCTGGTGCTAAAGGCCGTGGAATTGAAAAAGACAAAGGATAAAATAAAAATTTCTGCCATCAGCAAATACCGTCTCAAGCCCGGAGTTGTGGAAAAAGGAGAAATAAAAGATGAAAAGTCATTTTTGGAAGCCATAAATTCCTTGTTAAACAAGACAAAAAAAGGCACTTTCAACACCAATGAAGTTGTCGCCTGCCTGCCTGACCCCAAAACTTTCATAAAACTGATTGAGATTGAAAAAACTCCCAATAGCCTGACGCAAGTCATTGGGTCAGAAATGGAAAAGCATGTGCCTTTACCTCTTAAAGACATTTACTTTGATTGGCAGTTGATTGAAGAAAATGCCGCTTTTTCCAAAATCCTGGTAGGCGCCGCCCCAAAAGAGATCGTTGATCAATATGCCGCTATTCTTAATGAAGCCAAGTTGTCTCTGATCGCGTTGGAAATTGAGCCGGTCTCAATTGCCCGCGCCCTGCTCTGTGAAGAATCAAAAAAATATAATGGTCCTTATGAAAAAAATTATTGCTTGATTGATATTGGAGCAAAAAGGACAAGCCTCACCATCTACTGCCGCAATTCCATTGTTTCTTCTGTCAGTCTGCCGATATCCGGAAATGAGACCACGGAAATAATCGCAAAATCTTTGGAAATAAGCGGCGATGAAGCCGAAAAAGCCAAACTTGTCTGCGGGATGGATAAAACGCAAGCGCATGGCATTGTCAATGAAATTTTATCAGATATGATAAATGTTTTGATTGAAAAAATTGAAATTGCGATTGATTTTTTTTCAAAAAATCATCAAGGCAAAAACTCAATTGACGAAATCATCTTGTGCGGAGGCGGGGCTAACATCAAAAATCTTGATTCAATCATTTCTGAAAAGCTTAAGATTCCCGTTTTGCTTGGCTCGCCTCTTGCCAACTTAAATGAAGATGCCGTCCAATTGGATAAATACTTGACTGACAAATCAAAGATTGAAACTCTGGAAGATCACATCATCAGCGAGCAAAACACAATCATCAGCTATACGACAGCCATCGGACTGGCTCTGCGCAGCGTTTTTATAGATAAAGTTTAAAAATATGATGCATTTAAACATTCTTCCGGCCGCTCAAAAAAAAGAAATAAAGATCAAGCAGATATATGATTCACTTAAGAATTTTTTTTCTGTCATTTTCATCGTGGCTGTAATATATTCTTCCTTTTTTATGATTTTAAAATCCGTAATCATGAATTACTTCATTTCCACCATTGAAAATTCCAGCATCTTAACCAAAAGTACGGAAAATTATAGCAACAGAGTATCTGATATAAACAAACAAGTAGACTCCATTGAATCGATCCAAAACGATTTTGTTGTCTGGTCAAGACTGCTTGAACATTTAAGGCTCATGCAACCAGAAGAACTATCCATTGAAAAAATCTCAATCAGCAAAAAAGACGGCAAATTAACCGTTGGCGGGCAAGCCAAAACCAGAGATAGCCTTTTGGAATTCAAAGAAAATTTAGACGAATCAGGTTTTTTTGATGGTTTCAATCTGCCAATAAAAGATTTGCTGCAAAAAAACAATGTTAGTTTCAGCATGGACTTAAAAATAAATAATTATGAATTTTAGCAAAATAAAAAAAATCAATTACTTATACAGGCTTTACCTGCTTACGGGGATAACTTTATGTATTGTGACAGTGATGGCATATCTCATCATCATTCCTTCCATCAACGAAATAAAAAACGCCCGAAAAGATATTATAAACCAAAAAAATGAACTTGAGAAAAAATTAAATCGTGAAAAAAATCTCGCCTCGCTCAATGAAAATCTAAAAAAAATAGAACCGGATGTTATTTTTTTGAATCAAATCTTCATTGAAAAGAACAAAGAGTTGGAATTCATAACGACTTTAGAAGGTTTGGCCGGTAAAAACAACATTGAACAAACACTGTATCTTAACACTGATAAAAGCATAAAATCAAATCTATACACAAAAACTCCGATTGATATTTCTGCTCAAGGTAATTATAACGATATTATTGAATATTTAAAAAACTTGGAAACTTTAAAATATTATCTTAACATCGCTGGGTTAAGCATAAGCTTTGAAGGCAATCAAGACTCATCCGCTCCACACAAAAAAGGACGCCTGCAAGTAAGCGCCGATACATATTGGAAATAATAGTAAATAAAATATGAAACTCAAATTCTCAATCAAAACGACTTTCAAATATCTATACATCGTTTTAATCCTTGCCAATGCTTATCTGGCTTTTCTGGCGTACGATTTTGCCAACGTTAATGTTTACAAAACCATGTTTCCCGATGAAAATATTTCCATCATGCAAAACAGAAAATATTCCGAAGATCTGGATGTGGATAATTTTAACAAGATTATAAACAAAATCAAGCAAAAATCTGATACAACAGCTAACTTCAAGCCCGCTCCTCAAGAAAACCAAGCAACATCAACTGCTGACAATCTCCAATAGTTTTTCTATAAAACAATCGCTGCGATAATTTTGTATATTTTTAAGCTCAATGCGGCTGATATTTTCCATATCAGCCGGTTTTTTTATCGCTTCTTTCATTTTTACTGATAAATCTTCCCCATCTCCGGCTTTAAACAAAATTCCGCCTAAATTTTCCGTCAATTCCGCTGCTCCGCCTATAGCCGAAGAGATAACCGGCAGACCCCAAGAAGCCGCCTCATAAATGACAGTTGGAGAATTTTCATAACAAACGGAAGGCATGATCAGGCAATCGCAAAGCCGGTAATATTCCTCAAGCTTATCAGTGTTAAAGCCAAAATATTCTATTCCTGGTTGAGACAAGAATTGCTTGTATTTTTCATCCAGCATATTTTTTCCAAACAAAACCAGCCTTGATCGGCAATCTTTATCACTGATATTTATTTGCTGAAAAATTTCAAGAAGCAAATGGACGCCTTTTGCCTTAGACAAATGCCCAACGTAAAGAAAAGTGAAGGCGCTGTTTGCTTTCTGCGGAATTTTTCTGTATTCCTGAATTTTAACTGGATTTGGTAAAATAATTTTTCTGGTTTTTTTAAAAAAATCTCTTTTTTCATGTTCAGCCATCAACCATTTTGAAGGCGAGATAACGATATCAGTGAAAGAAAAAAGCTTCCGGTTGATTGCCTGATATGTTTTAGCGGGCAAGGTGTTTAAAATTTCTTCTTTTCCCAAACACATCAGCCCGGAAGGATGCAACAGCTGGATATCATGAAGGACGTGCGCGTGTTTGATGCCCATTTTTTTAAGAAGAACCGGCATCAAGCTTCCGAGGCCTTTCAAATTATGAGTTATCACAACATCAGGTTTTTCTGCTGCTAAGATTTTTTTTAATTTATAATATGATAAAATATCAATCATTTCCCCGACATGCCAAAGCAGCTTCAAAATCAAAGGGATGCGATCCAAATCGTGATAAAACGATTTTATGCGATATACTTTCATTGAATCATTAAACGTTTTTTCAACTCTAAAATAAGGCTTCGTGCTTATCACAAAAACATCATGGCCTTTGTAAGCCAAGCCCGAAGCGGTTAATTCCACAATCCTTTCCGCCCCGCCTCTTTGGTATGGTTTATATAAATTGTTTATCAGACAAATTTTCATAAATCTATTTATCGCAATAAAGCCTATCTAAATTATCGCCAATTCTTTGCCAGTCATATTTCTCTTGAACCAAGGCGCGTCCCTCCCTGCCCATGGCTATCGTTTTATCTTCTGAACCAAACATTTTTCTTATTTTTTTCTCCAAATCCAAAACATCTCCGGTCCTAAACAAAAGTCCTTGTTTCCCGTCTTCAAAAACCGAACGCACTCCCGGCAAATCACTGGCGATTACAGCTGTGCCGGAAGCCATGGCCTCAAGAAGAACAATCCCGAAGGCTTCGTTGCTGTTTATGGCAGGGAGTAACAGGGATCCGGCTTTGCGATAAGCTTCATAAAATCCCTCGCCGTCAATGCCTCCGAGAAATTTTACCTGATCATCAATCCCAAGGCCTTTTGTTTGTTTTTCATATTCTTCTTTTAGATTTCCTTTACCGATAATATCCAATTTCCAATCTAAATCGCTTATTCTTGCCAGTGCCCGGAACAAGATATCAAGTCCTTTAAAATAGTGAGCGCTATCCAAAGCGCCCACAAACAATAGCTTGTTCAAATCTTTATCGGAATTTTCAAGCGGCCTGAATTTTACCAAATCGACGCCAAATGGCAATTCATAAAATTTCGTCTTATTCTTCGCATATGTTTTTCGAATTGAAGAGTTGGAAATATAATCCAGACTGGCGCAGATTATTTTTTCCGCGCTACGTATGAGCGAAGGAAAAATCAATTTTGACGGCCAGGAAAACGGGCGCAGATAAATCGGCAAACCGGCGACATCCATATGATAATGCATAAAAAACCGGAATTTTTTCTTAAGCACCGCCTTTAAAAACCAAAACGGAACATCACCCCCGAAAAAAGGATAATGTAAATGTACGATATCAAATTCGTTTAGTTTGCCCATAAGACCAGGAATAAAAGCGGCATTTCCGTATTTTATGAGCGGCTTTAAGCGTTCAATATGAAAAAGATCAGATTTAAAATCTGATTCATTACCGTAATCAGGAGTAAAAACTGTTACCTCATGCCCATGTAAAGCTGTGAGTTCAGCTAATTTGAATGCGGCGTTGCTGATTCCGCTCTTATAAGGAGGAAACACACAAGCTACGTGCGCTATTTTCATAATGTTGAATCATTGCTTGAATAATCTTTTATGCCAAAAATAAGATCCTAAAAATGCAATTGTCATCTGAATAAAATCAATAACATCAGCCCCGCCACCAAACAGCGTAAGCAACAATATCATTACTGGCAGAAAAAAAATCGCCGCCTGATCCTTGATTTCGTCTTTTCTAAAAAGATTGATAATCTTTGTAGTTGAGTCTTTATCTAAAAAAAGAAAAAATCGCCAGAAAAAAATATAAGAAAAACAAATTACCGATTGTAAAATGTCGATACCATTGAATGAGCCATTTACAAGAGGCGGAAAAATCAAGAATAAAGCTATGACCAAAGTTACGATTCTGTCATAAATGACATCTTTCAGCTCAAGCTGAGCCACAATTTCTTCATTGAAAGCCTCTTTTTCAATTTTTATCAATTGATACCTGGTCGCTTTGAATTTTATGATAAATATGAATAAGACAACTGATAACACGCAAAATGTAGCAATAATTCTTTGCGCCTCTGCGATATACCCTCCCAAAAAAAGATAAAAGAAAAAAAACAAAATGCAAGCAATCAAAAAAATTGTTTCCAAAAATTCAAAAAATAAATCTTTTGCTCTCATGTTTGTTAATTTTTATTTTTTATCGCAATTTCTCTGATGATTTGGCTGATGTTCCTTTCCTGTCTTTCCAACCGGAGCCGCATCTTGAAAACCAAATAAAACAGAATGACAAAACCGGCATACAAGAGGACGCTGATTCCGGAAGAAGAAAATCCGACATAGGCCGCAAAACGGTCAATTTCTTTCAAAAAAACGATAGCGCCGCCCGCCAAAATCCAAAAAATCAGCCAAACAATAAACTCGCCGGAGTTTATTTTGGCATCCTTTTTTTGAATAAACAGCCGGAAGACAAAAAACAATATCACGATCAAAGCGATTATTTGTTGCAGCATAATTTTAATCTATTATTTTTTGCATGATTAAATCTTTGATTATTCTAAATCCGCCTTTCCCGCTTCCTTTGCCGCCGAACATTCCTTGGCCGAATTCTTTATACACGACAGTGATCGGAACTTCCTTGATGCGGAGCTTAAGCCGGCCGGCTTTCTCTAAAATTTCGCTGCAATGAGCCGATCCGTCGCTCAAAATTCTGATTTTTTGGAGTGCGGCCCGGTTCATCGCGCGAAAACCGCTTTGCGGATCAGTCGTTTTAACTCCAAGCAGCCGGTTGAAAATCCTGGCTAAGGGAAAAAGGATGTTTTTTTTAAAAAAAGGCATCGCAGTTTTTTTTCCTAAAAATCTTGAACCAAAAACGATATCGCATTCATCCTTAAGCAAAGGTTCCAAAACGTCTTTTATCTCAGACACCAAAAATTGGCCGTCGCCGTCAAAATGAAAAACAATATCCGCGCCCTCAGCCAGGCAAAATTGATTTCCTGTCTCCAAAGCAGCGCCTTGTCCTCTGTTCAGAATGTGCCTTAAAACTGTCGCGCCGTTTTCCTTGGAACACGACGCGGTTTCATCGGCTGAGCCGTCATCAACGACAATCAGCTTATCAACCATCGGCCTGACCTCGCTTATCACTTTTCCGATAACGCCCGCTTCATTGAATGCCGGAATGACGCAATATATTTTCTTTTTGTTTTCCATTTTTTTATGTTCTAAACGGCTTGTTCAACGCCACGCAGTCCCTTGCTGGCCCGCAATTCATAAATTGTCCTCTCCAGGCCTTTGTTTAACGGCACCACCGGCATCCACCCCAATTCGTTGCGCGCTCTCGTGATATCAGGTATTTGCAAAGGTTTCATAAACAGCAGGCCGGGGGCAAATTTATATTTTGATTTTGAATCAATCTCTTTGATGATCATCTCGGCTATGTCCGCCAAATTAACCTCAACATCGGATCCAATGTTATATGGCCCGTGCAAATCAGACTCCATGATCTTGGATGCGGCGTCCACAACATCGCTGACAAAACAGAAAGAAGACAAAAATTTATCATCTCCAAAAATCGTCAATTCATTGTTATCCAACGCATCCGAAATGAAATCCGGTATCATATGCCCTTCGCCGATCTTCATTCTCGGACCATAAGTCCGAAACAGCCTCAAAATCTTAACATCCAGTTTGTGGACATCGCCATAATTGGCAACCATGGTTTCAGCAAATCTTTTCCCTTCATCATATGCCCCCCGGTTTGAAAGCGTATTCACAGTCCCCTGATAATCTTCCCTTACCTTTCCTTTTTCTCCTCTTTCATAACCATAAATCACCGAAGATGAAAAATGCAAAAATTTTGCGTTATATTTAAGACAAACATCCAAAGCGTTTTTTACGCCATAAGAATTGGCTAAAAGCACTTCAATCTTGCTTTTTTCAAAATCTTTCGGCGACATCGGACAAGCTAAATGATAAATCTCTTGTATTCCCTGGAATTCAATTTTATATTTTTTCAATTCCGGAAAAGTTTCCAGATCGATGGGTTTCGTGATATCATGCTTGATGAAAGTAAAATTTGGTTCTGACAAAAGATGATCAATGTTTTTTTCACTGCCGCTGGAAAAATTATCCAAACAGATTACCTTTGAAGTCTTGATCAATTCATCACAGATATGTGATCCGATAAAACCGGCCCCGCCGGTTACAAGCACATTTTTTTTATCAAAAATTACATTTTTGTTCATATAATTTAATTAGATAAAGATTGTTTAGATAAAATATTTAAAAAAATTCTAATCTAAATCACAAATTTCAAATAACAAATTCCAAATAAATTCAAAATAACAAATTCAAATTATTTATTAAGTTTTAAGATGTTAAGTTTTGAATTTATAATTTTGAATATAGAATTTATTTGAAATCCCGTAAAGGACACGAGGTCCCAACGGGACTTTTCGGGTTTGTTATTTGTTATTTGGAATTTTAAGGTTACCTGGCATTATACGCCGAAATCGTAATGCCGCCGCTATAGCCTTCTTCTAAGGCATAAAACGAATTTATCAATTGTCCTGTCCGTAAAAATATCCTGACTTGGGGCGCGCCGCCCGGTCCGGCGGCTGCCGCGATCTCGTCAAAACCGTCATTGTTGAAATCAGCAACGGTTAAATTTACTCCCCCGTTGAATTTTTTATCAAATACCGAAAACGCAATGGTAAGCTTCCCGTCTGGCTTATACATTTTAACGGTAGGATCGCCTCCTCTGCCTTCTGCAACTGCAATTTCAGCCCGATTGCCGCTGGCCCCTGATGCAAAATAACCGGCCGACACCTTCACTCCATATCTTCTTGATTTGTTAAAAGCAAAAAATTGTCCAACCACTTTCCCGTCACGTTTAAAAATTCGGACATGGGGACCTCCTCCAACCCCTGGTCCGGTTATGATTTCATCCGTTCCGTCTCCCCCAACATCGCCGGCCGCGACATTCACGCCGCCGCGAAAATTTTTATCATAAGCTAAAAATTGATTAAGCAAAGTGCCGTCCCGCTTATAAACCCTGACTTGAGGTCCGCTCCCGATTCCCATGCCAGTGATAATCTCATCTCTTCCGTCGCCATTAACGTCTCCCGCGGCGACATTCACGCCGCCGCGAAAATTTTTATCATAAGCTAAAAATTGATAAAGCAAGGTGCCATCGCGCTTAAAAACCTTAACAAGCGGTGAACCGCCGATTCCGGATCCGGCAATGATCTGTTCGTTTCCATCTCCATATAGATCTCCGGCAGCCAAATTTACGCCACCTTGAAAATTTTCAAATGCGCGGATTCTTCCTGACTCTTCTCCTGAGAGCTTCAGCAATTTTATGTCCGCATCCTTGATTGAAATCGGAGCGATTGCCAAATGCTCTTTCTTGGCGCTGATCATCTGCGCCGCGCTGCTTACCGACAAATCCACGTTTAAGCGCCCATTCCCGAGCTTTCCCGAGTAGTTCGCGTTCAGGCGATTGATGTCATCCGCATTTCTAAGCAGAATATCTTTAACGCCTTTCGCTCCCAATCTGGGATTGGCGCTCATGACCAAAGCGGCCGCGCCGCTTACCATTGGCGTCGCCATGGAAGTTCCGGACCAAAAACCATCATATTTTTTGTTAAAACTGAACGCGGGTGTAACGTATTGCGGGGCGAAAACAGTGGTTGAAAAAATGCTTACGCCGGGACTCGCGATATCAACGCAATTTGATCCATAACTGGAAAACTTGGCCTTCTGGTCAATCGGATCAGTGGCGCTGACGCCGATAACCATATTCTCCTCGGAGCTTCCGTCGTAGCAAGCCGGATATATCGGCCGCTCATCAATGTTTACGCCCGAACCTTGTCCTTCGTCGTTGCCGGCCGCGGCTGTGATGAAAATCCCGGCATCATAAGCTCTGCGGATGGCATCATAGAGCGCTTGGCTATAGTTAAAACCGGTAAAACTTAAATTTATGATATCGGCTTTATTCTTTATCGCGTAGTCAATGGCCTTGACGACATTACGGGTATCCCCCGCGCCTTTATCATCCAAAACTTTAAGCGGCATCAGTCTGGCTTGCCAGGTGACGCCTGAAATGCCGACGCCGTTGTTTCCATAGCCCGCAATCACTCCGGCTATGATTGTTCCGTGGATGATGCCGGATTCGGTATAACCGGTTTTGAATTTGGGATTAGGGTCAAAGGTGTTGTTCACAAAATCCCATCCGTTAACATCATCAACAAAACCATTTTCATCTTCATCAATGCCATTATCAGGAACTTCGCTTTGATTGCGCCAAATGTTATCCTTAAGATCAGGATGATTTATCTGTATGCCTGAATCTATGATTGCAATCGTAATTTCCGGGGTTTCTCTTTTTTTATCCCAAGCCTTTATGGCTTTTATTTTCTTTAGGTACCATTGGTTTTGAAAAAAAGCATCAGACGGAATGATTGCCGCCTTGTAAATGAAATTTGGTTCAGCATATTCAATATCCTGATTCTTTTTCATGCTGTTAATTACATCAAGAATATCTTCTCCTTCAGTAATTGGTTTTACGAAAATCCTTTCATTGTTTTTGTATTTAAACAAAACTTCCGGCTTATAATCCTCTGCCTGAGCAAAAAAGGGCGCGAATATAAAAAACCAAACTGCCAGACCCCAACAAATATATTTTATTTTAGCAAAAAATAACGTCATAGCTACGCCTGTTTTATGATTATATTATAACATATATCATTTTAAAAATGCAAAAACAACAAAAACATAAAACCACCCCGTTGAATACGGGGTGGGTCTTAAAAAGATTATCGTTTTTTATTTATTCTTTTCAAACTTTTCCATGAGCATGATCAGCTTATCCAATTTTTCAATCTCCAACCTTTTCAATTCTTTTTGCAATTCTTTAATTTCTTTTTCGGCTTTCACATTCGTTACAAAATCTTCTTTTGCCTGAATGCGATCTCTTTGATTCTGGCGATTCTGCGACATCATGATGATGGGAGCGGCATATGCGGCTTGGGTGGAAAAGAGCAGATTTAACAAAATGAAAGGATAAGGGTCAAAGCGATAAACGCTTGCGATAATATTCAAAGCCATCCAAAACAAAACTATGATTGATTGAAAAATGATAAACTGCCAAGAACCCATGACTCCAGCCAGCTTATCAGACAATCTTTGAGCGAAGGTCAATTCTTCCGTATGTTTTTCGTGCCAGGTTTTTGAAAGATGTTCTAAATTGTTCATAAAAAATATAATTTATTATTAACTGCCGAATACTTATATATTAGCAGAAAATCATAGCATAATCAATTGATCAATTCGTACTCGCTTTTGCCAAGCTTTAATTTTTGAGCAAACATAATCTGTCGATCTTTGTTTATTTTGTTTATGTTTTTAAACTCACCCTTAGATATTTTGTCAGCTAAATCCAAGCTCGCTTTTTCAATTGCAACGATGTTGTCAGAATAAAGAATGCCGGCATCCGGCATAAACGGTTTTTGTTCCGTGCCCATGCAATCGCAAAATTCCGTGATTTTTTCCAGCACATTTATATATAATGTTTTGGGAATTATTTTCAAAACCGCGGCCGCGTATTCTGCCACTTTTTTTTGCACCCCTTCCGCAGTCCGACCTGCCCATGGAATAAGAATGGCATTACTGTTGCAATAAGCGATACAGATGGCGCATCCTTCGCATTTATCTTGATCAATGATGGCCTTTTTATTTTGAACGGTAATCGCCCCGGCATTACAATGAGCGGCGCAAATTCCGCAACCGATGCATTTGCTTCCGATTGAAGGTCGGACACTGGAATGCATATCCAATTTTCCGGCGCGACTCCCGAGTCCCATCCCGATGTTTTTTATCGCTCCGCCAAATCCTGTTTCCATATGGCCTTTAAAATGGCTTAAGACGATCATGGAATCGTATCTCTTAACACCCTTGCCAATCTTGCAGCCGTCCACTTCAATGAACTCTTCTCCGTATTCTCCGTCCAGAATGTCTATCGGCATATCGAATCCATGCTTCCTGGCGGTCCTGATATGATCTGTACTATTCGTTCTTGAACCTTTGTATAACACATTACACTCAACCAGATTTGCTTCTTTTCCGGCGCTAGTAATTTTATCGTAAACTTTTCGCGCATAATCACTGTTCAAAAAAGTTGTACAGCCTTGCTCGCCAAAATGCACTTTGATTGCGACCTTATTTCCAAGGGCGCTCAGATCGATTTGGTCAACGATGCGGGCTATATTTTTTGAAAAATAAACTTTGGACATATTATATTTCTTATTTATCACTTATTTATCAATTTAAGCTTTTTTTCCCGATTCAATCTCTTGATCCGATTCTCTTCCTTAGACGCGGTTGACTTGGTTTTCTTAGCTTTGGAATAAACAAGCTCAACCGGCCGCCTGCCTCTTGTGTATTTGGCACCCAAAGTTGAATTGTTATGCTCTTCCACTCGCCTCTCCAAATCTTTTGTTATTCCGGTATACAGGCTTTTATCTGCGCATTTTAAAATGTAGGTGTACCACATAAAAGATTGATTATGCCTTAATTCTAAGCGTTTCCACTATATTCGTCAATGAATTGTGTTTTGACCTATAAAACTCATAATTCGCTTGGCGACCTCATGCCTGTTGATAAACCGGCTTGAAAACTTAAAAACTTTTTGATATCATAAGTATATCTTTTTTTCAATCGACCAAACATATTATAAGGAGGTAACTATGGCAGGCTGTGGAGAAAAAAAACACAATGGAAAAGTTAAAGAAGGAGGACGAAGAAAAGGCGTAAAAACAAAAGGGCGAAAAAAACTGCCACCACGCACAATCATTGCGAGGGAAACAAGCGAAAAATTCGATTATTTAAGAAGAAGAGCTGGTTCGCGGTAACGGCCACCACGATAAAAACAACAAGACGGGCCTTTTGACCCGTCTTGATTTTTTATTTAAAATGTTAAATTTTTCCCAAATCCAAGTAATCATCAATTCGAATTTCTTTCACAAATTCCGGCATATGGCAGACCATGAGCATCGCGCCTTCGTATTCGTTGATTGCTTTGGCTATGATCGGCAGATGGCGGAAATTAATATGATTGGTCGGCTCATCAAGTATTAATAAACCCGGTTCCATTAAGACCAAGCGAGCGAAAGATAAAAGTCCTTTCTGTCCTTCTGAGAGTTCGCTGACCTTGTGCCCCATCAAGCCGCCATGGATCAGGAATCCGGATGCGATCGCGCGCATGGTCTGCGTGTCCATGCCGTCCTGCGCGGCGCTGTGCAGTGAATCAAAAACGGTATCATCAAAATTTAGATTGGCAAAATCCTGGCTGTAATACCCTACGCGCACGCCTTCCAAAATCTGGGCTGTTTCATTCTTTCCTGACACCAAAGACCGAAGAAGCGTGCTTTTCCCGACGCCGTTGGGGCCGGTTACAAGCATATGCATCCGCTTGCGGATAATCTTGTCAGTCTCTTTGATCAAAGGTTCATGGTTATGGATGACCTTCACGGCGCTGATTTTTACGATGTCGCCGACAATGTCCTGCATCGGTATGATAAATTCTTTGATAGCCTTATCTTCTTTTCTGACTTCCACCACATCTTCTTCCAATTCAGCGGTTTCGTCTTTCAGTTTTTTGGCCAGCTTGCGCATCTTGCCGCCCTTGTTGGCAAAAAAGTTCACTTTTTCCTTGCGGTCCTTGATCTGCTTTTCCAACTGAGCATTGGCGCGCTGTTCACGCTCAATCCGCTTGCTGATCTCTTCCACCACGGAGTAGTAATCCCCGACATAGCTTTCAATCTTATGCGTGAATACATCTAAATATATAACGCCCTCGGTAAAACAATTGAGGAAGTCGGCGTCATGCGAGATGACGATCACGGTCTTGTCGTACATGATCAAAAATTCCAGCAAGTGATCAACTCCGGCCTGGTCAAGGTTGTTTGTTGGTTCGTCCAAGAGCAGTATATCCGGATTCTGGATCAAAGCGAAAGCCAAAAGCAGGCGGGCCTGCTGGCCGCCTGACAGATCCCCCACGCGCCAATCCGTCGGAATCTGCATGTTCACCGCGTCCAGAGCTTTGCTTATCCTGCTGGCGATGTTGGGCGGGACGATCTCAAACGCCTTGGAGAAGTATCCGGTCACAGACAAATCCATATCTTCGCGCGCCATTACTTGGCGAGCGGTAGCAATTGAGGCATTGTTCGTGATATATACGTTTCCGGTCTTGGGCTTGATGTCGCCTTTTATCAAAGAAAACAAAGTGCTCTTCCCTGCGCCGTTCTGGCCCATCAAGGTTATTTTTGATCCCTTGCGCATGCTAAAACTGGCCCCATCCAAAATGGGCTTCTTGTGCTGGTATTCAAATACCACTTCATCAAATCTAAGAATTACTTCTTCGGCCATATTTTATATTCATTATATTATCCGCGTTATATCTGCGTATAAATCCGCGTAATTTCCGCGTAAAACGTTTTTACCGCGGATATTACGCGGATTTATACGCGGATTTACGCGGATAATGCATGGTGTTTAACAAAAAAAGGCGATCAGTTCGCCAGATTTATATATTACAACATATTTTACAAAATGTCCAGAGCATTAAAGCTTTAATTCTCTTTTCAAAAAATAAATATGGCTATTGATAAAATCAACAGCCATATATTTGGATTAATCAATTAATGAACAGATTTAAACACCGAAATTATCTTTTTGCCATTCTAAATTCCTTCCTTCTGGCGAAAGGCAAAGATATAATGCGTTTTTCTCTTTTTTGATCAAGATTGCCGGGGTAATCAGAATACCCCTCGTATCTGATGCCGTGCCGTATCTGATATCATCAAAATTTGTTCCCGGCCAAACAGCTCTTATTCTCTTGCTTGGATAAACCACATACAACGTATCGCATCCAGGGTATACATTTTGCTTAGAAACAACTTCTTTAATCAGTAAAAATTCGTTCGTATGCTTTGCCATGTCAAAACTAAAATACACTTTGCCAAAAATATTTTTTATTTCCGAGACTACTTTCGGCTGTCCATCAATTATACATTGCATCAAATAATCCATATTGTCCTCCTTTTGTTGTAAAAAAACGGTTAATTTTGATAAATATGCTTGTTTTTGCTAAATTTGCAATAAAAAAATATAGCACCAATGCCATATTTTGTCAACTACCTAAATTTTTAATTAATACTTACATTCTCCCCCGCCACATACCCCGTACTCCAGCAGATCTGCAGGTTATATCCTCCGGTTGGGCCGTCCAGGTCCAGGATTTCTCCGGCTAAGTATAAGTTGGAAATGAGGCGCGAGCGCATCGTTCTTGGGTCCACTTCTTTCGTGTTCACTCCGCCGGCTGTGATCATCGCCTTGTCATACCCTTTCAAGGATTTAACTTCCAAGGTGAATTCTTTTAACGCGTCCACAAATGCTCGGCGCTCGTCTTTGGTGATCGTGCTAACCTGTTTGCGTCCGTCAATTCCGGTAAGCTTCAGGATCACCCGAACCAATTTCGGCGGTACGATACCCGAAAGATAATTCTTAAAAATTTTGTTGTGGCTGGAATGGAATTCATCCTGAGTCTTTTTCTCAAATTCCTCTTTTCCAATTTCCGGCTGGAAATCGATCTGCAACAAGACTTTCTCGCGCATGATCGTACCGATCTGGCTGCTTAAGTCAATCACCAGCGGACCGCTGACGCCATCGGTCGTAAACATGATTTCCCCCAAATCACTGACAATCTTTTTCTGGCTTTGAAAAACACTCAGTCTGACATTCTTAAGACTCAAACCCTCAAGGTCTTTTACGATTTTTTCTTTTACCGTGATCGGCGTCAAAGCCGGCCTGAGATTGTTGATGGTGTGGCCCAAGGAATTCAGCCACGTGAAACCGTCGCCGGATGAACCGGTTTGAGGATATGACTTGCCGCCCGTGGCGATGATAAAATTCTTTCCAAAAATTTCCTGGCCGTTTGTCAAAATCACTTTCTCGATCAAATTATCTTTAACAATAATATCTCTAACCACCGCCCGGAACACGATCTGGACATCGCTGTTTTCCAGATATTGCATCAGGGCTTTTTGCACTTCGCTGGCCTTGTTGCTCTCAGGAAAAACCCGGCCCTTGTCTTCAATTTTCATGGTAACGCCAAGACTCGTAAAAAAATTCAAAGTATCACCCACGCCGAACTGGCTGAAAGCCGAATACAAAAATTTGGAGTTCGGGCCATAAACGCCGATCGTCCGTTTGCCGTCTGCCAATTCATTGGTGATGTTACAGCGCGTATGGCCGGTTGCCAAAAGTTTAATTCCCAATCTTTCGTTCTTCTCAAGCAAAAGCACGCGCGCTCCCCGCTCGCCCGCCCGTCCGGCCGCCATCATCCCGGCCGGCCCGCCTCCGATTACAACAACGTCGTATATCATAAAATATTTTCTAACAATATATTTTCATAAAGATTTAAGGTATGCAGAGCTTTCTTCTTCGCTAAGAGAACGAGTTACATTTTTACCAAGTTTAGCCTCGGAAGCAGCCTTTAAAATCTCAGCTTCTTTTTTCGTGGACAACCCGTTCTTAGCTATCACTTGATATTTATCAATAATCGCCTCCGCCACTCTCATGCCGTCAATTGCCGAAGACACGATTCCGCCGGCATAGCCCGCTCCTTCACCAGCCGGATAAATGCCAAGAATGTTGGATTCGCAATTGTCGTCGCGTTCAACGCGGACTGGCGAAGAGCTTCTGGTTTCCACTCCGGTAAGGACCGCGTCAGGATCGGCAAAACCTTTCAGTTTTTTATCAAGAAGCGGAATGGCTTCTCTTAAGCTTATAATCGCGTAATCTGGTAAACACGAATCAAGTGATGTTAATTTATATCCTGGACGATACGTTGGCTTGATGCTCTTTATTTCTGTAGACCCTTTTTTGTTTAAAAAATCTCCCACCAACTGGACCGGAGCGGAAAAATCGCTGCCTCCGGCCACAAAAGCTTTCCTTTCCCACTCGCGCTGAAATTCAATTCCGGCCAAGGGGCTTGTTGATTTAAAATCCGCGGGAGTTACCGGAACAAGCAACGCGCTGTTGGAATTTTCTCCGTCCTGGGCGTACTCGCTCATGCCGTTTACAACCACTCCGCCTTCCTCCGATGCCGCGCCCATGACATATCCTCCCGGGCACATGCAGAACGTATACACCGAACGCTTGCCTTCCAGGTGCTGGACCAGCTTATACTTGGCCGCTCCGAGTTTGGGATGATTATACGAGTCCCTATACTGCGACTTGTTTATCATCAGAGCTTTATGCTCAATCCGCAATCCGATGGAAAACGCTTTCGCGCTCATTTTGATGCTTTTATCAAAGAGCATCTGATATGTATCCCGCGCCGAATGTCCAGTGGCAAGAACAAGATCATCAACGGGAATTTTTTCTTCGTTGTTCAAAATAACTGACCTGACTTTTCCGCTTGCAAACTCAATGTCCGTCAGACAAGTTTCAAATCTGAAACTTCCGCCCAATTTGATGATTTCTTCCCTGATGTTTTTTATCACTCCCCGCAGCTTGTCCGTGCCGATATGCGGAGTTCCGCTCCAGGCGATCTCTTCCGGCGCTCCGGCCTTGATAAATTCACTGAAAACGTACTGTGAGCGCGGATCATTTATGAGCGTATACAATTTTCCGTCAGAAAATGTCCCGGCCCCGCCTTCGCCGAATTGGATGTTTGACTTTGGGTCAAGTGCTTTGGTTTTAAAAAATTTTTCCACGTCTTTGACGCGGGAATCCATGGACTTGCCTCTTTCAATTATCAACGGCTTAAACCCGGCTTTGGCCAGGAGCAAAGCGGAAAACAAACCACACGGCCCGCTTCCGACAACCACAATGCTCTTCTTGATCTTTTTGTTAACCATTTTTTCTTTATATACAAACGGCTCATATAGCCTTACCCGATGCCGCGCATCCCATTTCTTTATCTTGCTGATATCTTTTACAACAACATCCAAATTATATACAAAAAGAATATTTCTTTGACGCGAATCAATGTTTCTTCTCGCAACTGCAATCTGCAAAATTTCTTTTTCTGACAAACCTAAAATTTCGGAAATCTTTGTCCTCAAGACTTCTTCATTCTCATCAATGCCAATGGCGACCTCCTCAATTCTGATCAATTTTCCTTTTAAGCTCATAAAGAATGATAGCGGCGGCACCGGCCACATTCAAAGATTCAATTTTTGAAGACATTTCTATTTTTATGCTTTTACGCGCCAGCTTTTGTATTTCCGGATTGATGCCATGGCTCTCGCTTCCGAGCACCAGGCAAAATGTTTTTTCCGGATCAAAGCCTGACAGATCTTCTCCTGAATGCGAATCAGTCGCGTAAACCGGTAATTTGTTCTCTTTCAGCCATTCGCCTGATTTGTCTTCTGCTATGTTCAATTTAAAAATCGCATCTTTGGCGGCGCTTATGACTTTGGGGTTGTACGGGTCAACCGTACTTTCATCCAAAACCAGATTGATAAAATCAAAAGCCAGAGCGCTACGCATGATGGTTCCCAGATTCCCCGGATCATTTATGCCATTCAAATATATAACGGACGATTTATCCAATGTCTTGTCTTCCATGTTAAAAACAGCGGTGATTCCTGACGGCGTATCCAGACTGGAATAACGTTTGTTAAGCCGAGAGTCTACAAAGAAAAAATTTTGTGATTTGGAACTTTTGTGGATACTGTCCAGTTGTTCTTTGTGCTTTTCGGCAAATTCTTCCGTGACAAACAAAGCCTCAAAATCATAGCCGTCCTTCAAAGCGTCCATGATGATGGCCAGATTCTCCACGGTAAACTGTTTGAATTTCTGGCGATATTTTTTGGAATTCAATTTTTCCAAAAGCCTCACGCGTTCATTCTCCGGACTGCTTATTTTTTGATAATCTTCAATGGTTATCTGGTGATTATTTTTCATAATTTAGCCAAAAATTAAAGTAAATCTTCTTTTATTTTATCATCAAAAATCAAGAAAATCAATGCCAAACAAAAAAAATCCCGGCCTGCTCTTTTTGAGAGGCCGGGTTGGTTAAAGGTTGAAGTTCAATTCTATTTTGCATCACGGATGCGAGTCGCAATCTGATTTAATCCGGTTGGTGTAAAATGCCTGAACGCATAACGCCATTCGCCGAATTTTTGAATCTCTTCAATGTTCCTCGCGCCGACATGACTGAATCCGATCTTGATCAATTCTTTGTCTTCTCCGATCCAGGTCTTAAGAGGTCCGCGTAATTTGACATATCCTTCTTTTCCTTCAGGCGCCGCCTTGCCTTCATTATATCGTTTGGCAAGTCTGGCTTTTATGACTTCTTTTGAAGCCATTCCTCGGTACAGGACATAGTTACCATCTTCATACTTCCGGACATTGCCTTTCAGAAACGAGATTGATTCATGAGCGGCAACAAAATATTCTCCCGCCATAAATGCGTCTGCTCCTCCTGCCAGGCACAAAGTTATATGTCCTGATGCGTTTACTCCTCCATCAACAATAATTTTCGGAGCAGGAAAACCTTTTTTCAACCTGTCGCGACGGACAAACGCTGATTCCTGCAATGCGGTAAACGTTGGGACGCCTATGCCTGTTCCTTGGGTCGTTGAACAAATTGAACCTGAACCAATGCCAAGCTTGACAGCGGATATCCCTTCAATATCAGCAAAATCCAAATAACCGGTTATACCCGCATAATT
Source organism: Candidatus Parcubacteria bacterium (assembly GCA_963827735.1). Lineage (GTDB taxonomy): Bacteria > Patescibacteriota > Patescibacteriia > Patescibacteriales > UBA12075 > CAWHBO01. The sequence goes on from CAWHBO010000002.1 coordinate 135,989, forward strand.
GCCAACAACGATCGCGGCTCCAAATTTCTTGTTAACATTAACCAAGCGTTTTGTTTGCTCAAGAATAGCTTGACAATCACCATGACTGCTGTCAACAATAATCATGGCAGCTCCGGCAGATAAAGCGGCTTGCGCGAATTCCAATTCTTTTTCTTTCTCGCCGATTGCAACCGCAACGACCGGTTTTCCGTTATAGAAAGCTGGATCAAGATTCCTAAAATCTTGTGCAAAATACATTCCATGGAAAAAACCATCTTGGCCAACCACGGGCAATAACGAATCCTTCTTCCTACGGTTTCGCATAATGTTATTGATCTCTTCATACGTAGTTTCCGGACCAATGACATTAAGTTCTTCAATCGGTTTCATCCATTCGGATACCTTTTCGCCCCTGTGTCCGTCATAAATGATCGGACTGGAAAACAAAACGCCTCTGAGCTTTCCGGCATCAACAATCGGAAAGGTGCTAATCCCATACTGTTTGTTGATATCTTCCACTTTTTCCAAAGTGTCATTCGGTTGAAGGATTTGTGGTTTGCTAATAAGGCATGGTTTGTGCGTCAAAACATCATAAAGCCATTCCAATTGCAATTCCTCCTTGACCGATCTATCAAGAGCACCGATACCGCCGATCTCAAAAACTGCCTTTGCGAGAGGTGGTCCGCAGACCGTATTCATGGTTGCAGTTATAGCGGGGTAATTCAATTCAACCGATCCAATTTCAGTTTTTAACAACACATCCCTTGGTGTAATATCGGTATGAAAATCCGGCATGGTTACTTCGTACAAGGTATATCCCGGCACTGGAGTGTTTAAACCTCCCTTTGGCAATCCTGGGTACATCATTTCAAAATATTCATCAGCCTGCTGTTTTAGAGTCTTCTCTTTCTCCATCTTACAACCTCCATTTATTAAGTTTAAAAATGATCAATAAAATAAAAAGAAAAAATCACTAGTTTTTTTAGTGATTTTTTCAAAAAAAAATATTCTATTTTTTATTGTTATTAATCTATCAAAAATTTTCAATAATGTCAATCCTTCTTGACCAAAACGCAAAAATCTGATTAAATAGACAAATGTTTAAAAAAATAATAAATCATATTTATGAATAAGTTTACCAATGCTCTTGCGAGCATTTTTGTTAAGTCAAAAAGTGAAAAAATTAAATCTTTGCTTAAAAAGCCGATCAGCCGTTGGTCTATTGCCATTTTTTTACTAATAATAGCAATTATTTCAGGTTTTATCTGGTTTAAAACTCATCAAAAATTGAATGAAAACACAGCGGAATCAAAAGTTAACGAAGTGAGAGTTTTGGCCGCGGAACAAAACGGACAGAACAATTCATCCATTGAAGCTATCGGCCAAATTAAAGCAAAAACCAAAATTGATGTGGTCGCGATGGCTGGCGGAACTCTGAAAAACATCTTTTTTCAAGTCGGCAATGAAGTTAAGGCTAATCAGGTTTTGGCAAACATTGTGAGCCCGGAAACCGCCATCAATCTTCTCAATTCAGAAACAAATTATGCCAGCCAAAGAAGCAATCTGGCCGCCACTTTGATCATTGCCGATCAGACAAACCGACAAGCGGAATTGGGCTTGCAGGCGGCGGAAGAAACCGTGCGCACCGCGGAAATCGGATTAAAAAACGCTCAGGAAAACCTGACAAATGCCGGCGCCTTGCGCGAGCAAAGCATTGTTGACACAAAAAATAATTCTATCATTTCATACAACACATTTCTAAACACGATTGACCATGCTTTAGATCAAACCAATCTTCTCATTGATATCGATGATGAATATTCCAATGATTACTTGGATAGAGTCCTGGGAGTAAAAAATCTTAACAGCTTAGCTGCCGCCAAATCAAGTTATGCCGCAGCCAGGGATGCATACGATGATTTAGCTTCAACTAACGTTGATACCGCGAACATTTTTTCATCTATGGCAAAAATGTCAGAGGGCCTCAGAAAAACCAAAAAATTGTCAGATGATATCATCATCCTTTTGGATGATTCAACGACCAGCGGCGATTTTACGGAAACAGATTTATACACGCAAAAAAATGCATATTTAGCTTTAAGAAGCGGGATCATTTCGGCGTTATCCGGATCTGAAAACGCTTATCAAGCTTTGGCAAATCTGAATTTGGTAAAAAATCAAGAAATTGACGCTTTGGAAAATGCGGTGGCCGCATCTGAAAAACAACTGGCAATGGCGCTGACCAATCTTAAAAGCGCGCAAAATTCTCTTCTGATCACAAAAAACAACACCGGCATCCAAGAAACCAGCGCCGAAACCGCGGTTTCAAGCGCTGGCGCGCAATTGAATTTGATGCGGACAACTGCCGGCGATCTGAATGTTAAAGCGCCAATCAAAGGTGTTATCACCGGTAAGTACGCGGAAATCGGCGCAGAAATCATGCCGGGAACGCGCATCGCGGAGTTATCCCAAATTGATATGGTAACGATTGAAATTGAAGTGACAGGAGAAGACGCCTCCCGGATCAATTCCGGCCAAACTGCTATCATTGATCAGAAAAATAAAAATTTAATCGGAACCATCAGCCGGATTTATCCGACCGCAGACCCGATAAACAAAAAAGTGAAGGTAGAAATTATTTTTGATAACATTAACCATGATTTGATTCCGGAATCATATGCCGAAATCGTAATTCCGACTGATAACCAATCAAAAGAAAACACCGATAAGCTATTTCTACCTTTAAGCGCAGTAACCATCACCAGTAATGGAAACTATGTTTTTATCGCTGTTGATTCTGCGGCCAAACAAACGGCGGTGGAGCTTGGGGAGGTGGACGGCGAAAGCGTTGAGATCAAATCAGGATTGCATGAAAATGATCTGGTGATCATTGACGGCAACAAACAGCTGAAAGACGGCGATCAGATAAAAATCATCAAATAACAAACATATGCCAAACCATGAACAAAAACAGAGCGAATCTCTTTCGTCGGATTATAAATATCTGGAAACATTGGATTTTAAGCCGGAACTCAGAAAAACGTGGCTGAATTTTTTTGTTTCCAATTTCCGCGTAGTGGTACTCTTGATCATCATATTGACCGCCTGGGGCGTCTATTCTTTTACAAAACTGCCACTGGAATCAGACCCGGAAGTCAAAATCCCGATCGCGGTGGTAGCCACCGTATATCCGGGAGCGTCGCCTTCTGACATTGAAGAGCTGGTGACAAAAAAAATTGAAACCGCCATTGCCGGCATGAAAGACATTGACTCAATCACTTCAAATTCCGCCAATTCAGTTTCTTCGGTTACAGTTGAATTTGATGCCAAGGCTGACTTGGATGATTCCTTTCGCAAATTGCGCGACCGGATCAACAATGCCAAAAAAGAATTGCCTGAAGATGCGAACGAGCCGCTGGTAAATGAAATTTCCGTCGATGACAGTCCGATTTTTACCATTTCGCTTTCCGGAATTGAAGACGGTTTCGCCCTGCGCCAGTCTGCCGAAGATATCAAAGACGAATTGGAAAAAATCTCCGGGGTGCGCGAAGTGATAATTTCCGGCGGCGATGAACGGGAATTTGAAATCGCTTATGACCCGCAGAAATTGTCGTTTTACAATTTGTCTCCCAACTCAGCGAATCAGGCCGTAGCCGGCTTGAATTTGGCGGTGCCGGCCGGAACTTTTGAAGGCGAAAAATATTCTTTTCCCGTCCGGACTGACGCCAGATTTTTTGAAACTGATAATTTAAAACACGCGCCCGTCGCTCATACGGAAGATGGCGCCATCATTTATCTTGGTGATGTGGCTGAAATCAATGAAAAAGCGATCAAAAAAACCGTGTTATCGCGTTTTTCCGCCCAAGGCCAAACGCCGCAAAACAATTTGACCATCCAGATTATCAAAAAAACCGGCGGCTCAATCGTGGCCACTGCGGATTTGGCTGAAGAAAAAATCAAAGAAATGATAGCAAGCATGCCGTCCGGACTTAAATATGATATCAGCTTAAACAGCGCGGAAATGATCAAAAGTGATTTTGAACGCCTGCGCCATGATTTTTTCCTGACCGTAATTCTGGTTTTTTTGGTGCTGTTCCTGATTGTCGGACTTAAAGAAGCGTTCGTGGCCGGCTTGGCCGTCCCGTTGACATTTTTCGCCACCTTTGGCGTGATGCTGATGATTGGCATCAGTTTGAATTTTTTGTCAATGTTCTCGCTGATTTTGGCTCTCGGACTTTTGGTGGACGACGCGATTGTCGTGGTCAGCGCGACTAAGCAGTATTTACGGACCGGAAAATTCACTCCGGAAGAAGCGGTGCTTTTGGTGCTGAATGATTTCAAAGTGGTTTTAACCACAACCACCTTGACGACAGTTTGGGCGTTTTTACCATTGTTATCATCATCCGGCATCATGGGCGAATACCTGAAGTCAATCCCAATCACTGTTTCTGTTACTTTAATCTCATCTTTGATAATTGCTCTTATCATCAACCATCCTTTGGCGGCGGTCTTAGAACGTTTGCGTCTGACCAAAAAAATGCTTTTGGCGTTAACTGGCGTATTATTGATACTGGTCATCATCTTTGTTTTGCAAAAAACTTGGTTGGGCCTGAGCCTGAGTCTGGTGATTCTAATCGCTTTGATAAAAATGAGACAATGGTATAAAAAATCCGGCAAAACCAAATTGGAAGCCAATTTGGAATTGTCAGAAAAAGAATGGCGGGATGATGATTTGATCAAAAAAAAATTGCGCGACCAAAACAGCCATGTAAACGGCGATTTTATGAATCGCCTGATCCATGGGATTGTCCGTTTTGACAAGGTCTTGCCATACTATGAGAAATATTTAAACATGGTTTTAGCGACCAAAAAATCGCGCCGCCGTATCATCTTGTCGGTTGCTATCGCTTTTATCATCGCAATCGCCCTGCCAATCAGCGGCATCGTGGAATCGGTATTTTTTCCGGAATCGGATTACGACTATCTCTGGGTGGACATTGAAGCGCCTTCAGGAATGAATCTGAGCGAAACCGATAAAATCGTCAGAGAGGTTGAGGAAAAATTGCTGGCTTACCCGGAAATAATCAATTTTTCCACCTTGGTCGGTTCGGGCGGAACGAATGATTTCGGCGGCAGTTCCGTCAGTTCGCCTTCAAATAAAGCTTCAATTACCATCAAGCTAAAACCCAAACAGGAACGCGACCAAAAATCTTTTATCATCGGGGAACGGTTAAGAGCTGACTTAAAAAATATCAAAGGCGCCATCGTAACAGTTGACTCGCTGACCGCCGGTCCGCCATCCGGTTCCGCTTTTGAGGCGCAAATCTCAGGAGAAGATCTGACGATTTTAAACAAAATTGCCGATGACATGAAAGCTTTGCTAAAAAACATTGACGGCGCCATTAACATTGATATATCACTCAATGACTCTCCGGCTGATTATACCTTCTTGCTTGATCCGGCGCGCTTGGAACTCTACAATCTGAACGCCGCTTATGTCGGTTCAATCATGCGGATGGCGATTTCCGGCGCGGAAGTGACAACAATTTTAAAAGACGGCAAGGAAATAAAAGTGATGGCTCGTTTTGATGAAAGCAAAATTCCGACTCTGGAAACCGTCCAAAACATCCAAATCGCAAATCTGCGCGGCCAATCGGTCTATCTGAGAGATGTTGCAAGCATTGAATTGAAGCCGTCGGTGGAAAGCATCTTGCGCGTTGACCAAGAACGAACCGTTGTTTTGTCAGCAGACGCGGCCGCTGGAGCTAATCCGAAAAAAATCGTAAAAGAATTTCAAAATAAAGTTAAAAAGGATTATATGATGCCTAACGGCTACAAATTGGACTTCGGCGGTCAAAATGAAACCAACTCTGATTCTGTCACTTCAATTTTGCGTGCCATGGTCATCGCTGCGCTCTTAATCGTTTCAACTCTAATCGTCCAATTCAATTCGTTCAAAAAAGCCCTGATCGTCTTGATGACCATTCCCCTGGCTTTGATCGGAGTATTCGCCGGACTCGCAATCATGCGCATCAGCCTGTCTTTCCCGGGACTCATCGGTATCGTGGCTTTGTTCGGAATCGTCGTAAAAAATGCGATTATCTTGGTTGACAAGATTAATTTGAATATCAAAAGCGGAATTCCATTTAAAGATTCAATCATTGATGCCGGCAAATCTCGTCTGGAAGCGATTGTGATCACTTCCATCTGTACCATCATCGGCATTATCCCAATCACCCTTTCCGATGAGACTTGGATGGCCTTGGGCGGCGCCATCATCGCCGGCCTGATGCTTTCGTCATTCTTAACGCTGTTCGTGATTCCGACTTTGTATATGATGTTGATTGATGAGAAAGAACGGTTTTAACTCAAATTTATATAAAAAAACAAACCTCAAGGTTTGTTTTTTTATAAAGTCTTTACTTGCTTAAATCATAACTTTTCTTCAGACACAAGACAACCGCGCCTGCGCCCCAGAACATAGCGATCATTGACGCGAACCAACCGATGATCGGGATATAAAAGACAATCCAACAAAGAACAATGCCAATCGCAACGATCCAAGCAACCGAATCTTTCTTTGCGGTCCAGTATTTGTTGACCAATAACTTACCGATAGCAACGCCTGCCACCACTTTGGAAACCATCATCAGGATAAGCCAAGACCAGATCGTCATCAATGTCAGCCGGAAACCGATGATCGTGATCGCCAACAGAATGGCTACGATCGGCGCCATGATTGTCAAAATCGCACCCCATCCGACTGTCGGCCAAAATTTAACTGTCATAGTTTCAACCATATCAAACATCGGCTTTTTCCAAATTTTCATAAGGACATAAGCCAAGACCAAAGCAGAAAGTGCGGCTATCAAAAACATCCCAAAACACCAAAAACCATCCGTCTGCTTGCGTTTCGGCACCGGAGGGAAATTATGGGTCACTTTTCCTTTTACCTGAGCCTTGGCAGAAACAGACGCGTCAATCTTGCTGGTGTACACGAGTGTTCCTCCCAAAACTGCCGAGTCCAGCACGGAAAGTTCTATCATGTCTTTTGATTTGTTATTCCCGAGGTAAAGAAGCGTATCCTTGCCGATGTTTCCTCCCAAAACAAAATTCGCGCCTGCCCCCATGAGCGATCGTCCGATGTTGCCGCTCATGTTCGCATTAGCGGCCGCCACCATGGCATCCCATCCGACACTAGCTTCTGTTGCCAGATTAACATTCGCTCCGGCAAGTGTCAGCCCCCTGGCGATCTTTCCCCCGATCTCAATGTTGCTGCCTGCGATCCTGACGCTTCCTCCAATGCTTCCTCCGACTGAGATCGTCTGCCCGGCGCAAATCACGTCGCCGTCAACGATGCCGTTTATGTTTATCGCTTGTCCGGCGCAAAACACATCGCCGGTCACATGCCCGTCCACAATCACATTTGTCCCGGCGGCATAGAGATTACCCTCAATTGTCTGATCTTTCGCCACGTTGACCGCGCTGCCATGCTGAACGGAAAAAGCTTGAACAGCCGCCGCGGGTACTGCCAGCAAAAAAACAAACAGCAACAACACTTTTAACTTGTACAATTTCATACGTTTATGATTAATATTTAGCTACCTTTAGCATACCACTTTATCAATGTTTCGTGAAGTTTTGAAGAATATTTAAAAAAATCATGAATATGCTGTATAATGACAATGAAAGAATCTTTATGAATATAAAAAAAATCACAATTATTTTTTTGTTGTCAGTATTGCTCATTCCTTCGCTGGGATATGCGCAATCACAGATAGATAGACCCGGTAACGCCACTGCCATAAGGAGCGGCGATACGGCTAGCTTGTTTTGGAAAAATCCGGCCACAACCGCTTTTTCTTCAACCATTCTATTCAGATCCGCAATATTTATTGATGACTTTTTTACGTACGAAGCGGTGGAAGGGATATGCGATAAATTATACGATGGAAAAAAAGAAAGCTACTTTGATACCGAATTGGCAGTCAATCTGCCTTATTACTATATCCTTTTTACCCGCGATAAGCTGGGAAGCATATCCAAAGCGCTCGTGCTTGAGGCAAAAGAGGATGATAAAGCCGCAAGCCAAGAAAAAAAAGCCACGACCACCGTCAATTCTCTGGCCGGCGCCTCATCAGATATCGTCGCGAAAGTTTCATTTAACGAAGCCGGCCTTGTTTATAATTACAACAAACCTGAAAATACGGAATTCCTGGAAAACACAAAACGGCTCTCTCTCTTTATCATCGCCAGATCGCCGCAAGCTTTAAGCCAGACAGACAAGAACTCCATCTCTTATTTCATTGAAGACGGAACACCAACCACCATCGTGCTCGGTTCCGGCGAACGAGCCGGGGTTCTCAATTCTTATCTCTCGGTCTACGACAAACTGCCGAAAAATATCCTGGAATGGCAGGATATCATCAAGATTGCGAACGGCCGCTGGCCGGATGAAAGAAGCTTGTCCTCGGAGGAAAAAGCCTCGGACGTCTTCTTCAGCGCCATCTATGAAAGAAAGCCGGATATGAACAACCCCAATGATAACGCGGCGGTAACAGTTATCGCTTACGGCCTTCGTCCAGCAGATAGAAACCTGGACAGTGAAAAAAAAGCGATTGAAATCTATCGCGCAATTTTTGATAAAAGCCCCACTGAAGCTACAGATTGGGATCTGGTCAGAGCAATCGCTTATTCGGGAGCGACCAGATGATTTAAAACATTAGGTTTTTTTAAATAAAAAGAGCGCATTAACAGCGTTCTTTTTTGTTTGCCAAAATAACTTAGGGCATGATGTCAGAATTTATTTCGACACTTCTCTTTTCTTTTTTCCAAAGACAAAAATATACAGGATTTCCAGAATGGCCATCGTGTTTATCACAAGCAAAATGATAAACCATTTTTTGTCGCCATTCTTTGCCGCTTTCCATAAAGCAACGCCCTTCCACGGCAATACCCATAAAGCAATCACAGCGATAATCCAAGGATTATCGATAAAAATTTGTTCTAAGCCCATACTTTTAAACTTAAATATCTATTTATATTCCTATTAATTTGCTCAACTTTGATGCGTGTGGCACTCCATGATCAATTAATATTTTTAGAAAGGCATCGGCCTGCTCTCTGTCAACTTCTAAATTAAGCCAAGAATTAAAAAATTTTCTCTTAATCTTTATTCTAAAAATTTGTGTTGACGCATATTTATATGGATTAACCGGATCAATCAAGCGTGTTGACCCGAACCTCTCGGACTGGGACTCACCCAACAAATGAAATTTTTTAAAATTACTCAAAAGAAAATTTTTATTATTCACTCTTAACCTGAAATCATCGACTTCAAAAGTTGAGAAAGATTTCTGCTTGTGCAAAAAAATTATTGTTGCGATAATAAATGCCCCTAAGAAGATTAGGCCCATACCAAGATCAATAGAAAATTTACCTTCCTCATTAAAAAATACCACGCCAAAAACAAGTGCGGCAATAAAGCTGATAAACACTAAATTTATGAACTTACGATTTTTTAAAAAACTTTTTTTATTATGGCTTAACTCGAAATGCATACTTTATAATTATAATTTAGGATACCTAAGGCTATGCCTCATAAATTATAGCATCCATGCCCTTCATCGCATTTACGGTTTTCGATGGTATTAAAGGTGCGCCAAACGTGATTTTTTTTATCTATAAAATAAAAAATTTTAGGCAACATATCTTCGCTCATTTTTAAAAACCAATTACCTTTATCGTCCGACAATAAACTTAACGATCCATAAAGGGGAGATTTTTTCATAATCATTTTTAATTCAACGCCTTTTAACGAATAAGCTATAAAATTTCTATTGTTATCGCGATACAAAAAGGCAACCCATTCTCCTTTTTTATTAGTAGAAATACCAGATATGCCTTTCGCTCCCTCAACACGTTCTGTCTGAATACCTGTAATCTTAAATAAATCTCCAGCCAAAACATACCACTCGCCCTTATTATTCGTATAAAACTGTGTCGCCCTGCCATTCAAGTCTTTTAATTCATGCGCCTGATCTCCATCCAAATAAAAAGACTTGCGGGATTTGCTTATCTTATCATAAAAATATACATACCAATTTTTTCCCTTATTATCACTATAAAAATCAAAAAGTGCATTGCTCAAGTCATTTACTTCGATGCCTTTGACAGGAATCAATAACGATTTACCGTTATTCCAATAAATTCGATTTATGGAACCGCTTTTTATTTCCTTGCTCGGATATTCTGTCATAATTTCAACGTAACTGTTTCCAACCATAATAACACTAAAAATATTTTGAATTTCTGCAACCGGCTGAGGTGTTAATTCATTTGATTGTACAAACAAAGAAGCAACTTTATTGTTAAAGTATTTTTCAAAAGACATATATTGCCTTTTTGGAGGAATACCAATATCTTCGCTATATACAATATTATTACTATATACTTCGGGAGGAATTATTAAATAGAGTACAAAAACGATAATAAATACTATTGATATTACACAAAATAAAATTATTGATTTTTTTATTTTCATAGCTATTTTTACAAAAAATTTTATTTTATCATTTTTTGTGCAAGTAATCAACTATTTCCGTTCTTATATTAATTACATATATTACCTATACCAAAAAGCAATCCTACCTCCCGATAAATCCTCCCGCCTGCAGCTGCCAGAGCTTGGCATAAGTGCCGTTCGGATTGGACAGTAAAGACTTGTGGTCCCCCGTTTCCGTTATCCGGCCATTGTCAACGACCACGATCCGGTCCATCCGGCTGATGGTTGACAAGCGGTGCGCGATGACGATCACGGTCTTGTTTTTCATGAGTTCGGTCAAGGCTTCCTGTATCAGCGCTTCCGACCGGGAATCAAGGCTGGAGGTCGCTTCATCCAAAACCAGAATCGGAGAATTTTTCAAAATGGCGCGCGCGATCGCCACTCGCTGGCGTTCACCGCCGGAAAGCTTGATGCCGCGCTCCCCTACCATCGTGTTATAGCCGTCAGACGTATCCATGATAAAATCATGGCAACGGGCCAATTTTGCGGCGGCAAAAACTTCTTCATCATTTGCTTCCGGGCGGCCGTAACGGATGTTCTCCATAAGCGAGCGATGGAACAAAATGGGGTCTTGAGGCACCAAACTGACATTCTGCCACAGGCTTTCCTGCGTTACATGCGCAATATCCTGGCCGTCAATCAAGATATGCCCGCCCGACAAATCATATATGCGGAACAGAATCCTGACAATCGTGGTCTTGCCGGCGCCGGAAGGCCCGATGATGGCTACGCTTTCACCGGGAGCAATTTGCAGGTTGAAATTTTTTAAAACGTTGCGGGTGGAATGATATTCAAACGAAACTTTTTTAAAAACAACTTCTCCTCGGCTGACCACCAAGCCTTTGGCTTTCGGTACATCGCTAATCTCATGCGGAGTGTTGAAAATCACCGTCATTTCTTCCGCATCAGCCAAAGATTCATACACTCTCTGCAAGTTCTTGCTAAAATCCCAAACTCGGCTGAAGATGTTCAGGATGTATATCTGGATCAGCGCGAATGTCCCGACTGATATCAATTCCGCCTTCCACAAATGAACGGCAAAAAAATACATGCCCGCCATCAAACCGATCCAAAAAATTCCCTGAAGCGCAAAAAATGACGAACCGATGCGCCACGCCGTGTATCGGGCGTGCCGCAATGTTTCCGTTGCCAAAGCAAATCTTCTAATTTCCCTAAAGTAGCCATTAAACAATTTAACGTTGCTGTGGTTGGTAATTGTATCTGCCAAAAGGCCGGTAGAGGCTGTTTCCGCTTCGCTGCGCTTGATATCAAACTTTAACTTATACTTGGTAAAGACAAAATTTACGCAAAGAAAAATCAGCACCCAGGCAAACACGCCTGTTCCGAGCCATAAATTCACTCTTGCCAGCGTAACAGTGATAAAGATTATGGCCACGGTTAAAGGAATAAAATTCCACAAAAACCGATCGCCGATATTTTCAAACGCTGCCGTAAACCACTTTACCCGCTTAACCAAAGAACCGCTGAAATTGTTGGTAAAATAACCGTATGAATGGCGATGCAAATACTGGAAACAATCATTGGACAGATCAGCGATGACGCGTGATTGAAAATAAATTGAACAGAAATCCACTGTCCGCCACAAAACCCATGATACTCCCTCCAGGCAAAGGATGATAACGATGATGGATATGAGCTTGTCGGCTGTCACTCCTTTGTCCAATCCCGATCCGGCCGCGTCCAGCAAATCCTTGAAATAAAGGGGCGTGATGAGGTTAACAATGATGACGATGGCAATCGCTATGTGGCTTGCCAAAAAAGGCCATTTAAACTTCCAGGCCTTTTTAGCGTAGATTTGTAAAGTTTTTTGAGTGTTGGTTTTCATCAGCTTGCAGCTTGATTTTGATATTTATACGATTTTTTCATGGCCTTCCAAAAAACATCGCGGTTGATGCAGTGCGGGTTGGTGCCATCGCAATCTTTGTTCTCCAAAATATTTCCATATTTTGCGAAAGAATTTCCATCCGCATAACGATACGGATCTTTTTGCAAATTGGCCGTAACGATCTCATGCGCCCGATCAACATTTCCCCCGGCTTTGGCGACCTCTTCTTGCATCCCAAGGTCGTAAGCGCGGACAAGTCCACGGAATTCCGCCGACTTCGCTTCTTTCTTGACCGTATCAATCGCCTCGCCCAAAACCGTCGATACCGGATCGGCGGCATCGGATTCAACCAGATCCATCAGCTCTTCAAAAGCCGCTTTTTTCGCTTGATCCATGGTTGCTTCCCATGCCTTATCCTTTAAAGCATCTTTGATCATATCCAGGTTACGGTCAACGTCCTGCTGGCGATCCGACAGGCCTTTTTCAATCGCGGCCTGGCGTTCCAGCATGCGTTCATAAAAAAACAATTGCTCATCGTATTTCTCTTCGCTGGCTGTATTCTTGGAATTCCAGAACTTCATATAATCCACCGCGTTGCCCAATTTTTCATTCCAGCGCAATTTCAAGAGTTCACGCTCGTCCATCTTTTCAATGTCATTCTTCGGATCGTTTTTGAAAGCAAGGTAATCGCGCAAGGTTTTGTATTCCGCTTCGTCCATGCTCTCGCCTTTTCCGCGCAAGGAGTCATTGAGCGCGACCAAAGTATCGCGTGTCGTCTGATCAATTTTCCCGAGATGGTAATCCAGGCTCGCGGCGCGATTCAGCGGATCGGACAATGATTCATAAAATTTCTTTACATCAGGGGTCATGGTCTTAAGATAATCCTCGCGCTTGACTTCCAGGCCTTTCAGCTGCCGCTCAAGTTCCGGATCTGCGCCTTTTTTCAGCTGATCTTTTATCAGCGCGATCTGGTCATCAAGCTCAACCACGGCTCCGGGGTTGAGCTTGGAGCCGATTTGAGAAACGCATTTGGAGCGATCATCGCCGGTAAGTTTTTGGCATCCGGACGGGTCAAGGAATTTTATGGATGCGTTAAGCAGGCATTCTTCGCGCGTATAAGACATAAGACCGCCCTTGATCTGATCGCAAGCTGATAAATCGCCCGTATTTTCCGCAATCAGAAGATAGCATTTATCCCGCGGCGGATTGGAACCGACAAACCCTTCACCTTTGATCTTTTCACATTCTTCCGACCGTCCCTCCTGAACGCCCGCTCCCTGCCAGCAATGGTCGCTGTCCGGCAAAAAATCGCACAAAATTCCCTGGAGTTCGCCGACACAGCCGGTAAGCAGGAACGGACAAGCTAAAAACACCATAACCATAACCGCTTCTTTGGTTTTTTTACGCTTTAAGATTAATTTCATGATCAAAAGCATAAGCCAAAGCGCGGCCAGGATCAAACCGAAGATGGAGGCGGCTAAAAGCGGTTCGCCGACAAAACTGATCAAAGCGCGGGCGATATCGGTATAACGAGGTTCAAAGTAAACCAGCTGGCGCGCGAACACAAGCCAAGGCAGGATGGCCGCGCCCAGAAGGAAAGGATTGATGCTAACAAATCTTTTCAGTCCAACCAAGCGCTTGATGCCGCCAAGCGTCAGATAAACGAGATAAGACAGGAACGCGAAAACAATTCCCAGGTACGGCGTCCAGGCTGTAAAGATTTTCATCACTTTTTGGTTAACAATATCTTTTGTTTCCAAGGGCAGACTACCCTGTCCTCCCAGATAAATAAGAAAAAACGCCAAAGCAAAAAGAAAAAACGTTAAAAGCGGCCAAATGCGGAAAATCAAACCGGGTTTGGCGCCGTCCTTCTGCGTAGTATTATCCTCTTGCACTAAAAGAGGATTGCTGGTTTTGTTAACAATCGTGTTCATAGAAACTTAGTTTAAAGTATTATAATCTTATGATGCTATCCACCATTAAAACTATTCCTGCCCCCAACAGACATCCGGCCATTTTGCCGACCGCTGATTTCAGCATCGTTCTTTCTTCAGGCACTGATTTTGATCTTAAATTTTCCGCCATTTTTCCTTCAAAAATTCCAGCAATGCCATCGGTTACGGCATTGCCGACGACTCCGCCGGCAATCGCTCCGGCTACGCCGGCAAAATGGCCGCCAAAGATCGCCAAAATGGCCAAAATTCCATTATCAATCAAACCGAAATAAATGTCAGGCAACAATGATTTGAAATTCACCTTGAAAGGTATGAGCGAAACGACGCAAAGCAGAGCCAAGAGAACCAAAACCAAACCCATCCATTCGGCCTGGTTAACAAAAAATATGCTGACTGCCGTGATGACAATGCAAAGCGCAATCACATCCAACACCGCTGCAAAAAATTTTTGATTCATAGTTTTTTATGAGGCTCAATGCCTTATCTTGTTAAAAATTTTATACCTGTTATTTGCTGTTCTGCCGCCCTTTTAATTCTTCAATTTGCTTTTTCAATTCAATCATTTTCAATTCGCGGTTAACCGCGACTTTGTTAAATCTTTCCAACTCTGAATTTTTCCGCTCCAATTCCCCGGTCCTCTCTTTAACCCGCTCTTCCAAAGTACGATTATACTTCTCCAGGTCCTCTTTTGAATCCCGCAAATCCGAGGTCATTTCATTGAATGATTCAGCCAGTTCACCCAGCTCATCGCTGGTGTATTTTTTTATCACAGTATCCAGCTTCCCTGCGGCAACTTTCTTCGTTCCTTCCAAAATTTCTCCGATCGGCTTGGTGTAACCCTTGACGGTGATAAACAAAAAAACCGCCAAAATAAAAATGATGACAACAAACAAAATCAGGACTGTGATCACGATATTGTTTAAAATATCCGAGATTGAACCCAGGGAAAATCCGAGCCAAAATGTCCAATCGTTCGTGCCTAATCTCAAATTTTTGAAATATATCGCGTAATTTTCAGCTTTATCGGAATAAATATAATCTTCACCGATTTTTCCCTGAAGTTGCGGGTAATATTCAAAAGCGTTGGTGCCCATAAAGGCCGGCTCGTTCGATCGGTAGATTTTTCCATCTTCTTCCACCACCCACCAAAAAATAAAATCTTTTTCTTTGGTTAATTTGTTTAAGCTTTCATAAGGAAAATCAGACTGATAAAAACCAAGCTCAATCTGTTTGGCGATAAAGCCGCCCAATGAACGATTGTTCTCAAACAAGCTGGTTTGCGCGTAAGTGATATAGTCATAACCCAAGATGAACGACAAAACTATGATCGTGAGCACAAAAAAAATAAACAATTTTAAAAATAATTTTTTAAAAATTATCATAAAAAAAATCTTAAATCTGGCCGCTTGGTTAATGGATCAGAACCACTGATTCAATGATGTTGGCGTTCACATTCCCGATGCCCGGCAATGGCCCCTGTTCTCCGGCTGTGATAGCTCCCAGGAAAGGCACTCCGCCCAAAACTTCATTGGTGATAAACGGAATTTTTGCAAATTCTTCGGCCGGCAGCAAAGTTTTAAGTCCGTTGCAAAAAGCCATCACCGCAAAATCGCCTTCGCCTTTTTTCAAGCCTGACCGCAACAAAGCATCCTGGGGAATGTTCTCCACCCTGTTCATGGCAATCTGCCAATTGCCGCGATACAAGGATATCTCATCGCCTTTGACAATTTGCGCGTACACAGTCAAAGTCTTGTTTTCAATATCCTCTGCGTCAGGGATGGGCGAGGTGGCAAAATGGCTTACCTGCCCGCCTGAGCCTCTGATAATTTTGGCAATCGGATTGCTTAAAGTGAAAATCTTTACCAGAGCAAAATCAACTTCTTCCTGGTCGCTGTTGAATTCACCCGCTTCCAATCTTTTATAAAATTCTCCGCCCACCCATTCGTTGTATACGTCCAGCGCCGGCTTGCCGTCAATTTTGGAAATTCTGAATCCGTCAGATTCGGTAACCTCCGCCCTGATATCGGTCAGCTTAAAAGTGGAATCAAAACCCCAGCCGACATGATTGGCGTAAACGGCCACCAAAATCAATCCGGTGCTGTAAGTTTTATCTTCCGTAAATTGCCTCCAATTGTTGGTAAATGTCGGTCCGAAATCCTTGGCGTTTCCGCCGATAACCGGCACGTCTGTCCCCACGATTTCCGCAATCCCTCCCAAAATCTGATTTTCTTCGCCTCTTTTGGTCGTTCCCATATACAAAATCATATCCGGCTTATCGGTTGCCTCTTTTCCGGCATTGCTGATGGCATCGGCAATAGCTTTCCTTCCGGCTTCCTCGGGACTGGCTGCTTGTTCCAGATCAATGGTGCCGACACTGTAAACGGTGTCAGTTGAGGCAGAAAGCAAAACGCCAATGGCGAATTTTTTGGTTTCAATCAGTCCGTCATTGGTGATGATGATGTTGGAAGTTATCCCGTAAATTTTGACGCCCGGCCCGATCTGAGACCTAACCTCATCAATGATTGCTTCGTGATTGTCATTGCTGATATATACCACATGGGCAAAATTCGGAATTTTGCCTTTCAGTCCGCGCTTGGCGGCAGCAACCGCTTCGGGAATCGCGACCATGTAATCATCCTTTTTGCTCCAGCCGACCGCCGCTTCCGAAGAAGCTCTGACGGAAGATACGGCCTTCTGCACAGGAGTGATCCGCGGCGCTGTTTCTTTTCGGACGCACCCGGAAACAAGAAACAAGCAGGTTAACCCGCATAAAAAAAACATTATTTTGGCGTTTTTCATGTTGTTAATTTTTAAAAAATTAAATTTGATTATATTATAGCATTTTTCTGCTATTTTTAAAATCAAATCACTTCTTCCTCTCAACAAAAATCCGACCGTCAGCCGTCGCGCATTGGGGCGGGTTTGATTTCATGATGGGAAAGCCGGCCTGAACGCAGGACTCATAATTTGTGATTGAGGCCGGCTTGATTGATTGAACAATCCTGTCAACCGTGGCGTCAACATCAAAAGCCTCTCTTTCTTTGGTGCATTCTTGGTTTTTGGCTTCATCATAATTGGCGCAATTGGTATAGCGCAAAGAAAAATTTACCGTGATGAATTTGCCATTTTTGACAGTAGTATAGGTGTACGATGAATAAACACTGCCGGCCGCGCCTTCGTGCTTGACGTTTACGCAATACGTTCTGTCATCAACTTGTCCTTGCGAAGTGATATCAGACACACTGCTGATCTCAAGCGGGGTGACCTGGCAGGAATATACGCCGCTTTCCATTCTTATCACTGGCGGCCATTCCGCGGCGCTGATATATTTTGTCGTTAATTCTTCCGGGTATTGAAAACTTATTTTATTATCAGTCTTTGTCAGCCAGAAATCATCGTTTGTCTGAACATCATCCAAACTTTCCGTGATGCTCCACAGCGAATAAAAACGGCTGTAATACCTGTGAACAGCAACCGCTTTTTTTTCTGTTGATTTAAAAAGAAAGCCGGACCCCATCTGTTCCGAAAACTCATAGCCTTTGTCTTTCATAAAAGTTTTGATCAATTCCGGATGGTTGCTTTTGGTTATATATTTATTATCTCCAATGGACAGTTTTACAACATCTGAATTCCCAAAATTCAAGCTGACAATGCCCTTGATCTGCGGCCAAGGATTGCCTTCCTGAAAAATTACCGAGGAATAGAACAAAAGAAAAATTCCAGTGAGCAAAAGCAAGATGAAGATAAATAATAATAATTTTAAGTTTTGGGGTTGGGGTTTTAAAATCATAGATTCTCTATTCTATTTTTTTATTTTTCAATAAATTTTCATACCAAAATCCTTTCTTTATCATCCTGTTCATGGCCGGCCAAATAAAATCATAGTCATCCGCTTCTTCTTCATTTATCCATTTTCCTCCTGCATGTTCATCGCTTAGGATTATTTCTTAATCCGTATGAACCAAAGAAACAGTGCCGTAAATTGCCACTCCCGCTAAATCCATCCAAGAGGCATAATCATAGGTTGCTAAAATTTTAAACTTGCTGATGCCGGTTTCTTCTTTGAGCTCCCGCTGAAAAGCTGGCAAAGACTCTTCTCGCGCGTCAATTCTTCCTCCGGGCAGATCCCAGATACCCGGACGCTTGGCGACCTCGGCAATGAAACATTGATTGTTCCTGATTATAACCGCTTTCTGACTGACGCTGAATTTTTCAAAACTTTTACCATACTTATTGGCATATGTCACAATTTCGTTCATCAAACCATCGGACGTTTCATATTTTTTTATATCCAAGGGATCAATCCATTTGTAATCCTCGTGCTCCTCGCTTAACTTCACTTCCCCGCTTTCGAAATCGCAGATGAAGGTAATTCCGATTTTAAATTCTTGCTTCTCGTCTTCAAATGAAAAAACATTGAACGGTTCGCGGACGATCACTGATAAATTTGTTTCTTCTTTGATTTCTCTAAGCAAGCCGATTTGCGGATTTTCTTTTTCTTTTAAGCCGCCTCCGACCGTTTCCCAAAAACCCGGCAAAAAGCTATCCTGCTCGCTTCTTTTAACCAGCAAAATTTTTCCCTCGCAATTTCTAATAATCCCTTTAACCGCTATTCCATTAAGCATACATTTTAAAACTAAAAAAATTTTATAAAATTATTTTATTTTCTATTATTTCTCCATCGCTTTAACTTTTAAATTCTTGGGCATTTTTTCAATCGCGTAGCGAAGCGCTGTGCGCGGCATCACTATCTTCTTCTTCATCACATATTCAAAGACTTCTGCTTGATGCTTTTGACTGGCAACTTTCAGCATCCAGCCGTAGCCTTTTTGCACCATATCGTCCGGATCCATAAGCAAAATATCGGCAATTTCAAAAATATCTGAAAGAAATTTCCCTTGCCGAGCCGGAACAATGAGAGAAACAGCCGATGCTCTTTTCAACCAGCGATTTTTTGATCGTGTCCATTTTTTTAAGTTTTCCAAAAACTCAGGATACATCTCCAAGAACGCGCCCATGGTGTGATTGCAAAAAGTATCACAAGAGGCCCAATTGGAAATGTAATGATTGATCCATCTTTCAAAAACTTTAAAATCCGCCGATTCAAATTTTTTGCAGATAAGATTTGAAAAATGGCAAGCGACAAACGACTCCTCAATGTAACCGGACTGCCATAATTCTTCACAGAGCGCGAACACCGCTTTTTTGTCCATCGCCATGATTTCCCGGTCATGCGCTTTGGCAATCTTGATAACTACCGGCGTTTTGACGCCGTAAAATTTTACTTTTTCTTTAAAAAAATTCTGCCCCGAAACTGCCACGCGCGGGTCGCTATTTTTCCTCAGTGCTTGACGAATGGTTTTGATTATCACGGTCATAATGATGCAATAATCTTAATTCAATTGCCAAATGGAAAAATTTAAAACACCGGCGAAGCTTACCCACAAAATATACGGAACCATCAGATAAGCCGCTCTTTTGTCTATTTTGTAAAACATGATTATTAAAGATAAAATCATCAGCCACAAAAGGATGATTTCAAAAAACGCCCACATCGGACTTTGCAGTCCGAAAAATATGACTGACCACAAAGTGTTAAAAGCCAGATGAACAAAAAAGACGGCTAAAGCGATTTTTACCAAAGAATTTTCACTTCTTTTTTTCCAGATCAAAAATGAAGCGATACCCATCAACGCAAACAACGATATCCAGACTGGCCCGAAAATCCAATTGGGCGGATTGAAACTCGGCTTGTTTACATCCGCATACCAGCCGATCACTGACGACGAGGTAAAAATTGATCCGATGACGCCCGCGGCCTGGCTTAACAAAATAAATAAAATCGGTTGAATGAACTTTATCATATTTTTTCTTTTTATAAATATTTATTCTTATATTCATTATACCAAAAACCTTGATAAATTTCGAATTTTTACACCAAAAAATCACAACCAAAGTTGGCTGTGATTATCGGCGATTTTATTGATTTATTGTGTAATTTATCCTTATAAAAATATAAAAACGTTAAAGAAAAAACCAATGATCATGATGCCAATCAAAGTGACCGCGACAAACGCAGACAAAAGTTTCCAATTCATGGCCTTTTTAAGAATCAAAAGCCCCGGAATGGACAAAGTGACAGTCGCGGTCATGAAAGCGAGCGCTGTCCCGAGCGGCACGCCTTTGCCGGTCAGAGCCTCTACCACTGGGATAACGCTTACGGAATTAGCGTAGAGGGGCGCGCCCATGATCACGGCGAGTGGCACAGTCCACCAAGCTCCATTCGCCAAATATGATTCTACAAAATCTCGCGGCACAAAACCGTGAATCAAGGCGCCCAAGCCGACGCCAATCAAAACATAAGGAAAAATACTTTTGGAAATGCCCAGCCCGTCTTTCCACCAGAATGCCAAGCGTTTTTTAAATGGCACTGAATCTCCGCCGTTTTCAGCCATTGCTTCTTTTTGAGTTTTAAATTTCAAGAACGCCGGATTAACATGCTTATCCATTTTTAGTTTTTGGATGATCATGCCGGCCAGCACGCTGATCGCAATTCCCAGAACGTTATAGGCCAAAGTCATCTTGAATCCGAAAATTGACGAAAAAATAAACAAAGACGCTTCATTGACCAAAGGCGAAGCGATAAGAAACGCAAAAGTTACGCCCAAAGGAATACCGGCGCTGACAAACCCGATGAACAAAGGAATTGAAGAACATGAGCAGAATGGCGTGATCACCCCAAGCATGGCAGCCAGCACATAATCAAAACCGTACCATTTGCGGCCGGCCAAAATATCGCGTATTTTTTCCACCGGAAAATAATAGCGGGTAATCGCCATGATGAAATTGATCAAAAGCAAAAGCAGTCCGATCTTGATTGAGTCATAAACAAAAAAATTGACCGCGTCGCCCCAGTATTTGTCAGTGATGCCCAGCCAATTATAAGTAACCAAATCAGCCAAGATTTGTATTGGTTTGAAGATGTCCATATATTAACATTTACCACCGCATGAACAACCGGCGCAGGATTGCCGGCTTACGGATGAATTTTTTTCCAAAACATTTTTTATATCGGCTTCGCCATAGCCTTTGCCGATCAAAACCGGTTTACCGTTTATGGCCAGCACGGGACTCTGCATCACCCCCATTTCAATCAACTTGGTGACGTCGGTGATATATTCAACCGGCGCGTTGATTTTTAACTCTGCAACAACTCTTTTGGTTGCTTCAAACATTTGTTTGCAAGTCGGACAGCCAGAACCAAGCACTTGAATTTGCATTTTGTTATCCATATAGTTTTGTTAATTTAATGATTCAAACACTATTTTATATCGCGGAATCTGCAGCGCATCAAATCCGATGGCTACAACCTTGCCATTTTTCTGTAATATTGAATTCAGATTCGCAATCATCGCCTCTTTTCCATAAACCGGAGCTTCTTCAAAATTAACAGCTTCCAATTCCTGCCTGACTTCTTCTCTGGATGTCCAGTTCCCCATTGTAAGCGAAGTCGTGTTGATCCATTTTTTCATTTTCGCGGTTAGCTCTATGATATCCGGAACAGATGCTTTGTCGGGATAAAAAATAGCGGAAGCACCAAGTAACAGATTATTATAATCCGCATCAGTTTTATAGACCCGCCAAGAATTAATACTTTCTTTTTTGGCAATCAGATCAAAATCTTTTTCTGCCAGCACTGAAACTTTTTGGACCCCCAGATCGGTGATTATTTTTTCCGGCTCTCCCCAAAGCTTTTTTTGTTTCTCGCCGGACACGGCTCCGATTTCCTTAAAGATTGAAAAAAATCCACTGCCATCCAAGGTAGCATGCTCTCCGCGCGGATAATAGCTGAAAGCCCCTTCCTGGGGAATATAACATTCGGCAAAATTTATCGTTATTAAGTTTTTAATTATTTTTTCCGCCTCGGCTTTATCTTCTGCCGAAGCATATTGCCAAGTATAGCGGGTTAGCAGATAAAGTCCCTTTCCCATTTTGAGCTCCCACTCGTGCCATTCATCCAAATCATCGATTTCGGGCGCAGGTCCGGACATCTCTGCAAGCGCGGTTTTGAAAATTCGACTGCCATAACGCAAAGACAGAGACTCGTAAATATTTTGGCCGTCCTTGTCAACAAATGTTTTTATGATTGAAGCGGTATTGGTTAAATCTTTTTCCAGCAATTCATGATTCCGTCTTGATCTTGGCCCCCAAAATCCGGTTTCCGGATCCTGATTGTCATAAAACCATTTGAGCAAAGCCTGTTTCCATTCATCGGAAAACTCATAAAAACCATTTCTTTCCATCACTCCTTCACCATTGACATAGCTCAAGATGCTTCGGGCAAACACAAAGGATGTTTGCGGGAATTTCGTGGAAATCCAGCTAACATAAGCGACATCATCTAAAAATGTTTTCAATTTTTCCGGCGTATTGATTTCGTCTAAATATTTCAAAGGATATTTCAAGCTAAGCGGCTGGCCGGTTTCTATCGCTAACTCATTTAAATGATTGATCACGTTTTCCGTAACCTCATTATAAGTGGCATAAGGATAAATGTCGTCAATAAAAGCTCCGGTACGGGGATTTTGCAAATTTAAATAAAATTCTATCTCTTCCGTTTTATTTTTAAAATCAGGTAATTTTATCAATCCTTCTTTGATTTCAAATTGATTATGCAATTTGTTCAGATGCGAAAAAGCGCGATAATACGACCCTTTATCCAGCCAATATAGAACTCCCATCATCTTGAACTCAAAATCGCCCATATAATAACCCGCTTCCTGCAATTCCTTGTTCATACGAAAAAGGTCTTTGACTTGAGCTTTAACATTGATCGCCAAAAAAAATCCTGCGCCTGCAAGCAACATTAAACTTAGGAAAATTAAAATAATAATTTTTTTATATTTCATAATTGCGTTTTTAATTTTTTACTTGCCAACTATAAAAATAATCAATTTATTTTGAAAATCATCTTTACCAGATACATGGCAAAAGCGCCGGCGGCAAAACTGGCTATTGCTAAAAAAATACTTTTTTTGTTCATACTTTTTTTGTTTCTAATTTCCACCTCACTTTAGTGAGCTTTATTATATTAATATTTTTATTTATCATCAAGCTATTCCATAAATTTGGCTGCGTACATCAAAGCGACGCCCAAAATAAAGATGAAAAACGAATGGATTGATCTTTTTAAATTCGGCTCTTTCCTGATTTCCGGCATCAAGTCTGAAGCGGCGATATAGATAAATCCGCCGGCGGCAAAAGGCAGTAGATATGGAAGCAAGCTATCCAGCGAAGATGACAGAAAATAGCCGACCAAACCCCCCAGCACCACTGTTAAAGCTACCAGGTAATTCGCCACCAAAGCTTTCACTCGATCAAACCCGGCATGGACCAAAACTCCAAAATCCCCAATCTCTTGAGGAATCTCATGCAAGGCGATGGCAAAGGTCGCAGCCAGACCAAGCCTTAAATCAATGACGAAAGTGCTGGCAATCACCAAGCCGTCAATAAAATTATGAATGGAGTCGCCAAAAAGGTTCATATAACCGAAAGTATGAACTCTGCAATCGGCCTTGTGGCAATGCCGCCAATGCAGGATTTTCTCCAAAAAGAAAAAAAACATAAACGAACCAAGCACGATCAGGAACAATTTTTCAATTTCCATTTCCTTCGCGGCTTCCGGCAGCAGATGCAAAAAGGCGCCGCCGATAAAAGAACCGGCTGACAAAGAAACCAGAAAAAGCGTGATTTTAGCCAGCGCGTCTTTTTTTAAAAGCAAGAGCAGGACGGCCACCCAAACGCACAGCGTGATCGCAAAAGTTGACAGAATAATAGCCAGCAAAGTGTTCATAAGGTTTATATTATATTTTTAGTTTTTAGAGTTTTTTCTTTTTATGTAAAAAATTCCAGCTAAGATCAAAAACAAAACTCCCACCCCAATCATGATCAGTTTTATGGGGCTCTTTTTTTCTGGAACGTTCACGATATCTTCCGCTAGCGGTTGGTCGGAAATTCCCCAAAATGAATAATCTTCTTCTGGGATGCTTTCACGCGCCTCGCCTTCCAGTGCTTGCGCTTGAGCGGAAGCGGCCTCGGATTTATCTTTAAGCTGTTTGATAAAGGGATCAAATTCTTTCGCCTCAGCTGGAAATTCTTCTGCCAAGGCTTCGCCGATCAAAGCCAAGCTTTTGTAAAGCAGAGCGTCCCCTACCGAGTCCATGAATTGGCCGGAATCCGGCAGATCCTCCGCATTGACCGGCGCGATAATCTGTAAAAAGTTTTTATCAAGATTGGCTTTAGCCGCTTCACTCTTGCCGATTGATCGTTTCAATCCCCTGTCCATTTGGGTCATGATCTCGCCATGGGTTTTGTACCACTGGAACATATTCGCGGCGTCCACAAAACCGGAGCGCGCCACTTTATACATATTCTCAACTTGTCCGATCAAATCCGCGTATGCGGGAAAGACTATTGATACGCCCTTGCCGATCGTATCAAACCCCAGGTCAAACCAAGACTTGGTCATAAACCGCCAGTACTCGCCTTGCTCCGCTTTGATATATCTGTCCGCCATGTTGGCGTAATTGTCCCTGGCGATATCCAGATCAGCGGAATTTTCCAAAGTCGGAAAACCGTTTTGTTTTCCATTGACAACAAAAGCTTCCAGTTCTTTCATTTGACTGGAAGCCGCTTTGCTCACTTGATTATAAAAATATTCTTTTATGCCTTTTGGCAAATCAAATTTTTCAACACTGCCGGCCTTGAGATTATCCGCTATCAAAAATTTATCTTCCAAAAATTTCAACAAACCGCCTAAATAGATTTTTGAATCTGGGGCATAGTAGCTGATGCCGGTCTGCATCGCGGCCCCCAGCTTCAAAACCGCGGCTTTGCGTACCTGGCTGACTTGGGCGGTAATTTTTGCCAGCGCCTTGTCGCTCAGCTTCAGGCCGGAGGCATTGATTCTTTTGGTAATCTGTTCCGTAATGCCGGTAACTGAATCCAGAATGTCCACCATGTTCGCGACGGCATCATTGGTAACCACTGCCAGCGAGTCGGCTGACACCTTGCCGAATTCTTGTCCCTTTTTTATAAAAAAGAGACCGTAGTTCAAGCGCTTTAAACCGGCGACCAAGCTTTTGCGTTCCGTGTTATCTTTGGCCATCGCTAAATTTTTAACAAAATCATTTAAGAAGGCATTGACGGCGATGTTTTCACCTAAAACACCTAAATCAAGCATCTTCTTTTTGGCTTGTGTCAGTTGCTGGGTGACTTCTTCGGTCACTATCAAAGAAAATTTTGCATTATCCGTTATGCCTTTGATAAAATCATTTGGAGTCGGAATTTTCGCCACGCCTTGGTCGTCAGTAGTAAATATTTTCTTTTCCGGCAATTCAAGATTAGCGCCCGAGATTGAAACATAGCCTTCTTCCGCTTTATCCGCTATGACATTTACTGTAATCTCAGCAACCCCGCCCTTGAACGCAAATTTTTCATCCTTGGTTTCAAAACCATAGGCGGAAATTTTCACCGGAGTATAAATCACAAGCTGAACCGGCACGACTTTATCCTGTTCTTCTTTTACGCCTTCGGCATTCAAAGCGGTAAAACTTAAATTTATGCCGGCGCTATAATTCTTGCTTGGGTCGGAATTAAGCAGATCAGGCGTTGTATACGTGATGCGATAATGGTTGTCTCCCGTGTCTTCACTGTTCAACACGCCCAAAGAGCCGGATGTCAAAACAAATTTTACCGGAACAAAGGGCTGATTTTCTTCTTTCAATGCCCTGACAGAAACATCGGCCACGCCGACATTGATGCCGTCAGCCAAAAAAGGCGGAAATTGGTCGTTCTGCCACTCAACTTTCACTTCCACGGGACCAACCTTTTCGCACAGTCCGCTTTCCTGCTTGACATAGTTCGGCTCGCAAGCGCACGCCTTGGTCTTGATATCAAAACGCAAATGCAGGTCTTCTTTGCCGCACATTTCTTCATGCGTGACGCAAGCATCATTGTACTTAAAATGCTCGCCGGAACACCGAGTGCAATTATCCCCGTTGATGATATCATTTTCACCGCTGCAACCGGAAACGAATTGCGCTCTAAGCTGTCCGACATACGCGCTATATCCATTTTGGACAGTTTCGTTAGCGCCCGCCTCGGTTTGTCCGATTTGCTTGCAAAAACCTTTGTCGCCATGAAATCCGCATTTGCAAAAACGAAAGTCAATCATCGCTCCGCAATAGTCATCTTTGATATCGGGAGTGATGAATTTTTCCACGTCAATCGCGGCCAAAGCCGGTTGCGCGCATAAACTGATTGCTAAAATAAAAAATAGTATTTTTTTCATAATCTTTGATAAAATAATAATATATTTTGATTATATTTTTCCAGATGGCACAAAAAGCACATTTCTTATTTTTTTCTTAAAAGAAATTTTAACCATATTGTCTCGGAGCCCGGTTTTCTGTATTCATTTTCTTTTAACAATTCAAAATTATTTTTTATAAAAATTTTTTTGAGCTCTTCCGGCTGCCAATAATAAAATTTTCTCTCATAAGCATAACCATAATCATTTTCAACAACACTCTTTTCCCCTGTCCCCTTTTTTACCGCAACATGCAGAACGCCATTTCTCTTAAGCACTCTGATAATTTCTGCAAACACTTTTTGAATTTCATTTTTGGGAATATGCAATAACGAGGCTTTTGAGAATACGCCGTCAAAAAAATTATTTTCAAAAGGTAAAGGTTCTGTCATGTTCCCTTGAACGAAATTATAATCAGGCAATTGCTTAGATGCGATTTTTATAAGTTCATCGGACAAATCTATTCCATAAAGCTTATGACCCGGAATCGCCAGTTTGGCAGAATCTGTTCCCGGACCGCAGCCCAAATCTAAAACAATTGCTTTTTCCGGCAATTCTTTTAAAAATAAATCAATAAAATCATCATCCCAAGTATCCTCGGCATGATTCTTTGTATAATCCCCTGAAATACGATTATAAGTTTTTCGAAGTTTTTCAAAATCCATATTTGATTTTCTTAATTGATAACATATTCCCAGCCCGCTTGCCAGGCCTTTCTTTTTCTCCAATCATCAGCGAAGGCCTGCTCCCAGGTTTTTCCAAGCGCGAGGACATCAAAGGCCAATTGCGGCGCTTTATGCGCAACAATTGCAACTGATTTATTGTTATGGTTAATTTTCAGATATTCAAGAAAGTCCCTGATCCTATTTTTCACATCTTCATAGCTTTCGCCGCCGGGAAATTTGTTCGTTATATTTTTTTCTTGCATGGGCTCAACGATTTCCGACGGTTTGGCATTGAATTTTCCATAGTTGCATTCTCTTAACCGCTCATCCGGTAATATTTTAACAGCGCCTTCAAAAGTTAACTTTGCGGAATGAACAGCTCGTTTTAAATCTGAACAAAACACCAGGTCAAAATGCTTGCTTTTGATCAATTCTTTTAATTCAACAGACTGTTTAACGCCAAGATCAGAAAGCTCAACATCGTGCCACCCCGAAGAGATGTCTCTCTCGTTATCCGTTGTTGTGCCATGCACAAAATATGTAATTTTTATCATACTCTTAACAGCTTTTCAACGCTTGCAACTACATCCGGAAGTTCAGTGCAGGAATCCTCTCCTTCAATCGCTCCGGAAAAATGCTTTGCGTTATGTTTTATGATAATTTCCGCTCCCAATTTTTCCTTAAAAATATCCGCATATTTCAAATCAACATACGGATCATCATCAGAATGTATGGCGACAAAACCATTTTTCACCCTTTCTTTAATTTTTTTCAAATCAACCGGCGTTTCAAAAAATGTTTCAATTTCATCATAACCAACATTCTCGGTAAATCCGGCCACAAAAATTACGCCCCCGATTTTCTGATTGTCTGATAAGGACTCTAAATATCTCATAATTGCGATACAACCCAAGCTGTGGCCGATCAAATACAAATCTTCATCCGGCTGACCGGCATTTTTTTTAAGCATCGCCAGCCATTCGCTCAGCTTTGGATTTTTGGTATCAGGAAATGCCGGGACGTCAACCAGAAAACCAAGGGCTTCAAGTTTCGCTTTTACCCACGGATACCAGCAGTATTCCGGATAACCCTCCCAACAATGGATTATGATTGCTCGTTTCATAAAATTAATACTCACTGTGAGTTCATATTATTTCATTGTAAATATTTTCTTATACAACTCATGACTAATGTTATTACTAAAATTATACCACTACTGCTATTTATTGTCTTCCCATATATCGATTGGGAAATATAACAAAAAGCCGGCGACATTCAAATGAACATAGCCGGCACTGGTTAATGCTTATGAATATCGCCATTTTGATAAATTTTGTTTACATATAAATCAAGGGCGTCCTTTGCGGGCACCCTTGTGATAAGATATTAATGCGTTTTATACGTGAGACAAACACCTACGAAATTTTTTC
The DNA here is from genome assembly GCA_963827735.1 of Candidatus Parcubacteria bacterium. Classification (GTDB taxonomy): domain Bacteria; phylum Patescibacteriota; class Patescibacteriia; order Patescibacteriales; family UBA12075; genus CAWHBO01. Next base: position 164,798 of record CAWHBO010000002.1, read on the forward strand.
CTCTTGCGCCTTGTTTTCCGCAAAGGGTAATTGAATACCCACCAACATTTAAACGATCATCATCGGAAGAAAGATTAAACAGTTTACATCTTTTTTTCCCATTTTCTAACCCCCATTTTATTCTTGCAAAACCAAAAATAATAAATTGAAGCTTTAGAATGTAAACATCTGGCGATGTTGCATCTGGGATGAATTTAACCGTCTCCCCAACCTTAATTTCCTTTTTGGGACATTCTTTTGATAAATTTATCATTTTCTCCTCCTTACAAGCCTTTAAAAGATCATTGTCTTTTTTGCTCCTACTCTATTATATAATTAAATATTAGCAAAATATATTTCGGTTGTCAATTTCTGCGAATGGTTCCTGGTATACCAAAGACAAAGCTCAATTATAATTTGTTTACTTCGTGCCACATACCTAAAGAGTTGAGAACACCTTGTTTGATCAATTTAACTTTTAAGCATCCGCCGCCAGTTCAGTTTACGATCATATTCCAGGGTGCCATAACGAAATGCTCGCGTGGCAATGAACAACGAGGCGATACTGCTGACTGCGAGGATGCTCATGCCGACCGCGATTTCCAGAGCCGTCAAATTACCGGCCGTGTTCCGAAGCATAAGCGTAATGGGCGCGGTCATGGGAAAAAAACTGAACACTTTCACAATGGTTTGCGAAGGGTCGGTAAAAATAGCATTAGCGGCATACAGCGGAATGAACATAAAAAACATGGCGATGCCGAAAAAACCGCCGGCTTCCTTGGCGGTCGGAACGACCGCGCCGATGGTTACAAGTAAACCGGTAAACAATAAAAAGGAAAAAATGAAGAGCCCAACTCCCACCAGAAAGCGGACCGGATCGATTGATAATTGCGCCAGATCAAACTGGGGAAAGTTCAATTTATCCCGAAAAAATATAAATCCAATGATAACAGGCGCGGACATAACGGTAATTTGCACAAAGCCGACCATGATCATGGCGATGATTTTTCCGATGATCAAACTGCCGGCATCCACTGATGTTAAAATGATTTCAATCACCCGGTTTTCTTTTTCTTCAGTCGTGCTGGTTAGCATATGATTACCAAGCAGGATGATAACAAGATAAAAAAGCACCAAAAAAATCCCGGGAGCGATAATTTGTTCAATGCCCTGAACCTGTTCGCCATTGTTGTAAGCAGTTAACTTGGTGGCCGGATTTTTTTGCAAAATTGACGCTTCTTCAAGAGAACTGAGCTTGCTGATGATGCTGGATTTTAACAATTGGGTCGCCAGATTGGCATATTTGCCATTCTTAACCAGGCCAACGTCCTTGCCGTACACCTCAATCGCCTGCTTTGAAGGGTCGGGCGGAAAATAAAAAAACGAATCAATCTCCCCTGCCTTTACCAGCTTGATGCCTTCGTCCTGGCTGGACACTGATTGAATTCCGGCCTCATCAAGCACGGTTTTTTTAACCAAACCTGATCCGTCAAAAACCACCGCGCTAAATTGTTCAGTTTCTGTCCGCTGTTTTGTTTCCGAGGCTGATTTATTTGTAAAATATATAATCGTAAAAACCACCGTAATGATCACGGGGGTGGCCAGGACGCTGAGCCAAAAGGTTTTTTTCTTGATGGTCCTGAAAAATTCAAAAGCAATGACTGTGCCTAAATTATGCATATACAGCCTCCTTTCCTTCACTGTAAATTTGTACGAAAATATCATCAAGCTTTGCTTGCTCAACATGGAATTCGCTAATCCGTAAATTATCAACCTTTCCCAAATACGAAAATATTTCATCAGGCGCTACTCCGCTGTTTGGTATTAATTCCACGCTCCGAGAGGTCCTTTGACTAATTGTAAACAGGCTGTCGTTGGGTTTTAAATTGCCGGAAAACTCTATAACAATGCTATTTTTGCCATATTGGCGCTTGATTTCTTCAACCGATCCGTACAAACGGCGCTTGCCGTCTTTCAAAAGTAGCAACCTTGTGCAAAGTTTTTCCACTTCTTCCATTTGATGCGTAACCAAAATAACGGTGGTTCCTTTAGCCACCAATTCCTGGATGATATCAATCATCAAGCGACGATTTACCGGATCAAAACCCTTGGTAGGCTCGTCCAGAATCAGCAGTTTCGGATCATTCATAATGGTTATACCGAGCTGAATCTTCTGCTGTTGCCCGCCCGAAAGCTTATTCAAAATCTGTCCGGAGTAGCTTGCCAGCTCCACCCGCTCTAAATATTTTTCACTCCATTCTTTTGCCTGGCTACGGCTCAAGCCTCTGAGCTGTCCGAAATATAGCATGGTATCCATGACAGTTTCCTTTTTGTAAAGTCCGCGCTCTTCCGGAAGATACCCGAGAAGTCCGGTCATTTTCGGTACAAAACGTTGTCCGTTTATCAGAAGTTCCCCCGCGGTCGGCTCATATATACCGAGCAGAGCGCGAATCGTCGTGGTCTTGCCGGAACCGTTGGATCCCAAAAAACCGAAAACTTCGCCCTTGTTTACCTCAAAAGACAGGTCCTCAATCACCACCTTGTTACCGAATCGCATTTTAAAATTTTTTACAGTAATCAAATTTTTGTTGTCCATATGTAAATTTTACCTGAAAATAACACAAAAATCAATCAGGACTATTTATCTAATTTATTTATCTCCCCGCTGCCGCCGTCTATTTGCACATAATCGCCCAATTTTATATCTGTTTGTGATATGTTAAAATTTACCACAACTGGTAATTTTTTTTCACGGGCGATAATAGATAAATGAGAAAGCATGCCGCCGCCTTCCGCCACAATCCCCTGAACTTTGTCAAAATATTTAACTAAATCTGGTGATAATATTTTTGTATACAATATTTTTTTCTTTTCACCGTCAACGCTATTAATATCTACCAATTCCCCGGTAGCTACCCCCGAAGAAACTCCAACTGTTTTTTTATCGCCAACCGACTGAAACCGATTAACAATCGTATTGGGTAATGTAAAATCATTATATCTTGAATAATCATTTTTTCTTTTAAAAATATCTATTCCATCCATTTTTCCGGCCAGTAGTTCATCCCAGCTATAATAATAAATATCCCTTTCTTCTCTTAAAAAATTATTCCTTGCCAATGAAAATAAAATTTTTCTTAGATGATTGATCCGAATAACTATCAGCCAGCGGCCATACTCCCTTAAATAATTAAATATTATGGCCCGCCTAATGACTGGAAGTACCACTCCTCTTTTTATTTTATTCTGTTTTTCTATCCACTCCCTTGCTGGTTTGGGCGTTTCCGTTTCAAGGCTCAAATTTTTTACAAACTCTGATTCATCTGCCACATCAAAAGAATTGCCGCATAAAAAATCTGTCTTAAAATCCAATTTTATTTCCGTCTGTAAATCGCCAAGCAAGTCGCTACCGGCTGAGAGAAGATACGATAATTCGATCTTGTCTTTACCATTTATAGTTTGCTGCAAATGATTTAAGGCTAGGCCGGCGAGTAAATTGGTTTCAAAAACTATTTTATAATCATCAAAAAATATAGCGAGCCAATCGCGAATATTACTAACCATGGAAAAATCAAAATTAACCCTTTCCTTAATAGCATCACACCATAAGATATAATCGCTGGTCTTTATCCGATAAAATTTTAACAAATTATTAAAAGAGCGAATAATTCCCTGAAAACGACAGAATTCAGGCTGAAGTTTTTGGGAAATAAAATAGCTTTTTGCCGGAAATAAAGTTTTAAGCTCTTCTTCTTTATTAACATACAATTCGTTACCGATTATTTCCAAAAAATCACGGGGATTATATTTAATTTTATGTTTAGAATATACTGACTGTACCGGACCGCCTGTACTGTAAATTTTTTGCAACAAGCCGAAAGTAACCGGAGTCGGCCTTGATGCAATTTCCGAGATTTCCGTCTTTTGATAATAATAATTATTTTTCTTCTGTAAAAAATCTTCTAAAAATAAAATTTGTCTGTAAGCCGGATCGGTTAAACTGGTTACCGGCCGAGTCTGTAAATAATGACATTCCCCGCCTTTAACGCACCATTCAATATCCTGGGGGAATTGAAAATGATTTTCAATTTTTTTAAAATTATTGATATCCTCTGCATCCAGTTTCAAAACAAGCGGCGGCGCCTCCTGCCAATAAAAATTATATTTTTGAGGATTGCTAAAACCGCCGACTAACTTTTCGCCTCGACCGCTGACAGACTCAATGCTTATTTCGCGTCCGCCCAGTGGCGATCGTGTAAAAGTGACACCAGCGAATTCCGGCTCTATGAATTTTTGGATGATAATAGAAAATTGTCCGATATTTCCATTCAGATAATTATAGGCATGGGCTGTAACTTTTTTAATTGCGCCTGCTAAATCATTTTTATCCACTGCTACCATTGTCATGAACTGACCAGCTAAAGACTCTTCTTTACCATCTTCGGTTAAAGCAGCCGACCTGACTGCATACTGTTTACTATCCAACTGTTTTATAATGTTTTTCACTAATAAACCCAAACTTTCTAATTTAATGTGGCCATCAGCCTCCGTGTTATTAACAAAAAATTCAGATGGAATAACTAAAAAACTTGGGACATTAAAACCATAATCCATTAATTTTTTTAATTGCAATGCCTTGCTGCCGATTTGGCCGGGGCATTTCTCAAATTGTTCTATATTTAATATCATAATATTTAATATTCCCAGGGACGATTATAGCGGCCAAGGAAATTATGACCGCGCGCCTCCAATTCTACACCGGTTATTTTAGCGTCAAAACAATTTACATAGTCGTCGCATATCGTAATTATCTGACTGCCAGGCGGTACTTGAGCAAATGTTTCTTCAAATTTTATGGTTGGCGTATGCATTATCGGAATATTTACGCTTCCAGAAATATGGCCTCGGTTGTACTTTTCTGGTTCCCGGCAATCAACCAAAAACGCGCCGGCTTTCATTTTCTTTTTAAAATCATTCGTGCTGAAAACCAGTCTATATTTTTCATCTGAATATTTATCCGCAAACAAAATATTGCCGTTCCATTGGCCGCCAAAATCGTACCAGCCTTTGGCTCCATCCTCAAGATATGAGGCAACAATTTTTTTAGTACGTAAAAATTCCGCTACTTCTTTACCTCTCAATCCTGACCAACATAGCACATAAACAAATTTTTCATTAGGTACTTCTATCCATCGGCCAGTCCGCAAGTCGGCGAATCGAATATGCACACTGCCGGGAAAATTTCCATTTCTGTACTCCAAATCTTCACGAGCGTCTAAAATAATATAATCATTATTCCGGCCATTGATAGTGTTTTTAAACTTTTCATTACTTACTGCCAGATCAATCTGTTTGTTTAATGTAAAAAAATCATACTTTTTTATCAACTCGTTATTTTTATCAAGTTTATCTGACTCTTCTTGAGTTGATGGTTCTTTGGTTAACGGATCGTAATTGTGGTCAATTTCCGTTTTGTCATTGAAACCGTCTCCGTCCGTATCTGCCAACGATGGATCGGTTTTATAAATTTCAATTTCATCATTAAACTTTTGTTCGTTTTTCATGCTTTCCGACAGCCACTTTTTATATTCACTTTTTTGCTTAAAATACCCATAAAAATAAGTCGCTCCAGCTGAAGTGATCAAAATTACCAAAATCATGCCGATAAAATAATATCTATTTATTTTCCAAGCAGTGAATCTTATTTTAATATATCGAAATATAACACTGAAAAAAGTTGAAACTATCAAAAAAATCATTGAGAATATCTGCAGAAATTGCGATCCGATATTAAAAATAAAATCAGGTGGCATTACTGCGTGAGCATGCTTGACTTGACCCACAAACAAAAATAAGAATAAAACAAAAACAAATATAATCTTTTCCGACTTTTTCATTCTAATCATCATAAATTATTATTTTATGCTTATATTGTAACAAAGATATTAAATATTCAAAAATAAAATTTAAAAAAACACAGCCAACATTTGCTGCGATTTTTCCAAGCACCATGTTCGGGTCAGAATCTAGTTTTTTAAGAACTTAACCGGGCTCTTTTGATATCATGGTTGCCAATCTTGACGGCCCCGGCCTCACCCAACGCCTGCCGGACGATATCAGCATGCGACAGCGGGACAAAGACGATTAATTTTATTTTTTTAGAGTTCGTATTGATGTTTAAAAAATAACCAAGTCAAGGTGACGGCCAATCAGCGCTTATGCCCCAGCAAAAATGCGGCGCCCGTAAACCAAAGCATTGATCCAATCAAGAATCCGTTCCAGAATAAAGGATGAAAAAAACCAGCAGCGGCAATGCCCAAAGCGACAAAGAGCCAGCCGCCGATCATCGGACGCATCCAAGCGGCGATTGAGAACAGTAGGACCGCCAGCATCAAAGACAGATGCCATAAACCAGCTTGCCAGCTGAACATCGGATCAAAGCCTTCCAAAACGAATAATCCAAAAAATACGACCAGCAGAAGGGATAATCCCCTGGCGATGTAATAAGCGATTATTTTCATATTTTTATTATTGCAAATTATAATATATACTTGAATTTTCCACCAATAAAAAAATCACAGCCAAAATTAACTCAACCGATCAGATCAGACAATTTTCTCATGGTATTGATATTTCTGACGGTCATATTTTTATATCTCCAATTTACCATAAATTTATTTTTTCCAAATATTCTAAACATTTATCAAATCAATTGATTTCTCTTAATATTTTGTTATTTCTATATTATATCATGGGTGATATTTCCTGCCACTATATAACCGTAAAAAATAACCAACTGCGTGTTTGCAATTGGTTATTATTTTAAAAAATTACCTACAAATAATATTAATGAACAACAATCGAAATATGCCGCATCAGTGTAATCATCATCAAGATCACATAGCCCAGGCTAATATTAAAAATAATAATTCCTCCATACAGAGCCAGACCGGCAAACCTACCGCTTGCGTATGCATCTTCTATATTTCCGGCTGTTAAGAAAAACCGCCTGATGGCAATAATGATAATTATAACGGCAGCAAGTAGGCTCAAAACAGCTAAACTGAAATTTTGAGTCACAAAAAAGTCAAAACTGTTATGAATTGAAGGAACAAAAAAAACCCCAACCAAAAAAACAAAGTAAATAAAAAAGGCGATCAAATTATACATCATTGCAAAAAAGATTGCAGACAAAGATCCAAAGATTCTACCCATAGCCATTCCCCCTTGTTTAATGTTTATTTAAAGAACCAATCTTTTGATATTTACAATGCTCCCATAATTAAGCTTTTGTCTTTTAATGTGCTATTTTAAACTATTATTGATTATTTAAATATATGCGAAATACTGATGACAGTCAAGCTAAGATTAAAAATTTTAACCCTATAAAACAGGAGGGGTCTTAAACAATTTTTTCATATGTTCTTATTGCGGGAACACCTCTTTATAACACCTAACCATCTCGTCATAAACCGATTCAATTCTTTTAACCAAATCCGCATCTTTTAAATATTCTTCCGTTTTAATCTTGATGAGATTTGCGTCTTCTTTGCTTATTCCCAGCGCGAGCCACATCTGATAATTATCCTCAACCGAAGTTTCGGTTTTACCTTGATACAGGTCAATCATAATCTGATTATATTTTTTTATCTCATCAATATCTTCACCATTAGGGTTAAAGGCAAATTTAAGATATTTCAAATTGCTTTGTAAATCAAAACATTTTAAATCGTTCATGCTTTGAATTATTTTTGTGGCGGAAGCAAGCACCCACTCATCCTCAATTTTTTGGGGAATCAATTCCGGAAACAACTCTTTCCATTTTTTATAAGATATCGCATCACAAATCTTATGGACCTGCCATCCTTTTCTAAAATCGTCAACTGCAAACTCAGGCAACAAGACATTGCTGCCATGGGTTAAATTCCTGTCAATATGGGTAACATAACGGCTATCAGGATAAATCGTTCCGGAAATATACTTCTCCAAATCTTGCACTTGATAATTTTTTTTCAGATCTAACGCAAATCTGATATGTGTCGCCCCTAAAGCCATAAACTTGTTACAAATTAAGACTTAAAGTTAATTTTTTTCTTACCTAAAATCAGCTAAAAATTCATAATTACGTCTATTTTTCTTGTTTTTTTCAAAAAAATATGCTAGACTGTTTTTAAGACAAGTTAGTCCCTATACGTGGGCTGCGCAGGGTTGCTCGAATATAACGTATAGGGCGTTGCCGTTGGCTAGCACAATGTGTGCAGCTCCGAGGCCCCGTTTTTCTTCCTGAAAAACGGGGACCGTTTTTTTATAAGCAATCTTTTATCTTTTTGGCCAACTCGGCGGAATCAATTTTTAATTTTTTTACTTAAAAGGATAATACCGAAAAACATCGGTACGAATGAAAACAGCTGGAATGATGTTGGGACCAAATGTAAAATCCCCCAGGATAACAGCAAGGTCAAAAGCGGCGCCAAACTGCTTAACGCCAAGGCTTTGGTTACGCTGATCCTGTGGATTCCTTCAACCCATAACAATTTTGACAGGCCGAGCAAAAACACTCCGTTTACAATCAAAAGGACAAAGTCTTTCTTGCTTATGGCAAATGACGACCCTGCGTCAACAATGAACGCAAACAGAAAAATTGCCACAGCGCTTACAAAACAACGGATGAGCAAGATGCTTTCACTGCAAACTTTCTGACGAGCTCTTCTCTGTAAATGGTTCCCAAATGGCGCCACGGCCGACGCGCCGAGTATCAATATATCGCCCAAATGAAATTCCGAAAAATTGGGATAAAACACAATGCCGGCCCCGACCAACATTAAGATCGCGCCAACCACATGTTCTTTCGGCATTTGCTCTTTCCGCCAAGCGTGAAAAAACAGATAGCTAAAAAATATCTCAATCAATGCAATCAAGCTGGCATTGCCCGGAGAGGTATAACGCAAAGCGGAAAAATATAACAAATAGTATATCACGCCCAACAACAAAGTTGAGAGCAAAACATCACCCATAACTTCCCTGTTCCCCACATCCGGCCATTTCTTTTTATAAGTGATCACGACCGCAAAAAAAAGAGAAGCAAAAAGCATGCTCCATCCCAGTGAGACAAGGACAGAAACATTCTTCAAAGCCATGGCGGTAACGACCGGAAAAAGACTCCACAAACAAGCTTCAAAAAAAATTATCACCTCGCCTTCTTTTTCTTGTTTTATATTCATTTTTTTATCTTCAACTCATTAAACCAGCTAATTTTCTAATTGTATTGATATTTCTAGCGATCATATTTTTACACAATTCAGTTCCAATAAATTTTCTCATACTGCTTTTATTGTAATTAGCCCTATAAAAAAACCATTATATTATCATGCAATTGACGAAATACAAATTTTATACTACATTATGCAATTTTGTTTTTTGAATTTCTTCTTAATCCACCACTTAGAAATT
>CAWHBO010000003.1:0-486944 GCA_963827735.1 Candidatus Parcubacteria bacterium
ATTACGAACTTGATAAATTTGGAAGACGATTTTAAGATCTGGACAAAATTTATCGTCAACAAAGAAACTGATAAAGCGGAAATCAGCTTCATTTTAAGAAATTCTAATGGAATAAATGTTATTTTTACCAGTGTCTCGGAAAGCAACGACAATAAATTCGTAAAATTGGATGCTGGTGAATACATTGCATCTTCAATTTTTGAAGGCAGTCTGTTACTGCCTGATGATTATACCGTTTCAGTTACCGCACATGAAAGAGGTTATAAAAGAATAGATTATTTATCAGATATCATCAAATTATCCATTGCCGATACGGGAAATGCCGCAATGTCACTATACGGCCCTGGTGGAAAAAAATTGGCTTGCATTCTAAGCGACAACAAATGGGAAATCGCCAAAAGCAATTCAAATGATTAACAATTCCTAATTTATATTTACTAATAACATACAAATGGAAAAAAATATTTTACAATTAAAAAAAATAATAGTTGAGTCGGCTTACAAGGCTGGCGAAGGCCATATCGCGAGCGCTTTTTCTATTTTGGATATCTTATGGGTTTTATACGATAAGGTAATCAAGATAGACCCGGCCAATCCGAATGATGCCGATCGTGATCGTTTTGTCTTGAGCAAGGGGCACGCCTCTCTGGGGTTGTACGCTATCTTGGCTAACAAAGGATTTTTTCCTTTTTCTGAATTTGATAATTTCGGAAAATATGACAGCATCTTAGGCGGTCATCCTGACCACAATAAAGTTCCAGGCGTTGAGGCCTCAACCGGTTCGCTCGGCCATGGATTCCCGATAGCAGTCGGTCTGGCCATGGGACTCCAGATCAGCAAAAGCAACAACAAAGTTTACTGCTTGATCGGCGACGGCGAATCAAACGAAGGCACCATCTGGGAATCTGCCATGCTTGCTTCCCATCATAATTTATCCAATCTTTACCTGATTGCCGACCATAACCATTCAACCGACAGGGCTGTGGTTGTCTGTGATCTGGCGGAAAAATTCAAATCTTTCGGCTGGAACTCTGCGACAGTAAACGGACATGACCACGAAAAAATATATTCAGCGCTGACTCAAACGAACAACTCAAAGCCGACTTTTATCGTTGCCGAGACGACAAAGGGCAAAGGCGTAAAAATGATGGAAAACAATCCGGCTTGGCACCATAAATTTCCAACCGGAGAAGAGCTTAAAGAAATCTTAAATGAATTATCTTAACATATGAGAAAACAATTCGTAAAAACCCTGGAGGATATAATTGAGCAAAACGACAAAACAATTTTGTTGTTAGGCGATATCGGCGTATTCGGCTTCAGAGTCGCCCTTGAAAAACATCCGGACAGGGTCTATAACATCGGCATCTTGGAGCAGTCAACGGTCGGCCTGGCAGCCGGCTTGGCGATGACCGGTTTTATTCCGACAGTGCATACGATCGCTCCGTTCCTGGTGGAAAGAAGCTATGAACAGTTAAAACTTGATTTCTGCTACCAAAAACTGGGCGGCAACTTCATCAGCGTCGGCGGCTCTTATGACTATGCCGCTCTGGGCTGTACGCACCATTGCCCCGGGGATGTGGCTATCTTAAAAAATCTTCCCGGAATGGAAATTGTCGTTCCTGGCAATGCCAACGAATTCGATTTATTGTTCAGGCAATCTTATGCTAACGGGCACCCCACTTATTTCCGCTTGAGCGAAAGGAATAATGCTGAAAATTTTAATGTAAAATTCGGCCAAGCAACAATCGTAAAAAAGGGCAAACAAGCCACCGTGATTGCAGTCGGGCCGATTTTAAATCAAGTTTTGGCGGCGGTAGAAAATTCCGATGTCACGGTGCTGTACTATACGACCGTCAGCCCGTTTGACTCAGAAACATTGAAACACAATTCCGAATCCGGAAAAATCTTGCTGTGCGAACCTTATTTCAGCGGCGCATTAATACCGGATATAGTGTCCGCTCTCCAGGGAAAACATCTGATGATTGACTCAATCGGCGTACCGAACGAATTCTTAAATAAATACGGAAAAGCCGAAGAGCATGATGAGTATATCGGCTTGACAGCTAAAAATATCAATAAAAAATTAACCGATTTGATCAATCGTTAAGCTAAATATTTTTCATATGGACAAACTTTATCAGATCATCAACGAAGACGCGGAAAAAATAATCGACAAGTTAGATTTATCCGATTTGCATGAAAAAACCATCCTCATCACCGGCGCCTCCGGCTTGGTCGGCACTTATATTTTGGCAAGTCTGAAAGCTTTTGCCGACAGACATCCTGGACGCATAAAAACTATTGCCGTCATGCAAAGTGCGGCCTCTTCGATCTTACAAAATTTTTTAGATTACGAGGGTGCGGAAGTTTGCAATGGCGATCTGACTGATTATAAATTTTGCCAGAGTTTGCCTTTAGCTGATTACATCATCCACGCCGCCGGGTATGGCCAACCGGGAATGTTTATGGCCGATCAGGTAAAAACGATTACTCTCAACACTTTTTCAACCTTGGAATTATTTAAAAAGTTAAAACCAGGCGGCAAGTTCCTGTTCATCAGCACCAGCGAGGTTTACAGCGGACTGCCAAATCCCCCATACAAAGAAGATCAGATCGGCACCACGAACACCACTCATCCCCGTTCTTGCTATATTGAAGCCAAGCGCTGTGGCGAGGCGATATGCAACGCTTATCGCGCCAAAGGAGTGGATGCCAAATCAGCCCGGCTTTGCCTGGCTTACGGTCCGGGCACGAAACGAGGCGACAAACGTGTTTTAAATTCTTTTATTGAAAAAGCTATAAATGGTAAGATTGAGATGATGGATCGCGGCGAAGCAAAAAGGACATATTGCTATATCGCGGACGCGGTAGAAATTATGCTGAACATACTCTTTCATGGCAAAGAGCCCATTTACAATGTCGGCGGTCTTTCCAAGACAACCATCGCTGAACTGGCAGAAAAGATTGGAAAACAGATGGATGCACCGGTGATATTCCCTGAGAATTCCACACTGACAATGGCTGGCGCACCTGATGATGTTTTTCTGAATATGAATAAAGTCGAGAATGAATTTAGTAAAATAGAATATATTTCTTTTGACGAGGGTCTGAAAAAAACCATTGAGTGGCAAAAAGAATTATATAAAAAATAACCATATGACAAAAACACTTATCACCGGCGCCAATGGTCTTGTCGGCTCAGCCATCAAACAGCTCAATTTACCCGATGCCGTTTTTATCGGCAGAGAAGATCTTGATCTGACTGATTCTGTTGGAACAAAAGAATACTTCGCAGAAATAAAACCAGAAAGGGTCATCCATTTAGCCGCGGTTGTCGGCGGTGTCGGGAGCAACATGTCGCATCCGGGCAGTTTTTTTCGCGATAACATTTTGATCAATACCAATGTCTTGGAAGCGGCGCGATTGGCTGGGGTAAAAAAATTAATATCCTTGATGTCCACTTGCGTTTTTCCAGACAAGATTGAATACCCGATCAACGAAAAAGATTTGCATAACGGCCCTCCTCACCCCTCCAACTTCGGCTATGCTTATGCCAAAAGGATGCTGGATGTGCAAAGCCGCGCGTACCGGAAAGAATGGGGCTGTGATTATATCATTGGCATCCCGACGAACATATACGGGCCATACGATAATTTCAGCCTGACCGACGGACATGTCCTTCCAGCCTTAATTCATAAAATATATTTAGCAAAACAAAATAACACTGATCTAACAGTTTGGGGCACAGGCAAGCCTTTACGGGAATTCATCTATTCGTCTGATATAGCCAAGTTGATAACCTGGGCTCTTGATAACTACGACGAAGAGTCCCCCATCATCATCTTCTCGCCAGGCACTGAAATCAGCATAAAAGAGCTGGTGGAATTGATTGCCAGTAAAATGCATTTTACAGGCAAAATAATCTTTGACGAATCAAAACCTGATGGACAGTACCGGAAGCCGTCTGATACAGCGAAAATAAAAAAGTATCTGCCGGATTTTGAGTTTACCGATATGGACAAAGGCCTTGAAGAAACGATCAATTGGTTTAATAACAATTATCCGAATATTAAAAAATAAAGTATGGCAACAAATAAAAAGCAATCAACAAGAGAAAAAATATCCTTAACTTACAAGGATTTTGAAAAAATGTTCAATGATAAAATAAGCGATTATGTAAAAGAAAAAATCGCGTCTTACAAACTGGCTTACTCCCCGATTGACGAGAAAGAAAAGGAAAAGATTCTGGTTAAGGTCATAAACGTCCTCACTGATCCTTTCCTGGTATATTCCGGTCCGCACCGGCACAAGCAATGGGAAAAAGGCTGGGGTGAGAATCTAACAGACCTGAACGATAAGAACACTGCGGAAGCGATCAATCCGCACTACTTCGGCAAATACGAAATAAACAGGCTCAATCAAAAATTCGTAAAAGCCGTATCTCCGAATTATGAAAGAAATATGCTGTATGTCATCCTTGATTATCTGTTTGATAAGTATCTGCGAAAAGTTGATAGCATCTATGAATTCGGCTGTGGAACCGGGCATAATCTCTTAAGGGCGCGGGAAGTCAACCCGTCTGCCAATCTTATCGGATTGGATTGGACGAAATCTTCACAAAAGATCATCAAAAAAATGTCCGATTCGGGAATTGAGAAGAATATAAGGGGCTATAATTTTGATTTCTTCAATCCGGATAAGAAAATAAAAATCGCTCAGAACTCTGCCGTCTATACCGTAGCGGCGCTTGAGCAGACAGGAACCAATCACCGTAAATTCGTTTCATATCTGATGAAGAACAAACCCGCTATCTGCTTGCACATCGAGCCGATTGCTGAAGTTCTGGACGAGAACGTTCTGATCGACAACCTTTCGATAAAATACTTTAAAAAGAGAAATTATCTTTGCGGCTTCCTTGACCACTTAAGGTCCCTGGAAAAAGAAGGCAAGATCAAGATATACGAAGCGAAAAGATCTTACATCGGCAGCATGTTTGTAGATGGTTATTCGATCATCGCTTGGTCACCGATAAAATAATATGGAAAATTCTCCCTTGGTAAGCATATTGATGCCTGTATATAATTCTTTCGATTTCGTGCGATCAGAAAATAAAAGATTTATTACGAAGGCTCTTGACTCACTCCTGGCTCAGACTTATGCCAATTTCGAACTCATCATCCTTGATAACCAATCAACTGATCAGACTGTAGAAATTTGTGAAAAATATGCCAAGAACGATAAGCGGATAAGGCTGATAATAGACACTGAAAAAAGATACCCTGAGGGCGGCATCTCACAGGCATCGACATTTGCAAGGGGTGAATTTTGCATGATAGCCAACGATGACGACCTCTGGGACCCGAGATACATTGAAACTCTGGTCGCATATCACATATCGCACCCTGGTATTGATTTGGCATATACCAATGGGAATTTTGTCGATGTGAACGGCAATGATATTGGAAAAATTTCAACATCGAATAAGCATGTTTACATCGATGAACATTCCCCTCTTTCAAACTTGTCGAGGTATCTGATCAATCGCAATCCGATCCCGATATCATTCGGGCTGTTCAAAAAATCATCATTCGCCGAATTGATGCCGTATGAAGATTTCGACATTCTCAAAGCGAATGTCGACAACCTTCTGATAGCTAAATTATTCCTCCAGAAACAAAAAGTGGATTTTATCGACAAAAATCTTTTCAGGTACCGAGTTAAAGGACGCATTCTGAATCCAAAAAAAGTTTCCGATATGCCTGGCCTCGACAGGAAAGATCTGATAGGGTTTTATTACTTTCGGCATCAATTTTTTTTCCATGATAAGATCATCTCCACTTTCTTGAGGGAATATAATC
Source organism: Candidatus Parcubacteria bacterium (assembly GCA_963827735.1). GTDB lineage: Bacteria > Patescibacteriota > Patescibacteriia > Patescibacteriales > UBA12075 > CAWHBO01. The sequence continues at coordinate 5,862 of CAWHBO010000003.1, forward strand.
CGACGCAAGAACAATCGGATTTCATGGAAGCGGTCTCCCTGCACAGCCTTTTAAAGCATTCTTACAGGCTTAATTATTGGCTTGAAAAACAATATAAAGAAAACCCGGGAGACAAGATCCTGCATGAGATATCTGAAAATTTTTCTTCAATTGTAAAAAAGAATCTCAATGATTTCCCCTCAATAGGGTATCATTCGGATGATTCAAAGAATAACATCAGATTTGAACCGGTTTTAAATTTGAATCTGCTCAAGATTAACAAAGCATCCTTGAACGAATTGGGCATGTTGATGGAAAAATATGACGATGAAGATATAATAATCTCAGACTTGAAAAAACTGATTGCGGACAAACGAAATATCATCGGAGAGAAAATCAATAAAATAACCAGCCGTCTGGAAAATATTCCGGAAATTCTTACCAAAGAACCTCTGCCGGCTATTGTTTCTGACAAACCAAGAATCTCAGTTATCACTGCCTCGTATAATTTGGCTCCTTTCGTGGAGGAAACGATGAGATCGGTTGCGAATCAAGACTGCAATTCATTTGAACACATTGTGATAGACGGCGGATCCACTGACGGCTCATTGGAGCTTCTGAAAAAATATCCAAACATCATCCTTGTCTCGGAAAAAGACAACGGCTATCCGGATGCCCTCTGGAAAGGAATCCGGTTGGCGAAAGGAGACCATATTCTCCAATGCGCGATTTCCGACGCTTATGCGGCGACTGATTGGCTGAAAAAATGCCTTGACACACTGGACAAGAACAAGGATGTTTCACTTGTCTGGGGTTTCCCGGGAAGACTTACCGAAGACAGCAAACTGAACGGTATCGCCCGTTACGAATTCGTCTATGACGAGGCTCCTCAAAAAGAAAAAATGTTCAATCATTTTCTTAAAACCAACAGTTTTTTCCCGGAAGGAAATTTGTGCGTAAAAAAATCTGTGATGTTAAAATGCTATCCTTCCGTTAAAGAATGTTCAACTGAAAATATTTTGGATTGGCGTGAATTCAGTTATCGTTTTAACAGTTTGGGGTACCTGTCACTGCACATTCCCATGCATGCAAATTTTGGCAGAACCCATGGAAACCAACTATGCGAAAAATTGAATGACAGTGGAGACTTAAAAAAGAAACGCAAAAATTACGAAAGGAAGGTAAGAAACTATAGATTAAAATTGCTGGCAGGTCTTGTTGAACACAAATTTGTCGATTCCAATGGAGCGACACTTGATATCAAGTTCAATAAGAATAATTTCTTGCGCGAATATCTGATCTACAGATCTGAGAAGATATTCAAGATTGATAAAAGATATTTACAACCGGAAAAATACTTGAAATTCTTGAAGAAAAAATTAATCGCTTTAAAAAATAAGGTAACAAAATGAGAAAATTCTTAAAAAAAAGCAACTTGTTAAAATTTATTGTAAAAAGTTTACGCCTCCTTAAGAATGATATATTCAAAAAAATCTATCTTCTTGCTTTGTACTATAAAGATCTCGCGAAAGCAAAAAGAGATCTGACAAACGGCAAATTCAAATTGAGCACCGGCGACATTTATCCATGCATCTTCGATAAAACAGAAGACACGCCGATCGGTCAGATATATTTTTACCAGGATACCTGGTGCGCCAAAAAAGTCTTTGAGACGAAACCGGAGCATCACTTTGATATCGGTTCCAAAGCGGAAATGGTCGGCATCATATCCCAATTCGTGCCGACAACAATGATTGATATCCGACCGATCAAGCTGAAACTGCCGAACTTGAGCTTTGCCAGGGGCGATATAAAAAAACTCCCCTTCAAAGACGGCGAGATATCTTCCTTGAGCTCCATCTGCGTCATTGAGCACATCGGCCTCGGACGTTATGGCGACGAATTGGATAGCTTTGGCTCTGAAAAAGCAATCTCAGAAATTATTAGGGTTTTGGCTAGAAATGGAAATCTATTCATCTCCGTTCCGATTGATTTGGAAAACAAGATATATTTCAATGCCCACCGGGCATTCACCAGAAACTATATAATGGAGCTTTTTAAGGATCTGGTTTTAATGGAAGAAAAATATATATACGGGAATGACTTGGAGGACAAATATGACGAGGCCAAGGGTTTCGGCACCGGTCTTTTTCATTTTAAAAAATAGTAAATAATCTATGATAATAATCAGAGTATCAGGAGGAATTGGCAATCAATTTTTTCAATACGCCACGGGACGCGCCCTGGCGATCAGGAACAATACCGAACTTAAGATCGAGAATTCTTTCTATTCCAAATTCTCCCCGGAAACGACCCCGCGCGAATATCTGCTCCCCTTTTTCAACACCGCGGGCGTAATCGCTACGGATGCTGATTTTAAAAAAATCGGGGTGCCCAGCGTTTTGGATAAAACGATTTTCGGAAAAATAAAAAGAAAATTATTCAAATATCATGAGAGGACAAAGCCCATCTATTCAAGAAAATTCGTGATTGAACCGGATTTCACGTTTTGTCCGGATATCTTAAAGATAAAAGACAATTGTTATCTGAGCGGTTCATGGCAGAGTGAAAAATATTTCATAGACAAAGAAGATGTCATAAGAAAAGAGCTTGCCTTGAAAAATGAAATGTCCGCAGATGCGAATGAATGGATTGAAAAAATAAAAAAATGCAATTCCATATCTTTGCATATCCGCAGAGGCGACTATGTAACCAGTCCGGTGGCAAACCAATACCACGGCACATGCAACATTGGGTATTACGAAAAAGCGATAGACTTTATTTTAAAAAAAACTGATGTCCCTGAATTTTTCATTTTCTCGGACGATATCGAATGGGCAAAACATAATTTACGAATCAAATCCCCTGTTCATTTCGTATCCGACATAAAAATCCCTGATTACGAAGAACTTATGTTAATGAGCGGATGCCGGCACAACATAATTGCCAACAGTTCATTCTCTTGGTGGGGGGCATGGCTCAACGACAATCTCTCAAAAATCGTTATTGCTCCGCAGGCGTGGTTTTATGTCAAAAACAAGAACATAAAAGACCTTATTCTTAAAGATTGGATAATGATCTAACGTATGAATTTCGCGTCTTTGGATTTCTTAATTTTTTTCCCGGCAGTAACGATTCTTTATTTTGCCATCAAACATAAATATCGCTGGATCCTTCTTTTAACGGCCAGCTGTATTTTTTACATGGCGTTTATCCCCCAATATATCCTCATATTGGCTGTTACAATACTCATTGACTATTTCGCGGCCATATACATAGAAAAAGATGGAAGCAGACACAAGAGATTATTCCTGATATTGAGCATCGTATCAACATGTTTGGTGCTTTTTGTATTCAAATATTTCAATTTTTTCAATATCAACTTCCAGGTGGTATCAAATTATTTCGGACTGAATTATCCGGTTGGATTTATAAACATAATCCTTCCCATCGGACTTTCATTCCATACTTTCCAAAGCCTGAGCTATGTCATAGAAGTCTATAAAGGAAAACAAAAAGCGGAAAGGAATTTCGGCATATATTCCCTATACGTAATGTTTTACCCTCAACTCGTCGCCGGGCCGATTGAAAGACCGCAAAATCTGCTTCACCAATTCAGAGAAGAGCATTCAGTTGATTATGGCAGGATAGTATCCGGATTACAGCTTATGCTGTGGGGATTTTTTAAAAAAATAGTCATCGCTGATCGTTTAGCTATTATGGTGAATCAAATCTATGATAATCCCCACATCTATTCCGGCTTTTATCTTTCAGCCGCTACGATAGCATTTGCTTTCCAAATCTATTGCGATTTTTCCGGATATTCCGATATCGCCCGGGGATCGGCAAGGGTCATAGGATTTGATCTGATGAAAAACTTCGATTCTCCTTATCTTTCTTCTTCGATATCCGAATTTTGGAAAAGATGGCACATCTCTTTATCGACCTGGTTCAGGGATTATGTATATATTCCGCTCGGCGGCAATCGCGTGACAAAAAAAAGGAACTACTTCAATCTGCTTGCGACTTTTGTCATCAGCGGCTTATGGCATGGCGCGGAGTGGACTTTTGCGATCTGGGGATTGCTTCATGGCCTGTATCTGGTCATTTTGAAAATATCTGAAAATATGAGAAAAAAAGTTTTTGTCCTGCCACGATTTTTTATGATATTCTCAACTTTCATCTCAGTCTGCATCGCGTGGATCTTCTTTAGGGCCAATACACTTTCCGATGCTTGGTATATTTTATTTCATCTCCCTATGAGGGGGGGGTATGGAGGATATATGCCAACCTGGAACGAATTTGGGAACAAAAGCGGCATTGGGTCTTGGAATATAATATTCTTAAGCTCGTGCATCGTTTTTATGATGTACCTTGAAAACAAAACCAGGCAAAATGAAATAGGAAAGGTTATGTCTGGTATGCCGGAATGGCTAAGACTTTCGATATATTCCTTGATGATACTTATCATAGTATTCCTTAGTAGCGCTGAAAAATTAAATTTTATATATTTCCAATTCTAATTTCATGAAGGACTGTACAAAAAATTTCATCAAAAAGATCGTAATCGTATCAGCGCCGGTTATCATCGTCTTTAGTTTCCTCATAATCTATGATAAATGTGATTTTAACGGCAAAGTGATAAATCCTGGCGTAGAAAAAAAGATATATGACCTGATCGTCAAAGACAAGCAAGATGTAAAGATAATAATCGGCGGAGATTCACGGGCGGAAAGGCAGATAATTCCAAAAATCATTGAACAGAAAATGAATTTAAAATCAAAAAATATTGCGGTAAGCTCGGGCGATACATATTCACTGTTTTATTATCTGAAAAAATACGACGTATTGGAAGATAAAAAGATAATCATCTTAAGTCTCAGTTTTCCTTTTGGCAGCTGCCAGCCTCTTTACGGATTTAAAAAAAATTATCCCTACCGAGACTTTGTAAAAAAGTTAGGTGATTACAATACATTGGGCTTCTCTATCCTCAAAAACTTTTTGAAGAATACCAAACAATCATACGGTGATGATGGATTCTTGGGCGTTGAAGGAAACATTCCCTTCCCGATAGATATTTCGCTCGATCCAAACAACACGAATCATCCTTTTTATAAAAAGATAAATTACGCTTGTTCCACCTGGGAAGATACGAAAAGAATGATTGAAGAGATGGCGCAAAGCGGATTGAAACTAGTGATATACCAGCCGCCCATAAGCCCGTCTTGGAGAGAATATATAAAAAATTCCTTTATTGAGCAGGCGGAAAACAATTATTCCCAAATGCTCTCTCAGGAATTGAAAAAACATAAAAATACCCATTTCCTTGATTATTTTTCCAGCACGACTCCTCTGCTTACGGATGATACGTACTATGACATCCAGCATCTTAACCAAGAGGGCGCGGAAATTTTTACGGAAATCTTGATAAAAGACCTTGATAACATATCTGTCTTTTAGCAACTCTACCCATAGCCGGTTTCCACATCGGCAGACATTATTGTTTTCTGAAACTCGCCACAATATGCTTAGCGTCATTCTCGCTTGCGGCAAATAAAAATTTTTTTGAAAAATAAAAAATGATTTTTCTGAACTTTGGAAAGACGCATAATTTTCCAAACAACTTGTTGGCCAAAACATATAAGAATCCTCCCCGCACCATAAAATATATTTCTTCCAAAACAAAACCTTCAGCCTGTCTTTCAAGTAGGCTTTTATTGTAATGACGATAATGTTTCTTTTGAACAGGAAAATTATCAGACGGAACTGAAATTACGAGCCTGCCGTTATCATTAAGAATGTTCTTAAACTTCTCAAACATACAACTGATGTCATCGTCCGATATATGTTCAATGACCTCAACAGCAATTACGACGTCAAATTTTTCATTGATATCTTTTATGTCTCCAGCGGAAAAATCAATTTTTTTGCCGTAATTAAAAGCCTTGGCAAAAAGTATCGCTCTCTCTGAAAGATCTATTCCTTTGATACGCGCATTCGGATTGATCCGGAATATCTCTGACGTAATCTTGCCTTCGCCGCATCCGAAATCAAGGACAGAACCACCAGCTTTGATTTTTATCAATTCCAAAACCTTGTTAACGTATGCGAAATATTCCCACCCCCATGAAAGAGCCTTGTAATTGTTAAAATCAGAAAAGTCTATCAAATAATGATAAGGAAAAGAGTATTGATCATCTTGGAGAATGAATTTTTCTTGCGTCATATGTTTTATTAAATGATATTAACGATATATCTTTTAGGCATTGACACCTTCGCCTTAATATCGCGTCCGGGAAAATATCCTTTGAATTCCTCCAAGGTCTTACCGGAAATATCCTCGTGGATCTCGCCAATAAGCTGCTTTATCTTTCCAAGATCCCCGAATTTTTCAAATATAGCAAACTCTTCCCCTTCGACATCAAATTTTACAAGATCTACATTTGAGATCTTTTCTTCATTCAAAATGGTTGAAATGCTTTTTGCCGGCACCGTAATCTTCTCCAGATTCCCGGATCTTTGGAAGCATGACGAAGATATGCTGATTTTGGGATTTACGTAAAAATCCATCACACCGTCTTTGTCGGAAATTGCGCAATTATAAAGATGGGTGCCGGAAAACTGTTCGGTATTTTTCTTAAGTTTACTGAATGCTCTTGGATCCGGTTCAAATGCGTAAACAGAGGCGTTGGGGTACAGCAATTTGAAATAAATCACCGAAGCGCCGACGTTGCTTCCCAGATCAAAAATCATTTTCGGATCCGCGTTTTCGATTTTGTATTCCTCAAGGATAAAAATTTCCTCAATCACTGTCAGGTCTGATCTTTCGGAAATATAAAAATCAAACTCTTTGCCTTGATATTTCATCTTAACCTTGAGACAACCGAAATTATGAAAAAATTTAAATGCAGCAAATGAAAACAACAAGATAAAAAAAGATTTTAAATCAGCAGACAATCCCCGGCAATAGCCGATAACATATAAGAATCTTTTCATTTTTCTGATAATATTCATAAAAAATTGTTATTTTAAAAAATTAATTATATTTTCAGATCTTTTGGACCAGGTGTACTGAGCAACGTCAGCTAGCGCCTTTCGGGATATTGCTTTTGATTTGAGAACATCATCAACTGCCATCCCGATCTTTTCAGCGAAATTTTTTTCGTCATTAGCTTCAAAGATGTAGCTGTTGCTTTCGTTGAGGATCTCTTTGATCGACGGCAGATCAGATGCCACGATCGGCACGCCTGACGCCATATACTCAAAGAGCTTAAGAGGTGATGTATAAAGCTCTGATATGACATCGCCTCTTTTATTCGGCAGAACCAAGACATCTGATGATTTCAGATAAAACGGTATCCTGCCATGAGGTACTTTCTCCAGGAACAACAACCTATCATCTTTGAATTTTGCATTCATTTCATCCACTTCTTCTTTTTTTCCCCCGACAAGAACAAACAGATAATCTTTGCTGAAATATTTTACAGCGTTGAGGATAAGATCCACGCCCTTCCATTGCCAGATAAAAAAACTTCCGGTATACGTGATTATCTTTTTGCCCATCGGTAAATTGACTTTTACTCTCGCCTCTTCCTGATTTTCCGGTATGGAAAATTTTTCAAGGTCAACACCGTCGGGCGCTACCAATATTTTCTCTTCCGAAATCTGATAGTCCAGCAATAAATTTTTCAAAGACCTGGTAATGGCAACGAACAAGCCAGTTTTTGACAGGAGAATTTTAAACAATCCTTTTTTGCTCTTCGGCAAAAGATGGGTCTCGTAAACTGATTTGTAGCCCCTTATCCCGAAAAGCCAGCTGATCTCCGGACTTCTGGTATATACAATGCTTTCTTTGTCTAATTTCAAAAATAATATCTTCAGAAAAAAGAATATTGTATTTATAAAAAATGCCTGCTTGAACAGAAATTTATCAAAGGGAAGAAAATCAAAAACCTTAACATATCGGATCTTGAAATTTTTTTCGATCTTATAATAATCAAAAACGTCACAGCCGATGTCATTTTTTCTGGTCGGCACGATTAGCTCAACTTCGGCGCCTGCGCTGGCAAACTTTTCGCACATTTTCGTAATTTGGAAACCGTGCGCCTTTTCCGTTGGGATGCGGACGTTGGTGATATAGGCTATTTTCATAGATTTATTTCTTTAAGATAAAAAAATGATGATATGGAGACTCAAAGGCAACATAATCATTTACAATATTAAAACCATTTTTCTTGATTTCTTTCTTTATTCTTTTTAAACCAAACCCGGCCTTGCCGATCTCCCAATAATGCTGTCCATTGAACTTGTGCTTCATTGGAAAAAGATTCAGCTTAAATTGCCGCTGTAACTTATGGAAAAATGGCATCCTTATCTCAAAAGAAAAATGCCTTCCCCAATGCGGCAAACTTATCAACACCCATTTCCTGCTGACTCTTTTAAGATTATCCAAGATCATTCCAAATTTTTCAAACGGCAGATGCTCAAGCACCTCAAAGGCGCAGACCGCGTCAAAAGCATTGCTTTCAACTTGTTTCATATCATCAATACTGCACAAGATATCTGGATGCAAATCTTCAGCAATGTCCATGCTGGAATATTTTATCGTCGTATTATCTTTAAGATAGCTTGATAAAACCCCATCGCCGGCTCCGATTTCCAAAACTGTACCGGGACTGATGTCTGTTATTTCATTAATTTGATGCCAATAACTGGCCCAACGATCAATGGTACAATACTTTTTGAAATTATATGAATTTTTGTCTACTTGTTTTTCCATAAAATTGTTAGCACTTACATTGTTTGTTAACCAAATTCAAATGTCTTTATTGATAAAAATAGTTTGCTATTTTTCCAATACGAAAAAATAACCTAACGGAAATTCTTTTTTTATTTTCGGTCTTATGTATAAAAGAATTTTATCCAATAAAAAATATACAGGAAATATGATCATCCTGATAACATCGGGAAAAATAAATGAAATATTATTATAGTTAACATAAAACGGCCCTCCGCCAATTTCTTTTATCTCGATACCCTTAAAGCCTCTGGTAATAAATTTTTTCTCCAGACATTCTTTCGTGTATCGGAAATAATCATGCGGATCCGGATGGACTTTGATCAAAAATGGGACAAATCCAATGACTTGTCCTCCGCTTTTCGTTGCGCGGTATATCTCGGTTATCAAAAGATCGTGATTAAAGATATGCTCAAGCAGATTCATTACCAAAACCTGGTCAAAACTGTCATTGTCAAAAGGCAAGGGGTCTTTCTCAAGATCAATCTGTAATTTTTTTTCACTGGAAAGAAAATCAATGTTAAGCAATTCAATTTTTTCCGGTTGTTTAAAGAATCTTAAATACGACGGATTCTGTCCGCCTCCGACATCCAGCACTTTGCCGGCAAGAACATAATTTTCAGCTTCTACGTTAAGCAAAGCGCGGACAAGACTTTTGCCATCGCTGATCTGTTTTATGATTTTAAAAAACTTCATAAAGGATTTCACGCTTAATAAAAAACAAGATATGTTTCTTTCAAGCAGAGATTGTATGATTATTAATGTTTTTCAACGTTTGTATCAGCCCTCATAAACTCTCTGTACCAAAGCTGGAAAGTGATCAGTGACCAGATCGTATTCAGGGCGTATTCTTTCTGGGAGATATGATTATCTAGTATTTTCTTAATCTCTGAGAAATCAAAAAATTCTTTGGTGCCTTGATTGAAATTATCTGACAAAACTTCATAAGCGAAATCCTTCAAATCTGTCCTGAGCCATGTCGAAACCGGCGACATCCATCCCGTTTTTTCCTTATCATATATATACTCCGGCAGCTTATCTTTCATGGCTTGTTTCAGGATAAGCTTGCCTTGTACTTTTGAATTGATCTTGAATCTGGTTGGGATCTTCATGGCGAAACGCGCGACATCAATATCCAAAAACGGCACTCTCTGCTCCAGCCCGTGAGCCATGCACATCTTATCTGAACGTGTGAGGGATTCATCAATCATCCAGGTTTGCATATCGGCGAGCATGATCCTTGAGGTAATGTCTTCCGGCATCGAACCGGAGAAATACAGGTTTTCCATTTTTAAAAAATTTCCTTCAGAAGAGAACAAGACGGGTTTCAAAAATCTGGATAAAATCTTCTCTTTTTGCATCGCAAATGAACAGAATACTTTAAAATCACTCTCTAAATTCAACTTTTCGTAATACTCACCCTTTTTCAACATCTTGAATATCTTATTTGATAAAAAGCCATTCCTTACGGCCGATGGTATCTTGCGCCATCGCTCAATCATCCGGCAATAGTAGTATCGGGGGTAGCCGCCAAACAACTCATCTCCGCCGTCTCCGCTTAAAACCACTTTAACATCTTTGCTTGCTAATTGAGCCAACATATATGTTGAAATCTGGGATGTGTTGGACACCAAATCGTCCAAATGCCATGTGACCTTTTCAACATTTGATAACGCATCTTTACCATTCATAAAAATCTCGTGATGATCAGTGCCGTAGAAAGAGGATGATTTTTTCGCTAGCTCCGCATCCGCATTGAACTTATCCCTGTTGACGCCAACATCGAAACCGACTGAAAAAGTTTTTATCTTGCCTGGATATTGTTCTGCCATTAGCGCCAGCATTATATTTGAATCCAGCCCGCCGGAAAGGAACAAGCCGACGGGTACGTCTGCTATCAGCTGTCGTTTTACTGCATTGCTCAAGAGCTCTCTTGTCTTTTCTTTGACAGCCTCCCTATCTTCAATCTTTCCGAAATCATCAAATTGCCAATACTTTTCAATCTTTATGTCCATCCCGGATAGCAACAGACAATGGCCCGCCTGCAGTTTATAGATATTCTTAAATATTGTTCTTGGACCGGCTATATAAAGGAATCGGAAATAGGCATTAAGCGAATCCAAATCAAGCTCTCTCTTGATCCCGTGCTTCAAGATCCCTTTTATCTCCGAAGAGAATATGAATTTTTGCCCATCAAAAAAATAGAAAAAAGGCTTTACCCCGAATTGATCGCGGGCGGCGAATAATTCTTTTTTTCTCTTATCCCAAATCGCAAACGCAAAAATCCCGTTGAACTTTTTGACGCAGTCTTTCCCGTATTTCTCGTATGCCTTGAGAATCACTTCCGTATCTGAGTTGGAAAAAAATTCCACGCCATTTTCCGAAAGCTCTTTCTTTATTTCTTGGTAATTATAAATCTCGCCGTTAAAAACAATCACCAAATCTTTGGCTTGGTTAAACATCGGCTGGCGGCCGTTTTCAGATAAATCAATGATGGACAAACGATTGTGCCCCAGGGAAATCCCGTCATCCAAAAAGACGCCGTCGCTATCCGGACCCCGATGCTTGGTTTCTGCAACCATTGATCTGATCAGATTTTCGTCCTTAAAGTTGAAACCGTTGATTCCGCACATAGATTGAATTTCTACTCTATTATTCTATTAAATATTATGTAAGAAAATCAGTTTATTTATTGAAAAATTTTTATGTCTAATTTCAAATTTTTAATTTTCACCCATCCGGGCACAAGTAATTTTTAAACAATGATTTAATTTTTAATATCAAAACATTTCTTGTGTCATCCCGGAATTTTTTTTGGAGCGATAGCGAGAAAAAAAATATCCGGGATCCAGGGGCAAAACGGTAGGTATATAGATTATTTTATTACATAAACAAAAAGTTATATCCTTTTTTATTGTTTCACCTGACAATGCTTTCATTCCGACTCCTCCTGGATTCCGGATAGGCTTACGCCTTCCGGAATGACAAACAAATGTAATCCTAAAAAATTTTGTTTCAAAATCTAGCCATTCTAATTTATTTAAAAATTCAAATTTTTTTTCCCTTTAAACATTATATTCTTAATTCTTAATTCTTAATTCTTAATTTAAATATAACTTCTTTATAAGCAAAATAATTAAAAACCGCCACAACCGCCGATGTAAAAAACTGCGCCAGCATGTACCACAGGCCGAAGTGATCAACCAAGACCCACATGCAAAGCAAGTTAAAAGCCAGACCGCTTAAGGTCACAATCAGATATTGAAACAACTGCTTATACACCTGATCAACTTTTTTATCTTTAAAAGTAAAAAATTTCTGCAGGCTGAAACTCACAAAAAAAGCAAAAACAAAAGATAGACCCGACCCGGCCAAGTACCAGAGATGAACGATATCCACAAAAACATACAACAAAACAAAATTTACCGCCGTAGCCGTCCCGCCCGCAAAGATAAACTTGATTATTTTCCTATGTGAATCCGATTGCAAAATCATAAAATAAAAAATATCACTTAAGGTAAGATCTTAATTCTTAATTCTTAATTCTTAATTCTTAATTCTTAATTCTTAATTCTTAATTCTTAATTCTAAATTCTTAATTCCCAACTTCCCGCATATCTTCTGAATCAGCCCCCCAATCTCATGCTCCCTCGCAACCATCGCCCTCAGATCCTCTCCCAGCTTCATCCTTTCTGCTGGATCAATCGCCATCATTTCTTTGATCTTTGCGGACAGCATCCGGGCATCGCCTTGGGCAAATCCGAATCTGTCTTCATTCTGAAACAGATCGCCAAGCACCGCATCGTTGCATGACAAGACCATCAGTCCGCAGGCCATCGCTTCCAAAACCGCCTTATCAAGGCTACCGGTTAAACTCGTACTGACGAACAAATCGGCCGTCTGATAAAACCCGGACGTATCGTTTGCGGACACCGCGCCAATAAATTTAATAACACCATCAAGCCCTTTTTCTTTTACAGCTCTTTTTATCTTTTCAAAATACTCCTCCTGTTCTTTCGTCCCCGGCCCGCCGACAATCTTCAGCTCAATTACATCAGAGCCCCCCTCGTCACGCAAAATCTTAACCGCCTCAATCAACGTCAAATAATCCTTGCTCGGTGAAATTCTCCCTAAAGTTAATATTTTGAATTTAAAATTTTGAATTTGTTTAGAATTTTGAGTTTCTGATTTAGAATTTATTTGATATCCCGTATAGGACCCGAGGTCCCGACGGGACTTTTCGGGTTTGTTATTTGGAATTTGGAATTTATGCAAATCTATTCCGTGTCCGACAATGTTTATCTTCCTGCTCTTCAACCGAAAACTTTCCCTGGAGGCTGTAAAAATTTCATCAACCAATTTCTCTGCCGCCCAAAGACTCCAACGAACAGACTTATGCGTAAACCAAAGTCCAATTCTTTTGCCAGTAATTTTCCAAAACAGCCCCCCGAGCACCACATACTCCGGATTCATATGCACAAAAACGGCATCATATTCTTTGCGTTTATCAAAGATCGTTTTATAAAATTTATAAACAAAACGCAGTCTCCTAAAAAGCTTTCCTTCACTCCCATCCCGATAATCCTCTCTTGTTTTCCCCAGACTGATGACTTCCACGTTCTCTGGCAAATCAATCGCACCCTGAAAGAGACATATTACGGTGACTTTTTCACAGCGCTTGGCAAACTCCCTGATCCAGTCGTGGAAAAAACCGAGGTTGTCGTCGGTGTAGTCTACTTTTTGGGTTGTAATTAAGAGGTTCATGCTTTTGTTGTCATTCTGAACGTAGCGTAGCGAAGTGAAGAATCCCGATGTATCCCGATAATTCAACGGGATCCTTCGCTACGCTCAGGATGACAAATTTTGTTTTATCGCTTTATTTTTTAGAGGCTATTAGCATTCTTTTTCCCAATTTCCCAATTTCCCAATTTCCTAATTTCCCAATATCCTACTTCACATACCCTTTTATAAAATCCCCCAAATCTTTCCCAATGTCCTCCCGATCCAGCGCGTACTTCAGCGCTGTCTTGAAGTAGTTCAATGGGTCGCCGGTGGTCAGCCATTCCCCGTCTTCCACTTTTTTGGCATAAAATTCTCCGCCGCCTTTGATGTATGTCCTGATCGCGTCCACTGTCCAAAGTTCTCCGCCTTTTCCAAGCGGCGTTTCTTTTAAAATATCCAGAATGTCTTGGTTAAGAATCATGCGGCCAAAATCAGCATAGTTGGACGGCGCGTCTTCAATTTCCGGCTTTTCAATGATATCTTCAATCTGCATCGTGCCTGTCTTGAGCTTGACGATGCCATAGCGATTGACCTGATCGTGCGGCACTTCCTGCACGCCGATCATCATTGATTCATGCCGGTTGTAATCCTCAATCATCTGCTTGGTAAAAGAAACTTTTGATTTCACCAAATCATCCCCCCAAACGTGCACGAATGGCTGGCCTTCCACCAGGCTGGCGGCAGACAAAAGCGGCGTGCCGTTGCCATATGGGCCTTTCTGGCGGACATAGATAAAATTCGCCATATCCGCGATCCGCTTGACTTCTTCCCTGAGTTTTTCTTTGTTGGCTTTCTTAAGCTCGTCCATCAGTCCCCAATTGTAATCAAAATGATCTTCCAACGGCTTCTTGTCCCAGCGCGTGACAAAGATGATGTCTTCAATCCCGGCCTCCACCAGTTCTTCCACCACATATTGAATGATCGGCTTATCCACGATCGGCAACATTTCTTTAGGCATCGCTTTCGTCGCTGGCAAAAACCGTGTTCCGGAACCGGCAACCGCGATGATGGCTTTTTTGATTTTCATAGAAATTCATGATTAAATTGTTAATATCTTAAATTATTATTTCACGATATAAAACGTTAAAAACAATCAATATCCAATATCCCAATATCTTAATATCTAATTTCCTAATTTCCTAATTTCCTACTTCCATTTCCTAACATATTTCATCCACGAAACCACATGATACCTCGTCGCCTTGTTCGTAAAGAATTTCCACCAAGCGACTTGCGCGCTCTGCCGGGCGTGGTTGTGGATCACTTTCGCTTCCGGGTAATATACCACATCCCAGCTCTTGTTGTGAAATTGTCGGCAAAAATCCGTATCTTCAAAATACAAAAAGAATCTTTCGTCAAAACCGCCGATGGCTTCCAGGGCTTTGGCCCTCACAAACAAGAATGATCCCAGGAGCCAATCAACCTTCCTTTCGCTTTGATGATCAAAGTCGCGCAGCAAGTGTCTGTCCATATCTGCCTGAGCGAATTTAAAGCGCCCAAGCGGAGTGCGGCGAAAAATCGGCGTAAACATCCCATGCCAGCGGAAGCAAGAATCTTGGATGCTTCCGTCCGGATTCAGCTGCTGGGGTCCGGCGATTCCGACTGCCGGGTTATTCTCCATATACTCATATAGTTTGATGAAAGTATCCTTGAACGCGATTGTATCCGGATTCATGACCACCACGTATTTTCCTTGCGCCTTTTTGATCCCGCAATTGTTTCCCGCTCCCATCCCCTGATTGGAATCTTTCTGAATGAAGACAATTTCCGGATATTGCCACTGCAAAATCTCCCCGATTGAATCCTCGGAATGGTTGTCAACGACAATGATCTCATACCTTAATTTCTTCTCTCCCACAAAAAAATCCGCCTCTCTGATCGACTTGATGCAATTAAGCGTATCGCTTTTTGATTTGTAGTTAACGATCACAATGCTTATTTCCATATTTTTTAGCCATTAGCAGGTAGCTGGTAGCTATTAGCTTTTCAATATTAGCTACAAGCTACCTGCTAATGGCTACTAGCTATATTCCAATGAATTTAATAACAACCTTGCACCCCCTCCAGTAAACATCAAACACCGGATTAATGAGCCTCAATTTCCAATCATCCACCTCCTGATACCAAATCTTTCCGGCAAACAAGCGCGTGAATTCGCTTTCTTTTATCTGGCGTAAATTCTGATTACGTTTTCTGGCTTTCAAGATATATTTCCAATTCTTTAAACTTAAAAAATATTTCCAAACATGCAATTTTTCCTTGAACCATCCGGACTTCAATGAAAACAGAATCAATCCGATCTCCATAATAATAAATGCCGGAAGGATCAAGAGCAAGGTTAAAGCGTGGTAGCATTCTAAAATAGCAATTATCCTGTTCCGGTCCATCCAGTAAAACTGTTTGATGGATTTAGAAAATTCATATTTATGGTACGCCACCGCCTCTTCATTTATAACACATCGGTGTCCGAAAAGCCAAATACGCATGCTCAGTTCTTGATCTTCATTGTACATCCAATACTCCTCATCAAACAAACCGATATTCTTAAACACCGAAGATCTTAAAAGCACGGCCGCTCCGGAAAAATACCCAATGTCATAAACTTTTTTTTCTTTTTCTCTGTACTGCTCTTTATACCCCCGGCTATACCCGAATCCCAAAAAGTGCGTCGCGTTCCCCAGTGAATTTATCTTGTTCTTTTCGTTCCAGAGCATAATCCGCGGCTGTATTGCGCCGATATTTTTTTCACTCTCGGCAGTTTCCACCAATTTTCTGATGCAATCAGGCTCGGCAATCGCGTCCATGTTGATCAGGAATATATAGTCAAAATTATCTGCCACAGCCAATCTCATGGCATCATTGTTGCCCTTGGCAAAACCGTCGTTGTTTTTGTTTAAGATAAATTCAGCCTCCGGAACGATCTTTGAAATCAGCTGAAAGCTCTTTTCCGATGTTTCGTTATCAGTCAGAAAGATCTTCATCTTTCCGGCGTAGTCTTGCTTTCGGAGGCCAACAACACAGTCCTCAAGATATTTTTCCGCGTAGTCTTTCCAGTTGGGGGAGATGATGATAGCGACAGATTTTTGCATATTTTATTATCTTTTTTTATTATTCCTAATTACCCAATATCCCAATTTCCTAATTTCTAATTTCCTAATTTCTAATTTCTTAATTTCTAATTTCCATTTTCAGATATTCACGACCTCTTCCCTCTTTTCATTCCCATCCTTTCACCGATAATCGCCATCATCCTCCCCATCGGCCACAACGCTTTCAAAATCAACCATTGCCACGCCGGCTGCCATTTTTTAAAATACTTTATCTGCGAATCACGAAAATATTTCTGCGCCTGTCCGCGCGGCAATTGACTGAAGCTTTGGCCGATAAAATCAACGCATTCGGCGTCCGGCGCGTACCACACATCTCCGCCGGATTTGTAAATCTGCCGGCAGTAATCCACCTCCTCAAACCACAGGAAATACCGGTCATCAAATTCCGGCAAAGTCCTGGCCAAAAACATTTTCAGATCTTTAATCTTTTCCAGATTGATCATAAAAAATCCCCCGCGCACCGAATCAACTTTTTGCGCCTGGGTATAATCAAAATCTTCCAAAATATATTTTCTGAGCACCCCGGGAAAAAAATGCGGGAGCTTTAAAACGATGGCCGCCTGGTCTGAAAATTTGGGGAATCTTCTGACATGTTTGATAACTCCTCCTTTTTCATCAATCAACTTACAGCTGGCAACCGCCGCCTGCGGATTCTTTTCCATCCAATCCACCTGTTTCTGCAAGGTATCCGGTTTAACTTTCATATCCGGGTTAAGGAGCAAAGCGTACTTTGTTTCAATCTGCCTGAGCACCTGATTGTTCGCCCTCCCAAATCCGAAATTGACGTTGTTCTCAATCAAAAAAACTTGAGGAAATTCCTGTTTGATCATGTCATCAGTTCCGTCTTCCGAGTTGTTGTCAACCACATAAACATCAAAAACAAAGCTGGTCTTGCTTTCATATAAGGCCTTCAGGTTTTCGCGGAGCTTTTCTTTGACGTTCCAGGAAACGATGATGATACTCAGATCCACCATATGCTCTAAATATTCATTGAACATAAATATTCTTAGGAAATTGAGAAATTAGGAAATTAGGAAATTAATTTCGGGAGCAAAGCGACCGAATTTTTTAATTTCTCAATTTCTCAATTTCTAATTTCCCCCTCAATCTCCAAAGATTAACGAACTCCCCCAAAAGATACTGTTCAAACAAAACCGCAAACGCAAACATTCGAAACGCATACCACAGCACCTCAATCTTCTGCCAAAAATTTTGTAATTTAAAATAGCGCAAAAAAATAATATGCTGATTAAGAAAAGACCAGCTCTTGACTTGGCGGCTTTTGTTCTTTCTGTTAAGCGCCACATCCAAATCGCCTTCGCCTTTGCCCTGCGCAGTCCGATCATGATAAATGACCGCTGAGCTTACGCACTTTGACTTATACCCTGCCAATTTCAAGCGATAAGCCAGATCGCAGTCTTCTTTATACATAAACATCAGTTCATCAAAATACTCCTCTCCCATTTTGACTTTCTCTAAAGCGGACAGGCGATACATAGCTGCCGCTCCGCTCGGACCCAGAATTTCTTTACCGTCAAATTGTCCTTTATCAATCTCCCCTTGCCCCAAATCAGAGAACCGCAAGGCACTGATCTCAACAATTCCGCAACTATCAATAATATTTATCTTTCCAGTCTCTCCCTCTCCTGTCCAAGGAGAGGGTTGGGGTGAGGTGTTTTCAAAATCCCACTTTAAAATCTTCGGGCCAACCGATCCCAAACTCATATCCGCATCCATCGCCGCCACCATCTTTTCAACCGCATCCGGCTTGAGTGTCATATCCGGATTCAAAAATAACACATATTCAAATTCGCTGGCAATTGCTTTTTTTATTATACTATTATTCGCCTTGGCAAACCCCAAATTCCCGCCCATCCATTCCAGGCTTATTTCCGGATAATTCTTCAGAAAAAATTCTTTGTTCAGATTGTTTTCTTCCTCGCTGTTGTCAACCGCGATAATCGCATAATCTTTAAAGGTCTGACTTCTTAGGCTGCTTAAAAAATACGGCAGATATTTTGCCGTCGCTGCGCCATAAGTTATGAATCCAATGCTGAGCTTCATTTTAATCTTTGAATTTCAAAAAATATACTTTGGGTTTAATCTCTTCCGCAACCACATCTTTCCATTTTTCATTAACATCAGAAAATCTCTTGGTCTCGCCATTTTCAATCAACCAAGGATCAACGATCCTTGATTTTAATTTCATTTCCATTCCGTTTTCAGGGTCATTGACAGCGCACTCCGGATCATTCATTCTCTTCCAAAAGATCTTGAGTTCCCTGTCTTGATTTAAATGATGGTTTATCTTTTTTAGAACCTCCGAGTCAGTGGTGTATAAATCGCTATAATCAATATATCCCTTGTTCAAGGCATGGGTGCAAAAATCGCCAACGGTTTTGAACATATGGGCCGTTTTAAAACTGGAAAAAAAATCTTTGTTCAGCAGGTAAAAAAATTCCGAAAACTTTTTTGCGGATTCTAAATTCTTAAAAACCCATTGTTTATCAATCACCGATAAATTGTTAAGGATAAAATCTATATCCTGCTTGCCTCCGATTCCGAATGAGATAATTTCAAGAAGCGAATAGTCAATTCTGTCAGCGCAGATGTCCGGAAGGTTATTCTCTTGCAAAGGAAAATTTTTTTCATCCAAAATAAAATCAACATTAATATGATATTTTTCCAAAATACCGGGAATTTCAGACTTCATAACATAGCCATGATGCGCGTTGTCTTGATGATCCTGCTTGGCTCCGGAATCATTGGTGCCGATATAGTCAACGCAATGGGAAAAGACCGTATGCGAAACATCGTGTATGAGCCCGGAGATCTGTTCTTCCAAGGAAGCATTGAATCTCTTGAGGAGCAAAAAATCACCAACGCTGTGTTCAAATCTTGAATGCTTGGATCCGGGAAAATTCGTCTCCACATACCCCCCTTGATCAACACCTTTAAGCCTCAAGAGCGCCGGGCTTTCCATCAATTCCAGAATAACCGGCTCATCAATCACAGATTCGCCATAGACTTTGTCATGATACAACATAAATATATCTGATCAAATGTGACTCTATTAGCAATTCGCAATTCGCGGATTAGCATTTATTAGCATATTAGCATCACATTATTAGCAATTCGCAGATTAGCATTTATTCGCATATTAGCATCACACTATTAGCAATTCGCGGATTAGCATTTATTAGCATATTAGCGCCACATCTATTATAAGAATGTCAAATGTCCCCTCTCACCTCCCGCCACATCCGCTCAAAATATTCCTTCATATACTGATGACGCTCAATCGCCAGACGCTTGCCGATCGTGGTAAAGAGCCTGTCTTTCACATATTTAAGCTTCACTTCATACTCCAGATACGGTGTGTCTTCTTTCGTATAGCTGTGATTTTCTTTGGACCGGGCGATCTTTTTTTCATTGCCGGTATAGATCAGGTTTGATCCGGCATTGCCGGCAAAAAAACAGATCCGGGCAATCCCGATCGCTCCGAGAGAGTCCAGCTTGTCCGCATCAAACAGCACTTTCGCTTCCTTGCTTTCCGGAGCCTGTCCTTTGCGGTAGCTATGGCAGATTATCGCTTGTTTAACGTTTTGAACAGCCGCCTCTGCCAGGCCATATTTTTTCAAGATCTTTTCCGCCAGTTCTGCGCCGTATACGGCATGGCTGAATCTACCCTTGGCCTTCATTTCTTTCTTGCGTCCGATATCATGCAAAAGGCAAGCGATTTCAACCAAAAACAAATCGGCTTGCTCTTCGCGTCCGATATGCAGAGCCAGATTCCGCACGCGCTCAACATGCGACCAGTCATGACAGCCGCTCGCACCCTGGAAAAAGCTTTTCGCTTCCGTCTCAATTTTTTTGATTGTTTCTCGCTTGTTCATCTTGCCCGTTTAACCTAATTTTTTCTTGGCCAAGCTCTTGAACTCGGCATTGAATTTTATGATTGACTCGTCAATGATCGGATCAAAATTCCGGCTGGCGCCGGTTTCCTTAACGATCCGGCTGGTCTCAAGGAGCGAATCAAAAGTCCCCGCGTCCATCCATTCGCCGCCGATCATCCTGACGTCCAATTCGCCTTTCCCCAGATACCAATTGTTCACATCCGTAATTTCAATCTCTCCCCGTTCTGACGGTTTGATGCTTTTGGCCGCTTCCACCACCCGGTTGTCATACACATACAGTCCGGTCACGGCAAAGTTGCTCTTCGGGCTTTGCGGCTTTTCCGCGATTGAAACCGCTTTCATGTTTTCATCAAATTCCACAACCCCAAAACGCTCCGGATCCGGAACTTCCTTGGCGAACACGCGCCCCCCTTTTTCAAAACTTTTGATGTACTCGCTCAAATCATCGGTAAAGATGTTGTCGCCAAGGATCATGGTGACATTGTCATTATCAATGAAATCTTCTCCCACCAAAAAAGCGTCCGCCAGCCCCCGCGGGACTGACTGTACGCGGAATTCAATCCGGATGCCGGACTTTTCAAAGATGGATCCGAGAAGATTCAAGAATTGACCCGAGTGCTCCGGCGCGACGATGATCAGGATCTCCTTGATGCCGGCCTTCACCAGCACGTTCAAAGGATAAAAAATCATCTGCCGATCATAAACCGGAAGCAATTGTTTGGAAGTTGTCGCCGTAAGCGGAAGCAAGCGCGTCGCCGTCCCGCCGGCCAGGATGATGCCTTTCATATATTTTTTGAAACTCTTTTTCTCATAACTCATAACTTGGAACTCGTAACTTATTTTAAAAATCTTTTAAGGTCAAATGTTATGAGTTATGAGTTATGAGTTATGAGTTATGAGTTATGAGTTATGAGTTATGAGTTATGAGTTATGAGTTATGAGTTATGAGTTTGTTAGGTACTCTCGAAGCGCCTCCCGATAGCTCCTCATCGGTTTCAGCTTGGCGCTCCGGAGGGCCGAGTACTCCGGTCTTTTGGCCGGACGCGGGAAAGCGTCGGGAGCAACAGCGTTCAGTTTTACCTTGATGCCTTTAAGCGCAAACAGATATTTCGCCGCATCGTACCAGGTGCCGGCGTCTTGGTTGACGATATGATATATGCCGTATTCATTCTTATCTTTTATCATTGCCATTGTGGCTTTGGCCAGGTCAAAAGTATAGGTAAAACAACTGGTCTCTGAATCAACTGCGTCCAGGCTGTCTTTCTCTTTGCTTAAGTCAAGTATGATATCAAAAAAATTTGGCTTAGCGGTTGCGGATTCCCCCTTGGGCCCGAACAATTTTGACGTCCTTATCAAGTAATATTTTAACCCGCTACCGGCCAATTTCATGATTTCCTGCTCGCCTGCCAGTTTTGTTTCCGCGTATCTGTTGGCTGTCTTCGGTGTCATGCTTTCATCAAACCCGCCGTTCTTTTGGGCTTGATTGATTTCTTCACCCTTTGCTCCGCCAAACACATAATCCGTAGAGTAGTGTATAAGGATAATCTTATCTTGCGCACAAATCTCTGCTAAATTTTTTACACCTTCTTGGTTTATTTTTTTTGCCAATTCAAACTCGTTCTCGCTCTCTTCGCATTTATCAACTGCGTTGTAGGCTGCCGCATTGATGATGTAATTCGGCTTATAAAATTCAACGACTTTCCCCACGGAATCTTTTTCGGTAATATCAATCTCCTCGCGATCAAGCAGAACCAAACGGTACTCGTTCCCAAGCACGCGCATCAGCTGTCCGCCCAGATTCCCCTTGGCGCCAATGATCATGATCTTATCATTTTTGTTCAAAATTTCCGGAAACATAATTTCAATAAAAATAAAAACCATTTAAGACTTCTTTTTCTAATTTCTAATTTCTAATTTCTAATTTCTAATTTCTAATTTCTAATTTCTAATTTCTAATTTCTAATTTCTAATTTCTAATTTCTAATTTCTAATTTCCTAAATCACCATACTGTTTCCGATAATACTCCAAATACTCCCCGCTCTTAATCTTCTTCCACCATTCTTCGTTCTGCTTATACCAATCAATGGTGCTCTTAAGTCCTGCTTCAAAATCAATTTCCGGGCTCCAACCCAGCTCATTTTTCGCTTTCGCAAAATCAATGGCATAACGAAGATCATGTCCTTGGCGGTCTTTGACATATTCAATCCTGTCTTCGCCAAAACCCATGGCAGTTAAAATATTTTTTGTCAGATCAACATTTGTTCTTTCATTATCGCCCCCGAGACAATACGTCTCACCGATCCTCCCTTTTCCGATGATCATATCCACGCCGCGGTTATGGTCGCTTACATGGATCCAGTCGCGGACATTTTTTCCTTCGCCGTAAACCGGCACTTTTTTGCCTTCAATCAGGTTTGTTATGAACAAAGGTATGATCTTTTCCGGGAATTGATATGGGCCATAGTTGTTGGAGCAGTTGGAAATCGTGATCGGCAACTTATGGGTATGGAAATACGCCCGAACCAGATGGTCTGAAGCCGCTTTGCTGGCGCTATACGGGCTGCGCGGGCGATATGGAGTGCTTTCATTGAATGGTTCATCGTCTGGCTTGAGCGCGCCAAAGACTTCATCCGTGGAAACGTGATGAAAACGAATGTTCCCATTGTTCTTGGCGGCATCAAGCAGCACCCGCGTACCCTCCACATTGGTCCGGATAAAATCCGAACAGTCTGTGATGGAGCGATCAACGTGCGACTCAGCCGCAAAATGAACGATCAAATCGATATCGCTTGCAAGTTCGTTGACCAATTTCGCGTCGCAGATATCGCCTTTCACGAATTCATAATTCCTGCCATCTTTCACATCGTCCAGATTCTCAAGATTCCCGGCATAAGTCAAAGCATCCAGATTGACAATTTTGTCATCCGGATGTTTTTTAAGCCAAAATCGTATGAAATTGGAACCGATAAACCCGGCGCCGCCGGTTACGAGTAATCTCATAATAAATATCAATAAGTGTGACGCTAATCTGCGAATAAATGCTAATCTGCGAATTGCTAATGTTTTATTAGCGATTAGCGGCATTCGCATTTATTCGCAGATTAGCGTCACATCAACTCAGGCACTAAAGTCTCTCCACAATCTTCTTAAGGCAATGTTCCGCCTCCCCCTCCGAGTATCCGCTTTGCGGCCAGCGTTCCAGACCGTCGCCTTCGGCGCGCGGCACCAAATGGAAATGGGCATGCGGAACATGCTGGTTGGCCGCGCTTTTGTTGTCCAAAAATACGCTATAGCCCTTGACCCCAAGTCCTTCCATGACCGCTTTGCCGATCTTCTTGACAGCCATCGCCATCGCGGCGAATTCTTCATCAGTCAAGCCTTCAATGTCTGAGATGTGTTTCTTTGGCGCGATGACGGTATGCCCATGGCTGATGGGCAGGATGTCAAAAAATGCCATGACATGATCGTTCTCATAAACGACATGCGACGGTATTGAGCCGTCAATGATTTTACAAAAGATGCAATCCATAGTTTAGTTGATTAGTTTATTAGTTAATTAGTTATAAGGGGTAAAAGCTGAAACATTGTATCTGGCCCCTAATTAACTAATCACTAATTAACTTTTTAAAGTAATAAATTTGTATAATAATAACCTCGCTATCCTATATGCTAATTTATCTTATAAGGTGATTCAGCGTCCAGCTCCCACCTAACCTCATCAATCTCCTCTTTCTTACCCTTGCCTTTGTAAAGTTTGTCCGGCAGATTTATGCAGAGGCCGTCGGTTTGGGAAACGCACTTGTAGCCATGCACGACTCCGGGCGGGACGATGATCAGGGTCGGATTTTTTTCTCCGGCGGCAATCTTTTCATACACCCCTTCCGTTTCGCTTTTCACCCGGCGGTCCCAAAGGTGCAATTCAAAATCACCCGGTCCGGCAAAGACGAAGCAGTCGGTTTGCGCCAAATGCTCATGCGGTCCGCGGATTACTCCCGGCTGAGTGGAGCTTATGTACGACATCGCCGGCTTATACCCCGTTTCGTCGTCCCTAAAAATTTCCGTCAGCCAGCCGCGGGCGTCTGCAAACTTTTCAAGTTTTTTTATGGTTACGCCTTTTATCATAAAAATCACAAATTACAATAACCAAATTTCAAATAATATCTAAATTCAAATGATCAAAATTTATAATTCTTTGATTTTGATATTTGAATTTGGATATTTGAATTTATTTGTTATTTGTTATTTGTTATTTGAAATTTAAGTTATGTTAATTTCCCAAATTCTTAAACATCGGCATCCCCGTATCCGGGCTGGTCGGAACATAGATCGTGCCCTGGCGGTCTTTCAGGCTGCTGATATATTGGTAATACAGATAGTTCGTGGTCAGGCTTTCATTGATGATCTTCTGCGCGTCCCGCTGGCCTTCAGCTTCAATGACTTTGCGCTGTTTCTCTTTCTTTTCTTTATCCAGAATAAAATCATATTTCTCCGCCTCCTGTTCAGCCTGCAATTTTTCTTGGATAGCAGTGGCTAAATTCGCCGGCAAAACCACATTGCGCAAAAGAACCGTTTCAATCACCACGCCCCGAGGACTCATGCTGGCGGCCAATTGTTCCTGGATTTTCGCTCCCGCCTCTTCGCGCTTCTGGGAATAGATATCTTTGGCTTCATACTGGGCAATCACATCGCGGATGGCCGTGCGGATCGTCGGCCGGATGATCTTCTCGTCATAAGCCAAACCGATCTCACGATAAATGTCAGAAGCCTTTTCTTCCTGCAGATGATAAAGCACTGTCATGTCCAAATCCACATTCAAGCCTTCTTTCGTAAGCGTGGTGATGGCATCCGCGGCGGAGCGCCGGCCCTCGTCCACGGCAATGCTCATGGTATACTCTTCCGTACGAACGCTCATGCGCGTCACTTTCGCCAAAGGAATGACAAAATGGATGCCGGAAGACAGCTCTTTCTCTTTAACCTTGCCAAAAAGCGAATACACTCCGGTTTCGCCGGCATCTACGATCTGGATGGAGGAAAAAAACAGCCAAGCCCCTAAAAATAAAATGATCGCGATCGTAACCAATTTTTTGCTCTTGTTCATATTTTTAAGATTATCCGGGTCAAAAGCGACTGCGGATTTATCGGGATTATTTTTAAAAAGATTGTTAAAAAAATTACCAAAATTGCCTTGATTCATTTTGTTCTTGATCTTTAAAAATGCGGCAAAAAACAAAGCCAGCACAATCAAAAATACGATGCCCTTTTTCCCGAGCATCGGAAAAATAAAAAACAGCAAAAACAAAATAAACGGCCAATTTTTTGAAAATTTTACCATATTATTCTTAAGTTCTTTTGCCCTGATTATCCTTGATAAGCAATACCACTATACCAACAATAAGCCATAAAATCAAGATTATATTCAAATTCAGGTATGATAAAATAAGCCCGGGCCAGAATGCCTCCAAAAGGGCGGCAGAAAACAAAAAGAAAGTCGTGGCGTAAAACAATTCTTGTAAAATAAAAAACATAAATTTTTTAAATGTTATTTTTTGAATAAACCGGAAATTTTTTCCTTCACTTTATCTTTCAGGCTTCTACCTTCCAGGCTCACGCTTATTTTTTTTAATGTTACCGCTTTGCCTGATTGATCCTCAAGGCTAAGCTCAGGCGCGGAAATTATAAAACTATATTTGCCATTTTCCCGGTACCTGCCCTTCAAGTCAAAAACGATTTCTGATTTTTGAAACCCTGGTTCCTGCTCCGGACTTTGATACCGGGCGATGACATATTCCACGCCGTCAGTCTTAGCGTCCAGATTGTTATCGGCTCGCTTGAATTCCGGATTAAGCATCGCCTCTTTTCCAAAACTGAAAATGCCGTCGCCTGAAATCAGCAGTCCGCCTGCCTTCAGTCCGATCTCAACATAATCATCGGACGAAGACGCCTTTTCCAAACTGAACTGAAATTGCTTATACGTTTCATTGATATCGTACTCGTTTTTTCCGGCCGTAATCTTTTGCAAGCTTCCGGCTTCCGCGGTTAACACCCCGATTTTTTTGCTGTCCGTAAAAACTTTGATATCACCGCCGCTAACGTAGATTTTCAACTTGCCGATGAACGACAGTTTGCTTTGGCTCGTAGAAATTTTTTCCGTTACGATATCGTCATTAGCCTTGATCTCAATTTTATATGCTCCTTCCGGCAGGCCCGGCACGCTGAGGTTCTTCATTTGCTCTGAACCTGCTTTGCCGTCATCAGCAACATTTCCGTCATCGGGCAAATTCCAATTCCCGATCAACTTGTTTTTATAATAGAGAAATATATCAATGTTATCCGCATCTTTGTTTTGATTTTGATCCTGGAACGTAAAATCAAAAGACAAATTCTCATCCTGGACGTAAGCATAAAATTGATAAGAGCCTTGCAAGGGAGGTATGTTGGCTGCCGGTTTTTCCCCGTTTTTGTAATCTGCAATCTTATAACTGGTGTTCCAGTCATAATTATAAACTGCGATTTTTCCCATTTCTGGAGGATGGCTTAAAAAATCAGAGATTGTGCCGTACTGCTTGTTTTTTTGAAACAAAACAAGGTTTCCTTCGCGAATTGTATCCCAGACCAGCGCGATCTGATCAAGCGTGGCATTCATAACCGGCTTCAAGTCGTAGCGCCAAACGGTTTTATCCGCCAAAACTCCGACTTCCAGCAGTCTGGCATCCCGGTTTTCATATTCCAAAATGATTTTCGCAGTGTCAAAAGTGCGCGGAGTATACAAAGAAAAATACACCGGATTACCAATGATTTTCTGCGATCCGTTCCTCTTCTCCTCCACTCTTTCCGTGGGCGACAACTTGCTGATAAATCCGCTTGATTTTGAAAAATCATAATCATACTGCACTTTCCCAAAAGGAACCACGCCCATATACAAAAACCAGCCCAGCGCGACAAAGGTTATGAGCCAAATGGTTATTCTTATAAGTAGCAGTTTTTTTGCTGTACACATATTTTATACGCCTTTTGTATATTATAACATGAATGGGGCCGCAATATAAAACCCCCAAAAGGGGGTTTTAAAATATTTAAATAAAAAACATTATTTCACCTCAAACGTCGTCTGATAACTTAAGCCCGACCGGTCGCCGATCGCGCTGATTGCTTTGTTTCCTTTTGACCCATCAGGCACGGTGATAACAACGCTGGCCGATCCCAGGTTATCAGCTTTTACCGGATATCTGTCAACCGCATCGTAAAATCCGATGGATACGATTTCATTCGGCCAAAATCCGTAAACAGAAACTGAAATCTTATCGCCTGCCACTCCCACATTCCTGCCAATGCTTAAAGACAATTCCGTCGGCTTCAAAATGCTGTCAATGTAGAGCGGAGCGTACCGGTACTGATCCAACACCCTCAAATTCTCGTCAGCCAAAATTACGGATGACTGGTTAAACAAGGCGATGCGCAGTCCGCAGGCCGTGGTCGTAGCATCAAGATAAGTTGTCCAGGAGTTTGATCCGAACACGTTGGGATTAGCGGCATATAAGAATTTCTCTTTGTTCAAAAATTTATCCAGTTTGGTCACGCCATATCCATTGACATAAAACACTTCGCTTTCTGACGCAAAATCAGCCGCGTAGCTATATGTCACTCCCGGCTTTACGGGATTCGTATATTCTTCAGAAGATGAGTCGTGAGTGTTGATTTTCACAATGCTGTTATCGGATGGGAAATATATATTTCCATCCGTGCCGATCGTCGGCTTTCTGACAGTGTTGTCCGCGTTTTCCAGGCCCACGCTTTTGATCAGATTGCCGCCTTCAACATCAAAAATCAATCCTTTTTCCTGAGTCGTGACTGCCAGATATTTGCTCCCGGCCTCCAAACCGAATGCTTTCTCAAAGTAGAGTATCTTATCCACGAACAGGTTATCAGACATGAATCTTCTAACGCCTTTCTCTCCGGCCGTAAAGATGTAATTGCCGGCAACCGACATGGAATCCATGTATCCGATATCATAATTACCGCTTCTTTTGACAAGCAAATCTCTTTTCAAGACGATCGTCGGCAGATACGGATTGGAGATGTCATACTTTATGAGATTCCTGCCGGTTAAAACGATCAAGTAGGGTTTGTTTGCAATTGTCATCACGCCCAAATCATTTATCGCCTCCATTCCCCTCACTTCGCCGGCCTGTACCAATTTGTTATCTTTGCTTATTTCCAGAATTTCAATGAATTCCGAATTGGAAACGAACAAAAAGTCCCTCCCGTCAATCTGAGCAATTTTCCCTTTTTGGTAATCTTTGGCTGTGCTGGTTTCTCCGCATTCAGTATGGGAAAAAAACAGCCCGAAGATTGCCACGGCAAAGAACAACAAAATAATCTTCTGATTTTTCATAAAAGTGGATAAATTTAGTTAATCAAGTGCCTACAAATTATCACAATGAGAGGGTAAAGTCAATTTGGTTTTGCAAGATAATCCTACTCAATCTCATCAATAACTTTAATATTTTTCCTTTCAAAAATATCATACAAAAACACATCCGTGATGCCGCGGCGGTACTTGTATTCAGCAACATTCATGACCGTATAATTTATCTCGTGGCAAAGGTCGGCTTCCATTTCTTTTATGACCTTCAAGAGTCTAACCTTGTTGAACTGCCCGACAATGAGAATGTCAACCGGAGCCGGTGAATTCACAAAGAGTCCCGTGAGAATAAGCACTTTGGGTTTTCCGGCGTTGTAAAGCTTTTTTATAAAATCTTTTTCATACAGAATCTGCGCTTTCATGATCAAAGCCTTGATCTCCTCAAACAGTACAAAATCTTTGTTCACCCGGTAGTACTTCTTGTCAGTCTTTTGAACCACGGCCTCTTTGTTTTTCTTATGCTTATCTTTCGCGATCTTGATATCTTTTACCGACTGCACCAAAAAATCCTCTCTTTCCGGAGCTGGCTCTTCCGGCGCGTTCTCGTCAAATTCTGAAGACAGCAAGCCAAACTCTTCCAAATTTTCCAGCTCGCGCCTGACAGAATTTACCTGCAGTTTGAGATCGCGCGCGAGCTGCCGGATAAAAAATTTCTCATTCGGCTTGGACAAGAAAATCTTCAAAATTTTAACCCGTGAGTGTGAACCAAAAATTTTATTTAACATAGGTTGATATTTTACGTATGTTTATAGTATAATAATATATACAGATAAAGTCAAAAGCATAAAAACTTCCACCAACAACAAAAGGGAGAATTTTCGTATTTATATACAAGCTATCAGCGCAAATCCGCGTATCAATCCGCGTAATATCCGCGGTAAAAACAACGAATAACGAAAAACACAAATAAAGCATAGACATATCACTTACCCTTAAACTATTCAAGGTAATGCAGAACTACAAAATTGCGCCAATTTCAATCGTTCCCGGCAAAAAATCTTCGCTTCTGAGCGAAATTTTCATCGCGCAAGTCGATTTGGAAAAAGAGAACCTAGCCGGAAAGCTTTTCATTCTGATTGAAATGGAAGATGAGAACAGCCACAGCGTAAAGATCATGAATTTCTTGATTGATAGCATAAACCGCAATTACTACCAAAGCGATAAGCTGATTCTCAGAGAAAAGATCTACAGTTTAAAACCCGAGCATATCTTTGAAGCGGCTCTGGCGAAAACCAACAAGCAATTCCATGAATTTCTGGAAGAAGAAAAAATAAAATTTCCCGCCAAAAACATCAACATCACCGCCGGCCTCCTGTATGACAATGAGATTTTTTTCTCAAACACCGGCAAGAACAATGTTCTCCTTATCCACAAAGTCAAAAATGAATCCGGGGATTCGGACAAAGACTTCAAGGTCATAAACATTACAAAACAAACCAAAGACGAAGAAAAAGCCCAGAAGCAGGAAATTTTTTCCAACATCATCAATGGCAAAATCCCCCCTCAAGGGCATTTTCTTATAACCAACGAAGCGCTCCCGGAATATCTTTCCAGCAAGCAGATCATTGAAACGATCACGACCCTGCCGCCCATCGGCGCCGCGGAACAAATCAAGAACATTCTTTCCCGCATAAATTATTTTATCACTTTCTCCGGAATCATCATCAAAAACAGCCAGTCCTTGCCGGCCATGCCCCGTCCTGCTTCCAAAATTACCAGTTCCGAATCTTTTCTGGATCTGAGCCGGACGGAGGATGCGACCGAAAAGATCTTAAGCCCCACGGGAATGTTCAAAGCCAAAAACTGGCTGCTGGCTGCTTTCGCTTTGCTATCCGGTCCGGCAAAGACGAAAAAAAATCAAACCATCATCCTGAAAGACAAAATATATTCCAAAAGACAAAGGAAAATTTTCAACCGGGTAAAAATCACCAATTTCCTGAAAAATTACCTGTCGGGAATTTTGAATATTTTTTTCTATATCTTAAAAACCTTTTCCAATTTGCAAACCGTCTCGTTTTATTTTCAAAAAACGGCTGATGGCATAAAAAAAATTCTTGCCAAAGCAAAAATTTTAAACAACAAAAAAAAGCTGCTTCTGACAATCGCCGGCCTTTCGCTCATTGCCATCATCATCAACATCCAGATAGCCAGACACTCAAAACAAATCGAAGAAACGAACGCCAGCTACCAACAGCTGGTGGCTGACATTGAAAAAAAAGGAAACCAGATTGAGGCTAATCTACTCTACAGCAACGACAAAGGCGCACAAAATCTTTTTTCGGAGTTAAACGCTCTCTTGGAAAATTTCCCCAAAGATACGGAAGCGCAAAAAAAACAATATGAAGACTTTCAAGCTAAAATGAAAAACCAGCTGAACAAAGTCCGCAAAGCGGAAGTGGCGGATAGCCCTGAGATGATTGTTGACCTCATCAACATCAATCCAGGCGCTATGCCAGACAATCTGAATCTTATCCCGGCCAACAACAATTTATATTCTGCCGACTCCAAACAAAAATCGGTTTATATCATCGGCGTGAAAGACAAAACCGTTACCACGGTCACGGATTTGGACGCCCCCATCACCTCCCTGGGCATCTCCGCTGTTACCTCTGATAATTCAATCGCATATTTCAACGGGACTTCTGTCTTTGAGCTTGATGTTAGCGCTAATCAATTGAAAAATTTAAGCCTAACAACGACTGCGGTCTTGAATGATTTTACGGCCGCCGATGCTTACGGCGGGCGCTTATATATCATCAACAAGACAAAAAATCAAATATACAGATTCGCCAAATCAAACGGTTCTTACGGCGCGCCTGTCGTTTGGAACAATGAAAGCCTGGACCTGAGCAAAGCCTTGGATATCGCTATCGATGGATATATCTATATCATCAACAGCGACGGAAGCGTAATCAGGCTCCTCAGGGGAAACCAGACGGAATTCTCCCTGGAGCAAGTTGACCCGGTTATCCAAAATCCGACACTTATCAAAACCAGTGAAGGCTCTGACTTTATATACGTGGGAGAGCCGAAAGAAAAAAGAGTGGTCGTTTTTGATAAAAAGGGCCAATTCATCATCCAATATACCTCTGCCGCTTTTGATAACTTGAAAGACTTTAGCGTTGACGAAAAAAACCAGGCTTTATATGTTTTGAACGGCAACCAAGTATTTACAATCAAAACTACTCATATCCAATAAAAAACAGGAACCGGCCGCGGCCGATTCCTGTTTTTTTATATCTTCGTTTATTTTAAAGTTACTTTCGCACCAGCTTCTTCCAATTGTTTCTTCATGCTTTCCGCTTCTTCTTTCTTTACGCCTTCTTTTACGACTTTCGGAGCGCCGTCTACCAAATCTTTAGCGTCTTTAAGTCCCATATCGGTCAAAGCGCGGACAGCTTTGATGACTGCAATCTTGTTTCCGCCGGCTTCCGTAAGCTCAACGTCAAATTCGGTCTTTTCTTCCACCTCTTCAGCGGCTGCTCCGGGCATTGCGGCCATCATCATAGCCGGGGCGGCGGCGGAAACTCCGAATTTCTCTTCCAAAATCTTCACCAATTCAGCCAAGTCCAGGACTGACATTTTTTCGATTTCCTCGACCAGGGATTTGAATTTTGCGGGAACCTCAACAACTTTTGTTTCTTCTGTCATAGATTTATATAGTAATTTATAAATGATAACATCGTATCATCTGATTTAATTACTAAATTATGTTATATAATAAAAATTAATTATAAAATTAAATCAAAAGCTCTACGCTTTTTTTTCTTCAATGGCTTTAAGCACATTTACCAAAGCCCTGATGTTGCCGGCCAACACATTCACAAAGCCTGATATTGGAGCATTGAGAGTGCCGACCAGTTTGCCATAAAGCTCTTGTTTGCCTGGCAATTTTGCCAATTGCGCTATTTCTGTTTTTGATAATTGCTTGTTTTCCAGCATGCCGCCCACAAATTCAATCTTGCCTTCTTTCCCTTTCATGAATTTATCAACAATCTTGGCCGGAGCGACTTCGTCTTGATATCCGAAAATGACCGCGATTTTTCCTCCAAAACTTTTGGCGTCAATCCCCTCGATCTTGTTTTCTTTGAAAGCCAGGTCAAGCAAAGTCTTCTTGGCAACACAATACTCCGAGTTTTCTTTTTTTAATTCTTTCCGCAGTTCTTCTCCTTCTTTCGCTCCCAAAGCATTGAAGCCGGCAAAAACGATTGATTTTGACGCGCTGATCTTTTCTTTTAAACTTGCAAGGATTGCTACTTTTTGTCCCTTTGTCTTTGGCATATTTTTATAAATACAAAATACGAACATTTACAAATATACGAATAAACATTTCTCTTGTCCAAACCTGGCGGCTTAGTTTTGTATATTTGTATAAATTTGTATTTTGTAAATCTATTTAATGGATAAAATAAAAAAACGACTCAAAAAGTCGCAAACAATAAAAGAATAATTGTCTCGGCGGGTAATTAAGTTTAGGACCCCTAAACACCTGCTGTCTGCGACTATTTATTTGTAATGCTGTTATTTTAACAGAATATGGAAATTTGTCAATAACAAAAAAATAACCAATATAAGATAAATTTTTTACTTTATTTGCTCTTGGTAGTTAAAAACCGGCCCAACCACAATGATTTTATCTCCATTTTTGGTGCTATATACATAAGCCATCAATTTAACCCCGCTGATATTTTCTTTTATTCCCTTCTGATACTGCTTGATGACAAACTCTTTTACGCCCTCTCTTTTTACCTTGGTATCGCTTACAAATTCCTTTAAAGTTTGACAGCCTTCTTCATTGAGGCTTCCTCCGCTCAATTCAATATCCGCGATTCTCTTCACAAAATTCAAATCCTTGTTCATCTCATTGATGCTGATAAAAGCCGCGTTGATGTTGCTCCCGACCCTTAAGACTTCAATGGATTTAAGCAGCATGTTGTTTCTCTTTATCAGATCCGAGTACAACAAGATATTCGGCTCAACATAGCTTTGCAAATCACAGCCTGCCGAAAAACTCAGATTACCGCTGGGGCCGTCTTGATAATTTTCCCATTCATCCGCGGGAAGACCGATGTTGGTCCAAGATCCAAGAATGCTGTTAACGACCTTCTCATCCATCCAGCTGCTATTTTTGGAAAGACGGCTTAAATTTTCTTTATAAAAACCGGAATAGGTTTTTGACAAATCAACATTTATCCAGTAAACGTTTGCATTCCAGTTAAACTTGTCAAATTTATCCAATTGTCCAAGCAGACCGGATATCTTCCCGTCATAACCGGCATAATCGGTGTTTTTTATATAATATTCATTGCTCTCTGGGAGGATTGACATCAGACTGAGAATATCGCCCCCAAAGCCAACACAACGATACACAAAATCGCCGCCTGAGCATAAAGTATTTTTCATGGCCTGACTCTTGGTATCATTGCTTGTAAGGTCACTTCCCGTAAGCTGAGAGAAGATATAGTCATTGGGCCAATAATTATCTTGCAGGATCCTCATGCCCATGTTTTTTTTGTCTTG
The DNA here is from genome assembly GCA_963827735.1 of Candidatus Parcubacteria bacterium. Classification (GTDB taxonomy): domain Bacteria; phylum Patescibacteriota; class Patescibacteriia; order Patescibacteriales; family UBA12075; genus CAWHBO01. The sequence goes on from CAWHBO010000003.1 coordinate 40,390, forward strand.
AATCTGAGTCCCGCCTTCAATGGGTAAAAATTTGTTCGCTACGATCGCATTGCGCAAAGAAATCAGATTTTCCTGCCTGTGCTTGTTATCATTTGAGAATAACGCTGGCAATGAATAGCCTCCCGGAAATTCCTGCTTAAAGGCCTGGTTAAAATGCAGATAAGTCAAATCGCTTTTTAACCCTTCAAAAAATGATATGAATTTATAAACAAGCGCCCACTGATTTTTTAGCTCTTGATTGTTTTTAAAATCATCCGCCAAAAATGAAGCGGCGGCAAAGTTGTTTAGCCAATCGTTATAGTCCAGCAAGCAATCCGGGCAGTCTTCGCTTTTATAAAACAAAGGAAAAAAAGAATTCATCCATTTTTTTGCCAAAAAGTAATTTTTTAATTTCGCATGAGTTTTGTAGTCATCAGGGACTTTGAAAGCGGAATAATCTTTCTCATAAAGGAAAACCGGAGATTTGGACAGCGACTTGGCTTCGCTTATCAAGCTCACTTCTTTGTCAACTTCCGCCTTTAAATCGCTGGGAATGTCAAAATAGTATACGCCGCTCTCCTCGGCGGTAAATTTGTTTTCATCTATAAAATTCTCATTCGGGTTTATCTGGTCTTCTTTCGGCTTTAAAAGCTTCAAACTGACTGCCAAAAAAACGGTCTTCAAACGCTCCCCTTCCAAAACCGGATCATTGACTGTTCCGGTCTTATCATAAACATTTCGGTACTGGGCCAGCGAAATGTCATACAATTTTTTGTTGATGTTCCAAAGACTGTCATAAAATACATTTTTTTCAATATCTTTATAAATCTCTTTCAGATTATTCTGATAATAATACAAAATAAAATCACTGCTTATAAAAACCGGAATTTGCGCATCAAAAAGACTGCGATACATCGTAAAAAAATCGCTGGTCTTTGAATTGAACTGAGGGTCAAGCATGGAAAATCCGTTGGCATTGATTTCCTGGATCTGGTTTTCAATGTCCACTTTCCGGGATACATCGTAATAGTTCAAAACCTCCGACTTGATGTTGATGGGCAGATCAAAACGGCTGGTGTTCGTCGCCAGATAAGCTTCCGGCTTCTCATAAAAACTGCCGAATTGCATTTCTTCCGCTTTCAGGTTGCTCTGGCCGCCTCCGTTCAGCGAACTGTCTCCATTGCCGCCAAAATCATTCGGCAGCACGGAAACGGTGCTGCTGCCTTTTTTTTCAGAATGCTTGACGCCGGTGTTTAAAGATATTTCCGGATTATTTTGAGAATTCAAATATACAATTAGAACCAGAACAAAAATCGCCGCGAACGCAAAAAACCCAAGCGCTAAATATATCATTTTGCGCTTCTTGGCTTGCCCCGCAATCTCGTCTTCCAAGCTTTTGGAGCTAAAATCTTCTTTTTGTTTTTTCCATTCCTGATCTATGAACATATTGATATTATAACATATTTTTGGTTTTTTTGGGAATAATTTAAATAAAATAATGTAGGGACAGGTCGCGACCTGTCCCTACATTATTTTATTCGATTATTTCAAATATTTAGCCTTGTTGCGCAAATGCTCATCATAAGTCCGGCTGAAGATCGTCTTACCGTCAATGGAACTGGTCAAGAAATACAGATAGTCCGTTTTCGCCGGATAAATCGCGGCGCTGATGGCATTCAGGCCAGGGTTGCTGATCGGTCCCGGAGGCAGGCCGGGGTTGCGATAACAATTATACGGGGAATCAATTTGGGTGTCTTCAAGAGAATACTGCTTTTTGTTGACTCCCAGAATGTAAGCCAAAGTCGCGCACGACTCCAATGGCTGTCCCCGCTTGATCCTGTTCCAAAAAATTCCTGATACCAGTTTCATGTCCTCAACGCTCCGGACTTCTTTTTCAATGATAGAGGCCATCGTTATGATCTCAAAAATGTTTTTGTTTTGTTTTTTGATGTCGTCCCGCATCTGTGGCGTCAGCTTGGCATCAAAATTATCCAACATCTTATAAATTACATCTTCAGTCTTCGCGTCTTTAAAAATGCGATATGTGTCAGGGAACAAAAATCCTTCCAAATCAACGCTTTCCGGGACATCTTTAAAAAATGTATAATTTCCTAAAGATAATTTTGTGTCTTTGAGTTTTTGCTCCGCCAGATTTTTAAAGCCATCATCAAAAGTAACCGCTTCTTTTTTTAGATAATCATTCATATCATCAATCCTCCAGCCTTCAATGAACTTGATCGCTCTTTCTCTTTCCAGGGTCTCTCCCTTTGCCAGGATGTCAGCGATCACCTTGATGGACATGGTTGGACTCAGAATATATTCTCCGGCTTTGAGAGACGCGCCCAAATTTGCCTTCTTTACATATGCGGTAAAAAAATATTTTGAACTGACGAGGCCTTGGTCGCGGAGGCTCTCTGCAATATCCAAAGAACTTTGTCCGTTCTTGACCGTAAAGGCTACCGGCTCGTTTTCTGTTCCTGCCGGATTTTCAATTTTGAATTGAAAATAAAAAGAATACGACACGATGACAAGGATAATGGTTATGAAGATTAAGAAAATGGTTTTTTTCATCCTAAAAATTTTTGATTATAAAAATTTATTTAAATTTTTCTTATTCGTGATTTTGTCTATTATCTTTTTTATATCTTGCGCGCGATTTTTGGGGCAAAGCAAAACCGCATCTTCGGTTTCAATCAAGATCATATTTTTTACGCCGATGGCCGCCACCAGCTTATCCGTAAAATTATACAGCAGGTTGTTGCTGCTTTGGATGCTGACGATCTTGCCTTTTTTGATGTTCTTTTTTTTGTTCTCGCTTAAAATATCTTTCACGGCTCCCCAGTTGCCGACATCTGCCCAGCCGAAATCCGAAGGTATCACATATAAATCAGCCGCCTTCTCAATGATGCCATAGTCCATTGAAATCGGATCAATTTTTAAAAATTCAGATTTTAACACTTGCTCTTCCGAGGGAGTTCCGATGGCCTTTTGTATCTTCATCAATCGCTTATACATCCGGGGCAAATGTTTTTGGTATAACTTTAAAAGAGTATCAACGCGAAAAATAAAACACCCAAGATTCCATAGATACTCCCAGCCCTCCATATATTGTTCAGCGGTTTTCTGGTCAGGCTTTTCTTCAAATCTTTCAATCTTGAATATCTTATCGGAATTTATTTCAAAAGCTTGCTCGCCCATCTTGATGTATCCGTATCCTGTTTCCGGATAAGTCGGCTTGACTCCAATGAGCACGCCCGAGCTTGGTTTCTTTTTGACAATTTTTTCCGCCAACTTGAGAATCCTGATATATTCTTTTTCCTTCTCCACAAAGTGATCGGAGTTTATGTTTATGATAATCTCTTTTGGATTTTTCTGGCTGGCATAAACAGCGGCCAAGCCGATAGCGGCGGCCGTATCTCGTCTGGCCGGCTCTAAGATGTAATTGGCCTCGGGAAAATCTTTCAAGTCTTTTTTGATCAAAAGAGCGTGTTCGCTTCCGGCTCCGATAAAAATATCTTTTCTTTGAAACCCTGATCTTAATCTTTCATAGGTTTTCGCAATCAATGTCTGGTTGCCGATTATGGGTTTTGTCTGTTTGGGGGCGGATTTTCTGGAAACGGGCCATAAGCGCGTCCCAGAACCGCCGGCAAGAATGATTAATTTCATAAATATATTTTTTAAAGCATAAAAAATCTTAAACTGCCGTACCTGTATTTTACCAGAAGAAAAACCAACTAACAACAAGGCATTCAAAAAAACTTGCTTTTTTCCGATATTTGTGCTATAATTAAATCATCAAAATTCATACTGCGCCAAAGGATTTTGACAAACAAATAAAAACAAAAATAAAAAAATGAAAAAAGAATTTAAAAATTATTTGCGTATTTACGCCATTAATTCTCTATTTCTGCTTTTGATAGGGATTTTTTTATTGCCAAATTATGCAAATTCCACTTCCATCACTGAAGAAAATATCATCCGTTTAGCAAATTATGAAAGGATAAAAAAAGGACTTGATCCTTTAATAACAAATGAGCTTTTGACAAGAGCGGCGCAAAAAAAAGCTAAGGATATTTTTAAAAACAGTCATTTCGGCCACACGATCGCTGACCGCGCTTTTTCTTCCTGGATAAAAGATGAAAAATACGAATATACGTATGTCGGAGAAAATTTGGCAATGGATTTCATTTCTTCCGAAGGAACAATCAATGCTTGGCTTGACTCCCCCACTCATAAACAGAATCTGCTTAACGAACGCTTCAAAGAAACAGGCGTTGCGGTTCTTGATGGAAAATTTGAAAGCAAAAACACCATCTTGATCGTACAAATTTTTCGGAGCGCCAGAGGCTTCTGCGAAAATCACAGCTAAAACCGAACCGGTTTCAAAGAATTTTATAAAATCTCCTGCCATGGTTTTAAACGTAAATTTCGATGAAAACAAAAAAATTCTGAGCATGGATAACAATGTCAAACAAGATCAGGATATTTATCTGAGTGAAAAATATCTAACGCTCTTAAGTCCCGCTGATATGGACCGGAAAAACAAGCTATCCGGATTTATCAGCGGCAAATCTCAAGAAAACTATTTTCTCATTGTCGCAATCCTTATCTCCATATCAACCCTGATCGGATTGACATTTTTCCGATCGCTGACAACCGGCCTCTACGCCTTGACTTTAAAAAAACATATATAAAATTATAAAAAGAGCTAAGACAAAACGGTAATAAGCAAAAAGATTCAAATCATATTTTTCCACATATTTTAAGAAATATTTTATCGCAAAGTATCCCGAGAAAAGCGCAGAAACGAAGGCGATCGCCAAAAGCAGAGCCTCGTTTCCGGTTGTGGTTCCGCTAAAGAGCAGCGGAATTTTTGTTATCGCTGCTCCAGCTATGATCGGGATTGATAAAAGGAATGAAAATCTAACCGCTTCGCTTCTCTTTAAATTTGCCCCAAGACCTGCTATAATTGTAATACCTGAGCGGGAAACGCCGGGAACAAGAGCTAAAGCCTGAAAAACACCGATTATGAAAGATTGTTTGAGTCCGATGTCTTTTAAAGTTTTTATCTGTTTGCTGATTTTTTCCATGATCATAAAAAAAATCCCGACCAGGACAAGCATAACAGCGACAATTAACGGAGATCTTAAACTGCTTTCAATCTGATCTTCAAACAATGCCCCGCCAAGGGCCGCCGGAATCGTTCCGACGATGATTACCCAGCTCAAAGCGCTGTATTCATCTTTCTTGCCGGCAAAACTTAAAAGCCATGACGCAATCATGCTTCTGATGTCTTTCCAAAAAAATATCAACAAGGCGATCAAAGTTGCCAGATGAAGAATAACATCAAACAACAATTCATTTTCAAATGGCAAACGTAAAAATCGGTGCAACAAAACCAAATGGCCTGAACTGGAAACAGGCAAAAATTCCGTAACGCCTTGCACAATGCCATAAATGGAAGAAATTAAATATCCCATATAAATTAACTTTATCCTTAAACTATTATAATCTATAACAAATACATGCCATACGCCATCATCATCCTGCCGCTGGTATCGCTTTTGATCGCCCAGTTCAGCAAGATTTTCATCAAAAGCAACCGGTTGCAGCCGTCATTCAAAAACTTGTTCATCTACTCCGGGATGCCTTCCAGCCACAGCGCTTTGATCGTATCATTAACAACGATTGTCGGACTGAAAGCAGGTTTTGACTCAGCGATTTTCGCGCTTGCATTCATCATGGCAATCATCGTCATCAGAGACGCGCTCGGAATCAGACGATACCTCGGACAGCACGGACATATCCTAAATGTCTTGGTAAAAGATCTGAAAAACGATCAAGTCCTTGACGCAAAGTATCCGCATCTTTTGGAAAACATCGGCCACACTCCTTCTCAAGTGGTTGCCGGTTCGCTGATCGGATTCTGTGTAAGTTTTCTGGGGTATCTTATTTTTGGTTAAAAAAACCTTTTCTTATCGTATCATAAAACCGCTGAAAATACAATTTTTCGGCGGTTTTTTGATGGATAATTATTTTATTGTCTTAAAAAACGCAAGGGAAAGTAAACGGGAAAGTACAGCCGAGGGGAGCGCAGGGCAGATCGCTGCCGCTGCAATCTTCATCAATGCCGTTCCCGCAGATATCAACAGCACCCGGTCGAACTCCGGAATCAGTATCATTACAGTCCCAAGTGCTCGCGACACTCGTGGAAATCGGGCAAACATCCAAACCGGTTTTTATCGTATTGACGTAAAAAATACTCATAAGCTGATCGCAATGGCCATCTGTATCATCGTCACAGCCTTCATCAATCGTGACATTGCAATTGTTATCTAAGTTATCACAAGTTTCAGGATTTCCTGGATATCTAAAAATATTCGCGTCATCGCAATCGCTGTTGCCGATGCATGGCAAATTATCGCTCGGGCCGCAGACATTGCCGCAGAGCGATACATTGACGCTTTCCGCTATATACCTGTCTCCATCCGCGTCCGTGCAGACAGGACCGCAGACAAGATCGGAACCATTGCAGTCTTCATCAATCGCGTTGCCGCAAATTTCCGCGATTGCGCCTTGCAGCGGATTGCATGTTTGCGCGACGCCGGCGATGCAATTGTTTATCGTGTGATTGCAAGGCCCCAATCCGCAGGTGGTCTGACCCAAGCCGTCGTCAATCAAGCCGTTGCAATTGTTGTCAATGCCATCGCACCTTGTTTCAATTGGCTGATAATCGCCAACATGGATTGTGGCGCTAACGGTACCGCAATCAGAATCGCACTGGTCTGCCTTGCCGGGAAAAGCGCTCCAATCTTCAAAATCCTGATCAGGATCTTGGCTTCCTTCCAGATTGCATTGATCGCAATCCGGCTGACCCAGCACGTACCATGCTCTCTCATTTATGAAAGTTGTTGATAGACAAGGCAAACATTCTTCATCCAAACCAACTGTGCCATTTTTGCCATCGCAATCATTGTCAAAAGCATCACCGCAAAGATCAATCGGCGTTTTCTCGTTGCTTTGAAACGGACCCCCTTCTCCGGCGTCATCGCCGCAGCAGCGCAGATTTCCTGATCGGGAAGAACTGTAATTAAAGCCGCATTTATATCCGCAAGTCTCTTCGGTCCAGCCTTCATCAACCTCCGCCGGATTGATGCCGTCAAGATGATTATTGTCAGAACAGTTGTTGTCCAAACCGTCGCAGCTTTCAGGATTTCCTGGGAATATGCTGACGCTCGCATCATCGCAATCATTGTTGCCAACGCACATTTCATTCTCACCCGGACCGCAAGGAGGAATCGGCAGGCTGTTGCAGACAGCTATGGCAGTTGCTTCCTCGATAAAATAATCTCCGTCAGCGTCAGTGCAGGCCGCGGATATCAAATTACAGGAAGCATCGCATCCCGGCCCGCCATCACATTGTTCTCCGCAGTCAATTTCACCGTTTCCGCAGGCGCATTCAAGCAGATTCTGATGCGCTCCCAAGGGGCATTCTCCGCACGCTTCATCGCAGACGGCATTTCCCCAGGTGCTGCAGTCCGTCCAGCAGCCCAGACAATTTTCTGTCGGTTCGCAAGAGGCGTTTCCGCAAACCGGCGGAGCGCCACACCCTAAAAACCCAAAACAATCAGGATCGTCGCAATCAGCCAGGCCGTCGCAATCATTGTCCAAGCCGTCAGAACAATTGCCGGCTTCCGGAGTACCGACTGAAACAAGCTTATTCGTATCATCGCAATCTGTCTCAGGAAAACTGCAGGCCCCGGAGCTTGGGCTTCCATATCCGTCACCATCATAGTCCAGGCAGAATTCAGGACAGCTGGCGCCAAAATAATTTTTTCCTGTTATCACATATCCTGTTTCACGCACCGCGCATAATTCATATCTTGCACCGTCTGCTTGGCCGATATACATATATACCAAACTGCCGGAGGGCAATTCCGGCCAATTTTCTGAAAATTTCCTTGTCTTTTCATTCCAACAAGTCGCTTGGTTAAACTCAGGCAAACACGCGCCGATCTTGTTTACAGGATCAACCGGCAGGCTGATTTTCAATTCTTTACCCAAGCTTCCATTCCAGCTCGGCCAAACGGATAAAGTTCTGTTCGTCAAATAAGATCCGGAATTCAAAGTCGGATAAGCATCTACTGTACTATAATTTTTAAAAATATCTGCCGTTTCGGCAAAATCAGACAAGCGCTTGACATCTCTGATTATTCTGGCTTTCTGGCTGGTGCAAAAATCGTGGGTAGTGCATTCATCATCCATAAAACAGGAAATTTTGGCATCTTCGCGGCATTTTCCTGCGCTCGCTACATTGGAATTAAAACGCCAGTATCTCAAAATATTTCCAAAGATATCCACTGTTCCCTGTTCTGCTGATTGATTATATGAGATAAGGTAAATGTTGGTATAGAGATTGTTGGCAACATCAATGTTCCCGACATTGACATAAACCGTTCGGCCGTCTCTCACTCCTTCATAACCGTCAACGGTTAAAGATTGGGGCGAGCCATGAAAATTGTTGTTTTTATACCAAAGAGCGGCGCTGAAATGCGAAGGATTGGGAATGATCCTGATAGCGATGGCATCAGAAGAAGTCTTCGTCTGGGCTCTGGCGATGTTTAAAATAAAAAACGGCGCAATCAGCAGCAAAAATATCGCGCTTGTAAAAAAAATTATTTTTTTCCCATGGTTATTCATTGTTTTTTGTAAAAAATATCATATTTTTTCCCACAGCAAGCTCTCGCCGGTCATCTTATCGCTCTTAGCAATATCAAAAAGCTGTAATATGGTCGGAGCGATGTCAGCTAAAATGCCCTGAGGCGTTGCCAGGCTCAAATCCGATCCCACTCCCTCTTGCCAGCCGAAACTCTTGCCATGAAAATCATTGCCGGCAATGATGATGGGTACGGGATTCGTGGTATGCTCTTTATCTATCTGCCCGGTCTGCATGTTAAACATTATCTCCGCATTCCCATGATCGGCGGTGATGAGCACAATTCCGTCTTTTTCCAGCACGGCTGAAACGATCTTATCAACGCATTTATCCAAGGCTTCCACTCCTTTTATCGCCGCTTCCAAATTGCCAGTATGGCCGACCATATCGGCATTGGGAAAATTCACCAAAATAAAATCATATTTGTCGCTTTCAACCGCTTTCAGAATCCGCTTTGTCAATTCTTCGGATGACATCTCAGGCTTCTCGGCATAACTGGAAACATTCGGCGAAGGGACGAGATCATGGTCTTCCCCTGGCATCTTCGTTTCAATGCCGCCGTTGAAAAAATATGTGACATGCGCGTATTTTTCAGTTTCAGAAATACGCAGTTGTTTTACGCCGGCTTTTGACAGCTCTTCCCCCAAGCTTCCACTCATATCCTCGAGTGGAAAAGCAATCTCTACCGGAAAATTTTTATCGTATTCGGTAAAAGTAACGAATTCTAAATTTTGCAGGAATTTTTTGCGTTTAAACCGATTAAACTCTTTGGAAATAAAAGCTTCCGTTATCTGTCTGGCCCGGTCCGGGCGAAAATTATAAAAAATCACCGCATCATTGTCTTTTATCAAAGCGCTTGGGGAGCTGCCATTGAAAATAACGGTCGGAAGAAATTCTTCGTCGTATATTTTTTTCTTATAGCTCTCTCTAACGGCGTCAGAAGCGGAAGTTCCCTTTTCTCCGATTCCTTCTGTCAAAGCGAGGTAAGCTTTTTCCGTCCGATCCCAATTGTTGTTGCGATCCATGGTATAAAAACGGCCGGAAACGGTGGCGATCTGCCCCATGCTGAATTCCTTGATGCTTCTTTCCACTCCTCGAATAAAATTCAAACCGCTGTTGAATTGCGTATCGCGCCCGTCAAGGATCGCATGGATGAAAAAATTGCGGATATTGTTTTTCTGAGCGAGCACCATCAGGGCGTGCAGATGATCAACCGAAGCATGCACGCAGCCATTGGAAACCACTCCCAAAAAATGCAAATTGGAATTATTTTTTTTAACATGTTCAACCGCTTTGAGCAAGGCTTCATTCTGATAAAAAGTTTGATCTGCAATCGCTTTGTTTATCCTTGGCAAATCCTGATATAAAACTCTCCCGAGCCCCATGTTTAAATGCCCGACCTCGCTGTTTCCCGCTTCCCCCCAGGGAAGGCCGACTGATTCGCCGGAAGCCCTGAGTGTTGTTGACGGATACTCTTTCACCAATCTGTCCATGGCTGGCGTTTTGGCATTGGTTATGGCATTGCCCGGATAATCTTGATTTATCCCCCACCCATCCAAGATAATCAATACAATCGGTTTATGAATTTTGTTTTTTTCCGGCATATGCTATTTGATTAAAGATTCTCTTTTCATTTCTGCTGGTTTTTTTATACCTAAAATCTTGAGAATGGTGGGAGCGATATCACCTAAGATCCCATTGGTTTTCAGCTTTATTTTCCTTAAATTTTTGTTAACCACAATGAAAGGAACCGGGTAAACCGAATGCTTGGTGTCAACTTCTCCGGTTTCAAGATTGATCATCTCTTCAATGTTTCCATGATCCGCCGTAATAACAACGGTTCCGTTAACCGCCAAATACGCTTTAACGATATTTGCTACCAGCTTATCGATGATTTGACAACTTTTGATACCCGCTTGAAGATTGCCGGTATGCCCGACCATATCCGGCGCCGCGAAATTCAGCAAAGTAAAATCATATTTCGGGTGTTTGCTCTTCCCTTTGCTTAAATTATCAATCACGATCTTTGCCAATTTTTCCGAGCTCATCCCCGGCGTTTCGTCGTATGACCTTACATCCGGGGAAGGGATGATCTCCTGGTCCTCTCCGGCTACTTTACCCGAGTATCCGCCATTGAAAAAATATGTAACATGGGCGAATTTTTCAGACTCAGCAATATACAGCTGTGAAAAATCTTTCAACTGAGTCGGAAGAGCAGCTTTGATATCAGCGCCCGGATAGGCTGTTATGATATCATCCAAATCCGGCCCAAAATCCGTCATGGCCACAAAATACAGATGCTCCAAACGCTTTTTTCTCTTAAAACTTCCGGGGTTCATTTTGTTAAAATCTTCTTGAACAAAAACTTTAGCCAGCTGTCTGGCACGGTCGGATCTTAAATTAAAGAATATCACGCTATCTCCATCTTGAATTCTGGATTCTTTAGATCTTTCTCCGATCACATATGGCTCAATGAATTCATCACTGTCCCCCCTGTTATAGCTTTCGGTGATTGCCGCTTTGACTGAATCAGCTTTTCTACCCGTCCCATAAACAAGAGTGTTATACGCTTGTTCGGTTTTGGACCAGCTTTTCTGACGATTCATGCCGTAAAATCTCCCCATCACAGTTACGATATGTTCATTTCCCCGAAGCTCGCTCTCCAAATCGTCCAGAAGCTTAAGCGAAGCATACTGCGGCGAATCGCGGCCATCCGTAAAAAGATGCAAAAATATCTCCTTGACTTTATTTTTCCTAAGGAATGTCAGAATGGCTTTCAGATGTTTTGGATCGCTATGCGGGCTTTGTCCATCAGACACCATCCCGACAACATGGATTTTTGAATCCATTTTTCTGATATGCCTGAGCGCTCCGGTAAAAGCGGAATTCTTATAGAATGTTCCATCATCAATCGACTGGCTGATCTTAACCACATCCTGTTCAACCAATCTGCCAGCTCCAATGTTCATGTGCCCAGCCTCGCTGTTCCCGACTTGTTTTGGAGGCAGCCCGGCATATTTTCCATGCGCGCGAAGCTTTGTGCTGGGATATTTTTTTACGAGGCCGTTCATGGTCGGTGTTTTAGCCATGGTTACGGCATTGCCTCGGTTTGGAGAACAAATGCCCCAACCGTCAAGTATGATAAGGATCAACGGTGTATTTTTTTTGCTAGCAGTCATATTTTCTAAAATTTTTTAATAAATTAGCTAAGCGAATCTTCAATTTCCATAAGCCGGTTATACTTTGCCAGTCTTTCACCGCGCGATAAAGACCCTGATTTGATATAGTCGGCTCCGGCGGCGACCGAAAGATCGGCGATAAAATCATCGCAAGTTTCCCCGCTGCGGTGAGATACCATCAGTTGGTAATTATGAACTTGGGCCAGCTTTATGCAGGCAATCGTTTCTGAAAGAGTCCCCACCTGATTCGGTTTGATCAAGACGGCGTTGGCCGCCTTTTCTTTCAAGCCTTTTCTCAGGCGCTCAATGTTGGTTGCAAACAGATCATCTCCAATCAGCAAGATATGTCCGCCCAATTCTTTTGTCAATTCACGCCAGCCGTCCCAATCGTCTTGCGCCAGGCCGTCTTCAATGGACACGATCGGAAATTTACGGAACCACTCATTGTAAAGTCCAATTAACGTATCAGGGGAATATTGCGCTTGATCTAATTTAAATATATATTTCTGCTTGCTGACATCAAAAAGCTCCGAAGATCCGACATCCATCCCCAGACCGATGTCTTTTCCCGGAATGTATCCGGCATTGATAACCGCTGCCATGATATATTCCAAAGCTTTGATGCTGGAAAAAATGTCCGGAGCGTATCCGCCTTCATTCCCCACATCCGTATCCAGCCCGGCGTCTTTTAAAACGACTCCCAGCTCATGAAAAATTTCTGCCCCCATTCTGACTTTTTCCGAAAAACTGACATTCTTTAGCGGCAAAATCATAAATTCTTGAAAATCCAAATTCGTATCAGCGTGTTTGCCGCCATTAAAGATGTTAAAAGACGGCGTCGGCAGCTTGAATTTTTTTGAATCAAATCCATACGTTTTAGCAATATACTCATAAAGCTCCAAATCTTGAGCCAATGCTCCGGCTCTGGCCGCTGCTAAAGAAACAGAAAGAATGGCATTTGCCCCCAAACGTTTTTTGTTTTTCGTTCCGTCCAATTTTATCATAACATCATCAATTTTTTCTTGATTGACGATATCAATTCCTTTTAGAGCGTCAAAAATCTCGGTGTTAACGTTGGCGATTGCTTTCAGGACTCCCTTGCCGTCATACCTTTTTTTATCGCCGTCCCTAAGTTCCCAAGCTTCATGGATGCCGGTTGAAGCGCCGGAAGGAACGCTGGCTTTGGAAATTTCTCCGCTATCCAAGATGATTTTTGTTTCAATCGTCGGATTGCCCCGGGAATCAAGAATTTCTCGCGCTTTTATCGCTTTTATCTTTGCCATACGTCTTTATTTCGTGTCATTCGCATTATTCGCGTATTAGCATTATATTCAATAAAATTATAATGCTAATACACGAATGAAATGCAAATGACGCGAATAATGATTAAACATTTATCTAATCCTATTTGATGATTTTTATAACATCGTCGCAATCATTGGCTCCCGCGCCGTCCAAAGGACCGATCCCGTTCGGACCGTAAGAGCCGACTGCAACCACATTGCTGGAAACCGTACCATCCGCGCAACCCCATGGCTTGCCGTATTCATCAACCATATAGTCAGTATCAAAAAAATACTGGTTATCCCAAGGGTCTTCCGGTATCCTCGGCATGTACGGACCGGACCAGCTGGGGAAAGGAGCGGCGGTATCATTTGTCACAATTCCGGAAACACCATCATTCAGGCTATGCGCGCAAGTGTTCGGGACAGCGCTGTCATCCGGCCCGCAGATCTCATTGTCAGCGGGGCACAATGCCCCCAAATCCGTGCAGACTGTGTTATACTGCTGATGCCCCGGCCATTCCAACGCATCATTGGCCAGCAGTGTGATGGCTTTAAAAATCTGATCAACATCGCTCTGCGCTTTCGTAACCATGGCTTTCTTCCTTGCCAAATTTACGCCGGCGGCGGCCAATGTTGACAAGAGACCAATGATGGCAATCACAACCAACAACTCTATCAACGTAAAACCAAGATTTTTTTCTGTCATTTGCTTATTTTTTTTCATGCCTATGCTTGATGCTAGTTAATGATTTTCCCCGCTCCGTTGGGATTGTATCCGCCTTTAATTTCGTCCCTATCACTGTAGCCATCGCTGTCGGTATCGGGATTGTTTATGTCTGAACCGTATTTTTGCTCATCCGCGTCAAAAAGCCCGTCAGAATCAGAATCTTTCATCTCTGAAACCGATTCTGTGCCGGTCGCGATTTCCGGGGTATCGCTTGCCATTTCCGGTTCTTCAAACTGCGTCGGCGCTTGCAATTCGGTTGAAGAAGCGCTTATAACTTCTTCGCACCAGACAACTGATGTATCACAATCCAGTTTGTTTGACATGAATCCTTCCCCACAATTTCCGCTGGAGTCAACTTCACTGAATCCATGCTTTTTCATTTTTTCAAGCGAAGCCAAACAGCAATTGTCTTTGCATCTGCCGGCCGTATCCGCGCTTTCTGTCTTGATGATCGCTTCGCTCTGCTTGTTCATGCTGCCTGTTATCTTTCCGACTTCCGTAAACAGATAATACCCTACATAAATAACGATGGCGGCGATGATTATGCTCAATGATATCCCAATGATAGAATAACGCTTTCCCCGCTTCTTGCCCTTGGACACAAGATTATCAATATGTTCTTCCAGGGAGATCTTTGGGGAAGGAATTTCCGGTTCCGCTTTTGTTTCAGCAGGAACGGAGGGCTTTTCTGATTCAAGCGCGGGAGTGGGAGTATTGGGCGGGTTGTTTTCTAGGTTTTCGAACATACGTAAAAATGTAAAATGACTGTTTAAAATTTAAAATTATTATTTATTATTATGAATTGTTACTAATGTCAAATTTCCAATTTCAAATTTCCAATCAAATCCTAATTTCAAATGACAAAATATTAATATATTTGAATTTGAAATTAGGATTTTGAAATTGATTTGTCATTGGAAATTGGAAATTTGACATTAGGTATATTGATTATGATTATTTCAATTTTTAACTTTAAATTATCATTTTGCATTTTCAATTTTTTCCAAATATCCCCGTCAGCCCCGGCATCTTCTCCCCGCCGACAAACGACAGCATCGCTCCCCCTCCGGTGGATACCCAATCAACGTACTCTATCATCTTCGTCATTTTGAGCGCTTCCACTGTCTCTCCGCCCCCGACGACTCCGTAGGCTTTTCCTTTTGATCGGCTGGCAACGAGTCGGGCAATCGTCATGGTTCCGTGTTTGAAATCCTTCAATTCAAAAAAACCCATCGGTCCGTTCCAGAACAAGGTGCCGGCTTGGTTTATATAGTGCGCGTACAACTTCAAAGTTTCCGGTCCAATGTCAAAGATATAGTCATTCTTCCCAACATGATTGACGCTTTTCACCTGCGCTTTGCCGCCTTCCTTATCGGTGCTGACAACCACGTCCACCGGAAGCAAAACTTTTTTAAATATATGTTTTTTTATGAAATAAACGCCGGCCGTATCCACCAAAGATTTCCCCACTTCCAAATTCGCCGCCGCCAGAAAATCATTTGCCAGCGCTCCACCGATCAGGAGATGATCAGCTTTTTTGTTCATGGTTTTTATCAAAGGAATCTTGGTTTCCAATTTCGCTCCGCCAAGGATGGCGACCAAAGGCTTTTGCGAAGTAAAACTTTTCATAAGTTCCGCAACTTCTTTTTCAAGATGTAAACCGGCATAAGACGGTAAATACCCCTTTATGGCGCCCACAGAAGCCTGCGCTCTGTGGCTGACGGAAAAAGCTTCGTTGATGTATAAATCTCCGTATTTTGCCAATTTTTTCGCGAATTGTTTGCTGTCTTTGAGCTCGCCTTTATCAAATCTGATGTTATCAAGCATGACAATTTCTCCCGGTTTCAAATTCGCGACTGCGGTAGACGCCTTGAACCCCAGTATATCTCTGACATACTCAACTTTTTGACCCAAAAGATGACTCAATCGTTCAGCAATCGGCGCCAAAGAAAATTCTTCTTTTTCAATATCTTCCGGTTTGGGCTGTCCAAGATGCGCGATGATTACGATCTTGCATTGGTTTTCAACAAGCAGTCTCAAGGTCTCCAACTGCTCAACAATCCTAAAATCATCCAACACTTTCCCGTTTTTTATGGGAACGTTAAAATCAGCCCTGATGATGATTCGTTTGCCGAAAATATCGGCAGATTTTATTGATTTTATTTTCATAGTATTTAGACTCCTACAAAATACAAATTATTACGAATATACCAATCGCAATCTCTGCAGTTTAAATATGTATATTATTGAATTCGTATATTCGTACAAATTCGTATTTCGTAGTCTTATTCACATTGTTTATATTATAACATATTTAACCAAATAAAAACAAATAAAAAAAACCTATTTCTCAAATCAAAATAGGCAAAAACATTTTAAGCAAAAATTTAAATTCCTCTGGCCTCGCTCTTATCATCCGTATCCACTTTTCTCCAGTTTATCCGGCGCTTGATGGAATTCCAGATCAAAAAGAATTCTTCGCTCCTGAGAAGCGAACAAAATGCGATGTAAGCTAAAATTCCGATGATGCCGGCAAAAATTCCCTGCGCGAAAACTCCAAAAGTCCGGGACATATCAATGTACGGCCAAACGACAAGCTTTGATCCTTGGATGGCGACGCCGGCAAACAGCGCGGCGGCGCAGATTTTGGAAGTGGATACGAGGATGCGCTTTTCATCCATATCCCCGATCTCAAAACGAAGCGACAGCCAGAGCAAAGCAAAATTTAAGATATTGGCCAATGAAAACGCTAAAGCTAAACCGGCGACACCAAATTTGCGGTTAAAATACAGGGCCAAAACCACATTGACCGCCGATGAAAACAACCCGATAAAAAAAGGGGTTTTTGAATTATGGCGGGCATAACACACCCTGACAAGCAGCGGAATGGAGGCTTGGGCAAAAAGTGAAATGATAAAAAATCCCATGCTGTTGATGGTAAGCACCGTATCCTCCCAATTGAACTGCCCGGTGCCAAGAACTACTCTGATAATTTGAGCGCGCAAAGTAAGCAAAAGCACAGTGGAGGGAACGATAAAAAATATGATCTGGCGAAAAACATGGGAAAAATTATCAATCAATTTTTTCCGGTCAAAGGCTACGGCAGACAAAGTCGGGAAAGCCGCGATCGCAAAAGAAATTCCAAAAATCCCGACTGGAAAAGATTGAAGATTGTTGGAAAAATTAAAGATGGCAAGCGATCCGGCAGCCAAAGTTGAAGCGATGACCGTGATGGTCATGATTTCAATCTGCGAAATCGCGAGGCTCATGGTTCGGGGAATCATCATGACCGCAATATTTTTTAAATTCTTTGCTTTAAGGTCAATTTTTGGAAAATAATGAAATCCCAGAGAGAAGACGGAAGGTATCTGTACGCACATATGAAGAAAAGCGCCCATCACCACGCCCCAAGCCAAACCGCGCACGCCGTATGTCGGGACCAGATAAAGCGCGCCGGCAATGATGCCGAGATTATACAGGATGGGCGCGAGGGAATATACCAAGAAACGCTTGAACGATTGCAAGATTCCACCGAGCACTCCGGAAATGCCGAGAAAAATCGGAGACAGGAACATGATCCGGGACAAAGTCACGGTCATGTCCAGCTTGTCGCCGCTAAAACCGGGAGTTATGAGCTTCATGAGAAAAGGCGAAACCAGAATCCCGATGCCGGACAAAACCACCACCACCACAAACAAAACGTTGATGAGATTGCTGGTAAATTCCCAAGCTTCTTTGTTCGGACATTTCAAAAAGTGAAAACGCTCTTTACAATTCGTGTCTTTGATGAGCGCGGTAAGGATTGGAACGAATCCGGCTGACAACGCTCCCAGAATGAGGAGATTAAAGATCATATCCGGCACGCGGAAAGCGGCATAGTAAGCGTCCAGCGTATCCCCGGCCCCGAACTGACCGGCCAAGATACGATCACGGTATATCCCCAGGAACCGGCTCGCAAGCGAAGACAGCGCCACCAGGAGCGCCGCGACGGTTATGCTATTGATTTGTCCGGAAAAAAGTTTTTTGATCATTTTTCGCTGATTACACTGATTGCGCTGATAGCGCTGATTTTAAAATTTTATATTTATTTCTACTTAACTCTATATGAAATTTTCCAGTTTTTGTTCTTCTTCAACAGGAAGCCTTTAATGTTCCTTTTCCCAATTTCCCAATTTCCCAATTTCCCAATTTCCCAATTTCCCAATTTCCCAATTTCCCAATTTCCCAATTTCCCAATTTCCCAATTTCCCAATTTCCCAATTTCCCAATTTCCCAATTTCCCAATTTCCTACTTCACCAACCTAATCTTCTTAAGTATAGAGCTCCGAGTGAGCAGCCCATTCTGCGCCCCTTGCTGACTGATCACTGAAGCCGTGTTGGCGACGCTCATCTTCATGGCTTTCTTGATATCACCTTTAAACAGCTTGAGGCCGGCAACGAAGGTGGAACCGAAGGCGTCTCCGACTCCGGTGGTATCCACTCTGGTCTTTTCCGTGAAGATGTTCTGATGGTAGAAAGTCTTGCCGTCATACGCGTCCGCGCCGTATTTTCCATTCGTTATAACGACGATCTCCGGACCGAAAGATTTGAGCATCGTTAGCAGATTGTTCATGTTGCAAAGGAAGTCTTGGCTTTTGTCTTTGCAGACCGGATTGGTTACCATAAGTTCCAGCGCCTCATCTTTGTTGACGGTTAAAATGGAAGTCTTGGCTAAAAATTTCCCGATCTGCTCAAACCCGGCATGGAGCTGAATGTGCCCGGGGTTCCACATGATCTTGGCTTTGGACTTGAACACTCCGCCAAGCACCTGTTGCCAGTGTCCGGAAAGCGAAGTCAGATAAACCCATTCTGAATCATTGAGCAACTTTATTTCTTTCTGTTTGATTGATAACTTAGCGTTAGACGCGCGATTGGAAAAAACCACATGCTCGTGTTCCTGCCCAACCAGCAAAAAAGAAAAGCCGGTAGACTCGTCTTTGACTTTCTGAATGTGCTTGGCGTCAACATTGCGAGATTGGAAATTCTTGATAATCCGCTCTCCCCTATCATCATTGCCGATTGCCACCAAGGATGACACTTTGAATCCGAGCCGTGCCAAACAGACGGCGGCATTCGCCGCCCCGCCCCCATACGTGGTGTATGCTTTATCAACTTTGATCTTGGCGCCAAATTCAAAAGCCAAGAGCCTCTGCTGTAAGATGTCTTGCTTGTTATCAATGATGAGCCCCTCCTTGGTATAAACGGCGATATCCTCCGTGGCGCCGCCGATGGTTACAAAATCAAATTTCATATTACAAAGTACGAATCAGCGCGAAAATACTAATAATAAACAGTAAAAACCGCACTAGTATTCGTTATTTTTTATGATTAAATCTTAATGTTAGTATATCATAATCTTTTGTATAAAAAAAGCGGCCAAGAAACAAAAAAAATGCCTTGACCGCATTTTGCTTTTTTATAATAAAATTATCGCATGTATATAGATTTAATTATCCCATGTTATAGTTCCCAGCGCTGTATCAAAAAAATATGCCGAGCCTGAGTCTTGCCCGTTGTCATCGGCATACCCGGCTCCGACCAAGATTTGATCGCCGGAAATTGCCGCGGCAGTGCTGAAATGAGGAGAGCCGAAACCGGTGTCTGGGAGGAGTTTTTCAATCTCTGTTTCCACCCATTCACCATCAAAATTCCAAAAAACATACATTGCTCCCGTGGCCGCTCCCATGTCATCATTGCTATACGCGCCGACAATCGCATAATTGTCGGAAATAGCGACTGAATGTCCGAAACTATCATAACTATCCTCATCAGAAGCTGTTAATTTTTTAACATAAGTCCAGGAGCCGTTTTTTTTCTCAAATATAAATGCCGAACCTGAATCAGTGTGTACATTGTTATCCCCTTCCGCTCCAACAATAATATAATTCCCAGAAACAGCAACTGAAAAACCGAAAGAATCAGAGGAAGAAAGAGTGCCGGCAGGCAAAAGATCACTTAACTTTTGGGTCTCAGTCCATACGCCGTTTATTCTTTCAAAAACATAAGCTGATCCTGTACTTGATTTTTTGTTAGCGCCGATAACGGCTAAGTTTCCTGATATCGCCAGACTACAGCCAAACTGGTCCATATAACCGGTGTCTGTTGGATACTTCTTGCCAATCTTCGTCCAAACGCCGCTTATTTTTTCAAAAAAATAAGCGGCTCCTGAAAAATAGTTATCATTATCGGGGCCATTATCCCTGTAAGCTCCTACCACCGCGTAATTGCCGGAGATTGCAGCTGAATAGCCGAAATAATCATTGGCCTGCCCGTCGTTTGATGAATCCATGTTAGGGGTAAGCTTGGCGGTCTCTTGCCAACTGGCGCCTTTTTCAAAGATATAAACCGCGCCAGCCATGCTGCCTTCATCATCATCGCCGTAAGCGCCGACAATCGCTTGACTGCCGGAAATCCCGACTGAATATCCAAAGTAATCATTAGTCTGCAGTCCTGTGCCGGCCAGTTTTATAATCTGGCTCCAGCCGCTGTTGTCTTCAAAAATATAGGCCGAACCGGCGCGACTGCCATGGTCATCATCGCCATAAGCTCCAATAATCATTTTATTACCGGAAATTCCCAGTGAACATCCAAAATAATCATAAGCTTGTCCGTCGGAAGCGGTTTCCTTCTCTTTGCTGGCCGCAGTCGCCGCGCCGGGAATAAGCGTATAGGCGAGATCATCCACTGTGTCATAACCGATAACCTTGCTTAACTGCCAGTCCCAGCCAAAAGCCTGCTCAATTGAAGCGTGCGAATTCGGCCCGACTGTGGAATCATATTGATGTCCGATTGGCGGTCCGTCAACGTAACCGGTGTTGGCATTCCAAAAGTTCAAAATCTCGCCTCTGACGGGAAAAACTTTTTCTGAATCGGTGTTATAAACGAACTGCGACCAGTACTGACTGACGCCTTCGGTCAGAAGATAATCCTGTAAGTAAATTCCATTGGCGTTGCAAGTCGCGGGCGGCGTTGTTGAACAGTTTGCGTCCGGCCATTCATGGACCCAGGCGCTCTTGCCGTTGTCAAATGGAATGCCAAAAACCTCAAGACCGCTGCCGCCGTTGGCTGTCGTATTATTATATTCAGTAGCGAACAACTGCGATAATGGGTTTGTTGTGCCCTGCCAACCCGGAAAATTTCCAAAAATGCCGACTGGGTGAACGGTGTAAACGCGGTCAATCTCAACATAACTTGTTGCCGTGTTTCCAGCCATTGGATAAGTCACAGATTCTCCACCTTCTTCAGTGTCAAACCAATCATCAGTAGCATCTCCGTATGGATCATGTACGATTACTTTTTGTTCAGTTCCATATTCTCCTGTGTTATAACCAATAATAACCAAATAATGCTTGTATAATATACTGTTAATCGTAATTTCAGCATGACCAATTAGAGGTAGCCCGGCATCAATATTTTCTTTTATGGTGTCAAAAAGGTTAGAATATGGCACTGCTGGTTATGAGGCCATGATTATCTATATAACCCTCTAATTTTTCATCATTGGCTTTCCAGTCACTGCCATCTGGGTCAACAATAAATCCATGGGCTCCATACACTAAATTTATATGGTTTGATCCGCCATCCCAATCCATGGCCGCTTCCGAATTATAATCTTCTCCGCTTTTATCCGTCCAGGTGGTATAAGGATTGTAGACGTACCAGCCCGGATAACCCGAAGTATTCGCGGGTTGGAGTTTGTGGAATTCAGTAATCATAACTGCCGAGGTTGGACCGCAAGCATTATAGCCAAGAAAATAAGTTTGATTCATATCCTGCACCTGATTGATATATGGTACATTGCTGATCATCACTGTTTCCGCGCTGGCTTTAGAAACAAAAGCCAATGCGCACAATACGACAAAACTGATTATTACTACAGTTTTTCTCATGACATTTCTCCTTTTTATGATTTTGGGATTAATTTTATTTGTTTGTCTTAAACATGCGTTTTAAGACAAGCCTCTTTTTCAAAGAACGATTTTTTTACCTCCTTTCTTTTTTTATTTTTGTGTTAGAGCAATTTAAATAACATCACTCTTCACGGGAAACTTATTATTTTAGTTTCCCGAAGAAGAATAATTTTATTTTACAAATTGTAAAGAGTCTATTATATTTGAACAAAAATCGACGTTACCATGAATATTGGTATAATTCTTATTATCTAATTTATTATATTCTGTATAATACTGGGTACTCTCGTATGTTTTACATGACCGGTTTCCGTTTTTATCAGGTATTTTATTGCAAGACTTGCCGCTAGTTACCACCTCATAGAACTTGATGCCATTATTATTGCCAAATTCCTTAATTGCTATTAATTCATCTGGATCCGGAAACAATGTTTTCCACGCCACATCTAAATAGCTTTTTAAATTGTCATATTTTTTATTATCAAATATATCGTAATAATAAAAATCTATATATATATACGGATTCTTCGCACCCGCTGGATAATTACTTACTTCCTCTGCCGAAATTGGCCCCCAAATGCTGACTCCACTACTTCCTTCCTGAAGTTCCATAACATCCTCCTTATCCTGAAACTCAAACTCAATCCCATAATACTCATTGCGATATTTTTTCCAGCCATTTGTTTCTTTTGTAGTTGTGCCTTTATATTTTTCGTCATTGTCGATTTTGTTTTCTTTTTTGTTTGTCGCTATTTCTTTCATTTTCTCTTCTTGTTGAATTGTTTTTACGGCTTTTTGAGTTTGATTTAACTGGCTTTTTACCTGTTGTTTTACCGTGCCATAAGAACACCCCGAAGTTATCAACAGGATAAAAAACAAAAAAATAATTGCCTTTAATTTTTTCATAAAATTATTCACTAATGTTTAACAAATATTATAAGCTTCGTAAAACATAGATTTATCATAGCATAAGAGATATGAAGAAAAGATAAAGAAATTATAAAATTTTTATCAAGAAAAAATGATTAACATATTCTTAAGAAGTCTATTTACTAGGAATAAATTCCTCTTCCGATTCTTGCGTTTTGCCATCCAAAGAAAAATACCAAACATCATACTTTGAGCCGTTGATGTATTTACCGTCATCGTCCCTGCTTCCGGCAAAACATGACCACTTAACCTCTTCATCCTTAAGAATTGCTTTGCAGGGAACAGCCTCGCCGCCGGAAAAAGATGAACATGTTTTGATGGATTTTTTCATAAAGACATCGTCGCCATTTACGATCAGCAAAACCGCTTCGCCTTTTTTTTCATAACGCAAAAAATTGTTATCAAAAACCCAATCCGCTTTTTCTTCATATGGAGACAAAATCCCTGATACAACATCCAAATTTTTTCCCAAATGGCAAACTCCGCCTGCCATAAAGTTTGAGTTATAATTTACCAAAAGATGATTGTCAACTTTTCTTTTCAGCGCCGTTAAATAATCAGCCGTGTATATTTCCAAGGAAAATTTGCTTCTCAATTTTTTATCAAAAATAAGCGTACTTAAAAGATCGCCGCCGGTAGATAAACACGAACCGATGCAATCCTTTTTTTCTCCCGAAAACATACCAAAAGCATTGTCTGGTATCAAGGAAAAATTTTTAAATCCGTTGAAGTCCGCGACAACCCCATTGATTTCATTTAGTCTTTTTTGATAGACATCAAGAGTTTTTTGATAACTTTTAACCTCTTCTCTATAGCCATTGATTTCTTTCAAAAAAGATACGTTTGATATGGCATACTGATTGCTGCTGAAGTAATCCATGGAATTCATTATTTTTAAACATACCGCTGAATCATCACATACGATTTTGTTATAACTTGAACTGGCGGCGCTTTCACTTCCAACAATATCTTTAAAATAATACTCGTTGATTCCTTGTTCCTTACCATCCGTTGTCGGATGATGCAAAAATTCCCTGCCATTTTCGTTTTTAAAGCCCCCTTCCGAATCAATCTCAACATCAATGTCGTAAATACCGGTGTTAAAAAAAATACTTGCCAAAGCCTCCGGAGTTTTCCCATGTCCATTTGATTTGTTGATTACAATACTATTTTTATCGCTTAAGACATAATGATCCTTATTGTGTGGAAACTCAAATGCCATGTTATGATAAACATTTTCGTATCTTTTTATATCACCGATGATTCTCTCATCCCCATAATACTCAATATTGGAAATGTTATCAAATGACCTGTTGATCATTAATGTATCAACCAGGGCATAAAAAAAATCTTTATCAAATTTTTCGCTCAAGGCCATCACCAGGCTAAAGTCATAATCAAATTCATTTTCAGGATCAGCCGGAATTACCAATTGTATAAAATCCTCTGAATAAAATTTAAAATCTTTCATTCTTTCTGAAAAAGGATATTGGCTTTTTTCAATAACATATCCTGTTTTTTCAAAAGGAGAGATGGAAAAATTTAACTCCCTATCAAAATGATCGACCTGGGGGTTAAAAGAAATCTTCTCAGGAGAATCTTTAGCGGTTATAAAGATTTCAAAAACCCATTTTGCCTCTTCACATGACGCCTTTCTCTCATAACATTCTGGACCGTAATAAAAAGGAACTCCGATAAATTTTTCATTGCTTAGATATTTTCCCGCGTCAAACCAGGCATCCGGATACCAAAGAGAAAAATCAGCAAAGATTTTAAGGTCGTTCATACCGGAAAATTTTTGCCAAAAAATTTTCATACCCTTGCCGTCTGTTTCTTTACATTCTATACCATTTTCTATATATATTGGGTTGCTTACTGTTTCCACTCTTTTTTCAGTTGCAGGCTTTTTTATCTGCCAACTTATCAGAAAAAAAGCGCACCCAGAAGTTATCAACAGGATAAAAAACAAAAAAATAATTGTCTTAAAATTTTTCATATATTTTTTAACCAATATTAGAAACTTTATATAACATGAGTTTATTATAGCATAAGAGATATGAAGAAAAGATAAAGAAATTATAAAATTTTCATCAAGATTTTATCAGCTGATTTTCTTATATTATAACACTTATGCCCATAAGGCGGTATCAAACCACAAAAAAAATCCCGCCACAATTTGTGGCGGGATATTTTTAAAATTGTTTATTTCAAATCTTGCATCTTCTTAACCAATTCATTTCTCTGTACTTCCGTGATCAGATAAATGTTATCGCTATCCCCACGCTTGGCGTAATATAATTTCTCTTCCTCCGCGCTGTCGGTTTTCTTAGCATCTCCGATCATCAATGTGTTGCTGACACCGTCGCCGGTCGCTTCCACGATGATCAAATTTTTCTCCAAACCGGTGCCGGCAAAGGTCTGGGCCGGAATCTCCGCGGCGGTCAGGTTGGACATGATATCCAGCACTTTATCGATTTTTTCCGTGCTGACGCTGAAAGCGTTCGGTTTTACCCCTTTCCACACATCAGGCGCTCCTACAGTTGACGAAGCATTGCCGTCCGGCAAAACTTTTTCCACGGTAAATCCGGTTTTGGGATATTGGAATCTGACTTTCGCAAGCTTGGTCTTATCCCCCGCAAAAATCGTCTGATCATACCAATTGTCATTATAAAAAGCCAAATTCATGGCGGCTTTGATGGAATAGGTCTTGTCTGAACCTGTCTGCGACACAAATGTCCCTTGATAGTCGGCGGTGTTGTTTCCGACCATAAAATCTGAGACTATGTTTTGACCCGAAAGCAGTTTGACTCCAATACCCTGTTCATCCGTCCGGTAATCAATTTTCTTCTGGGGATTCTCGCTTACCAAGTCGGCTTCCGCCGTCTTCGCGCTGTTCAATGAATCAGCCACTCCTTTTGCCAAAGCGCTATCCATAAAAAAATCTTTGGTACCGTCAATTTTCCATTTCTCTTCTTGCTTCAAGAAGACATCCGTTTTACCGTTTCTGGTTATCTCCATGCGATCAATTTGATCAATGTTGATTGCAGACAAGAAATTTTCCGCTTTGCCTGCCTTCACTTTATAATTCTTAAAAGGTCCCTGGTATGCCCAAGCCAGCAAAATTAATACCGCTAAAACGCCGCTTAAGATTAGATTTTTTTTATTCATAAAGAATAATGCGAATCCGCGAATTCATGCGAATGCCGCGAATTTTTAATACGAATTTTTATTTTATTCGCATAATTTAAATTCGCTATATTCGCATATAATTCGCAATATTCGAATTATATATATTAAAATTTAGAGATCATCCACAAACCGGCTTCTTCTCCTTGAAAAATATCTTATCATCCCAAAAGCCAGAACCACGATGGTCACGCCGAATACGTTTAAGTATCTGATAGCGGCGCGCGAGCTGTCCGATAGATCCTCTTTGATCGGGCGGGAAGAAATGCCCTTGGAACGGATGCTGATCAGATCCTTATCAAAACTGAGCAAGTCAACCGAGTTCTGAAAAAAATTCAAATTATCCGGAGAGTTGCTCAAAAAGTTATCCGTGATGAATTTGCTGTTTCCGATCACAACCATCCTGGCGTTGACTTTGGAATCACTCCCCTTCGCGTACGGATTCGTAATCTGTCCGCTGATATATGCGGCCAGATTCTGTCTTTTCTGGGCGCCTTTCGGAGCCAGTCCGGATCCATTGGGAGCTAAATCAAAACTTTCTTCAATCGTCCATCCTTTATCGGAAGTGAAGGCCATGTAAGAATAAGCGTCTTTACCGATCTTGTTTTCATCAACGGATACGGTAGATGCCCACGGCAAGATTACGCTTTCCAGGCCGGACACTGCCGCGTTTTGCGGATCAAAGCCGTCTTTATCAACTTTAGGCCACAACGGATAGTTGGTGGAAAATGTAAAGTACCCTTGAGAAAAAGATGCTACGCCTGATTTTTCATCGCCGACCAGATTCTGACTGACTTTTATGCCATATTTATCAAGCAAGCCATCCAGCCCGGTTGAATTTTTGGTGGCGCTTAGTCCCTGACCGACATTTACGCCGTCCAGCAGGGCCAGCAAAGCTCTCCCGCGGACAACAAAATCATTGATCGCTTTTTGCTGCTTATCACTGAATTTGCCTTTCGGCCCTAAAATCAAAAGCGTATCAATGACAGCGGGAATCACCGGATCTTCTTCATCCAAGGTAACCGGCTGTAAATCATATAATTCTTTTAAAGCTGAATTGGCAGCGCTGGTTTCTTTCTCAAAATCAATTGATTCATGGTCCGTCAGATATCCGATTGTTGCAATTTCCGATGTTGTGACTTTCTTTATCTTTGTGGTTATCTGGTATTCCAAATCGCTCGTATCGCTTTTGAGAGCCGGAATGACTTCTGTCTTGCCGCCATAGCTGATGGCCAATCCCATATATCCGTTGACCAGAGATCTTTTATCCTTTTCATAAACTTCAAACGTGAGCTGCGGAATGCCAAGCACGCCAAGCTCTCTTTGCGTATCCTCATCCGTACCCGGACTGACGATTTCAACTCTCACCTTGCCCTTGGAAAAAGCGGAATATTCCCCCAAGATATCAGTGACTTCCTGCTTCAGACTGATCACCTGGCTCGGGAGATTGTCGCTGAAGTAAGCCTTGACGTCAACGATGTCATCCAGGCCGGCAACCGTTTTTTTGCTCACCTGCGAGATTGAGTAGTCTTTGTTCTGCGTCAAATCCCAACGGTAGAAAATTTGATAAGCGAAAAAGTTGACCGCCGCCGCGATACCGACAATCAAGAGCACTGCGACTCCCAGGTCTGACTTCTTGAGTTTTTTGGGCTTATTTAAATCCATATTTTTATATTTGAAATTAATTGTAAATTTATGCAAAGTCTATTTCCATCCCCGGCCCTCAATGATCCTGGTGTTGAGCCATAAGAAGATAAAGATGAAAGACAGGTAGAAAATGATGTCCTTGGAATCAATGACCCCTTTGGCGATGTTGTAAAAATGATTACCCAGCCCGAGGAATGCTATGATCGGAGCCAAGAATTTCGGCACCCCCACCAGGACAAAATCCGAACCGATGATGAAAGCGATAAAACAAGCGACCAGACCCATCACAAAAGCGATGATCTGGTTTTTTGTAAGCGACGAAATGAACAGCCCTAAAGCCAGATATGACCCGCCCAAGAGCAATGCTCCCAGATAACCGCCGATTATCGGCCCGATATCAACATTCCCGAGGCTAGCCAGAGTTATCGGCAGCGTGATGGAAAGCATGAGGGAGATAAAGAGGAATGCGAGACTGGAAAAAAATTTGGCCAAAACCACCTGCCAATCCGTCACCGGCAATGTCAGCAGGAATTCAATCGTACCGCTCTTCTTCTCTTCCGCCCAGAGCCTCATCGTGATGGCCGGAGACAAGAACAAGAAAATCCACGGCAAGAGTTCAAAATATCCGCGCATGGTCGCTTGTCCGATAAGGAAAAAACTCTTGAAAAAAAGCCAGTTGGAAACAACCAGAAAGACTCCGATAAAGATATACGCGATCGGAGAATTGAAATAGCTTTGAAGCTCCTTTTTGAAGAGCACATAAACTGTTTTGAAATAATCTTTATTAATATTTTTCATACCTATCGCTATTTTTTATTTCTCATAACTCATAACTTGGAACTCATAACTATTTTTTAAAATCTTTTAAGGCTAGATGTTATGAGTTATGAGTTATGAGTTATGAGTTATGAGTTATGAGTTATGAGTTATGAGTTATGAGTTATGAGTTAATACAAAATTACTTCGTCAGCGTCCTAAACACATCCTCCAGCGACGCTGTCTTCTTGCTGAATTCCAGGATGCTCCAATTGTTTTTCATGACGGTCGTTGACAAGAGTTCGCGCAAATCAACATTGTCTTCCGGCGTGATCTCATAGCCCCGGACATCATCTGTTTCGCGGTCAACTTCTTCCGCCTTAACGACATGCTCCATGCTCTTTAACGCGTTGAAAACCAGCTCAGACGGGCCTTTGATCTTAACATAAATTATCTCTTTACCGCCGGCTTTTTTGATCAGTTCATCCGGAGAGCCTTCGGCGATGATCTTTCCATTGTTGATGATGATGGCTCGGTTGCAAGTGGCGGTGACTTCGCTTAAAATGTGAGTGGAAAAAATCACGGTCTTTTCTTGGCCGATCTTTTTTATCAAATCCCTGATCTCCACGATCTGGTTGGGGTCAAGACCGGTGGTCGGCTCATCCAAAATCAAAATATCCGGATTATGCATAATCGCTTGCGCCAGTCCGACTCTTTGCCGATAGCCTTTTGACAATTCCTCAATCGGTTTTCGAATAACCTTTTGCAAACCGGTGTCTTCAACGACCGCTTTTATCCTCTGTCTGATCTCATTTTTTTCAATGCCTCTGATCTCCGCAATGAATTTCAAGTATTCATAGACTCTCATCTCCTCATACAGCGGAACAGTTTCCGGCAGATAGCCGATCTTCTTCCTGACAGCCAAAGAATCGCCGATCACATCCAGTCCGTCAATCTTGACCGTACCTGACGTCGGCGACCAAAACGTTGTGATGATCTTCATGGTCGTCGTTTTTCCCGCTCCGTTCGGCCCAAGAAAACCAAGAATCTCGCCTTTTTTAACTTCCAGACTGATATCGTTGAGAACGACAGTGGAACCGAATTTTTTCACCAAATTTTTTATTTCAATCATATTTTTATCCCAAAATTTTTAAATTAATGATAAAAAATATTTTAGAAGTTTTATAAAAACAACTGTATAAAATTATAAACTATCCAGAAAATTTTGCAAGAAAAAAACAAAAAATATCAATTTTATCGCTAAAATTTGCCCAATTCAACCACCTTGACGATCGTCTTATCCCCTCGCCTGATCTTCAAGCCAATTTTGCTTCCCGGCTTATAATTTTGCAAAACCGAAAGCAAAGTTTTTTTACCGTCAATCTTGATGGCGTTGATCTCAAAAATTATGTCGCCGTCTTTTATCCCGGCCAGGTCCGCCGGCGATCCGGAAACGATCGCGCTGGTTGCATCATCTCCGGTATATACCCAAGCGCCGTAATCCAGGGAGAGCTTGTTTTCCTCGGCTACCACCGGATCAATCATGACATACGAAAGCCCGAGTTTGGGACGGACAATTTTTCCGATTTCTTTTACTGATCTTATAACCGGCTTGGCGTCATTGACCGGTATCGCGAAACCGATGGCCGATCCAGATTCGTCAATCGCCACGTTGATACCCGCCAGCTGGCCTTTTAAATTTATCAAAGGGCCGCCGGAATTGCCCAGATTTATTTCCGCATCTGTTTGGATGATGTTGCTCAGATTGTCTTGCTTGCCGGTGGACAAATCATTGGCGGTTAAAGATCTTCCGAGCCCGCTGACGATGCCTTTGGTCGCGCTGTTTCTGTATCTTCCCAAAGCATTGCCGATCGCTATAACAGTGGTTCCGACTTGCAGGTCATCGCTGTTGCCCAATTCCACAAAAGGTAAATTTTTATCAAAAATCTTTAAGATCGCCAAATCATTCAAGGGGTCGGAATCAATGTACTGGGCATAATACTTCTTTCCGGAATTAAGGATGATCCTGAATTCCTTATCTTTCATAAGCGGCTCCACCACGTGCTTGTTGGTCATGATCAGCCCGTCGGAACTGATGAGAAAACCTGTGCCGCTTCCTTGCGCCACTTTTTCGGTCGTTGTTGATCTTTCTTTGGTGTTCAAATCATACGTTAAAACATTTTTTTGGCCATAAACAATGATGGTTACGGTTGCGGGAATGACTTTGTTAATCGCTTGAATGGTAAGCTGCTGCTCGTCCATGTTTAAATCAACGGCGCTTAGGCTGCGGCTATTCATAGTGCCGGCTCCGAAAGCGATAAATATGAGAAGAAAAATAGAAAACAACCCAAAGAATCTTTTTGATTTAAGATGGTTTGCAAGCATATGGTTATATATTTAAAAAGTAAAATATCAAATACCAAATGACAAATTTCAAATAAATCCCAATGACCAAAATTCTAAATTCAAATAATAATGTTTAAAATTTTTGAATTTGGGATTTTGAATTTATTTGTAGTTTGGTGCTTGAAGTTTGGAATTTATCTAAATTTATAGCTAAGCGTTCAATTCTTTCAACAACTCCCTCTGTTTCCTGTTCAACCCCGTCGGTGTCTTTACGGAAACCTTCACGAAATGGTCGCCTCTTCCGCCGCCGTTTAAACGGGTGATGCCTTTGCCGCGCAATTTAAAGACCGTTTCCGATTGAGTGCCATCGGGAATTTTGAGCTTCACGATTCCGTCTACGGTCAGAACATCCAGACTTCCGCCCAAAGCCGCGTCGGCGAATCCGATCTGCGAGGTTGTCCTGATGTCATATCCATCCCGGATAAAGCGCTTATCGGGACTGACTTTTATTTTTAAATATAAATCGCCGGCCGGAGTTCCTTTTTCTCCCGCCTCGCCTTGTCCGCTCAAACGGATCGTTTCACCATCATTGATGCCGGCAGGAATCTTGATTTTAAGCTTGACTGAGTCCATGAAGGTTCCCGAACCTCCGCATTTTGAACATTTTTTGTCATACGTCTTGCCTTCGCCGCCGCAATCATCGCACTCGGCTTGAACTTGCATGTTCCCAAGAATCGTCCTTTGCACTCTGGTCACTCTGCCCGCCCCCCCGCAGACTTTGCAGGTTTCAATCTTTGAGCCCGGTTCCGCCTGATGGCCGTGACAGCGATCGCATTGGATCTTTTTTCTGAAATTCAATTCTTTTTCCGTACCGAAAACAGCCTCCATAAAACTTACACTCACGGAAGTCTGCATGTCCGCGCCTTTGCTATGGCCTCTTGCTCTTTGATTGGAGCGCGAACCGAAGCCGAAAATGTCCCCGAAACCGCCAAACATATCGCCTAGGTCGTCCATGTTGATGTTAAAGCCGTTGGCGCTTCCGGAAAAATCCCTGAAGCCGTCAAAGCCGGAAAATCCGCCCTGGCCTTGAGCGCTTTCAAAAGACGAACCGAACTGGTCGTACTGCGCGCGCTTCTTGGCGTCGCCCAAGACCTGATAAGCCTCGTTGATCTCCTTGAACTTGGCCTCATCGCCGGTTGACTTATCCGGATGGAATTGATGCGCTTTTTTGCGGAAAGCTTTCTTGATCTCATCCTGGCTCGCGCCTTTGCCGATGTCTAGTGTTTTGTAGTAGTCTTTACCCATAAAATGTGGCGCTAATCCGCTAATAAATGCTAATCCGCGAATTGCGAATAAATATTAGCGATTAGCAGATTCGCATTTATTCGCATATTAGCGTCATACCTACCCCTTAAACCCAATCTCCTTCCCCTCCGGCGCATCGGATATCTTTATCTGTCCGAACTGGTCTTCGTACTTCTTAAGATTGTCTTGCATGGCCGCGATCATCCGCTTGTAATGTCCCGGAGAGGTGATGATCTTTCCGGTGACACGGCCGGAACCGCCCATGATGTTTAAAAACATCATTTGAAATTCGTCATTGTTATGATTCACCTGCATCGCATTGGCATATTCCGCTCCCGGAATGTTATCCGCAATCTTGATTTGATTGGCTTCCTGCTTTTGTTCTGGCATATTTTTATTATTAGATAATGTATATGAAAAAACTTTATTTCTGGTATTGTTATACTCCCGATTCACCAGAATTTACCAAGCCCAACCGGCTGCCCGAACAAATCAGGCAACCTATGGAAACACTTCTATCTTCTTCTTTCTTATTTTTCTTATTTTTCTTATTTTTCTTATTTTTCTTATTTTATTTAACAACCTCCCCCTCAACCGTTTCCCCCTCTTTCTTTTCTTGCTCAGGCTGCTTGTCCTCCGGAGCTTCAGCGGAGGAGGACTGATACATGGCCGCTCCGATCCTCTGCGCCACCTGGCTCATTTCTTCCAAGCTTTTCTTTAGCTCTTCGGAACTGGCGGTATCTTTGATCTTTTTCAAAGCTTCCACTTTTTCTTCCAATTCTTTCTTGTCTTCCGGCTTCATCTTGTCGCCGGATTCTTTGAGGAGCTTTTCAGTCGTGGTCACAACTGTTTCCGCCTGGTTTTTTATCTCAATCGCTTCTTTCTTTTTCTTATCTTCATCGGCATGGGCTTCGGCATCTTTTTTCATTTTCTCAATTTCCTCCTGGCTTAAGCCGGATGAGGCGGTGATCACAATTTTCTGCTCTTTTCCGGAGGCCTTATCCAGCGCTTTGACATTGAGGATCCCGTTGGCGTCAATATCAAAACTTACTTCAATCTGCGGAATGCCTCTCGGTGCCGGCGGAATCCCGTCCAAAATGAATCTGCCCAAAGTCTTGTTGTCGGCTGCCATCGCGCGCTCGCCTTGGACCACGTGAATCTCCACGCTGGTCTGGTTGTCGGCGGCGGTTGAAAACACTTGCGACTTTGAAGTCGGAATCGTCGTGTTCCTATTAATCAGAGGCGTCGCGATGTTGCCCAGCGTCTCAATCCCGAGAGTCAGAGGCGTCACATCCAAAAGCAAAATATCTTTGACATCGCCTTGCAAAACGCCGGCCTGAACAGCGGCGCCCAAGGCGACCACTTCGTCCGGGTTGACTCCCAAATTCGGCTCTTTGCCAAAAAATTCTTTGACTGTTTTTTGGACCAATGGCATGCGGGTCATACCTCCCACCATGATGATCTCTTCAATGTCTTTCATTTCCAACTTCGCGTCCCGCAAAGCGTCGCGGCAGGGCTTTAAAGTTTTTTCCACCAAATCTCCCACCAGTTCTTCCAGCTTGGCGCGAGTCATTTTCATGACCAGATGTTTCGGCCCGTTCTGGTCAGTGGTTATGAACGGCTGGTTGATTTCCGACTCCATGGTCGTGGAAAGCTCAATCTTGGCTTTTTCCGCCGCTTCTTTTATCCTCTGCAAAGCCAAGGTATCTTTTGATAAATCAATCCCCTGGTCTTTCTTGAATTCATCCACGATATAAGCGATCAAAATCTGGTCAAAATCTTCTCCCCCAAGATGCGTGTCGCCGTTGGTGGAATTGACTTCCACAGTATCTTCAGAAACCTCAAGAATGGAAATATCAAAAGTTCCGCCTCCGAGGTCATAAACCGCGATCCTCTGTCCTTGTTTTTTTCTGTCAAACCCGTATGCCAAAGCGGCGGCCGTCGGTTCATTGATGATTCTTTTGACATCAAGGCCGGCAATTTTTCCGGCTTCTTTCGTGGCCTGTCTCTGGGAATCATTAAAATAAGCCGGCACGGTTATCACCGCTTCGGTTATCTTTTCGCCCAATTTCGCTTCCGCATCGGTTTTCAGTTTTGAAAGCACCATGGCGGAAATTTCTTGCGGAGTGTATTCCTTATCCCCCATTTTCACTTTCACGCCCTCGCCCGCCGGAATCACTTTAAAAGACGCGTTGGCGGAATCTCTTTTCACTTCTTCGTCGCTGAATTTGCGTCCGATGAATCTTTTTATGGCATGGATCGTGTTTTCCGGATTGGTCACCGCCTGCCTTTTAGCGGTCTGCCCCACCAAGCGCTCTCCGTTCTTGGAGATGGCCACGATGGACGGCGTCGTGCGGTTTCCTTCCGCATTTTCCAAAATCCTCGGCTGTCCGCCTTCAATGATCGCCATCGCCGAATTGGTCGTACCCAAATCAATTCCCAATATTTTTGACATAAATTTTAGCTCATAACTCGTAACGCATAACGCATAACGAACTATGTGTAAATTATTATTATTATTGACTTTTAATTTTTTATGTTATATTATTACAAAAAAATAAATTCTAACAAAAAGGAGGAAATTTCATGAGTTCCAAAGAAAAAGTGTCAAAGGATAGGCTTTTAGGCTTAAAAAGAAAATTGGATGGGAAACTGCAGGGAAATTTTTCAAAAGGACAAATTGGAAAAATGAAATCAGGCATCAACCAAATTGACCGGCTGATCGGCAACGCTCGATCAGACTACATTGAATTAACCCCCGGTCAGCTAAGCTCCTTAGAAAATCTTTCGGAGCTTCAAGCAAACAGTCGCTCTGTGGCACACTCAAACCATTACTGGTAATGCCCGAATAAATCTATATCTTCCGCCTTGGAGACGCATATGTTTCCAAGGTTCTTTTTTTATTTACAAATCCGAATATCCCAATTTCCTAATTTCCCAATTTCCTTGTATCCAATTCTTCTCGTTCTTATTTTTCTTTTTATTTTTTAATCAATCCTCACCGACTCAATCAGCTTCACAAAATCCTGCAAGCTGAACATCCCGAAATCAGAATTGACGAATGATACCGCTGAATAAATTCCGCTCTTCAAGTTGAGCACCACCATGATGTTTTCTCCGATATCAACGGGCAAGCCGTCTCCCTCTTGGCTGATGACAAAGCTTTTTTTCTCAAGCAGCAACGCCGTACCACTGTTGAAATTGATTACCTTAGCCGGATCAACTTCAAACTCCTGTCCCTTGTTCGGACCCAAGACAAAATATTTATTATTTTTCTGGACAAAACCCTTAAGCTCAAAAGTTTTTACGGTATCAGTGGAGGTTTTGGCATACGCCTTATCAACTCCGCCAAAAACGAACTTATCGTTATTTTCAAAAACGGCCGTAAAAGCAGTGCTGCTGGCATTGGTGGTCGTGGCGACCGTGATGGATCCAAAAGCAGCCGGGTACTCAAAGCTCATCCCCATATCGGCATTGGCATATTCTTTTTTCGCTCCAATGAGCAAAGCCGCTTTCCTGGCCAGATCATCCAGGGCCTGTTTGGTTTCCGCCTCTTTGGCTTCAAATCCGGTCAATTTCAAATTCAAGCTGGAAAGCTGTTCTTCCAAACTGGATTTTATGCTGGCTGTTTCTCCTTTTGATTCTTCCACTTTTTTCTCAGCCGTCTTGCTTTGCAGAGCATAAACGATTCCCCCGACAACCACGGCTGTCACTGCCACTGAAATCAAAATCTGAAAAAATCCGCCCTGGGCTTTCGGCGATTTCCTGCCTGGAGTTTCAGTCTTACGCGCTTTTGCCTCGCTTACTTTGTTGCTTTCTTGTTTTTTTGTTTTTTTTACTTTTGGCTTTATCGCTTTCTTTTCTTCCGAAACAATTTCCTTTTCGCGCTTCTCTTCCGCGCTGGCTTCAGAAATGTTGTTTACAGGTATGTTTACTCCATCCATTTTGTTTGACATATAAGATATAAGTTAGCTGTTATTTTGATTTGGTTTCAATTTTTATGGTTTTCGGTTTCTCTGCCGCAGCTTTGGGGATAGAGATCTTGAGCACGCCGTCTTCCGCCACTGCCTTGGCGTCATTTCCGGAAACATGAGCCGGCAGCTGTACGCTGCGGTAAAAGCTTCCGCGCCTGATCTCTTTGCGGTAATAGTTCTTGTCTTCCACTTCACTCTTCTTTTCGCTTTCGCCTTTGATGCTCAGAGTGTCGTTCTCAATGGAAATGCTTACTTTGTCGGGGTCAATACCCGCCAACTGGGTTTCCACGATCACATTGTCTTTATCTTCATACATATCAATCGCGGGCGTAAACCCTGATTGATGTCTTTGAAAACCGAGTCCCGGCCATTCTTCCATCATTTTATCCATATCCTCAAATGGCTCCAGGAAAGGCGTCCATTTTATTAAAGCCATATATTTGTATTGCCACGCTCTATGATTTATCAGGCGAATCCTGGTAACATCAAGTGCGAGACGGATTAAAATGTTTTTAAATTCCAAATCTCAAATCACAAATTACAAATAATATCAAAATAATAAATTTGAAACAAAAAATATTTTTTTATTAAAATTCAGTTTTTAGTTTTGGGATTTGTTTTGAATTTTGAAATTTGAATTTCAGATTTATTTGAAATCCCGTAAAGGACACGCGGTCCCAACGGGACTTTTCGGGTTTGGTGCTTGTGATTTGGAATTTATTCTAGGATAACTCTCGCCGGCACAATCACTTTCCCTCTCAAAACATAACCTCTCTTAACAGTCTTACCAACCTTCTCTCCTTTTCCTTCAACCGCTTCCATGGTTCTGGGGTCAAATTCCTTGCCGGTCGGATCAATCTCTTCCACTCCCATATTTTTCAAAACATCGGAAAATTGCTTGACCACGTATTTGATCCCTTCCCCCCATCCATGATTACGCGCGCTTTCGTCTATATGTTCAAAGGAAATTACCAGGTGGTCATAAACAGGAATGATCTCAAGTATCAGCTGTTCATTGGCAAATTTCGCGAATTCCGCCTTTTCTTCCGCTGTCCGCTTTAAAAGATTCTGAAAATCAGCCAAAGCCAATTTGTACTTATGCTCCAGCTCTTTTTTCTCATCTTCTATATCATCACATTCATCATTCTTCGCATTACTACTATCAGCGTTATCAGCGACATCAGAGTAATCAGCGTTTATTTTTTTTTCTTCTTGTTCTTCTTGTTCTTCTTGTTCTTCTTGTTCTTCTTGTTCTTTTGTTTTACTTACATCTTTTTCCATAGTTTAAATGTATATTTCAAAAATTATCTTTTCCCCTGAATGCTCTTCAACACAAAATCCATAATCGCTAGATTCTTTTCATAGTCCATGCGCATGGGTCCCACGATGCCGAATAGGCCGATGTTGTCATTGTGCCGATATCTGGTCACCGTTGTCCCAAAGAATTCTCCGAAAGGATTATCTCTGCCGATCATCGCTTTCGGCTCATCTTCAACTTTATCAAAAATGCCGTTTATGATCTCATCCATCCGGTCAATGACCGATGAAACGTCGTACACCACTTCAATCTGAGAAAACTCCGGCTGTTGGAACAAATTTGAAATCCCCGTATAGTACAAATTGTGGCGGTGGAATGCCCAAAAAACCGCATTCTGCGCCAGGGCTGAAATCGTCTTGGCAGTATCTTTGAAACTCTGCTCATCTTTCCTTTCAAGCACTGCGGCCAAATCGTTTTCTTCCATCTTTCCAAGCTTTCTTCCTTTGATGCCGCTGATATGCTTCGCATAAGCCTTCTCCGTCGGAACTCTGCCGGCAGAAGTATGCGGCTGGATGATATAGCCTTCTTCTTCCAAAGCCGCCATCTCGTTCCGGGCCGTGGCCGGCGAAATGTTCAGCTTGTATTTCTCAACCAAAACATTGGACCCCACAGGCGCGCCGGTCTTGATATACTCTTTGATTATCGTGTTAAGAATTGTCTCTTTCCGTTTGTCCATTGGATTTAATTAACCTTTTTCTATTTTTCTATTTTAACGCAATTAGCACTCTGTTGTCAAGAGTGCTAATAGGGGCTGTTTTTATATTAATGTTAGGTAAAATAAATTATGTTTTTCTTAATATTTTTTTAATTCTATCTTAAAATTTTCAATTTTTATATTTAGCAATTTTAACATTTGCAAATCGTTTATTTGTATATTCGTAAAAATTCGTATTTCGTAAATTATTTAATTTTCTTATACTCCCCAAAATACCAAGTCAAAAAATCCCTGGCGATCGGGACGGCGGCGGTTGAACCCTCCCCTCCTTCTTCAATGAGGATCGTGATCGTAATCTGCGGGTTGTCAAACGGCGCGAAGCCGGTAAACCATGCTTGATTGTTTTTCGTGCTGGACCATTGGGCGGTTCCGGTCTTGCCGGCCACGGCCACCGGCACGGATTGCAGGCTCCTGGCAGAGCCTTCGGTTATGGTATCGCGCATGCCTGCTCTCACGATGCTTATGTTTGAAGCCTTGATAAAATTTTCTTTGATCGGAACAATCTCTGTTTCCCTTGCTTGCCGGTCATCATCCATCAGTTCTGCCTTAACAAGATGCGGACGATACAGCTTGCCGCCATTGGCAAAGACGCCTGTGTACATCGCCACCTGCAATGGCGTCACCAGAAGATCTCCTTGTCCGATGGCGAAATGATACGTATCGCCGATATACCAGCGCTCATTTTTTGCGTCCAGCTTCCATTGCTGGGAAGGGACGAAGCCGCTGCGCTCGCCCGGCAGATCAACGCCTGTTTGGGAGCCAAGGCCGAAAACTTCAGCATACTCCGCGATCTTATCCGTCCCGAGTCCGGTAAAATTATCACAGCCGCCTCCAATGCAATAAAAAAAAGTGTTGACCGAATTGGCGATCGCGCTCTTAACGTTTACCCGGCCATGCCCGCCGGCTTTCCAGTCCGGAAAAAACCATTGTCCGATATGAATGCCGCCGACGCTTAAAAACGAGGTGTTCTCGTTGATGACGCCTTCCTGCAAAGCGGCGGCGGCGACAATCGGCTTGAAAGTTGATCCGGGCGGATATTCCCCGCTGACCGCACGATTAAACAAAGGCATATCCTCGTTGGCCACAAGCGCCTGATACTGATCTTGGCTTATCCCTTGCGCGAACAGATTGTTTTCGTATGACGGCAGGCTTACCATTGCCAAAATCTCGCCATTGCCCGGGTCAGTTACAATTGCCACTCCTTTCGTCAGATTTAAATCCGCAAGTTTTGCCGCAACAATCTCTTCCAGCTTGACTTGCGACGAAAGATCGATAGAGAGGACCAAATTATGCCCATCATCCGGATCAGTCTGCCCGATTATTTTCTTTTCTTTTCCCAAAGCATCAACTTCGATCTGCTTTTTTCCGCTCAAACCTTTAAGGTCATTTTCCCAAAAATATTCAATACCCATCTTGCCGATGTAATCGATCGGCAAGTATTCATCCCCGGAACTTTTCAACTCCTTTTCGTTTATCTTTCCGGTGTAACCGAGGATATGCGATAAAGAGTGGAAACTTTCTTTTGTGCTTGACGCCGCGGCATATGACAAATATTCCCGATTGATCCGATTGCTCAAAATGACACCCGGCCAATTGACGGAATTAAGATACAGGATCATGGCGGAATCATACGGGATGTTATCCAGTACAAACAGAGGCTGATAAGCCTCCAACGAATACTTGTTTACGGAATTTATTTCTTCCATCAAATCATCCTTCTTAAGTTCAGGAATAATCGCGCAGATCTTGTCCAAAATTCCGGACAAGAGGCTGGTCTCAGGCAAATCAACCGGAACGAAATATAACATGAAATTGGCTTTGTTTCTGACCAACGGAAGCATGTTCCTGTCGTAAATCACTCCTCTTTTCGGCTCCAATCGCTCCACTCTCACCCGATTGTTTTCCGCCTGAGAATAATAGTAATCCCCTTTAACGATCTGGAGCCAGGCGGTCCTGGCGATCAATAAAGAAATAAACAAAATGATGAACACAAAAAAAACGGAAATTCTTTTTTTATCAAAACTGTTTTTGGCTTTTTCCTTCTGGCCGGCTTCTGATATATAAACATCTTCCGACCATTCCGCTCTATATATGGTATCGATCTTGCCGTCTTTAAAACGTCCATTCTTGATAAGAAACGGATCAGAATCCTTCATCTTTCTGGCTGGCTTTAAAAAATGATAATTAAACATAAAAAAATTTTGGAGCTATTTACGGATAAGAAAGGCCGGTTTCAAGCGCCGGCTGACAAAATTTATGGCGTAAAAAACCAGGGTGATAAAAACCAAATTTACTGCAACATATGTAAATTCATTCAGCCAGAAAACTCTGTTAAAATTTAAATCGGCTCCAGAGAAGCCCCAGAAATAAAGCATTTCGGATGAGAAAAATGTAATCAGCTTAAAAATAAGCATGGAAAAAACAGCCAACGCTAAAAATGAATATAAAGACCGGTTGGTAAAAAAATTGTTCAGCAAAAAATTTGTTCCGGCCAACAAGACGATGAAAGCCGCAAGATATACGCCCAAGGGCAAAAAAGACATGATATCGCTGATGATTCCGAAAAAAAAAGCCCACCAGAAAGCGGTTCGATATCCAAACAGTGCCAGAACGAATATCAAGGCGGAAACGAACAAATTTATCTGGCTTAAAAAACCGGGCAAAGAGCTTATCAGCCCAAACTGGATGATCGCAAAAATAAAAATTAAAATCGCGCTTATACCGATTTTTATATACATATGTTTGAGATTACTTGTTCTTTAAAGCCTAAAGGATCAGCACGGAAACAATGATTAGCCGATCTTGATCAATCATTGGCTCAATTTCCGCCCATTGCCACAGCTCATTGCTTTCCTTGTTCACGGTCTTAACCTTTCCGATCACCAGTCCGCGAGGAATGAATTCTTCCAGTCCTGACGTAACAATCGTATCGCCGGGATTTATCTGCTTGTTCTGTGGTATGAAATTCATCTTCGTGGTAAGTCCCAGCTCGCCTTCAATTACGCCGCTGGTGTTCTTGTCGTTGAGCGCCGAAACAGCGATCTTGCACTGGCTGTTGTTTACAAGATAAACCAAAGATGAATTGTTTTTGACAGCCGCGATCTTCCCAATCATTATTCCTTTATCGTCAATCACCGCCAATCCGTTTTTCAGCCCGTCGTTTCCGCCTTTATCAATCGTGATCGCTTCCGTATACCCTGATAAATCTCCGATCTCTCCGCGAGCAATCACGTTCGCCATCAGATACGCATGCTTATTGCGCGATAAGAACCCAAGGCTTTCCCTGAGGAGTGAATTTTCTTCTTCCAGGATCTTATAGCCGGCGTTCTCCTCAACCAATTTCGCAACCTCTTTCTTCAGGCTCTCATTTTCCATCTTTAACTCCTCTTTGCTTTCCCCGCCTCCGAATCTGAAATTGAGGCCTACGCCAAAATTCTGGGATACCCCGAGAAGCGGATACATGATTCTGGCCGCTGCGTTCTCAACAAGCTTAAAAGCTCCGATTGAATATAAAAAAACAAGCAGCCCGATAACTGCCGCATATGACAAAACCTTTTTTGTTTGTAATTTTATAAACATATGAAAAAATGATAAAAATCAATTAAAATTCTTCCGCTCGCGGCGTCAAAATCTTCTGCAAAAGTTCCCTGTCGGACAGCAAAGCCCCTGCTCCTCTGACAACGCATGTCAGAGGATCGTCAGCCACGCGGACCGGAATCTTTGTGGCTTGAGCGATTTCTTTGTCTAATCCGCGAAGAAGAGCGCCGCCCCCGGCCAAAACAATGCCGTGCTCATAAATATCGGAAACCAATTCCGGAGGGGTAACTTCCAAGGTGCTTTTGATGTTTTCTATAATCTGCGCCAAGGTTCTGGATATCGCTTCTCTTACCTGAGAGTCGCTGATCATGATGGCTTTGGGCAAGCCGTTTATCAAATCCCTTCCCCTGACCTCCATTT
This sequence comes from Candidatus Parcubacteria bacterium, assembly GCA_963827735.1. Taxonomy (GTDB): domain Bacteria; phylum Patescibacteriota; class Patescibacteriia; order Patescibacteriales; family UBA12075; genus CAWHBO01. The sequence continues at coordinate 82,360 of CAWHBO010000003.1, forward strand.
CCATGGGCTCTTTCATGGGCCCTGCTGAGCCGATCTTTATCTTCACGCCTTCCGCAACCTGGTCGCCGATCAAGATGTTGAATTCTTCACGGATATATTGGATGATGTTGTTATCAATCGTATTGCCGGCAATCCGCAAAGTTTTCCATGCTACCACCCCGCCAAGCGAAATCACGGCAATTTCGGTCGTGCCTCCGCCGATATCAACAATCATTGTCGCCGTCGGATCGGCGACGGGAAGCCTGGCTCCGATAGCCGCCGCCATGGACTCCTCTATCAAAAAAACTTCCCGGGCGCCGGCAGACTTGGCCGCGTCTTCCACGGCCTTCTTTTCCACCTCCGTGATATCCAAAGGAATGCCGATAACAACCCGCGGCCGTGGCATCAGAATGAAATTTTCCTGATGCGCCTTATCAATGAAATATTTTAACATTTTTTCCGTTACCTCAAAATCTGAAATCACGCCGTCAACCAACGGCTTGATGACCTGGATATGCGCCGGGGTCTTGCCGACCATCTTTTTCGCTTCGTCTCCCACAGCCAAAATCTCATCCGTACGGGTGTTAACCGCCACGACCGAAGGCTCATTGATGACAATGCCCTTATCCTCGGTATAAACCAAGGTATTTTTGGTCCCCAGGTCAATACCTAAGTCTTTGCTGAATTTTCCTAAAAACTTATTAAACATAATAAAAATTTCTAATTTCTAATTTCTAATTTTCAATTTCCAAAAAAATTTAGAAATTAGAAATTAGAAATTAGAAATTCACGAGGAAAGCTTTAACTAAAATAATTAAGCAGGCTATCAGTCTTAACCAACTCGCACTTCTCCCCGTCCCTCCTCTTCACCTCCACGGAATTCTCTTTCAGCGTTTTTCCGCTGATGATTACGCGGTACGGTATCCCGATCAGATCAGCGTCTGAGAATTTCTCGCCCGCGCTGTTTTCCCTGTCGTCGTACAACACTTCTACTCCGGCAGCAACCAATGCCTGATAAACCTTTTCCGCTTCTTCGTTCTGATTAAGCGATAAAAGATGAACGCGGAAAGGCGCGATTGCATCGGGCCAGATCATGCCTTTATCGTCATGGTGTTTTTCTATGATCGTGGCGATCGTGCGGTCAACTCCAATGCCGTAGCACCCCATATAATAAAATTTTTCTTTGCCGTCACAGTCCGTAAACTTGGCATTCATCTTCTGGCTGTAATAATATCCGAGCTGAAAAATGTTCCCAACCTCAATGCCTTTGCTTTCTTTAAGCGCCTTGCCTTCCGGACTCAAAAATCCATTCTGCGCCATCGCGATATCAGCTTCAATTTCCGCCTGGTAATCCCTGTCTATGTTGATATTCAGCAAATCGATATTCTTTTTATTTGAACCGCCGTAAGCATTCTTGACCCCGCGTAAAGAATCGTCTGCGATTATCCTAACATTCTTGTTTATCCCGACCGGTGAGATGAAACCGGGTACGCTGTCAATGTTCCTGATTTCTTCTTCGGTTGCCGGCCGCAAATCATTCACCTTTGCCACATTCTTCAATTTCGTTTCGTTCACATCCAAATCTCCCCTGATAACAGCTAAAATAAGATTTCCTTTATCATCAACGAACATAACGTCTTTGATCTGTTGCCATAATGGCAGTTTATGGAAATTAACGCCGTCATCCATTGTCTTGCCTCTTTCTGCCGCAACTTCTTCTATCTTATTTTCTTGTTCGACGCTGTTTTTATCTTCTTTTAAAAATTTGGCGACATCTTCATGGGCCGCGTATTTTCCGTCATTGGTTGTCAAAAACCGGCTTTCCCCCGCATCGCTCTCCACAACGAATTCATGCGAATAGTCGCCGCCGATATAACCGTTATCTGAATCAACCACCGCCACATCAAGCCCTAAACGCGTAAAAATCTTTTCATATGCCTCCCGCATTTTTTTATATTCAATCTTAAAATCTTCCTCGCCCGCATGAAAAGAATAAGCGTCTTTCATCAAGAATTCACGGACCCGCAAAAGCCCGCCCCGGGCGCGCATTTCATCGCGAAATTTCTGAGAAAACTGATAAATGTTAAACGGTAGGTCCTTATAACTTAAATTAAAGCCGCGCACCAGATCAACCATCATCTCTTCGGCGGTACCTCCCAAAGCGAAATCGCTTCCATTCCTGTCCTTGATTGTCATAAGTTCAAACCCGACAGAATCCGTACGGGATGTTTCTTTCCATAGCTCCAATGGGTGAAGCACCGGGGTGATGATCTTTATCGCGCCAGCCTGATTCATTTCTTCTTCAATGATCCCAACAACCTTATCTCTCACCCGCATTCCCAGCGGCAAAAAAAAGTATCTTCCGGCAACCGATTCCCTTATAAACCCGGCCTGATACAAAAATTTATGGCTGATCGTCTTGATATCGCCGGAAACCGTTTTGACAGTTTTGGAGAATAATTGTGATTGTTTCATATTAAAAATAAGAAAAATAAGAATAAAAAGACATATTTAAAAACCTTAATTTTATTCTTATTTTTCTTCTCGTTCTTTTTATTTTTACTTTCATATCTTACCCTAAACAAACCCCTTTTGTCAAAAAAACAGGCAGGATTGCTCCTGCCTGTGTCTTATATAAAATATTCAACAATTATCAATCTGCGGAGGCCTATTTCTGCTTGAATTTTTCCCAATACACGAGTAGCGGCGGCGCAACGAAAATGGATGAATAGGTTCCGACAAATATGCCGATAGCCAACGCCAAGACGAAAGTTCTGATTGACTCACCTCCAAAAATGATGATCGCAACCAATGTCAGCAACACGGTCAAAGATGTGTTGACTGAACGGACCAGCGTCTGATTCAGACTGTGATTCACGGTGCCTTCAAAATCCTGGTCGCTCTTCGGGAGGTTTTCCCTGATCCTGTCAAAGACCACAATCGTATCATGCACGGAATAACCCATGACAGTAAGCGCGGCGGCCACGAATGATGAATTGATCTCAATGTTAAAAAATTCTCCCAAAACGGCGAACACTCCGAGCGTGATGATGACATCATGGAACATGGCGATCACCGCGCTGGTACCGTACTTCCACGATGCCACCGGCTTGGAAACTTTTCTGAAAGCGTAGCTGATATAAATGAGAATTCCCAGCAGCACGAAGAAAATGGCGTTAACAGATTTCTGCTTCAGTTCCTGTCCGATTGACGGCCCCACGGAATCAAAACTTATTTCTTCAATGCTGGAACCAGCCGCATTGAACTGCGTGCTGGAGGCGTTCGCGGATGAAGGGGTTGAAGTTGAAACCAAATCATTAAGCGCAATCAGCGCCGCTTGATGTTTTTCTTCTGAACTTTCCTGAAAACGAACAATCAGGCCGTTGCTGTCAACTGGCTGAGTCGTGAGACTGCCAAGATCTAAGGCAGAAAGCTTGTTTTGAATCAGATCTATCTCTGGTCTTGCGGTCTTAAAATTCACTTGCAGCATGCTGCCTCCTGTGAAATCAATCCCGAACTTAAAGCCCCAAACAATGATAGCGAGAAAAAAAATCACAAACAACAACCCGGAAATCGCCAACCAAAGTTTTCTTTTTTGTATGATTTTGAAATTTGTCATATTTGAATTAAACTTGAGAATAAAATATTTTAATTTCTTTTTTTTGTAAACCGTCGCATCTGTATATTTTGTCCTTACCGCAGATTTTACGCGGATGGCTACGCGGATTTTACGCTGATGATTTATTTTTTCTCAAATCTTAATTTAATTTTTTGTATTATTAGTGGTTTTTCCTCCAATCAGCCAATGCTTTTTTTCCAGCCAGTTTTCTGGAATTAATTTTAAGAAATTCCTGGTGATGAAGATAGCTGAGAACATGGAGACGATCACGCCCAAAGCAAGAGTGATGGCAAAACCCTTGATGATGCTCGTGGTAAATTCAATCAGGATAAAACAAGTGATCAAAGTGGAAATGTTGCTATCGCGAATGGAAGGCCAAGCGCGCCTGAATCCTTCTTCCAGAGCCAACCCCAATTGTCTGCCGCTTGCCAATTCTTCCCGCAAACGGGAAAAAATCAAAATGTTGGCGTCCACTGCCATGCCGATTGACATGATGAAGCCGGCTAAGCCGGACAAGGTTAAAGTGACCGGCCACAATTTGAAGATGGCTAAAGAAAGAATTCCATATATGATCAATGCAAAAACGGACAACAAGCCTGGCAGGCGATAAAAAATTATCATAAACAAAGCAACCAGAATCATGCCTGCCAAACCGGCGATCAAGCTGGAATCAAGGGATGACTGTCCAAGCGAAGCCCCCACTTTCTGCTGGCTGACCAAAGTGATTGGAACAGGCAAGGCGCCGGCATTGAGGCGCTGGGCTAAAAGTTTGGCTTCCTGCAAAGAAAAATTGCCGGAAATGACGGCTTTGCCGCCGGTTATCTTTTGATTGACATTGGGAGCGCTGATGACCAGTCCGTCCAAGAAAATCGCAACCGGCTTGCCGACATTCCTGCCTGTTACGTCTTCAAACAATTGCGCGCCCTCAGAATCAAATTCCAATGACACCTCCGGAGTGCTGTCATTCGGGTTGAATTGCACGGATGCTCTTTTCAGGTTCTTGCCGGTAAGTTCGGTATTTTTCCAATTTGCAGTATCGCCGATGATATCAGATGCCGTAACGGTTCTGATCAAAAGATCCCTGACTTTATATTCATACACATCTCTTTCCGCTTCTTTATATATCAAATGATATCCGAATTTTGTTTCCACGACATAAGAAATCGTTCCAACCTTCTGCGCAAAAACCGCATCGCTAAAAGGGGCGACCATGGCGTCGCTTGTAAACCATCCCAGTTCGCCGCCTCTGTCTTTGCCGCCCGGCTCAGTTGTAAATTCCTTAACCAATGAGGTAAAATTCTTGGCAGTGGCTTTGGCTCCAATGCTTTTTATCTTTTCATATGCCTGATCTTTGGTTAAACCGGATGCGCAATCTTCAATTCCGTCATAGCAGATAAGCAGATGCGCCGCTCTGACTTCTTTTTCTGTCTGGTTTTCGTTAAAAGGATTGGTTTTTGCCCGCTTATCTTCCAATTTGTAAAAAGTATAACCTGAAGCTCCTGGGCTTAATTTTTTCGTATATTCACCGACTTTAAAATTTTCAACCGCGCTTACCGCTCCGGCATTATCTTTGGATGTTATCCAGCCCAGATCGCCGCCATTGGATTTCGTGGCATCATTCTGGCTGTACTGCGTGGCTATGGCCGCAAAATCTCCGTTGGAATTAAGCTTTCCCAGAACCTCTTCCGCTTTGGCTTCCGCTTCCGCGTTGGCCGCATCAAGAGTCTTCTGTTCGGATTCTGTCAAAGTTCTGGCTTCCGCGGATTGTTCTTTGAATTCCAGAAGCGGAGTTTCACCGATCATCTTGATGGCTTCATTCACGTCGCTGACTCCGGCCAGTTCAACCACCACGCGGTAATTGCCTCCGGAAACATTCGTCTGTACCACCGGCTCGCTGACGCCAAAAACATTGACGCGCCTTTCAATGACGTCTCTGACGCCTTCAATGGAATTTGTCCGATCAGCTGCGGAAACAGCTGACATATCGGCCTGATAAATCAAATGTGATCCTCCTTGAAGATCAAGACCCAAATGAAAAGATTTCTCACTGACTTTCGGCAAACTGACAGCCTGTCCGGTCTTGCTGGACAGCCAATCAACGCCTTTGTTGTAAAACTGGCCGCCATCAATCAATCCTCCGATGAACGCCAGGATCATGATAAAAACAAAAATTTGCCAAACTCGCCCGCGCGCGTTCGGCTGAAAGATCTTTTTTAAAATGTTGTCGTTTTCCCGCATAAATAAAAATACCTTAGAAGGCATTATAACGAATAGTTAATAAGTCAATTTACTTTTTTATTCTATATTATTATAAAATAAATTGCAATGTTGACAAAAAAAGCTAAATATTTTTTAATTTATTTCAGCCCAATTAACCGATATATTCAAATCGTAGAACTTTTTTCCCTTCCACCTCAACCTCTTCAACAAACATACGAAGCGGCCGCGCCCACAAGCCATGATCGCCATAAAGCGCCTGATACACGACCAAGTCTTCAGACGTCTCGCTGTGCTTGGCCACGCCTATAACTTGGTATTCATTTCCTTTATAGTGTCTATATTTTCCTATTTTAATCATAAAAATTTCCACCCCGCTTTAGCGGGCTTTATTATAATACAATCCATTTTAATTATTTAAGACAAAAAATCAATCAAACTAAAGCCGACTAAAGTCGGGTAGAAATTTTATTATTACGCGCCCTGGCGCGTGAATACCGAAGGTATTTTTACGCGCCACAACACTTTTTATATTTTTTCCCAGAGCCGCACGGGCAAAGATCATTGCGCCCGACCTTCTCCCCTTCTTCATTTTTAACTTTCTGCTTGATCGCGGCAAAAGTTGAAGAAGAGGCTCCAGTCTCGGCGGTTTTCTTGAAACCTGAAAAAGACGCGTTGCTCTGGTCCGCAGTCTTGGACGGAGCCAGGAATTGCCTGGCCATGGCTAAAAGGCTTGGGGCTGAGATGGTTTTTTCACTGACACCTTTGAGATCGCCGAATTTGAAAATGGAATACGCCACCTCTTTCTGAATGAGATTGTTGAGTTCGTTATACATGCCGTAAGCTTCCCGCTTGTATTCAACCAGCGGATCTCTTTGGCCGTAGCCGCGGAGTCCGATTCCTTGGCGCATGCTGGATATCGCCTCCAAATGCTCAATCCACAGAGAATCAATGGAACGGATGAGAGCGGATTTTTCCACCTGGATCCAATTGAATCCAATCTCTGAAGCTGCCTTTCTCATCTCATCATACTTCTCTTTCACATCTTTGGAAATCAACTCAATGATCTCGGTCCTGGTCTTGATGCGGTCAAGCTTATGATCGTCTTTAAATTTTGAGATGTCAGCATCAAGCTCCGCTCTGACCGGGTATATCGTTTTCATGACCTGCATGATTTCTCCCAAATTCCAATCAGCCGCTCTTTCCGCGGAAGTGTGAAAATTCACCACCTGTTCAATCTCATTCTCTATATAGCCCAAAATTATCTCGGATACGACAGAACTGTCCTTCTCCACTTTATCAGCCTTTTCCAGAATCTCTCTGCGCTTGCGGTAAATGGAATCGCGATGCTTGTTGAGCACGTCGTCATATTCCACCAAATGCTTCCTGATATCAAAGTTGTTGCCTTCCACTTTTTTCTGGGCCGATTCAATGGACTTGGAGATCAGGCGATTCTCAATCGGCATATCTTCCGGCACATTGAGGGTCGTCATGATGGACTTCATCCGGTCGCCGCCGAAAATCCGCATCAGGTCATCGTCCATGGATACGAAAAATTGCGAAGAACCCGGGTCGCCTTGGCGTCCGGAACGGCCCCGGAGCTGATTGTCAATTCTTCTGGATTCATGCCTTTCCGTTCCAATGACATGCAGTCCGCCTTGTTCAATAACTTTTCTATGCTCTTCCCGCCACTTTTTATGCACTTCACTTTCCACCTTGTCATTGATGGGCTTGTCCTCCGAAGCTTCAGCGAAGGAGGACTTGTCCTCCGAAGCTTCAGCGTAGGCGGGCTTGCCATCCGAAGCTTCAGCGTAGGATGGCTCTTGCCCGCCAAGATTGATGTCAACTCCGCGTCCGGCCATGTTGGTGGCAATCGTAATCGCCCCCGGCTTTCCGGCTTCCGCGATAAAGCGCGCTTCCTTCTCATGATTTTTGGCATTAAGCACGTTTGGCCTGAGTCCGTATCTTTCCATCATGCCGGCCAAAACTTCATTTTTTTCAATGGATATCGTTCCAACCAGCACCGGCTGCCCGGCCGCGCTTCTCTTCTTGGCTTCCTCAATCACCGCCTGGTATTTGCCTTCTTCCGTCCGGTATATCAGATCATTCTTGTCGCTCCTGATGTTGGGCTTGTTGGTCGGGATGACCACTGTTTCCAAATTATATATTTTGGAAAATTCTTCCGCTTCGGTTACGGCCGTTCCAGTCATGCCGGAAAGCTTCTCATACATCCTGAAAAAATTCTGGAACGTGATCGTGGCCAGCGTCTGTGATTCCCTTTGGATCTTCACGCCCTCTTTGGCTTCAATCGCCTGATGCAATCCTTCTGAATATCTCCGGCCATGCATGAGTCTTCCGGTAAATTCGTCCACAATGATGACTTCTCCGTCCTTCACGACATAATCCTTCTCGCGCTTGAAAAGCGCGTGCGCTTTAAGCGCCTGCTCAATGTGATGAGCCTCTCTGATTCCTCCCGCTGTGTAAATGTTTTCCACCCCGAGCCACTTTTCCATTTTGGAAAGACCCGCCTCAGTCAGAGTCGCCGCCCGCATCTTCTCATCCACGTTATAGTCCTCATTTTCCTTAAGGCGCGTCACCAATTCCGCGAATTTCACATACTTATCGGTTGATTCTTCCGCCGGCGCCGATATGATGAGCGGCGTTCTGGCCTCATCAATGAGAATTGAATCAATTTCATCCACGATAGCATAATACAAATCTCTTTGGACCATGCTTTCCAGATCCGGAGCCATGTTGTCTCTTAAGTAATCAAAACCATATTCATTGTTCGTGCCATAAACGATATCGGCCCGGTAAGCTTCTTGGCGCGAGACTGGCCGAAAATGCTTGAGCCGGTCGTCGTACTGGGTCTCATCAATATACTCCGGATCATATACGGAGCCTGATTCATGCGTGATCACGCCGGTGCTCATTCCGAGCGCATGGTAAACCCGCGCCATCCAGCCGGCTCCGATGCGAGCCAGATAGTCATTGACGGTTACCAGATGCGCGCCCTTGCCGGGAAGAGCATTCAGAAAAAGAGGCAAAGTGGCGACCAAAGTCTTTCCTTCCCCGGTTTTCATTTCCGAAATCTTTCCCTGATGAAGGACAATGCCGCCCATCAGCTGAACGTCAAAATGTCTTTGTTCCAAAGTTCTTCTGGAAGCCTCTCTGACCGCGGCAAAAGCATCGGGCAAAAGCTCGTCCAAGATATCTTGCTCGCTCTTTTCGGCAAGTTTTTCTTTTATCTCGTTGCGGAGAATCTCTGTTGTCTTTTTAAGCTCATCGTCGCTTTTGGTCCGGTATTTATCTTCCAAGGCGTTGATCTTCTTAACGATCGGCTCAATCTCTTTAAGAACCTTCGCGTTCGGATCGCCGAAAATTTTGTCTAATAAGCCCATATATTAAAAATTTTGAATTTATAATTTTAAATTTTAAATAAATTTAAATGATAAAATTTAAAAAAAATCACATAAATGACAAATGACAAATTTCCAATTTCCAATCAAATCCAAAAATCAAATGACAAATTTGATATTAGGATTTTGTCATTGATTGGAAATTTGGCATTGGTAATTTGTCATTAAAAACTCTACTCCCCTTTCCTCTTTTTGTCCATCTTCTTCTCTTTGTATTTCTTGATGGAACGGCTCATATGGTCCTTGACCTTGTCGATCGCTTTGTACAAATCCGTTTCCTCTTTTTCCACGCGTAAGAGTTCGCCCGGGACTTCCAGATTAACTTCTGCTCGAAAGATCTCACCGCTCTGATGGCTCCCGACCGCCATGCCAATTTCCACCTCGCAGTGCAAAGCTTTTATCGTGCCCAGATATTTTTCCAGCATATCCATTTTTTTCTGGACATATTCCCTGATGGCGGGAGTCAGTTTCATTTTTGTGGCTTTGATGTTGATTTGCATAGGTTTATTTTAGATTAAATTTTTTACAAAATACAAATTTTTACAAATATACAAAATTTACAAAATACGAATTTATACAAACATACAAAAACTATTATCAAACATTGGGATACCGTTTTAACTTTTATTCGTATATTTGTAATAATTTGTATTTTGTACTTAAAATATTTTATCCCAAACAATCTTAAAGAACCCCAAATATCTTGAAACATCCTTGATGGTGACCAAAAGAACCAAAAGCATCAAGAGCATGAAACCGATATAGTGGATCGTCCCTTCCAGTTCTTTCTTAACCGGCGAACCTTTGATCTTTTCGATGGCAAGGAAAAGAATTCTTCCTCCGTCCAAGGCCGGAAATGGCAGTGCGTTGATGATGGCCAGATTAACGGAAAGAATGGCGGCAAACTGCAAGACATAGACAAAACCCATGCGCGTCACTTGGCCGGTCAGGGCGGCGATTCCCACCGGTCCGGCGATATCCGCGCTGATCCCGTTGCCCATGATCAAATTTTTGATCATCATAAAGAAAGCGAAAATGATCGCTCCTGTCAAAAAAATCGTGGTTTTGATGCCTTCCCAAATCGCGATAAAAAATGAATATCTCACCAACGCGGTGTTGGATATGCCGATGCCGATTCCCGGCTCACCGCTTTCCGGTCTTAACTCAGGAGTAATGTCTTTTTTTATCGCTTCCTGCCCGCGCGTTATCGTAAAAGTTATCATTTTGTTGACGTTCTGGGCCACCAAAGCTTGCAGCTTGTCGCTGCCTTTAACAGTTTCCCCGTTGATCGCGCTTACGACGTCGCCGACTTGCAAACCGGAAATTTCCGCCGGTGACCCGGGATAGACTTGAACGATTTGAACCCTTTCATTGCTGACAACGGCGCCTCTGGTGTTTTCTCCATCCAAAACTGTCGGCAATCCAATCATATAGCCGAAGGATATGAGCACCGCGGCCAAGACCACATTCATGGAAACTCCGGCCAAAAGAATGAGGCAGCGCTTCCAGGCTGAAAGATTGTTGAAATGGTTATCTTCAGGCTTTGGCTGATCATCTTCGCCGAGCTTTACAAACCCCCCCAGCGGCAGCCAATTCGCCGAGTAGATCGTATCAACCGCATCTTCCACCGACTTGGATCCTTTAACCGTCTTCCATTTCCCGTCGGTTGCTTTATATCTCCCGATCATTCTGGGCGGAAAACCGAACCCGAACTCTTCCGGCTTAAGGCCGAAGATCTTGGCCATAAAAAAATGCCCCAGCTCATGGACAAACACGAGCAGGCCGAGAATGATGATGAAAACGAGGATGGTTAGAAGCATAAATGTGATGCTAATCCGCTAATAAATGCTAATCTGCGAATTGCTAATTAAAAAATATTAATAATTTTTACAATCTGAGTTTAAAACTCTTTTTGGTTTAAGGTATTGATCTCTAAAATTAACAATCATACCAAGTTTTTTATCAAATGCTTTTAAATATCTTTGAACTTGATAAAATGCTTCTCTATCAATAATTCTTTTACATTTAAATTCAATGATTATTTTATCTTCAATGATAAAATCAACAATATTTCTTCCGATCTTTTCTCCGTCAAATGATTCCGGTACGCGTTTTTCTCGTTCATATTTTATTTTCTTTTCAATAAGTTTTTTCTCAAAAAAATCACCATATTGTTTTTCATTACAATATCTGCCAAGCTCATTATGGCTTTCAAACAGCAGACCCATAATCTCAAAGGACAATTCTTTGTATATCAATTCTTGCTTCATTATATATTCGCAATTAGCGGATTAGCATTTATTAGCATATTAGCGTCATACCATTCGCAATTAGCGGATTAGCATTTATTAGCATATTAGCGTCACACTAAATCGTCATAATGTCTTTTTCTTTCTTATCCCTAATCTCCTTAAGCTCGTCATTTCTTTTTGCGACTTCTTCGTCCAATTCTTTGATGAATCGGAACTTATCGTCTTCCGCGATTTCTTTGTCTTTTTCCGCTTTCTCAATGTCTTGCTTGATCTCGTCCCTGACCTGCCTGATTTTGACGCGGGCGGCTTCCTGCTTTTCGTTTATTTTTTTAACCAGCTCTTTGCGGTTTTCCTCAGTCATTTTTGGCACCACCAAGCGGACTTTATCACCCTCGTTCGTGACGCTTACCCCCAGATCAGCTCCGATGATGGCTTTTTCCAATTCTTTCACGATGCTTCTGTCCCAAGGCGCTAAAAGGATGCTTTGCGCGTCAGGAACGGTTATGGATGCCACGCCGTTTATGGGAGTCTTCACTCCGTAGGCTTCAACCTGCACGCCTTCCAGCAAATTCGGATTGGCCCGCCCGGTCCTGACAGACGAAATTTCATGCTGAAAAAAAGCGATTACTTTTTCAAATTCTCCTTGTTTCTTTGTAATATATGTATTCATATTTTTTTAATAAATATTTTATATAAATTATTCGCAATTCGCAGATTAGCATTTATTCGCATATTAGCGCCACACCATTAGCAATTCGCAGATTAGCATTTATTCGCATATTAGCGTCACGCTTTATTTTTTCTTCTGAAACCCCCTCACCCCCATATAAATGACATTGGGGCTTGAAGGATCAACGATCAAATTCCAACCGGCCCTTGAGGTCGGCAGCTTGATGGTTGACCAGGTCTTTCCCCCGTCCAAAGAACGATAAAAGGTGGTAAATGTCACATAATAAATTTCCTGGCTGTTGCGCGGATTGACCGCGATGGTGTTGATGGTGGCGCTTTTCTCAGAGGGAAGCAATTCAATTTTCTGCCAAGTCGCTCCCTTATCCTGTGAAACCGCTAGTCCGTATTGAGTCGCCACGTAAACCACTTTGGCTTCATCTTTGACAAAGACAACGTCTTTGATGCCATCGTTTATACCCAACTCCTTTAAAGCTTTCACAATATCATTGTCCCAAGTGCTCCCGCCGTCCTTGGTCCTGAATACGCCCCTATTCTCCGTCAAAACATACACGTTTCGGCTGTCATTGGGATCAATGGATAGCTTGACAATCTTGCTGCCAGTCCGCTCAATCGTCTGCCAGCTGACTCCGGCGTCCGTTGATTTCATAAGATCGCCGCGGGAATTGCCGATATACACGTTGTTTTCGTCATACTGATCAACCGCAACCGCGTCAATCGTTGTTTTAAGGTCATTGTCGTAATATGGATTTTGCCACCCGCGGACGCATTCCGTCGTTTTATAAATCTTGTTGCCAACCGCCGCATAAATCGTGCATTTGTTTTTGGCATCAATCGCGATCGCTCGAATGGTCACATTCCCAAGCTCCGTAACCTGCTGCCAGCTCCCGGCTCCATCCAAAGTGTACAAGAGCCCATTGGCGATGCTGCCGTAATAAATCGCCTTTGAGTCGCTGGGATCCATTGCCATTGACGCTGAACTGACGGATGAAAATCTCTTGGGCGCGCCTGTCGTGGTGGGTATCAAAACTCTCTGCTGCCAAGTGCTGCCTTTGTCGGCTGATTTAAACACTCCGCCGTCAATCATTGTGGTATCGGTTGTCTTTTGAGCGGTGGCGCATCCGGAAAGGCTGACAGCCATCGCCAAAAGCAATGTTATGGAAAAAACTTGATTTTTTTTGTTCATATGTTGATATCCATAAGACATTTGCCTGTTTTAAGAAATATCTTATGGATGATAAAAACATGATAACATCTCCCGTCACAGTTGAATCGCCACGTTCTCAAGCGCCAAAACGGGATTGACATTCGCGCCAATGTTTGCCCTTGCTTCTTTTAAAATGCTATAAAAATCAACGAACTTGCGATGTTTCAATGAATTTTTCGCCGTCTCAATTTTTTCAGACAGCTGGTCATGCTGTATCAGGTTGGCAAGTCTAAAATTCTGTAACGCCATATCCCTGAGCACTCCTTCCCAAATCTTCAAAATGGCGACGGCTTGTCTGACTTGCTCCTGGCCTTTGTTTTTTGCTCCCAGCAATTTGGCAACCGCTTCCAGCCTGCCATTGATGTCCTGCCTGAAAAAATCGGCAAAAACTCCGGCGGTCTCCATGTGGCTGTTAAAACGCTCTTGATCTTGCAAGAATTTTGCGGCCAATGCCGGACGCCCGAGAGACAGCCGAGCGCAATTCTTGGCTTGGCTCCGGCTCGCTTTCAAATCCGCAATCAGATAATCATAAATCTCATCCGTGCTTACCGGACGGAATTCCAAAACTTGGCTGCGCGATACGATCGTGCGAGGCAAGCGATCCAGATCCTCAGTGATCAAAATGATCACGACTTTTTCTCTCGGCTCTTCCATGATCTTAAGCAAAGCATTCGCCGCTTCTTGGCTCAAGGTGTCGGCGTTTTTGATGATGCCGATCTTGTATGAACCGAGGAAAGAAGTTAAAGACAGCCGGTGTATGAAATCCCTGACTTGCTCAATGGAAATGTTCTTTTTGCCATCTTCCAGCTTAAGCGCCAACAAATCGCTATGCCCGGCTGATCCGCCGCTGGCTTCATCTCTGCCGGCTTTTAAACTGCGGCAAGCCGGACAAACTCCGCAAGGTCCGCTATATCCATTCTGGCCATGTTTCACGCACAAAAGGCTTTGAGCGAAAAAATAAGCAGCCGTTGTCTTGCCCAAATCCTCCGGGCCGTTCATGATATAGGCGCTGCTTACGCTTTCGTTCAAAAGGCTCCTTTCCAAAAATTTCTTAATATGCGAATTCCCGATGTGGGGCCAATTGAAAATGAAATTCTTTTCTTTTATCATATATTATAGTATATCAGCAACTTTACTGATTGGCAACCGTCTGAATCTCCCTTTCTTCCTTGAATTTTAGCAAATATTCTGCTAATATTTTATTACCATATCCTTATTAGCGTTATCAGCGCAATCAGGGTAATCAGCGAAGGTTTATTTACCAACAAAAGACAGGATTCTTTTTCCTTAATTATAGATATTCCAATGCAAAAAAGACTGCAAAAATTCAGCTTGCTCTTAGGCGACATCATCGTGTTGTACGCGGCGCTTTACGCTACGCTTTTCATTCGTTACTGGAAAATCCCGGAAACAACGACTTGGAACGCTCATTTTGGACCTTTTTCCATCGCCTTCATCGCTTGGATCATAATTTTTTATATTGCCGATCTCTACAACATCCATCTGGCGGTCAACAATTCAAAATTTTTTTACAAAACCTTGCGATCGGTTATCATCGCCGGCCTTTTAACGATCGCTTTTTTCTATATTGATCCGCAAATCAGCATCGCTCCCAAAACGAACATGATCATTTATGTCCTCGTGTTCTCCTTTCTTTTTCTGAACTGGCGCCGGCTGTACAACGTCCTGCTTTTTTCTTATGTCCCAAAAAACAAATTGCTGATCGTCGGCTACAACGAAAAAGTGCGCGAGTTGGCGACAGTGCTGGAACAGAAGCCTCATTTGGGATACAAAATCGCGCTGATTCTGGACCAGCAGGCAAAAAATCAAATCAGCAGCATTCCGGTAACGTATGATTTTTCCAAGCTGCAATCCATAATTCTAAATCAAAAAATATCAAACATTATTTTAGCTGCCGATCCGCATGATTCCGAAGAACTGAGAAAATACCTTTTCTCGCTTTTGCCCCTGAAAATCAATTTTGAGACTTTAACCGATTTTTACGAAACAATCACCGGAAAAATTCCGATTGACACCATTTCCGAGATGTGGTTTTTGGAAAAGCTTTCGGAGGGCCGCAAAATCATGTTTGATAATCTGAAAAGAGCTTTTGATTTTTTCTTCGCTCTGGTGATTTTCCTGATGACCATCCCCTTCTGGCCATTCATCATTTTGATCATAAAACTTGAAAGCCAAGGTCCGGCTTTTATAAAAATGCTAAGAAGCGGGAAAAACAACCAAGCTTTCAAAATGTACAAATTCCGGACCATGAGAGAAGACGGGAACACTCGCGGACATACGCTCCAGAATGATCCGCGCATCACGGTGTTTGGATCATTCATGCGCAAAACCAGGCTTGACGAAATTCCACAGGTAATTAATGTCATCAGAGGCGACATGAGTTTTGTCGGCCCGCGCCCGGAACGTCCGGAGTTCGTCCGGGAACTGGAACAGCAAGTGCCTTTTTACAACGAAAGGCATCTCGTCAAGCCGGGCCTTACCGGCTGGGCGCAGGTAGCCGGAGGATACCTTTCTCCCACCAAAGAAGACACTTTGAAAAAAATCCAATATGATCTCTTTTATATAAAAAACCGCTCCCTGTACCTGGATGCATCAATCATCTTAAAGACGATTGCGATTGTGCTGAGCAAGGGAGGAGTTTGAAATATCATAATATTTTTTATCTTCATAATCTGCTTTCTTGAGCGGATTTTATATTGACTAAAAATTATTTTTCTGCTAAATTCAAATATCAATAAATGGATTATTAATATAAAAAACAAAAAAATAAGGAGGGTTCATTTTGGAATCAAAAACAAAATTCAATAAAACAAAAACGTTCTTTGATTTTTTTCTTGCTGGAGTCATATTGCTCGTTTCCCTTCCTTTCTGGCCTTTGATAATGCTTCTAATAAAAATTGAAAGCAAGGGACCTGTATTTATAAAAATGCTTAGGGATGGGAAAAACCGCAAGCCTTTTAAGATGTACAAATTCAGGTCCATGAAAGAAGAGGGAAACACACTCAGCCCAACAGTCGTAAACGATCCGCGCATCACAAAATTCGGTTCTTTTATGCGCAAAACCAGGATTGATGAGATCCCGCAAGTTTTAAATGTAATCAAGGGCGATATGAGTATAGTCGGTCCTCGCCCCGAGCGTTCAGAATTCATTATGGAAATTGAAAGGCAGGTGCCGCTCTATAATAAAAGACATCTTGTAAAACCAGGGATTACGGGATGGGCGCAAGTGATGGGCGGCTATCTTTCTTACACTAAAGAAGATCAAATGATAAAAGTCCAATATGACCTTTTTTATATCAAGAATCGTTCAATGTATCTTGATATTCTGATCATCTTTAAAACCATTGCGACAGTCCTGAGAGGAAGCGGGATTTAAATCTAAAAGCTACAACAAATCAAAAGGAGGCGTTCTTGAAAACAAAAAAACAGAGAATTACGGAATTGATAAACAAAGGCTTTAAAAACCATGAAATTTTGAAAAGGGTTAAAACCACTCTTTACTACACAAAAAAAGTGAGAGCAAACATCAATAGTAATGAAAAGTGGCTAAAAACCAATAATGCTGCTCAGAAAAGATATTACGAAATGCACCCGGAGGAAAGAAAAAGGTTAAAGCAAAAAAATTATCAGAAGGGCGCAATGGACGCGTGTAATGCGATGAAAAGATGGCCGATGGAGATGATCTTGGTGATTCTCAGCTTTAAAGGATCCGACAGGGATCTGCACAAAAGAATCGGAAAATCTGTTCAGGCTATCCAGGTTACCAGATCAAGATGGAAAAAAATTATTTCAACTTATGTGTGGAAGGCCATCATTGACCGATCCCCGAATCTGTGCTATATTCTTATATCCTCTAAATTTGAGGCGTGCTCTTTAAAAATTGGGTAATAGCTAAAAATTAAAACAGGAAAATATCTGACAATTATTTTCCTCCAAAAATTTATGTTCAAAGCTATTAGTGGAGCATTAAGTTTTTTTCTGCTTCTCCTTGTTCTAAAATGCGCTTTTCCTGAGATAAGCGGCTTGATGACGCAAATCATCATCCAAACACTTTCCCTCATAAGCCGCATCTTGGAACAAGCCCAAACCAGCATGTAAAATAAAAGGGATTCTTCTTAACAGAAGAACCCCTTTTTTCTTTTTTAAAAAATCATTTCGCGCATTCGCTCCCCTCTTTTACGCACTCATAAACGCATCCCGGGCAAACTTTGTAATCAGGCGCGCGGTAGCATTCTTTACCGGCGGATTTGTCATCGCAAAAACAGCGGCCGGCCTGATCAAGATATGTGTTCGGAATCTGCTCACAGCTTTCTTGCACGCAAGCAGCCGCAAAGACTTCACTTAAGTAATATCCCGTCCGACAGCCCGAGATCTTGTCTTCAGTTTTATCCGGTACGGCCGAAGACGCGGTGGAAGTGCCAACGCTGGTTGAAGCTTTGAGCATATCCGCAACGCTATCGCCCAGCTTCTCCGCGATTCCCTGAACCGCTTCTTTCGCTTTTTCCTGCGCCGCCTCTCTGATTGCATCTTTGTTCTCATCAACCATTTTCTCAACGCTTTCCGCCGCTTTATTTTTCAAACCATCAGGACTTAAGTTGATTCCTTTTTTTTCAAAAACCGATCTGGCGTCCAGATAAAAATCATAAACCTTAACGTCACCCTGAAACAAGGCGTACGCCCCGATAACCGCAAAAAAAATCAGCAATAATTTTAAAGTTGTTTTGATGATGAAAAACATTTCATTCTATAAGTTTATATTTTAAAAATATTCTTGCTTCCAATGCTATATATAATTCAATCCATGAGCTTACCGCTGATTTTACGCGGATAGCAACGCGGATTTAACGCTGATTTTTATTCGCAATTAGCGGATTAGCATTTATTCGCAAATTAGCGTCACACCGCATCACAAACTTTCCCCGCAGATCTTACCGCTACTGCATTCAAGCGGCACAAAGCAATACGGAATATATCCTGGCTTGGCGCAACACGGTCCCGTGTTGAATCCACAATCGGTGCGCGCGATGAATTCTTGCGTAGCATACACATACCCATTGGCAATGACAACTCCGACTCCCGCTTCGTCATAATCTCCGTGCAGAATGTTTTCCCTGTGCCCCGGGCTCTCCATCCAGCCTTTGGTGATCTCTTTTGCCAAAGCCGCGTTGCTGTACCAGGCTACGGCGAGCGGTTCAATTTTTGATTGGCCTTCAAACAGCTTTTTTCTTTTTGCAACTTCATCCTCAATGATCTTGCGCTTGGCGCTCTCATCCTCAGTTTCTTCCAGCCGAGTCTTAAAACTTGCTTCCAGATCTTTTCTTCCCGCAGGACATGCTGTCAATTCCTTGCCGACACGATCGCCTTCCGGATATGAAACTTTATATGTTAAAGCCGAAAAAAGCGCGATGTTTTCTCCGGCTTGGGAAAAATAAAAAATGCTGTTGTTGTTTAAGCGTTCCTTGTTGTAAAATCCCAGCTCGCTCAGGTCTTCGTGGTGGATCATCGGGTAATCGCACGCGCGGCCGATGCCGGCAAACGCCTGATTCTCTTTGGCCAGGCTTTCCGAATGCGCGCGAGCCACCAGGCTCAAGTCGCTGTTCCATTTTACGGGTTCAAATCCCGCTTTTATTCTTTCATTGTTAACAGCGTCATGTATAAGTTTTTCCAACTGGGTATAATTCCCGTTGAAATCCGCCTGATTGATCTTGGCGATATCGGCGTTGCTGATCCCCACTCCCAAAGAACGCATGATGTTCATTGCGTCCGCCGGCCGGCCGAGGAAATATCGTTTTTTATCAGCCGGATTCACATACCAGGCCTCGCCCTTGCTTTCCACCTGCAAAAATATCTTTCCGGAATTGGCATTGGCAAATTTTTTATCAAGCCCCGGGCAATCCGTTTCCGGTCCGATTTCAATTTTAAAAAGATTGGCGTTGGATATGCCCTTCCCCAACTTCTTCATCAAATCAAAAGCATCTGTCTCTCTGCCCAGATAATATCTGAGCCCCGTATCCGGCGCCACGTACCAAGCTTCCCCGTGTTCCTCAATCTGCAAAAAAATCTTCCCCGCGATCTTGCTGTTGACAGTGGCGGCTTTGGCCGGAGCCAACACGAATATGATAAATAATATAATAAAAAATAAATACTTTTTCATATGAGGTAATTATAGCATAATTTGAGAGTGATACAATTATCAGCAAACAAAAATCGCCTTGGGTTCAAGACGATTTTTATGTTAGCAAAACCTTATTTCTTTGGCACTTCAGATTTATCAATCTCCCTCTGAATCAAATCCATGTAAGAATTGTTTTTCTCTTCTTTGATTAGGTATGAACCGAAGATATCTCTGGTATAAAAAATGTAAACCATAAGATATACGACCAACAGGACGATCATGATCCTGAAACCGAGTTTGCGCCAGACCATGATGGCAATGAGAACGGCTGCAAGAATCGTGATTATCCTCATCTGCTCGGGGGTAAGGCTATATATATAATTTAGGGCGCTTTGGATCTGCTCTGAATTTATAATTTTTTCCAAAAAAGCAGGCATAAAGTTTTATTTCACAGCGTAAGTCAACACGACTTCCACTTTGATCTCATTCTGCCCTGTCTGAATTTCCGGACTGGCCATGCCTTCTGCGCTATCAAACGACATTTTGGCGTTTGAGTAATACATGGGGGTGATCACCGGCTCTGAATTTTCAGAAAAGCCTGTGATCTTACCCAGCTTGATCCCTGATTGCGCCGCGATCATCGCGGCTTTTTCTCTGGCCTTGGCGATTGCCAATTTTCTGGCCTGATTCTTGAGCACATATTCATCATCAATCGTAAAGCTGATGCTGTTGATCTGGTTGGCGCCTTGTTCTGTGGTTTTTGCAATCACATCCCCGATCTTGGTTAAATCCCTGACTTTAAGCGTGATGGCTTGCGTCACTTCGTAGCCCATAAGCTGTTGGCCTCTGTCTGACGTATAGTTATAAACCGGATTCAAATTGTAATTGCTGGTCTTGATGTCCTTGTCTTCAATCCCCAGCTTTTTTACCACATCCACGATCTTGTTCATCTTGTCAGTGCTGTCCACGGTCGCTTCCGCCGCCGTCTTTTTGGTGCCGGTGTTAAAACCGATTTCAATGTTGGCGATATCCGCCTTGGCATACACTGTACCTGAACCGACCACTGAAAAACGGTCTTGGATGTCAGTCTTCTTCGCCATAACCAAGGCTGTAATAACGATTGCTGTCACTGACAAGGTTATCAGCGAAGCTAAAACAAAAAGTGTTTTTTTCATAGATTTTATGATTATTTATTATTATTTATTATCTTTTATGATAACATAAATTCCGTCTTAAAAACAGGGTCTTATATCATATTATACGAAAAAGGGTTGACATAGTAACAATTTTGTATTAGAATGTTTTAATGTTGTTTTTTTCGTTCTTTTTAGCTATATATCAGTGTTTTTGGAAGGCTTTTTGGTATTCATCAACAATTTAACCATGTTATTTGCAATTGGTGTTTTTTTACAAACAATCAAAAAAGGAGAACTGTAATGGGACCTAAAGAGCTTAGAGATTTGTTAGAAGGAATTAACCGGTTGGAGGGTGCTAGTCTTGAAGATTTGGACGAGCTTGAGAGTTTCCTAAGCATGAGCGGGTTTGAAGATATGCTCGGAAGCTCCAAGAAATCTTTAACACTGATTGATGCATCACTAAAAAAGATGCAAAAAGATGGCAGTTTTGTCTGGAAGAACGGAACAGAGTTTCGTGATGGCATTCGCCGTCAGTTGATAGACAACCTGACAAAAACGGATCTGCAGATAAAAAACGATAGCATAAATAAACTGCTTTCATTTATCGCAGAACAGGAGAAAAAGCTACGAAGCAAAGATTGCGAGGCTAGAAGAAGATCTTCACAGGCTAACCAGAAGGAATAAATTTCTTTCAGAGGAGCTGACCGAGGCCAAAAAAGAAATTTCTGAACTGGAAGGAGCTAATGGAAAAATCGTCGGCGACAACCAGGAACTGAATGAAGATCTGGAAAAATCCAAGGACAGAATATTCGTCCTGGAAAGTGTTATCTCAATGCAGTTATATAACCTTGGCTCCGTTATCGACGGACTGGTTGATCCTGATGTGATTCAGAGGTTAAAAAACATTTCCGAGGAACTTACGGAAGCCGTGACAAAACCTGAAAACACAGAAGAAGAGACAGATATTAATGAATGTGCCACGGAACAGGTTGAAAATAACATTAACCGGCAGGATGACTTTGAGATTGCTGATGTTCCGGCCGCAAATACAGCCGAGGCGATCGCGGATGAAGAGAAAGGCGTAGACCAGGCAATCGGTACAATAGCAGAAGACACTGTAGATGACGATGAGGTGGACCTGACAATCGGTACTCTTCCGGAAGACGCCGTAGATGACGATGAGGTGACTGTTGAAACAGCTACTAAAGAAAATGCGGAGGTAACCACTACTGATACGGCAGTTGTAGAAGAAGCTGTTGACGAAAAGCAGATAATCACAGAAGGTAAACCTGGAGAGGTAATCTCTGCTGATCAGGCTGATACGGCAATTGTAGTAAAGGAAGTTGTTGTTACCGCAGAACAGACATGCGACATCGACAACAAAGATTGTGCAGATGACGAAGACACCGCTGACCAGGCCGTTGTGACAGCTAAAGAAGAAACCGTTGCCTCAGTACAGGCCGCCAACATGGGCCTTGATGACAGTGTCGACAACATTAAAACAGCTTCTGATCAGACCGTTGAAACAGCTACAGAAGAAACAGCTGTAGAATCCAGCATTGACGAAACACCCATTGCTGATATCACTGATGAAGCCATTACTGTAACGGCAAACGAAGAAATCGTTGCCGCTGACCAGCCAATCGCAGAAGAAAAACCTGCTGAAGAGGTAATCATCGCAGATCAGGCAGGTGATGCAAAAGAATAACATTTGATCTTTAACCCTTTTAAACGCTCATTCAAGTCAATCTTGGATGGGCGTTTTTCTTTTCATCAGACAGCATACTGAGCATGCCGCATTGTTGACAAATCTACGAATTATGTTAGAATCTAAAATTCCAGAATGCAACATTTTGGAGGCTTTTTGACATTTAAATCAACATTTGAAACAAAAAAACCATAAAAGAAAAGGAGAAAAAAGTGGAACAGACAATGAGAAAAAAGATTTGGGGAGGGGTGCTTTTTGTGATGCTCTGCGTCACGCTTTGGTTAACATTTATCTTGCCAATCCAGTTGGCAAACAGCGCTTACAAACGCGCTTCCGAGGCTTACACCGCTGTCAGCAACAACGTCGCAGAATTTCAAGTTCAGACTGAAAGCATGAAATGGTTCAAGAAATCATATACGGACGGTATCCGAACGATTTCTGGCCAAGCGCAAAAGAATCTGTCAGAGATGAAAAATGATCTGGCAACAGCGGAAAAAGCCGGCGCCAAAGACAAGAAAGCGCTGTCAAAAATGACGGAAGAAAACCTGAAGAACGTAGCAGCAATCGTCAAAAAAGGACAGACTGAGCTGGTCATTTGCCAAAAAATGGCAAATGACGCGAGATCCGGATTGGCTGATCTTGAAAGAACAATCGCTCTGTCAAGGGCCAGCATGGTAAAAAATTCCATAAACATTTTGGATACCAGAGGCAAATATCTGTCAAAATATGTTTTGGAAATAACCAAACAAGCTTCACTTGCCCAAAAAAGGATTGAAGAAGCTGACCAGCTTGTATCAAAGGCTGACGCTTTGCTTCCGCCTCTCAATGACAAATCAGGGAAAGGAGACCCCAAAGCAGCGCTGTTGGTCATCAGTGATGGCAGCGTTATCGCCGGCGAATCGCAAAAGCTTGTCAAGAACGTTAGCGACGAACTGGCCTTTCAGGAAGAAGCTCTGACAAAAGCGGAGTCAAAAGTCGCATTGGCGGTAAACGATTTGGAAACAGTGTATAATCATTTGGAAACCATTGTCCAGACGACTCCCCTGCTTCCGGAAAGAGCATTGAAAGAAGTTTATCGGAAACAAGAAGATGCCAATCAACTTTTGGAAAAAGTGAACAAGGCTTTAAACACAGAAGTTGAAAAAGGAAAATACGATAAGGCTTTTGTTTACAAGCAGGCTTTGCTCATTTCTTCCTTGTCCGGAGAAATCATAAAAGAAACGGACCAGCAAGTACGCTGGTTCAATGAAGCGTCGGTTCTGATTGCCAAGATCAAATCAGAAATCAAAGAAGCAAACGTTCAGATCGGCAATTCTCTGGCCAGCGAAACAGTTTTGACAAGCCAACATGCGCCAATCGCTTGGAAAGAAGTAAAAGATAACGTCTCACTTGCCAAGAAAACTGTTAAGGCAAGCGAACAAGCGCTTACCGGGGTAGAATTATTGTTTTATGATCAAGCTTTTTCCAAATCTTTAGAGAACGGCAAAAAAGCCATTTCCGAATTGGACAATGCCAAAAAACTGCTCTCGGAATTGCAAAGTTACGCGCAAAGATTGGAAGACTTTAGAAACAACTGGCCGAATGAGGAAAAAAGAACCAAAGACATAATTGCTGAGGAAGATGATTATGTCAGCCAATACGGCGCATATTCAGCTTCAGCAAAAAATGATTTTGCTGACGCGGAAAAACTTTTTGAAGACGCGCTAGAACAGGCCAAAGGCAAACTTTACGCAGAGGCGGTGGGAAAAGCTAAAAAGGCTTACAATCTCGCTGAAGGAACCGGAGATGTAGCGTATAACGCCTACCGTGAAAACCAAAGACGATTGAGCGACAATGACTCATCTTATGGAAGAGACTCAGAAGACGAATCAAGCGGCGATGACAGCGGAGAAAATTCTTACAGTTTTCCAAGCGACGATGGATCTTCAGACGACGACAGTTATGGCGGCGGGTCTAGCTATGACAGCGGAGATAGTTCATATGACTATTCAAGCGGCAGTGATGGCGGCGGATTCTCAGATTACAGCGGCGGCGATGGCGGCGGATTCTCAGACTACGGTGGCGGCGATGGCGGAGGATTTTCAGATGATGGCGGCGGCGATGGCGGCGGATTTGACTAACCACAAACAAATGAAATGACAGGAGGAAGTAAAAATGTATATCGGACAATATTTTGGAATCGTTGTAATCATCATTTTGGCTTACGGCTTATATCATCTTTTTTTAAAAGCCAAAGCCAGACCGATGATACCGGATGAACCGTTGGCAGAAGAAGAAACCGGGATCCTGCCATCAGACCGGGAAGAAACACCGGAGAAAAAACTTAAGGTCGCCTGCCCCGGACAGTTTATCACTTTGCTGGGAGAGCTAGAACTACAAATCATAACCTCTGCCGCTTTCTTCGAAATGACAAAGTTGAACAAAGGCGCCGATTGGACCAGGACTGGATCAATTTCCAAGTGCCTGATCCTATCAGGCGGCATCTTCATTTTCAAAATACCGAAGCAAGAAGGCGGAAAACCGATCTGGCTCAAGGCTGAAATGATGGACGTGATGACTTTGACTTCGTTCTATCTTGGCGAAAGCAAAGAAGACCCGGGTCCGGCCAGGCTTTTTAACCAAAAAAAGCAGGCTGAACCGGTCCCCTACGTTCTGCCGTTTAACCTTACTCCCGGAGTAACTTGGGAAGTCGTTGACATCGGCACGCTGGACGTGGAGGTTGACGGAGAATCGGATGTTTTCATTGACGGCGATCGTTTGTATTTTGTAAGTTCCAAAGAAAAGGATGGAGACCGCCGCTTGCTTTTTCTGGACGCCAGAAAAGGCGAAGCCCAAGGCACAGGCGGATTGTTCCTTTGCGAATCTTTTGAACCATCAGTTGACATAACTGACATTCTATAACCTTTAACGAAATTTTTTCAAGAAAAAATCAAACATTAACCATATAAAAGAGGAGAAAATCTCATGAGTGAAGGAATAAAGGCATTGGATGGCAAAATCAATTTTAAGATGTTTGTAAAAACAATATTCACCCGCGGACAAAAAATTCTGGCAGAGAACATGACTGCGGAAGAAAAGCTGGACATGATCATGAAAGATATGGCGAAGGATGTCCAGAAAAAAAGAGTGGACGCGCGCGAGGCCGGAGCGGAAAAACAGATTTCCACCAAGGAACTGGAAACTCTTGAGGCTCAAAGAAAAGGTTTGGTTACCCTGGGGGCTTCCATCTGCCATGACCCTGAAAAATCAGCGCAGGTCGGACAGGTCAGCCAAAAACTGGCCGTGATTGATTCAAGAATAAGCGCTAGAAAATCGCTTCTCACCACGCAAACAGAGACTTACGATCTGGCGGCCAAGAACTATCAGGATGCGCTGAATGCTTATGAGACAGCCAAAAGCAATGGGCCGGCAATGATCAAGGCTATCAAGGCGCAAAAGACAGCTCTGGAGAGAAGAGACAACGCGTCTGAGCAAAAAACAATGAGTATTGACTTCCTGAATGACCTGGCCAGCGAGTTGGAAAACGCCAAAGCTGAACTCAGGTCTGACATTGAGATCACGGAAGACTTGGATCCGTCCAAGTCATTCAATGTCAATGCCGAACTGGCAAAAATGGACGCCCAGAACGTCAACGCCGGTTACCTGGCGGAATTCCAGACTGCGGCAGCCGCAAAATAGCACCTTATAAAAAAAATAAAACGATAAAAAAAGACCCGTTCAAGATAGGAAATCTTGCGGGTCTTTTTTCTTTTATCTAAAATCTTATTTTTCTTTTCATTCTTCCAGCTCCAATCATTCTTAATTCTTAATTCTTAATTTTTAATTGACTCCCCCTTTCCCATTCTGAAAATCCTTAAGCGCATACCCGCCGCAAAACTGAAAATGCGGCCTGTCCGGAAACTTGGCAAAATCTCCTCCCCACTCCAGTCCAATCTCCTTCCCGATTTTACCGACTTTGTTGAAAAGCGCCGCGTCATTCCAAACGGCTTTGCCATGAAGGACCGGACAAATGTCAAAAGCCACGCCAAAATTATGCAAAGACTCGCCGCCCTTGGCATTCGTCACGATCTTGCCCGGAGTTGTCCGCCCGCGCGCGTACAATGCATCCTGTGCAACTTTTGTGCGCAGAGTGGAAGTGAAAATGATATCAATGCCAACGTCCTGGGATTTCTTTTGAAGTTCCAGCGCGAGGGATTTTACTTTGGGTTTTAAGAGATTTAGGTTGGACATATATTTAAATTTTAAAATATTCAATAATCAATAACCATTCAATACTCAAATATTCAAATATTCAATGATTATTATACCAAAAATCGCCCTTGTCGCATATCCCTCCTCCAAAGGAGTTCTCTCCCTTCCAGATTCCTCCTGAAAATTTCCCTCCCCCAACCCCCTCCTGCTTGCCCGCCGTAGCCTTAGCGTAGGTGGGAAGGAGGGGGAATAATAAAATATATAATAATAAAAAAATATAAAATAGAAAAAACTTATTGTCTGATGAATCATAACAGGAGATGCGCCTAGCGCCCCATTCCCTCCCCCAACCCCCTCCTGAAGGAGGGGGAATAAATAATTAATTAATTGATAAATTTTTTAATTTTCACAATTACCTCTTCTAAGTTCTCACTGACTTCCTGATTGGTAAATCTGATCACATTGTATCCTGCTTCTTTAAAAATATCATCTCTGAAGCTATCAATCGTTTTCATTTCTTCGTCATCATGATAGCCTCCGTCAATTTCAATGACAAGTTTATGTTTGTGGCAAAAGAAATCCGCGATGTACCTGTATTCTCCAAAAATAAAAGCTTCTTGCCTTTTAAAATTTACTCCCAGTTTGTTGGCTTTTATCTGATACCATAAAATCTTTTCCGCAGGTGTCATGTTCTGGCGCAATTTTTTTGCTATTTCGTAGATGCTGATTTGTCGCATATCCCTCCTCCAAAGGAGCTCCCTCTCCAGTCCCCTCCTGAAAAGTTCCCTCCCCCAACCCCCTCCTGCTTGCCCGCCGTAGCTTTAGCGTAGGTGGGAAGGAGGGGGAATAATAAATTATATAATGATAAAAAATATAACAATAAAATGAAAAATATAAACTTATTGTATGATGCAATGTGGTGGGATGCTACGCCTAGCGCTCCAAATCCCTCCCCAGAGCCCCCTCCTGAAGAAGCCCCTCCCCCAACCCCCTCCTGAAGGAGGGGGAATTATAGATTATATAATAATAAAAAATAGAAAAAACTTATTGTCTGATGAAACGTGAAAGGATGCTGCTATGAGCGCCCCGCCCCTTTAGGGGCGGGGTTGGGGGTGAGGGATTAGAGGCGGGGTTGGGGGTGAGGGATTTTTTAGGCGGCGAAGTCTAGAATGATTGTTTTTATCATAAACTAATATACAATTAAGGCAGAAGAAGGTTCAGAATTATTATTCTGAAATGGAGAGCCAAGAACTTCCCCTGTTGATAATCCAACAGCTTCAAAATAATATTTACCATCGTCTTTCGGTATTTGCATTTTAATAGTATCACCAGTAATTGCATCGCCCGTTCTTATTGATAAGTATAAATAAGATATATTATCATCAATTACTGTATAATTTATATTGATGTTGGCTTTTTGGTCGGCGGAAAAAATACCGCACCCGATTTTATTTGAAAGGCCATCATCTGTATACAAACAAGCTTCTATCAGATAGATATGATTTGCCGTTCCAACATTCTGGACCGCAATCTTTTTTATTTTAATATCTTCCTTTTCTGCTTTTAAGGCAATTCTGCCAACTAATGAGTTTGAAGTTGAAGCCACTGCTGAATTTACTCCCTCACTACCCATATCAACTGAAATTATTCCTCGCGTATAAACAGTTGTTGTATGACCTGGCTCCTTGGAAATGTATAACTCAGATACAGTTTTTTTGTTTGAATCCTTAACTACCCAACCAGATTGATTTAGCGTAATCTGAGTTTTTGTTCCGACTGGCGTACTTTTTACATCCCCTCTTACAGTAAATTTAACTGCATTTTTTTCTCCTTTTGGCACCAAAAGAGAAAAATCAGAAAAAGTAATAAGTGCTGAGCCTAAAGAATCTTCTTTATCTAAAAGAGTTTCTGTCCCATCGGAATTTATTTTATATAAATACAACTCTTCCCAATCATCCTTAAAGTAAGAATCGGGGTAATTAAATATCCCTTTTATTTTTAACTGTGACACAATTAGATCAATGGGACCATTCGTTTCTATAGTTCCTTGAAATAGCAAAACCCCAGATACATCTTTTTTTACATATTTATTATCCGTACTTATTGTTTGAGCCGTTAAACTGGAAGGAGAATTGGTTTCCACGATACTCTCCTCTTCTTGTTTTGTTGTAGAAAAAGAATTTTCTGATGGTATGTATTTACCAATCATATTTTCACCTTTTAAAAGTGCTTCTTTTATATTATTAAAAATTTTAATCGAAGTGGAATATTTTAGTATTTTTGAACTACTGTCTTCAAGATTAATAGTCCTATATGAAGTTATGCCAATCACATGACCATATTCATTTATGAGTGCTCCCCCGCTATTTCCATAATCAAGCTCAATATCTGATTCAAGCCAATTTGAATCAATTATCCTAGAAAAAATTCCTTTTGTAATTGATGATCCATTCTGAGAATAACCGCTTGAATAGCCCATAGCATAAATTGGATCACCAGATTCTAAAGAATCTTTATTGCCAAAATCTATAACAGAATAATTTTCATTTGGATCGATTTTTAGAATTGCTAAATCAAACTTTTGGTTGTATCCAATCAAACTTGCCTTGTATTCTGTGCCATCATTAAGTTTTACATTTGCTTCTTTATAACCAGTGATAAGATGTTCGTTTGTTACAACGAATCCCTTTTTATCGTAAATCAAACCCGTACCCTCTGTTGTTTTGGTTGATATATAAACAATTGCAGTGCCTATTTTTTTATAGATTTGGTTTGAGTCAAGCTTTGAGAATTCAGTCTGTGTCTCTTTTTGTTGGTTTGTTGCCACTTGAACTTTCTTATCGGTAATATTTTCTGTACTTTTATTTGAAACTGAATCTTTGTATTTTTCTAATACGATTATTTTATTTAAATCTACATTAGTAATCCCCAGTCCCTTTTCTCTCATAATACTAAACGCATCGGCAGGTCTTCCTAAATAATATAATTTTAGATCGTTAGGAAAAACATAATATGCTTCTCCTTTTGCCTCAACACGCAAAAGTATTTTTCCTGATAATTTTTTTGGAGCATATCCATTATATAATTTAAAATCTTTTTCTGAAATTCCCAAACCTAATTCTCTCATAATCCTAAAAGCATCGGCAGGTCTTCCTAGAAACGCTCTTTCTTTTGTTGTCGGGTCCATATACCATGCTTGCCCAGCGCTTTCAACTTGTAATAAGATTTTCCCGCTTAATCGCGTGCCTAAATCTTCTGCTTTTAAACCTTTAAAAGGCAACAGAATAACAATTAGCAAAAGAACATAAATTATAAATCTGCAATTTTTCATATTTTTTATTTTTTTAAAAATTTCTTAGATTCTAAAAACTAAATAATGAATATTAATTGGGAATAATTTTTGTTTCACCTTCTTTAATTATTTCTTTTTTGGTTAAACCATTTACAACATAATCAATTGTTAAATATTTAATTATTCCAACCTTAGGATCACCTGCCAAATCATTGTTTGCATTTACTCGAAGAGAACCGTTCTTAACCATATTTTGCAACTGGCTTGTAACATCTACAGAATAATTATTATCTTCTGTGCCATAAACTGCTTTTATTATATGAAATATTTTATCATTCTTAAAATTTTCAACTTTTATTTTGTACGCATTAGGTAAAAATTTGTTAATAAGTTCAATTGCATAAATGATAGATGAGGTCCATACTATTGGTACTAATAACCAGAAAATAAACAAGCCTACAGCTGTTGTTAGAAAATAAGAAAGAATATATTGAATTTCTTTTCCATTTTCCCAGACTAGATTATAATTATTTCCTTTAATAATGACTAAAAATATTTCATAAACTGGTTGTAACGACCGTAACAAAATAACAGAAATAAAAAGTATTATTCCAGTTCTAAAGATATAACTCACAAAATAATTTAACTTAAAACCAGTTAGCGATTTATTACTTTTTAATAGCCCCCAAATTGCTGCAAAAGAAATACCTGTAATAGTAATTACATCAGCTATGATAGATAATGTTTTTAATATTTTTTCCATAAAAAATTTTACAATTAAGCTAAAATAAACGTATCGCCCCAATTAAAAATTTAATCCCGATCAAAAGCAAAACCAAGAATAGCGCTTGCCAAAGAAACATGCCAAAACCGAACCCAAAACCGAACCTGGCTCCATCCCCGATTTTTAATCGCACATCATATATTCCAATTATTGCCGGATTTTCCTCATCGTTTTTTTTGACAGTATCAATTTCCATAAAATTTATTTTTAATAATAAAATAAAACAATTAAAATTCCTTAATTACCCTTTTCATTTTTTCATTAACACTCTCATCATCCCCAACCAATCTTATTTCCACCACCGGCCGTCCATAAGATTCATCCACTTGCTCTCTTATAACTTCTAATTCTTTATTTTCAATAAGTTTTTCCAAAGCCCTGGTCGCTTCATAATCACCTGGCCTGCCAGCTTCGGGAGCATCAACACTCATAAGACGATAATGTGTTTCGTCTTCGCAAATAAAAGTATCACCGTCTACGATTCTTTTTACTCTTATTGTTTTCATAATTTTTTGCTAGCGTGTAATTTTTCAACAAACTCATCATTGAATTGGTACAACAATCTATCTAATTCCCAGCCTTGCAAATTTGCATCTCTTGCAATATCAAGATAAAATTTTTCATGATCGGAAAAATTATCAAATTTATAATCCAAAATTCCTGTAATTTTTTTGATTCGTTCGTCCACTGCGATATTGTTATGAAAATCAGGATGATAGATATCCATCCAAATATTTCTAGCATACTTAGGGCCTATCCCATGAAATTGCTTCATAAATTCAATTTTTGCTTCCGTTCCTTTCTGGTTAAACGCCAATTCTTTGGCTTTTTTTGCTCCTCCCATTTTTTCAATGATTTCAAAATTTTCATTCAACCATATCGCCTTTTGTTGTGACATTCTAACTTTCGCCGCTTTCAAAGTATCTTGTAAAATTTTATTTCTTTCGCCTAATGAATACTTAGAAAGTGATTCATATGAAACTTGTTTATAATTTTTTTGATTATTAATCAATCCTTCATAACCTCTTGAGTTACCCATAGTAGACATGCTACATAAAAGCAAATGCCAAATAATATCCTGACGTTTTAATACCTCTGACGTATTTTTCATCTCTTCTAATAACTCATATTTATCTGCTGATAAATTTTTTAATAGATTCACTAATTTTTTTCTCAACAATATATTCGACATAAATTAATTTAAATAAAAATTAAAATCTTACTAACACTCACTTCAAATTTTTGCTAAACTATTATTTAATAAATACACTACCCCCCCCCTAGACAAAACCCATAAAATATGATTAAATACAATGTTCAACAATTTTGAATATATAACCTAAAGGAGGATACAAATGGCCCTTTCACAGCAAGAAAAAAATTTTTTAAACATACTGGAATCGCTTCAGGAAAAACTGTCATGGCAAAAATCGTCAATCAATCATCCAATCGGCTTTTATCATAGCTTGTTTAACCGCAACTCAAAGGATGGTTACTATCTCAAACATCAGGTGGTGGAAGCTTATGCTGTTACATCTGATACCATCCTGCAGATAACAATGAGATTGGAAATCCAATGCAACCACGACACTATAAATCCGGATCTGACAGCAAATCATTGTTTCATTTTGAAAGTCAGGGATTTAAAGGGCAGATACGGAAAAAAGGTGCCGATTGATATCATGTCTACTGTCGGCGAAGAAAGCTATGAATTTCTCAAGAAAATATTTTTCGCAATAAACGAAAAAGCGGAAGAGCGCGGAAAGTTTGACATAATCCGCGGCGACAAGATGATTGGTGATATCAATGTTCAGTTGTCAGAACACTATGCGTAAATTTTTTTCATTTCTCAAGGAGTGGGCAACAAAGTCCACTTCTTTTTTTATATTTTTCCATCTACCCTTTCTCCCCCACCCCATACCAATCAATCTTCTTGGAAATATACATCACAATCATAAGCACAACGAACAGGCCGATGTTGCCGACGAGCAAGGCATAGTCCTGCAGTTGGATGATCGTGAAGATGAACATATAAATGAAAGCCAGTATTCCGGATTGCAGGAGCGACAGTTTGTTGTTGTTGAAAATGTGGCGCGAGTACCAGCCGACGGCGGAGATTGTGGCGACGGCGGCGATGGCGTATGAGAGATTAAAATTAAGATATTCGGAAATGGAAAGGAGAAGCGAGAAGAAGAGCACAAGAGCCAGCCCCACCAGGATGTAGTGGAACGGATGGACGCGGATCTTGTTTTTTACCTCCACGAAAAAGAAGATGAGGAAAGTTAAGGCGATCGTCAAGATCGCGTATTTTACCGAGCGCATGTTCTTCTGGTACTCATCCACCGGAATCAAAAGTTCCACGCCGAAAGCGGACTCAGACATGTTCGTTTGGGCGGTCCCCAGCCAGCTCTAAGCAAAATTACGATTAAGTTCCAAGACCTTCCATTTGGAGGTAAAGCCATTGTCATTGAGCGCGCGCTCATCCGGCAAAAACGCGCCCCCGAAGCTGGGATTCGTCCACGAAGAAATCATTTCCGCGTTGGTTTCCGCTCCCAAGGGCAAGAAATCAAGCGACCGGGAACCGTTGAGCTTTAAGTCAAAAGCGAAGGCGTACTTCTTGGTCGTGGTGGCGGATGGATCAAGCGCGATTTTAAAATTCACGCCTGAGCTCAATTCCCCGGTGGTCATAAATTTTTCCGACAGGGCGCCTTCCGCCGGAACACTGCCGAGACTTAAGGCAGTTCCGAGTCCCGGCTTGGCAGCATAAGTTTTGCCGTTCCAATTAAGTTTGATCTGGTCTTTGATGCCTCTGACATCGGAAATGCCCACAGAAACGACCGCGTCCTGCCACATGATTGATTTGACCGCGTTGTCAAGACTCTTGATGTCGGGCAGACCGAACTCTCCGGTAACGTTGGAAAGCGCGTTGTAAACCGCCACTTCATATATCCCTCTCTGCCGCATTTCCGGAGCAAGCGCGCTCTTGATTTGCAGATTCATCGGTAAAAAATGCGCGTATGCGGTCTCTTCCGCCACTTTCGGCTTTTCTCCTTTTTCAGCCGGCAATTCCACGGTTTTCTTATACGGCACAGTCAGGATCGGACCGGCAATGATTTGAGGATTGCCCCATTTTGAGCTTACTTCATTGATGGCCGTGTCCCTCGTCCGCTCTCGTTCATTGATAAGTTCGCTAATCATGGCTGTCGGGATAAGCAGAATAAGCGCCAGAAAACCGACGGCGACCATTTTGATGATGATTGATGTTTGTTTGAATTGGCCTGTTTCCATATGTTTGATGGTTGTTTATGGTTAATTTTATTTTAAAATTAGCTAAAATTTATAAAGAGGGCAAGATTCTATCAGTTTTTTGGCCTTGCTTATACTTTTATTCTTCTCTTTTTTGTGATTTTACGCAAGAGTAAAAAATTTCTTAAATCTTTATAATTTTGCTATAATATATTCACTGCTAACTTTTTAAAAATTATGATTCAAAGAGCCTCAAATTTTTTTTCCTTGGAAATCTATGACCACTTGTCAGAGATCTTGCCCGTCGGCATCATTATTTATGATTCTGATGCCGGACAATGCTTGTTCGCCAACAAAACCGCGCAAAACATTATCGGTGCTTCCGAGGAACAACTGCTCAAGCAAAACTTCCGTGAAATACCGTCCTGGAAAGTGTCGGGCCTCTTGGAAACGGCGGAAAAAGCCATCCAGACCGGTAAAACTTTAAGGATAGAAGCGAATTTTATGTCCTCGTTCAAAAAAATGGTTTGGATGAACGCTTCCATGATGCCTTTCAAAAATAACGGCCAGAATTATCTGATTTTGGTGTTTGATGATGTTACCCAGATCAAAAGCCAGGAAGCTAAAAACAAGAATCAGTCTTTTTTCCTCCAGGCTTTGCTGGAAGCCATTCCGAACCCGATTTTTTACAAAGATATCAAGGGCGTATACCAAGGATGCAATGATGCCTTTACCAAATTTTTGGGAAAAACCCGCGAAGAAATCATCGGCCATACAGCTTTTGATATCGCGCCCAAAGACTTGGCTCAAATTTATCATGAGGCTGACAAAAAACTTTTTAAAGATAATGTTAACCAGACTTATGAAGCTGAAGTTGAGGGAAAAGACGGCCAGCGAAAAAACGCCATTTTCAACAAAGCCATTTACCGCGACGCGAACAACCAGCCAAACGGGCTGGTCGGAGTGATCCTTGATATCACTGAGCGCAAAAAAATTGAAGCCGAACTCAAAAAAAACAACGAAGAGTTAAAAAGAATAAACGAGCTCATGATTGGCAGAGAGTTAAAAATGGTGGAACTTAAAAAAGAGATTGAGGAGTTGAAAAAAAAGATTAAATAACATACAAAAAAAACAAAACCCCTTCCCGCACACTGCGGGACGGGGTTTTTTATACCGAATGAGTTTTTATATCCTTACCAAATCAATCGCTTCCCATGGCAAGCCTTCCTTGCCGAAATGGCCATAAGCGGCCGTCTGCAAGTATATCGGCCGCCTGAGACCCAAGCGCTCAATGATGGCCCGGGGACGGAAATCAAAATGTTCTTTGACAAAATCCGCCAAGCTCTCGCCATTCTCATCAATCGCTTCCACCATCAAAGGCTCTGCCCGGCCGATGGCGTACGCCACGGACACCAGGCATTTTTTGGCATGGCCCGCGGCGACGATGTTTTTGGCGACGAAGCGGCACATGTAAGCGGCGCTGCGGTCAACTTTTGACGGATCTTTGCCGGAGAACGCTCCGCCTCCGTGCTGGACCAAGCCGCCGTATGTATCCACCATGATCTTGCGTCCGGTAAGCCCGGTATCAGCTTCAAAGCCTCCCAAAGTGAAAGCGCCGGTGGGGTTGATGAAGATGTCAATGCTGTCAGCTTCGGGCACCAGGGGCCTTATGACTTTTTCAATCAAATGCTGTCTGATCTCTTCTTGGGTAACCGCGGCATCATGCTCGGTGCTGATAAGCACTGATCTGACTTTCCCGTTCTCAATCGTCACTTGCGTCTTGCCATCAGGCTTAAGCCAAGAAACATCTTGGCGGCGGCGGGAATCTTCCAAGCCTTTGGCCAAAGCGTGCGACAACACGACGCCGTTGGGCATAAATTCCGGCGTCTCATTGGTGGCATAGCCGTACATGATTCCCTGGTCCCCGGCTCCGCCCATGTCCACGCCCATGGAAATGTCCGGCGATTGTTTTTCAATTCTCGTTATCACTTCCAACTTTTCCTCATAACCGATGCCGGCGTATATATCCCGGCCGATCTTTTCTGCGTCAATGTTCGCGGTGGTGGTCAATTCCCCGCCGATAACCAAAAGCCCATGGCACCCGAAGGCTTCAATCGCCACCCGGCTGGTTTCGTCTTGCTTGAGGCAAGCGTCCAGAACCGCATCGGAAATCTGGTCGCAGACTTTATCCGGATGGCCGGACGTTACGCTTTCCACTGTGTATAATTTGTTTTTTTCCATAGATATAATTTAAAAAAATAATAAAAAAACTTTCCTCGGAAAGAAGGAAAGCAGGAAGCAAAAACAAAGCTTTATCTTTCCCTTCGGCAAGCTCAGGACGAGCCCTTTCCGAGGTTGGAATTAGCACCTTCTTTGCTGATAAACCAACAAAGGGGTTGCCGGCGGGTCGCAGAGCCAATTCTCTCACCGCACTCATGATAAATGATATATTCAATTGTCTTTTATGATTATATACGATTACAAAAAAATATGCAATATCTTGCGCGCCCCCGTAAACATCAGTATTATTTACTCAAAATCTTTTTGACTTGGGGATTCTTTTTAAAATTATTTTTAGAAACCAGTGTCCGACCTAATTTTTTCTCCAATTCTTTTCTGGCATTTCCGGCTATCTTCCCGCCTGCTTGTGCGTCATCTTTCAGTTTTTTGACGCCCTTTGAATTTTCATTCTTATGAATTTCTGTCGTTGAGCGCTCGCCCAGCATATTAAAAATCAATTCAAAATCATCCATATGGTCGCGTAAATTTTCCCGCTTTAATCCTTTTAGTTTTTTATATTGGCTGGGCGTAACTCCGAAAGTCGCTTTGGAAATTTCCGCAGTCAAAATTTCATAATCCCTTTTTTCTTGCGCGCCTCTCTTCTTCCATTCGTCGGTTAGCTCCTCCCTGATAGCAATGCCACGCATTCGCTTCTCTATCCAATCCTCGGAATAACCCTTAAGCTTATAAAGCATTCTCGTCCTCTTCGTTGCCAGCTCGGGATCTTCAATCTCTTGTACTCGTTCATAACCCACTTTTGCCAGCCAACGCTTGAAAGGCTCGGCTTTGGGTGAAGTGATGGATTGGATAATGCGAAAAATGCCTTCAATATTTGCGCAATTAATTTTCTGTTTCCCACCTGCCGTGTCAATCAAAAGGGGGTGTTCAATTTGAACCCACCCTTTGGCCAGTTCCTCATCTCGATTTAACATATTTTTTAAATACTGTTTCGGATTAGCTGAATCCGTCAAAACTTCTACAATATCAACAATTACAAACCACCATTCATTTTGATAAATAGTTTTTCGAATTTTCTTGCCTTTAAACAAGGCGATTTTAGTTGAAGACAGATTATTATTATCCATTTTTTCTTTATTAAATCATCAACACCAACGCCTAATGCTTTGACTATTTTTGAAAAAAGTTTAATCTTGTCGGGCTGCAGGGAATTGAACCCTGGCTACAAGCACCCCATGCTCGCGTACTACCGTTATACTACAACCCGTTATATGGTTAATAAATTACTAAACGTTTTAATAAATCATGCCCAATACCATATATACTACAGAAAAATTTACCCCTTGTCCAGAGCAGGTGCTCTCTGATAATCATAAAAATATAATAAATTTATATTAACATTAGCAAATTTATTTATCAACCCATTTTCTCGTTTTTACGACCAAAACCACCACGCCAATATAATAAAAAATCAGCCACAAAGGGTTGATATAGTCAATTTGCACATAAGCCCATGGCAATTTCGGAAAAAATTCACAGCACGCGATGATATATTTCAATGAGATTAAAGATGGAAAGAAAAACAAAACGGCAAAAGACGAAAACACCGCCGTTAAAAACATCGCTGAAAACAAGAATACAGTCAGAGGCGTGATCAGCCACAAGATGAACAAATTCGCGATCGGCGCAATGAGCGACACGGTCCCAAAATCATAAATAATGACAGGCAGGGTAAAAACCTGCGCCGCTACGGTTATCGCCAGGATATCTCGCGCGCCTTTAAGCTCCGGGATTTTGCCTTTATCCAAAAGTTTTGTGACGAGCGGATAAAAATATACGAGCCCCAAAATCGCCAAAAACGAAAGTTGGAACCCAACGTCATAGCGGAGCAATTTGGGATTGAGCGCGAGCATGACGGCGGCCGCCAGGCATAAAGCGTTTGTGATCTTGTTAAGCCGCCCCAGGCGCATGGCCCAAAGGAGCAAGCCGCCCATCAGTCCGGCTCTGACCGCCGAAGCCGGCAACCCGACCAGCACCACGAATGAAAAAATCAAAAATAAAGAAAAATAAAAAGATTGCTTGCGGCTGAGCCCCAGAAATAATAATAAATTCAGAGATAACGCCGCGATGATCGTGATGTTCATTCCCGACACAGCCATGATATGCGTCACTCCTGCCTGCGAAAATGCCTGCGTCAGCTGGGCCGGAATTCCGCGCCGGACGCCAAACAAGATGGCGCTCCCCAGACTCGCCTCCGGCTCCCCGAGTCCCCTTTGGATCAATGACAAAAGATAAGCTTTGCCTTTAAACACATATTCCAAAAAAACATTTCCTTGGCCGCTCTTTATCAACTTTATTTGAGGATAATAACACACGGAATAAACATCGTAACGCGCTAGATATTTGTCATAAGCGAAACCGTTGATTTCACCTGGAGTCTGAAGCTGGCACGCCATCTCAATCTCATCGCCGTACGCGCGCTCCGGATACAAATCAGCCGTGGCTAACACTTTGCCGGAAACCTTTACAAGCTTATCGGAATCAAGCTTGATATAATTTGCGGAAACGGTTAATTTAACGCTATCGTCTCTTACGTCCGGTTCATTGGTGATCACGCCGCCAACGGCCAGCGCCTGTTCATTGTAAAACCAAATCTTGTCAGGCGCCTTGCCCGCGATTGAGACGGAGAAGCGCCACAGGCCGAGAAATAAAAAGAATAAAAAGAAAAATAAGATTGTAATCGGAATTCCGCCGGCCACCTCAATTTTGCGGCTCCAAAAGAAAAATAGCAAAACCAAAAATAAAACCGCCAATGAAAATAAAAAAATCTTAGATTCAAGATAATTCTGAGAACAGAATGACGCCAAGCCGATGCCGGTGATGAAGGAGATAAGGCAGAGCAGGAAAATTTGGGATTTGGAAAATTCCAACATAAAAAATGTAAAATTATTTATTTGTTTAAACTGTTCTTAATGTCAAATTTCCAATTTCCAATCAAATCCCAATATCAAATGACAAATATTCTATAAATTTGAAATTAAACAAAAACCTCATAACAAAATTTTGTTATGAGGGAAAGGAATAATTATATAATAAAACTACTTCCCGGCGCTCTTCCTTAAATATGCTTCCGCGAATCCGTCCAAATCACCGTTAAGTACTGAATCAATGTCCTGGGTTTCATGTTCCGTCCGGTGGTCCTTAACGAGCTTATACGGCTGCATCACATACGACCGGATCTGCTTGCCCCATTCCGCTTTTTGGGCTTCGCCTCTCATCTTCAGTTCCTCCGCTTCCCGTTTTTCTTCTTCCAACAAAAACAATTTTGATTTAAGAATCTTCATCGCCGTCTCTTTGTTCTGATGCTGTGATCTTTCATTCTGGCAAGTTACGATTATTTTTGAAGGCAGGTGCGTGATACGGATGGCGGAATCGGTCGTGTTGACGCTCTGCCCACCCGGACCGGAAGAACGATAAACGTCAATCTTCAGATCGCTTTCGTTGATTTGGATATCAGCGGTTTCCGGAAGTTCCGGCACGACTTCCACCAAAGCGAAAGACGTATGCCGCATGGCTTCTGCGTCAAAAGGCGAAATGCGCACCAGGCGATGCACGCCTGATTCGCTTTTTAAGTACCCGTAAGCGAAGCGCCCCTTGACGCGCATGGCGCTGGATTTGATGCCGGCTTCGTTTCCGACAGTCCGATCAAAGATTTCCGCTTTCCAATTTTTCTTTTCCGCATAACGCAAGAACATTCGCTCCAGTATCTCCGCCCAATCCTGCGCGTCCACGCCTCCGGTTCCGGCATGGATGGAAAGAATGGCGTTGTCTTCATCATACTTTCCGGCAAACATCACATAGAACTCCAACTTTTCGTATTTATCTTTAAGCTCGGCGTACTGCTTGCTGACATCGTCATAAATCGAATCATCCTCAAGCCGGGCCGCTTCGGCCGCTAATTCTTCCAACGATCTTACCTCGCTTAGCAAGTCCTCCCATTCCTTGGCTTCTTTGCTCAAGTCTTCCGCTCTCCGGCTGACATCCACCGCTTTTTCCTGATTATCCCAAAACCCCGGCCGGTTCATCTCCGCCTTCAGCTGATTCGCCTCCTCTTTCTTGTTGTCAACCTTTAAGAGGACCATCGTGGCAATGATCCGCTCTCTTAAGACTTCCAAATTTTTTAGGAGGTTTTCCATAAACAATTTTATTTTACCACCACATTCACGAGCTTCCCCTTAACATAAATAACTTTAACAATCTCCTTTCCTTCAACCCACTTCCTGACTTTCTCATTTTCCAAAGCGATTTTCTTTGCTTCGTCCTCGGAAATATCCGCCGAAACGCTTACGCTATCGCGCAACTTGCCGTTTATCTGAAGCACCAATGCAAACATATCGTCTTGGACAAGCGCCGGATCAAATTTCGGCCAAGCTTCTTTGAAGATGCTAGTTTTATGCCCAAGGCCGGACCAAAGCTCTTCCGTCATATGAGGCGCAAAGGGCGACAAAATCAACAAAAATTTTTCAATCGTGTCCCGGCTGACACCGCTTTCTTTTTCCAAATTGTTCATAAAAATCATCATCTGAGAAACCGCCGTATTTAATTTGAATCCTTCAATGTCCTCGCTGACTTTCCTTATGGTTTTATGTAGAAGATTGATGATTTTCTTATCATCGATATGAGCCGTGCCTGCCGACGAGGCAGGTTCCAAGTTATGAGAAGTCTTCCAGACTCTTTCCAAAAATTTACGCGCGCCCGTCAGTCCTTTGGTGTTCCAAGCCACGGACTGCGAAAACGGCCCCATGAACATCTCGTAAACGCGCATTGCGTCCGCGCCATGCTCCGCGACCACGTCATCAGGATTGATGACATTGCCCCAGCGCTTGCTCATCTTGCGTCCGTCTTCGGCCATGACCAAACCGACATGCTGAAGCCTTTTAAAGGGCTCTGCATGCGCCACGGCTCCGATATCAAACAAAAATTTATGCCAAAAACGCGCATAGATCAGATGCCTGGTCGCGTGCTCTGCGCCGCCCACATAAAAATCCACCGGCGACCAATACTTTTCTTTGGCCTTGTCCACCAAAGCCTTGTCGTTATGAGGGTCAATATATCTTAAGTAATACCAGCTGGATCCCGCCCACTGCGGCATGGTGTTGGTTTCGCGCTTGGCCGGTCCGCCGCATTTTGGGCAAGTCGTGTTCACCCAATCGCTGATCGTAGCTAAAGGCGACTCCCCGGTTCCGCTGAGTTCATAGCGCTCCACTTCCGGCAAAGTAACCGGCAGATCTTTTTCCGGAACGGCCACCGTCCCGCACTTTTCACAATGCACGATCGGGATCGGCTCGCCCCAATACCGCTGGCGCGAAAACACCCAATCTTTCAATTTATAGTTAACTGCCAGTTTCCCCAAACCCTTTTCCTCCAGCCATTCCACCATTTTCTTTTTTGCCTCTTCTGTTTTTAAGCCGTCAAGAAATCCGGAATTGATCGCCACGCCATTTTCGGTCAATACATTTTTTATATAACAATTTTTATATGCTTGTTTATCAATTCCTAACTCCTTTAACCTAGAAACGCCTAAATTTAAAAACCACCGCCAATGATCAAGACTGCCATCGTTATAACTGTGCTCCAACCAATTATCCAACATTTCATCCGGCGTGACCCAAACTGTTTCAAATTCTTTTTCGTGATCTTCAAGCTGCAATGGCAGCCTGTCATTATTTTTTAATACGACCAGATTGCAAAGCGCCAATCCGCAAACTCTGTGTTTTTTTACCGAATTATAATAATTGGTATACGCATGTCCCAATTGTTCAACCAAGTCATAATTGTAAAAACCGCTTTCTTCCTTCAATTCTCTTTGCACGCAATCAAAAAGATTTTCTCCTTCATTGGCTCCTCCGGAATAAAAAGCCAGCAAGCCATCAGCGCGCTTTATGACGGCGTATTTCTGCGCTTTCGGATCAAAAACAATCGCGCATCCGCCTCGTTTTTTGATTTCTTCTCCGGTTTTTGTCCCGGTCTCTTTGGCGACCACTTCGCGGATATTAACGCTGTATTTTTTTGCAAACTCAAAGTCCCTCTCATCATGCGCCGGCACCGCCATGATCGCGCCCGTGCCATACCCCATCATCACATAGTCCGCAATATACACGGGGATCTCTTCACCGTTCACAGGATTTATCGCCATGATACCTTCCAATTTAACGCCCGTCTTCTCTTTATTTA
The DNA here is from genome assembly GCA_963827735.1 of Candidatus Parcubacteria bacterium. GTDB lineage: Bacteria > Patescibacteriota > Patescibacteriia > Patescibacteriales > UBA12075 > CAWHBO01. The sequence goes on from CAWHBO010000003.1 coordinate 124,705, forward strand.
ATTCCGTGCGTTGCAAACTGGTTTTTTTCTTGGCCTCCAAAATATATTCCTCAACTTCTTTATAATTCTTAATTCTTAATTCTTCATTCTTAATTAAAGAATGCTCCGGCGCAACAACCATATAAGTGCATCCAAATAAAGTGTCAGGACGAGTGGTAAAAACTTCCAAATATTCTGATTTTGAATTTTGAATTTGAGAATTTATTTGAAATTTGTCATTTGAAATTTGGAATTTTACAGAAGCTCCTTCGCTTCGTCCGATCCAATTCCTCTGCATCTCTTTGATGGACTCTTCCCAGTCCGGCAATTTGTCCAAATCGTTGAGCATCCGGTCGGCATAGTCCGTGATCTTAAGCACCCACTGCCGCATCGGTTTTTGCTCAATCTCTGAGCCACAGCGCTCGCACTTCCCGTCTTCCAGATCCTCATTAGCCAAGCCGGTCTGGCAAGACGGGCACCAATTGATCGGTTCATAAGATTCATACGCCAAGCCGCGCTCAAACATCTTCAGGAACGCCCACTGCGTCCATTTGTAAAATTCCGGATCAGTCGTTTTGATCTCCCTGTCCCAATCATAAGAAAACCCGAGCTTTTCAAGCTGAGCTTTGAAGATGGCAATGTTGTTATCGGTTGCGATTTTCGGGTGCGTTTTGTTGGCCAGAGCGTAATTTTCCGCCGGCAAGCCGAAAGCGTCCCAGCCCATCGGATGCAGGACATTGAATCCCTGCATCATCTTCATGCGCGAAAAAACATCAGTGGCGATGTAGCCTTTTGGGTGTCCAACATGCAGTCCCGCTCCGGACGGATACGGAAACATGTCCAAAACATAAAATTTGGGCTTGTCTTTATCCTCGCCGGTTTTATACAGCCCATCCTTCTCCCACTGCTTTTGCCATTTGGTTTCTATTTCTTTGTGGTTATATTCATTCATATATTTATAATTATTTTAACCTAACATCACATAAAAAGCAAATCTTAAGCCCAGAAAAAAATACCAAAAAAAAGAATTGACAACCGCTTAAAAGAATGATAACTTTTTATTAATATAACACTATGTTCTTTTACTCTTTCTGATTTTATATCAGGATTTTCTGATTTAAATAAACAAAACAATCAAAAAAGGAGGACTTTATGTGTGGAAATGACCAAAAAGAAGTCATAAAAAAAGCGCAGGATGTTATAATTGATTGCCTACGCCAGCCAGCAACATCAGGCGATTTAAGGAACTGCCTCAAAAAAGTGGCAACAATATTATCACTTTCCAAAGACGACCTTCAGGAGACAAAAAAAACAAACACCGCAGACGAAGAAATCTATACCAACACATAAACCAAACCATCAGACAAAAATGACCCCCTGGACTCTCAGTTCAAGGGGTTATTATTTTTTTGCACATAAGACAATCAAAGCAAGATACCAACCGGACAATGATCGCTTCCCTCAATTTGATCAAGAATAAACGCGTCTTTGATATTTTTCATCACCCTGTCAGAAACGCAAAAATAATCAATCCTCCAGCCGATGTTCCTGACTCTCGCTCTCATCCGGTAACTCCACCATGAATATTTTATCTGATCAGGATATTTTTCCCGAAAAGTATCCTTGAATCCGGACTGCAAAAATTTCGCCATCCACGCCCGTTCTTCATCCGTAAACCCGGGGTTGCCGATGTTCTCTTTCGGTCTCGCCAAATCAATCTCGTTATGCGCGACATTATAATCGCCGCAGATGATGACTGGTTTGGACTTTTCTAAACTTTTTATATACCTTAAAAGTTTATCATTAAAATCCAGCTTGAATCCCAATCTGGACAATTCGTGATTGGCATTCGGAAAATAACAATTGATAAGATAAAATTTATCAAACTCCATCGTCTGCACTCTTCCCTCATTATCATCGTCTTTTTTTCCAAATCCGGAAATATAATTCTTAATTCTTAATTTTTCATTCTTAATTAGCATTGCCGTTCCGGAATATCCTTTGCGCTCGGCCGAATGATAAAATTCCGTATATCCCGGAAAATCAAACTCTTTTTTCTCAAGCGCGTCTTTATCAATTTTTATTTCCTGCAAACATAAAACGTTGGGATTTTCTTTTTTTAAAAAATCAGAAAAACCTTTTTTAACGACAGCCCGCAGGCCATTAACATTCCAAGACAATATCTTCATTCAATTAAAAATTAAAAATCTTATTTAAATTAAGAATTAAAAATTAAAAATTAAAAATTTTTGTAAGTTATTTTAAAAAATTCTTAATTTTTAATTTTTAATTCTTAATTGAATTACCAGCTTCCGCCTCCGCCTCCGCCAAACCCACCGCCGGAAAAACCGCCGCCGGATACGCCACTGCCTCCGCTCGGGGCGGATGACATGACGCTGCTTGCTTGGTCGCTGAAATTATGCAAACTGGCAGCAAAGAAAACCGGATTAAACATTGCGCCGGACGGCCCGTTATACCAGCCGGGATTTCCATTATATATTCCTTCAAACTGTTTTGCCCAAGCCTTCTCAACCCCCAGCACCATGGCGTATGGTAACAGCTTCTCAAAAATTTCCGGCTTCTTTTCCGGCGCGTTATGGAAATTAATCCGGTCTTTTTCAGCCACTGATAAATATAATTTTAACCCCAAGATCTTTTCTTTCGCGTAGGCTCCGGCCAAAGTTTTTGCCGGCATCAATCGACTGAAAATGGCAACAATGACTCCGGAAACAAACAAACTGATGGCAGGTAGAAAACCAAAAATTTTAAAAGCCGCTGATCCCAAAAAACAAACGATGATTCCCAAAATCAAATAGGCCGTCCGAACGGTGCTTGGGTTTTTAAGAAAATATTTTTTCTTGGCCACGGCCTTGTAGGCTTCGGTCTTGATTTTTTGCAAATCTTTGTAATATTCATCTTTCAAATCGGAAAGCTTAACAAAGCTTGCTCCGTTTTTAAAAAGTGAGTCAAACAAAATCTTATCAAATTCGTTCGCAAGACCGGCGCTATCTTTTATCTTTTCCAATTCGTAATCATTTTTTGAAAGCAGTCCGGTTTTTTCTTCAAAATTGATTTTCAGATAACCGGTGATTGCCAACTGGATGATCTCGGCTGATACATCCTTGTTTTGCGCGCTCTCATCAATGATCGTCCCGACTTCAATCGGCATAAGTCCATCCGGCGCATCGTATTCGGCAATGATCGTTCCCTTTCCCTCCGGATCACGGCCTTTTTTATGCCATAAATAAAACATGGTTATAAAAATCAGCAAAGGTAAAACTAAAATCAAATTATCCTGGACGATCAGCCAAAGGCCGGAGAAAAATCCGGGCTGACTGACAATCCTCTTCGGCAAACTAACAGCAATCGTCATGCCTTCTCCCGGTTCAAGAAAATCATTGATAAACACATAGCCGTTAACCCTGTCCTGACCGCTGTTTAACTGGCGCGAAGAAAAACATTTTTCCGCGCTGCCAATGACACCCGCAAAACACTCGGTGCTGATCCCGTTGGCTTCTGCATCCGCAGGAAAGTTAACGATAGCCTTGGTTTGTTTGATGGGAACTTGCCAACCGTTGCCGGTCACGTTCCAATACAGTTCATCGCTATCCTTGAAAAAATTCATAGCCCGGTTGATCGTATATTTTACACGATAAGTCTTTAAGCCGGTAACCAAAGTATCAGCGTCTCCAATCTTGATAACTTTGTTGCCATCTTTTTGGCTTACGGTAAATTTATAAGGAACGCCGTTCTCGTCGGTGACGCCGATGCCGGACAGGCGCAGATTGAAATTCCCGCCCCGGGCCTTATATGACACCGGCAAATAACGGTAGATTCCGTGCTTCTTAAGGCCGCCAAAATCGTAAACGATATCCTCCGTGATGGAGATGCTCGCATTCTGGTTGATCTGTATATCCGTAGAAAAATCAACAATCGCTTCTTCCGCCCTGGCAGGGGTTACAAAAATCAATCCCAATAAAAAAGTAAAAGTAAAAATTAACTTCTTCATAAATTCGCATTATTCGAATTCGCGGCATTCGCATTCATTCGCGGATTCGCATTATTTTATTTTTTCCTTAATAATCCTCTGCAACTCCTTCACCCCCTGTCCGCTAACCACCATCTTGGGCCTCTTCTTCTTCTCTCTTTTCCCGCTTTTTCGCAAAACTTCTTCTTCTAAAATATCATGATTTGGTTTATTCATATATAATGTGTTATAATAAAATTATCAGCAAGTTGATTTTATATTCTTATTTTAACACTAATGGAGAGCATTAACAAACCTTGGTACCGGCGCTGGTGGGGCATTATGATTTTGTCTTTGCTTTTTATTTTCATCGTTCTTGGCTCCTGCTTTGCTTTCATGGTTTCTTATATCGCCAATCATCCCTCTAAAGATATTGGATCAAGCGCGCTTACCGAAGAAGAGAGGGCAGCCTTAGCTCTAAAAACGAAATTGATCGAAGGAGCTGGCAATTATTTCCTGGGCAAAGAAAACGGCGCAGAGGTGACAATCGTGGAATTTGCCGATTTTGCCTGTATCCATTGTCAGAACGAATATCCGGTCTTGATGAAATTGAGTATAAAATATAAAGACAGAATAAAGATCATCTTCCGAGATTATCCTTCAATCGCGGAATACTCGGTTGATTTGGCTTCTGCCGCGCGCTGCGCCGGAGAACAGGGGCTGTTTTGGCCCATGCATGACAAACTGTTTGAAAATCAAGGCGTATCGGATGCGGCAGGAATAAAAAATCTGGCAACAGATTTGGGGGTAGATGCGGAAAAATTCAACGCCTGCTTTGACAGCCAAAAAGAACACCCACGAGTTTATCTTAACCTGAAAGACGGCCAAGCGCTGAATGTGCAGGGTACGCCGACATTCTTTATCAACAACGTACAGGTATCCGGAGAAGTTCCATATGAGACTTTTGTAAAAGCAATTGACGGGATTATCAAATAAGATAAATAAGAATAAAAAGAAAAATAAGAATTTATACTAAAAGAAGAAAAAGAAGAATTTGTACTAAAAAGAATAAAAAAAATAAGAATTTATACTGAAAAGAATAAAAAGAAAAATAAGAATAAAAAGAAAATTGATTAATTATGTACAATGAAAATTTTAAAAAACATAGCTTTGAAGATGTGAAGGCATGGAAAACAGCTAGAATTTTCAGAACCAATATTTATAACATTACAAAATTATTTCCTGATATTGAAAAATACTGCTTAACAGCGCAAATAAGAAGAGCGGCTATTTCAATCCATTCGAATATTGCAGAAGGTTATGGTAGATACAGCTTTCAAGAAAATATTCAATTCTGTAGAATTTCACGCGGGTCATTAAATGAAGTTCTTGATCAATTGTACGTTGCATTGGATGAAAATTATATAGCTGAAGATATTTTTAATAATTTATACAAAGAAGGAAGGAATGTAGAAATAGATATAAATTGTTATATCGGTTTTCTAAAGAGTCAACAAGCTCAAATAAAAAAATAATTATTTATCTTTTTATTCTTATTTTTCTTTTCATTCTTTTTATTAGAATATGAAACAAATCCGAATCCACGGCCGAGGAGGCCAGGGCGTCGTTACCGCCGCTGAAATCATCGCCATTGCCGCTTTTAAAGACGGCAAGGAAGCCCAGGCTTTCCCGTCTTTTGGCGTGGAAAGAACCGGCGCTCCCATTGAAGCCTTCGCCAGGATTGACGACAAGCCCATCCGCTTGAGAGAACAGGTGCAAAACCCTGACATTCTCATCATCCAGGACTCCTCTCTCTTGGAAGTCATTGACGTAACGAAAGGCTGTAATGAAAAAACGATCGCCATCATAAATTCCACACATGACAAGCAGGATCTAAAAATAAATCTGCCCCAGGAAAATATCTTTGTGATTGACGCCACCAAGATCGCTTTGGAAGAAATCGGCAAGAACATCGTCAACACCGTGATCATCGGCGCCTTTGCCAAAGGCAGCGGGCTACTCAGCATCAAAGCGGTGGAGGAAGCAATTAGAGAAAAATTCGGGGAAAAGGGCAATGAAATAGTCGAAAAAAATATAAAAGCAATAAAAAGAGCATATACTATTTAGTTAATTAGTTTATTAGTTAATTAGGCGCACAAAGCCTAATTAACTAATAAACTAATCACTAATTAACTATCATAAGAAAACTCTATAATAAAAATATGGATACAACAGTTAGACCAGGCTCAACCATAAACAACAAAACCGGCGGCTGGCGCACTTACGTCCCGGTAACGGACCTTGAAAAATGCATCGGCTGCGGGAACTGCGAACGCGTCTGTCCGGAAAGCGCCGTTTCCATGCGCGTTTTGAACGGCAAGCAAAAGCCGCAGACCGACCTTGATTTCTGCAAAGGCTGCGGGATCTGCGCCGCGGAATGCCCGGTGAAGTGTATTGTGATGTCGTTAGAAAAGAAATGACATCAGTTAATTAGTTGATTAGTTAATTAGGAGGACATGAGTCAAGGCATTGATAAATTAAAAATTTATATACTTGCTGAAAGATTGGAGATTTTTGTTTATAAAGTAACTGAAAAATTCCCAAATGATGAAAAATACAGAAGTGTTGATCAGCTTAGAAGATCGTCTTCTTCTTCAACTGATAATATTTCAGAAGCGTATCACAGATATCATTTTAATGACAAAATAAATAGGCTCATAATAGCCCGTGGAGAAGCCGGGGAAACCAGAGAAGGGATTATAAGGGCACAGAAAAAGGGTTTTTGTTCAGATATAATCTCAAAATTTACATATCAAAAATATACTGAGTTAATAAAAGGCATAAACGGATATATTAATTTCTTACGAAAACAAAAAAAATTATTATAAATATTTTTCCTAATTAACTAATAAACTAATCACTAATCAACTTTCCTATATGAAACAAATTCTAGAAGGCTCCAACGCCATCGCCCTCACCATAAAAAACATAAACCCGGCAGTCATCTCCGCATATCCGATAACTCCCCAGACCCACATCGTGGAAGACTTGGCGAAATTCAAAGCTGACGGCGAAGCGGATTATGAATATGTAAGGGCGGAAAGCGAATTCGCGGCCGCCTCCATCGTGGCCGGGGCCTCGGCTGCCGGAGCGCGGGTCTATACCGCCACCAGTTCCCAGGGACTGCTTCTCATGGCGGAAGTGGTTTTTAACATCGCCGGGATGCGCTTACCAGTCGTCATGACCTGCGCCAATCGCGGCGTGTCCGCGCCAATCACGATCTGGAACGATCATCAAGACGCGATGACTGTCCGCGACGCCGGCTGGATCATGCTGTTTGCGGAAAATCATCAGGAAGCCGTGGAACAGCATATTCTGGCTTATAAAATCGCGGAAAAAATGAGCCTACCGGTCATGGTCAATATTGACGGATTCATTCTGACGCATTCATATGAAAGCGTAACCATTCCCACAGCCAAAGAAATCAAAAAGTTTCTGCCGGCGCATAAGCCGAAAAATGGCTCTTATCTGGACGTAAAAAATCCAGTTTCATTAGGAACCTTTGCCGCTCCGTCTGACTATCTGGAAATCAGGCAAGAACTGCATCGCGATCTGCGCAGCGCGCAAGCGGTCATCAAAGAAGAATATAAAATCCTGGCCGCCACTGTCCCTTCGGCCATGAAACAGATTGAACCGATGGTTAAAACCAACAACGGTCTGATTGAATACTATGGCCCGAAAAATCCCCGCACGATCATTGTCGCCATGGGATCGGTGGTGGGGACCATCAAAGATGTGATTGACGAACATGACAAAAAAAGAGGCGTAAAATTTTATAACGCTGTCGGCATCTTGAAGATAAAATCTTACCGCCCTTTCCCGCGCGAAGAAATCCTGCGCCTGATGAAAAATGTCAAGAATGTCGCAGTCATTGAAAAAGCCATCTCTTTGGGCGCCACCGACGGCCCGCTCAGCTTGGACATCAAAGCGGCTTTGAAAAACCATTCCCACGCTCATGTCGTTGACTATGTGGTCGGGCTTGGAGGCAGAGATATCACAAAAAAAATGATCAGCAATATCATAGAGCACAGTAAACTAAAAAATGATCATCTAAAATTCGTTGGATAAATTTTATCCTTTAAAATATGAAATTTAAAAAACAATTCATATTCCCTCCGGCTTGTTTTGCAGTCATGGCAATGGCGCTATTCTTCTTGCCGATAAGCGCTATGGCCGAGGGTATAACCATGAAATTTCAGATACCGATCGGTTCGTTAAAAGAAATGACGATTGATTCCAACTCCATCGGAAAATATATCTTAGCAATATACAATTACCTCATCGGCGGAGTGGGAATCCTGGCCACGGTCGTCATGATGTACGCCGGCGTGCTTTGGATAACCGCCGGAGGCAGTTCCGAACAGATCGGCAAAGCCAAAGGCTATATCGGCTCAGCTTTGACCGGACTGATTCTGGCTTTTGCATCGTACATGATTTTGCACACACTCAATCCTGATTTGCTTACTTTTAAGCCGATTGAATTGCCACCGCCAGCAGCGTTTGGATGTTGCAAGCCGAACGAAGGCAAAGCAAGCATGACAACAGAAACTGGATGCATGGGCACATGGAATGAAAAAAAAGTAGCCTACAATGAAAATTGTATTGATAATTCAATGGGGTATTGCGTGATAATTTCAAGCGGAGGAGAAACAGGCGAAACCGCATCCTGCCGGATGCTAGACAATATTCAATGCGACCAACAACAGACCTCTGGAATTGGTTATGCTATAACCACCATCTGGAGCCTAGAAGTGCTGTCGGACTCAGAGTGCACAGAAGAAATCTGCAAAAAAAATGGAAAATGCTGGTAATTATAAATATTTATGTTTCTCCGCCGTAAAACTTCAAAGATAATCAGCGCCGTATTCGCCCTCCTCATCATCGGGCAGTCTTCGGCGTTCCTGATTTCCAGCGCCTCAAGCCATTCCGCTTCGGCCGCCGTTTCCGCCGCTCAAATTGAAGACAACAATCCCCTTTCAAGGCTGCAGATAAAAATTCCCGGACTGGACGACCTGATAAAAGACCACAAAGTAACTTGTGATACAAATGCCAGCAGATGCTCAATTCCTTGGATCAGCCTGTATATCGCCGCCTGGTATAAATACCTGATCGGCGGCATCGGCATTCTGGCCACCGTGATGATGATGTACGCCGGCGTGCTTTGGATAACCGCCGGCGGCAGTTCCGAGCAGATCGGCAAAGCCAAAGGCTATATCGGTTCATCATTGACCGGCCTGATCCTTGCGATCAGTTCATATATGATCCTTTATCAGATCAATCCTGATATGATCAACCTCAAGCCGATTGAGGTGGCGATTCCGGAAGATAAAACTGAAAAAATCGTCTTATCGTCTAGTCAGGATACGGAAATCAGAGCGGTACTGCAAAATGAAAATATTTTTATAAACAAACAAAATTGTGAGGTGGTGGGCTACATTGGCTGCACCAGCCTTGATGGCTTGCCACCAATGGCAGTAAACGGGGTGATAAACATCAAACGAGCGCTTGGCTACAAAGGGAGTGTCACAATCACCGGCGGTACAGAGGCTGGACATAAGGAACACGGGCAAGGCAAGCCGGTGATTGACTTGCGGTTTTGCCCGGCCGGGGATTGTCTCAACATCGATAAAAACATAGAATTGCTAAACTATATGCACAAACAGACCGGACTGGGATTAGGAGATGCTTTTGAATATAATAAAAAATACACCTCCACTGATGGAAACTTTGAAACGATGCTGGAGAAAAACGCAGACGGATCAGAACATTTCCATGTCAGATTCCTTAAACTAGCAGAGCTGGAAGACTGATTATTTTTAAAAATTTTTATGCTCTACTTTACCAAATACGCTGAAAATAAATTTGAGGTGCTTAACAAGCATAAAGTTTTTTTTACGAAAGAACAGATTGAAGACATTGTAAATTGTCCGGATAAGGTAAATAAGAAAGGAAGATATCTGGCCGCGCGCAAGGAGAATGTGAAAGTGGTATATGACAAAAAAAGTGACGTTGTTAGAGTGATAACGTTTTATCCTGTAAAATAAAAAGAACAAGAAGAATAAAAAGAAAAATAAAATAAAAAGAACGAGAAAATAAATAAGAATAAAAAGAACGAGAAGAATAAAAAATTAAATAGTTTAATTCTTATTTATCTTATTTATCTTATTTATCTTATTTTTCTTATTTGTCTTTTTACTTCGTATGCTCTACGACCCCGAAGCCAACATCTTATCAATTGAAATCGCCAAAAGCGAAATCTCCCACGCCCGCGAGTTTGGGAATTTTATCGTCCACCTGTCCCCCGCCGGCAAACCGGTCCTGATTGAAATCCTGGACGCGTCAAAATTCATGGGACAGATTGAGAAGCTGAAGAATTTGGGAGAGATCAAGGGGGTCGTGACAGCGAATTGATTATGTTTTTTATTGAAATAATCGTATAACCTATTATAGTTAATTAGTTTATTAGTTAACTAGGGTTGTATTTACGTGTTTAATTGTAAAAACTATGTGTCAAATTTCCCAATTAACTAATCAACTAATTAACTAATCAACTAATAAGATATGCCCACAAAAACAATAAAACAAGTAAAAACCAAGTCGTTACTGGCTCCCGGCCACCGCGGCTGCGCGGGTTGTGGCCAATTGCTGGCAGCCAGGATTGTGGCCAACACGCTCGGGCCGAATACCATCATTGCCAATTCCACCGGATGCCTGGAGGTAACAACTTCCCCTTATCCGCAAAGCGCCTGGGGCATGCCGTGGGTGCATTCGCTGTTTGAAAATTCTGCGGCAGTCGCTTCCGGCATCTTGGCAACGCTAAAAACACAAGGTAAAGACAAAGAAATAAAAGTCGTAGCCCAAGGCGGCGACGGCGGAACCTTTGATATCGGCTTCGGCCTCATTTCCGGCATGTGGGAGCGCGGAGAAAACATCCTTTACGTCTGTTATGACAATGAAGCTTACGCCAACACCGGCATGCAGGCTTCCGGAGCAACGCCGCATGGCAGCTCCACCACCACCACTCCGGCTGGCACCGGAAATACCATTGATGCCATCGGTTCACACTTAAGAAAAAAAGATATGATCGCCATCGCTCTGGCGCACGGACTTAACTATGTCGCCCAGACAACCGTCGGTTTCATCGCCGACATTGAAAACAAAGTAAAAAAAGCCATGGCCACTGAAGGTCCTTCTTATATCCAAATCATGGTCCCCTGCGTGCCGGGATGGAAAATCAAACCGGAAGACACGCTCAAAGTGGCGCGTTTGGGAGCGCAAACCGGCCTTTACCCGATCATTGAATATGTGAATGGAATTTTAACCAGCAAACAAAAAGTCGGCGCCACTCCTCCCAAAGCGGAAGAATATCTGAAACTGCAAGGGCGCTTCGCTCATCTCTTCAAAACGGCCCAAGGCAAAAAAGAGCTGGAATTCATACAGCAGATTGCCGAGGGGAATATCAGGAAATACGGACTATAATTCCCTCCCCCAACCCCCTCCTGAAGGAGGGGGAATTATAAAAAAATAGCCCTGCAAATGCAGGGCTATTTTTATGTTAAACGTCTTAATCCTTTTTGTTGTACACTCCCCTTTCCACCTTTCCTTCATATCCGGTACCGGCGGGAATCAGCCGGCCGATGATGACGTTTTCCTTGAGTCCTTCCAGATAGTCAATCTTTCCGGAAACGGAAGCTTCAATGAGCACCCTGGCCGTCTCTTGAAACGAAGCGGCAGACAAGAAGCTGTCAGTCGTAAGCGAAGCTTTGGTGATGCCCATGAGCAATCTTTCCACCTTTGCTTCTTTTCCGCCTTCCAGCTTGGCTTTATCATTAGCTCTCATAACCACGGCATTTTCCGAAACTTCTCCCGGAAGCAAATCTGTTCCGCCGGAATCAAGAATGAAGAATCGGGAAAACATCTGTTTGGCGATGATCTCAACGTGCTTGTCGTTCAGCGGCTGGCCCTGAGATGAATACACGCTCTGAATCTCCTTGATGATATACTTTTGAGTCTGCAGTTTGTCTCTCAATTTGAAAAGCTGCTGCAAATCAATGCTGCCATCGGTCAATTGATCGCCTTTTTCAACTTTGTCGCCGTCCTTGAAAAGAATGGCCATGCCTTTGCTCACCACGAACTCTTTGGCCTTCTTGGTTTTCCCTGTCACCTTGATATATTTATCTTCAACTTTCACCTCGCCGCTGTTGTCTGACAAAACTTTTTCCTTGCCGACCAAAAACAAGACATCGCCGGATTTTATTTCCTCCCCGTCTTTGACCTTGATGACAACATCGGCTTTCTTCTGTTTTTTCTCGGTTTTCAATTCAATCGCTTTCATCGCCTCCGCAAAATGATACTTTACCGCGGTATCCCCCAGATATTCAATCTTGAGAATTTTAGACTGAGGATTGACGATGGTGGTCCGTCCTTTTTCATCTTCAATCGTCCTTTGCGCGTGTTCAATCTTGATTTCGCCCGCGACATCGGCGATGATCGCTTTGCGCTTGGGCGGCCGGGCTTCAAAAATCTCTTCCACTCTCGGCAAGCCTTGAGTGATATCCTCAACCCCGGCGATACCTCCTGAATGGAAAGTTCTCATGGTCAACTGAGTTCCCGGTTCTCCAATGGATTGGGCTGCGATCGTGCCGACTGCAGTACCCATCTTTACGGTCTCGTTGTGCCCAAGGTCCCATCCGTAGCACTTGACGCATACGCCTCTGTGCAACCGGCAACTTAAGACCGATCTGATGATTGCTTCTTCGATCTTCTCTTCAGCAATGCTATCAAGGACATCGTCGTCTACCAAAATATCTTTTTTAAGTATCACTTCGCCTTTTGTATTCTTCAGATCCTGGGCAAGATAACGGCCAAGCAATCGGCTTTTCAAATCAAGCCCGAGTTCATCGCTTTCTTTCTGGGTTATCAAAAGGCCTACTTCATCATGGCAATCATCTTCCGTGACCACCACATCTTGAGAAACATCCACGAGCCTTCTGGTAAGGTATCCGGCATTGGCGGTACGGAGAGCGGTATCGGAAAGCCCTTTTCTCACGCCGTGAGTGGAAATAAAGTATTCCAAAACCCCGAAGCCTTTCTTAAAATTACCTTTCACCGGCAATTCAATGATGTCTCCCGAAGGACTCGTAACCAATCCTTTCATTCCCAGAATCTGCGTCAGCTGCGCCCAAGATCCGCGCGCGCCGGATTCAATCATGGAGTAAACCGGCCCTTCTTTTGACAATCCGGCTTTGCAGATATCGGTAACTTTTTCTTTAACCCCGGACCAAAGCTCAATGACTTTGGCATATCTTTCCGACTCGGTTAAAAGACCGTCATCGTATTGGTCTTGGATCTTTTCAACGACTTCCTGAGCTTCGTCTATCAAACGGTCTTTCTCGTCAAACTTCGGCAAATCGCCGATGCTCCAAGAAAGTCCGCTCTTCGTGATAAAGCTGAAAGCTTCCTCTTTAAGTTCATCCAGGAAAACCACGGTCTTTTCATTTCCATAGTACCGATAGCATTTTTTTACCAAATTCTTCAGTTTGCTCTTTCCGACCACTTCGTTGACGAACTTCAATTTTTCAGGAAGAATATCGTTAAAGATCACCCTGCCGACCGTTGTCTTGATGGACTCTCCGGAGGCGCTTAATCTTACAAATATAGGATCGTGCAACCCGATTCTTTTAAGCTCATACGCTAATTTTGCGTCTTCTTCAGAGTAAAATCTTTTCATGTCCTTCTCTTCTTTCTTTTCATTGGAATCCTGAGTGATATAAAAAGTTCCCCAAACGATGTCTTGGCTCGGCGCGACCACCGGATCGCCGGTGGCGGGCTTGAGCAGATTTTTGGAAGACAGCATGATCTCGGCCGCTTCTTTCTTGGCTTCTTTCGTAAGCGGCAAATGGACCGCCATCTGGTCGCCGTCAAAGTCGGCGTTAAACGCGCTGCAGACCAAAGGATGAATCTGGATCGCTTTGCCTTCAATCAGGATCGGCTTAAAAGCCTGGATACCCAAGCGGTGCAGGGTAGGGGCGCGGTTCAGCATCACGAACGAACCTTGCGTGATATCTTCCAAAATGTCCCACACAATGTCGGCTCCGGATTCAATGAACCGGGAAGCGCTCCTGACATTGTGCACAATCTCTTTTTCTATCAATTTGCTGATGATGAATGGCTTAAACAATTCCACAGCCATGATCTTCGGCAGTCCGCACTGATCAAGATTCAGGTGAGGGTTGACCACGATGACGCTACGACCGGAATAGTCAATTCTTTTTCCAAGAAGATTTTGTCTGAACCGGCCTTGCTTTCCTTTCAACGAATCTGCTAAAGACTTGAGCATCCGCTTCTGTCCCGTGGAAGCGACCACCGTTTTTCCGTGCCGGGCGGAATTGTCAATCAAAGCGTCAACCGCTTCCTGCAACATGCGCTTCTCATTGCGGCAGATGACTTCCGGCGCGTTCAGGTCCAACAGCTGCCTTAAACGGTTGTTACGATTGATAACGCGGCGATATAAGTCATTCAGATCGGAAGTCGCGAAACGTCCGCCATCCAGCGCCACCATCGGCCTTAGATCCGGAGGAATGACAGGCACGGTCGTTAAAATCATCCATTCCGGCCTGATGTTGTTCGCCTCCAAACTCTTGTACAGCTTAAGTCTTCTGGTCATCTTTTCTTTCTTGGAATCAATTGCAACCAGCAGTTCAGCTTCCACGCTTTTTATAGTCTTTTTTAAATCTATTTTTTCGAGTAGCATTCTGACGGATTCCGCGCCGATACCCGCTTCAAAGATATGCCCGTATTTAAGGCTCAGATTCTGATAAGTGTTCTCGGAAATGATAAGGAGAGGCTTAAGTTCTTTAAGCTCGCGCTGGGCTTGTCCAAAAGCGTCCTGGAGCTTGTTTAATTTTTCATCCTTAAGCTTGGACAGAGAATCAATTTCTTTCTTTACTTCATCATCCGCTTCTTCTTTCGTCTTGCCGGCCTGCATCATCTTGGCTTTACGGTTCTTGATTTCCAAAACCTGGCGTTCAAAATCATTCTCAATGTTTTTTTTCTTCTGCTTATATTCATTCTTGATCTGCTCAATCGTCTGATTCTTAAGCTCCTCGTTCACATCAGTGATGATGAAAGAAGCGAAATAAACGACTTTTTCCAAGGCTTGCATGGATAGGTCAAGCAACAGTCCGATTTTTGAAGACAGCCCGCGCAAGAACCAGATATGCGTGCATGGCGTCTGGAGCGTTATATGCCCCATGCGCTCGCGCCTGACAGCGCTCCTTGTCACTTCCACTCCGCATTTATCGCAGATGATGCCTTTGTAGCGGATCTTCTTGTATTTTCCGCAATAGCACTCCCAGTCCTTGGAAGGACCGAAGATTTTTTCGCAGAACAAGCCTTCTTTTTCCGGCTTTTGCGTGCGATAATTTATGGTTTCCGGACGCGTAACTTCACCGAATGACCACTCCAAGATATCTTCCGGCGACGCCAGCTTTAATCTGATGGCGTCGAAATCTGTTGTTTTTATCGGATTTATCATAATTTTTATATAATGATTTATTTATCTTAAGAGTTAAACAATTTCGGTGTTTTCCTTGCCTTCTTCCGCGTCAGAATCGCTTTTTATGATCTGCGGGCGGCTGCTTAAAAGGTTGACGTCAAGACAAAGGCCCTTTAGCTCGCGCACCAAAACATTGAACGATTCCGGAACATTGAGCTTTCTGATCGTTTCTCCCTTGATGATAGACTCGTAGGCCTTGCTTCTTCCCGGCACATCATCCGATTTGATGGTTAAAATCTCCTGCAAGGAATGAGCGGCGCCATAAGCTTCCAGCGCCCAAACTTCCATTTCTCCAAAGCGCTGTCCGCCGAACTGAGCCTTTCCTCCGAGCGGCTGCTGAGTGATCAGGGAGTAAGGTCCGATCGATCTCTGATGAATCTTGTCTTCCACCATATGATTCAGCTTCAACATGTACTTATACCCGACAGTTACCCGGTTATCATAAGCTTCGCCTGATTTTCCGTCATACAGTTTGACTTTGCCGTCCTCTTCCAGCCCCGCTTTCCTCAATTCTCCCTTGATCTGCTCTTCCGTGAGTCCGTTAAGCGGCGGCGTAGCCACGGTATACCCGAGCCGTTTGGCCGCAAAACCAAGATGAGTTTCGAGTAGCTGTCCCAAGTTCATACGGGAAATAATCCCAAGCGGTGAAAGAATGATATCAATTGGCGTACCGTCTTCCATATATGGCATATCTTCCACCGGCACGATCTTGGATATGACGCCTTTGTTTCCGTGTCTGCCGGCCATCTTGTCGCCTGATTGTATCTTGCGCAAATTCGCCACTGTCACCTGGATAGATTGCAAAACTCCGGCGGATAGCTTATCGCCGTCTTCTCTTCTGAATATTTTTATATCAACGACTTTGCCATGTTCGCCGTGTTCCAGATAAAGAGATGAATCGCGGACATCTTTGGCTTTCTCTCCAAAAATGGCGCGCAGCAATTTTTCTTCAGCGGAAAGCTCAGTCTCGCCTTTGGGCGTGATCTTTCCGACCAAAATGTCTCCCGAAGAAACTTCCGCTCCCACTCTCACGATTCCCTTATCGTCCAAATCACTGAGCTTTTCTTCTCCGATGTTCGGGATATCGCTGGTCACAACCTCCGGTCCGAGCTTCGTATCTCTGACGTCAATGGTGTAATCCTCAATGTGTATGGATGAATAAACATCCTCCTCAACCAGGCGCTCTGAAACAATGATCGCGTCTTCAAAATTAAATCCCTCCCAGGTCATGAAAGCGACCAGCACATTCCTGCCCAGAGCCAGCTCTCCTTTATCAATGGACGGCCCGTCGCTTAAAACTTGGCCTTTCTTCACCAGGTCGCCAACATTGACAATCGGCCTCTGATTGATGCAAGTGGAGGCGTTTGATCTTAAAAACTTTGTTAAAGTATATGTATAAGTCTTGCCTTTTTCTCCCAAGAGTTCAATCTTGCCTCCGTCTGATTTCACGATTTCACCGTCTTCGTCAGCCAGCACCGCATGTCCCGAATCAATCGCGGCGCGGCTTTCAAAACCGGTTCCGACGATCGGGGCTTCCGCTTTGATGAGCGGCACGGATTGGCGCTGCATGTTCGTTCCCATCAAAGTTCTCTGTCCGTCATCATGTTCCATGAACGGAATCAAAGAAGTCGCGACCGAGATGATCTGATTGGTGGCCACGCCAATTAAGTCTATTTTTTCAACCACCACCGTACCCGGCTGTCCATACTTCCTGACTTCGCACTTGTTAACCAGAAAATATCCGTTTTGATCAAGCGGAGTCGTAGCGGCAGTGGTGATATATTTTTCCTCTTCAAAAGCGTCCAGATAAACAGTTTCATTCGTTACGATCGGTTTGATGGAAATTGCGGCTCCTCCCAATTTCTCGCCAAGCATCTTCGCTTCCTTTTCCCCGATCTTCTCACCGGCTTTTAAAAGCACTTTTCCGGTTTTTTCTTTTTGATTTTCATGCACATCTTCTCTGGCAATCTTATCAATCAGCTGGGATGAATTGGCGGGAACGTCATGCAAAACCTTGCGGTAAGGCGCTTCCAAGAATCCGTATTTGTTGAGCTTGGCAAAACTGGCCAAATGCCCCACCAGGCCGATGTTCGGTCCTTCCGGAGTGGCAATCGGACAGATGCGTCCGTAATGGGTCGTATGCACGTCGCGGACGTCAAATCCGGCGCGTTCGCGGGTAAGCCCTCCCGGTCCCATGGCTGACAACCTGCGTTTATGTTCCAATTCAGCCAAAGGATTCGTCTGATCCATGAACTGGGAAAGCTGGGAAGACATGAAAAATTCTTTGACGACGCTGATGACCGGACGAGCATTTATCAGTTTGTTCGGCGTGATAGCATTGATATCAGCCGTGCTCATCCTGTCTTTGATGATTCTTTCCATACGGGCCAATCCCACGCGGAATTTGTTCTGGATCAACTCCCCAATGGCTCTGACGCGCCTGTTTCCCAGGTGATCAATATCATCTTCTTTGCCCTGAGTGATGTTCAATCTGATCACTTCTTTGATGATCTCAATCAGGTCTTCTTGGCGGAGGATCCTGGTTTCTTTGTTGTTTGGTATGTTAAAACCGAATTTGCGATTTAACTTATAGCGCCCCACCCGATCAAAATCATAACGATCAAATCTGAAAAACATGGAATATATGAGCTGACGGGCATTGTCGGTCGTCGCCAAATCTCCCGGACGGATCCTTTTGTATACCTCCCTAAGTCCTTCCGCCTCGTTTTTCGCCAAATCCTTGCCGATGGTCGCCTTGATGTATCCAGGATCATCTTCACCGTTATCAACATCTACATCTTTAAACAAATCACAGATCTCTTCATCGCTGGCAATGCCGAAAGCGCGTAAGAGCGAAGTAACGGCCACCTTTCTTTTCCTGTCTATTCTTACCCACATCACCTTGTTGGCGTCAGTTTCAATTTCCAGCCAAGCTCCCCGGTTCGGGATGATTTTAGCTCCGTAATTCTTTTTTCCTTTTACAAATTCTGACGTGAAGATAACGCCTGAACTGCGGATGAGTTGAGAAACCACGACTCTTTCAATGCCGTTGACGATAAAAGTTCCATTGTTCGTCATCAAGGGAAAATCCCCCAAGTACACTTCTTGAGCGCTCTCTTGGCCTGAGCGCTTGTTTGACAGCCTGACTTTTACCCGAAGCGGGGCTTCGTAAGTGACATTTTTCGCCCGGCTTTCGGCTTCATTGAATTTCGGCTCATCCAGGTAGTAATCTTCAAAAAAAAGTTCCAAGTCTCTGCCGATAAAATCCGTTATCGGAGAAATCTCATCAAACAAATCCTTGAGTCCTTCGTCCAAAAACCATTTGAACGAGTCTTTCTGGACTTCAATCAAATCCGGCATCGGCATGGATTCTCTTAAATCCGTAAAGAACCTTCTCTTGTTCAATTTAACAATGTTTTGAACTGCTGTATTTTTGTCGCTCATAAATATTTTATCTATTTTATTATATAAAGTATATGTTAGGTCTAAAAAAAGCTACAAAAACGCAAAAAAGCTCAGCGCCCTTTTATCAGGTTGAGTTTTTTACCAATTTTAAATTAAATTACTGTCTTACCCACTTACTTGTGCTTTATGACTTATATGCATGGGATTTTTCTTGTTTGATTTTTCTTTTTATTTTAGCAAAGTATTTACAAAATAAAAAAACGGCACCTGCTTCGTACAAAAAAAATACGAATTTCCATTCCGTTTCTTAAATTAGCTTACGTCTAATATAACTGATAAATATTGCCTGCCCCTTTCATCAATATTCTCTCAATTTGTCAAGTAAATTGTTAAATTATCGTATCAAAAAAATACCATTATGTCAACAAAAAACTTTCTTATAACATTAGCAAAATTATATTTGAAGTTTTATATTTATCCACAAAAAATTTGTAAAAATTTATTTTATTATTTTTTAAGGAGTCCTCTCACCACCGCTCTGTCATCCCAAGGCATTTTTTCCCCATTCTTCAGGCAGATTGCCTGTTCTGAGCCTTTGCCGGTTATGATTACGACATCATCCTCTTTTGCCAGTAAAAGCGCTTTTTCAATCGCCTGGAATCTGTCCGAAATCTTAAATAAATCTATATTTAATTTTTTTCCCGCGTTTTCAGCGCCTAAAGCGACTTGGCTGATGATTGTTTCCGGATCATCGTCATACGGATCTTCGTTTGTCACGATAACAATCAGAGCTTTCTCTCCCGCCATTGCCCCGAGTTTCGGACGTTTGGCAACATCCCTTCCGCCTCCGGCCGCCCCCAAAACATGGATTATGCTTTTGTGAGGAATGCATTCCAGCGTCTCGTAAAGTTTTGCCAAAGCTTTTGGCTCAAAGGCATAATCAACGATCACGGTAAAATTCTGGCCTTCATCAATCTTTTCCAGCCGTCCGGCAACGCCGGTAATTTTCTCCAAACCTTTCTTGACTGCATTCAAATCAAGCCCCAGCGCCGTTCCCACGGCGAGAGCGTTCAAAGAATTTGCCACGTTAAACACGCCCAGCATGTTCAGATTGAAACTGAGATTTGAAACCTTGAAACTGATGCCCTTGTTATCAGCAAATATATCGGAATATTTTAAAATCTCCCACCCCTTTTCTTTTTTCAGCTCATTCTTTGTATAAACAATTTTTCTTTCCGCTTTAAATTTAAGAAAAAAATCCGCATGCTGATCATCGCCATTCGCGATTATCGTTTTTTTGACGCTCTGCAATTCAATTTTTTTCAGTCCGCTTGGATTTTTTACCACAATCATCTTGTCGTTTACATGTTTTGTTTTGCAGTTTGCCAGATGAGCAAACAATCGCCCTTTGGCTTCTTTATATTTTTCAAAACTGCCGTGCGAATCAATGTGTTCTTCATACAATCCAGTAAAAACCAAAATATCATAATTTATAAACCGATGCCTGAATTGCCTGATGCCTTCTGATGTCGTTTCCACAATCGCCGCTTGGCATCCATTTCTGCGCATATCATTCAAAATCTTTTGGGTAAAAAATCTTCCGACCATCGTCATCTTCTTGTCATTGAGCCATTCTCTGTTCCCATTGTTAAACAGGGCGGTTGAGGTATAGCCGGTTTTTATTCCCGCCGCTTCCAAGGCTTTGGCAATCAGATACACGCTGGTGGTCTTCCCAGTCGTTCCAGTTACGCCGACCACGATCAACTTCTCGCTTGGAAAATGATAGACCGCGGCGGAGAACCAGCTAAGCAAGTAGTGGTAGGACGGCTGAAGCAGTTTAAACAATTTTGTAGGTATGAGACGTTTTATGATATTTAAAAATTTATCCATAATACCAATTTCTAAATTCTAAGTCATAATTTCTAATTTCTAATTTCACAATTATTAGAAATTAGAAATTATACTTTAGAAATTTTTATAACTTCCTCCTTATCCTCCGAGCAATCCTATAAACATCATACCACACCCTCGCAAACACCGCGTCAAACGTCCCGGGATAAACCACCTCACTTCCTCCGAATCCTTGCTTGAACCTTGTTACCCCCGGCCATTTGCTTTCGTCTGTGCCGTAAAAATCGTAATATTTAAACCCTTCTGTCTTTGCCTTTTTTATCACATGCCATTGCAAGAGATACGGCGCCATCGTTTCGCGATGTTGATTGGAAGACGCACCGTGCACGTATACGGCAGTATCTCCAAAAAAAGCGGCAATGATTCCGGCTATGATCTTCCCGTCATATTTTGCCAAAAATAATTTCTGAAAGTCAATCTCCAGCATTTTCCGGTAATGCTCTTTGTCATGCAACCTGAATCCGTCCCGGTCTTTTGTTTCCTGCATCACTTGCCAAAATTTTTCAAAATCGTCCTTCCCCGCCTCTATGATTTCTACCCCTTTCTTTTCGGCCAGACGGATGTTGTATCTGGTCTTCTGATGCATAGCTTTAAGAAGCTCATCTTCGGTCTTGGTTAAATCTAAAATTGAAGTTTTACTGGGCTCAACGTCAATGGTCCTCGCGACTCGTAACTTGGAACTTGGAACTTGGAACTCTTCCGATGGTTCAAAGCGCAAGAAAATAACTTTTTCCTTTTTCGCTAATTTTTTTATTTCCCCAAACAATAAATTTCGTATTTGAGTTATGAGTTCCAAGTTATGAGTTACGAGAACCGGTCCTCTCGGACAAAAAAAATAACTCATGCCAAGCGGGATGTTTTTTTTTATCAAAGTCGCAACTGCCGCGATCTTGCCTTCATCTTCCACCCCTATATGAAAAACTTTGTTTCCAGTCTTTTCCTGAAATTCACCCCACTCAAAAGACTGCAAGAACTCAGCATGCTTCTGTTCTCTTAAAAAATCATTATATTCTTTTTTATCTTCTATAACCCTAATTTTCATTTTAATCAAAATTACAAATTACCAATCCCTAATTTCTAATTTCTCAATTTCCTAATTAACTAATTCACTGGCGTCACCGTCCCATCCCCTTAAGCGCCGCCCTAATCCTCTCCCCGCTGTCCTTGACGCTAGGATCAATTTCTTTAAGCGCGTCTCTGGCCTGGATCATGGAATACCCAAGCGCCATCAAAGCATCAATCTCTTCTCCGCCGGCTGTGCCCGCTCCCGCTTTCACTCCCAAGTCAGAAGCGACAGCGTCAACTTTCCCGCGCAATTCCAGCACGATGCGCTCCCCCGTCTTCTTCCCGATGCCGGATACCTTGGTAAGGAGTGAAGAGTCGCCCTTAGCGACTGATTCTTTTATCTGCTCAATGTCGGCGACGCCCAGGATGCCCATGGCCGATTTCGGTCCGATGCCGCTGACGGAAATGAGCAGTTCAAACATTTCCAGATGATTGAGCTGAATGAATCCATAAAGCGCGGAAATATCTTCCTTCACATGGTGGTAAATATAAAACTCTGACTCTTGCCCAAGAGCCAATCCGCCAAAAACCAAATCGTTAACATGGACTTTATACCCCACATCCCTGACATCCAAGATCACGTAACCCCGCCCTTTGATTTTAATTTTTCCTCTTAGGTAACCTATCATATATTTCAAAATAGTTATTTTTTGTTGCTAATTATATTCTTATATCCCAATATCCTAATATCCTAATATCCTAATATCCTAATATCCTAATTTCTAATTTCTAATTTCTAATTTCCTAATTTCCTAATTTCCTAATTTCCTTCTCAAAACGCTATACTCCAACACCTCTTCCGGCACTTCAAGCAAAACCGTCTTCTCCTGCCCGCCATGCGCCTCATTTAAATATTCGCCGGTTTTAAAATCCTTAATCCTGTCAACCCTCATTCTTATTATATCATAAAATGGCCTGACAATCTCAATCTCATCTCCCGCTTTTAAAGTATTGTGAACTTTCGTGATAATTTCGTATTTTTTAACATGTTTGTCGCACTGCACAACGATACCGCAAAATTCCCACTCGCATTCTTCGTGTGATTTCTCCGTGTTCTGTTCCGCTTTTTCTCCCAGCAAAAAACCCTCTGTGTATCCTCTGTGCACCAACTTTGTTTCCAGTTCTTTATAAAAATAATCTAATTTTTTCTTGGTCAGGTTGGCATTCTTAAGCGCTTCTGAATATATGCCGGCCGTCATGGCCTGGTAGTAAACGCTCTTGGCGCGGCCTTCAATCTTGAAGCTGGTCACGCCGGCGTCTTTAAGCTCCTTCAGGCGTTTGATCAGGCACAAATCTTTTGAGTTTAAAATATACGAGCCGTGCTCTTCTTCAACGATTTCAATTCCTTCCGCCTCCGGCGTAAATTTCCATCGGCAGGGCTGGATGCAGTCGCCCTGATTGGCTGACCGGCCGGTGTATTTTTTGGAAAGAAAGCAGCGGCCGGAATATGCCATGCACATCGCCCCGTGGACAAAATATTCCAGCTCCGCGTCCGGGCACTGCTTATGAATTTCTTTGATCTCAGCCAGTGTCACTTCTCTTCCGAGGATTATCCGCTTCACGCCGATGGCGCGCCAAAATTTCACCGCTTGCCAGTTTGTTGCATTGGCTTGCGTTGACAGATGGATTTCCGCCTCCGGCCACTCGTCTTTGATGATCATCATCACGCCCGGATCGGAAACGATCAGGGCGTCCACCCCGATATTTTTCAATTTTTTTATATACTCCGGCAATTTTTTCAAATGGCGGTTATGCGCGAAAATATTTACGGTGATATATATTTTTTTATTGAGCCCGTGCGCGTACTCCGTTGCTTCCTTAAGCGACCTCAGGTTGAAATCATTTATTCTCACCCGCAATGAAAAATCCGGGATGCCGGCGTAGACCGCGTCTGCTCCGTGCGCGAAGGCGACTTTCATCTTTTCCAAGTTGCCGGCGGGGGAAAGAAGCTCAGTCTTATTATTTTTTTCTATATTTTTATATTTCACCATATCTATTCTTTGACTAAAGAATATACTTTTTATCCCAAAAAATCAATCTAAAATTATTTATTAAATTATTAATAAATTCCACCCCACTTTAGTGGGCTTTATAAAGAAAGATTATTAATCTAATAAATCTGACTAAAGTCAGGCAGAAAACTTATTAAAATTTTTATTTTTTATCAATAAATTCCACCCCACTTTAGTGGGCTTTATTGTAATTAATTTTATAAAAAATACTTAACAAAAAAGCGCCTAAAAATAAAGCGCTTTTTTATAAAAATTTTTCAAATGAAGACTATTTCCCCAAAATCTTCTTGATCTTCCCTACAATCTCTTCGGTCGTAAAATGGGCTTTTACCAGATAGTCGTTCGCTCCCATATCCATGGCTTTCCGGATATCGTCTTCCTGTCCCAAATTGGAAAGCATGATGACCGGAATCGCCTTGATCTTTTCGTTCTTGCTGCTCTTGATCTGGCTAAGAATCTGAAAGCCGTCAATCGCCGGCAGGATGATATCCAGAAGCATGATATCAGGAATGATCTCCATCGCTCCCTCCAGCGCCTGTTCGCCGTCAATCGCCTCATAAACCGTAAACCCTTCTTTGGTAAGTTTTTTTGAGCAGATCTCCCGAAGAAATGCGTCGTCTTCAACCAGCAAAACCTTGATGCCCAGTTTTTTCGCTTCTTCGTTCTCTTTGGGTGTAAGCACGCTCTTGTCAAAATTTTTCTGCAAGCATTCGCCGTCCAGGCACAGGCGCACTTTGTTGAGCACATCCAAAGGAGAAAATTCCGTCTTGATCAGGTGGTCAATCGCTCCCAATTTTCTGGTCTTTTCAATTTCCACCGGCTGGCCGGAATTGGAAATGATCACCACGGGAATTTTTATCTTCTCTTCATTCATTTTTTCCAAAACTTCATAGCCGTCCATCTTGGGCATGATGATGTCAAGGAGAATCAGATCCGGATTAAACTCTTTGATCTTCTTAAATCCCGCTTCCCCGTCGCTGGCGAAATCCACGTCATAGTTCTCTTTTTTTAATTTTGCCACCAGAAGATCCTTAAGCGATTCTTCGTCCTCTATGATCAAAATTTTTTCTTTTTTATCGCCCATATATTTTATTATTAATTAGTAAATTTTATGACTAGCTTATTCTCCGACCTCGTCAAAAGGGATCGTAAAGACAAACTCTGTCCCTTTGCCTTCTTCACTCTCAAAACTGATCTCACCCCCATGTTTCTTTATTATATTTTTGACGATGAAGAGCCCAAGGCCCGATCCTTCAGTCTGCAACCGGACGGCATTCTCGGCTCGGAAAAATTTTGAAAACAATTTGGCCTGATCTTTTTCCGGAATGCCGACGCCATTGTCCTTCACTTTCACCTTGAGGAAATTGCCTCCGGCTTCCAGCTTCACAAAAATCTTGCCGTGTTCAGGCGTATACTTGACGGCATTTTCCAGAAGATTCTGAATCACCAAGGCCATCTTGCCGCCGTCCATATACACCAGCGGCAACTTTTTCGGAGCGGTAAATTCCAGTTTGATGCTCTTCTGTTTTATGATCGTGCTTAAAGCATCAATTTGCAATTCCACGGCTTTTGTAAAATCTTCTTTCTGGAAATTATATCCGAATCTGCCCTCTTCAATGCGCGAGACATTGAGCATATCATTGACCAAAATGATGATCCTTTCGTTGCTTTCGTATCCCTTGAACAAAAGCTTGGCCTGCTCTTCGTTCAATTTCCCGACATCGCCGTCCAAAATCATCTTGATCGCCCATTTGATGGCGGAAAGCGGGGTTCGGAGCTGATGCGCCGCAATGGAGATAAATTCCGATTTCATCTTATCAATCATTTTCTCCCTCGTCAAATTGTAAAAAATCTTCATAATCCCCAAATTTTCATTGTTCTTATCCACGACTCCGGCTGTTATCACCTTATACGTATTTTCCTGGCCGCCCAAGCTTATCACTGCTTCTTCTTCAAAGGGGTTGCCTGATTTCAGCTCTCGTGCCGTCTTCACGCTGAACTCTCTGTCCACGATTCCCCGGAAATTGTTCAGAGAATAATTATCGTCAGAGGAAACCTTCTTCCCCAGATCGTTTTCCAAAAATCCAAAAACGTTCTGAGCCGCGGGATTAAACAGGCTCAAAGCATCGGTCTTATCAATCAAGATGATCGGATCAACGAAATTGGAAATGATGGCGCTGGTTTTCCTTTGCTCCTTTTCCGTGCTCTCGCGCGCCAGCTTCAGATCGGAAAAAGCCCTGAGCATTGATTTTTCCGAATTTTCCAATTCATTTATCTTCCCTTCCAGCTGTTTGTTTATGTTCGTGATGATCTCGTCATGCTTCTTTAACTGTTCGGCAGATTGCGCGCTTTTTTCCAGCAGTTTCAGACGATCATCTTTTTCCTGGATCGTTTTGCTTGAATTCTCAAAAAGATCCTGCTCCCGCTTGAAAAAATACTTTGAGCCGTAACCGGAAATGATGGCGATCACCAGGTATAAATTGGAAGCAATGATCGTCTTGATCAGATTCAGAGTCGCGAATCTGACCTCATATGAACTGAAAGTGTTTAAAAATTGCTTATCAAAAAGATATCCGAAGATCATGTTGAAATATTCAAAAACAGCAAAAATGTTTACCATGAGTCCGGACAACAAAGCGGTTATGACCGAACCTCTGACCCCGAACAAAATGGAGGCGGAAATGATCGGGATAAAAAAGAACAAACTGGCCATTGATTTCTCCCCCAGAAGATAAGTGATAACCGTAAAAACCAAAAGCTCAATCGCAATCTGCCAAAAGCCCAAAACTTTCAGCTTATGCTCTGACTTGTTTTTCTTGATGTTTTTCAGATTCAGCAAAAGGATGCTGTTGGCGACCAAAAAAAGCAAAAGCAAAGCGGCGATATAAAAGAAAGAAAAAGTATATTCAAAAAGGCTGACCAGCGAATTTCCAAGAATCCCAATCAAAAAAACCGCCACCATATAAAACCAGCGGCTGTTGATGACCCATTCGTTTATCTCCAGTTTTCGTTCGTAGTTATAATCCATAATCTCCTATATTATAACATTTTTTGGGAATAAAATAAAACCCCGCCAAAAGGGCGGGGTTTATTAAATGGTCAAAGGTTGAAGGTCAAATGTTAAATGTCGATAAGATAAATGTAGATTGGTCAATTGTTTTTTTATCTTATTTTTCTTCTTGTTCTTCTAGCTTCTTTTTACTCGAATAAGCCCTGAACAAGCCACAACTTCAATCCCCTTCTTCTCAAGCTTATCCAAGAATAAATTCATGCCCAGAGAATCAGAAGCCATGTGTCCGGCGATGATCACGTTCAAGTGGTATTTCTCCGCTTCCTTCCGATGTTCCTCGCTCATATGCATGCCGATGATCGTACCGATCCCGGCTTGCGCCATTTTCTCATATATTTCTTTCGCTCCGCTGGTTCCGCCCGTAAATTCCGTAACCGCGATCTTACCGCAGCTGTTTTCAGGCGAGCCGACGAAAATCTTGGGGCCGGCACCAATCTTCACGGCTTCCTTAAACTCCGGAATGCTTTTTATCAAGTCCATAAGATCAGAAATGAATTCCGGCTGCTTGCTTTCCACTAATTTTTCCAAGAAATTCGCTCCCAGATTATCAGCCACTGTATGTGTGCAGATAAAATCAATTTTCAAAATTTTGGCCGTATCCACCGCCCGGTTATGATTGATCGGCGAAATGCCGCGATGCACTTCCGAGATCCGCGGCCTCATCACTGATTCGGCGATGTTGATCGGCACGCCGTACTGCGACAGCACTTCCGACTGCAGATCCATAACTGAGTGGAGCCCGGCCAAAGCCTTGCCTTCCGGGTGATGAGCGATCACCAGATCAATCCCCAGGCTCTCTGCCAAAAGCAATTCCGGTGTTTCCATATCAATCCCAACCAAAACTTTTTTGATGGCTTTCTTTTTGTTATCAATCAAAATCCGCGTATCGCCGTATGGATTTGTCAGCCGGTCTTTGTCAAATTCTTCTTTTTCATCTTTACCGAGCTTATCGTACAACTTTTTTGTACGCTCCAGATATTTTTTTACTTTCTCCGCACCTCGCAGATCGGCCTTCATGCCCATCTCCACCGCTAAATCAAAAATTTCCTTGGTTATCATATGTTTCTACTTAGAGTCAGAAAATATTTCTGTCTTCTTGGTTATTTATTATTATCAAAAAAACTGTTTCTTCACAAATTAACACAAATTACAGACAAATTTACACAAATCACAAATCTTGTTTATAAACAATCCTGCGGCCTACGAACCTAATTTCCTAATATCCTAATATCCCAATATCCTAATATTCTTCTGTATCTTCGTCGTTATCTTTAATTCCAAATCATCAGAAATATAAAAATCAATCTCGCTCCTCACCCCGAACTTGCCTGATAAATATACCCCCGGCTCAATCGTATATCCAAGATTTTTATATAATCTTTTCTTGTTTTTTACGCTCAGTCGCCCGTAAGGTCCATGCGCCGATACGAATCCGAGGCTGTGCCCGGTCGTGTGTTTGAAATTTTTGCCATAACCTTTTTCGGAAATATATTCTCTGGCAATCGCATCCACTTCGCTCCCTGAAGGAACCATACCTTGTTTCAAACTTTTTTTCAAGAACAAAAGCGCCCGGTCTCTGGCTTCAATCACAACCTTAAAAACTTTTTCAATTTCCGGACTGAGCTTTTCCCCTTTGTATGCCATCCAAGTGATATCCGCAAACGGCGCGCCCGCTTGATTGAGCCGCGCCCAAATATCAATCATGATAAGAGTATTAGGTCTAATAATTTTTGAATACTGCGAAGGAAAGTAGTGCACGTACTGCGTGTTCTCCCCAAACGCCACAATCGCGCCAAAAGCGTCTGTCTTTAAATCATATTCTTTAAATTTTTTTAATATAAATTCCTTGACTTCATACTCGCTTATCTTCTCTGACTTCTTGATCAAATCAAAAGCCTCGTTTTTGATCGTGTCCAAGATTTTTGCCGCTTTCTTATGCTGTGTAATTTTTTCATCATCCCACATATTAAATAATTCCTAATTTCCAATTTCTAATTTCTAATTTTCTATTTATTTTTTATCTCAATATCCTAATATCCTAATATCCTAATTTCTAATTTCTAATTTCTAAACAATTTTTAATTCTTAATTTTTAATTGCCTCTCTCCCTCTAAGCGCCGCCACTCTCTCCTCAATCGGCGGATGCGTCCCACCTACGCTGAAGCTTCGGCGGGCAAGCATAAACATCTAAACATTCATCCCCCTTAAAACATTTACTCTTTCTTTAATTGGCGGATGAGTCATAAAAAGCTTTGTAAAAAATCCCGCCTCCTGGCCGCTGTCGGTTTTGAACGGCGAGGCGATATACAAATGCGCGGTGGCGCGGTTGGCAACTTCCAAAGGCTCTTGGTCCGCGGAAATCTTTTCCAAGGCTCTGGCCAAGCCTTCCGGGTAACGGGTCAGCAATGCGCCATCGGCGTCAGCCGCAAATTCGCGCTTCCGGGAAATCGCAAATTGCATGAGATATGCAAAAAGCGGAGCCAGAATGGAAAAAATCACGGCGATGACAATGATGATCAGCTGTAATTGCCCTCCCTCCCTGTTGTTGCTGCGCCTTCTTCCGCCTCCGAAAAAAGTCCAGCGCCGGAACCAATCGGCCAGCAGGACGACCACGCCGACCAGCACGGTAACGATCGTGGCCAAAAGGATGTCCCGATTTCCGATATGCGAAAGCTCATGCGCGATCACTCCTTCCAGTTCGCTTTTTTCAAGCTTGGAAAGAAGCCCGGATGTGACAGCCACCACCGCATGTTCGGCATTGCGCCCGGTCGCGAAAGCGTTCGGAGCGGTATCGTTGATGATATATATTTTCGGCACCGGAAGTCCGGCGGTGATGCAGAGATTTTCTACGATATGATAAAGCTCGCGGTTCGCATCATGTTCAACCAATTTAGCGTCAGACATGGCCAGCACGATCTTATCGCTCCACCAGTAGGAGACAAACGACATCACGGAGCTGAGAACCACGGCAAAAATCAGAATCCCCTGGTTATCCATGGCGTAGCTAAACACATAACCGACAAGGATGATAAACACGAAAAACGCTGACATGAGAAGCCAGGTTTTGTTCCGGTTGGAATCGGAGTGGCTGTAAAGAGTTGGCATATATATTTTTTACGAAATTAATTTATGTTTTTCTTTTCTAAAATTCTAAACCCATAATTCCTTATCTTTTCTTTCAACACCTTCCCAGTGCTGAAATCCATGCGGTCATAATAACAAACTTTATAAAGTTTATCAAAATATACAAAACTTTATAAAGTTTATAAACAAAGCAATCTTGGTTTATGTTTATAACAAATCGCCAATTTCGCTGAATTTGTTGACGGCCACCCGGGTATAGATTTGCGTGGTTTCCAAACGGGCATGCCCGAGGAGCGCTTGGATATATCGCAAGTTCACTCCGTTTTCCAGCAAATGCGTGGCAAAACTGTGCCGCATGGTATGCGCGCTGACCGCTTTCGCAATCCCCGCTTTTTGCGCGGCCGAACTGACGATTTTCTGCAGTGAACGAACGCTGATCTTGGCTCCCGGGACAAGACTTTCAAACAGATACTGGCGCGGACAGAATTCCAGAAGATATTTTTCAATGTTACCGAGCACGGTTTGGGAAATGATCGTCACTCTGTCTTTCCGGCCTTTGCCGCATTTTACAAAAACAGATTTACGTTCAATGTCTATATCGTCAATTCTTAAATTCCTGGCTTCTTCAACCCTGAGTCCCGTGCTATATAAAACTTGAACCACCAGTTTGTGCTTGATGTTATCCAGACAGTCAATCATGCGGGCAATTTCCGGCTTTGACAAAACAGTTGGCAAATATTTTTCTGTTTTCGGTCTTTTGATGCCCAAATCAGAAGAAAAAAAATTCCGGGCCATGATGTTTTGGAAATAAAACTTGATTGCGTTGATTGCAAGGTTTACTGTTGAGCTTGAACGATTGCTTGTAACCAAAAAATCCAAATATTCCCTGATATCCTGCCGGTTAATTTCATCACTAAATTTATTTGCAAATCTTAGTAATTCTTTGTTATAATAAACATAAGCGCTGATTGTCTTTTCGCTCATATTCCTGATCCTTAATTCTTGTATCAAATTGTTGATTGGATCGCGCGTCAAATTGTTTGTTCTGTTGTTTATTGATGTTGGCATAATCCCTTCTGCTAACATATTTATACAAATATTTTAACTAATTTTTAATATTTATTCAACAGGTTCATATATAACTAGTTGTGCGAAATGCATGTTTTCCTTTTGGGCTAACGCCCTGGCTTAAAAAAGAATCTAATTTTGTTTTTTATTTAAAGAGGGGTGATACTGATTTTTTTCTACCCACAAAGGGGCAGAAAAAATTTATTTAATATTACATATGGAAAAATATTCGCTAGAACGTGCTCAAAATGAAGCATTTGAAATTCAAAAGAGAGCTAAAGAAGAAAGGGCCATAGAAAATAGTTCTGATATATTGTCAAAAGAAGATTATACAAACAATGAAATCTCTTTTATAAAAACTAAAATAATTGAAGAATTAAGTGGTAATGGCTATCTGTATGATTCTCTGAGGGATATTAAATTTCATCAGGAATTACTCTCCGATCAAGATGTTCAAAACGCAGTCAATCAGAGACTCTTAAAGTCGCTAAATTTTTCCGGAGCTATTAAAGAAATTAATAACATAGTGAAAGAATTTAATCCGACTCAAGAATTTATTGATAGTCCAGAGTTTCGTGAAAAACTACTAAGCGTATTACAAAAAGACCTATCAGATACTACATCTTCCCTAAATATTTATTCCTTAAACTGCGCAATAAATTTTCGTTTTCCTTCAGAAATGATTTTAATAGATAAGGTACAGCATAATATTGCAGGATTTATAAAAACAGAACTTTCATTTAGGAGAAACGAAAATGTGCTAAGAGTAGTAGAGGCAATCAATCGACTTGCTCCATCAACTGAAAATGTGCGAATTATTTACAGCGATTTGGTTTATGCTAAAGAAAAATACGCAATTGATTTTGCAGATAAATTCAATATTTCAATGGAAGAAAGAAAAATAATAATCAATAAAAACTTACTTGATGTCTTGGATCGCGGTCAATATGAGAACTTTTTAGAATTTAAAGAAGCGCTAAACTTGCCTGAAGTTGATTTTGAATTAATCTGTAAAGAGGGGTTGTTACAATCTTTTGAAAAAGGAAACATTCAAAGCACCTTAGGAATGTTGGAAAGTTTGCGTCTTCCTAAGACAATAATACATTCGGAAGAAATAGACGCAGTCGCAAAAGTTGCCATAAAAAAATACCTAACAGATTATTTATCATCAAACATGTCACATCATGCCATGGGCATTTATGGTGATCTGATTAAATTTGATGCTAAATTTCAATTAACGGAAAATGATTATTGTGACGTTGCAAAAGAAATATTTAAAAAAACAGATAACAGTTTTTCTGTAATGCTTGGAATGCATGAGGTTTCAAAATTACCAGAGTCGATTATTCAAAATCCTGAATTGCGATTAATAATAGCTGATAAAATTATAAACACCTTAAAAGAAACTCAGCAAGATGGAGAGACAATATTGTTTACTGGAGATGTTGCTGATATTAAAAAACTATTTAAAATAACATATACAAACATTGAAATATATTCAAATTTTCCTGGAATAGAAAAAATTGTTAATTCAATTATCGAAATTAATCCGAATCTTTTGACTAACTTTGAAAATGATGATTTTCTTCTGCAGTTCGTGCCATATGCAAAAAATACAGATTATTTTTCTGATATTTTGCAAAAATCCCCCTTTTTATTACAGGCACTAATTGAAAACAAACAACATGGTTCCAAATTATTACTGAAGTACCCAGAATTTGACAATGATGCCAAACAAAATATTACAACCTTATATAGCAACAAAAAAGAAATACAAAAAAAACATACAGATATTGATCCCAATTCTTCTGAATTTAGAATATTTATGCAAAAGGAACTGGCTAAGTTTGGAAGAAATGAAATTATTTTGGCTGAGATTAAAAAAAGTGGAGTTAATGTTAAACAATGGCTGGAATATATTGAAGAGCAACACTTTGATCTAGGTGTAGAAGATGATGTTCCATTTTCTAAACAAATTCAATCACCAATAAAGCGTATTGATCAATCAATAGGTAATTACATAAACCAAATTGCTACCACTCTTGGTCAATACAAAAAAGACCTGATATCAAAAGAATCAATGTCTGATAAAAAACCAGAGTTGGAGGCCAAGCTCGCTAAAATGCGAGAACAATTAATTGTATCTAAACTTTCAGGTGATGAAGCTAGAAGTCAAGGTATTCAGAAAGGTGTTACAAGTCTAGAAAAACAAATAGAGCAACTAAAACCAGATAACCTTTGGAATAAAATTAGTGGCGAAATTGAACGATTGAAATCAAGCACCGAACATTTATCAAAATTATTTCAAGAGCTCTGCTTACTAGAGGAAGGCATAAAAACCATTGGCGATGATAAAAAATTGCAAGTTGCCCAGAAAGACAAAATAAAAAAACAAGAGCAAAAAATAAAAGAAAAAATTATTGATTTTGATAAATCGTTAACGGGCTTTCAGAATAATTTCAATTCAATATTGAAACAAGCTTTTTCAACTGGCAGGGCTGATTCTATAAGTCAAGAAATTACAATGTCTATTGGTGAAGATTTTGATCATTATCGAACAGACTTCAGCACTATTCAAAGCCTATTTAAAGAAGACTCTAGCCCGCTTGAGAAGACACCGATGCGCATAGGTATCGCACCTCGAAATCCTGACGTTGATTTATATTTAGGCAACTATGCGCCATGCTGTATTTGTATTGATAGTGAATACCACGGAGGGCAATCACCAATAGCTGATTATGCCACGGACTTAGGAATGCATAATATAGTTGTATATGATGAGCAACGAAAAAAACCAGTGGCAGTGGCTTGGTGTTTTATTGGTAAAAACAATAATGGTAATGAGCCAATTTTAGTAATAGATAATATTGAAGCTAATACTGATTATTCAATAAAATTCAAATCTCAACTAGAAAAGAAACTGGGCGAGTATATAACAAAATTTGCAAAAGCATCAAAAATTAGTAAAATAATCCAAGGACAATTGAACAATGATTTGGAAGTTGCTGAATTATCCGAAATTGATAAAAAATTAGGAGGCACTAATAGAGCTACTGGGTACTATCTTGAAGCAGAACGAGATGTTGATGAAAATGACGCAGAAGATTGGGAAGAAGATTATTATGAAGATGAAAATGACGACATGCCAACTGAACATGTCGATGAATTGCAACAAGAAAATGTAGAACAGGATGAAAAATATAATGAGTATGAGAACGAACGTGGAGACTTTTTGCGAAGCAATAGAGCACGGAGAACATTGAGAGAAAACAAATAAGGAGTCTTGGCTCCAGGGCATTCACCCCTGACCCCTCTGCCCTGAATCCAAGACGAGAAAAACAAAATTAGATTCTTTTCTGATCTGCTCTGTCTACTGACAGAACAAAAGGAAAACATGCACATCGCACAACAACTCACATGCGGTTACGGTTTTCTCCGAAAGCCTCCACCCAAATTCGTTTTCACTACGTTTCAAACGAACTTCGCATGTGAGCAACGTTGTACGAAATACCTAAATATTTTTCTTATGCAATTTCCAAGTTTAGAAGAAATCGATCAAATACGTATGTCCGGCTATCGACCGCAAATAGTGGGATGCTTTCTAAACGATAAAAAAATACTTTTTCTTTTTAAAGAAGAATATAATCTATGGCAACTGCCGCAAGGCGGGATTGATAATCAAGAGTCAATCGAACAAGCTACATTACGTGAAATGACAGAAGAACTGGGAGAAAAGTTTGCGGCTTCAATGAAAATCAATTCCTTGCTTGGACAAAATCAAATTGAGTTCCCTGATGAGGCTAAGAATTCACGTAATTTAAAAACAGATAACAGTGAAGAGATTTTTATGAAAGGTAAAAAGTATTTTTTTATTGCAGTTGACACGGACGTTGCGGACTTAAACATTAAAGAGACAGAGTTCGATGATTTTAAATGGCTAAACTTTGAAGATGCGATTGGGCTTGCTAACACGATTTATCAGCTAGGCAAACAAAGAATCACGATTGATGTGTTGAAAACGCTACACAGTTCAGGCTTGCTATAAACGGATGTCTAATATCCACGAGAAAAATATTTAGGTACTACGTACAACACCTGCATATGCGGTTCCAGAAATTTACGTTTATCAGACTTTCTCTTCCGCTTCGCTTTAGAGAAAGAATAATATTGAGTATAAATTTCTTTCACCCAAATTTTATTTATTCTTTTCTTGATAAATATAATAAGGAAGAATAAATAAAACTTCGCATCATGCGGATATGTTATATGAAATAGTCTGACTTTGATATTAAAAAACTGGTAATAAATAACTTTTATGAGTCAATTTGAATATTCGCCACCAAAAAATCAACCAGTTTCTACGGAAGATTTAATTGCTGATTTAAAATTAGTGGCTAGTGATTTGAAAACAGAAAAATTATCTCAAAGCCTTTATGTTAAGCATGGTAAATTTGACCCGTCAACAATAATCAGACGTTTTGGCACATGGAATAAGGCAATATCAAAAATCGGACTAAAGCCTGCTAACATAGTTAATTACTCCGACGAAGAACTATTCGAAAACATTTTGAATATATGGCAACATAAAGGCGAGCAACCTACACGAAGGGATTTGAGTGTTAAACCATCTGTCATATCTCAAAATCCGTATAACCGGCGCTTTAGCACATGGTCAAACGCCATAAAACAATTTATAGAATATGCAAACGATAAAGACATTACGGCTGAAAACAAAAGCGCCTCTGTTCCCCAAAGAAAAACGGGAAGAGACCCTTCGCTTCGGTTGCGTTTCAAAGTTTTGAAACGAGATAATTTTTCCTGCGTTCAGTGCGGAAAAAGTCCTGCAAAAGATTCAAAAACCATTCTGCATGTTGATCATATTAAGCCGTGGAGTAAGGGTGGCGAAACAGTTTATTCTAATCTTCAAACTTTGTGCCAAGATTGTAATTTGGGTAAAAGTAATTTGGAATAAAAGTTATTTATTACCAGTTAATAATAAGGAGAAAGTCAGACTACATCATATAACACCGCGATAAGCGGCTCCAGAAAATTTCCTTAATTAATATAATAATGAGTAAAATTTTCTTCCGACCCAAATTTCTATTTTTCTTTTCTTAATAATTTAAATAAGGAAGAAAAATAGAAACTTCGCTTCATCGGGAAACGTTAGCTGAAATATATGTTTTTCTTTTAGGGCTAATGCCCTAACTCTTAAAAAGAATTCAATTTTGTTTTTTATTTAATTAAAGAGGGGTAATAAGGAGTGTTTTCTCCGCTACGCTTCGAAAGCAATTTATTTTACAATAGATTTACATAAAAGCATGATCGAGAAAATAAATATTACCAGTTCACTAAGAAGTGGCTTTGACTATCAGGATTTGTGGGCGCTCAAATTATGCGGAGAGTGGTTACTTGATCCTGATAAATATAGATGGATTCAAATTGAGGTAAATCCTACAGAAGAGGATTTTTTTCTTGATGATATAATTTTATTAGATAATGATGATCTATATCATTTCTACCAAGCAAAATTTAAAACAGACAGTAATTATGAGTGGACATGGGATGATCTTTTAAAAAGCAGGAAGAGTAAAAAAGATAATTCTAAACTTCCTTCTCTTCTTAAAAAATGGGCAACTTCGGTTAAGAATATTGGCTTAAAAAAAATGAAGAATGCCCATCTAATTACTAACGGAAATTTTTCAGAAGAATTAAAACATTGCCTTTCTGATGATTTGATAAATGTAGAAGGTTTAAAAAAAGATACTAAACTATACGAAAGAATTAAAAATGAATTTGATAATGAAAACCAAATAAACGAATTTTTTAGTGTTTTTAAATTTATTCACGAAAACGAAGGAATTAATGAGATTGAAGCAAAAATAAAGGATATATTTTTCAGTAAAATCAAAGCAACACAGTCCGGAGTAAATAATTTACTTTTAAGTATTAAAAAGGAAGCAAGAAAAACTTATACGATTCAATTACAAATTGAACAAATTAAAAAATGGTGTGAATTTGACAATCCACAACCATTAAACGAATCGTTTGAAATTCCTAATGATTTTCAGTTTTTCAATGAGACAAGCCATAAGTCAATTCTAGAAGATTTAAAAAACCCTACTGGCGGAATCAAATTAATTCACGGTAAGCCTGGAACAGGTAAAAGTGTTTATTTATCTCAATTATCAGAGATTTTAAAAGAACAAGGCATTGTAACAATAAAACATCATTATCATATTAATCCCTCTGAAAATAATATTTTTGAAAGATTGAATGCTGAAAGAGTTATTGAAGCAATAAAAGCACAATTTAAAAGTTCTGATTATAAGAAATACCTAGGTGATTTAGAAAACAAAAACTCAAAAGAAATTCCTCTAAAAGATTTTATAAAACAGGTCGCAAATTGTCTTTCAGAAGAAGCGAAAAGTTTTGTCTTAATAATTGACGGGCTAGATCATGTTGCGAGAGAAAAAGATTTAAATGAGTTAAAATCATTTCTTGATGAAATTTATTATCCCCAAAAAGGACTATGGATTATATTAGGTACTCAACCTCAAGTAAAAAACGAACCAACATTACATTCTATTTTCTCTAAATGCATACAAAAAGATGAGATTGAAATTAACGGATTAAACAAAGACGCCGTTTTTAAAATTATAGATAAAAATCAGACAAATCTAACCATGCCCGATGATGTAAATCAAAGGAAAGAACTGAGAGAAAAAATTTTTAATATAACTAAAGGAAACCCTCTATATTTACGCTATGTTCTACAGCAACTAAAAAATTCTCATAAAAATACACTTGTTACAGAATATTCTTGTAGAGACCTTGTTCAATATGATGAAAATATTGAGAATTATTATTCTACTCTTTGGGGAACACTAGATAACAATACAAAAAACTTTCTTCTTACGCTTATAGGTATTGATTTCCAATTTAACTATGGTCAATTTATTAAATGTATTTCTTCTTTTGTTGATCCCGCAAAAATTAATATTAGTGAAATTTTTGGAAAAGTAGAACACCTAATTTTTAGAAACTCCAGAGACATACTAAGGATATATCACGATAGTTTTAAAGTGTTTTTAATAAACCAAAAAGAGTGGACGGGACAAGAGCAAGTCATAAAAAAATCTGTTAAGAATTGGCTAGAAAATTCAAATTATGAAAATTTAAAATGGGCAGAACTCAAAAAACTAGAATATAGCATGGGAAATAACGCCCCAATTTTAGAAATTGATAGAAATTGGCTTGTAGAGGCAATTACACATCCAAGAAACTACAGCCAGATAAAATCACAATTGAGATTAGCTACAAAGGCAGCAATTGAAAAACAAGATTTCGATAAAGCTCTTAAAATATCGCACTTAAGCACTTATTATGATAATGCTCGGGATTTTGTCGAAGAAGCTTCAAAATTAATTTTGATTGAGGGAATAGAATTAAACCATAAATTTATAGATAATCTTATCTTGAGTGAGTTACCGTCTAGTGTATTAGTTATTATTTCAAATATTGCGGAACAAAAAGGAAATATTTATATAATTGACGAGATCATTGATATTTTAAAAGAAAGATTAAGTTATCAGGAATATAGAGAAAGTGAAATTCCCAATACTACTAACGCAATCATCAAAGTGATTCCTTATGATAGAGAGCATGAAGTAAAAAGAATTTTTGACTATATCGTTCAATTTAGAGATCTCAAAATAACCTCCTCTTTATTTTCTACTTATAGCAAACAACTTTTACTGTTAGATCAAAAAACAAAATTAAACGAATTACTCAAATTAACTCTGCAAGATGAAGAAAGGAAAGCTATACTAAAAAATTGCATCACCTCTGATTATAAACAACAAAAAACAGATTACTGCAACCTTGTTATGCAAGAACAAAATTATTCATTATTAGAACAAATATATTTAGTTTTACACGAAGAAAAAATAACTACATTACCACAATTACCTAAAATTGAAGATTTCCCAGAAACTATAAAAGAATATGGCGGGGAGCGCAGTCTATGGACTGAAAATTTTTATAGTTTTTTTAATCTAGGGCTAATTTACACTTTATCTGAAAGAAAGGATGATTTAGAAAAATGGATGGAACAAGCCCGCAATAATACCAAATGGTCAATACAAACAACTATTAAACTTTTTGCAATTGCTCAAAGAATTTCGACAACAATTAAAAGTGAAAAGAAAATAGATTATAAAGATATTTTTTTCGAATTGAACGACCTTGAAAATCTGCTCTGGCCAGATGATCGAGATAGGTTAGAATTTAAACATGCTTTAACAGATACCCTCACAAAGATATTAGAAGACGTTATTATTTTCAAAAAAAATTTTGGTGACTCAGTAACAATTACAAAAGCTGATTATCAAGTAATTATTAGTACACCTTTCTTTAGCCAACATAATTTATTCAATTTTGTTGTGGATTTAGAGGAACCTATTCTTAAAAAAGAGGTTTTTATAACTATTTCAAATGAAAAGACAAAAAAATTATCTAAAATAATTAACTGCTTTTCGGAGAGGGCAGAAGACTATGCAAGGCTTACAAAATTTAACGTTATTTACAAAGAGTCGGCAGATGCAAAAGAATTACTTGTGAATGCAACTGATAATTTCCTTGGACATGGCTATCATAAAGACACATATCTTTTTGATGTTTTAGAAACAATTGAATTTTGTGCTAAAGCAGGAACTGATAAAGATTTAGTCGATAATTGGACACAAAGAATTATTCCTATTATTCACAATATTGGAGATTGTACTGATGGAGATGAAACCAATCATTTACCATCTTATTTAGCGGATTTCTTATCAATATACAATAAAGAATTGTTATTTAAATTTTACTTTTCACAAGCCGAGAAAGAAGAACTGTATCCAGCTGAAGAAACTTTTAAATATGTCATTAAATCACTCTCTTTTCAAAGTGATATAGAAATTGCACTTGCCACAACTGCCCTAGATAAAGACTCGTTAAATGCGTTAAAAGAGAAAACTCAATCAATAAAGGAGGCGGAGCAGTCTTTAAATATTATTCAAAAATGCTTCGGTGAAATAAATTATAAAGAAAGAGACGAAGGAAGCATGCATCATTTTGAAGAAAAAAAGGAAGACTATTCAAAAATTCAACCAGAAAATTTAGAAAAGCATATAGATCAACTAAAAACAAAATGGGATTTTGAAAAATATCTTATCGGGTGGACAAGTTTTTGGCTAGAGCAGAAAAACAAGCAAGATATTTATAATTTAATTAAAAACATTTCCTTTAAAAATACAACCATTAAATCGGTTTCTGGCGAATTGTTAGATATTTTGTATCCATTAGCTTATGAGTTTGAGAATGACAACGATTTTGAATATTTATGTTTTGCTCAAATAAACGATCATGGGTGGAATAGATATTGGACAGATAAGAAAAAGGCAGAAAATAGGTGGAAGTTTCTAAAAGAAAAATACCCAAGCAGATATTTAGAGTTTTTCGAAAAAAGCAGAGAAGGAGGCTTTCCGCTTTCTCGTGGAGTTGAATTTTTATTGTTTTTTGATGACATAAAAAAAGCCAAAGAAATTACAGAATCAAGTTTGTCATTTGCAGAACAATTAATGGCAAATTTAAAATTAAGCAAACCTGACTGGGCTGAAACAAAATTTTCTAATATAGATGAGGTTGATTTGCTTTTTCAACGTTTAGTTTGGCCAAGTCCATTAGTTCGTGAAGAGCAGCGACTGCAATTGGAAATTTGATAGCTTTTTCATCACAAAATAAAGACATCTATCTCAGACTATTAAAATGGGAACAAAAGTGGAAAATTGAAAGTATTATTGCAATGGGACTATTGCCAATCGTCAAAGCATTTCAGCTACAGTCAGACACAAAAAAAATATCATTCATAAATATTGATGATATTGTTAATTCTATTCAAGCAAATTCAATTGTTATTGAAAAAATTTTAATTGAAATTGCTGAATACACCAAGCAAAGTATTAAAAAAATGCCCAAGTATTTAATTACAGAAGATTATCCGGACTCATATAGTCCAAAAGATTTTTTTAAGAAGTATATCAAAACAATTCTTGCTCCTGTATATCACGATAGAGCAAATGAAATTGAGAAAAAAACAAGAATCCAATTTATGAAGCTTTGGTCATATAATGCAGAAAAAATTGCAAAAAATGAAAATATCGAATTAAATCCTAATTATTATTTTTATGGACACAATAAAAATGATAAATTTTTAACTGGATTTTCTACAAAAGTTAGTGAAGTTTATAGATCAGCTTTTTTACGTGTTTTACACGGCATTAAGGAATCAGTCCCGCCTAGTTTTTATTTAGAATATAGCCTTGCTACTCTACCAGTTGATTTTTCTTTTTGGAGAATTGACTCTAAACGCATGCCTAAATATTGGCCCAAATTAGCAGAGACAAAAACTACAGATACCGCAAAAAAAGACATCGCATTAATACAATTTGAAATACCAATAAAAACCTTAACAAAGCACAAAGAAAATAATTTTGTGATTCTAGGTGCGAGCGGTGCAATTTGTCCAGAAACAGGATGGAGCGAGTCACCCCTCCACTCTTTCTCTTTAATTGGCTTTGGTTACAAAGTAGTAGGAAAAGATTTGCCTACACCTGAAGAAATAAGTAAAGAAATACTTTGGAATCCACAAACCATAATAATACCTACAAGTGCGAATAAACCTTTGAATTTTTTAGAAAACCATCCTCATTTTGATATCCATTCAGATCCAATTCAAATAAAGGATTTAATTATATTCCCCCTAATAACGAGAAATAGAGATTTAACAATTAGCTTCTGGCAATATTTTAAAGACAAAAATCAATCCCTTAATATCATTGATGCATTGCGCAATGATTTAGTAATAAAAATTGAACAGAATCACTGGTCTTACATTGACAAAGATAATAATGAAATAATTATTTTTGAAGATTGGCTTGAGGGATTACAAGAAAGATATGAATTTGAAATGCCAATCCCCCATGGTCAGCAGGTCTTTATAGATGAAGTATTTTTAAATAGTATATTGAAAGATAATAATTTGAGACTTGGCCATCTTTTAAAAACAACTTTCAGAGATAAGAGTTACAGTTATGATGAGATTAAAACTGTAAATAATTATGAATTACTAAATATAAGTAGTATAATTATATGATAATGAGTTTTGGGGAAAGGGCATTCACCCCTGCCCCTCTGCCCTTTCCCCAAAACAAAAAAACAAAATTGAATTCTTTTTAAGAGTAATCCCGATTGCTATCGGGATTAAAAAAACATATACATCAGCTAACAACACGATATCCGGTTACGGCTTTTCCGAAAGCCTTCACCCAAATTTTCTTTCGCTTCGCTCCAGAAAACTTCGGATATCGGTAAACGTTAAGTGAAATTTATTTTTTATTTTTGCTATTGAATTTAAAACGTATGGAATTATCAAACAACGAACCTTGCCCTAATTGCGGACGTTTTAACAACCGCGGTGTTTCGATTGATGCCGTTATTATTAAAGATAACAAAATCCTACTTATTAAAAGAGGTATCAACCCATTTCAGGGTTACTGGGCGCTCCCCGGTGGGTATGTAGAATGGAACGAGTCGACTGAAGAGACTGTTGCTCGCGAAGTAAGTGAGGAGTTGGGGTTGACTGTCGATTCTTGCAAACTGATTGGAGTATACAGCTCGCCCAATAGACACCCAAAGCAGGTTATCAATATTGCTTATCAAGTGACAACGTCCGGCAATCCCAAGGCAGGCGACGATGCAAAAGAGTATAAATGGTTTCCAATGAACAATATGCCCGACGAACTTGCATTTGATCATAAAAGAATAATATCAGAGTCGCAAAAATAAAAAATAAACATCACTTAACACCGCGATAAGCGGCTCCATCCCGCCCTCTATTAATAAATTATAATAATGAATGGCGGGATTCCGACTCAAATTTCAATCCTTTCTTTCTTTATAAATACAATAAGGAAGAAAGAATTGAAACTTCGCTTCATCGGGAAATGTTATCGGAAATAGCTCAAGAATTCGCTACATCCGATAACAAGTTGTATCTGGTTACGCTAAATAATAATTTATTTTCTCTACTTCTATGGGTATCAAAGTTGAATTTAATCCCGACCTTGCTTTAAGAAATATTTCGGAGTATAAAAATGGCAATCGTAAAATTGAGGAGTGTATTCCTGACGTCCTTGAGGCTGGCAAAACATATCCGTTTTTGAAACGCGATCAACGCAATTATTGGCTTTATGGTGCTATCCCCTTAATCGAAACACAGGGCAATGAGGTTTTATCACGTCCCAAGGCAAGTATCATCATTTTGGAAGCCACACATTTTGTAATTGATAACGTTATGTATACTAAAGGCTTTTTCAAAGTAGTCGAGGTATTTAATGAT
Source organism: Candidatus Parcubacteria bacterium (assembly GCA_963827735.1). Classification (GTDB taxonomy): domain Bacteria; phylum Patescibacteriota; class Patescibacteriia; order Patescibacteriales; family UBA12075; genus CAWHBO01. The sequence goes on from CAWHBO010000003.1 coordinate 168,325, forward strand.
GACGATATCTATTTTGAATGCTTTGATCCGGTAGGAACGAGAAAATAAATTATTATTTAGCTCCACCCAAATTTTTATTTTTCTCTTCTTGATTATAAATTAAGGAAGAAAAATAAAAACTTCAGATACAACCAACGTTAGCTGAAATATATATTTTTCTTTACGGCTAACGCCTACTTTTAAAAAGAATTAAATTTTGTTTTTTATTTATTTTAAAGGGGAAAATCTGAGGTCGCTACGCTCCAATTATTAATTAAATAAATTATAAAAAATATGAAAAAAGAACTTACTCTACAGGAATGGAAAGAGATTGGAAACAAAACAAAAGAGGTCCAAAAAAATCTTAATGAACTCCTTCATTTATTAAGTGGTAAATTACCAAAAACAAACTACTTAACAAAATGGCAAAATGCCGAAAAATATTTTGGCAAACTACGAAGTCATCTTGATGATATCATTTGCAGTAAATTTCAAGATAAACCAGATCATGAAATTACAGGTATTTTTTACGGAATAGACAATAACAAATAATTTTTATGCCATTAAAAGGGATAATCGATGCAAAAATCAAAGAATTCATGAAAGATTATTCGGATCTATTAATTGATCCTGATTTTGATAGTTTTCAATTCTTCTCAATTATGCAGTTACTTGAGGAATATAATCTAGATTATGAAGACATACTAAAAGGAATTGTGGACGGAGGAGATGACTTTGGTATTGATGCGATATATATATTCATTGACGGACACATAATTAATGAAATTGACGATATTGAAACATTTTTCAATAAAAAATCATCAATAAAAATAGAAGTTTGTCAGAGTAAAAAAGAAAAAGGATTTTCAGAAACTGCCGTTTTAAAAATCAAAGATGGTATTGAAAATATTTTTGATCTAGAAAAAGGACTGCTTGGTGAGAACCCTGAATTTAAATCAAAAGCAACTATACTTAGAGAAGTCTATAAAAAATGGCAAACTTCTGATAATGAAAATGACTTCAAATTAAATATAGAATATATTTCATTAGGCAAGGAGGAAGATATAAACCCAAAAGTTATTGATAAAACTAAAAAAACAATTGATTTCTTAAAATACGTTGGAATACCAAAATCAAAATTTATTTTAATAGATCAAAAAAAATTATTCGAATTAAGTAAATCACATAAATACAATAAAAATTTAAAAATAATATCTAAAATAGATTATGATATTGAGCACAATGATAACGCAGAAGGTTACATTGCCATTGTTAATGGAAAAGACTTTTATGATTTTATTACGGATACTGATGAAATCGAAGAAAAAATTTTTGAAGAAAATGTTAGAGATTTTCAAGGAAACAAAAAAGTTATTATTGCAAATATTCAAGATACGATCAAATCAACATCTGATAGAAAAAATTTCTGGTGCATGAATAACGGCATCACAATCCTCACCTCAAAAGTAAAACCCACTACAAGGTCATTGAATTTAGAAAACTACCAAATCATAAATGGATGTCAAACTGCACACAGTATTTATGATGTTCTTAAAGACGAAAAAGAAATTACTGATTTTGAAATAATAATAAGAATAATAGTTACAGAAGATGACGAAACTGCATTAAAAATAATTCAAGCCACAAATTCTCAAATCCAAATAGACAACACAGCTATAAGGTCCCAAGAATTAATTCATAAAACAATTGAAGATTTTTTCAAATCCGAGGACACAAAACTATACTATGAAAGAAGAAGTAATTTTTATAGAAGAAGAAGTTTTCCGATTAACAAAATAATAAATCCAAAAAAATTATTTCAAATAGTGAGAAGTTCAATTTTTAAAACCCCAAGCTCATCAAGATCAAGGCCAGCAAAACTTTTTGAAGAAGAATATGACATAATCTTCAATGAAAAATATGAGCTATTTTACTATAAATTCATATCGCTTTTATATTTAAAACTTCTAAGCTTAATAAAACAATATAAAAAGGATTACGAATTAAAAGATATAGAATTAAACATTATAAACAATGGAACATTGCATGTATTAAGAATTCTGTTTTCATTAATCGTTGGTAATGATTATAGTTTCAAATTATTTAAAACCTCAGATTTACTTAAGGAAAAAGATGAAAAAATTAAAATAATAAACACCTTAAATGTAGAAGATAATAGCATGTTTATGTTATCTGTAGAATTATTAAAGAAATCGGTTAACAACTATCTCGAAATTAATGATGAATCAATATCAAATATTCTTAAAAAAGACGAATTTGATAAAAAATATTTAGATAAAATAGTGTCCGAATATTTTAAAAATTAGCTAAAAAAATAAAATTACAATAAGGAGTTTTGGGGCAAATGGCATTCACCCCTTTAATTCCCCTCTGCCCTTTGCCCCAAAACGAAAAACAAAATTTAATTCTTTTTAAAAGTGACCCGCCTGGGGCTGGTCAAAGAAAAACATATACAACAGCTAACAACACGATATCCGGTTACGGCTCTTCCGAGAGCCTCCACCCAAATTTTCCTTCGCTTCGCTCCAGAAAACTTCGGATATCGGTAAACGTTGTGCGAAATAAATTTTTTATCTTAGTGGAGATTACAATATTTAGTGTTTTGTACACAAAGAAAATTTGATTTTTTTATTAATTTAAAGAGGGGAAATATTGTGTTTTCTTCCACCATTGCTACAAAAAACCATAAATAACATAATCAACAATAAATACTATATGGAAAAATATACATTTGAAGACGCTTACAAAGAATCTGAAAAAGTTAAAGAGAAAGCAAAAATCATAAAAGAAAAAAGAAAAGAAGAACAAACGACTAAAGAACATTATGACATTGCCGAACGTAGCCTACCAGGAGAATTGGAAAAAATTGGATTACCTAAAATTTACGAACAACCATATTTCTTCAATGAAAAAATTCCAGCTGTTGTTTATAATGCTTCAAACATCATTAATGAACTAAAAAAACAAAGAGAAAATTTAGGTATTACTCAAAACAATACACTATTAGTTGAGGATATAAGTAATAAATTTAACCGTACTAAAATTTTATCTAAAAATGATTATTATAAAAACGATGAAACTATTAAAAAACTACTTGAAGTTGAACCAGATTTTCTTGAAACCAGTGATCATAAAGATATGCTTATTTACACTGATGATACTGAAAAATTATCACATGATCTATTGAATTATTTTAAAAATAAAATAACATACATAGCCACCAGAGAAGATGTCGATAAAGAAGAACCAGAAAAAAATGTATCCATGGATTTGCTAAAGGATTTAGAATATAGTCTTTCGGTAATAAAAGATAAAAACGAAATAGATCATAAATTACAAGCCACAAATAAGCAAGGAAGAATTGATATTGTTTTTAGTATTTACCCTGAAATAGAACATTGTATCGCAACTTATCCTGCAATTAATAAAAGTGATAAAAAAAATAATAGTTATTCTTTTCTTAATATAGACGGAAAAAAATTTGAAAAAAACCTACATTTTCACAAAGCTGGTAAAACAAGGGGGGGGTTAAATTTGAACTGTGATATATTAACTCAATTGGAATTACTTGAATATTTAAAAACAAAAGGACATGCTGCGATTTTAACTTTAGCAAACCCAGAAGAGAGTGACGATCTACCAAAAGAATATCCAGGATCACCTAATGATGATCATTATTCATACGCAATTTAGCATATTAAAAAATACATAACGTGTTTTGGATAAAGGCCATTCACCCCTAACCCCTCTGGCCTTTGTCTAAAACAAAAAAATCAAATTTTCTTTTTGATGTTTAAATAGTTTATAATATTAATAAACGAGATAAAAAATTTACATCACACAACTCCGCGATAAGCGGCTCCATCCCGCCCCCTATTAATAAATTATAATAATGAATGGCGGGATTCCGACCCAAATTTCAATCCTTTCTTTTCTGAATAAATGCAATAAGGAAGAAAGAATTGAAACTTCGCTTCATCGGGAAACGTTAGACGAAATTTGGCCATTATTTTAATTTTATGTCTTCAATATTTATTATATATGACGAAGCTCATGCAGAAACACAGGATGGAGAATACAAAACGTTCGAAGAAGCAAAAACTGCATTAAAAAAACGTATGGAAATTCCATGGGATAAAGACCCTAATCTTGCTCCATGTACTGAATGGAAAACCTGTGGGCGTAGATATGAAATAATTGAATATGACACATCTGATATTCCATGGAAAGAAATCAGTTCCGTCCCAGCTCTTAATATTTCTGCAAAAGAAATAAAATGGTCATTAAAATAATGGCCAAACAACGTCTAACACCGCGACAAGCGGTTACGGAATTTCTCTTTTTAAAATTTTATAATAATGAAATTCCTGCATCCAAATTTTGCAGATATTATATTGAATTATAATAAAGTATCTGCAAAACTTCGCTTCGTCGGGAAACGTTAGATGAAATAATTAAAAGTTTTTAAATTTCCTTCAGAAATTTATTATTTGGGGCTATTTTATTATTAATTTAAAAATATATGGAAGAACAAAAAGAAGCTAATAAATACATCTATATAACAATTGTATCAACATTTATTACTGCGGCATTATTCGGCGGAATTATTTTGTATTGGCAACAACAAAAATTAAATTTGTTACAAAGCTCATTAAAAAATAAAATTAACAATCTTGAAATGCAGCTTGTCCAATTAATTACTGAAAAAGAAAACCTAACAGAACAATTATCACAATTGAAAAATAAATCCACAAAAACAATTCCCGAAGCAAAGGAGAATACTGAACTTAGTACAAGTAACGAAAAAAAAGAAATTACTTCAAACGACAACACAGACCTCGAAAAGATAACGGATTGGTATTATAAGGATGAAGATTTTGTATACAGAAAAAATGATGGAATGCAGGAACCGGATGAGTATATCCCCTATAGTATAATTACTGAAAATATAGATACTTTTGAAGTAATTGATACATCATACTCAAAAGACCACAAAAATATATTTTATCTCAGTACTACAATCAAAGGTGCTGATGTAAAAACATTTGAAATTGTAGATTACCCATATTCAAAAGATAGCAATAATGTTTATATTCATGGTATACCGCTAGAGGAGGCGGATGCCGAAAGTTTTTCGATTGTTAAAAGCGGATACTTCGCAAAAGATAAGAACTTTGTTTATGATATGGAGGGTAAAATTGTTGAAGGTGCAAATCCTAACACCTTTGTCTCTCCATATTAATAATAAAATAGCCCCAAATAAAGTTTTGCATTCGCAAAACAAAAACTTTTAATTACATCATCTAACAGCACGCTATCCGGTTCGATCTCTTATCAGAGACCTCTCCCAAATTGTCTTTCATTTCATTCAAGACAACTTCGGATATCGGCGACGTTATGTGAAATATCACTTACCTAAACTAAAAATATGGGCAAAAATAAGATTGAAGAAGAATTACAAGAACTCACTAAAGTTGGTACTGGTTATGGTGACCCAGAGGCCAGACTACAAGATGAGCGTAAATTTCAACTTCTAATGCACAAACAAATAGAGAAGCACGAGAAAACAAATACTGTCATATCATACATAAATCTTATTTTTGCTTTGATAAACATTGTTCTACTGGTTTATCAAATATTTTTTTATAGACCATGACGGTAAGTGATACATCACATAACACCGCGATAAGCGGCTCCAGAAAATTTCCTTAATAATGATAATAATGAGTAAAATTTTCTTCCGGCCCAAATTTCAATCCTTTCTTTTCTTTATTAATATAATAATGTAGAAAGAATTGAAACTTCGCTTCATCGGGAAACGTTAGGCGAAATTGACTGGCTACTTATTTTTTCTGTCAGCAATCGCCCCATTAAAATTTATGGAGCAAAAAAAGCTTTTTCAAATTAAATTTAAATCATTCCTTGGGTTATGTGTTCAGATAGCATTACCCCTTGGAATTATACAAGGCTTGTTAGCATTTATCATGTATTCACGGGGAGGAGAGGGTGGTTACACAGACCTGCCATTTTTTCAATTTAAAGGAATTTTTGCCGGTATCGCCAATCTAATTATTGGCCCTGTTCTATTTGTTCTGGGTGGGACAATTACTGGCGTACTTGGTTATATTCCATTTAAATTTTATTTGAAAATAAGAAAGGGAATAAATATTGATGGTGAGTGGGAAAAAAATAAGTAGCCAGTCAACTCAAGGGGGCGCTACGCTTTCGTCTGACCTTTCTCAAAAATTATAATGTAGTCAGACGAACCCTCGCCTAACACGCGATATCCAAAATTTGTTTCATTTCATTTAAACAAACTTCGGATATCGCGGATACGTTAGCTGAAATTTTCAAAAATCCTTTCCAATAAAAAATGTTTGTACTAAAAACAATTTGATATTATTTTCTTTTATGAAATACTTGATAATCAATGCCGACGACTTCGGTTATAGCAAAATATTCAATACTAAGATTCTGGAACTAATTAAAAATGGATTAATTTCTTCTACGACCGTAATGGTTAATTGGATAACCGATGAACAATCTTCCCAAGTAAACGAGCTTGTAAAGCTTGCAAAATCTCATAAAGTCAGCGTCGGACTTCATTTTGAGTTTTCCGAGAATGACCTTCGGCTTGAGATTGAAAAGCAGTACGAAAGATTTTTGTCTTTGTTTGGATTTAAACCAAGTCATATCGATCTTCATAAATCAATGTATATTGGAGTGGCCTATCATGTCATCGTGAAATTCTGCAAGGAGAAAAATCTTCCTTGTCGCAATCATGGAGTTAGTACAGAAGGCGTGGTGAAAACTCAAAATGAAGTCCTGAGTGGAACTAAAATATGTTTTGAGAAACTGAAAGGATTTATTGAAAATATAAAGGATGATGAGAGCTATGAGATTTTGTTTCACCCTGGTACGTATGACCCGGATTGTAAATCTAGTTTGAATAAAGAACGAGAACTTGATGTGAAAAAAATCGAAGAAATTAATCCATTTTTAAAAGAAAACAATATCAAATTAATTAGCTACTTTGATTTAGCTTTGATGCAAAAAAGCGAGGATTTTTGAAAACATCAGATAACACGCGATAAGCAACATTGAAACGTCGCCTATCGCGAAATGTTGTACGAAATAAATTTTTTATCTTACTAGAATTCAATGTTTGGTGATTTAAGCGTTGACAGAGAATGGAAATATTTCAAAAAACAACTATCTTTAAATGGATATGATGTATTCATAATAAGTCTTGATTTAAGCAAGGATTATTTAGCAAGACTATATGAATCAAAAGGATATTTTGAATCACTAAAAAGAATCGATAAACTTGTTAATGACCATTGCCTTTTTTTAGATAACTTCAAAAACGATATTGCACTACATATTAAAGAAAAGGATTTTAGGCGAAGATGTCAGATAAGCTATAAAGAAACAAGCAAGTGGATGAAAATAATATCCAAAAAATAATGGGTTTTTAATTATTAGCATTCACCATAAACTCATACAATGGTAAAATAAACACATGACAAAAAATAAAATTATCAATGTAAAAGGAACCAAAATTACAGTTATAAAACAGGATAACGCCGATTATGATTATATTTCCTTGACCGACATGCTCAAGGCAAAAGACGGGGATTTTTTTATTTCCGATTGGCTTCGAAATAGAAACACGGTTGAGTTTTTGGGCATCTGGGAGAAAATTTATAATCCAAATTTTAATTATGGCGAATTCGCCATAATAGCTTTATGACAAAGAATCAAAAAATAAAAGTGGAGGGCATGGATATTGCAGTCTTTAAACAGAAAAGTGAAGATTATATTTCCTTGACCGATATAGCAAAACATAAAAATTCAAAAGTTAATACTTTATGACGAAAAAACAAATAATAAAAGTCGAAGGAATAGAAATTACCACTTTTACTAAAAATAAAAGCGATTTCATTTCATTAACCGATATTGCACGACACAAAAACCCTACTTTTCCAGCCGATGTTATTAAGAATTGGATGAGAACTCGCGGCACGATTGATTTTCTTGGATTATGGGAAAAATTACACAATTCCGATTTTAAACTGGTCGAATTCGACCAGTTTAAAAATGAAGCTGGCGCAAACTCATTTGTATTGCCACCGCAAAAATGGATCGAGAAAACGCAAGCCATGGGCTTAATTTCCAAATCGGGAAGATACGGTGGTGGAACCTTCGCCCACAGGGACATAGCTTTTGAATTCGCTTCTTGGGTAAGCGCTGAATTCAAGTTGTATTTACTGGTCGAGTTCCAGCGACTTAAACAAGACGAAAATAACCGATTGAAGCTTGAATGGAACCTGCAAAGAACCTTGGCAAAAATCAACTACAAAATCCATACTGACGCCATTAAAGAAAAACTGATCCCGCGCGAGCTGACAAATGACCAAGTCAACATGAAATATGCTGATGAAGCGGATTTGCTTAATGTCGCCCAATTCGGAATTACCACAAAAACTTGGCGGAACCAAAATCCAAAACTGAAAGGAAATATCAGAGATCACGCTTCAATTGAACAGCTGGTCGTTTTATCAAATCTTGAAAGCATAAATGCTTTATTGATACGCGAAAGGCTTTCACAGCAAGATAGAATTTTAAAATTAAACAATACGGCTATTATCCAAATGAAATCATTATTAGAAAATAGCAAAATAAAGAAATTGGGCTCACAGAAATAAAAAATAATATGGAGTTTTTATTTTAGACCATTCACCCCTGACCCCTCTGGCCAAAAATAAAAACAAAAAATCAAATTTTCTTTTTGAAGTTGAAATAGTTTATAATATCAATAAACGAGATAAAAAATTTACTACGCACAACACCTGCATATGCGGTTCCAGAAATTTACGTTTTATCAGATTTTCTCTTTCGCTACGCTACTGAGAAATAATAATATTGAGTATAAATTTCTTTCACCCAAATTTTATTTATTCTTTTCTTGATAAATATAATAAGGAAGAATAAATAAAACTTCGCATCATGCGGATACGTTAGGCGAAATTTTAAAAAAATATTTTTATTATTTTTTAGGATAGAAAAAACCCTCTGCCGATTTCTCGATAAAGGGTTTAACGGTTTAAATGTATAATTTTTTACGCCTTTTTCATTGACTTATATCGTTTTATTCCAGCAAACGCGGTAAATACAAAAAAATATACTTGAACTACAAATGTCCCCCATGCATTATCATAAAAAGTTTCGATTCCAGCACCGATTTGTCCAGAAAGCATTCCGATTGTAAAAACAATAAACTGTTTATCAGACAACTTTCCTCCTTTCCATGAAAACCAACCCCATGCGACCAACTGCAATCCTATCATTAAGTAAAGAACAATCATACCATTCCCTCCTTTTCATAGTTGTTTGTAAAAAATCGTAATTACAAAACTTAACATGTTTGCATAAAAAAATCAATAGCAACTACATTGCAACTACATTGCCTTATTCCAGTAAACGTGATAAAATTAGAATAAGACAACTCCTTATTCTAACCCACTGGAATAAAACTAATCCTTATTCCAGTCATAAAATATGAGCAAACAACCGTTTATTCCAACAAAATTACCAATAAAAATTGATTATGAGCCGCTTATCGGCCATATCACCAAAGCGCATCGAGCCATTGCTGGCTTGGATGCGCTTCTCTCTGCTTTGCCGAATCCAAGCTTACTTGGACGCACTTTACAAACTAAAGAAGCAGTACTAAGTTCCCAAATTGAGGGTACGCAAGCGACACTTAATGAGGTTTTGGCATTTGAGGCAGTAAGCGATAATAGTAATAGTGAAATCAAGAAACAAGATATTAGTGAAATCATTAACTACCGCAAAGCATTAGATCAGGGAATTAAGAGCTTGGACACTTTGCCCTTATCGGAAAATCTGATCAAAAATTTACACGCTACTTTGTTAAAATCCGGTCGCGGCCAAAATAAAGCGCCCGGTGAATTCCGGAAAATCCAAGTCTTTATCGGCATGCCTGGCGCGGATATCTCCGAAGCAACCTATGTTCCGCCGGCTGCCAATGAAATCATTCCCCTGTTTTCTAATCTGGAAAAATATCTGAATTCAGATGATGAAAAAGACAGATTGGTGCAGATCGCAATCGCCCATTATCAATTTGAAGCTATCCATCCATTTCTTGACGGCAACGGCCGAGTCGGGCGCTTGATCATTTCGCTTTTTTTGTATGAGAAAAAATTATTGGCTCATCCTTTTCTGTATTTGAGTGAATTTTTTGAAGAAAACCGCCAAACATATTATGAATTGCTACGCAATGTCAGCGAGAAACAGGACTTAGAAAATTGGATCAAGTTTTTCTTGAATGCGCTGGCGATTCAGGCGCAAAAAGCGGAAGCAACCGGAAAATCAATCCTCAAGCTGCACCAAGAGCTTAAAAATCAGATAATAACGCTTAATTCTCAATACGCTCCGTATTTACTGGACGCGATTTTTGTGCGTCCGATTTTCTCAGCATCAAGCTTGCGCAAGCATGTCAAGATAAAAAATACCCAAACGCTTTACACTTTAATTGAAAAATTTATTGATCTAGGAATTTTAAAAGAAGCTGATCCAAAACAGAAAAGAAACAAAGTCTATCGGTTTGAAAAACTGATCAAAATATTGAATCTATAAGGAGTTTTTAATTAAAAGGCAAATGAAAATGTCCAAAAACAATCTAATAGAAAAAATTATTGATAATAAAATATTAATAATTTCAACGAGTCTAGACGAAAATAATTGGATATTATTAAAAAATGGATCTCGCACGCCTTTTTTCCTAGACACATCTAAATTTCAATCTTTTCCTGAAATAGTTGAAACAGTTAATTCATGTCTAGTTGAAATTATTCAAAAAAACAATCTCGTTTTTGACAAAATATTAGGACTTCCTTATGGTGGCCTATTATCCAGTTATGGCGTAGCAAGAATTCTCAGGGCTCCTAGCTTGTCAATAAGAAAAGAGGGTGTAAAAAATTACAGTACTTCGGATGAAGTACTGGGTTTTTATACTCCAGGAGATAGAGTGCTATTGATTGAAGATGCCACAGTAACCGCACATACAGCTATTGAATTTATCCAAAGATTAAGAAAAAAAGGATTGATTATAAATAACATCATTACTATTGTCGATGTAGGAAATTCTGCTATAAAAAATTTAGAAAAAGAAGGGGTTAAGCTCCATCCACTGTTTACATGGAAAGAATTGTATGAGCATTTTATAGATAAACATTCCGAATTGCTTTCCGGCGAAATGAAAAAAGTTATAGATAAAATTATCTTCATTTAATTGAACCTTTTTAAAATTTTTTTATAAAAGAAAAAAGGCTGCCCTATTTAAATAGAACAGCCTTGAGCGTCAACGGTTACGACCCGCATATCCCCCGGGTATGGAATGAACCTAAAGGAGAAACAGCGATGGCTTTTTTGAAAACGCTACAAATTTTGTTTGCTAGAAATTGCTTTGGCCAGCCCATGTAAACACCGGGTAAGAGGAACCCATGGCGTTATATAACATCCTGAAGTTAAATACCTTCTCACGTTATCACATATCCCGAAGGATTGTGGGGCGTACCTCTTTTGTCATGGCCCAGTTTGGCAATTTCCACAAAATTTGTTTTGTTCTCAAAAAGCGTCCCGCCAACCCCATTTCAAAAGAAACGAGCGCCAGCATTCCTTGGTACAGCTCGTACGTTGACTTTTGTACTTTATTCCATAAATTATAAAAAGTCAAGAGTAATTATAAAAATGTAAACTGCATGGTTTGCACGTTAAAAAATAGCGCTACTCCAGATATTACGGATACGTTATACAAATTGAGTTCTGTTTTTTTTCTATAAAAAATAATTATGCAATTACAATGGTTGTCCATATCATGAAAAAAATCATTAAAACTTACACACAAGCACGCTTTGAAAGGGAAATTAAAACCCTTCAAAATGCACTGGGCGACCATATGATTCTTATAAATGGTGGTGCAATTTTTTGCTATCTAAAAAATATGACATCAGAGTTGCCGGACTTGAATATCTTGACCTCGTTAAAGATTTTCAATCACGGCCATATCCAAAATCTGATATTTCTGATAGGGACATAATTACTGAAATTGTAAATAAAAATCCGGAGCTTTTTGATTTGATCAGATATTTTAAAATGAGGTTTAGTTGCATAAGCCAGCTATCACAACCATAAAAAATATGCTATACTATAATTATCAACGTAAGCTCATGAATTGCTTAAAATTTAATCCTAAAAAATTGAACAACGGGAAGCAATTAAAATTTATAATTTTTTTGATAATATTAACATTATTTGTTTCTTCGTGCGCTAAACCGGAAGCAAAAGTTTATCATGTTGGCGTCCTGTGCGGTCTTGATTACTTTAAAAATATCGTAACCAGCTACAAAGCTGAAATGCAAACAAACGGTTATGTTGAAGGAAAAAATATTGTTTATGATATACAATACACAAATTTTGAACCGGAAAAAGAAAGAAAAATAATCTCAAGCTTTGCTGAAAACAAAATTAATTTGATCCTGGCTTTTCCCACCGAAGTCGCAGCCTTGGCGAAAGAAATGACCAAAGACACGGGCATCCCCGTGATTTTTGCCACCACGATCACAGAAGATACCAAAATTATCAATTCCATAAAAGAACCGGGAATGAATATCAGCGGCGTCAGATATCCTGGTCCGGAAATAGCTTTAAAAAGATTGGAAATTTTTTATCGATTGATGCCAACTGCAAAAAAAATCTGGATACCTTATCAAAAAGACTATCCATCAGTCGCGCCTGAAATGGCGGAGATAAGAAAAAAAGCTGAATCTTTGGGAATCACATTGATTGAGTTTCCGGCTGAAAATATAACCGAGTTGGAAAAAGAATTAAACAACCGGGAAGCAACCGATAATTTTGATTTTGAGGCCGTCTTTTTCATTCCAGAATCATTGTCAACAACCAAAGCGGTTTTTGACTTGATTTCCGATCACACCAGAAAACGCCAGATACCGATTGTGGGTTCCAAAGTTGTAACCGATGATCATGGAACATTGTTCGGGGTAACTGTTGATAACAATGATTTTGGCAAGCTGGCGTCATATCTTACAAATAAAGTATTTCTTGGCATACCAGCCGGAAACTTACCGGTGATATCGCCTGAACCTTATATAATTATAAACATGAAAGTCGCCAAAGAGTTTAACATTGAAATTCCGGAAGGGTTGCTGGTTCAAGCTAATGAGATAATAAAATAATACAGATCAAATAACCACTCTTCAAACGCCGCCCAAGGAATGGGAATACTCTGATTTAAACAAAATAAAACACAGCAAAGGGCTGTGTTTTATTTTATCTTTTTTTACCTCCTCGCCCCCGAATACGCCACTGCCCTGACCATATCCCAGTCGCTGGCGGAATGCGGATATTCTAAAAATAGTTTCTTAAAGGTAAGGATGGCTGATTTTTCGCTTTCCGGAAGCCGCTTAGCCGTCCGCAGGCCGTAAGCCATGATTGTTATAGCGGCATTGTCGTGCTCGTCAATTGATAGCGGCGCGCGCTGGTATATATATCGGAAGCGCCTTTCAGCTCGCTCTTCCGCCACTTCATTCCTTTCCGTCGGCCAGCGGCCGTTGGCAATCTTGATGAGATCAGACCACTCCTGGACTGATGCCGGCAATTTCCCGAAAGCGGTTTTGTAAGAATTTACGACTCCAGCCCGCTCCCCTTCGCCCAAGCCGCGGGTTGTTTGGGAACCATAAAAAATAAAATTAACCGCGTCCAGCTTATCAGACTCTTTCAGCCCGTATATGCCAACCAGCAAATCTTTCAAGTATTTTTCTCGGGCGGCATTCTCCCCCGGCAGGTTGCGGGAAATGCCGTTATACAGAGCCAAACTGGCCGGATCCGCCGCACTGGAATAAATCAATTTCGCCTCGCCGATGATCTGCTCTGTCTTAGCATCCAGAGCCACCTCAATGCCATTGGCATAAAAATGACTTCCGTCTTCTGCTTCATAATTGCAATTCTTGCCCTGACACACAACTTTAAAATCAGCCGCCTCTGCTCCGTTTATGATCTGAAAATCCTGGCCAAAGTATGCCGCATATGCATCTTTGTGGTAACCGCCTCCCAAATCTTGAAAACTTTGAGGGTCGGCAAAAGGGATTGCCAGCAGTCCGGTGTCAGAAATATGATAAACGAAATTCTTATCTTTGTATACTCTGGCATTTATCGCCGCAAATGTGCCGGGATGGCTTTGCGGGATGGCTTCCCCGAGATAAAATACGCACGAAGCGTCTTTGCTTAAGAGATCGCTTACCTTCTCAATGCTTCCGGTGGCAATTTCCGCAATGTCTTTATCAGCGCAAGTTCCGCTTAAATCTTTTTTCCGGAAACGGTTATAGAATTTGTTCGTCAATTTGGCCGCGGCCTTGCCATTATGAAAAAAATAATTTTTATCAGAAGCGTAGCCGTCTGCCATCAGTTGGAAGGTCGCCGGGTCGGCGTCTTCAACCATTTCTTCCAAAAAATAAACATGGGACTTATCTTTGATGTATTCACCGCTTAAAAATGCAGCGGTAGCGGAATCGATCGTTTTGATGGCGCGGCCGGCCTTAAAAATGAAATCCTTGTCTTTGGCATAACCAAATTCCATCACCCGAAAAGAATCCGATGCCGCTGACGGAACAATCTGTCCGTTGTAAAAAACCTTTGAACGGTCTTTGGCATACCCATCCCCTACCCAAGAAAAAGTCTGGGCATCGGCATTTCCGATTTTTGTCCCGCCGTAAAAAGCGCTGAAACCGTCTTTGGCATATGGATCTGTTTCCGAATACGTAAAAGATTTAATCTGGCAAGACTGAAGTTTTTGGGCTTGATAAATGCAAAAATTCTTGTCCTGCGCGAAATTCGCGTTCAAAACAACGAAGGTACCGGGGTCCGCAAAATCTAAAAGGGTTTTACCGTAAAAAACCTGGGAATCTTTGATCTCGTAGCCAAAGCCTTCCGCTTGGGCTGACGGCGTGAAAATAAAAATAAAAAAAAGAAAGCTTAAAAATAAAAAAAGTCTTTGCATGGGGGTGATTTTTTAGCCAGTAGCTTGTAGCTACTGGCATGTAGAAAAATAAAAATTACTTCAACAATTTTTTTATGAGCTCCGGCGATATCTGATTTATGACATTCTGGTTCATGGTGTTTAAATTCGGTATATTTAAAAATTCTTTATACATTTCCATCAGATTGTTGTAGATTGTCGGCAGATAAATGATTCCCAGAATGACAGGGACAACAATAAAAATCATTTTGATGATTCCAAAAATCTGCTGAGAAATTATGTGCCGTTTGAGCGTTTTGGAAATTTTCAAAATTTCTCCGGTCATTTCCACGTTCTTTTTTATGAGCTCCTTTAGTTCTTCATCCATACCCGTTTTTGGCTAAATTTTTATATTACCTTATTTCACAATTTTTTACATGCCGCAAAGCGATTTTTCTCATCTTTTCCATGTCTTTGCTTAAAAACGGCTTTTCGCCCTGAAAACTTTTGTTCACGAGATCAACGTCTGATTTGAATTTCTGCAAATACCATTTTTCCGCATCACCTAAAAATTTGGCCATATCTTCAACATCATCTTCGTCAACGAGCCCCGGAACCAAGGTTGTGCGGAACTCATACGGCAGGGCGCTATCTTTTATAATTTTAACGCTTTTAGCGATTTTTTTCAAATCCGTCTGTGTGCCAATCACCAGATCGTACTTTTTCAAAGAAGTCTTGATGTCCATGGCGATATAATCCAAAAGGCCAAAACGCAAAAGTTTTTCTAAGCATTCCGGATTCGTTCCATTCGTATCCAGCTTGATTTTAAACCCCAAGCTTCTGATCTTTTTTATAAATTCCGGCAGATCGCCGTGCAAGGTCGGTTCTCCGCCAGTGATCACGACCGCATCCAATTTTCCTTTCCTGGAAGCCAGAAAATCAAAAAGGGCATCCTCTTTTATAAGAGAATAACCCTCTTTGATTTCCTCATCAAAACTCTTTGACAAGGAATTATTGTTGGTCTTGCCTTTGCCTGAATTTTTTGGCTCAACAAGCATAGGATTGTAGCAGAACTGGCATCTGAAGTTGCAACCTTGCGTAAAAATGATGGCTGACAGGGACCCGGGATAGTCCAGCAAACTGAATTTTTGTAATCCTCCGATGATCATTGGATTGGTTTTTTATTTTTCACATTTAAAGGTCTTCCGATTGAAGAATTCCGCCTCTTTGGCATCGTTCCACTGTTTGACAGGCCTTAAATAGCCTGTAACACGGCTGTAAACCTCGCATGGTGTTCTCTTTGATTCAACTGGGCTCATATTTTTATTTTTTTAGACCAGGGCGCTGATCGCGACAAGCATTAACCAGCGCCTTAAACTAAATTTGTTTTATTTTTATAAAAATTAATTAAAAAATTAAAATCCGGATATCGCGTCAATGAGGTCTCTTTCACTATATTCTTCTTTCTCTTCTTTGGCAATATCGGTTTCTGCCGCCTGCTTTAGCACAAGTGCCTCTTCTTCATTTTCGGACGGAGCGAAGTCATTGGTTATGCCAAGCTCTTCATCGCATTTGGGGCAAAAATGATGCTCGCCGGTGATATAGCCGTGTTTCGGGCAGATGGAAAAAGTCGGAGAAATGGTGAAATATGGCATCCGGTAATTGTATGCAATCTTCTTGACGATCTTTCTGACCGACTCAGCCGAAGGCAAAGCTTCTCCCAAAAACGCATGGAGCACCGTTCCTCCGGTATATTTGACCTGAATGTCATCCTGCAGATCCAAGGCCTCAAACAAATCATCGGTAAAATCCACCGGCAACTGGGAAGAATTGGTATAGTAAGGAGCCGCTTTCCCTGATTGCACCTGTTTCTGATTGGCGACAATGATGTCGGCGTATTTTTCCCGGTCAATCTGCGACAATCTTCTGGTGGTTCCCTCTCCCGGCGTGGCCTCAAGATTATACAGATTGTTGGTGTTGTTTTGGTAGTCCATCATTTTCTCGCGCATGAAATCCATGACTTCCATGGCGAAAGCGCGTCCTTTTTCCGTGGTGATGCTTTCTCTGATCGGTTCAAAGTTGAGGAGCGCCTCGTTCATGCCGATGATGCCGATCGTTCCAAAATGATTCTGCCAGTACTTGCCGAATCTTAACTTGATGTTTTCCAGATAGTGCTTGGCATATGGATATAAGCCGTTCTCAGTGAAATCTTCCAAGACTTTTCTCTTCGTCTCCAAACTTTCTCTGGCAATCTGCATGAGAGTGGTAAGCCTTTCAAAGAATTCTGCTTTTGATTTTGACAGATATCCAATCCGCGGAAGATTGATCGTAACCACCCCGACCGAACCGGTAAGCGGGTTGGCGCCAAACAAGCCGCCGCCTCTTTTCTTCAACTCGCGGTTATCCAAGCGCAAGCGGCAGCACATGGAGCGCGCGTCATCCGGACTCATATCGGAATTTATGAAATTTGAAAAATATGGGATGCCGTATTTGGCGGTCATCTCAAAGATTTTTTCCGTCACCGGAGAATCCCAGTCAAAATCTTTGGTCAGATTGTAAGTCGGGATCGGAAAAGTGAAAACCCGGCCCTTGGCATCGCCGTCCATCATGGATTCAGCGAAAGCCAAATTGATCATATCCATTTCCTTCTGGAAATCTTTATACTTTTCCGGTTTGATCTCCCCGCCGACGATCACATTCTCGTTGGCAGTCTGTCCTGACGGCATCAGATCCATGGTGATGTTGGTAAACGGAGTTTGAAAGCCGACCCGAGTGGGAACGTTGATGTTGAACAAGAATTCCTGGATGCATTGCTTGACGTCTTTTTGGGAAAGATTGTCATATCTGATGAACGGCGCTAAAAATGTATCAAAACTGGAAAAGGCTTGCGCGCCCGCCACTTCTCCCTGGATGGTATAGAAAAAATTTATGATCTGTCCAAGCACGGTGCGGAAATGTTTGGGGGGCTTGGATTCAATCTTGCCGGTCACGCCGGTAAAACCTTGCATCAGCAGATCCTTAAGGTCCCAGCCGGCGCAATACGGAGCCAAGAGCTGAAGATCATGGATATGGATATCGCCGTTCTGATGGGCGTCTCTGATGTTTGAAGTATAAACTTTGGAAAGCCAATAGTTGGACGAGATGATGGAAGCCAAATGATTGTTAAGGCCTTGTAGGCTGTAACTCATGTTGGAATTTTCCTTGACTCTCCAGTCGGATTGCTTGAGATAGTCTTCCATGATGTCATTGGAGTTGATCATGTTCTTCATCTCGCGCAAGCGCGCTCGCTGGTCGCGGTACAGAATGTAGGTCTTGGCCGTCTTGATCTGGCGGTTGGAGATGAGGACTTCTTCCACAATGTCCTGAATCTCTTCCACAGCCGGAATGCTGCGCTTGTGGAATTTATCATCCAAGACTGCCACAACTTCGTCCGTCAATTTTTCAGCCAAGTGTTTGTCGGGTTTTCCGGTTGATTCGGTCGCCTTATAAATGGCGCTGGCAATTTTTTCCCTGTCAAAATCAACGATCTGCCCTTTTCTTTTTCTAATTTGTAAAATTTGTTCTGGCATGGTTTTAATTTGAATTTTTTTTATTTTTCAAAAGTTTATCAAGTTCGTTTTTAAATTCTTCCAAGTCTTCAAATGATTCATAGACGCTGGCAAATCTGATATATGCCACCGGATCAGCCTTTTTTAAGTGTTTCATGATGATTTTTCCAATCTTATCGGAACTGATCTCGGTTTTTTCCGCCTGAATATCCCGTTCAATGCCGCTGACCAATTTCTCAAAGAATTCTTCCGTAACCGGCCTCTTTTCCAAGGCTTTTTTAAGCCCGCTTTTCAGCTTATCGCGGCTGTATGCTTCTTTGCGTCCGTCTCTTTTGATGACGCTTAAATCCAAAATTTCAATTTCTTCAAAGGTTGAGAACCGGAAGCCGCATTTCAGGCATTCCCGGCGGCGGCGGATGGAAAAATCATCATTGGCCGCCCTGGAGTCAACGACTTTTGTTTCTTCAAAATGGCAAATCGGACATTTCATATAATAAATATTTTTCCAATAAAAAACACCATGTTTTTTAGCTTGAAAGTTTAAAGGGGCTAAAACTGGTGTTGCGACGTAAATCCTCCCTAATTATCTAAAATACCATATCTTGTGCTCACATCTTTATTATACCACAACATATTGTGATGTCAAGATATAAGCATTTAACTAATTTTAGATAAGTTAAATTTATATTTACAAGGATATCACGGCTAAAGAAAAAAGCAATGGCCGTTTTGCCTGTGGAAAAACGGGGAATGGTGGATAACTCTTGTATACTTTTTAGAATCTATATCTTCCCAATCTCCATCTGAATTTCCCCCAATTTTTCATTAGCCTTCCTCAATTTCTCCCCCGAAGAAATGACCGCGATTGAAAAATCCTTGATATCAGCTGATAAATATTTTTGCGCTACCGTTTTAACCTCGGCCACATTAACGGCAATGATTTTTTTTCTAAAAGCTTGCAGCATTTCAAAACTAAAGCTCATGTACCTTTGCATGAAATCACGTTCCGCGCTTTCCGCCGGGGCTAAAGGCTTGTCAATTTCCGAACAAATCTGGAGCACCGCCTCAGTGATAGCCTTTTTATCCAGCTCTGTTTTGGCGATATACTCCCCAGCTTGCAAATACGCGGTCAAAGTGGGAACAATATGCGGGTCGCGGTACGAAAAAAACCCAAATACCCCTTTTAGGTAGTCATACTTGGCATAACAGCCGTAAGCGCCGTTTTTTTCGCGGATTTCCTTATGCAGGTAATCAAGCCCCAGGAGCTTGCTTAAGACAAGCAGGGCCGGGGCTTCTTCGCTTTTTATATCCGGAACGCTTTTTGCGGCCGCCACAAAAGACACGGAAGAAGAAAGTTCAATCCCCTTGCAAACTTTTTTTGCCTGCCAGACATCCCCATGGAAAAATTCAACTTTTTTTTCAGGCAGACCATCAATGATACTTTTAAGTTTTACCGCGGCCTTGCGGATCGCTGTCTTTTCACCGATCACCACTGATTCGATTTTTCCCTTCCGGAACAACCAGTCGGCCATGCCTATAAGATCATTCCTGATTTCTTTGAGCTTTTTCTCATTCATGCCGCTACTCATTTTTTTCAGCCAAGCCAGCTGGGTTATGCCGTTCCAAGTTTCATTGATGGCGTCGGATTTATCCAATGAAGACGAAGCAAAAGAGAAGGCCAGGCTATGCCCATATTCAATCACGGAAGACTCCATCCCTGCCTGGCTGTCTTTAAGGCAGATCTCAATCTGTTCCCGCTCTTTGAAATCAAATTCACAAATCATTTCTTTTACGAGATCAAGACAATCATCCGCATCTTCGTTCAAACATTTGAATCCGGCAACGATTGCCGCTTTTGTCTGGTTTTCCTCCCGCAAGTCCTGATTTACGACCGGAAAAAAATCAATGCCCCCGGTACGCTTTTCAATCAGCCGGATGAGTTCCACATAACTGTGTTTTTTCGTACCGATACGATTGAGGATGTGGCAGAAGGTGGGAATGAGAGGCAGATATTTTTCATTGAGTCCCGAAAGGTCAAACACCACGTTGAAGTATATAAGGCCATTCGTCGGTTTATCGTACAATCTCAGATTGTTAAAGATGTCTGATTTTTCCTGTTTGATCGTCTTCTTGATATCTTTGATTTCCAAAGTCGGCAAAAGCTTTAAGTCCTCTGCTTTGTCTTGCAGATCAAGAAGTTTTTTCGCATCGTCGCTGATGGCTTTTTCTTCAGTTGAGCTTAACTTGCTTTGTTTTTCCTTCAACTCATTTTTTGTTTTTTCAATCTCTTTGGCGAGCATGTCAGCGTCCGGAGCCAGCGTCAAAAAAATCTGATGTTCATTTTGAAGGAAATATTTTTTTATGAGCGTTTCAAAAAATTGTCCTTCCTGTGCGGCTTGTTTGATCTTTTTAAGAGCTTGATCAATGTTTATATCTTCCAAAACGTCTCCCCCGTGTATCCACGGACCGACCAAATCCAGCCATAGCCGGAGGCCGTACGGATAAGGGTGGTTGCTTACCTCTTTCCGGTCAATCTCCAATTTATGCAAAGCGGATTGCGCCAGTTCTTTGTCAATCCCGTTTTTAACCAAAAAAGACAAAGTATCAAAAATCAGTTCTTTGACTTTGGGGGCGTCTGCTTCGCTGATATCTTTCAGCCCGACGCTCCACATCGTGTCCCGAAATTCCGTGTTATATCCGCTTTCATCAGCCAAATCGCTTCCCAGTCCTGATTCAATCAAAGCTTTTCGAAGCGGAGCTGCGGGATTACCAAGCAAGATGTCATCCAGGATATCCAGCGCCAACACTTCCCTGGTTTCTGTGATATCCGGCATCAGCCAAGCAACCAGAGCCTGATGCTTTTTTTCATTGCCAGCGCCGTCAGCCGGGAATGACGCGGTCCGGTTCGCTCTCTTTGTCCAACGCGGTTCCGGTTTGATCTCCGAATCAATCAACTCTCTTTCAAAATCAGCCATGATGTTTTTCTCAATATATTCCAAATGGCCGTTGAGGCTTAAATGTCCGTAACTGAAAAAATACGCGTTTGAGGGGTGATAGAATTTCTTATGGAAACTGACAAGGTCTTCGTGCGTCAGATTTATGATCTCTTTCGGATCGCCGCCGGAATTCCACCGATAAGGAGATTCTTTGAAAAGAGCTTTCTTTTCTTCCTCCGCGACCACGCGATCGGCTTGGGACAGGGCGCCTTTCATTTCGTTATAGACCACGCCCTTGTAAGCCAAATCTCCATTTTCAAATTCATATCTCCAGCCTTCTTGATTGAAGTTCTCTTTTTTTAAGTTCGGATGAAAAACCGCGTCCAGATAAATTGACATCAGGTTATAAAAATCTTTCTTGTTCTCAGTGGCAAAAGGATAGGCCGTCCAATCGCTGGATGTGAAAGCGTTCATGAAAGTCTTTAAGCTCCGCTTCATCATCAGAAAAAAAGGATCCTTAAAAGGATACTTTTTTGATCCCGTCAGCACCGTATGTTCCAAAATGTGGGCGATGCCGGTTGAATTATACGGCACCGTCTTAAAGCCTACGCAAAACACATTGTTGTTGTCTTTTGAATCAAGATGGATATACCGGGCGCCGGTTTTGATATGCAAAAGCTCCACGAAAACAATGTCGTTTCCTTCAATCTTTTCCACGCGCCCAACCTCCCAGCCGGATAAATTCGCGCCGATTTTATATTTTTCTGATTGTTTTTTCATATAAGCTTAAGCCTCGCTAATCACATCAAATCCCTTAAAGCTACCGGTTATCGCCAGTCCGATAACTTTCTTAGCGATTCTCTTATCCTTAATTTTCTTGGCAATTTCATTCAATGTCGCGCCAGAACCGACAGCATCGTCAATCAAAAGGATGTTGTTAAAATGTCCTGATTCTTCTAAGGCAAAAGTCTTCTCGGCATTTTCGATTCTGTCGTTAAGCTTGTTCAGAGTCTTTTGCGGAATTATAATGTCTGTCTTGATTTTTGTAATTGTTATCTCTTTAACTGGCAGATTCAGCTTTTTTTTCAGCTCATTCATAAACTGCACTTCTCTTTTTACAGTCGGCTGTACAAAGCCAACGCCGTCAATTTTGAATTTCTTTATCATCTTCAGGGTTGCCGGTCTGACATCATCAATCAATTCTTTCATCAGTCTCCTATTCTGGCTTTGCTTGGCATATAATAGCATCTGGCCAAGCTTCGTTTTACCAAATCTCTCAATGCTGTAAAAATCAAGATAATAGACATCGTCCAGATATAAATCCTTAAACGTTCCTTTCATCTTTTGCATTCCGTCAATAAGATCATCCTTCCTAAAACCGGAATATTTTTTCAAAGTTTCCAGATATTCTTTAGCGGTTTTTTCAATCGGCAATTTCTGTTTTTCACACCAATAAACAAACCCGAAAAATCCTTCCATCTTTTCTCCGCTCGGAGTAATGGTAAAGTAATTCTTATCGATTATATTTTTTGTTTCGTTATCAACTTTATAACTAGCTTTTTCTGACTCCTTTTCTTTTAGGGTATAAAAAACTTTCGGCGGTCTTCCAATCTTAATTATTTGTTTTCCGGACAGCATGCCTGGCAGATGTTTATATAAAGCTTGTCTGGAAATATCCAAATGTTCAGCGATTTCATTAGCTGTTATTTGGCCCTTTTCTTTGATCAGCTTCATTATTTTTTCCCGCGTATCCATATTTTTTAATTACTCTTATTCTTGATATTTTATCAAGTTGACAGTTAACTGTCAACTGTCAACTTGATTACTGCAATCATACAAAAACGAGGTTTTAAAAACCTCGTTTTTGTGATAAATAAAAAAATTTTTCATTGTCCGGGACTCATTACTCCATCTTTTTCAATATCTCCTCAACCTGCTCATCAGAAATCTTCCGTCCGGAAAGCCTGAGCGAAGCACCCGTTCTTTCCATTAGACACTTTTTCCGAAGCATATCTAAATAAGCGGGGCTTAGCCCGTTATTAGTGATTTTATCTTTTATGTTTTTCTTCTTCATATTATTGCTTAATCTCCAAAACATAAGCGCTCGCCGGACCCTTGCCGACCTGCTTGATCATCTTCATCTTTTTTAATTTCTGGAGATGAAATTGGGCTGTTCTTTTGGGGCATTTCAAGATGTCCTCAACATCTTTTGTCGTAATCCGCCCCACTTGGTCTAAAAAATCTAAAATCTTCAATTGATCCGGATCCAGAAAAACTTGCACATTAATATGGTCGCCAACCATTTTGCGGGATAATGATTTAATTTTGGCTTTCACGTTTTCAATCTCTTCTCTAAAACCCAGAACGAAATATTCCAACCAAGGAGTAAAGTCAACTTTTCTATCTTCGTAATTCTTGCCGATATTGATGGCTGCGTAATAATCTTGCCGTTCACGGTTGTAATAATCCTCAAGAGCGAACAAGCGCCTAAAATCATAACCTCGCTGGTAGAGAATCAGCGTAGCCAGGGCGCGGGCGGTTCGTCCATTACCATCAGAAAATGGATGAATGGCCGCTAATTCTTGATGGACAATTCCGGCCACGATCACGGGATTTATTTCTTCCTGCTCACTTTTGTCTATCCAGTCGACTAAATTGGCACACAACCCCTGAACTTTTTTCGCCTCCGGTCCGGTGTAGACAACTTCGGTAACTCGGCCTAAGCTAGATTTCACCACATAGACCGGAGTCTTACGATAAAATCCGCTTTTTTCTTTGGCTAATGTTTTATCAGTAACCAGTTTATGGATATGCAAAATCACTTTTTCAGAAATCGCTTGCTTTTTCTTTACCACCTCGTCAATGTACTTCAAAGCTTTTAAGTAATTTTCAACCTCATAAATATCTCGCTCTGGCGCATCAACTTTCTTATTGGCATACAAAGCTTCAACCTGGGCAATATTCAAAAGATTGCCTTCAATGGCGGTTGAACTTTGGGTCATCCTGATGATGGCCTGCCGGCGCAATTTCAACTCTTGTTGCGGTAAAATCTTAGCGTTTTCAATCACCGCTTTAGCTTCAGCAATTTCCGTAAGCTTTCTGACCACCCCATCCGTTAAATTGTATTTAGGCTTAAACATATCTATATCTTAACATATTATTTATAATCGCGCAAGAATCGCGCAAGAATCGCGCACACTATATGTGATTAAGCATGAAAAATCAAATTGACTAGTACAAAATATAAAACAATATAAAAATGAGGCACAAACCTCATTTTTATATTATATACGTATATTATTATTCGCATGTGCCCATTCGTAGAGGGGCTTTCGCGAAGCGAAAAAACCCTACATCATCTTCTTCCGAATAAACGCCGGGATCCCGAGTTCATCGTCGTCTTCCATTTCCGGCGACTTGATGTCTTTCTTTCTGGCCGGTTCCGCCTGAGCGGCTTTGAGCGAAGAGACCTTCTGCCGCCTGATATCTTTGTCTTCTCTGGTCTTGTTGTTTGCGGCTGAAACGGCAGCTTCTTCTTTTTGCTTTTCAGCGATATAAGCGTTTTGGGTATATCCGGCATCGTGGGTGGCGGAAATTTTCGGCCCGCCGATCTTCCCGTCAAAACCCGTGGCTACGACCGTAATTTTTATCTCATCTTTAAGCTTGGGGTCAATGACCGCGCCGAAGATGATTTTAGCGTCTTCATCGGCCGAAGCGGTGATGATCTTGGCGGCCTCATTGACGTCAGTCATGCTCAAATTGACGCCTCCGGTAATGGTAAAAAGAATACCTCTGGCGCCTTCAATGTTCATTTCAAGCAGTGGTGAATTGATGGCCATCTTGGCGGCCTCAATGGCTTTGTTCTCGCCGCTCCCCTGCCCGATTCCCATCAAAGCCGAACCGGCGTTGGACATGACGGCTTTTACGTCGGCAAAGTCCACATTGATAAGCCCCGGAATTGTGATGAGTTCAGCAATCCCCTGCACGCCGTGATGAAGAATCTCATCAACAACGGCAAAAGCGTCAAGCAATGAGGTTTTTTTATCAATGACTTGCAAAAGTTTGTCATTGGGAATGGTGATGATGGTGTCCACTTTATCGCTCAATTCAATCTGGCCTCTTTCAGCGATGTTCTTCCTTTGGTTGCCTTCAAACTGAAAAGGCTTGGTGACGACAGCCACGGTTAAAGCCCCGAGGTCGCGGGCGATTTCCGCCACGATCGGAGCGGCGCCTGTCCCCGTTCCTCCGCCCATGCCGCAAGTCACAAAAACCATATCCGCGTCTTTCAGGGCGTCTCTGATCTCATTCTGCGATTCTTCAGCCGCTTGGCGTCCGAGTTCCGGATTCATTCCGGCTCCCAAACCGCGGGTGATGGTTTTGCCAATATGCAGTTTTACCGCCGCTTTGTTGTAATGCAAAGCCTGAACATCGGTGTTTACGACGATAAACTCCACCCCTTTAACCCCGGCATCAACCATGCGGTTAACGGCAGAGTTTCCGCCTCCGCCGACGCCGACCACTTTGATTTTTGCGAATGTTTCCATTGCTGGTTTTACCTCTGCCATATGTTAAGATTGATTAATTAATTGCTGTACAAATTTGTTGTACACTTGTCTAAGCTTATTTCTTTTTTAAAAAATATATGATGTATATTATTTATATAATATAATAAAATACCAAATTAATCAAGTATGCCGCTTGCATCCATTTCTTCGGGCGTTCCGCTAGCTATCGCTTCTCCTTGCGGGATAACGGTCAAATCCTGAAATTGCACATTAGCAGGAACCGCAAAAATATCGTCAGACAGGTCTTTTTCCCGGCATTCATATAAATCACCCGCCGTCTCCCACTCTTTTGCCATCTTTTCCCAGTCCTCTGTTTTTCCATGATCAAACTTGATGCCCTCCAGGGTGGATTTATCCCACATATAGGTAACACCCCCGTCAAACAAGGATACGCCATTTTCCGGCAAAGCCGCCGCTCGGTAAGCTTCAACCGGAACAAAAGGTATGCCATCAATTCTGGTTTTGCCGTTCTTGACCATGATCGTTATCTTATCCCCTGACACTGAAACCGTACACGCAACCGTCTTTCCGCGCTTCAGCCACCCGAGGAGCGTGTTGTTTTGCGCGATCTGCAGACCGCCTGTTCTGTTTTCTTGTACAAGCGCGGGCTTTGTTTTAAAACCGCAACCGGATAAGCATAAAATCATCAACAAGAAAATTGTCGTTATTTTTTTCATGAATTTTTAAAATTACAAATAACAAAATTCAAATTACAAATAATATCCAAATCTCAAATCCAAAATACTAATTATTTTGAATTTAGAATTTGTGATTTATTTGTAATTTGGTGCTTGAGATTTGAAATTTTTAAACAGTTACTTTAACAAATTTTACATCTCGTCTATGGTCCCTATCCCCAAAACCTCCAGCCCGTTCTTGATCACCAAGCTGACGCTGTCAATGAGCTTCAATCTGGCATCCCTGATTTCCGGATCCGCTTTCAGCACCGGGACAACGTGATAAAAATCGTTAAAAAGCTGAGCCAGCTCAAACAGATACTTGGTGATTTCTGACGGATCATAGCCTGCCCCCGCCTGCCTCACAATTTCGGGATACTTTGCCAATTTTATGATCAGAGCATGTTCTTTTTCTTCAGCCAACAAGCCAAGATCGGCTGGGCTTTTAACTTCATTTTCCTCTGATTTTTTCATTATGCTCCGGATGCGGGCATATGTATATTGCAGATACGCGCCGGTGTAGCCCTGGAACGCCAAAGCTTTTTCTATGTCAAAAGTGATCACCTGATCCGCTCCCACCTTGAGCATTTCAAATTTCATGGCGCCTTTGGCAATTTCCCAAGCGACGGCATTCTTTTTCTCATCATTCCAATCGGCATGTCTTTCCGCAGTTTCTTTCCCGGCTTTTTCCAGCAGTTTTTTCTTAAGTTCGGCGTAAGTCACGGTGTTGCCAAGCCGCGAAGACATTTTTCCGCTCGGTAATTTTACGCTGGCGTACTGAAGATGGATTTTTTCCTGCTTGTACCCCATCTGTTCCAAAATCTTAAAAAGCTGTTGAAAGTATAAAGCCTGCGCGTTATCAACGACGTAAAGGGAAGCATTCAAGTCATAATCCTTGAATTTTGCTTCTGCTAAAGGAATATCAGCAACCGGATACGTCGCCGTTCCGTCAGACCTGAGCACCACCAAAACTCCCAAGCCATATGCTTCCAAATCGGCAATCACGGCTCCTTGGCTTTTTTTAAGTATCCCTTTTTTCAGCAAATCATTGACCTGCTCTTTGCCTTTATCAATATATTCGCTTTCATAGTACTTCTTTTTGAATTCAATCCCGAGTTCTTCATAGATCCCGTCAAACAATGCAATTGACCACTGCCTGGTTTTTTCCCAAAGTTCATACGCTGTTCCTTTTCGCGACTCAATCTTCTGCATGATCTCGTTGATCTCTTGCTTGGCGTCTTCATTATCTTTACTTTGGCTGGAAGAATTTACGTACACTTCCGCCAAAAATTCGCCTTTGTTTTCAGGCGTTTTCGCGTCTTGGTAAAATTTCAGATACGCCCACAAGGTTTTGGCCACATGAATTCCAAAATCATTCACATACGAAACCGGTATCGCGTCGTAGCCGCATTTGTCCAGAATGCGCCTGACCGAGTCGCCATAAGCGACATTGCGCAGATGTCCGATGTGGTACTCCTTATGCGTGTTCACATTTGAAAATTCAATCATCACGCGCTCTTGGTCTTGGTTTTGAATCTGTCCATACTTTTCCGGCGCCTCCAAAATCTCAGTTAAAACTGCCTTGGAAACAAAATCCGGTTTTAACCTGATGTTCACATACGGTCCGGCGGCTGATACGCTCAGAACGGCTTCGTTCTTCCTTGCTGACAATTCCCTGGCCAGATCATTGGCGGCTTCATTAGAATTCTTGGCCGTATCCTTGGAGATCTTAAAGGCGGGAAGCGCAAGATCCCCCATCTGCGAATTTTTGGGATACACGATGTCTTCGGGATTAACAATGTCTTGGCCAAGAATCTGGTTGATGTCGGAGGACAAGCTCTCTTTTATCTTTTGTAAGGTGTACATATCATTTATAAACCCACAAATCAACAAATAGCTACAAATCTACAAATCAAATTCAAACGTTTCTTTAAATATTTGTTAATTTGTTGTGAATTTGTTGATTGGTGGGTTTAATTTACAATTCTATTTCTTTAAAATAACCCTAACATACTGCCTCTTCCCTCTCTGTAAAAGCTTTCCTTTTTCTCCTATTTCTATCTGATAATCTATATCTTTTACCTCTTCGCCATCAACCTTGATACCGCCCTGCTCAATCATTCGCCTGGCTTCGCCCTTGCTTTCCGTAAGCCCGATTTCCTTCAATAAATCAACCAATTTCCAATTTCCAATTTCCAATTTCACTTCTTCAATTTCCTCCGGTACTTCTTTGTTCTGCACAGTCTTTACAAAATGCTCCTCCGCGGCCGTCGCTTTTTCCTGGCCATGCATGATGGCCGTGATTTCGTAAGCCAAACGCATCTTCAGATCCCGGGGATTGACCTGCTTGTCGCTTAGCTGTTTCTGGATCTCTTTCAAATCTTCCATGGAAACTTTGGTGCAAAGCTCAAACGCGATCCCGATCATTCCGTCCGGCCAGCTCATCACCGCGCCGTACATGTTTTCCGGATCCATGTCCAGATAAACGGCATTACCATCAGTCTTGCCCATTTTTTTCCCGGTATCATCGGCCAAAAGCTTCAGGGTCATGACGAACTTCTCCCGTTTGCCCAAAGCTTTCATCAGGTCGCGGCCGGCCATCATGTTGAACATCTGGTCATTGCCGCCAATCTCCAAATCAACGTCCATAGCCACGCTGTCATAGCCTTGCGCCAGAGGGTACAGGAATTCATGCAGGTAAATGGGCTTTTCGTCTTTCAATCTTTCCTGGAACATATCGCGCTGGATCATCTGCTGGACCGTAAATTTTGAAGAAATCTCAATCAGATCTTTGAATGTCAATTTGTCGCTCCACTCGCTGTTGTACAAAAGCTGAGCCGGATTTGCGCCTTTGAAGTCAAGGTATCTTCCCGCCTGGGCCTGATACAGTTTGGCATTTTCCAAAACCTCGGCCCGCGTAAGCTGGGAACGCGCGGCGGTTTTATCGGTCGGATCGCCGATCATGCCGGTAAAATCCCCGGCCAAAAAAATCACCTCATGTCCCAAGGCCTGGAACTGAGCAAGTTTGTTGATGAGGATCGCGTTGCCGATATGGAGCGAAGAAGCGCTCGGATCAAAGCCGCAATAAAGTTTTATCCGATCTCCGCTTAACAATTTTTTCCGAAAGCTCTCCTTGTCCGGATAAATGATTTGCACGCCTCTTTCCAAGAGTTCATCTACCATCTTTTTGTCTGTGATCACTTTTGCCATATGGTTAAGTTGAAAGTTATAAAGTTTAAAGTTATAAAGTTATAAAGTCAAAAGTTAAATGTTAAATGTTAATTGTCAGGATATATTCGTTATTTTAGCCTAAATTGTTATAAAAAGCAAACATTTTCCTTGATTTTGTTCATTGTTTGGGAAAATTATGCTAAAATAAAAGTGCATCGGGGAAAAATGAATATATAATGAAAAAGATAAAAAGCATATTACTCTGTTTTGTTTTGATTTGCTTGTTCTTCCAATGCACCCGGACGGAAGCTTTTTCATATACAAATGACGAATACGCAATTTTTTCTTTGGTGCTTCAAAAAAGCACTTTTTTTGATCCGGAAATCATTTCCTTTGACATAACTTTGGACGCGCCAACTTCAACAGTGAACGCTGTCGGCATAAAAATTTCTTTTGATCCGCAAGCGCTGGAATTGGCAACGACATCGCTTGAACAGTCTGCTTGTACAATGGTGGTGGAAGAAAAAATTGATAATATAAACGGAAGATATGATCTGGTCTGCGGAAGCAATGTACCCTTTGAAAATATTAATAACCATATGGCCGGCCTGACTTTTAAAAAATTAAAAGCCGGCCAAACGCGAATTACGATTGAATCTGACTCCGAAGCGCTTACGGCTGATGGAGCCGGTGGCAGGTTGCCGAGCGTTGGGGAGAGTTTTGATGTTTTTGTACAACAATGATAAAAGCCGCAATCTGGTTTTTTGATTTACCAATTGCGGCCTTACTTTACCTACTTAAATTCAAAAAGAATTTTTTCGGTATTTTCTTTTATTACCACCTCCCTTTTAATTACCTTTTTTTCTCTAAGATCATCATCATAAGCGATGGCCATTACATAAGCCACTTTCAGTCCTCTTTCTACTTCAAGCACACACTCTTTTCCAGGGAAAATCCCTGTTGTTTTATCATACAGAGTTGGTTTTTCACCAAGATAAATTACGTGCTTATCCAAGGTATCTTCTATGACAAAATGGATTTGGGACTGATTTGTATCTGCGTATATTGCGACAGTAAAAAACGTAACAATCGCAGCCAGAAGTACAATTACTTCAACTACAATCACTCCCCTTTTGAAGGCACAATGTTTTTTCTTCTTTTTTTTGTCCTCTTTTTTGTCCTCTTTGTCCTCTTCCGTCGTAATCGAAAATACCGCAAATAAAACATTCAACAACTTTTCCTTCATTTTTTTCTTCTCCTTTTTGTTTGTTTTTATTTTATGTTTTAAAAATATTATTATTTTATACTAACACGTATTGAAAGTTTTGTCAAATACATTTGAAATTACAGTGTTTTATACTTTTCTTTTTTTCCCAATGGCTCGCGGTCATGCCCGGTGGCTTTTTTGTATTCTTCGCTCGCTTCTTTGGTGATCATATACACTCTTGCCTCTTGATTCTTCTTTACTACTATCCCCTTAGTGCCTTCAGGCAAATCAAACCATGTCTTTTTTTCATAGCCAGAATCAGCCAAAATATTCACCGTCTCCGGATGCAGATAATCCCATTTTCCGATTTGTAAGCTTTCACTTTTAGCCCAGCCGGTTTTGGGTAACTTAATTTCCTCATCTTTGTTTCCCCAGAGTATCAGTTGAATCCCATCTTTGGTTTCAACCGGCAACACCGCTTTCTCATGCCAAAAAAATGACTCCACCCAACCACTGGTTTTAAATCTATCAATCAGTTCCGGAGAGTAATATTTCTTCAATTCATGTTCCGGAATATTTTTAATTTTAAATCCAACTCCTCCGCACATATATAAAATAATCAATATTGATTTATTCATCTTTATTATACAAAAAAATCCCTTGAATTAATAGTGCAAATACACTAGACAACCCAAGGGATAAGTAAAACTTTTAAAATTAAATCATGCTACCCGGGCCTTGCAATAAGGCATTCCTGTGTCACTACCGCTAATGCTTATATGCTCGTTGATTAGTTGTGCCTGCCCTCTTATTAAATTTATTCTTAATATTTGAGTACCATTTTCCCAACGACTTCCCCCTGTCCATAGAGATTGCTTCGCAAGCACAGCAGAAAACATTGCCAATGACGCACATTCTGCCGCTGTTAAAGCTTCATTTCCTTCCATGCGAATTTGATAAAATGCCTTATTTGGATATTTTCCTAACGTTCTTTTACCATTTTCCACACTGATTATATAATATGGATCAAATGGTATAGAATGACCAGATTGTGTAATTACATCATACACAGGATATCGGTCACCGCCCATATCAGGATAAACATACCCGGGATTTTCGTTATACTTAATCATAGACATCAGTTTATCGATCTTGTAATATGCCGGGGTTATTACTGGCAAAAATGGAATTCGATTTGGTGGAATGTTAATACGCAAACAGTAACTAATCACATTATGTCTTGAGTGTTCAAGAATATTAATGATTTCTTCAGAGCATTTAAGCTCTTTCAGTGTTGTTAATTGTCGCTCAAACAACTCAACCAGCTTATTCATTTTTTCTTTTAACCGTTTCCTCATTTTTTTCTCCCTTGTTCTAAATGTTTTATATTCAAATCCGTAAACACAAACACTAATAAATCTTCTATTAATTTGTTATCAAAGAACCATTTTTTTTATTTAATTTAAAACTATTCTTGCATAAAATTTAATGTTTGTAAAGATTGCTTTTATCTATTAGTTTGCTGCTGTCTGTTGTTTAATCAATCTTCCGAAACCCCACCCTATCCCGCGCCATATCGTCCGTCCCCCACATCTTGCCCTTTATAACGGTGAATTCGCCATATTTATTGTTTAACTTATCCATTGATTTAGACAGATTTTTCTTTTTTAAATTATCTTCAAAAAGCGACATCTGTGAACTGACAGGCATTAGACGACTGACCGATATCGCGAGCATTCGTACCGGCATCATTAGTTGAGTGGATTCCAAAAGTTCATTAGCTGGTCTAAATATTTCTTCAGTGGTGAATATGGGCTGTTTTTGAGATTTGCTATGCCACACCCCGCCAGAACGCGTGTAGCCCCAACCGGAATGAAGCACGTGCGCTTCCAAATTGTCGGAACGCAAACGCCGGCCGGTTTTTTCACAGAGCTTATACAGCACTGCGCTTAAATATTTTTTGTCAGTTGTCCATTTTGGTAAACAATAAGAATGTCCAATGGACTTAGGCTGACGCGTCCCCGAATGAACTTGATCTATTTCCAAGCCATTGACATTAGACCAAAGATAATAGCCATAGCGCCCTAGACTACGACGAATATTATCCGGATTATACTGTTTCAATTCCCATAAATTATTGATACCGATCGCATTCAAACGGGCTTCCATGGCAGTATTTATCCCCCATGCGTCTTTCAAATCTCTATCCAATAAAACTTCTTTTAATTTTTCTTCTGTGTCTATAATTAACATTCCTTTCTTGGGAGCGATATCCGAAGCGAACTTGGCCAAAAATTTGGTCCATGAGATCCCGACCGAAGAATTGAGCCACTCGCCCACTTCTTGCTTGATCCTGTTTTGAATCTTTAAAGCCACATCTCTTGCCTGATCAAAATCAACAACAAAACCGGTCAGATCAAGAAATGCTTCATCAATGCTATACGGTTCCACTGTATCGGTATAACTTTTTAGAATATTAAAGATTTTTTCAGTGGTTGACCGATACTTGGCCGGCTCGTTTTCAAGAATAACCACACTCGGGTCCAATCGCTTGGCATCGCTAACCCGGCACCCGGTTTTGATTCCCTTGGCCTTGGCCTCCGCTGAAGAGGCGATGATACAACCATTTTCTGACAAATACGAACATACCCCCACCGCCCGCCCGCGTAAAAACGGATTCGCCTGCTGTTCCACGCTGGCGAAATAGGAATTCATATCTATGTGTATAATAATTTTTTTCATAACGCATAACGCGTAACGCGTAACTCAAATATTTAACATTATGCGTTATGCGTTCCACGTTACGCGAGATTCATTCATACCAAAGCTCCTCAATCTTCCAGCTCAAATCCCGGGTAAAAAATGCCAGACGGAAAAAATTGGCGTTATCGGAAACGCTGAAATAATAAATCATATCATTGCCGTCCCGTTTCTTGTGCACCATGTTCAATTTCTCAATCTTGTAAGTCCGATTCTGCCATTTAAAAAACTCCGGAGTAATCACTTCTCCCTTAAATTTAACGATCACATCGATTGATTCATTCAAACTTTCTATCATAGCAGTTAATTGTTAAAAGTTAATGGTCAATTGTTAACATCATACACGAACAAAAAGCGAAAGTCAAATCCACAAAAAAAAGGCGCTTTTGAAAAAGCGCCTTTTTTATCTTAACCATCCTTTTATCTTAAAATGTTCTCCACATCCTTAACTTCCTTGATGCTCTTTTTTGTCGTTTCATCCACTTGGGCTTTGAGCCTGTCTTTCATGGCTGACTTTTCTTTTTTGTACGCCACTCTCCCCTCAAAACCGCTCAAAGCTTCAAACTCAGCGTCAATCATCTCCTTCATGGCAGAAGCGTTCTTTTCCAAAATATCCTCAATCTCAAAAGTTTCTTTCTTAAGACGCTTCCGCAAAAGGCCGATGATGTATATGACGCCGATGATGATCAGCACGATCATGGAAAGGAGGCTAACAAACATCGTAAAGTAGTTGATCACAAAGCTCCCGATAACCGCGAACACCGGAGGCGAAACGAGGAAGCTCACTTTTTGGCTGAGGCCGCTTTTGATGCCGTTCTTATTCTTGGCTTCCGCCCAAGCGGCATAATGGCCGTTTGCAAGGCTTTCGTTATGGAAATATGTCCATTTGCCATGGTTGTCGCCGGTTGTTTTTCCCTGAACCACGGTCCCTTGGCTATTGCTGATAAAAACGGTTATTTCCACATTCGGCGAGCTTTCGCCGCTGGCATAAAAACGATCTGTGGATTTTATTTCACTGGGATAATTGATGATCACGGGCGCGTCAATCGGAGCGATGGTAAAATGAACCGTCACGTCTCTTTCGTTGCCGGCGGCATCAATCGCTTTTAAAATGGCGGTATGTTCGCCGACTTCCAAACCGGAAACCTTGAAAGATTTTTCTTGAGGCAAAAGTTCATGCGCCTGCTGTTCCAAGCTGCCGATGAACAAGTCATACTTTTTGAGCCCCGACTGGACGTCTTTGGTCTCAAATTGCAATTCCGGCCACTCGCCGACTTGGATCTGATTGACTCTCACCTCAAAAGGTTCGGGCGGAGTCGTATCAATCATGACGCGGTAATGCGCGGTTGTCCCCCATTTTTTGGAATCTTTAAATTTTAAATGCAGATAACGGATGCCATCGGCAGTCTGTTCATATGTCTTTGCGGCCAAAAGCCCGTCCGATTCCGAACCCGGATTCCCAACCGGATTATCATCAAAGGACATGCTGATATCCGTAACTCCCGGCGGGAGCGCCCATTTAAATTCAACTGTATTTTTGTTATACCAAGTGTTCTGA
This sequence comes from Candidatus Parcubacteria bacterium, assembly GCA_963827735.1. Classification (GTDB taxonomy): domain Bacteria; phylum Patescibacteriota; class Patescibacteriia; order Patescibacteriales; family UBA12075; genus CAWHBO01. Next base: position 203,805 of record CAWHBO010000003.1, read on the forward strand.
TCCGGATGGCTTGGAGACTCAATGACAGGCTGGTTATACGCCGCTTCCACCGGCTCCTTTATAACATCGGGTTTCTCTTCACTTGTGGCTGGCGCTTCGGTCTTGGGATTGATGACAAAACTCGCGCTGCCCATGCTGGCAATGACATTGGTGCCTTTGCCGTCATTGGCCAGGACCGCACCCGATGTAAATCTGACCGCTGCCGTTCCGGCTGATACGGCCTTAAAAGAGATCGTACAGATCTGGCCGGCTGTTCCCTTGTACGGAGGCGGCGGCATGCCGCCGCCGAAGCTTACGGTACCGGCGCTGTTTGAAAAACTCGGTTCCACGGTCCAAAAAGGAAAAATTGATCCGCCTTTGGAAACCGAAACGACTTCCAAAAGCTTGGCGTCAAAGCTAATCTTCCCTTCCGCGGCGTTGATGTCCGCTCCGCCGGAATTGACTTTGACCGCGACATTGAATTTGCCGCCAATCGCATAAGTTCCCTTAGCCGGAGCCAAGTACAGCGAAGCGCCCGCGGCGTATGTCGGAGCAGCAAGAAAAAACCATGATCCCAAACAGAGCAGAATGACTAAAAATTTAACAATTTTTTTATTCCTCCTCATATTATTTAAAATGGGCTAAGAAAGACTATTTAAATCATTTTTTAGCTAGTCTTGTCTAGGCTAAGTTTTTAACGCAGAAATTACGCTGATTAAGACGCAGATTTAACGCGGATATATGGATTTTTCTCAAACCGTTTACAGTCTATCAATTCAGACTTCCATCTTGATTGTTATCATTCTTTTCAAGGTCCTCAATATTTTTCTTTTTGCTCTTCTTTCGCAACATCCAAAGAATCCAAATGGCGATGACAATGAGAACAAACACCGCCGGTATCCCAATCATATAGACGAAAGGTATTTTGGTGGCGGTTTTTTCCGGAGTGATGGTCGGAACATATTCCACCACTCTTTCATTGCCGGCTTTATCTACAGCTTTAACTTTGATGGAGCTTTGCAAAGATTGATCAACAATCACATAAGGCATGTCGCTCGTTTTCCAAGCAGGAGCGAAAATTTCTTTTCTTGCAAGCCATTGCCAAAAATTTCTTTTCTGCCGGACACCCAGCTGATCTTCCGGTCCCAGCTCCAAAGTTTCATAACGGTCTATCCCTGTCTGCTTGTCCACGGTGGAGAACGTTAAATAGTATCTACCTTCAAAAACGTTCGCGTCCCTTAAAAGCTCCACCACGAACGGCTCCGGAGGAATCTTATCGGCGGCCAGGTCACTGCGCCAATCATAGGCGCCATTGGTCGGACTGTTCCCGATCTTAAAAACGGCTGATTGTTTGAGCACGGCATCCGCCGTGCCAAAACCGTCGTTTTTTAACACCTCGGTCTTATCAGTGAATCTTATCTCCACCTCGCTCCTTTCCACATCGCTTACAATGAGCGTGGGGATGGTAAAAATTATCTTTCCCACAATGTTGCTCTCCCCGGGATCGCCCGGGATCTTCCCGCAATATCCGCCCGGTATGCCGCCGGCGAAATACAGTTTGCCCTCCTGGCTGATCCTGCCAAAATCGGCATTCGCCGGCTTGGTTAGCCACAAGCTTAAAATTGACTCGCCTGTCGTGAATTCCCTGATGTTTAGGTAGTCATTGGGAAATTCCAATTCGGCCGCAATCGTATTTATGCAGTCTCCCAGCACGTCAACTTTAACATTGACTTCAATGTTGTCTCCGGGGCCGTATTCGCCGACGGCAGGATCCAAATACAGGCGGGTAGAAGCGGAAACGGCGGCCGGTAAAATGAAAATAGCGGCAGCTATGATGAAGATGTTTTTCATAATACTTATGGTAATTTATAATTAGAAATTAGAAATTAGAAATTTTTTTTTAGACTGACTTTCTATTTAATTTCCAATTTCAAATTTCAAATTTCTATCATTCTCATCCCGTCCAATAATACATCATGATGGAAAAATCAATGAGGTCAACCGTTCCGTTCTGATTCTGGTCGGCGCAGGCGTTGTTGGTGCTCCAATAAAAAAGCAAAATGGAAAAATCCGTCAGGTTGACGCGCTTATCGCCGTTAAGGTCCGCTTCGGGACAAACCGCTTCGCCGCCCAATTTTGAGATGGCAAAGCTTACGCTTTTGGAAAATCCGGACTTGATGACATTGCCTTCCACGCTTGTCTCAAAATTGGCTTTCGCGGTATGAAAATCTTCTTCCAGCGGAGCCGTGTTAAAAACCGTTTTCCAGGAACCGGTTTCATTTGAAGCCGCCTGAACGATGTGCTCCTCCTCGGAATTGATGTGGATGTTCACTTTCGTTTGGGGTACGGTGTTGCCGTAAACCGTGATATCGTCTCCCTGTCTGACGGATTTTTTGTCCACATCAATCGTGGGCGCGATGTAAACGCCGGTGATGGTGGTAACCGCGGCTGATATCACGCGAAAAGTCAAAGTAAGCAGGGTTGATTTGAGGCCGCTTAAATCTTCTGACCAAAATCCGAAGCTGGCGACTCCGGCCGGAACTTCCGTGGTCTCAAAGTAAAAATCAGCTTTGGAATCGGATTTAACGATACCGGTGACTTTACCGTCAACGAGAATATGAACATCTGCGCTCGGATATGATTTTCCTTTGATCACCACTTTGGACTCTCTTTTATCCGTTGAACCCGGAAGGTATCCGGTGGTCGCTCCATTGCCCCCGCCTCTTGATCCGCCGCCGGGATTTCCGCCTTCATTTACCATGGCTTCGCAATCCGTGGTGCTGATGTTGCAGAATTCCGTACAATGCAAACTGCCGCCGGTAAATCCGAAGGTCAAACAAGTGGCTCCTCCAAAATCCGTGGTATCGCAATCTTCCGCCGTTTCTTTATAGCCGTTTCCGCAGGAAAAACAATTAGAAGGATCAAAATCCGTGCAATCAGACAGACAGTCCATGGCTCCTTCCGTAAAAGGATTTCCCAAAGAATCATTGTACATTTGGCAAGTCGTGGAACCGACATCGGGAAAAATATATTCCAACGGCTCTCCGGGATCGCACACTTCATCGGGCAGTTCGGTAAAACCATTGCCGCAGGAGACAACAATTTCAACGGTCGTGGATGCCCAATCATAGGCTGACGCAAATTTTCCGGACGAAAAAACAACTGTCAGCAAACATACGAACAATAACAAAAATATCTGAAAATAACGCTGGCATGGGGGCATATTTTAAACAATGAAGATTATTTTTTCCTGGGCGAATCTTTATCAGTATAATCATTTTGATACTGAGACGATTTGCGATGCACATATCGCCAGAAGCTCAGCTTAAGGGAACGCAGAGCCTGTCTTAGCTTGCGGAAAACATATCTTATCGGCCAGCTCAAAATATACAGCAATTTAAAGATATATCTCCAAATCTTTATCTTTATCAAGATCAGCATTATGATCAAAATGAGCATGATGATGCCGGCCATCATGACATACGGCCACGGCCCCAGCTTGGTTTTCTCCGCAAGCTCTCCCGGTTTGGCGATTGTAAAAGTGATCTTGTTCTTGTGGACGATCTCCTTGTCTTTGTACACCTTGATCTGGCCCCAGTACTGGCCCGGTCCCATGCCGGTTGGGAAACTGGCATTGACCGTATCGGTTTTAAAAGGATCGATCTTCTTGATGGAATAATCATCCAGAGATTCCAGAAGCTGTCTTTCGCTCAAGTCATAAACATCAAGATGGACGCGCGAAGGCGCGACTTTGACGTTTCCGGTGTTCTCCAAAGTCATAGCGACATTGATGCGATAAAAAAACCACGAGAATATCTTCCAATTCCAAGGAGTTTTAAGCTGTTCCAAGTCGGGGATATCGGTTTTTCTGACAAGAAAATCAATAAAGGTCTCATTGGTTACCGTCAGGTCAATGTCCACTCTAGCTCCAAGCGCGATCGCCACGCCGCCGCCGTCCGCGTTTTTGGGAACGATCTGGATGTTTATATATCCGGTATAGTCCCCAATCTCAGCTTTTGCCGGGACATCCACTTTGACGATCATAGGGACCTGCAAAGCGCCTTGCGGCAGGTCAAACAATTCCCCTTTGTCAAAGGTTATCCAAGACGCGATGTCCGGAGCATTGACGGACACTTTGGCCTGCAAATCAGAATCAGCCGAAGACCTCAGGAGCGTGATGATCTGCTCATAATGCGCGCCCGGAAATATCGGATTTTTGGTCTTAACGTATGGCGGCGAAATGCCGAAACCGGCCTGAGTTTCCGTTTTCAGGAAAAACAAGCCGACAAACACAAAGAAAAGTATGAGAAATTTTTTTCTATTCATCAACTTTTTTATATAGAAAAATTGCCAATTCAATAAAATCAGCTATAAAAATTTAATGCTTTAAAAATTATTCTTGTAATATAACACAAATAGATGCTCACCAACCTGCTGGCATAATAACAAAAAATGCCAACAAATCGGCTGTGGATACAAAGTGTATTACGCTTATAGTATACAATAATATCAATTTTTTTTCAAGGAAATTGATGTTATAAAAAAGCACCCCAAAATTTGAACTGGGGTGCTTTTATTTTATTTTAAGTTGTTTCTATTTTTTACCAATCAGTCGGATCAATGGCGCTCACAAAGGTGGTTCTACCATTATAGATACCGGAAAGTTTCCCTGCGGGGATGTTGATGCCCCAATACACGGGATCTTCTACGTCCACTACGGCTGTTGTTGGTTTTGATAAGTCTAAATCTCTAAAAGGAAATGAGGATGATGATAGCGTCCATGCTCCAGCGGGATAAGTAAAATTTGCTAAGCTATACATCTGTTGATCAGAGCCGATCCAGCCGCCACCACCATCCCTTAACATGTCTTCACCTTCAAATGAAGTGTTGATGGGAGCGTTTCCATAAACTTCAACCGTGGTCGTGGCGTTGTCGTCTCCGCTGTCCATACCGCCTCTGATTGAACCATAAGGCACCGAGGCTTCTTGAACGCTTAAGGCCGGGGCCTGTATCACGTCAACAACTTCCACCGCGGAAGAAGCGGTGCCACTTAAAGCTTCATCAAACCCTTTGATTGCCGCTTCCCACCATGAATCTCCGTTCGGGTTGGAATTTACGTCATCAGTCGGATTCGCGTGAAACGCAAGTGTGGTGGAACAGACATAGTCAACTGATGCGTCCGGATACACTCCGCAAGTGCCTGCCACCAGCATACACCGAGTTTGGGCAATCTGATAACAGTTATCATTATCCGCGGAACAGTCCCAATTATCCCCAACGCCGGCCATGTATATGGAGGCGGTTGCGTGATTAACGTCCGTACAGGCATTTAGGTCTGAAACCGTACCGGTGGCCCAGGCAACGATTTCCGCGGCGCCTTTCAAATTCAAAGTTATATCATTGGTGCCGTTCAGTTCAACATTGCTGATGGTCGGCGCAACATTGTTTACGGTATAGTTCGCGGAACGAGAATTGGCCGCGGCCGGCATTTCATGCCAATCTTTTACAAAAGCGTAATAAGGATATGCCCCGTCTTTAGCCACCCAGCCTAAAGCCAAAGTGGATGTGGAAAATTGGCACGACGGATTGGGAACCGTTGACGTGCCGTGGCAAAGTTCAATCGCGCAGCCGGTTGATGTTGACCAGACGTTGGTCTGACAGACATACATGTGCAATTCGTCAACCCCGCCCCTCGTATCAACGTCGGTAACAGAGGCGGTCACGGTAAAAGGCTGATTCGGATTCCGGTTATCCACGGTCGTGTTAACGGCGGTGAATACGGATGCATGATTGACATAGTATGGGCTGGAATCGTTGCCATTGTTGGCTGATGCTCCTTGGCTGTACGTATCCGAGCAAGCGCCTTCCGTGGCGTGGTTATCACAGACATACGCGTACCAGTCCTGCATCTCATCATCGGAACCGCCAAGCGAAATCGGGTCAACAACGCTGGAATTAAGGCAAGTTGCGGCTGAACCGATGCCGGTCAGTCCCGATACGCATAACATATCGCCGGTGCATACCGGAGCGCCGCCGGTGGTTGACGCTGTAACTCCAGGTGTATCGCAAATTATCAGATAAAAACTGTTGCTTTCAACATCACTGGCTTGGGTCGTAAAGCTTATGGGGTATCCGATGTTAACCGGTGATGTGGAAGTGGAAGCCGGAACTTCAGCCGGAAAACCGTTGAATGTCGGCGGAGCGTTCTTCACGGTTACGGTCGTGGTGGCAAAATCGGTCTGAGCTTGCGCTTCCGAACTGCTAAGTTTCACGCTCAGCTTGCTGTTCTTGTACGAAACGCTGATATCGTAATTAAAAACAAGACCAACGGCAAAAGTTGAACATAATAAACAAAAAATTATGAACAACGGCATTGATCTTTTTAACTGCTTTTTGATTATTTTAGACATTGCATGGGGATTTAATTATAAAATTATAATAAATTTTTATACTTTATTATTCATATTATAACATATTTAAAAAATTCAGACAAACACTTATTATCTTTGTTTTTACCCGGTTTTGTCAATTTTATATTTAGCAATTAAAGAATTTTTGTTTAAATATAAGGTAAAAATTTTTATAAATATATTTCAGTTAACTTTAAAGCTCTTTATTATCAGGCTGGACTCATTGAGCATTTTGTTGTATTCCTGGTTTTTATTGTTTGAAGCTGTGGATAATTTAAAGATAAAAATTCCATTTTCCGGGGATTCCAGTTTGGACCATCCATCTTTTAAAAACGATTTTAAACTTTCCGCGCCCACATATTTTATCATAAACAAAGGCAAGACTTTTTCCGGATCATCAATGTTGAAAAATTCCACACTCCCGCCTGAATCTTTTATCCGATATCTCCCCTCCCAAAAATCCGGAATCGCCAAGCTCGCCCGATGCTCATTGGCATTAAAAAAAGATACGCGCGAAAAATTTATCTGCGTTTCGTCCCAGGCCGGTTCTACAGCTGCAGGTTTTTTAAAAGTCAAAGATAAGAAAAAAATAATTGCTGATAATAAGAGCAAGCAAATTGTAAAAAATATTATTTTTCTGTTTTTTTGTTTCATCATCTAGCTTGTAGCACGTAGCTTTTAGCTGGTAGCTTTTATAATAAGCTAATTGCTACCAGCTAAAAACTACCAGCTAAACTACGAATATCTAATCGCGTCCAACGGATTCAGCGATCCTGCGCGCTTGGAAGGATAAAGCCCGGTCAAATATCCCATCACCGCTGAAAAAATGGCGATAAACAAAAGAAATGGAATGGGAAACCGGAACAAAGCCATACCGACGCCGCCCATTCTGGTGGCCAATATATTCAACAAAAAATTAATTGACAATCCCCCTCCCACTCCGATCGCGATGCCGACCATGCCGCCCAAAAATCCCATCAGCACCGCTTCGGTCAAAAACATAACTTTGATGTTAAACGGCGAGCCGCCGATCGTGCGCATGATGCCAATCTCTTTTGTGCGCTCCAGCAGAGTGACAGTCATGGTGTTGAACATGCCGATGGCGGATACGATCAAAGCGATTCCGCCGAACAAAGCCAAAGTCACTTGGACGCCGGAAAAAATCTTGTTGGCCTGGTCAACTGTTTTGGAAAGGGCGGTTACCACAAAACCCTGCGCCAAAATTTCCGCTTCCGCGGCATTCAAAAACTCCTGGCTTATGACTTTGACCCGGGCTTTTTCATAGTACGGGATGACAAAGCGGGATGAAAATTCAGAAAGCGGGATATACGCAAACAGAGAAACATCATCGGCGATGATGCCGGCGACCGTATATTCTTTGTTAAAAGGCACTTCTTGCACCTCATCTTTGCCTGCCACCGGCAGAAACAGCTTGAAACCCACTTTCTTGCCGATGATATCGGCTGATTCCATCTGAAAGAGCTTGAGCACTGCCGTTGACAGGATGACTGAGTTGCTGTCGCCCGCCTTGAACATTTCCCCGTCTTTGGGCATCAGTCCGGCGTAACGGAAGTAGTCCGGTTCCACGGCGTTAAGCATGATGGAGCCGTTCAACTGGCCGTAAGTGATAAGCGATGTAAAACTGGCCAGCGGCGATACGGCCTGGATGTTAGGGAGCTTCTTAAAAGCTTCAATATGCGCGTCGTCAATGACCACCACTTGGGACGGCGGGGTAACCACGTTCAGACTGAGAAGCGCTTCGCCGAATACGATCTGTTCCATCAAGACACCCTGAAGACCGTACCCCAAGCCTACCAAAATCACGACCGCGGCGATGCCGACTCCAATGCCGACAATCGTCGTCCACGTCCGCATGGGACGAGTCCGAAACATGCGCGTAGCGAGACTCAATAAATCATTAACCTTCATCATAAGGTTGTTATGTTAGATTCTGTATATTAGAATGAATTTGTTGTAAATTTTTAATTTTATAATTTTTAATTTTTAAACAATTCTCAATTCTCAATTTTTTAATGTTTAAAACATTTAATCATTAAAAATTATTTGGAAATTGGAAATTGGAAATTGGAAATTTTTCAAAAGTACTTAAAAAATTTGTGCAGTTACTTTTTCTATTTTGAAATGGCGACTCAAGGCAAAACCCCTAGTGGTGCCCCTTATCCTCCGACGCCTGTATCAGAAGTTTTTCCAGATAAACTGTCAGCACGCGAGAATCTTCTATGCCGATGCCGATGCCTCCATTTTCCAAAGATAAGCGCAAGGTATCCTTAAATTCGCGCCGATCAACGAGTCCTGATATCCTCTTATACACCAAGTCCCTCAGCCTTCTTTTCTGAATCAAGGAAAAAGTTCCGGAATATTCTCGGACAATGTAGCCGGTAAGCCGGCTTATGAGTATTCCCTCTCTTTCAAAAAAATTATTCTTCATGAATCTGCGGCGGAAGCGCCTGGCATCTTCCGACTGCTTCAAGATGGTATCCACTTTCTCTGACATGCTCTTGGCCATATCGGAGCTGAAATCCAAACCCCCATGGTTATAATCTTTATGCAGGGTGGTGCAGAATTCATCTTTGCTCATGTTCCTTTCCACCACATAAGTCAAAAGCTCTTCCAGTCTGACGATCTGATAAAAATTTATATCTTGCGTCAAAAAATTGACCAGGCTTTTCACTTTAAGCGAAGTCGGATTGTCATATGGATACAATTTGCTCAATTGATCCATTTCCGTAACCAAAATCTTCTGCTTATCCACTTTGGCAATCTGTTTCTTTTCCGGATTGGGAACCACTCTTTCCAGTTTTCCGTCTTTCATATAAAAAACCCGATGCGCGTATGACAGCTGGGCCGCGTTGTGGGTGATGATGATGACGGTTTTCTTGTCGGCCGAATTGATCTCGGCCAAAGCATCCATAACCTGCTTGGTGGAAACGCTGTCCAGATTGCCGGTCGGCTCATCCGCCAGAAGAATGTCCGGATTGTTAACCATGGCCCGGGAAACGGAAACGCGCTGGGACTGTCCGCCTGACAAATTTTCCGGATACTTGTCAGCTTGTCCGTCCATATCAAAACGCTTAAGAATTGTTTTGGCCCACGCTTTGCGTTTGGCCTGAGGGACGCCATGAAAAATTTGGGGCAAAGATACATTGTCGGAAACGGAAAGAGAATTGATCAGAAAAAACGCCTGATAGATGATGCCGATGGTCTTGGTTTGGAATGTCACCATCTCCTCCGGAGAAAAAGAATACGGATTCTCGCCTTTGACGTACATTTCTCCGGCTGAGGGCGCCAAAATTCCCAAGATGCTGTAAAAAATCGTAGATTTGCCGCATCCGGACGGCCCGAAAAACGCCACGAATTCTCCCGGGTATATTTCCATGGAAACATCCTTCGTCGCCAGGTAAGCATTTTCCTTGCCTTGGTTATAAGTTATTTCCAGGTTCTTTAATTTTATGATTGGCTCCGGCATAACAGGTATGACGCTAATATGCGAATAAATGCTAATCTGCAAATTACTAATGTGGTATGACGCTAATATGCAAATAAATGCTAATCTGCGAATAGCTAATGTTTTATTAGCGATTAGCGGCATTCGCATTTATTCGCGGATTAGCGTCACATTTAGCATTATCCGCCCTTCATCTTCCCCACCCACCCGAATGAGGCTTCAAAGTTCTTTATGATAATATCAATGATGCTTTCTTCCTGGCTCGGAGTCAACATGCTGAAGTCCTCTGACTTGACAGAGTTGCCGGCTTCATCCTCGCAGATGATCCAGAATTTATACACGGACGCCGGCAAGAAATTGGTCGCCACCTGGACATGCTTGAGGCCGTAATCCTCGTCCTTGGGCAAACTGAAAGGCTCGTCCAAAAGCGCCAATCCTTGATGATAAAACATCTGGCACTTGGCCAACTCATCCGTGCGCCAGGAAGCGACTGTTTGAATCTTGTTGTCCGATCCGGGGTAAATGGTTGATTCGGTCGTAACTTTGAGGACTGAGGGAGGAACTTCATCCCGAGTGGTGATGAATGTCATGGGGTCGCTTACGGTCTTTTCGCCGTCTTCGCTTTCAACCGTAACGATCACGGAGTAGTACGTATCAAAGACCAGATTGTTAAGCTGTTGGGAATGGACTGTGATGTATGTGGAGTTTCCTTCCAACTTGGTATCATTGTTGTTCAGGTTGGTATATTCAATGATGGCGGTACAAGGGATGTTTGTGGTCCAGCGGATGGTGGCGGAAGTTTCCTGAATCTTCGTGATCTGCAGATTATAAATTTCCGGTTTTATGGATTTTGTCTTGAACACTTTGTCCGTACTCTTGCCGGTAAGTCCTAACGCTGATTTGGATGACACCTGGAAATGGTATTCAGTGGACGGCGTCAGACCGGTTATCTCAACCCGATGATCCATCGCCATTTCGTCCGGATTGCCTTCGCGCCAGATATATGGATCTTCTTTGGTTTCATCAAAAACGGCGGATTGCGCGAGCGCCACCACGGTGTTTGATTCTTTATCGGTTTTCCAGGTTATGATCGCGTAATCAGTGCCCACCTCCACGTCGGCGTAATCCAAAATGATGGTCGGGGGCGCGATGATTTCCTGAGCTTTCTGCTGAGTTTTTTCAACAATCTTTTCCAGAGTCTCTTCACTTGTGATGTTTTCAATCGCGGACAGGATCTGATTCACGCCTTCCACGCTGAGGCCCGCATCTCCGGTTTTGATGGTGCTTGGACCGTTACCGGTGCCGGTCTCATCGGTAAGCCCATGCACATCCGTCTCCCCGGTTTTTTTCTGTAAAGCGGTTTTGAAGGTAAAGTCATTGGATATGCCCTGGTTGCCGCTGCCGTCAGCGGACGTTATGCGAAAAAAGTAGTCTGTTCCCGGCATCAAATCATCAATCACAATCGCATGGCTTGTCTTATCGGCGCGAGGGTCGCGGACGATGCCATAGTTCTTGTCCAGCCCATAATTGATGAGGGAATCAGAAAGCTCATTCGTTTCCCACGTTATGGTTGAGGAAGTCGCGCTGATTTCCGCAACTTTAACATTGGTTACGATCGGGGGCGTGCTGTCTTTGGCCGTCTCTTCTGCGGCGGCCGGCAGAGCGCCGATATTTTTCATGACAAAAAAACCAATTGCAAAAACAGCAATGAAAAAAATTATAAATATTATCAGATTTACGTAAAGAATCTTGGGCAGTTTCATAATGATAACCACTTTATAAACTGAAATTTTAACCCACAAATCAACAAATTGCTACAAATCTACAAATAATTTATATTCGTATTGTTTAGAAATTTGTTGATTGGTTGTAATTTGTTGATTTGTGGGTTTTGTACTATTTATTATAACACATTTTTACCTTTTATTCCTATTTCGCATTCTAATATCTTTTATATAGCTCCAAAAAAGCGGGCAAGAGTTCGCTTTGGGCCGCCCGAAAATCACTTCCATCCAGATATCTATCCATTCGCCCGAGAATATCTTCCAAATTTAAGATTAAACGCTGATAGTTTTCATCTCTTCTGTAGCCTTTAAGGACTGTAAATTGATATTTCAAGTCTGGAAGCATTGTTTTTACGTCTTTCCAATCGGCAATTGCGATTTTTCGCGCGTCGTCATAAAAAAGTAGCAGATCAGCATTCAAAACCAATTCACCGTTCTCCTCTTTTATCTTTTGAAATATTTCCTGGGCGGCTGCCTGTTGCTGCAAGGCGCTTTCAGGATCATTTTCTTTGCTGAGTTCTTCTGCCTTTCTCATATATTCCAAAATCTGATACAATTTTTTTGGCCAATCTTTGGTTTTTTTATATTGTTCCGGCTGGTGATCTTTAAAAGTCTCAACATACCCCTTCCAGGCGCTATATGAATCGGTAAGGTTGTTTAAGATTGATCTTTCTTTTTCATCTTTAGGCATAAGCTGGGATATCTTATATACCGTATCTGCGATTTTCACCTGATCCGCGTAATTAACTTCCTGCGGAACGGCTTGTTTACGCGAATCATAATATTTTTTTACGCCGACACCCAAAAGAATCAAGACTATCAAAGCCGCGGCAATGACATAAATCTTATTTTTCTTATTTATCTTAATTATTTTTTTTATAATTTTCATGATCAATAATTTACGATCCAATCGCCATTATCAACGACCGCTTGAAAAGTATTCTGACCCCAAAACGTTTTTGATTCAGCGGTAAAAGGAATGGCGATGCCCCAATATATCCCGTCAGCAACGCCTAAGGTGCTGGTGGGCCGCGGGTCAACAATGTCTACCAGCTGGAATGAGCTTGATAAAGGCTTGATTCCCAGCTCATAGTCAAAATTTACCAAATCCCATTTGATGTTTCCGACCTCAATCGGGAGCGCCGGCGGCGAAATCAGGTCATTGCCTCTGATGTTGGAATTGATCGGCGAATTGCCGGCGTTATACACAGTCGTCGTGGAATTTTTGGTGCCGGTATTTTCACCGGCATACATGCTGGGGCCGAAATTGATCTCGGTTTCCGCCACATCCAAAGCAACATTGACGTTCACATCCACCACATTGACGGCGGACGTGGCGGCGGAATAATGCGCGCCGTCGTAAACGAGCATATATGACATCCAGCTGTATGACTCCCAAGGATTGTTGGTGGAAGTGGCGGTCGGAACCGCGTAATATTTCATGTTGACCGTGCAGGTGATGGTCGCAATCATGTCAGTACTGCTGGCGCAATCGCTCATCACGCAAGCGGTGGTGGTGGCCAGATAGCAATCATTGTTGTTGGCGGTGCAATTATAACCATTGGTGGCATTGGACATATAGACCGTTCCGATCGTGCTGTCAATGTCCCCGCAACCGTTCAAATCCATAACTGAATTGTTTACCGCTTGCACGGCCAGATCCGGAGCGTCTTTGATGTTGAGCGTGATGTTAGCGCCGTTGTTCAGCACTAATCCTCCCAAGGCGGGGGCGCTGTTGTTTATCGTGTACGTGTTGCTCCGGGAAACCGGGTTGGTAGCCAAGCCATGGCTGTCGTACACGAAAGCGTAATAAGTGGTGGTTCCGGCCGGAGAGGGGGCGGGCGGAGTGAAGAAACAGCTGGGGTTCGGAGAGCTGGTGCTCATCACCGAACAAACGGTCGTGCTGGCGCAACCCGCTCCGTAACTGATGATATCATTCGTAGTGCAGACAAACATGCGCAGAGTATCAGCGCCCCCGGAACTGTCCGTATCCGCGGACACGGCCGTAACCTTGAAAGTTTGGCCCGGATTTCGGTTGTTATCCACGGTTGATACGGAGGTATAGGTTGGGGCATGGTTCACGACAAAAGGCGAACCATATGAAAAATCATTGCCCTGAGAAAACGCTGAACATTTAGCCTGGCCGAAGCCAAAAACCTTGTCGCAGACATATGCATACCAATCATTGTTCTCAGGCGAACTTGATGTGGCGGCATAAGCGCAAGCAGCTTGCGTGCCGCTTGCGGTTGCGCCGGATACGCACCAAGCGCCGCCGGTACAAGTCGGAGCGCCATCATTGCCGGCTAAGATTCCCGCGCTTTGGCAGATTGCCAGATAGTACTGGTTATCATCATCATCGCTGGCGGTGGCAAAGAAAGTCACATTCGTGCCTTCGTCTGTGGGAGAAGTGGACGCGGAAGCGCCAGAAGCGTCATTATCTGTCGGCTGGACTATAAAATTCGGGGCGTGATTCGTGCTTCCCGACAACGTGACTGACGGAAAAATGCTGTAGGCATCAAGCGCCGCGCCATTGTTGGTCACGCGGAAACAATATGTCTGCGCGTCATCCGCGTCATCAGTGACAAAAAGCGTATATTCAATTTCCGTATATCTCCTTTCCGGCAAGGTGATGTTGGCGGAAACGCTGGTGGCATCATCCACGACGTCGCCGGCAACGAAGGTATAGCCCTCGGAGTTGGAAAGCTGCGCGGTCGTGGTGGTGCCGTCTCCCACATACGGGCTGTCGCCGATCTCAAAATGCTCGCCACCAGCAGCTGTTGCCGGCACTGCCACCCACCCGCCCGGATCAGTCGCGCAGCCGAGGCTGGAAGAAGCGTATTCCAGACGGTAATTATAATTGGCTGCGTCTCCTCCGCCCAAATTCACGGTTTCAACGCGCAGTCTGGTGGTGCTGCCCTTGCCGATCTCAGAACCGGCAACCGGACTGGCAATGTCTTCCGCTTCCAGCCAAGTGGCGAGCGGTTCACTGCCATTGTCTTTGCGCCAGCGGTAATGGATCTGCCTCGTTTCCGGAATCGGCAGAGCAAAATTGGCGCTAAAGAAATCCGTCTTTAAAGTTTCACTGCCGCTGGCCTGATAAACACGCCAATATATAAAATTGTTCTCATCATAATAATCCGATAAATATGAATTGACGCCTCCGGTCAAAGTGAAATCAACATTGGCAACAGCCGCTGTCTCTGTGGCCACCGTAACCCAGGCATTGACCGAACCAAAGCGGTAAACTTGCAGATAAACGTTGCCTGAAGCGGCGCCGACCGTGGATTGGCCATTCCAAGTGCTGGAAGCCGCATCCGTGTTGTTGCCGTGTTTGGTAGCAAAAAGATAAACCGGAAAGTTGCTGGACGAGGTAGCCGCATCCCTGATCGCATCATCGCTTAAGACATCGGCATAGCCTTTGGGATCAAGCGGATAATCCAAAGTGGAAGTGGCTGAAGGCAGAGACGCTAAAATCCCTTTGGAATATTTTATCGTATCCGACGCCACGGTCGTGACGACCGGATATTTCGCGTAAGCTTCCAGCGCGCTATTCTCGGTCTGATTGTACAAGCGGAAGCGATAAGTCTTGCCGGCGGCCGCATTGTTATTTTTTACCATAAATACCAGCTCAGTGTAGGCGGTCTTGGCAATGCTAAGGCTGCCGGTCTGATTCGTACCCTCATACCATCGGCCATCGCTCCAAGTCCTGGCGTTGGCTTCCGCCTTGGCGGGCGACGATATCGTGTCGCCGTTTGATCCGGCTAAGCCCAGAGCATAGCTCATGGCAGTCGCCGCGCCGACATCAGTCCAAGTTCCGGGAGCATCGGTGTTGTTTTCAAACTGCAATTTATAAACGATGTTAGACTTGGCATCGCCGCCGGTGTTCTCAATCTGGATCCTGACCGCGAAACGCTCTCCGATATACAAATTGGGCAAAGTCGTGGACGCCGCTACCGGGAAGGTGTTGGAATTGACGTTCGTACCGTCATCGTCTTCCAAGCGGAATGATGATTGATTGATGGAAGACAAGGCGCTCGTGGTGGTTGACACTTCCGCCGTGGCGCTCGCTCTGTTGCCGGCCAAATCATACGCCCAGATGTTAAACACATACTGAGTGGAAGAAGCCAGTCCGGTGACCGTGGTATATGACGCTCCGCCGTAAGTCTTGCTCGCAAGATGAGCATCATTGGCTTGCGTCCAAGGCGTATTGGCCTCTGTAACGCCGGACGAGCCGGCCTTATAAAAGATCTTATACTCGCTGAAACTCTGTTCATTCGTGGCGCTGCCGAACTGCAAGGTGATGCTGGAACTGTTGATGGAAAAAGCCGTCAGATTGCCGGGAGCGGAGGGCGCGTAATCATCCACGTAAAAATTCGGCTGGGCCGCGTTAAAGGCCGACCAAGCGGAGCAGACCGCCAGGTTATCGCAAGCGATCACCTGCCATTTGTAGCCGATGGTGGAGCTGGCAAGAGCGGTGATGGTGGCAGTGGCCGTAAACGGCACGACGCTGTAATCCCCCATGGAACTGGACGCGATCTGCCAAATTTTGCTGGCGCAGGCGGTCCAAGCGGTGGTGGAAGCGCAGGCGTTGAAAGCGGATTCGGTTGTGCCGGTGGCAAGCGTATCGGTGTTGGCAACGAGATTAAGATAAAGCTTGACGCCGCCATAAGTGTCAGGATCAACGGCACTGGCGCGGAATTTGACGGAGGTTTCGTTGGTCCAAGCTTGATTGGCAATCGTCGTTGTCCCGTTGTTCTTGAATTGCCCGAGCGCCACTGGAAAATCCGGTTCGGAATTGATTTTGGTATAAGCAAAAGTCGTACACTCATCATCTTTGTCCGCCGCGGCGGAAGTCGTTACCAGTTCGTTCCACGCCTGATTGCCGCTGTTATAAAACCGGGTGTTGCTCGGATCAAAGAAGACCGCTGAATAATCCACGTCGTCGTTTTGAAAGATGGCGATGAATTCATATTCATTCGGGTCATTATAAGCGCGGACGCGGGAATAGTTGTTTGCGACCGCCCCCTCAACCGCCGAGGTAGCGGTAAGAGTGTTAACCGCGGTGGTGATGACGCTATAAAATGGCGCAATGTTAGAAGCCGTGTTGCCAATCACCACGCCTTTGCCAGGCTTGTAAAAGGATAGGGCAAACGGCTTCTGCGCGTAATTGATATCGCTATACAAATTATTATTATAAATATTATCGCCGCTCGTGCTGGTTGCCCAAGTGACGGCTGACCCGGCGGTGGTAACTTTATAAACATTCAACTGTCCGCCCGTATCGCGCCCGGCGAAGTATGCAATCCCTGCGCTGTTCGGGTCAATGGCGAATTCGCCGTGGACGAAAGCGTTATCCCAGTTGCCGGGGGCGGTGGCGGGACTTAACTGGGTTGCGCCATAGCTGATGGAATTGGAAGTGCAGTCAAAATACTGGGCAGAGGTATAGCCGTTGGTCGCGCTGTTGGAAAAATTGATCGCGCCGCGCGTGTTGTTGCTTGGATCAAAGAAGGCGCTACCTGTGAAATTATCCGTGTTGGCCGCATCGGTTGACAGCTCTCTCCAAGTGGTCCAGGAAGTGCTGGCATAAGTGGCTCCGCCGTGGTAGTACATGCTGCCGGTGTCGGCGTCATCGTCAAAACTCAAAAGCAGATAGTTGTCTGTCCCGGGGCGGCGGACAAGCTCGCAGGCGTTCATCACGCCCATTTTTCCGGAATCGGCGGTTCCGGGAACTGTACCTTCAGTGGTCCAGCCATTGACGCCGTCCCAGGAGAAAGCAACGGCGCCATTTGACGCGTTGTCATTTCTGACAATCATAAATTCCCCTCCGGACAAAGGCGCGATACAACCAGTTATCAAATTGTTGTTGACCGCGCTTACCCAAGTCGTGCCAAGCGCGGACACATTGACGAAATCATTGGCGCCGTAACGGTAAACCGCGCCCCACCATTTCTGATTGGTGCCATCCCAGGTCTTGAACAACAGGCCGATCTTGGCGCCACTGTCGCTTCTGATCGCGCGGATATGACGGATATTCTCGCCGACCCCGGTGATGTTGCCGCTGTTCTGCTCGCCTCCCCAAGCTGTCCCGTTCCAAACGCGGTAATAGATCGCTCGGTTGTTCCGGGTATAAAACATCGCGCCCGGAGTGGAGATGGCAGAATTGGTCGTAACTAAAGTGACTGTTGAACTGGCTTTGTGTCCAACGGCGTCATAGGCCCAAATGTTAAAAAAGTAAGTAGTTGCGGGATTGAGATTGTTGATTGTGAAGTTTGTGGCAGAATTATAGTTTTTGTAGCCCAAACTGGATTCCGTGGAAGAACTGATAAGGGTGTCGCTTTCTGTTACCGGCGAGCTGGTTGAGTAGAAAACTTTATATTCCGTAAAATTGTCTTCGTCGGTCGCGGTTCCGAAATCAAGAGTGATGTTGCTGGAAGTCTTGCTGTTCAGCGTAAGCTGTCCGGGCGCCGTGGGAGCGACTGTATCTATCATAAAATTCGGAGTCGCCAGATTGAATTTATCCCAAGCGGTGCAATCATTGTCGTCGTCGCAGGCTATGACCTGCCATTTGTAGCCCGTGGCATAGTCCGGATTGTCCGGAATGGTGATGACCAGCATTGATTCATAGTATGACGTTACCGTGGACTCGGTGCTGATGGTCATAAAATTCGCCACGCTTCTTTGGTTGTTATACGTTGTTCTCATCCAATCGGCCGAGCGAGAGGAGCTGGAAACGCGCAACTCGTCAACGGCGCCGTCAAAGAACTCTCCCAAGCTTATCGGATTGCTGTTGGCGCTGATGGCCGCGGAAGTCGCGGCTGTCGCTTGGACAATGCCGTCCATGAACAATTTCAATTGGCTTGATCCGCCGTTGCGGTCATAAGTCATTGCCACCATATGCCAGCCGGAATTGAGAGTCGTCGTCGCTGTGCTGCTGCCAATGGCGCCTGTGAGTATGGAGCTATCATTTAAATTTACCTGATAAGCGCTGCCTTTGCCCATGAGGACGATTGAAGGTGTATATGAAATAACAACCAAGCCCGGGTTGCCAGCACTGCCGGCAGTTGATGGCGTGCCTGCATCTCCTCCTATCCCCGCATTTCCATCATAATCACTATCAGAATTATTACCAGCGTTTTTGTTTGCTCCTGAATAAGTTGAAGTGGAGAGACCCGTAACATAGCTTGATCCGCCGCCGCCGCCCGCACCTGCACTGTTCGCCGCTCCCGATTCTCCGCCGCCGCCGCCGCCGTAAAATCCGCCGCCGCCGCCGCCCGCGCCGGCATAGCCGGCTGATATGTTGCCCAAACCGCCTGCGCCGCCGCCGATTGCTCCTGCAGTTCCGCCGCCGCCATCAGCACCTTCCGCATTCCGGCCGGCGGCGCCTAAGCCTGCGTAAAGCGAAACACCAGCCGTACCGGCATTGGTACCGGTTCCAGCGGCGCCGCCGCCAACTTGCGTGCCGGGACCGCCGCCGATTGCAGAAGTTGAATTGGCACCCGCAGTACCGCTCGTTCCGCCGCCTACGCCGCCGTTCGCGCCTTCAGAATAGTCCCTAGCGGCCGATGCTCCTCCTCCTCCTCCTCCTCCAGCGGCGATCGCTAACGGTGTCGTACTGCGCAAAATACCAGATCTTCCACCACCACCGCCGCCGCCGCCTGCGGATCCAACGCCTGCAATATAAGAACCTCCGCCCGCGCCGCCCGCAACCAAAACTGTCAAACATTCCCCCGGAACAACATAAAGAGTTGATTGAACAAACCCGGCGCCGGCGCCGGCGCCGCCAAAATTTGATCGCATAGTAACAGGATTGCCTAGCGCACCAGCGCCACCGCCACCGCCACCGCCCCAAGATTTGACCGTGATGCTCGTCACTCCGGCCGGAACACAGAAAGTCGTGGTTCCGACCGTTGTATATGTTAACTTCTGAGAAGCCGGAACCGTGCCGATCGCGCCATTGACCCAAGCCTCCATCGTTACCGAATTGGTCAAACTCAATGAACTTGAATTCGGTATGGAAACATAGTCATTTAAGCCGTCAAAATCCTGGCCCTGATGTATCCAAGCAGAAATCTCATTGTTGCCGTTTTGCCCGCCGTGATTGTTATAAAAAGTTGAGTCGCGATGCGCGCCAGCCAGAGTGGCTTCGTCAACGACATTTTCCGCCAAGTGCCAGACGCCGTGATAATTGGCGTCCCACACTCCGGTTGTTGTGGCCGAATCAGTGATGGCGCCGGTGTTGCCATAGTACAGATACAGATCAGTGTTGGTGGTGGAAGAGATGTTGGTCTTAACCCAGGCCGCGAACTGACCGGTGGCGGAGTTATAGTACTCTCTTTCATAATTCAATGTGGAAGTGCCGGTGGAATCGGTAAAGACGATATCATAACCGTCCGCTCTGGCATTGGCTGCCAAATCCGCATCCGTGGTGCTCGCAAAAACCGGGAAAGAAGTCTGGTTGGCAGGCACCTGGGATGCGTTGATGGTTATCTTCTTGCGATACAGCCAATTGGAATCGTACCAGCCGGCCGGCAAAGCCGACGAAGTTGTTGCGATCGCCCAAATCTTTGAAGCACAACTCGCATAGTCGGTGTTATACGCGCAAGTTATCGCCGGGGGCGTCAAGGCGGAAGCGAAGGTGCCGGTGGCTGTAATAAGTTGGTAGTAAAAGGTCACAAGATCCCCCGCGTCCTGGTCATGAGCGGAGGCTTTGAGCAGGACACTGCTCGTGCTGATCCAGGAACCGTTGAGAATGGCTGTAATCCCGTCGCTCAAGTACTGGCCGTCGGCGGAAATGTTGACCGGCGCGGCGTTGGTTTTGACATGCAGTTCCGTTGACGAAGTGGCGATGTTACCGTAAGTGTCATAAGCAAAAATGTTAAAGACATAATCCGTGTTGTGGCTGAGGCCAGTGATTAAAGTTGAAGTGCCGGTTTCATAATTCGCCGCTCCCAGCTGAGGATCATCGGTCTTGCTCCAAAGCGTATCTGAGGTTGTTACCCCGGAAAGTCCCTGCTTGTAAAAAATCTTATACTCGCTGAAATTGGAGTCAACACTGCTGGATCCAAAACTTAGCCAGACGCTGTCATAGTTCTTCTGAGCCAATGTCAAGGGCCCGGGCTGAGTCGGGTCAACATTGTCCAGGGTGATCACGCGGGTATGCGTTGCCACCTGATCAAAGGTCGTATCATTGACCACCACGCCCAGACAGTACTTGCCGTTGGCGGTCGGCTCATCCACATAGCTTCGCCACTCGGAAAAAACAAAGTTCTGGCCTGGCGACGTCATGATCCAGCCGGTGGAAGAACCGATCTGATATGGATAAGCGTTATCCACTTTCGGATCGCCGTACGTGGCATACGTCTTGGCGTCTGCCGTGTCTATGGTCGGGTCGGAAGAGGTGCCGGAAAAATTGCAGTCTTCTCCCGGCCGATACATGACCTTGGCCCGGAGCGTATCATTGTTGTCCGGATCGTCAACCAACAAAGTCAAGCTGACGGTTTTTGACCCGTCAATTTTTTGCCTGGTGCTGACAGTGATAAACCCGGAAGGAGGGTTGAAGGAAGAGGTGGTCGTACCGTAAACGGCAGTCGTAGCCGTAGCTTTGTTGCCGGCTCGGTCATAAGCCCAGATGTTGAAAACATATGTGGTGCCGGCGGCGAGACTTAAAACCAAAGTGGAAGTGGCGGTGTTGTAATCCTTAAAGCTTAAGTTGCTGTCAGTCTGCTCGGTATCACTTTCTGTTGGAGTGCTGGTCCCGACCTTAACTTTATAAAAAATACGATATTGCAAAAAGTTAGTTTCAACCGTGGACGCGCCGTAAGCCAAGGTGATGGCAGTCGGGGTGGAAGTCGCGAAGGTCAAATTGCCAGGAGCGGAAGGCAGTGTGATATCAACATCAAAGTTCGGGGTCGTGGCGTTGAACTGGGTCCAATTGGAACAGGTACTGTCGTCATCGCAGGTCATCACTTGCCACTTGTAGCCTTCATAGTCAGGCAATCCCACCAAGGTCGTGGTGCCGGTAAACGGAGTCGTTCGGTAATCCCCGGCCGTGCTGGTCGCCACCCAGACTTTTGCAGCGCATGCCGCATACGTTGTATTGGGAGCGCAAGCCCCTGACGGCACAGTCGTGGCAGTCCGGAAAGAAGCGCTTGAAGATGCCAATTCAAAATATAAAGTCAGCGCCTCGCTGATGTTGGGGTCGGTCGCCGTCGCCGTCAGCTTGATCGTGTTCTGGTTTACCCAAGAAGAATTGGCAATCAGCGCGCCATTGCTTCTGGCTTGCTGGAGTCCGGACGGCGCATTGGGCGCGGTGTTTGCCGGAGCGGTAAGCACGGTCGGATAACTGTCTGATAGATAGTCATCCAGCTCAACGCCGGTGCTTTTTACCATGCGGAAGCAAAAATCAGTGGAGCTGGTGGCGGAGTTGTTGTAAACCACCCAGTCCCATTCGGCAAAATTGCCGTCCGGAATGCCGGCCGGATTGGCCGCCGAGGAATTCGCTTCTTCATAAGATTCGGCCCTGGTTGATGAGATGAGTTGCGCGGCGGACAAGGCGTCGCCATCAGCCGGAGTCGGGTTGTTGTATCCGCGCCAAGCGGTTGATGCCGCCACGCCCCCGAGATCGGTCCAGGAACTGGAACTGATCGCAGAGCAATCCGTTCCGCCGGCGAATTGCAATTTGAATGACTGCGTGGAAGTGGCCAGATCGGTGCGAGAAACGCCGATGTTCAGGCGGAGGCGCAAGGCATCACCGAGATTGACCCCGCTGATACCGGTGTTTTCCGCGGCCCGGGCGGCGCCCGGAGTTGCCGCATCCGCGTTGTTATACCAGCGCCAATCGTTTTCCGTAAGCTGTGAAGGCGGCGCGTCCCACTGATAAGTATAAAGGAAAATCGCGTTCATTTTGGCGCCAGCCGTGGCATCGGCCGGATTGTTGTTGGCATAGCATGCCGTGTAAGACTCTCTGTCTGTAACGGAAAAAGCGCTGGTGACATCTTTATAATACTCCATAAAGCTGTTCATGTCGTCGCTGTGCCCGGAAAAATTGCCGGTCGGATTGCAAACGGGGGTTCCGGGCGCGATGTTCATGTCCATCGTAAACCAAGCGCTGGGCATATCGGCATCTGAATCCGTAAACAGAAAACTGCCGAGCAAAGCGGCCGCGCGCAATGTGAGGGCTCCTCTCATTTCCGGAAAAACGGAATTCGCGATCGTGGCCGTGGCCGCTTGTGAATTGGCTGTCATATCCGGCTGTCCTCCGTACAAGCTAAGCGAAGACAGATAGCCGCTGGACTCATCAGTGTATAAATATGTGATGACAAGTTCCGCCGATACGCCGCCCATGTTGACCGAACTGTTCGTGGTGTAGGCCGTTACCGTTTTCGGGTCGCTAGCGTTGGCTTGATTCAATTCCGCGTAATCAGCCAAAGGAATGACGTGAATCACTTTAAAGGCCGGCTTAACCATTTCCGTACCGGCATTGATGTTATAAACATAATTCCCGGACTGGGCGTTGCTTCCCACTTTTGACGAAACGGTGATGTTGTAAGCGCCGGGCAGATAGTCATTGCCGATGACCCTGAGCCAAGCTTTTTTGACACTTACAACTCCGGAGCCGGTGCCGTTTTCCGGGAAATACACAGCGGTGCTTAAATTGAAAACCGAGGAGCTCTGGCCGGTGGTCAGAATCCCGAGTGGAAATGACACGGTTCTGGTTTTTACAGCGGCTGATTTGGACGCGGTATAAGTTTCTTTCACTTCCCCTCCCAAAGCGTAGTACGTTGCGGCGCCGGGGCTTGTCAGGTGAACTTCCAGAGTCTGCGTCGCATTTTCCGCGTATCCATAAACATTGTTAAAAATCATACCGGGGAAATTTCCCTGTTCGCCGCCATTGCCGGCTTCTTGCACAAAAGCCGCGCTGTTGACGTCAAAAGTCTGAAGATTGACGGTGGTGGACGCGTCAAAGCTCCCGTGCCCGATGTTTATGCCTTCCAGCTGGAACCATTGCGACAGACTGCTCCCAAGTTCCGGAATGCTCAAGTTGTAATCAAAGGTCGGACAATTTGAATTGCGGACGCAGTCATCGCTAGAAGAGGCGCGCCGGCTGCCGGAATCGCCGGCAGTCTTGGATTCCAAAGGATAAACCACCGTGTTGGTGATATCGGTCGTGGCGTCATCGTTGTATGCATATGTCACAACCAGCGTCGCTTTTGCGAAGGCGATGGAGTTGGTGGCGATGTTTGTCTGCAGTTTGTATCCGACCTGGGCTTCCATGTCTCCGCCTTCTCCGGCGTAAGCGGCCAGTTGCGCTTCCGCGGTCACGTCCATAAGAATCCGCGCCTGATTGGTGGAGGTGGCGTCATAAGCCAGGACCGAAGTGCTGGACGCCAAAACCCGGCCACTGCCCGAGAAAGCGTCTGCCGTACACGGCGCGGCGCAAGTGTCAAAAGCCAATTGGTACCCCGTATAATTCCCTGAATTCTGATGATAAGCTTCAAATTGCGATTCAAAGACGATATAAGCATTTCTGATCTCCGTTTCTGTTTCAGCCAGCTGGAGATCAAAAACGGAAAAAGTCTGGGCAGTGTTGGAAAGCTGTCCGGTGGCGCCGTTTCCGGAATACGCGCCCGCCAAGAACTCAACGCTTCGGGCGTGATAATTCGGCGCCACAGAAGTGGTGACGATCAATTCGGTTGCGGCCGGAGCCAAGTTGCCGGCCAGATCGTACGCCCAGATGTTGATGACATATTGCGTGTCGGATTGCAGGCCGGTGATCGTCGTCGTGGCGGTACCATTATAATTCTTAAAATTCATGTCCGCATCAGCGTGGCTTAAGTCGGTTATCTCCGCGCCGGAAATGCCGATCTTATAAAAAATCTTGTAATATGCAAAGTTCGCTTCATCGGTCTGGCCGCCGAAATTCAAGGTGATTGTCGTGGCTGTTGTCGTAGCTAAGCTCAAATTTCCCGGAGCTCCCGGCATGACCGTATCCACTCTGAAATTGGGGAGCGTGGAATTGAAGTCATCCCAAAAAGAGCAGCCGCCGGCCGCGCCGCAAGCCAGCACCTGCCATTTGTAACCCAGCGCCATATCAGTGGATGAGCCCCTGTCAGGGATCGTTGCCACATTGACAATGCCTTCATAGGTTGTACCTAAAATCGCTTCTTCATCGGCAAAACTGAGGAAGGTGCTGACACTGCTTTGATTGTTGTATTCAGTCAAGACCCAATCTGCAGCATGAGTGACATTGGTCACCCGAAGTTCGTCCAATTGGCCATTTACTTCGTAGAGGGCAGCTGATCCCATGATCGACCAGACCGTGGCGGAATCGGCCGGAGCCACCTGAGCATTGGGTCCGGCATCCAAAGCGCCGTTGACGTACAATCTTGAGTTGGCGCCGTCATAGTCAAAAACGATATGATACCACTGACCGGTGTTAAAGGTCGTGGCGGAAGACAATTGGCCGGTACCGGCTACGCCGCCCTTGATCTTGTTTCCGCCGGCGGAATGAGCCTCGCTCCATAAAGATTCGCCGCCAAAAGCGTTCTTATCCGTAAGCAAGGTGTTTTCCGTAACGGTGGTAAAGTTCAGCCAGTACGACCAAGTCCTCCTTTGCCCCGCGCCGGTAGCGCCGTTCATACTGCCGCTTGAAGGGACCGTCAAGCCGTCTTGATCGCCGTCAAAGCTGATGCTTCTCCCCAGCCACCCGTTGACCAGAGCGGACGGCGCCATGTTGGCGGTCGCCTGGGCATTGTTAGCATTGGATGTGGAATCTTTGATATCGCCGGCAACTCCCGGTCCGGGATCGTCTTTCATATGATTGACCAGAGTGTAGCCGCTGTTCCAGGTGCCGGTCCGGTTTTCCTGATTGACAGTCGTGACGGCATTGCCATAGTAAATATATAAATCTTTGTTGGTGGTGGAAGAAATGGCGGTCTCAATCCAAATGACCAGCTGACCCGTGCTGGAAGCGTAGAATTCTCTTTCGTAGTCCAGTTTGGTCAGGCCGTCAGAATCAGTGATCAGGATGTCGCCGCCGGTGGACGACGCGACGTGGCCGCCGAAAGTCGTGTAAGCCAAATCCGGGTCGGTCGTCGTCGCGAGCACGACAAAGCCGGAAGTGGTGGTTGCCACTTGGCTGGCATTGATCGTAATCTTTTTGCGATAGCCCCAAGCCGTGTCATACCAGACGGTGGTGGAGGCGGAGGTTTTCCAAATTTTGGGAGCACAGCCGCCATAAGCCGCGCCGGTTACGCAAGTGCTTCCGGGAGCCGTGGTCGCGGTGGAAAAAGTCCCGGTCTCGTCCACCAGTTGGAAGTAAAAATCAAATTTGGAGGTGGTCGCGCCCGGAATCAGGCTTGCCAAAGCGGATAGATTGATCTCATTCTCATTGGTCCAGCCGTCATTCGGTATGTCCGTAAACAGATCCGCTTTGCGCTGGGCGTTCGCGAGCACTGACTCGTTGGGGCCGTTCAAAGTGGTCGTTCCGGGAAGGAGGACGGCCGTGGCCGGCTCTGCCACGCCCGAGTTCAAGGTGATATCGGTTGCGGGATTGGTAATCTGGATTTCCACGGTATCGCCGTCAGTTCCGCTGGGATTGAAATCCATAACGACGTAAACGCACATCGCGGCTGTCGTTGAGGCGGTGGTCGTCCCCGTAAAGACGGCTGTGCCATTGGCGGCGCTGAAGCTGGTGGACGTGGCGCCGAAGCGCGCGTCGGTGCCACTGTAACTTTCGGAAGCGCAGTTGTACGGGGAGGAAGTATCCAAGTCGTAAAACAGCTTGATGTTACTCAAATCATTCTGCGCGTCCACGGTGCCGTTTTCGGCGATCGTGATGCCAGTGATGTTGTGAGTGTCAAAATTGTTTGTGAGGACAAATGTTCCGCCGATATACGTGTTATCGGAGTTAAGATCAATCACCGCCGTCTGAGTGCCGATGGCGCTTAAGGTGATGGCATGGTAAAGAGTGGTGGTGCCGGTGATTGAAACTGTTGTCAGGGGGCCGACAATTCCAGGCCCGGTAATGTCAGTATATGGATTGCTGATGTCAATGTTTAAAGTTTGATTGGTGGATGCATTCACGCCCACATCCAACGCGGTATAGACGCACATCGCGGCTGTTGTGCTCGCAACAACATTTCCGCTGAACGATGCCGTACCGTTAGCGGCGCTGAAGCTTGAAGAAGTGGCGCCAAAACGCGTATCACTTGTTGAAAAGCTTTCAGAAGCGCAATCATACGGCGCTGAAATATCAAGATCGTAGTACAGCTTGATGTTGCTCAAATTATTTTGCGCGTCCACGGTGCCGTTTTCAGTGATCGTGATGCCGGTAACGCTGGAAGTCCCAACAGTTCCTACCAGAATGAATTTTCCCCCAAGATAGTTATCAGCGCTGGGAATGCCCATGGCTGTTGCTTGCGTGCCGGTGGCGCTGGCGATCAAAATCGGCTTTTCGGCTTTACTCCAAGCGCAAACCAGCGACCAACGGGATGTTGGACCGGAAACGCTGGCTTGCATCGCCATGTCATAAAAATGCGTACTGGTGTTGACGCCGGCAATGTTATCCAGCCATAAGACATTGTGGACATCGGTCGTTTCCCAAACCGCATTGCGACCGGTGCTATCGCCAACATCCTGTTCGTCATTCTTAAAGAGCACTGTTGAATCCTGACGGGCGCGAAGGGCAACTTCATTGTTCTGAGTGCCGGATGTAAAACCGCCGAAATAAAGCGCCACCACATCCCCTCCATTGCTCAATTGCAGACTGGTTGAAGCGACAGAGTTAAACGCCGGAGTAACGCTGATTGTCCCGGCATTATAACGGCCATCACAGCTGTAATTTTCATAATAATCAAGCCGAATGATAAGGATTGCGGAACTATAGTAGTGAACGCTCGTGTTGAGAACTTCTCCGCGCACCCGGACTGAATAGGTTTTTGATCCTGCGGTCGGCACAGTCGTGGTAGCGGCAAACAAGACCGGCTCATCAGCCACGTTTTCCGTATCGCGAATGTGGTTAACCATGGCCGCGGAACCGTCCCAAATGGCCATTTCTGCAATGTTATCAGCGGCATTGCTATGAGTCATTGCTTCGGCGATGATGAGATAACGGCTGGTACCGTCGGCGGTAAATGTGATGCTGGCGCGGTTGTTTTCGCCCGCTATCGTCGTACCGATCGTGTTGTCAACCGTTGCATTTTCCGCCCAAAAATAGTCCTTGTTCCAGACGCCGAGACTTGAGGTGGCGATTCCCAAAATGTATGATTCATCCTCAACCCCTGCCCCGGATAAATCAAGAGCTTGCAGACGAACGGTTTCAGCGGAAGACATGGTGCGGTTCAACATGGAAAAATATGCCCACCGGTCGTCTTGTTGAGCGGCGTTATTATCGGGACCTTCATTCTGCTCTTGAGTGGTGGCAAAATTCGCGCCGCCGGCATCCAACGAATTCTGCATTCTGGTTGTCGCGCTATTGGCGTTAATGCTGCCCACCCCGGAAAACAAAATATAATTGCCGTTGGAAAATCCGGATAACGATGTAATGGTTGTTTCATTGGGATTGGCATCAATAAGGCCTGAAGAAACGCGATTTTTAACATATGCAACCGTTAAAGCATCGGACGCGATCTGCCATTCCCGCTCCTCAGTGTAAATCACCTGATCATCAGCGTAAGCCAGCAATGGCCCCATCAAATAAAATTGCGGGCTGATTTTGGGCGCAAAATAAGTATATTCAAATTCAATACTGTCTCCGGCAAAAAGTTCAACCGGCCAGGAAATGATCTGGCTGAATTCATCGGCGCCCGGCTCAATTCTGCCGCCTTTTGAAATTTCCCCCAAACGAAAGGCGGCAGGAACTGTTTCCCTGAGGAAGCCGCTGAAATCTTCTTGGATGGTGGCCTTGATATGCATGGCATAACCTGACTTAAAAGGATTGATTCTGGTCGCGGACTTTCTCTCAACCACAAATCTGCTGTCATGCTCAGCTTTAAATGTATCCGTTACGGAATAACCGTTATCCAGGTTGGTTAATTTAACTTGGTAGTCCCCTTCTTCCGCGGGCGTATAAAAAACATAGTAATCCGGGTTGTCCGTGACATTGTCGGCTCCGCAGGTTTTGCTTTCTAGGATTTCATCCGCGCTGACGGAAAAAATCGTCGTTTCCGATGAAGGCGCTGTGATCTCAAGCTGGAGATTGGAATCGCACAAAGTATGTCCGGAGTCATTCAAACTGGCCATCTGTAAAAACGCTTGCTTGCCCGGCTCATACACGGACAGATCCGTGTTGAACGCCAGCACTCCCCAAGTGAAATCCTGAGTCATTGTGCTTACCTCTCCATCGTCATCAATCGTTATCTCAAGGCTGTCTTTCCCCGGCTTAAATTGCCGCATATACTCCGGCAACCTGACTTCAAACTCGCCATTTTCATTGTACTGAACATCAATCTTTGAAGAAATCTTATCATCCTGCCAATCCTTGAGCTTGGCCGATATCTGAATGCCGCTGTATTCATCGCTAAAAAAATTAACAATCTCGGACCAAAGCTTTTCCAACATCCCTTTCTTTTTTGAAAAACGAAAATTAAATTCCGGAATCTCTTTGGTCGTAAAATCTTTCTTGCCGGAAATCAAGTCAATTTGCGTGTTCGGATTATCAGAAAGTTCTTCTTCTGCGGGTATTTCTTCATTTAATTTTTCATTCGGGTCATAGTAATTCACTTCAACCCACAAGGCATCAAGGTAGATCTTAACTTCATCGCCGTTCTCCTTTGACAAAGGAGCCGGGTTTTCGTAGCTGGCCTTGATTTTCAATTTGTTTATATCAGCCCACGAAACATCCGCCGGAAGAGGAAATTGCAGATAATCGCCTGACTGGCCATTGGAAACCTCATCCGAGATGTTGATTTCGCCCAATTCCTTCCAATCGCCGCCGATTGAATATTCAAACGACAAAGAGTCTTCTGCCAGCTGGCTTTTAGCCGCCAGCGACAACCTTAAATTTATGCCGCTTACAATGTTGGTTTCGTATCCCGCCGGAACGCTGAAGTCGGAAAAAATTATGCTTTGCTTGACGGGTCCGGCCTGATTCAAAAATTCATCGGCTGTGCCGTCCGGATCGGCCGCGTTGGCAGATTTGGGATTTAACACGGCTGATGGTTGGAAGATACCCAGCACCTGTCTCAAACTTTCTTTCAATTTTCCTGCCATTGAAACATCGCCTGCGTCATCACTCGGAGCATCATCGCTTCGTTCGCTGGCCGGCGCTTGCTCCGCCGGCGCTGCCTCTTCAGCCGCCGCGTCCACCGTGCCATCGGCATCTATGCCGCTGTCAGGATTCTCTGTTTGCCCGCTCTCGTTGTCTGCCGATTGATCCACCACGGGAGTTTCCGCAGAGTTATCTGTTGATTGATCAGAAGCGGGGTTTTCCCCGGCTTCATTTTCAACATTCGGCTCACTGTATTCTTCAGCCGGAACAACTTCAACAGATTCAACCTCTCCCCCCGAAGTTTCATTGGATGGGGCCTCGCCCCCCGAAGCTTCAGCGTATGGGGGGAACACGATATAAGCGGAATTCTCTTGATTAAACGAAGCAAAATCAGCTTGCGGCGACAGGTCCTGGCTGGTAGAATTACCAATGTTTTCCCAACGCGCGTCTCCTTCGCTTTGTTCAGTCGTAAAGGTGTTGGAAAAAATGTTAACCTGATTGTTGGATGCTCGGACAAAAATAAAACGGCCGCCCATGAAGCCAAAGACAGCCATTGATAATATTATCAAAAATATTAACTTAAAAATTATGTTGGAAAAAATTTTTCTAACCAGTTTAAGCATGGGGATTTATGAATCTTTTTACTTTACTTTACGCATACAAATTATATTCAAAAAATTTTTGATATTGATTACCGTTTAACAGAAATTTGCGGCACCGCAGACGCTGAGCCCTGCTCTTCATAACAAGACCCGACAGTGATTGATCCGTTGCTATCTTTCATAAGGTAGTAACCGGTATATTCTTCATTGGTTTCGTTTGAGCCGGGATCAATCGGGACAGAGGGAAGATAGCCTCTCTCTTCCGAATAAAAAGACAAATCAATGCAATATTGCTCCAATTCTACGGTCGGATTGGAACATACAATCGCGCTGGCATTATCTCCTGAACCGATCATAAAGTATTTATCATTTTCCAAGTTCTGGATATCTCCGTAATATAGTCCGCCGTTGTCAACTTGATGAAGTTTTAACGCTGACAACATGGCATTAACGTCCGTCCAGCGCGCGCTGTTCCTGGCATCCTGAAAACGAGCCAAAGGATTCAAAGCGACAAAGACAATTGAGGTGAGTATCGCGATCACGGCAATGACAATCAAAAGTTCAATCAAGGTAAAACCAAAATTTTTTTTCTTTAAAAATATCCCTTTAAACATGTTCATAAATTATAAATAAATTTCTTTAAAAAATGTTTAATCTAAGCCTTGTTTATCTTCATACCAACAAATATAGTTTCGTGTGGAAAACTATATTTCATAAACATATTATAGCATTTTTTTGGTGTTTATTACAAATATGTTGGATAATATGTTGTTTGTCATCCCGGAATTTTTTTGGAGCGTCAGCGAGAAAAAAAATATCCGGGATCCAGAGTTAAATGGAGCGAACAAAAAAGAGACTGCTTAGCAACAATGCTAAAGCAGTCTCAAATTATATTACATATTTTGTTTATTTACTGTTTAAAATGATCAAACCTCGTTTAAAGTTGTTGCATCGCGGCCACAATCCACTGATAAACCAAATCCTGGGCATCGCAATTCGTTATCCAGTCCTTATCATTTCCGTTTACCAAATCAGGCGTTCCCCGCAATGCACAGCCATCCAAACGGACAATCACTTTGTTCTGCAGAATGTTCAAGGCTTTATCCGGCTTACCCTTATCAATTTCTTTAAGCGCGCTGGTTATCTCTTTGGATAAATTTTTGCGCTCTTGCTTTTTGTCAAAATCACTGTCCAGCAAACCTTCAATTTCCGCAAGCGCGTTCTGCAAATTTTCCGTTACCGTAAACTGGTTGTTGACCGCCACAACCGTGACACTGCTTAAAGGACTGGCAAGGATGCCATCGCTTACAACCAGGCCAAGCACATATTCACCGGCCTGATCGGCAACGAAGGTCGGAATTGCCAGGGTTGAATCAGACAAACTCGCGTTGGAATCGCTTGGCTTTGAAACCAAGCTCCAAGCGTAAGTCAACGCGTCGCCGTTAGCATCAGAGCTCAAACTGCCATCCAGATAAACCGTATCGTCTTTGGCAACGCTCTGATTCACGCCGGCATTCGCGACCGGAGCGACGTTTTCAAAAGTGATGATCACCTCGTCTGAGTCACTGCCCCCATAACAATCAGTGACTGTCACCTGCAAAACATAAGTGCCATAACAATCAACCGGCAATGTCGGCTGAGCCACATTGGCTGTGTTAAGCGTTGCGGCACTGCATTCCGGCTGAGACACGATTGTCCAAGCGTAGGAAAGCGTGTTGTCTTCCGGATCAGCGGACTGTGAACCGTCCAGCGTGACAAATGTCCCTGTCTGAACGACAACCTGATCCGGCCCGGCATTCGCTGTCGGCGGATTGTTAACCGAGGTTACCGTCGTCTGCACAGGCGCGCTCGCATTCCCCAGACTGTCTGTCACCACCAACTCAAAAACATAAGTTCCAGGCATGTCGGGCGTAAAAGACGGGCTGACCGAACTTGGATCGTCCAGAACTGAAGTTGAACCATTCGGAGCCGACACCAATGTCCAAGCATAAGTCAAAGGATAGTTACCGTCCGGATCAGAACTGCCGGAAGCGTCAAGCGTTGTAACAACACCGGCTTCTCCGGTTTGGTCGCCACAGGTGGCCGCTTCTGGGGGTTGGTTTGTGGGGGTGAGTAAAAATGAATCGGTACTAGGAAAATCGCCACTCTCACCCACTACAACTAATTGTCCCTTATTATTAAAGCCATCCCCTGATGCAATATGAAAAAACCTAGGCACATCATCTTTTAATAAATCATTAAGGTCCGTTAATACATTATTGTCCCATAAAAAAATATGATCCTCACCGTTCCCGTCAATGATAACTGTAATTGTTCCAATAATCTGGGAAAAATCATTGATAAAATATGCTGCATGGTGATAGTAATCATCTCCAATAAAATCCTGAAAAACGCCATTATCCCAAAAAAATGCATGCTCCGTTGTATCATTATAATAGTAATCACCAACAATTTGTCCTTTTAGATTTATATTGTTAGACCGTGCATCAGTGCCGGTAATAATTATGATGTTTCCACTCTCCCATAAAAAACCATGATTTTCATAATTCTCATCATAAAATTCACCGACAATTTTGCCAAAGTTATTAATATCCAACGGCATACAACTGCCATCGCAAAGATTAGTAAAATTACCATTCTCCCACAAATACCCAGTACAATAATAATTTTCATCATATTTGTATCCCACAATCTGATTATTATCATTAATTGCAGTTGGGTAAAAATCACCAAAATCTAAAATTTCTCCATTTTGCCAAAAGAATCCCTGTTCTGATCCGTCAGCATTAATCTTGTTTCCAACAATTTTTCCTGAGTTATTAATTTCTTTGGGGTAAATGTTTTCACCAAGATATACCGTTGTGTTTGTAATGCTATTCCAAATAAAGCCGACAGTAGCATAAGGAGGCATATTGCTGTTAAAATAACCTACGACTTGGCCACCATCATTAATACCGGTCGCATAAACAACATACCCGTCTGGAAAATTACCAACTTTTGAAACCGTGTAGGACGGTGGATTCTGAGCAAAAACCATACCCGAACCAAAAACCGCCAAACAAAACAACCAAGCCAAAACACCGAAAAATTTCAATTTTTTCATTGAGTTTTCCTTTCATTCACAAAAGTTAAAAATCTGACAACAACTGTCCATCCGTTAAACGACGCAAAAAATCAATTGTCAAAGAACCTTTTTCACCTCCTTTTTTTAAAAAAAAATAAAAAACCGCCTTTTTGATAAAAGGCGATCTTGACCCGCTTTTATAGGGCTAAGACTAAACATTTAAGCATGGGGAGAGAAAATAGTCAAGCATATAAAGTGTTACACATAAAATAATAATCAGCATACAACTCCCCTCTAAAAAGAGGGGTGGCCCGCAAAGCGGGCGGGGTGTGTATTTCGTCGCAGAAACAAAAAAACACACCCCGCCGCCTTTGGCGGCCACCCCTCTTTTTAGAGGGGAATAAAAAAAGACTGCTTTAACATTGTTGCTAAAACAGCCTCTCGGTTTATACTGTTTGTTTTAAATTATAAATTCAGAATAATTATGACGATTTATGAGTTTAACGCTGCTGCCGGGATAAGATTCTAAAAAATTCTTCGGAGCGGTAAAATTGCTTTTTTGCCATTTAAACTCATAACCAGATAACACTCCGCCCGCATCTTCAATGTAATCAATCTCTTTTCCATCAGTTGTCCTCCAAAAATAAATGTTAGCGGCTACGCCTGAATTGTTGTTGCGTTTTATCCTTTCGCAGATCATAAAATTTTCCCATAGATTGCCAACATCTTGACGCAAAGAGATGGGATTGAAATTGTTGATTAAGGCATTGCGCAGGCCAAGATCATAAAAATATATTTTTCGTTTTTTCTTCAATTCATTCCGGATGTTGCGGGAAAATGGTCCGACCCGGAAAATGATATAAGCTTTTTCCAAAATTCGCACGTAATTTTCAATCGTCGCTTTGTTAACTCCCAAAAGTTGCGCCAACTCGGTATATGATACCTCGCCGCCGATCTGGAGAGCCAAAGCTTGCAGCAATTTTTCCAAAAGTTCCGGATTACGGATATCCTGATAAGCCAAAATGTCTTTGTAAGAATAACTGGTAGCCAATTCACGCGCCAATTTTTCCCGATCCGGTCCTGAAAAGATCACGCCGGGATATGAGCCGAAAACCAACAGATCCAAGAGCAAGCGATCGGTTTCCAGCGGTGAATATTTTTGCGACAGCTCTTTCACTGAGAAAGGATAAAGGAAAAATTCAATCTTCCTGCCTGTCAGCGGTTCCGATACTTTTCCGGACAATTCAAACGAGGATGATCCTGTGGCGATCACCTGCGTTTCCGGAAAATTATCAGCCATCAATTTTAACGTCAAACCGATATTCTTGACCCTTTGCGCTTCGTCAATCACCACCAGTCGGCGCGAGCCGACAAAAGCCTTAAGTTCGGTTGAGGACTTGTCGGTCAAAGCGTTGCGAATATCCGGTTCATCGCAATTCAAATAAACTGAATCATTCTTATGTTGTTCAATGATTTGTTTTACCAATGTTGTTTTACCGACTTGGCGCGCTCCATAAAGGATGACAATTTTACCTTTAAACAAGGCTTTCTCTAAGTCCTTTTGGATTGTTCTGGTTATTATCATAAACAGGTTATTTAGGCTACTATACTATCCTAATTATATACCATTTAGGCTACTAAGTCAATGATTATCCTCCTATTTTTTTACAAACAGAGGAATAATAGCTAAAAAACTTCATTTAATATAAAGTAGATAATTTGCATACTGCCAATATACAATTTATCGGATAATTTGTATTTTACAAATATACATTTTCTCCTACGCTATTTCCGTAGTTACTATAATTTTTAGTATCTGCGGATATGATAAATGCTATTTTACAAATTACTCAACAAAAAGCGCCCCGCGAAATTGCGAGGCGCTAATAATTTTGTTCTCCTACCTCTTCACCGAAATCACCGGCGTATCCGCTCCTGTTCCCGCTTCCTCGCTACAGGCTCCCACTTCCAGCGTGCCGGTGGTGCTTTTCATGATGTAATAGAATGAATTTCCATCCGTACCGTCCACCAGAGGATCAATCGGGACAGCCGGCAGATAACCGGTGTCAACCAATTCTTCCAAACCGACACAACCCGTTTCCAGGGTCAGCTCCGGATTGGCGCAAGTGACAGCGCAGTTGTCAGAACTGCCGATTTCGTAATATGCGTCAGCTGTCATATCGTCAATCGCCGTGATATAAATGCCCTTGTGGTCAACTTGGCTTAATTTTATGGCCGATAAAAGCGCGTTGGCGTCCGTCCAGCGCGTGCTGTTTCGGGCGTCCTGAAAACGGCCCAAAGGATTGAGCGCCACAAAAACGATTGATGTTAAAATCGCAATCACGGCAATGACGATCAAAAGCTCAATCAGGGTAAAACCCCTCGCCTTTATTCTTGTTAAATTCTTTTTGTTCATAGAGTTAAGCTTTAATAATATATTGTTAATTATAGCATAAATATCCAATATTCAATATCCAATATTCATTCAATGCTTAAATAAATTAATATTCACTTTCTTGGCACAAGCATTGAATATTAAAATATTTAGATATTGAATGGTTATTGGTTATTGAATATTGCTTAGTACTCCCCATATTCCCCCAACACCACTCCACTCGACGACGCCATGGCCTCCACCCGGATCGTTCTGAAATATCCCCCGCTCTCAGAAACCGCAGTGATCACCCCGCCCTCCGCCACATCATACCGGCAGGAACCGTCTGCAAAAACAATTTCTTTATCTGCGGCCAGATACGAATCATCCCGCTTAATTCGAAGCAAAGCGTCCTCAACACAGCTTTCGGCTGAGTAATAAGCTTTATCGCCTGCGGCGGCCGCTCTACCGGAATCAATTTCCCCCAGCCCCAAAAATACCGCGCTTTTGGCCATCATCAGGCCGGAAATACCGATGATGATGACGACCAGCAGCATGGAGAAACCGGAATTGTTTTCTTGATGATTAATTAAGGTTGGCATAGTTATATCAATTAAATTCCAAATTACAAAATCCAAATTACAAATAATATCAAAATCATAAATTTCAATGACCAAAAAATTTTGAATTTGTTGTTTTGAATTTAGAATTTGTGATTTTGAAATTATTTGAAATTTGAGATTTGTTATTTGATATTTATTTTATTTAATTCATACTACTGCTGTAATCTTCTCATCGTCGCTGCCGTCTCCACATCTTCGGAAAAATGAAAATCCCGGCTGTCGTCATCGCGAAACTTGATCGTAAAATTTATTTTTACACTGCCTGATCCCGCTCTTAAAAACTGCAAATTTGAAACGTCCACTTGATTGCTGGTCATAAATTGAGTTGAGCCGGAACTGCTTACAAAAAGAGTCCCGTTTTCGGTATAAAAAACCATCTGGCCGGCATCATCCGGCATATCCAGCGCCAAAATTTCCCCTGCCTCATTTTCAGCCGGACTGGCAATGTCTTGGCAATTTCTGATCTTCTGAGTCATAAAGGACAAGGCCTCCCGCGCGTTCGCCCGCACCTCCCCGGCCGCCAAATTCTTGTTTCTGGCCTCCATGATGGATATGCCGAAAGACACGAAAGACGTAACCACCACACCGATGATGGCGAGGTAGATCAAGGTTTCAACCAAAGTAAAACCGGATTTATTTATAATAACTTTTTTTATTTTAAACATCTTTTTTGTCATTCCCGAAAATTTTTTTAAGCGAAGCGAAAAAAATTTATCGGGAATCCAGGGGCAAACAGCTGAAATATTATTTATTTAACTAAACGAATAAAGATTTGTCATTTTTTTATTTTTGTCATGTAAAAACGTTTATTCCATCTAACCCTGGATCCCGGATATTTTTTTTCTCGCTGACGCTCCAAAAA
This sequence comes from Candidatus Parcubacteria bacterium, assembly GCA_963827735.1. GTDB lineage: Bacteria > Patescibacteriota > Patescibacteriia > Patescibacteriales > UBA12075 > CAWHBO01. The sequence goes on from CAWHBO010000003.1 coordinate 241,177, forward strand.
AAATTCCGGGATGACAAAAAAAGAAAAAATTAATTCCTCCAATTCGTAAAATACGTGATAATATTTACGGAATTCCTCACCCCTCTCCCCGTATCCCATCCGACAATCACCTCAACTTGCTGGCTGTCGTTGTCCAAAACCGCGTCCGGCGTTGTGGATGCCACAATGTCGTATTCCGCGTCGCGAAAAACGGGTAAAAAATTTATTGTTCTTACAAATTTGCCAATCTCATCCGCTGTGCCTTCGCCCTTCAAAACCCATTGCCCGTCAATCACTTCAATCCCGGAGCTGTTTACCGCTAAACTTTCCCAAGACAAATTCCTGATTGCTCTTACCCCCTCAATCCCCTCAATCGCCAAAGCGTTCGCGCGCGCAACATCGCCGCCGGTTTGAGTCAGAACAATCGCTCCCAAAATGAAGCTGGCCATGGAGGCCGCGAACAAAGAAAAAATCGCGATGGCGATGATGACCTCAACCAACGATTGTCCGCCGGCCTGGATTGATATTTTTTTCTTCATAACCTACTTAAATTAATCAACGCTTACAAATCCCAAATCATTGACCGCCACGGTCTTGCTTTCTCCGCTGCCGGTTAAAAAGGAAATTGTTCCGGAACTGCCGGGAACGCCGGAAATTTCGCGAAAATTTATCTCATCGCCGACAAGCGTGGTTGTCAGCGTAAGAAGCTTGCCGGGATAAAACACGCGGTCAAAAGCAGGCACTCTCTCCGCGAAAGATTCACCTTTATACAAGGTATAAGAATCCTCTCCGTCCGGATTTATCTCAAAATGAACACCGTATGGAGCACCGCCGTATCCGGCTCTGGCATAACTTCTGGCTTCTCTCAAAACTTGGACAAGCTCGGGCACCGCCTCATTCATGCCGGAAAAAACCCGCAAGCCGCCATAAACTGAAAATGCCAAAGCAGACAGCATAGCCAGAAAACCGATGGCCATGAGAACTTCGATCAAGGTGAAAGCTTTTTGTTGATTGATCTTTTTCATCTTATATAGGGTAAACAATTTTTTAAATGACAAATTTCCAATTTCCAATTTCCAATCAAATCCAAAACCCTAATGTCTAATTGGATTTTATTTTTGTATTAAGGATAATTTTTAAAAATATTAATCTTCATTGATCACCTCCGCATACGCCCCCAAAATCCACCCCTCTTTCCCTTCCCCGAATCCGATCTTCAGCCACTCGCCGTTTTCTTCAACCAGTGAATATTCCCCTCCCGGCTCCGCTTTGCCGATGACGCCAAAAGTCTTGCCGGCTCCGCTTCTGATGTTAAGGGCGGAACCGATGGCTTTTATCTTTACCGTTTTTACGGAAACAATTTCCGTGGTCGTAGCCGCCGCTTGATTTTTTGCCGTATTTACAGCGCTTGCCGCCGGATCAATCTTCTTGCCGGGTTGCTTGCCGAGTTGAAATATCAAAAAAATTATAAACGGCGCCACGATAACGACCAGCGATGAAAGCGCCAACTGTATAATCAATTTTTTTCTTTGAGCCAAGAAATTCTTCGCCCGGTACAGCGTTTTTTCAAGAAAACATAGGAAACGCCTTGAATGGTTTTCTTCTTTTTCTGATATCAGGCACTCCTTTGAGATATAAGCTTCCGGGCGCAAAAAGAAACCGTCGTTATGTGTGTCTTTCAAACAGCGCAAAGCGGCGCCCAGACATCCGATATAGCGGATGTCTGTCGGGTAATCCGCCTTTGCCCGCGCCGCTTCAAATTCTATCCCGATGGCGGTTCTTTTTATCAAATTAAGGAAGACTTTAACTTTCTCCCTATCGCCGCAGACATAACATTTCTGCAGTTTCACCAGGTTTGCGTCTTCAAAGACTGCGGCCGAACTTTTAAATTCATCCAAAAATTCATTTCTTCCTTGAGCCAAAATATCGCCATAAAAAGTAAAAGAATACATCACGATATTTTTGACAAAGAAAAAAATATTCGCCAAGGAATCTCTCATATCTATGATAGCCATAGCCGGTTCTTCTTTGTCTCTTTCCAATCCTTCAAAAATCGCATAGGCGTCAAATTCAAAACCGCCTAAATTGATGTTCTGATTTTTAAAAAAAAGTTCCCACTCTGCTTTTATGTCTTTTTTATAACCGGCGACAATCGCTTTCTCAGTCGTTCTGCTGCCGGTTTTATTTTTCTGTTCTTCATTTCCATGAATTATCCGATAAACAAAACCGAGTCTTTCATTGTTGTGGGGGATATTTTTCAAAAACTCTTCTTTGATCATGAATTCCACAACCGTTTTATCGAAAACCATAGTGTTGAAAACATGATAAAAAATCTGATCTGAACCCAGGCAGAAAGACACGGCGGCATTTTTCAAATCATTTACGGCGGCGGAACTGAAAACTTCCTGAAGGGAAGCTCTGAATGATTTTTCATTCATGATCCGTCCTCTTTTTATAACTCCTGCTTCCAATACTTTTTCTCCTTGCGCGATGATACGATATTTTCCCGCATCCGATTCAATTTCAACCAGCCCGATATAGGCGTCAGTGACGCTTAAACCGATGACGGATTTGATGTCTGTTGGCATGATGATAATATAATAATATTCAATAATCAATAACCATTCAATATTTAATATTCAAATGATCATTTGAATATTTATACATTAAAGCATTGAATGAATATTGATTATTGAATATTTAAAAACGAATCCTTAAGACCAAAATATATTTTTGAACAAAAAATGGCATTTTCTATTGCTAATAGTTTAATATATCTTCCCCGTAATCTTATAAATCGGCGAAATGATGGAAACCGCCAAAGCGCCCGCTCCCAAGCCGATGAAGATGAGGAGAACCGGTTCAATGATGATGGAAATTTTCTCAATCCGATGCGCCACTTCTTTCCCGTAAATATCGGAAAGATTCAAGAATTCTTCTTCCAATTTTCCCGATCTTTCTCCGACTTTTATCATCCCAACCGCCATTTCCGGAAACTCTCTTTTATGTGGAGCCAGAACTTCTGAAAGTTTTTTACCCTCCACAATGCTTTGTTTGGCTTCCCTGATAATTTTCTTATACGCGTAATTCGCAGTCGTTTTTTCCGCAATGCTTAAGATCTCAAAAAAACTCATTCCGCTCCGCAGTAGCAGATTCATGGTCCGGGAAAAATCCGCCAGATTTTTGAATTTTGAAATGCTGCCGACAACCGGCAGGGATAAGAATATCCGATGAAGCGCCGGCTTGAAGAATTTTTGGCTGAAGAGCCAAGCCAAAAACACAAGAACGGAGGCTAAGCAGATGAGCAGATACGATCCGTGCTTAACGGTAAAATCCGTAAACCAGATAAGCGCTCTGGTCAGGAACGGCAGATCAACATTAAGGCCGGAAAAAATCCTTAACAGGTTCGGCAGAACAAAAAACACCATCAGAAGAAAAAGCGCGAAACTGAGCGCCAGTACGATGGTCGGATACAGCATGGCGGTTTTGATTTTTTCGTTGAGTTCCTGGCTCTTTTTCAATTCTTCCGCCAAATTCTTAAGATTTTCAGAAAGCGATCCGGACTTTTCCCCCATTTTTATAAGGTTAACATGAAAATCGGAAAAAACCCGGCCATAAGACACCATGGCATCCGAGAGCGAACTTCCGGACTCAACTTGAGAGGCGATATCAACCGAGATCGCTTTCAATGTTTTCCCGCTTTGTTTGCCGGATATCTCAAGCGCCTCCACAATGCCCATGCCGGAAGAAATCATGATGGAAAGATTGCTGAAAAAGTAGGTCTTTTCCTTGAGGGAAACGCGGGAGAAGAGATTTATATTTTGAAATTTTTTTAATTCCGACATAATCGTAGTTATAAATGCAAAATTATTTTTATTTTCAAACAATTTATATTATATTTTTTTATTTAATATTTTTACCATTCTTTTTTATTAACAATGTATTCGCCACAACATCGTATTGTCATCCCGGAATTTTTTTCTGAGCATAGCGAAGAAAAAAATATGCGGGATGCAGGGGCAGGACGGTAGGTATATGGATTATCCGACCAAACATACAAGACTTAAGTTACGTTGTTTAACTTTTTATGATAAATAATGTTTATTCCGACTCCTCCTGGATCCCCGATAAATTTTTTCGCTATCGCTCAAAAATTTTCGGGGATGACAAAGAAAAAGTTTTTAATTTTCACCCATTCGGGTACAAACAATTTTTAAATATTTCAAAAATTGATGAATTGAAAATTGTTTGAAAATTACTTGTACCCGAATGGGTGAAAATTAAAAATTGAAAATTATTTCTCATATCGCCCTCAACAACTCCTGAAGAGTCGTCACTCCATTCAAAACTTTCCTCACGCCGTCAATCAGAATCGGATTCTTGCCGTCGCTGAAAGCGGCTTGCTTGATCTGCTGACTGGAACTGTTCTTGACGATCGCTTCCCTGACAGCATCATTGATTTCCAAAATCTCAAAAATTCCGACCCGGTCTTTGTATCCCGTCCCCGCGCACACCTTGCATCCCTCTCCCTTGAACAAGATCAGAGAATCAAGCTGTGCGTCGTCTTGAATTCCAAAGGCGGATTTCAACTCATCATTATTCTTTAAAATTATCTTTTCTTCATCGGCCAGACTGTATGAACAGCGGCACTTTTCGCAGATTTTCCTGACCAGGCGCTGAGAAATTATCAGCCTGACGGTTGAGGCCACGAGGAATGGCTTGATGCCCATTTCGAGTAGCCGCGGCAGAGTCGTGGCCGCGTCATTGGCATGCAAAGTGGACAAAACCAAATGTCCGGTCATGGCGGAATTGACGGCGATGCCGGCCGTTTCCTGGTCGCGGATTTCTCCGACCATGATGATGTCAGGATCCTGCCTGACAATGGCCCGGAGTCCCTTGGCAAATGTCAGTCCGGCCGCTTCATTGGTCTGAATCTGGCTTATGCCCTCAATGCTATATTCCACCGGATCCTCAATCGTTGAGATATGCACTTCTTTCCGGTTCAATTGTTCCAACATGCTGTAAATCGTCGTGGTCTTGCCGCTGCCGGTGGGACCGACCACCAAAATCATACCGAACGAATTTTTAAGCGCGCGGTTAACCGTCTCAATCTCGGATATGGTTAGCCCCAATTCGTCAAATCCGATTCGACGGTTCATCTCAGTTAAAAGGCGCAGGACGATGTTCTCGCCACCCACAGTTGGGACGATGGAAACCCGGACATCCATCCGGGCATGGCCGATGATATGCTGGAATTTGCCGTCCAAAGCTTTCTGGTGTTCGTCAATCTGCATTTTGGAAAGTACTTTGATGCGGAGCAAGGACAATTCAAAAATCTCTTTCGTAATTTCAAGAACATCATGCATCACGCCATCAATCCGAAAACGGACCAAAGCGCCCTGTTCCCCCGGTTCAATGTGCACATCGGAAGCTTTGTTGTAAAACCCGTAATCCAAAAGCAGGTTAACGACCCGGGCCTTGATCTTGCCTTTTTGATCCTCTGAGATTGAGGCATCCTTCAAATCGCTCAAGGCTCTTTCGTATTCCTCTTTGAGGTCCGGGCGATACCCGGAGAGCGCCTGATTAAAATCATCTTCCATGGCTAAAAAAATTTTCGCTTGTCTGCCCGTTTCTTTCTCAATGTTATGCTTTACCGCCAAATCAAAAGGATTGACCATGCCGAGACAAATTTCTTTCTCCGTCTTTTTAAAAACCATCGCTTTTTTTATGCGCGCGATGATTTCTGGAACGATCTGCAAAGTGTCTGGAAGAATTTTTTCACTCTGCAGATTGACATACGGCACGCCAATGCTTTCCGCAATGATATGTCCCATTTGCCGGGACTGGATGATATTCTTTTCTATCAAATACCTGTCAATCTCCAAATTCTGCTTCTTGGCCTCCTGGGCGCATTCATCAAAATACTCCGCGCTCAAATGGCCGGGAGAAACAAGAAGATTTTTGAGCTGTTCTGGGGAAACGAGCATAATAAAATAAATCAAAATGCAAATCTCAAAATGCAAAATGACAATGTAAAATAAAAAATGCCTGAATTACGATGTATAACTGTAATAAAAATTTTTGGAATTATAGAACGGAGCTTAAAAATTTTGAATTTTAAACTGTCATTTTGCATTTTGATATTTGCATTTTGCATTTTTCAAAAGATAAACTATTAATTTAACAAGTATTGAGAGCTTATTTGCGCTTAATATACATCTCAATCTTCTCTAAAACCTCGCTGATGGACAGATTGGACTTGATGAAGTAGTCATCCGCTCCGAGGTCTTTGCCTTTCTTGATGTCCGAGTCCTGCCCCAAGTTTGACAGGATGATGATCGGTATATTTTTCAAGTTCTCATCTTTTTTGATTTCCGTTAAGACCTCAAAACCGTTTTTTTCCGGCATGATGATGTCCAGAAGTATGATATCCGGACTTGCGCCTTTCAATTTTTCCAACGCCTTGGCGCCGTCTTCGGCATAGATGACATCATAACCCGCCCGCATGAAGCCGTCATTGTATGCCCGGGCGATAAAGCGGTCGTCTTCGGCGAGGAAAATGGTCTTGCCTTTTTTAACATTTTTTTCTGATTCCATATGATTAGATATTAATATTGAAATTTCTAATTTCTAATTTCTAATTTCTAAAAAATTTAGAAATTAGAAATTAGGAAATTAGGAAATTAGAAATTTTTTATTTTCTACGATATGATCATCCCTCTCTCCCCCTCCTTGCTCTTCATCCCTTTTAAAGGAAACTCAACATAAAAGTTGGAGCCTTTGTTGACTTCCGAGTCAAACCAGATCTTTCCTCCTGATGAGTCCACGATCATCTTACAGACATACAGCCCGAGTCCCGTGCCTTCCGTGACCGCCTTGATGGCGTTATCGGTGCGATAAAATTTTTCAAACAGCCGTTTGCTCGCTTCTTTCGGTATGCCGATGCCATTGTCGCTTACGGTTATCACAATGTTCTTTTCGTCTTTTTTGTCCAAAATGACATTAATTTCGCCCTTTACGCTTTTGGAATATCGAATGGCATTGGTCAGAAGATTCTGCACGACCTGTCTGAACAAAGTCTTGTCCAGCGGAATTTTTGGCAAATCGCCGGCGTTATTTTTGAACTTGATCGTTTGTTTTTTGGAAGTGGCGGACGGCTTATCCTCGGCAATGATCCCTTTGATATAGTCCACAACATCAATCGGTTCGGCCTCAATCCGCAAGCGCCCTGATTCTATTCTGGTCACATTAAGCAGATCGTTTACCAGCTTCACCATGCGGTCGGTCGACTCCTTGACGTTTCCGATATAGTCTTTTTGAGTCAAGTTCAAATCGCCCACATCTCCCCGGTAAAGCATATCGGAAAAAAGTTTGATAGCGGTAAGCGGCGTGCGCAATTGATGAGAAGCTACGGAAACAAATTCGGTTTTAAGCTGATCCATTTCTTTGAGGTATGTGATATCGTGAAGCACGATCGCTCCCCCGATGATCTTTTCCTTGTTGTCTTTTACGGCCGTCACATAAACTTCATAATATCTTTTCTCAAAAACGGTTTCTTTGATATAAAAACTCTTGCCGCTTTTTATCGTTTTGTTGATGATGCTGTCAAGATCAATGCTCGGCATGATGTTGAACAAATCTCTCAGGTGGGACAATTTTTCTTTTTTCCCGATGATGCTGTAAAATGACGGATTTATCAGTTCTATTTCTTTGTTAACTCCGAACATAACCACTCCGTCGCTCAAGCTTTCCACCAGTGATTTTGTCTTGAAGTGCTGTACCAATGACAATGTTTGCAGGCGATCAATCGCAAAAGTGATCGTGGCCGTTATCGCTTTCATAAAATTCGTTTCTTCTTCTGAAGATTTGGAAGCTTTAACGCTTATAATTTGAATGATGCCCAGCTGTTTTTCTTCCATGCTTAGATAATAAAAATCCGAAGACAGGGCCTGGCTTTTGTTCTTGTTGTCCAATTCTTTGCCGATGCATTTCGGTTTTATCAGTTTTAAAACTTTCAGCACAGACGCATAAGCTCCTGATTTATCACGGCTCAGGTGATCCATCAGCATGAACTTCGCATCATCAATGAAGCTCTCGCTCACTTCCTCTTTCAGATAAGACGTAAAATTCAAACTGCCTTCATCGTCAGGATTAAAAATCAGAAAATTGGCGACGCTGAATTCAAAAAATGAATCAATATAGCCCGCGGAAATCTCTACCACATCTTTTATGCTTGCCGCTGTCATCTGCTTGTCTCCGAATTCCTTGAGCGCTTTGAGCCCTTTGCTTCTTTCATCCAGCATTTCATTGGTTTTTTTCAGATTTTCCTGGGAATTTGTGACATCTTCAAGAATGTTCAGGATTGCCAGCCTCTGCTCGGACAATTCGCTGGCTTGCTTGATTGATGCTTTTTCAAAATTTATCAACTCGGTTATATCCATGCTGACCCCCCTGAACCCTTGAAAATTTTTGTTTTCATCATAAATCGGATTGCCGCTGGAAGACAGCCAGAAAACTTGATTGTTTTCACCAGTCAATTTCCCTACAAATCCTTGAAAAGCTTTTTCATCGCGCAAAATCGAGGCAATGCCAGACTTATTGGAGTGAGTTAACTCTGGCGTTATGATGCTTTCAATGTTTTTTTCAACAATATTTTCCGGTTTTAAATTAAAAATTTTTTCAACATTTTGGCTGGTATACCTTATTTTCCCCGCCGCGTCAATCTCCCAAATCCATTCGGAAACATTTTCAATGATATCCCTGAATCTTTTTTCATTATCAAACAATTTTTTGGCCATGCCATTGATGTTGCCGGCCAGTTTTGAAATTTCATCATTTCCCCTTTCTTCTAAGGCCGAAAAAGCATCATTGTTTTCTCCAATGCTGTTTACCTCTCGCGTCAAATTAAACAATCGCCTTAAAATATTTCTTTCGTTGAAAATGAATATAAAAAATACAAAGACAATGATAATCAAAATTAAAGCAACCATGACATTGCGCATCAAAATGGTTCCGCTTTTATAAATCTGCCTGTCTGATTCAACGGCTAAGGTAAGCAATGGCTGATTAAACACGTCATAAACCAATTTATAGCCCTTGATTGTGTTGTTATCAACAATTTGTTCCGCTTTATCCATCAAAATTAAAGTCTGCCTGATGCCCTTGTTCTGTTCTGTTTTAAAATAATCCCCTTTAAAATCAAGCGCGTGAATCTTTAGCCCGGTAACTTCATTTATACCTTCAATTCGCCTCTCATCAAGAATACGCCCGACAATCAATGATCCGCGGCTGGGGCCGGAACCGTCAGATTTAAGAATTTGCTGGCTGGAAAATACCACCGGCCCTTCCGGAATAACAACAATGCCGCTTTGCGGAGATTGAAAAAATTCTCCGTTTTGCTCAATCACATCAATCATTCCCGCCGGAAATTCAGCTGGTTTAGCGTTTTGGATGTCATAAGCGGCGATATGTTTCTTTTCTCCGGAAACGTTGATGATGGTGATAAAATCAAAATCTAAATTTGCAAAAAATGATTCACTCATGTCAACACTTAAAAAATCAGGATATTCGTCATTGACAAAACGATAAGTGGCGTCCCAAGATGAATAATCCAGCGCATTCATTTCCGCCTTTTTGATGTTATCGTTTAAAGCGCTGGCAGCCGCCATTACCTTGCGAAAAATATCATCTTTTTCAACCGCAGAAAAACCGGACAACAAAGTCGCGCGCAAAACGGCAAAAACGATCAGCACCAGACAGCAAAACAAAATGATGTTAAAAAGTAAAGATTTTTTGCGTAAATTCATTTTTTTATCATGAAAAATTATTTACCATTTTTTTCTTCCAATTCTTTTATTTTTTGTTTTAGTTCAATCATCTTAAGCTCTCTGCCCACGGCCATTTTGTTAAATTTTTCCAGATCCTGATTCTTAAGGTCAAGCTCCTTGGTTCTGGCCGCGACTTTTGCTTCCAAATTCTGGCTATAGTCCTCCAATTCTTTTCTTGATTTTTCCAAATCAGCCGTCATACTGTTGAAAGTTTGCGATAATTCCGCAATCTCATTGTTCCCTTTAACATCTATCCTGGTTATCATATCGCCGGCGCCGATTTTGACGGCGGCATTTTTCAAATTTACGATCGGGCCGATAATTTTTTTTGACAGATAGACACCGGCAACAATCGTAAGGATTATCCCAAAAAGCATGATGGGAATGAAAATATACATCTGCCTGTATATCAATTCATAAGCTTCCGCCACCGGCAATTCAATCATCACCGCCCAGTCCGGCTCCCCCAGCGCGATAAAATTTGTCATAACTTGACTACCGTTGATGCCGGCTGATATCTCCACATCCAAATCAGAGGTATGCTTGGAACCACTCATAAAATCTTGCACCTCTTTCAAATGCGACAAATTTTCACCCTTAAGCACGCGGCTGATGTCAAAAAACGCTATCAAATTGCCTTGGTTATCCACCACATAAGCTTGTCCGGTCCGGCCGATTTTCAAGCCCCCGACCAGATCCCAGATGGTTTTCAGGCTTATCTCCCCCACGACCACTCCCTGGAAATTTTTCAAAACGTCGACAATCGGAAGCGCCACCATCAACATTGGTTCAGCTGTGGTTTTGTTGATATAAACCGGACTGATATAAGCTTCGGCAAGGTCAGTTTTTACTTTTGAGAAGAGCCAATCATTCACCTGCTCGGCAAACTGGCCGGACGATACGCTGGAAAGACGGGAAGCTCTGGCTGATTCCTTAAGTTCCTGATCAAACAAAACGAGCTGGCGGAATGATGGTTCATATCCGAGCATTTTATCCAGGATCAATTCCTGATCACCCGGGTCTGCGGTGATAAGATCAGTCAGCCGGATCGTTGATTTGATGATATCCAGCTTCTCGGTAATGAAATTTTTTACGGAATTGGCCGCGTTTTGGGCAATCATCTGCCGTCTTTCAACAACCGCCGTCCTTTGATAGATAAAATTGAAATACAAAGCCGTAAGATTGGTTGAAAGCAAAAGGAATAAACCCAAGAACAGGAACCACCCCGTTAATGTGGTTTGCAAGCTATAGAATTTTTTTATTTTTTTTCTTATATCTACCATATTTATCTAACTTTTATTACTCCGCCAGACAAGGCGACTTTTATTTCCCCACACAAAAAAATCAGGCCATTGTTCCTGCTCGCGAAAAAAAAATTATGTTCCTCCTTAACATAAGATATTTTTAGATTTATTATAATATATTATAGCATTATGGGAGAAAAAAATACAATTTTAAAAATGCAAAATGCAAATCTCAAAATGCAAAATGACAGTTTAAAATGTAAAATTATTAAAATAATCTCTAAATTGTCCTCAGAAGAATGATTTAGGTAATTTTAAATTTTACATTGTCATTTTGCATTTTGAGATTTGCATTTTGCATTAATCTTAACAACGTTCTACCATCAAAATAAATTTTTCATTATTAATGATCATAAAATTGCTACAAATCATTGCATTCACCATTTCCTTTATGTTATAATTACTAAAGAATTTAAAATCATAAAACATCTCCCCATGCCGCTACGCGTCACCAAACACGGGATACTCCTCGGACCCACTGAGCTTGCTTTTGAAAACAAGTGCGTTTTTAATCCCGGAATCTTGCAGGAAGGAAAAAAAGTTCATGTTATTTATCGGGCGCTGGATAAAAAATTGATGTCTTGTTTCGGTTATGCGGAGCTAAGCGGCCCGCTCAAGGTTGTCAGAAGAGATACGACCCCTTTTATGGAAAAAGAATTCCGCTATGAAAAAAAAGGCATTGAAGATCCTTGCCTTGTCCGTATCGGAAAAAAAGTCTACATGACATATGTCGCTCATGACGGAACGGACGCAGTTATTGCTTATATGTCAGGACAAGACATCTTCCATCTGAAGCGAGGCGGCATAATCTCCACCAAAATCAGCTACAAAAAAGCGGAAAAACTTTTTAACTATTCCCAGTTGAAAGACGACTACTACATGTTCGCCGCCTTTTACAATGAATATAATGCCAAAAATATTCTTGTCTGGGAAAAAGACGGAGTGCTTTTTCCGGAAAAGATCCGCGGCAAATTCGCGATGCTGCATCGCATTCTTCCAGACATTCAATTAGCCCGCTTTGACAATTTTAACGAGCTCAAAGATCAGAACTATTGGCATGACCACATCCAGCATATTGATAAGCATATCGTCTTGGAGGGCCGTTTCGGCTGGGAGACCAGGCATATCGGCGGCGGCGCTCCGCCCATCCGGACCAAAGACGGCTGGCTCATGATTTATCACGGCGTTGAATCTTTAAACCAGGGGCGCATATACCACGCGGGCGCGGCCCTGCTTGATCTTAAAAATCCGCAAAAGACGATCGGACGCTTAAAAGAACCGCTGTTCTCGCCCGAAGAAAAATACGAGAAAGCCGGCCATGTTAACAATGTGGTATTCCCGACCGGCACTGCCGTCTTCGGAGACAAACTTTACATATACTACGGCACATCCGACACTTACACGGCTGTTGCCAGCGTAAACATAAACAGCTTGATAAAAGAACTGTTAAAAAATCAGATAAAAAAATCTTGAGCTTCTTAAGAATTTGCTATGAAAAATCCCAAAACCCCATGCATCTTGTATGTCAGCAGTTTTCCCCCGAGGGAATGCGGAATCGCGACTTACACAAAAAGATTAACCACTGCCATTGATAAAGAATTCAATCCCGGCATCAAAAGCCGGATTCTTGCCATCAATGACAATGGCACCTCCATTTACAACTATCCCAAAAAAGTGATCATGCAGATCAGGGAATCGGAAATGGAAGACTATATCAAGCGGGCGTACGAAATAAACCGCCGCCCTGATATCAAAGTTGTCAACATCCAGCATGAATACGGCTTATTCGGCGGCGAGCAAGGAGAATACCTTATGCCCTTCCTGGAGCTTCTGAAAAAACCTTTTGTGATCACCATGCATACCGTCCTTCCTCATCCGGATGAAAAAATGCAAAAAGTGGGCCGCATCATTTCTGAAAAAGCCGCCGGCGTGACTGTTATGAACAAAACCGCCAAAGAACTGCTGGCCGATGTTTATGGCATCAACAAAGATAAAATCCATATCATCCCCCACGGCGTTTTCCATGTCCCCTACCCTTCAAAAGGCCGGGCGAAAAAAAAGCTGAGCTTGCAGAACCGGCTGATCATTTCCACTTTCGGCATGATCAGCAAAGACAAAGGCATTGAATACGCGATTGAAGCTTTGCCGGAAGTGGTAAAAAAATATCCGAATGTCCTGTATCTCATCATTGGCGCCACTCATCCGCAAGTCCTCAAGCGGGAAGGGGAAAGATACCGCAACAAGCTGAAAAAAATTATTGCCAAACTGAATCTTCAGGATAACGTAAAATTTTACAACAAGTACCTGGCGGAAAAAGAGGTTATTGATTTCCTCAAAGCCACCGACATTTACGTTTATCCGATGCTTTCCAAAGAACAGGCTTCTTCCGGATCGCTATCCGATGCCATGTCCTGCGGCTGTCCTTCAATCGCCACCAAAAGCCAATACGCCTGCTCGGTGCTTAACGACGAAAGAGGAAGACTGGTTGATTTCAAAAACTCCAGGCAGATTGAAGCGGCCCTGATGGAGCTCATCCCCAACAAAAACCTCCGAAATGAACTGAAAAAAAATACCTATTTTTATACCCGGCATATGACTTGGCAGAATGTGGCGCTTTCATATTTCAAATTATACAATGAATGCGCTAAAATTGTACCGAGAGAAAAAGACAAATTACCTCAGCTTAAATTGGATTATATCAAAAATTTGACCGATAAATTCGGCATGATCCAGTTTGCCAACCACACCAAGCCGGATCTTCATTCCGGGTACTGTCTGGACGATAATGCCCGGGCGCTTATCGGCTGCGTCAAAGCTTATGAAATGAAGAAACTCAAAAGCACAATGGACTTGATTGAAAAATATCTTGATTTTATAAAGTTCACGCAAAAACAAAACGGCAAATTCTATCATTTCGTCAGCTACCAAAAAACTTTCAACGACCCCTCCGAAAGCGAAGATTCTTTCGGACGCGCCATCTGGGGGCTGGGGGCGCTCATTGCCAGCAAAGATATGCCGGAAGACATGAGAAAAAAAGCCTTGGGCATATACAAAAAAAGCGCGAAATGGATCAATGACTTAACCTCTCTGCGCGCCTTGGCATTTTCCATCATCGGCCTCACCTTGATTTTGAAATCCGAAGATACTCTGGAAACAAGGACGCTCATAAGAAACCTCTCTGACAATCTTATAAAATGTTTCAACAGAAAAAGCGAAAAAAACGACAAGAAAGATAATCAATGGTTCTGGTTTGAGGATTGCCTGACATACTCCAACTACAAATTGCCGGAAGCGCTTTTCCGCGCTTACGAAGCCCTGGGAACAAAAATTTATCTTGAAGTAGCGGAAAAAAGCATCAACTTTCTTAACGGTGTAACTTTTGAAAAAGACACCAACTTCTTTTCTCCCATCGGCCAGGACGGATGGTATTTCCGCGACGGCAAACGCGCTTACTTTGACCAGCAGCCGGAAGACGCCGCTTCTGCGGCCGAGGCCCTGCTCGTTGCCTATGAGATAACCAAAAACAAAAAATATCATCAAGACGCCCACCTGGCCTTCCAATGGTTCCTCGGGAAAAACCATCTCAATCAGATGGTCTATGACGAAGCTACCGGCGGCTGCTATGACGGACTCGGAAAATATTCCCTCAACTTCAATCAAGGAGCGGAATCTTCTCTCTCGTACTTTTTGGCGAGATTGGCGATTGAAAAAGCTAATTAAAAAAATCTCAAAATACAAATAACAAACCCGAAAAGTCCCGTTGGGACCTCGTGTCCTTTACGGGATCACAAATAAATTCAAAATTAAAATTGATAAAATATTGATTTTGTCATCCCGGAATTTTTTTTGGAGCGTCAGCGAGAAAAAAAATATCCGGGATCCAGGGTTAGAAGGAAAAAATACGGATTATCCAATAACACTTATAAATAAAAATACAGGATTTAGCTTTTCTAACGTTTTATGATAAATCTTATAAAAATTATATAATTTTTTCATTTTTATATATAAAATGCTGAAAAAAAATTTTAAAAGAAAAAATATCCCCTATCATGACGAGCGATTCCAAAAAATCTTAACAATACAAGGCTCATTCCCCTAAACCCTGGATCCCGGATATTTTTTTTCTCGCTGACGCTCCAAAAAAAATTCCGGGATGACAAACATGATATTTTAATTATCTTATTCTTGTTTTAAAATTTAGCCATTATTTACAAAATTAAAATTTTATCCATATGAACATAAAAGATTCCGCCTACGCCAAAGCCCTGGAAGTCATCCGCGCCTGCGTCCGCCCGACCGGCCTTTACGCATCCGGCCTGAAGGGCGGCTATGAAGCGACTTGGGCGCGCGATTCGATGACCACCGCTCTCGGCGCATCCTTTCACCCGGAATTCAAAGAGATCATCGCCAAATCAATTGAGCTTCTCGCCAAAAACCAGACCGAAACCGGACTGATTCCCAATTGCGTCGGGTCATACAACACTGACCGCCAATCCGATGTCACTTTCAATTCCTTGGATGCTCCTCTCTGGTACATCATCGGCCATTACATTTATGCCATGAATTACAGCGATAATAGTTTGCTGGTCAAATATCGCGAAAGCATTGACCGGGCGCTTTTTTGGCTCAGGTGCCAAGACCAAGACAACATCGGCCTCGTCTCCCAACAGCCGACCGGCGACTGGGAAGACGCCTTCCCGCACAAGTACGGCTACACGATCCATTGCAACGCCTTGTTTTACGGCGCTCTCAAAATGCTCGGAAAAAACGATGATGCTGAAAATTTACAAGCCATCATCAACGGGCAATACAGGAAATATTCTTCGCTCTATAATAAAGATGCGGGTATATATTACCCGTGGGGCTGGAAGAACCATGATCACATCCGCGAACACGAAGAATGGTTTGACACGGCCGGCAATCTTCTGGCAATCCTCACCGGACTCGCCACTCCCAAAATCGCGAACAGCATCTTGAATCATATTGAAAAAAACAAGATCAATCGTCCTTATCCGTGCAAAGCCATCTGGCCGCCGATCAAAAAAGGCGACAAAGAATGGCATGACTACTTTGAACTTTGCGACGCCCGCGAGCCTCTTTGCTACCTCAATGCCGGCGTCTGGCCCTTTACCGGCGGATTCTATGTTGCGGCCCTGATCAAAACCGGCCAATACGCTAAAGCGGAAAAAGAATTGGAACTGCTTTCGGAAGGCGTCATGAAAACTCTCAAAATCCGCGACATGAAAAAGCCTTATGAATTCAACGAATGGCTCCACGGCGCGACCGGAGCCGCTTCCGGCGAACCATACCAGGCCTGGAGCGCGGGGACTTATATCTTTGCCAGCGAGTGCGTGAAGCGAGGGAAGGTTTTGTTTTTTGAATAATATTTTCTATAACAAAAAAACATCCCCCTGCCAAAAGCTGGAGGGGGATTTAAAAAATTGAACGTGTGCATGATTGCGCCTCTTAGGGGGTAATCAAATTCAGCGCCTTCATGGGAGGATACTCCCCGAGCATAATATGTCGGGTTGGTGGGTACTCCGCCGACTAAGCTCTGTGATCGCACTGGTTGCAAATCTTATTTGTGCATTCGAGCAAAGTGGTCGGACTAATGAAATAACAGATCATCTTATACATGGGTAACCTCCTAAAAATAAAAAATGAAATTTAAAATTGAAGTTTGAAATCATCAAAAATACGAAAAATTTAGGTTGGGTTGAAAGTTAACAAAGAGCGATATTGACTATATTATATCTAACTGATTGATTATGTCAAGGTTAGCAAAATAAAAAAATATCCTGCCCCGCAAAATGCGGGGCAGGATATTTTTATAAAAATGTTGACAATAACTTTTACTTCACTCCCAAAACCTTCCTCACGATATCTTTAACAAGGATCCCGTCCGCCCGTCCTTTGAGCTTTGACATAGCCTGCCCCATGATGGCGCCGAACTGATTCATGTCAGCGTCTTTCATTGGTTCCACAATCTCGCGGACCGCATTTTCTATCTCGGCCGCCGACATCTGAGCAGGAACATATCTTTCAAAAATCGCAATTTCCGCTTTTTCCGTTTCCACCAGATCGTTGCGTCCGCCTTGCTCATATAAAGCGATGGAGTCTTTGCGTTTCTTCATCTCCGTCCCGGCGACTGCGATCACGTCATCGTCGCTCAAGTCCTCTTTCTGGATCTTCTCAATCTTCTTGTTCTTGAGCGCCGCAAGGAACATTCTAAGAGTGCCGAGTTCGGAAACCCGTTTTTCTTTCATCGCGATCTTCATGTCGTCATTTATTTTTTGCCAAAGTGTCGGCATATTTTTTGGGGTTAAAGTTTATTTAAGCTTACCATCTGCCTCTCGGCTCTTCTTTGATCTTGCCGATCTTTTTCAGATAATCCATTTTTTCTTTGACTTTTTTGGAATACAAGGCTGAGTCCTTGAGCTGGCGCTTATTTTTTTTCGGATGAAAAAAATTGCGGCTACGCACTTCTTTCAGTTTTCTGGACCTGATCAAAGTCTTGTTGAACCGGCGCAAAAACGCCTCAAAACTTTCCCCTTTGTTTCTTTTAAATTCTACCATGGTAACGCACCTTCCTTTCTAGATGATGTTTTTTAATTTATTTATTAAATTGATTTTTAAATTATTTCTTTCAAAGGTTAATGAAATATTTCTGTTTTAATATTCAATATCCAATATTTTAATATTCAATTGATCATTAATATATTTAATTATTAAATGAATATTGGTTATTGAATATTGGTTATTTACTTCGCCTCTCCTTCCAATCTCTTCCCCAATTCCGCGTAGATCTTCTTGTAATCAATCACTTCCTGTGTTCCTGATTCCATATCCCGCATGATGATGGTGCCGTCCAAAAGCTCTTTCTGCCCCAGGATCAAAGTGTATCTGGAACCGAGCCTGTCTGCTTCTTCCAATTGCGTCTTCAAATTATCTTTCGTGAAAGCCTGCCTGACATTGTATCCCCCGCGGCGCATCTCCTCAAACAGGACAATCATCTTGCGTCTGGACTGATCCCCCAGCTGAGCCAAAAAGACGACTTTGTTCTTGTCTTCCTGGAGAGGGATGTTCTTTTCCTTGATCTTCTGCACCACTCTCTCCAAACCGATGCCGAAGCCGATGGCCGGAGTCGGACGGCCGCCCATTTTTTCCATCAAGCTGTCATAGCGTCCGCCGCCGCATAAAGCTGATTGGCGTTTTTGGTCTTCTGACCCTTCCGCGCCTTCTTGGGCAGGCGTTATCTCAAACACTGTCTTGTTGTAGTAGTCAAGCCCGCGAACCAGAAAAGGATTCAAGTTGTACGGGATTTCCAAATCATCAAGATATTCCAGCACTTTGATAAAATGCTCGCGGCAGTTATCGCACAAAAAATCAACAGTCTGCGGAGCTTCTTCTCTGACGCTGCGGCATTCCGGTTCTTTGCAATCGAGGAGCCGTAAAGGATTTTTGGTAAATCTTTTTTTACAGTCAACGCACAATTTCGCGCGCTTGCCTCTTTCTTTATAGTATTCAACCAGCTTTTTTATGTAGCTTGGGCGGCAATCCGGACAACCGATTGAGTTGATTTGCACCTGGATCTCAAGCTGGAGTTCTGAGAAAAAATTATAAGCGATGGAAATGAGCTGGGCGTCAGCCACCGGATTCGACTCCCCAAAAACTTCCATGTCAAACTGCGTATGCTGTCGATATCGGCCGGCTTGCGGTTTTTCATGCCGGAACAACGGTCCGATCAGAAACATCTTGACCGGTTGAGGCAAATTGAACATGCCGTGTTCAATGTAAGCGCGCACCAAGCTCGGTGTCGCTTCCGGACGCAAAGCGACTTTGTCTCCGCTTTTATCAACGAAAGAATACATCTCCTTGGAAACGATATCCGTATCTTTCCCGGTCGCCCTTTCATATAGGTCCACCTTCTCAAGAACCGGAGTTTCAATCTGTTGGAATCCATAATAAGCGGCCAGTTGTGATGCTTTCTTTTTAAGCAGATCAAAATATCTATATTCATCAAAAAGAATATCTTTCATACCCCTTAAACGGGTATATTTTTGGCTTGTTCTTATTCTTGGCTCTTTATTTTTTTCTTCAATTTTCTCCCGCATATCATTATATATGATTAATTTCCAAATTTTTTTAAATTAATTTTCATGGCTTAAGGAATTCTGCACCGGGGAATAAGCAGGGGCATCAAAAACTTTTAAACGGTTAAACGGCCATCCGCGAAGCAAGACTCTTCCGGTTATATAACTGGCGTTGACCGGACCGAAACTCCGTGAATCTTTGGAAGAATTACGATTGTCCCCCAAAACAAAAAATTCATTTGCCCCGAGTTCAATTTTTGAATCAGACAAGCCGTAAGTCTTTACCCCTTTCTCCAAATAATCTTCCTGCAAAACGAAACCATCAGGATTTTCTGCGTTATAAATGATCACATCACCGTCCTTGATCTGAACGCTTTCCCCGGGAAGACTGATAAGCCTTTTGATAAAATATTCCTGCGGATTCCTGGGATATCTGAAAACAATGATATCGCCGCGTTTAGGATTTTCAAAACGGTATGTAATCTCATCAATTATCAAATACTCTTTGTCGTAAAAATTCGGTTCCATGGAAGCGCCCTTCACGTAAAAAGGCTGAATCAGAAAATATCTTACCGGAATGATGATTACCAAAGAAATAACGACAATTTTTACCAATTCCAAAACGAAACTAAAGAAATTTTTAAGCATGTATTTATGTCAGAAATAACAATAAAAAAACGAATAAAAATTCATTTTTACGTGATCTCCTTGAGTATTTATTTGAATTATTTTTAACTTTAATGAATATACCATTATTATAAGGAAAAATCAAATATTGTCAAACCAGTTTTTAAAGGATATAATGAATGGAGCTTAAAACCCACAAATCAACAAATTGCTACAAATCAACAAATCATATTTGACGTTTTTCAAATATTTGTAGATTTGTTGTAATTTGTTGATTTGTGGGTTCAAAATAATTATAAACGATAATATATCAAGAACGTCAATCATTTTATGAATGAAAAAACTGAAACCATAGAAAAAAACATCAAAGAAAGCGGCGGCATAAAGATCACCATCAAAAAGAAAATTGCTCCGAAAATAGAAAATAACCACGCTGCTTCCCCGGCTGACAAGCCCAAAAAAGAAAAAGGAAATTCATGGCTTTCTTGATTGTATTCTTTTGCGTAGCCGGGCTGGTCTTTTCTTCTCAAGTCATCATCTCCAATCAAAGCGCGAATTCCTGGTTCTATAACATACCTTTGATCAAGCAAATGAAAACTTTGGCGGAAAGCGCGAACCGCGGACTTAAAGGAGAAGACCGAGGCAGAATAAACATTTTGCTTCTGGGAGTGGGGGGAGGAAACCACGGCGGCGGACTGTTAACGGATACCATCATGACAGCCAGCATTGACACGGAAAACAAAAAACTGGCGCTGACGTCCATACCGCGAGACTTATCCGTTCCCGTGGAAAATATGGGTTTAAAAAAAATAAATTCCATCAATGCTTATGCAGAAGCAACCAATCCCGGATCAGGCGGACTGGCAATCAGCCAGGCAGTCAGCGATCTGTTTGGCTTACCGATTGACTATTACATCCGCATTGATTTCCAGGGATTCATAAACATCATTGATGAGCTGGGGGGCGTGGATGTCTACGTGGAAAATACGCTTGATGATTACGACTACCCCGTGTTGGGAAATGAGGAGGCGGAGTGGGACTTGCGTTACGAACATCTGCATGTAGATAAAGGTTGGCAAAAGATGGACGGCTCATTGGCGTTGAAATTCGCCCGCTCCCGGCACGGAATCAACGGCGAAGGATCTGATTTTGCCAGAGCTTCCCGCCAACAGAAAATCATCGCCGGCGTTAAGAGCAAAGTCCTGTCCATGAATACGCTCCTCAATCCGTCAAAAATCAACGGCATAATCAATGAATTGCAAGAGCATGTCAGCACCAACATCCAAATATGGGAAATGCTAAAACTCTGGGACATGATCAAAGACATTGACCGCGAACGCATGATCACCAAGGTCATTGACAACAGCACAAGCGGCTTGCTCGTTGACTCCATTTCCGAAGACGGGGCTTATCTTTTAAAGCCTCGCTCCGGAGACTTTACGGAAATCCAATATTTCATAAACAATGTTTTTGCCGACGCTCCGGCGGAAGATAAAAACAAAGTGGTAAAAGAAGTCGCCACAGTTGAAGTCAGAAACGGAACCTGGGTTAACGGCCTCGCAAGCCAAGCCGCGCTGGATCTGGAAAAATACGGCTTTATTGTTGTCAGGATTGGAAATTCCAGCAAGCAGAATTTTGAAAAATCCGTGATTTACGATCTTACTTATGGAGAAAAAATGGAATCCCTTGCCATTTTAAAGAACAAAATGAACGCCAACGTCGCTTATTCCCTGCCGGAATGGCTGGTTACCGACATCAGCGACGAAACCAAACTTGATGTCAATCCAATCAAACCGGACTTCATTCTTATCCTTGGCAGAAGCGCCGACCAGACGCAGTCCGGCGCGGAAAATCCGGAGGACAGCGCGCAATAATAAGTCTCACCCAGGTATTCGCATAAAGTAATAACTCCAACTTCGCATTTTGTGATAATATTCAATACTCAATGATCAATCAATAATCAATATTCAATATTCAATATTCAATTTTCAAACTTTGCGTTTATCTTATTGATTATTTGAATATTAAAATATTGAATGGTTATTGAGTATTGAATATTGATCATTCCAGATTAAAAATTCAGTATTTTAATAAAATTAAAATTATGAATAATCAACTTCCCGCCGTCGTCATCTTCGGTTGTCCGAACGCCGGAAAATCAACTTTGTTCAACGCGCTCTGCGGAAAAAGCCACGCGCTGGTTTCTGATACTCCCGGCACGACCAGGGACCTGAATGTCGCCAAGATTGATTGGCAAGGCCATACGATTGAAATTGTGGATACGGGAGGCATTCTGGATATCGGCATGCTGACAATCTCAAAAAGAAAAGAAAAGAAAATAAAAAACCGCACCACGACTGATGTTGAAAAAATTGACAAACTTGTCCAAAAAAAAGCTTTTGGAGCGCTCATAAAAGCCGATCTGGTGCTATTTTTGGTTGACGCGCGCGCGGGACTGCTTCCCCAAGACAAACAACTGGCTAACTTCGTAAAAAAACATGTTGCCAAAGAAAAAATCGTTCTCGTTGCCAACAAAGTTGACAGCCCCAGGCTCAGGGAGGGAGTGCCTGATTTCAACAAGCTGGGACTCGGGGAACCAAACATGATTTCCGCCACCACCGGCTCCGGTACCGGCGACCTTTTAGATAAGATAATAAGTTATCTGCCAAAACAAACGAAATTAGAAACAAATAATATAGATACAGATTCGACATCCCTAATTTCCAATTTCCAATTTCCAATTTCCAATCAAATTAATGTCGCCATCATCGGCAAACCGAACGTCGGCAAATCCAGCCTCATCAACAAAATTTTAGGTGAAGAAAAAATCATTGTCAGCCCCATAGCGCATACGACCAGAGAGCCAAATGATACGAAAATAAATTACCAAGGCCATATCATAAATCTGATAGACACGGCCGGAATTTCCCGAAGCGGCCAAAAGAACGAAAAAAAGCAAAGCGACAAGAACACTTTGGAAAAATTGTCCATCCAAAAATCCCTGGAGACTTTGAACCGAGCCGATATTGCCATTCTCGTAATTGATATCAAAGAAGGGCTGACGAGCCAGGAATCAAAACTGGCGGAAGAAATCATGAATTCCCGGTCCAGTTTGATCATTCTGGCCAACAAGTGGGACTTGATTAAAGAAAAAAATACCAAAAAAGCCACTTCCGACATCTATGCAGACTTGCCTTTTGCCGCCTGGGCGCCGATTCAATTTGTTTCCGCCCTTACCGGACAGAAGATTGAAAAAGTTTTGGATTTGATCTTGAAGATTTCTGAGGCGCGCAAAATTTCCATCAGCGATAACGCTCTGTCAAAATTCCTGCATAACACCGTAAAAAAACATTCCCCCATCAAATCCTGGGGCGTCAAAAAGCCATACATCCATGAGATCAAGCAAGATCGAACCGACCCGCCCGGATTTTCCATCCGGATTGGCGCGGATGATAACTTAAGCGAGGCTTATGTCCGCTTCATCCAAAAACAGCTCCGGGAAAAATTCGGCTTTCTCGGGACGCCGATCCAAACTTACGTTGACCGCAACAAAAAAGTGCACGGGCATAACGATGGCTATGACAACCCGAAGAAAGATAAAAAGAGGAAGCCGGCAGGGAGAGTCAATAAACCGGTCAGATAAAAACTATTTTATCATGCCCCTGTTCAAATTAGGAATACGTAAAACGAAGGATCTAATTTTTAATTTACAATTTTCAATTTTCAAACAATGATTGAATTTTCAATTTATCAATGTTTGAAACATTAAGGAATTAAAAAATTGAAAATTGTTTGAAAATTAAAAATTGAAAATTGAAAATTTTATTTCTCTGTATTTTTATTTAATAACCAATTTTATGCATTTAGTCGTCGGCCTCGGCAACCCGGGCGAACAATATAAAAATTCCCGCCACAACGCGGGCTTTATGGCTGTGGATTTTTGGGCTGAGAAAAACGGACTGGCTTGGAAGCTGGACAAGAAATTCAACGCCGAGATCATCAAAGACGGCGATACGATTTATCTGAAGCCGCAAACTTTTATGAACGAATCGGGGGTATCAGTACAAGCTGTTTTGGCTTACTATAAGCTTCTCCCAAAAACTCTTGGGATAATATCCAAAAAAGAAAGCGACCTTTCAGAAATCCTGACTGTCATCCACGACGACCTGGATGTAGATTTTGGAAAGATAAAAGCGTCCGTTGATTCAAGATCAGCCGGACACAGAGGCGTTGAATCCATCATCAATCATTTGAAAACCAAAAACTTCAAAAGAATACGCTTAGGGATACGGTCCCCTCTTCAGGGCCAAATTCCGACCGAGAAGTTTGTTTTACAGAATTTCAATCCGGAAGAGCTTGGGGTGGTTAAAAATGTGATAACGTGTTTAAATTTTGACGAGATTTAATATTCACCCTCCCGGCGCAAACATTGTTAATTAATTTGTTTAAACATTGAATGAATATTGATTATTGAATATTGAAAATTAAAACTTATTTACCATCTGATTTAATGGTTATATAAAAACGCCCCGCGAAGAACGGGGCGTTTTTAAAATAGATAATGTCCGGTTCAAAACCTGGAAGCCGGGGAAAACCCCATTTCAAGACCGGTGAAACATTCCAAGGAGGGTAGGTTTGTTTCTGATCTGCTTCCAGGCTCTGAACCATGCGCCAGGACACTATCTTCGTTTTATATTATATGATAAAATTTAAACAATGTTTATGTTATGTTAATTATCCGCATTGCTGTTCATCAGTGAATCATTTAACTCCAATGCCCAAGGAGGATTGGCAAAGGAATTAAAAGAACATGACGAACAGCAATTCAAAAATTAATCTAACTTGCCATATTAACATAATATCATAATATTGTCAATAGCAAAAAAACATTTTTTATCATATAGAAAAATAAGCTAACATTAAAAAAATAATCACTTAAATGCTTATGGCGATGGATGATACTCGGAAGTATCTTATCGCCCTTTCCCACTTCCCAAAATTCGGACCAAAAAGTCTTTTAAAGCTTACAAAACATTTTTCAAATTTGGAAAATGCTTTTAAGGCGCCCTTAAAAAATTTGATTGATGCCGGAATCAATGAAAAAATCGCCCTGGAATTCATTGATTTTAGAAAAAATCTTTTTCCTGATAAGATCATGGAAAATCTTTTGCGTGAAAATATCAAAATTTCGGTCCTGGGCGACACCGATTATCCAAAACTTCTGAAAGAAATATATGATCCGCCCGCTCTTTTGTTCTATAAAGGATTGATTGATGACAAGAATGATTTTTCTTTAGCCATTGTGGGAACCAGAAACCTTTCCAGCTACGGCCAGCTGGCATTGGAAAAAATCATGGACGGCCTCTGCTTAAGCCAGCTTACAATCATCAGCGGCTTGGCTTTGGGTATTGATACCTTAGCGCACACAGCCGCAATTGATCAAGGCAAACGAACGATCGCGGTGCTTGGAACCGGAGTTGATCACAGAAGCGTTTATCCGCGAGCGAACTTGCGGCTGGCGGAACAGATCGTTGGTTCCGGCGGAGCGATCATTTCTGAATTTCCCCCAGGCACAGAACCCATGCCTTACAATTTTCCTCAAAGAAACCGAATCATTTCCGGGATGACGCTTGGGACATTGGTCATTGAAGCGGGGGAAAAATCCGGAGCTTTGATCACGGCCAAATCCGCTATTGAACAAAACCGAGAAGTTTTTGCGGTTCCGGGAAGCATCATGAACCCCATGTCAGCGGGCCCGAACCTGCTCATCAAACAAGGCGCGGTTCCCGTCCTTTCCGCGGGGGACATTCTGGAAGTTCTCCATTTGGAACAAGTGAATGGTTATGTTGCCAGCAAAAAAATGATCCCAGAATCACAAGAAGAAGCGCTTATCCTGACGTGCTTAAGCCATGAACCAAAACACATCAACGAGCTCATTCGCTTGACAAAATTGACGACATCGGTTATTAATAGTACATTAATACTGATGGAGATGAAAGGGATGGCGAGGAACATGGGAGATATGATGTATGTGGCGGGGAGTTGATACTGTATATTTCATATAACAGCTGATTGTCGTTTAATTCAAAAAGTAAAAATCAAAATGCAAAATGACAGTTTAAAATTAAAAAATAATTTTGAATTTTACATTGTCATTTTGCATTTTGAGATTTGCATTTTGCATTTTGGAAAATAATAATTTACAAATATAAATAGTATGAACCTAATCATCGTAGAATCACCTACCAAAGCCAAAACAATAACAAAGTTCCTGGGCAAAAAATTCAAAGTTGAATCTTCCTTTGGTCATGTCCGCGATTTACCCAAGAGCACCATGGGAGTTGATATAGAAAACGATTTTGCCCCGAAATACGTAACACCTGATAAGGCGCGGAAAAACCTGAACCATCTTAAAGATTTGGCAAAAAAAGCGGATGATGTTATCCTGGCAACCGACGAAGACCGCGAAGGCGAAGCCATTGCTTGGCATCTGGCCGAGGCTCTGAAGATAAAACCGGAAAAGGCGCAGCGCATTGTTTTTCATGAAATCACCAAAGACGCGATCTTAAAAGCCATGGAAACGCCGCGCAAATTGAACATGGATCTGGTGGACGCCCAGCAAGCTCGGCGAATTTTGGATCGGCTTGTCGGTTACGAGCTCTCCCCTTTCCTGTGGAAAAAAGTGGCTCGCGGACTTTCTGCCGGGCGCGTTCAAAGCGTGGCAGTCAGGCTGATCGTGGAAAAAGAAAGAGAGATCCAGGCATTCAAACCGGATGAATACTGGTCCATTGACGTGAACCTGAACAAGCAAGCGGATAAAGAAAATGTCATCATCGCGGGACTCCATAAGATATCAGGAGAAACGATTGATAAGCTGGAAATCAAAAATCAGGAACAGGCTGACAAGATCACGGATGAACTGAGTTCAGCGATTTATGAAATTACGGCCGTAACAAAAAAAGAAACAAAGAAAAATCCTCCCAAACCGTTTACGACCTCCACGCTCCAGCAGGCGGCCAACCGCCGTTTGGGCTACAGCGCCAAACGGACAATGATGATCGCCCAGCAGCTTTACGAACAAGGGCTCATCACTTACATGCGTACCGATTCATTGAATTTATCGGAAAAATTTTTAGGCGACGCCAAAGATTACCTTACGACCGCGTTGGGAAAAGAATACGCTTTGCCGGCCCCGCGGATTTTCAAGACCAAATCAAAAGGCGCGCAGGAAGCTCATGAGGCCATCCGCCCGACTGAAGCCAGCAAAGATCCGGAAACAGCCAAGAGCGAGATCAGCGACAGCCAGCTTAAAGTTTACAAATTGATCTGGGAACGCTCAGTCGCGTCCCAGATGCCGGAAGCGGTTCTTGACGCCACGATCATTGATATCAGCGCCATAAATACGCCTTACGAATTCCGGGCCAACGGGCAAGTTTTGAAATTTCCCGGATATCTTAAAATTTACCCCGAACAATCCAAGGAACTGGCGCTGCCTGATTGCGCGGAAAGGGAAAAATTGGATTTCATAAAATTGGACAAAGAACAGCACTTTACCAAACCGCCCGCCAGGTACTCGGACGCCAGCCTTGTCAAAGTGCTGGAAGCTTACGGAGTCGGACGGCCCTCCACATACGCGCCGACATTATCCACGATTGAAGCGCGCAATTACGTGGTCAGAGACGAGAACAAAAAGCTGGCTCCGACTGATATCGCTTTCGTGGTCGTTGACCTCCTGACCGCGCACTTCCCTTCCGTCATTGACTACGAATTTACAGCCAAGATGGAATCGGAGTTTGACAAAATCGCCGACGGTGAAAACAAGTGGCAGCCCATGATCAAAAATTTTTACGGACCTTTTCATTCCCTCTTGGAATCTAAATATAATGAAATTAAAAAAGAAAACATTATGCCAGAAGAACAATCAAACGAAATCTGCGATAAATGCGGAGCGAAAATGATCATCAAAACCGGCCGCTACGGCAAGTTTCTGGCCTGCAGCGCTTTTCCGGAATGTAAGAACATCAAAGGCATGGGTCCCGCGGCAGGTTCAGGACCAGTCAGTGAAGATATAAAAAAATTGGAAGAAAAATATAAAGACGAGATTTGCGAAAAATGCGGAGCGAAAATGCTGCTCAAAAACGGACGCTTCGGCCCTTTCTTGGCCTGCTCCGGTTATCCGGCCTGCAAAAACATCAAGAACATCAAAGAAAACGGCAGTTCCACCGGCATCAAATGCCCGGCCTGCGGCGAAGGCGAGATCGTTCAAAAACGCAGCAAGCGCGGAATTTTTTACGCCTGCAACAAATACCCGGACTGCAAAAACGCTTATTGGGGCAAACCCACCGGAGCCAAATGTCCGGACTGCGGAGCGCTCCTGATTGAAACCAAGGAGGGAGAAAAATGTTCCAGCAAAGATTGCGGATATACGAAATAAAATATAATAATACCCCGCCATAAGCGGGGTATTATTATATTTGTATATCTGGCTATGCTTGTTCAGGCTTTCCGGGATTCCAGAATTTTTACTTTCTGCTTCAGCGTTGATACTTCCTGTTTTAATTTCTCAATGGCTTTGTTAAACGCGTTTAAATCTTCATCATTTGCCTTGATAACACGATCCAATTTTCTCTCCAAAGCTTTAACGTCATTTTCAATTGAAAATAATTGCTGTCTGATGGGATCCAATTTTTCTTCCAATTTCTGCTCAAGTTTTTGCTCAAGCAAATCCGAGATTAATTTTAAATCATTTTTTGTCAGCATAAAGAATAAAATTATTTACAAGGTAATAGTATATTTTAATTATATTCTTGTCAAGAAATGTTGACATTTAAAAGAAATACGATAACATTTTATCGTAATAAAAATATTTTTAAAAAGCAATTAATCTTAAGTGAATTCTTATCATTTTATAAACCCTGTAAAAGGAGGATTCCAAATAAGTGTTCATTCATCGTTAAAAGATAAAAAATTTTGTATTAAAAAAAGGAGGGTAGGAAAAAGCGCGCATCCGGGACAAAAATCAAGCAGTGAAAGAAAAAGAAAAAATCAAATAGCTGCAAAAAAGGAGCTCTTATTAAAATCGCAAGCGACCGGGGTGCCTCCATTCATTATTAAATCTCAGGAATTTAAAGAAAAATTATAATACTCACCAAAATAAAAAGGTCTATTGTTGGAAATATAAAAGCCGGCGAACTCGCGTTCCCGGCTTTTTTTAATTTCGGCTTTTTGCCTTTTTACTTGCCTTCTTTTTGCGCAACTGTCTCCTTCGGGTTTTTCCCCAAACCGCAATAAATGATCCTAGCTTCTGTTGGTCCAGTAGCGCACTTTTTGTAATAATCCAAAGAAATTCTTGTGCCCTTTTTTCTTGTGTCGCCCACGATTACCTCCTTGGTTATAGGTTGTTGAATATAAAATAAACAGCGATTGTATGCTATGTGTTGTTTTATTGTTTTGTTGTTTTTATTCTTCGTCTTTCTTGTTCTTCCCGGTATGCTCCTTGATCACTTCAACCAATTTCTTTACTCCTTCTCCGATCAGCAGTAAATATGAGGTTGAGTGTTCAATTTTCTCTTTGATCATCTTAACCAGTTCATCCAATTTTCCCAAACGGTCGCGCATCTCTTTGACCACTCTGAAAAACTGCTGGAGGATGCGGGCGAAATAGTAAATCGTCCAGCAGAGAAAAGCGGCCAAGCCAAGGATGGATACGCCGATTGATAAGTTTAAGAAGTCTTTTGAGGTTTCGAACATAAGATTACGAAATACGAATTTGTACGAATATACGAATCCATATTTATTGCTAATATATATTTAGTATTCTTTTATACTTAAGCCCGTTGCTAGTAATTGAGACTAAAAGGCCTAATTTTAAATTTGTGATTTTTAAATAGCCTAACAACTGTTTTATATTATTATTCGAAAAATACTCTCCTCTTTTAAGTTCAACTACAATTTTTTCTTCTATAACAAAATCCATAAAATATCTTCCAATCACCTGCCCCTTAAAACTTACTTTATATGGACATTGCGGTATAAATTTAATTTTATTTTCTTTAAAAGATATTTCCAGCGCTTTTTGATAATGCTTTTCAAGCAACCCTGGACCGAGTAAATTATTTACTTCAAATAATATTCCTATTATCTTATAACTCAAATCCGGATAAAGAATATCTTGATTTCTAACCCCTCCTTGCATAGTAAACGACTACAAAAATATATATTAATAAAATTCGTATATTCGTACAAATTCGTATTTCGTAATCTAAAAGTCCCGTATCGCCGCCTCAAACCGCTCCTCCAATCTTTTCACCAATTTCCCCTGCAGATCGTCGATCTCTGCCGCTGTCAAAGTTCGGTCCGCCTGATAGATGATGTGGAATGCCATGTTTTTTTTATCTTTACCGATCTTGTCGCCCGTATACACGTCAAACAAATCAACGCTCTTTATATACTCATGAAAATCCACGATCTCTTTCTGAATATCGTTATAAAGGGTTTTTTTGTTGATGACAAAAGCAAGATCGCGGATAACCGGCGGAAATTTCTCAAAGCCGATAAATTTCTGCTCTTTTCCTGATTCCGCCTTCTCTAACTCTCTGATGCTGATTTCCGCGACAGCCGCTTGTTTCTTTATCCCGAGCCTTTTAAGCGCTTCTTTGCTTACAATCCCAAGCGTTCCCACCGCTTGTCCGTCTGCGCTGATAAGAGTGTTGGTCCCCGCCTCTAACCATGCTTGTCCATTTTCCATTGGATCAAAAAATGAGGCGAGAGAAAATTTCTTAAACAAGTTTTCAATCGCGCCCTTAGCTTCAAAAAATACGCTCTCCCTTTGTTCTCCGGCAAAGATAAGGCCAATCCTTTTTTCCTGAAAAGGCAGATTACCGGCATCGCTGCCGCCTTTTTCTATGCCGCCCTCCAAGGAAGAATAAATGTTTCCGATTTCAAACAATCTGATGCTCTCAAATCTTGCTTGATTGGTCTTTACATTGTTAAGCAGATTGGGGGTCAAGCTCTGGCGGCACAAAGAGTGCTGTTTGACAATCGGGTTCATGAGCTTTAAATGCGAAGAAGAATCAAGGCCCAGCTTTTGGATCTGCTCTTCGCCGACAAAAGAATAATTGCAAACTTCCGTCATAGCCGGGCTTCCACTCAAACAAAGCCTGATTTTTTTGAGAAGCTCCCATTCAAAATTTCTTTCTGGCGGGGTCATTTCAACAAGCGGCATGCTTGGGCAAAGATTGTCATAG
This sequence comes from Candidatus Parcubacteria bacterium, assembly GCA_963827735.1. GTDB lineage: Bacteria > Patescibacteriota > Patescibacteriia > Patescibacteriales > UBA12075 > CAWHBO01. Next base: position 272,253 of record CAWHBO010000003.1, read on the forward strand.
CCGATGATGCGGGCGACTTCTTCCGCCAGATCCTCTTTGATGGATATGTCTTTGGTGGCGCGCCAGGTCGGGACAAGCGCGGAAATAAGTTTATCTTTTTTTACCGCTATAAACCCTAAATTGCTAAGAATCTTTATCACTCTCTTACTGTCCAATTCCTGACCTAAAAATTTGTTCAGCCAATGCATGCTGATCTCAATCGGCCCTTGGTTTAATTGAAAATCTTTTTCATCCGCCATCAGCCCCAAGATTTCCGCCTCCGGGCAGATCTGCTTGATAAGCTCAACCGTCCTGAGGACGGCTGTTTCACACAGATTGGGATCCAAAGATTTTTCAAATCTGGCTGAAGCTTCAGTGCGGAGCCCCAGCCTTTGGGAAGTTTTCCTGACTGACACAAAATCAAAATTTGCCGATTCAATGATGATGCTTTCCGTATCATCTGATATCTCGCTGTTTTCCCCGCCCATCACCCCGGCAATGGCGATCGCTTTTTCTTTATCGGCGATCACCAGCATCTCTTCATCCAGTTCCCTTTTTTTTCCGTCTAAAGTAACCATTTGCTCTCCCCTTTCGGCGCGCCTGATGATGATATCGCAATCTTGGGCGCCGGCGGCGCAAAGATAGTTTTTGTCAAAAGCGTGCAGCGGCTGGCCGAATTCCAACATGACATAATTCGTGATATCAACGATGTTGCTGATGGGCCTGACTCCCGCCGCCAAAAGTCTTTTTTGCATCCATTCCGGAGAAGGTTTTATCTTGATGCCGTCAACGGCCACAGCCATATATCTGGGGCATAATTTTTTATCCTCCACTTTAACATTAACCTTGAATTCGCTTCCGGAATTGGCGATCAGGCTCTGACTGGTTTTATATTCTTTGAATTTTGCCCCAAGAAAAGCGGCCACTTCCCGGGCCATGCCATAGTGCCCCCAGAGGTCAGGGCGATTGGTGATGGATTTGTTGTCCACTTCATATATGACATCTTTCAATTTTAAAAGCTGTCCGAGCGGCTCTCCGACTTTCGCTTTCTTGTCCAAAATCATGATACCGGAATGATCCAAGCCGAGACCGAGTTCGTCCGGAGCGCATAGCATGCCTTCTGATTTTTCGCCTCTGATCTCCGCCGGTTTGATCTCCATTCCATTCGGCAACACCGCTCCGATCATGGCTACCGGCACTCTCTGTCCCGCTTCAATGTTCAAAGCCCCGCAAACGATCGTCAGTTCTTTGCCGGGCACCTCCACAACGGCAATCCGGAGCTTATCAGCATTCGGGTGAGCTTTAACGCTCTTGATCTTGCCGACGATGACAGCTTTAAATTTATCCGCTTCTTTAAAAACGCCGTCAATCTCAACGGTATGCATGGTCAATCTTGCTCCCAGCTCTTCCGGAGTCAAGCTTTTGGGAAGGTCAACGTAATCTTTTAGCCAATCCAATGATAGAAACATAATATTGTCTATTTTAAAATGTTTTATATTAAAATTATATTTTAGGAATCTAAGCTATCGCTAATTTTCAATTTTCAATTTACACCCATTCGGGTACAAGCAATTTTCAAACAATGAATTAATTTTCAATGAATAAATGTTTAAAACATTTAAAAATTATAGAATTGAAAATTGTTTGAAAATTAAAAATTGAAAATTGAAAATTTTTGTATTATAAAACAAAATTCAAATCAAATATCAAAATTGTTCGAGGAAACGAATGTCCCCGCCATTAAACAATCTTATATCTTCAACCCCGTATTTCATCATGGCGAGGCGCGTAAGCCCCAGGCCGAAAGCGAAGCCGGAGTGTTTTTCCGGATCAATGCCGCCGGAGCTGAGGACATTGGGATGAACCATGCCGCCGGGCATCAATTCCAGCCACCCGCTCTGCTTGCAGCTCGGGCAGCCTTGTCCGCCGCAAATTGTGCATTTGATATCCAGCTCAATCCCCGGTTCAACGAAAGGAAAGTACCCCGGCCTGATCCTGGTCTCAATGTCTCTGCCAAAAATTCCATTTACCAATTTTTTCATAACCGCGATCAGATTACCCATGGAAATCCCTTCCCCAATCATCAAGCCTTCCATCTGGTTGAAAGTGTGCTCATGGCAAGCGTCCAGTTCTTCATTGCGAAAAACGCGTCCGGGAACCACAGCGCGGAGCGGTGCGCCATATTTCCGCATGGCGCGAACCTGCATGGGGGAAGTGTGGGTGCGCATCACCAAATCGTTTTTCTGTATGTCCCCGTCCTTGCTTGACGCCGGCGCTGCCACATAAAAAGTATCCTGCATGTCTCTGGCCGGATGATGGGACGGAATGTTTAAAGCTTCAAAATTATAAAAATCGCTTTCCAATTCCGGTCCGTCCAAAATCATAAAACCCATGGAGGAAAACAAATCGCCAAGCTCTTCTTGCATCTGCGAAATCGGATGGATATGCCCGGTCTCAAACTTTTTTCCCGGAACAGTAACATCAATGAACTCATCAGCCCTGCCTGTCCCTTCAACCGCTTCTTTGGCAGCCGCAAATTTTGCCATGATCTCCAATTTAACATCATTGACCAGCTTGCCCGTGGTTTTCTTGTCTGCTGCGCTTAAGCCGGAAAGTCCGCGCAAAATTTCCGTAAATTCACCCTTACGCCCGAGATACTTGATTTCCAAATCGCGGAGCGCGGCACTGTCTTTGATGCCGGCTAAAGCATCTGATATTTCTTTTTTTATTTTTTCTAGTTGTTCATTCATATTTTTATCTCATAACTCATAACTTAGAACTCGTAACATTTTTCTCATAACTCGTAACTTGGAACTCATAACTTTTTTTAAAAAATCTTTTAAGGTTAGATGTTATGAGTTATGAGTTATGAGTTATGAGTTATGAGTTATGAGTTATGAGTTATGAGTTATGTGCTCTTCTCAAAGCTTAACCAAAAAAACTCCAGCACCGTCAGCCCCAGCACCAGCAAAGCCAGATTCAGCCAGGAAAACATTCCTTGACTCAAAAGAAAAAGGCTTATGGCCATCAGGGCGGAAAAAAGGAATGACTGGCGAAAGGCGTCTTTTACCAGGCGGAATGCCATCTCCTTTTTTAAGACAAAAAACCGAAAAAGGAACCCAAGCAGCGCAGAAATCCCAATCAAACTAAAAGTTAAAGACACGTAAAAAAGCGTAAATCCGATCCAATTGGTGGCTTCCGGGTTAACGGTAAACACAACATAAATGCATGAAATCAAGCATAATGCTGTCATGATTGACATTATGATTATATATTTTTTAAGAGTCATGCATTTTTTCATGAATCCGCCGCTTTCCCGCAAAACGCAGAACAGGGCAAGCGGATATCATCAAACACAAATTTAAGCTTAACATAAGCGATAATATTTTTCAAGTTGTTATTTTTCTACTCAAATTCCACGTCAAACTGGTACCAGGCCCCGATATGAAACAAAGAATCATTGGTTGAGGCTATGATTTGGAAAACATAGTCTCCTGCCGGCAGAATTACTTGCTGGGGCGGAAGAGGATCAGAAACGACCGGACCAACGCCGCCGGGACAATCATAACCGCCACCGGGAGCATGAGCACTACCTATCAATGTGCCATTGACAAAAAAAGACATCACGTCAAAGCTAGATTTTTCTGTTTCGCCGTATCCGGACCAGGTCACATTGACAGTGGTCGTGTCGCATAATTTAACATTGGTAATAGCGCCGGCGGTTTGTTTGAAAGGATTATATCCCACGCCGCAATTGCTATCATTTTCCCAATTCAATCTCATAGTTTTTCCTCCGTTGCTCACCACCCAAGGACTTGAAGGAACTGAAAGAGGATCGGTGTACGAGCGATAAGCTCCCTCCTGGCCTCCGCTAATGAATCCATGATCGGTAAATGTCCAATTCTGGTTAAAGGTGCAGCAGCTTCCGTTCTGTTCGCATCCGTTGGACCAATCGCCATCGCAATTGTTCCAGCCGGAAACGCAGTCACAAACAGGCACGCAGGCATCGCAGGTTCCGCTGCCGGAACAGGTCATTGAGCAGCTGCCGACAGTGTTCGCGGCCGTACAATCGGTCGTACCACAGGCTGACGCGCCGGCGCTCCATTCCAAACAAGGATCGCCATCGTAATTTCCGCAAGTGAAATAATCAAAAGTCCCGGAGCACATTCTTGATCCGGACGGACTGCAATCATTGTTGCAGCATTGGGATATGTTAAGAGTGCAGTTAGCATTGCAAGCCAGCGTTCCTCCGCTGAACCCTTCAGTGGCGCAAGTTTTGGAATCAAGATTTAAGCCTTCGCATGTTTCTCCCCAAGCTCCTTGCACAAAATCGTCCCCGCACCACTCATTGGGCCGGAGCAGAAGGGAAAAATCTTTTTGAGCCTCCGTACCGCACTGATTTAAAGCGGTTAAAGTTACAGTTACCGGAACTCCGGCCGGAGGTATGATTGAATTAAAAGCGGAAACATTTATGAGTCCAGTGGCAGAATTTATAGAAACATTCGTGGCGGCTGGTACAGCCGTATGGGTCAGAGACCATGTTTCTCCGCCCAAAGCAGCATTGGTATCAGCTAAACCAACAAAAGTCCACGGGCCGTGATAAAGATCAGCGATGGGGACGCTGTCCGGGACAGCATAAACAACCGGAACTGTCGGTATATCAAAATTGGAAGTGATGATAAAATTTTCCGGAGTAACATTTAAAAGAAAAGTTTGGGTGTTGGCGGCGGAAAAAGGAGCATCGGTCAGGGAAAAAAATTCATCTCTGACCGCCAGATTTATTGGATAAATTCCAGCCGTTTCGGCATAACCATTTAAACTGCCGGTACCGGCATTGAAAGCAAGGTTAAAGGGAAGCGATCCGGAATTCAAAAATGCAAAACTGTGGCCATCTGGGTCGGTAGCGGCCAGTGCATAAGCATAATTCACGCAAGCATCTATGTTTGTTATCGGAACCGATGAGATTGTTGGGGGATTGTTGGCAAGATTGATGGTAAAAGCAACAGGCGGCTTGGATTCCGCTCCGCTTGTGTCTTTAGCCGTTAGGCTGGCTGCATATGATCGAGTGCGATCCGCGACAATTCCCGCAACATGATGGTCATGATTGTTGCTATCCAAAAAACCAACGCTGTTGAACCCCGCGGGAATTCCGGTAAAATTGAAATTTAAGGGAAAACTGATGTCCGCATCCGAAGCCTCAATGAGAAGATTGATGGGGCGGCCGATGATGGAATTGATGGTAAAGGGCGTGGGGGCGACATTGGAATACAACACAACCCCTGTATCAACATTGGTGATGCGGGTGATGACCGGCGGAACGCAGTCCGTAACCATGATCGTCTGATGGAATGAGGCCGAAAGACCCTTGCCATCGTTAACAGTAACAATAAAATGGTAATTGCCGATCGATCCGGCTGAAGGAGCATAAACTTCTTTCATGCCGGGAACAGCTGTGTTGCGCATAACCGGCGCGGTCGGCCAGCTTGACCACTGGGAATCAGGGGTGATATCAAGAGCCCAATCAAGATTATCGCCATCCGGATCGGTCCCGGAAAAATATGCCTTAAGCTCTTTGGTTCCGCAGACAATCAAATTGCTTTCACCTTCAATCGCCGGAGGGCGATTGTCAATTTGGGCCGCAACCATGTATTCAACGCTGCCGTCGCAGGCGCCTTCTGTGGCCTCCGTGATATAGCCTGATTCCATGACCGAGCATACAGAAAACTCAAGGCCTTGAGCGTCGCTGACATAAAGATAAGCGCGGCTGTCGGCAGGAAGATTGATCGCAGGATCAGATGTATCTGAATCAGCAAATCTCTTGGAGCTTTCATCCCAGCAGGTAACGGCGTTAAAGCTTGCTCCCCCGCAGTCCCCCAGTCGGTTGATGGGATCGGAAGGAAGCTTCTGTCCCAAGGTCTGAGACAAAACTTTCTGCCAGCTGGGCCAGGTGGAGACGACAGTGCTCGGGAGATATGATCCGGACTTGACTGCCGGAAAACCACCGTTCTTTTTCTTATAGCTTAAAATTGCTGATTTCATGTCGGCAATGTCTTCCAAACGGATCGTATCCCTGATGATCTCGGCTTTATCGCTTTGGCAGAAATCATCATCGGCGCAGTCGGAATCAATCAGGCATACAGTGCTTGACGCTTGTTGGCAATTTCCGGGACTGGAATGATTGGCGTTAAATTTCCAATGCCTGAGCATCTGGGCGAACATATCAGTCGTCTGCTGCTCGGCTGATTGATTGTATGATATGAGGTAAATGTTGGTGTACAAAGAAGCGCCGTCAATGTTGGCGACATTGACATAAACCGTGCGTCCATCCCGGACTGCGCGATACCCGTCAACAGTAAGCGCTTGCGGCGAACCGGAAAACTTCTTTTCGCCGTACCAGCGGGCGGCGCTTAAATGCTCAGGGTTGGGAATCACGCGGATAGCGATAGCGTCCGGCGAAGTTTGGGCCTTAACAGCAAAAAAGACCGCCAGGATGGATATTGCTGGAATAATATGCAAAATTAACAGCTTAAGGATAGATTTTGAGCTCATGGGGAGAGAATTTTGAGTTTTACACTTTTATTTATTATACCACAAAAAGAGGTGATTTTACAAAAAAAGCCCTGAGAGGGCTTATAAATTAAAACTTATTTATCATTCTAAATTCCACCCCACTTTAGTGGGCTTTAATATAATAAATTTTAAAACCATAAAGCCGACTGAAGTCGGGTAGAAATTATTAAAAAATTACGTCTGCCTCGCCTCGCATATCCCCCGAAAATCGCAGTACTGGCACAGCAGGCTCGGCGTCGGCTCAAAATTTCCGGAACAAATTTTCTCAACCGTGTCTTTTGTTTCCATTTGAAATTTTTCCAGATCCTTGTCCTCTGCGGTAAAACTTTTCTTTTCGTTATTCTTGATATAGTAGAAAGTCAATTTAGAAGCGGTTTTACCAAGCGCGTCTTCCAAGGCCAGCTTATATAAGAATAGCTGTTTTTTCTGCTGATAATAAAATTTGTCCGGCGCCTCCCCCGTCTTGTAATCCATGATTTCCAAGGTTCCGTCCGGCAAAATATCAACTCTATCTATCGTGCCTTTGAAGAAATACTTATCAAGTTTGGTTAAAAATTGCTTTTCCAGATACATGACATTCGGCCAGCCGTTTTTTTCCAGATCGTCATAAAAAATTTCCAGAATGTTTTTTCCCAATTTGAAATATTCATCGCGGTCATGAACGGAATCGTAGCCTTCATCAATCCAATATTTTTTATATATTTCAAAAAGCTTCTGCTTGTCCGGGTGCGCCTTAGCTGAATTATTATCTCCGAACAAGCTCCCCTGATTAAAAGCGCCGGCTTCCAGAGGTGACAGAAAATCATGAAGAGTGTTATGAATCACGCGTCCAAAAGTAAACACCGGCCGCGCCGGGACGGGGATTTTCAGAATGAAATTAAATTTATACTGCAAGGGGCAATTGTTATACGCTTCAATCTGGGAAAATGAAAATTTCTTGGGCGCGTCGTAACCGTTCATCGGTTGCACCATCGGACTGTTGAAGCTTACGATATCCCTGAGGAGCTGATTGCTCTTGCTTTTGTTTCCGGAAAAATCCTCTGTGGCCAAGCCGGCTTCTGCAATGAAAACCGACATCTTCTTTTCGGTCGCGCCGCCGTAATCTTTGGCGCCGGTTAAAAACAGCTTTTCTTTGGCTCTGGTCATCGCCACATAAAACAAGCGCCGCTCTTCTTCCAGATGCACGGCTTTCCCGGTCGGCAAGACTTCCCTGACAATCGCGTCGGGGATGGAAATTCGTTCGGCTCGGCTGATGCTTGGGAACTTTTTATCCACGAGCCCGACCAGAAACACATGCTTGAATTCCAAGCCTTTGGCCGCGTGGACAGTCATGATCTTGACGGTATCGGCGTCTTCATAATCAAGCTTCAGGGCGCCGGTCTCGCCGGCGTCCATTTCCAGATCAAGATATGACATAAAATCTTTGAGCCGGGCCTTGGGCTCGTCCTGTTCAAATTTTTTCAGCTTCTGATAGAACTGGTTGAGCAGGCTGAAAAATTCCCGGTCCTTGTCAAAGTCTTTGCCTTGATGGAACTTCAGATCATAAACAATTTTTACAAACAGCCGGGCCGGACTCATCACGGCGGCCGCTTCCGAATGATTTTTTATCTGGGCAAGGAGCGAACTGATGTTCTTCTGCGCCGCAAGACTAATATCCGTGATCGCGTAAATGTTCTCCAAAGATTCAAAGAGCGACCAATTCTTTCTGGCGCCATACCGGTTGATGTTGATGATGTCAGCGGGCCCGACGATAAAAGCCGGCATGTTCATGACCCGGAAAAGCGCGGACGATTCGTGATAATTGTCCAATAGTTTCAGGTATGCGATCAGATCCATGATGACCGGCTTGTAGTACAGCCCGCGCAAAGAAACAAAAGTGTTGGGAATGTTTTTGCGCCCAAGCTCGGCAACGTAGCCGTCAGCCTGGCTGTTAGCGCGGATCAGGATCGCGAAATCGGAGTAGTTTAAATTTTTATCAGCCGCTTTCATTTCCAAGATCTTTTCAATCGCGAAGGCTTCTTCGTCGTGGCAGGAATTGAATCTGAGCACTGCAATTTCGCCCGCGCTTTTTGACATTGACTTGAGCCGTTTCTCAATTTTCAATTTCTCTTCCAAACGGTTGGGGTTGTTATGAGAAATAAATTCATGCGCGCTGTCCAGAATTGTCTGGCCGGAGCGGTAATTTTCCGTAAGCACCACTTCTTTCGCGTGAGGGTAATCGTCTTTGAACTGCATGATGTTGGACAGCGACGCGCCGCGGAATTTGTAAATGGCCTGGTCGTCGTCCCCCACCACGAATAGATTAGATTTTTCGCCGGCCAGGATCTTCACCAGTTCATACTGCGCCCAATTGGTATCTTGGAATTCATCCACCATGATGTATTTGAACTTGTTCTGAAAAAACTTAAGAATGTTCGGGCGCTCTTTGAACAATCTTAAAGCGTGGTTGATCAGATCGCCGAAATCAAAATCGCCGCGCTTGAGCAAAAGCTGATTATAAAAATGATAGGCATTGGCCAATTCTTTTATTCTTTTGAAATCTTCTTCATTATTACTATCAACATCTTCGTCTGCTCCCTTTTTCTTCTTAGGAATGCCTTTGCTGCCGCTTAAGTTTTGATCTTGATTGGCCTCAAGTTCTTCCGCGTAATTGAGATATTCTTCCGGCGTGATGTTTTCATCTTTCAGGCGCGAAAAATGCTTGACGATCTCATATATAAATTTGTCCGGGTTCCCCAGGGGCTGATAGTAATCCAGGTTAAACTCGCTCAGATGGTTTTTTATCAGCATCCACTGCTCCGTCTGATTGAGCAATTTAAAATCCGGACTGAGGCCGATGTCCAAGGCATGCTGTCTTAAAAGCCGTTCGCCGAAACCGTGAAAGGTTGAAATCCAAAGATCCAGGCAGCCGTAGGGCAAAACTTCCAAAGCCCTGCCTTCCATTTCTCCCGCGCCTTTTTCCGTAAAAGTTAGAAGAAGTATCTCGTCTAGGCTAGCTTTTTTGCTATCTAATAAATATTTAAGGCGTTCAATGAGGACAGTTGTCTTTCCCGTGCCGGCGCCGGCAATGATAAGAGCCGGGCCGGCGTTATGTTTGACGGCTTGGGTTTGGGCGGAGTTTAATTTTTTTTGCAGTGATGCTGACATAATGAATAAATCTTACGACAAATTTTTTTTCCGGAATGACAAGAAAATGATTTTAAAATTGATAATATAAAGCCGACTAAAGTCGGGTAGAAATAATATATATAATTTTATTATTATTTGATAAATTCCACCCCACTTTAGTGGGCTTTATTATAAAAAATTTTAAAACCATAAAGCCGACTGAAGTCGGGAAGAAATAATATATATAATTTTATTATTATTTGATAAATTCCACCCCACTTTAGTGGGCTTTATTATAAAAAAATTTAAAACCATTAAGCCGACTGAAGTCGGGAAGAAATTTTTTATAAATTTTATGCCGTTTACTTCTGGTATTCCAAAATCGCCTTCAACACCTTGCTGTCCTCCTTCAGCGCTTCCATATATACGACTTGGGCGCGGACGACGCTTAAGGCACCGTCCGGACCGTGGGTTTCATTGCCTCTTTTTACCAAGCGAATGCTGGCGGTCTCGGGTTTTGTTTTGACAGTGGAGGAAGCGGCGTTTATCTGATCATAATCATAGTACACGTTCGTGATGACCACCGGGTCAGAGCTTAAGTCGGCAATTTGGCCGTAATATGTTTCATTGCTCTGGAGTTTGACTGAATACCAGCCGGAATTCGCTTGAGGGCTGGTTTCAACTTTTGGCGTCTTGCGGTTATTAAAAAACATGAAATATCCGATCGTCAAAATCAAAAGCAAAAAAAGCGTGATGGTCGCTTTCTTATATACATCGCCTTCAAAGCGAGAACGCGCCGGCTGATTTATCTCATGCATCTTGTTTCTGATTGGCTCTTTTTCGTCCGCCGCCGCACCGAAGACTTCATCAATGTCCTTGGCATGGCTTTCAAAAACTTTTCTGCGCGCGGGAAAACGCTCAGGAGGAGTTTCCTTCTTGGGCTGATTGCTGAATTTTTTTGATAAATCGACTGTCTGCTGGAAGTCGGACATAACAACGTTTTTTGTCATCCCGGAATTTTTTTTGGAGCGTCAGCGAGAAAAAAAATATCCGGGATCCAGGGTTTAAAGGTAAAATTTATGTTTATCAAATTATGTGGGTGAGGGGATTTTAACCCGCCGGCAGCTCAATCACCTCCACCTCCGGCTCTGTCTCTATCTGAACGGCCGTATCATCAACCGCCGCATCCGTTCCGGTAGCCGTCTCTGTTTCTGAAACATCAGCGGAATCAGCGTTATCAGAGAAATCAGCGTTATCAGCGCTATCAGCGTTCTCATCGCAAATATCCCCCAAGCCGTCATTGTCAAAATCTCCCTGGCTGGGGTTGAAGTTGTTCGGGCAATTGTCCAGTTCGCCCAGACTGCCGTCGCGATCAGGATCCATGCGGATGACGAATTCATCATATACGGAATTCAGGCTGTCAGACAAAAACTCTTCGGAAGAAGACGCGGTCCTCAGCGCAAATGTGATCTCCGGTGATGCGATTTCTGTCGTCTTGACGGCCGTATAGCCGGGAAAAACTTTTTCTGCCACGGCCAGAGTCTTTCCGATCAATCCACTATACTCTGTCACTTCCTGTCTGACCTCGGCTCCCGTTTCCTCCGCCTTAGCCTGCGCGTCTTTCAACTCTTTGACGCGCGCTTCATAGTCATCTCGGAATTCCTTGGCCAGATATGCTCCCAAATCTTCTTTGAGCCTCAAAGAAACTTTTCTGATTTTCTCATTGATCTGATACACCCAAGCATCGCTTACAACAACCAGGTCCAGACAGGTATATGTTATATAGTAGTATTTTTCGTCTTGTTCCACTTTTTCAATCCGAAAATCCATATCAAAAGCGTCAAGATCGACCGCTAAAAGCAAAGTGTTATCAATGCCCGTGATGCTCGTTTTTTCCTCGCCAATAAACTCTTGGCCGGCTTCAGTCTGGGCGAAAACCCCTGATGAAGCAAGCAAAAAAACCGCTAAGATAAGGACAGTAGCGTTGTTATACTTCAGAAAATGGATGATTCTTTGAAACATTGGGGTGCGTTATTTTACTTCTTTATTATACTATATATTGGTATTATGTATCAAGCATTACTGGCGCAGGGATTTTATTTTTTTACATCCATAAATTTGCCAGATTATTCCGGTCGCGCTGCCATTTTTCAGGATTTTCAATAATATATTGACGAATGTTGTCATATGAACTTTCATTGCGGATTATGCGGTCATAATACCTTGACTGCCAGGTGAAATTTGGGATTATTATTTTTGATCCATGTGTGACGGCTGATTTATATGAACCGATGATAACCGGCAACGATTTTGGTTTGGGTGATATTTTTTGCATTTTACACGATGTTGGATTTAATTCGTTATCCGCATTCGTTGCATAAATCATGGTGTTATCCAAATCCGCGTCCGTAGAGACGAGGCATGCCTCGTCTCTACACGGGGTGTTTTCCGCTGCATTTGCATTATTGTTACACGTCATGTTATCAATCACCACAATCCCATGCACATGGTTCGGCATCACGATATGTTCATTCAAAATAACATTTTTAAAATGCTTTGAAATTTCTAGCCAATATTTATCTGCTAATTTCCCGATTTCATTCAAAACCATTTTCCCATCAACCACATTCCCGAAAAACATTTCCTTTTGATGCGTACAAATCGTGACAAAATATAGTCCATCTTGCGAATAATCATATCCATCCATGCGCGCGGAATCTATACGGTATTTATTTTTAAATAAACCGTTTGACATATCCCTCCTTGATTAATTTTATTTTTAATATTTTTATGTAGTTTGTAATTTTGCAACCGTTGGGCAAAATATATGCGGCGGCGGAATTTGCGACGTAGAGACGAGGCATGCCTCGTCTCTACACATGGGCACTACTGGAATCTCACCGCCCCTCCCCCATACTCCATCTTAACCTGCTCCTCCGTCAAAGCATAATTCCAAATCTTAACATCATCGATAAGGCCAGTTAAAAAGCTCATGCTTCCGGCGCGACTGCCGAAATAAAGAGGTTCATCACCAAAATTATTCGTGTTATCTGCGTTTACGATTCGACTGGACGGCGTTTGAAGTATTCCATCTATATATAATTGATTTTCATTAATTCCATTGGCATTCTTATCACCAATATATACAAAATGATGCCAAACATCTATTCTGGGAGTTGCCCAGCAATTAGCATTGTCTCCAACATTACCTCTGGTATATGCACCGATCGTTCCTGCCGGACAACCACCTATACCACTATCTACATATACCGCAAAACCATTATTAAATGAACTTGTATCAGTTGTAAGTTCAAAAAGACCTTCTATATTATCAAAACTTGATTTTTTAACCCAAAAAGAAAGTGATATCGTAGGCGTACTGCTCAAATCAAAACTATTGATTAATGCATAATCACTCCCCCCATCAAAACTCCCCCCAGAATTGTTTTTCCCTACTCTTCCATTATACCAAAAAGAATTAGACGAAGACGCGCAAGTCCCGGTCGCGGTGACACCGGTTGCGCCCAAGAAAAGCTGTCCATGATTGCCATTCCCTGAATCATCATGAACAACCCCGCCCGCGCATTCATCAAACTTCCAATGCGCCACCGGCTTTCCGCCATTATAGTCCCAAGCGATTTGAGCAGGCGTGCGGGCGTAGTTGTAGATTTTGACATCGTCAAGAGATCCGTTATAACTATTCTGGCAGCTACTACCATTCCACTCTCCTCCAATACACAATTGATGTGTTGTATCTTTTAAATTACCTGTAAATGCAACTGGAGTGGCAATACTTTTACCGTCTGAATATAAACGTATATACGATCCGTCATATACACCTGTAATATAATGCCATCCTTTCTCAACAAATGAATCATCGCTCTCTACTCCATTTTCCGTATTGGATGAATTGGTTACCAAAAAGACAATACTTCCACCGGAACTAACCATTTCTCTATATAATGACCACCCATAAAAACCACTTCTAAGTCTGTTTACAAAAATTTCATCATTTACAGTTAAATTATCAAAGTTGACCCAGACATTAACTGTTAAAGCCGACCCTTCTCCGATTGACTGATTTGTACTGTACACATAATCACCCCCATCAAAATCCAAAGCCCCACCCTTCTTCCCAACAAAATCCCAAGTGGCGCCGGTGATGGCGCCATTATTCCCATTCCCCGAAGTATCAAAGACAGTCCCGCCGGACAATTCATCAAACTTCATCTCCAAAACCGGCGGAGTGCAGACGGCCGTATCCCCCGGAATGCAATATTCTTTATTAGCGCCGGTCACGGCCGTGCCATTGTTATCGCGACTCGCGTCACTCCCCAAGACCGCCGCCTTGCCCAAATTATATTCCGCCTTTATTTCATCTTCATTCAAAGCAAAATTCCAGATTTTCACTTCGTCCATTAAACCATTCAAAGAACCATCTGAATAGCTATCATTTAAATAACCTAAATATACTGGATCATTATCATAAGTATTAGTGTGCACATAGTCATATATGCCTAACACCGTCTTATTAACCAGATCCCCATCTATATAAATTATAGTTTGTGCTTCTGCTGTGTCTTGATTTCTGTCCATAACTGCTATAACATTGTGCCACTGATTATCATCATATCTATTATTCGTACAATAAGCTGAATAGTTATCAGAAGACGATATCATGATTGTACAAATACTTCCAAGAGATGGTGGGTCATATCCGCTTGAGTTATCACTAATGTCAATAAAAAATCCATTCTCGCTTGCATCAGGTGTCCAAGAATAAGTAAGAAAAATTTCCGGAGTATAAGAACTAATAGGTTGATGCTTCATCCAAAAAGAAACTGTAGCTATTTTTCCGGTTATATCAAGATTGGAAATAGTTTTTACACCATCATCCACCCCATCAAACTCCATCGCCCCTCCCAATTTTCCATCCTTGGTCCACATGGCGGAAGAAGCGGTATTGGCTCCGCCCGTGCCGGGCTGAAGCAGGCCGTCATTGCCAAAGATACTCGCGTCATGCGCCACCGCCCCATACCCTTCATCAAAACTCAAATGCAAAACCGGTGACTTCACCGCCAAATTCCCCGCATTCATGTCTTCCAAAATTTGTTTCTGCGTGCGGGCGTAATTATAGATGCGAACGTCGTCGATTAAACCGTCAAATGGTAAATCAAGCGCGCCTCTATTTCCAATATTGATATCTAAACCGTTATTCCAATATTGTGTTCCTGGAATTCCAACAGTATCTTCGTATGTCATTATTCCATTAAGGTAAAACCTTAAATAACTTGAAGGTTCAAAAATGCCGACAACAAATGTCCATTCTTCCGGATTAGCATAAGCATATGATTGTCTAATGTTTGTTCCGTCAGCAGCAATGGTAAACGCGTATTCATCCGGTGAAGCTTCTCCTTCTACGCTTAATCCCCAAGCTCTCTGCCCGGAACCACCCATTTTACCGATAACATACTGATTTGATGTCAGCGCCTCTCCATGTTTTATCCAGGCCGTAACAGTCATTCCGCCACTAATCATCAAATCATTTGGTTCACCAATATTTACATAATCATCCACCCCATCAAAATCCAAAGCCCCGCCATACTTCCCCTGCGCCCAAGTGGCTCCGCTTATGCTTCCATGATTCCCGCCCGCAAAACTGGAACTCGCCACCGAATCATAGGCGGTCGCGCCGGTCGCTTCATCAAATTTCCAATGAGCCACCGGCCCCGGCGCCCATTCATAAAGCTTTCTGATTTCATTTGCCGATAAAATTCGATTATAAATTCTGATTTCATCCATTTTTCCATTAAATTCATAATTAGTATCTTCTACCATTCCAATCATTAAATTATGGCTTGAATCATCAGATATATCTCCCGAAGGAAAATCATAAACCACATAGCTTACTTCCAAACCATTTGCCCAAAATTTTAAATTTTCAAGATTTGTTTTTCCGTCATAGGTTACACAAATATAATGCCAAATACCTGTAGCAAAATCATAATTCATGGTAGCAATTAAATAGCTCACATCAAATTGCTGATAAAAAGCAATACCGGATTGATAATATAAATTCCAACCAATCATTCCAGTCCCTTGATCTTTACCAATAATATATTGATCGCCCAAACTATCAGGTTTTAACCAAGCACATATTGTTTTATTGGTTAGATTATCAAGCGAAGAATCTGAACCAGCATAAATACCGTCGTCAGTTCCATTAAAACTCCCCCCATTCCCATACTTCCCCGCTGTCGTAGAGGCATCGCCATAATAGGTGCCGGTGTTGCCATTGCCACTCGCATCAATCGCTCCGCTCGTGGTGGCGCTTTCATCAAACTTCCAATACCCCACCAATCCATCCGTCATCCATTTATCAGAGGCCGAACCAAAGGCGGCCGTCGCACCCTTGGGGGTGCTTTGGCCTGCTAAACCGGCGGCATAGTCCTGCTTGATTTGATCCGCCGTGCGGGCGTAGGGGTAGATTTTGACTTCGTCCAAATATCCAATCACACCTTCGTAATTATCTGCCGCGTAACCAACTCTCATGCTAGTATAATCAGTATCATTCGTAAATTTACCGTTATTACTTCCCGCACCGACCGATATTGGTTTAGAAATTCCATCTATATAGATACCATATTCTTCATCGGCTGTTAGGCAGACATGGTGCCAGGCATTATTGAATAACGAACGATCTGTATCTGTGAAACCGATATCTTGATTACCGCCATCATATATCCATAAATGAATCACTTCATCTGTCAAAAACGAACTAGCTCCGTTTCCAATCTGAAGATCAAATGCACTGCTTGACCCGTCACTGAAACTTAATAAAGTTTGCGATTGATCACTGCCAGTCTTTACCCAGGCGCAATAGGTACCATTGGATAACAATAAATTCGCATAACTGCTTACACCGGCATAATCATTGCCGTCAAACCATAAACACTTCCCGGCAACGCACTCACTCTCCTCTTTCCAAACCGCGCCGGTGATGGTGCCGTTGTTATTGTTGGCGCTGGAATCATTGGCCACGGTGCCGTAGCCTTCATCAAACGACCAGTAGCCGACAGGGCCGGGGCCGGTTTCTTCTGTTTGAGCCGAAAGGAAAGTGGTTGGGTCGTTTTGATTGTTGTATTCGGTGGCGATCCAGGTGGCAGAACGTACTGAACGGGAAATTTTGGTTTCATCAATCAATCCATGAAATTCATAAATCAAATCAACAAAAGTACCAAAGTATAAATCATTGGCCGAATCATCCGCGCGGCCAGCACCATCTTGATACCCGGTAGAACTTGCTATACCATTTCTATATAATATAATATTATTTCCGCCAATTCCGTTTTGTGTAGCGCAAAGATAATGCCAAATGTTAGTCGCAATTACTGGTGCCGAATTTACTCTAAAAGTATATGAAGAAGAACTGCTATAACTTGAGCCAAATCCACCGGTTTGTTCTAAATACAAATCCCAGCCAGCATTAGTAACGCTATCCAATTTACTAACTATAGCTGGATACTCATTGGGTGTAGTTATTGGCTTTACCCAAGTACAAACGGTAAAATTTTGCAATCTATTCAAACTGGCACTTTTGTTCACCTTGACATAATCATTATCACCATCAAAACTAAACGCCCCGCCCAATTTTCCGTTTGGCGTGCTGGAGGCATTATAACCGGCTACCCCGTTATTGCCAAATGCCGTGCTGTCACTGCCTGATGCGGTCGCATCATTCGGAAAATGCCAGACTCCGACAAAGTTTTCATCCCAAACACTCTCAGCCGTTTCCTGACTACCCACCCCCGCGTTGCCATAATACATAAAAATATTAGCGTCCACTCCCTGTGTCATCGTCGGCATCTTGACCCAAGCCACCAGCGCGCCGGTCGTGGTGGCGAAAGATTCAATTTCATGGGATAATTTTTCGCCGTTGGCGGATATAAAAATAATGTCATCAGCGTCCGCTTGCGCATGCGTTCCCAAATCAGCATCAGTCAGGCTGACCAACATGGGGAAGTTTTCCAAATTGCCGGCGATCTTTGAACCATTGATCGTGATAGCTTTGCGGTAATTCCAAGAGTCGTTCCACCAGGTCGCTTCTACTTCACTGGGTTTTTTTATGAGAAAAAATATGGTTGAAGTAATAACAATCAAGCCAATAACAATAAGAAATTGGAAATTGGAAATTGGAAATTGGAAATTTAAAAATCTTCTCAAAGAAAGAGTTGGTTTTTCTAATATAATTTTATTAAATAATTTCATAATTTCTAATTTCCAATATTTATTTATCTTTATAAACTAATCTACTGCAAGATTTAATATAAGTATTTAATTTCATGTGTAATATATTTAATTCTTTCATTAATAAATCATATTCATTATCAAGAATTATATTTCTTTTGTTAAGTAAAAATGTCCAATGTTTTGATTCCATCAGTGAGCCTCTGGAATTATAATAAAATTTTATCTTATCTTTGTGATGATATCGCCCATAGCCTTCGGCGATATTAGCACCAATAGAATCTATGGCTGTAATAAACTGATCTCCAATTACTTTCTTGATTTGCCAATGCATTTTTTCATAGACTTTCCAGGCGATATTGCTTAATTTTAATGACAATCTATATATTTCTAAATCACCTAATTTCAAATATTCTGACATAATTTCCAATTTCCTAATTTCTAATTTCCAATTTCTAATTTCATTATTTCAATATCATCTTCTCCTTCAAAATCACTCCTTCTTTAAAAATAATCGGACTGCCCTTTTGTGCCGCTTCCGTAGTAAACTGGATATATTCGCCATAGCCGGTGCCTTCGGCATTGACGGCATAAGCGCGAATGAAATAATTCGTGCCGGGCGATAAATTATCTATTACCAATTCATATTCGCCAGAAGAATAAGTTCCGGTTTCGGATTTGGTCCAAGTGTCAGCCGCGGTCAAACCGTATTTGAATCCTCTTTCGGTAATATCCGCACCCATACGCTCGCTGATACCGCGGGCGGTTATCGCCTTTGATCCGATGCCGGTGGGGGGAAGCGTGGTGACATAGGGCGCGCCGGTATATTCCATTGTATATGAATCCAGGTCATGATTGAAGTTGATCCAGCCGATATTTTCGCCCCAGGCATAGCCGCTGAAACGCCCATTGTCCAAATCAATTACAACTTGTTCGTGCGTAGTATTGAAATTGATCCAGCCGATATTCTCGCCCCAAGCATAGCCGCTCAAAGCGCCCTGGTCATTGGTCACGCCCCAATCCGTGGCGGTGGTATTGGTAGCGCCGGCCGTGCCGTTATAATCAAATTTGATCCAGCCGATATTCTCGCCCCAGGCGTAGCCGGTCAGGCCGGCTTCGGATACGGTGATCATTTCATGGGTAGAGCTGGCATTGACCCAGCCGATATTTTCGCCCCAGGCGTAGCGCCGGTCGCCGCTGAAATGATTGTAGGCATAAGCGATTTCCTCGCCGAATTGAAATTTGAGAGTATGATCGCCGGCTTTGATGGTATTGTGGATTATTCGGCCGGTCTCGGCGCATTCCCAATTTTCAAAATAAATAATATCGCCGGATAAAATTTCGGGGGTGCGCAAATCTTCCCCGCACCACAGCGACACAAATTCATCGTCGTTAACGGTCGCCTGGTCATTGGGTGTAATTATCAGATCAGCCATACCCTCGGTGGTGAAATTCACTTCCCAGTCGTCGCCGGTCAAAGGCTGTGAATACAGATTCAAAATACTTATTTCAACACTTGGGTCCAGAATAATCGGATATTTATGCGCAGACAGCCAAGCCGGGTCGGGCGTTAAAGTCAAAATATTATTTTCAAATTTCATTTTCACGTCTGTAACCAAACTTTCTTCACCGTTAGCATCTATCATAAATGCGGCCGGAATAGTAAAAATTAAATCCAAAGGATTTGGTTCATTGGAATCTTTGATTTTGTGTTCTTGGCTATAAAAATTCAAATTGCCTTGGCTGTCTGACCTGGCTTCCAGTCCCTGGGCATCTATTTTAAATTCAAAAATTTCCGGATGACCGGGCTGTTTCAATATTATATCTTCTTTAATTTCATAGCCGAAAACCGATTGTACCACATCCGTGTTTTGATAAGCGTTGATATATTCAACTTTGCGCAAGCAATTTTGGTCCGAATTTTCCGCTTCACTAAGCAGCGTCATTTCAGCATAGGCCGGCTTGATAAAGATACTTTCATCATTTCGCATCAACTTCATGCCATCTGGATATGCATCCGGCAAAACATAAGCAAAGGCGGGGGCTGGTTTATTGGACACTAAAAGAAAAGCCAATAAAAACGCTCCGCTAACTAAAAGCGATAATATTAATAAATAAATAATTTTAAATTTCTTTTTTTTCATTGCTTAAAAAATAAAACCTTCAAGATCGCGAGGCGTCAGTATTTTGTAGTCGATGCCGGCGGTACAGCCTGCTTTTTTTTTCAAATTACCATTAAATTTAAATTCATATCCTTTCAATTCGCCTCCGGCTTCTTCCAAAAGATCAATTTCAGCGCCGTCGTATGTCCGTAAGAAATAAGCATTGGCGCGTTTTTGTCGATTGTTTCGGTATTTTAACCTTTCAATGATCATAAAATTTTCCCACAAAGCGCCGGTATCGGCCCGGCTATCCAACGGATTAAAATTATTGATTACCGCGTTCCTGATACCTAAATCATAAAAATAAATTTTCCGTAATTTGGAAATTGTTCTTCGCTTATTTGTAGAAAAAGGCTCAAGCCGGAATATGATATAATTTTTTTCCATCAAATCAATGTATCTTTCCACGGTTTTTTTCTCTATGCCGATGATATTGGATAATTCGTTATATGATGCTTCCGATCCGACCTGCAAAGCCAAGGCCTTTAATAACGAAAACAAGACAGATGAATTTTTTACCTGCTGAAATTCCATGATATCTTTAAAAAGATTGCTTGAGCATAATTCATCAAGCAAATCTTCTTTTTCAGCCTGTCCATTTAACGCCACCACGCCGGGATAAGTTCCATATATCAAACGACTAGGTAGCTCTTTATCAAGCGATAATAAATTTCCATCAGGATACATTTCCTCCATAGATAAAGCATGCAGTCTGAAAACGAATTTGCGTCCGGTAAGCGGTTCTGAGGTTTTGTCCAAGAGGTTCAGGCTGGATGAGCCGGTCGCGATTATTTGTATCTTTTTGCCATGGGCATCCACCAATAATTTCAAAGTTTGGCCAATCGTTTCCACTTTTTGCGCTTCATCAATAAAAACAAACTTGTTTGAGCCGATTATTCCATTCAATTCTTCCAAATTTTTATTATTCAAAGATTCCCGGTCTTTGGGGTTGTCAGCATTAAACCTGATAATACCGTCTTTACCTGAATATTCATTCAAAATTTGTTCCGACAAAGTGGTTTTGCCAACTTGTCTGGCGCCGACAATAATAATTGCTTTTCCTTGAAACAATTTATCTGATATTAGCTTTTTAATTTTTCTTTGATACATAATTTTGCGTAAAGATTACCTTATAATCCCTATATTACGCCTATTTTTACTATTTGTCAATGATATTTTGCTACGTAGTTTCCGCGGCTGTGCCCGGAACCGGAGTTGCGGGCCTTTTTTTATTTGAATAAACTATTTTCGTTATTAAACGATTTGCATTTATGGTTCCGGGTACAATCCGGAACCTGCAGTGGTTATAATATTCCAAATAATTCAAATTACCAAATATCCAAATAATCTATTGCCTTAATGACGGACACAACGCGCGTAGCTGTTATTCGTCTTGGTGGTGCCGTTCGTGTTGCCGTTGGCCAAGTAGACGAACCATGCGAGAGAAGTATTATTGTAGTACTCAGTACTTGACCAAAAGTTGAGGGCAGGAGCAGGAATATTGTTAGCAGCACCATTAATATAGGCTTGCATAAGTTCTTTTTGAGATGGCAAATACCAATCGGTCTCATCCGTACCGTTGCCATCGGCGTCCAAGGACAGACTTTCACAAAAATCCACGGCTTGCCCACCCTCAGCGTCCAAACCGTCATCAGCGTCATCAACAACGCCATTTAAGGTAAAAATATTCGTGCGGGTATCGCAAGTTCCATCTACAGCGGCACTATAACAATCCGACCAAAAAAGCCCGGTGCGCAAATCGCGCTTGACTACAGCCGAGGCGACAGTGGCCCCCGAAAGCGTGGTATCTGTTGTACTGGCCCATGCTCCTTCTTCTAGGTTTTGATCAACCACGGCGGCATAGGCCAACGCCAGGCTAGCCGAGGTGGCGACAGCCGAACCTTTCCAGTCGTCCCAAATCTGATTTTTTTGAAGCGAAAAATCTACCAAGGAATCATAAATCTCTGTCAGCGTATACATAGTGCCGGTGGCGGTCGCCGGCGAGTCTATGCCATAGGCAGTGGGGGTGCAATTGGTGATTTTGCAGTAGATTTCATCCAGAGTCTTCATGGTATCGCCGGGTGCGGCAGACGGATTGAGGCTGCCGGCATGGGTATAAATAAAAACCGAAAAAATGGTGAGGCTGACGGAGAGAGTGATTAATAGAAAATTTTTGATTGGGAGTTTCATATAATATTTATTAAAAAAATCAAATAATAAAATCCACATTCGTGGCAACATTTTTTTCATTATCAATAATAATTATTCCATGAATATGATTTGGCATTATGACATATTCATCCAAAATTATATTTTTAAAATGCTGTGGTATTTCTTGCCAATATTTATCTGCTAATCGCGCTGATTTTATGCGATATTTATTTTTGAATAATTCACGCATCCCCTTACATTATATTATTTTTTATTAAAAAATTTCTATTGATCAATGACAAAAAAAATATCAGTGAAATCAGTGCTTTTCAACGGTTCAGACAATTATCTCGCACACCTAAACCCAATCGTACTCGTCGCCATCGCCGGCGAATAAGAAGTATCCAAATCATACAAAGCCGAGGCGCCGCGTACAAAACCGCGGATCAGTTCAGCGTTGTCCCCTGTCTTAACCCGCCCGATGCCGTTGTCCGATGAGTAGTAGTAAGGCGGATTTATGTTAAAGCCTTTGAAGTCAGAGATCTCAAAATATTCATGCCAATCGTTATCAATCGGTTCAAAAATTCCGGCCTGCGTCACGATCTGATTCGTCCACTCGCCGACGCCGCCGACAAGATCATAAATTATATTATCATTAGACAAGACCAAGCCAATAGAAGTGGTGGAAACATACTCGTGATTTGTGCAATTCGTCAACAATTCGTGTTCATCCGTGTAAGCGAAAGCCGGTAATTGCAGACCGATGCTAACATCGTCGCAGTCATTTTTGCTAACGCGTATGGCATTTTCCGCAATCGTCAACCATTCATTTTCTGAAATTAAGTGATAACCATCCCCAATCGCCTGGCAAGTCAAATCCGCTTCACCCTGCGTTACGTTCACCCACGGCATTCGTGATTCGTGCTCATTCGTCATAAATTCGTGTTCATTCGTTTCAACACAGAAGCCCGGCATCGTCCCATACTTCGCCGAACCTGGTACCCAGACATAACCATCATCACAATACCCCGCAAACGCTCCCGCCACCACTGTGCCTTCCACGCCCATATCGCCCAGCGTGGAATCAACCGCCGAGTCAAGCGCTTCGCCGCAACCTGCTCCGGAGCAGACCATCAAGCGGCCGTCAATCGCCATTTCTCCCACCACTGAAACTTTTCCGTCATCGGCGATGTTAACGATGGATACGCCGCCAGCCCGGAAGTCAGCCACATCGCCAGTGCCTTTCTGATTGATGACAAACGCGGTCACGTCGGAGGTGGTGGCTGTTATTATCTCTACCAGTGCTTCCGACTCATAAACCGCCACCGTGGATGTTGATTGGCTGTCAACGATTTGCGCTTTTACTTCGCTGTCATTGGTAAACACGATTGACCCGTCGGCCGTTACCGAGAACGCTTCTTGGGAGCTTGACCCTGTTGTTTCTTCTGCCAGAGCATGGGCAATGGCGGAAGCAAGATCAAGCTCCTCAAGCGCGCTGATTCTATGATCAATTTCCCCTAAACCAGACAATTGTAACTCATAACTCGTAACTCGTAACTCCAAAGCAGCCATGCGGCTGATTAGGTTATCGATGCCAGCAGTTACATTTGCCAGCTCTCCGGTCACGCCGTTCACCGCCACAGTCAACCTTGAATCAAAAGATGCTATCTGTTCGTTAACGATGGGCTCAACCGAGCTGGCTATATTATAATCATTGATTGCGTTTTGGAGCATGATCGCCACTTCATCCTCAATCTCCATGGCGGCGATATGTTCGGTAATTTTCTGTTCAACCGATTCCACGGTCAAAGATTTGTTCCTACGGCTGATCAATACATTTATCATTCCATATTCAACTTCATCGGGTGTTGAAGAGCTAATTTCAGGGAGCGAAGCGACCGAATTTCCTAATTTCTCAAGTGCTACACCCACAGTCGGTTCTCCCGCCGCCGCCTTTCTCATATACCCCGGTCTAGATGCCGATGTCAACGAATCCCCTGGTCTGATTTCTCCGTTTTCCGTGGACACCAAAGCGGGGATCTGCCCGAGCATGGCGATCGCTTTATAATTTATATTATCAACATATTCATCTTTGGCATTGCCGAGAATGGCGGGCTTGGTGGACACGATGCCCATCACGTTGTCATCGGCGCCGCGCTCACAGCGGTTGACGGTGTTGTTGTTCGCCACGTCCACGCAGACCGCTTCGCCGGATTTGAGATCCGTATCATTGGTACGGAAATATTCAGCATAGTCGGCGGCCGGGGTCGTTCCGGTCTGGTCATACGCATAACTGCCGTCGGCGTTGATCCGGAAGGCTGTCCCGGTTTCATTTCTGACTGTAAACATCGCCAAGGTGCTGGAAGAGGTGGTAGCGATGCTTAAAGCCGCGTTCGGAGTGGAAGTGCCGATGCCGATGCGGTTGTCTTGCGTGTTAAAGTAAATCAAATCGTCAATCGTGGTGGTACCGGTGATGATCATTTCGTCATCCACAACCACTTCACCCAAATTGGCCGCGCTCAAAGTCAAATTCAAATTCTCCCAACCGGATTCAGTCTTGATATAGCCGGGGCCATTGGAGAATATGATGTTGCCGCTGGAATCATTGGAGAAAATCAAATCATAAGCCATGCTCACATCGCCGGCCGCGCCGAAGATGACTGGGTTATTAAAGGTGGTGTTGGCGCCGGTGATGGTGACGACATCAGTGCCGTTGCTGTTCAAATTCAAGATTGGTCCGTCGCCGTCCACTCTGACAGACAAACCGGAGGATGAAGCCATTTGGGAAGAGTTGTATATATAGAAAAGATAATCAGTGGATGAAGCGGTCACTTCCAGTAAGTGTGTTGGGGCGGTGGTGCCGATGCCAAAATTTCCTCCAGTCAAATAACTGTTACCATCGGTATCAAAAACCACTCTGGTTGAATAGCCAGAATCAGCCATTTTGAACATCAGACTGCCACCAGTCGGATAATATATACCGCCTAATTCAGTCCCACCTGGGCTGGTTATTTGAATTGGATAAGTATCTGCGCTTCCAACTCTTACCTCCAAACCATCTGTATATGAATGCAAGCTATTACCTGTTCCAATCCCCACATTCCCCGCTTCATTAATCACAAACAAATTGGAGCCGGTCGTGGAGGAGGCGACGGTGAAGATATTTGAAAGCGTAGTTGTGCCAATACCGATGCGACCATTTGCGTCAATTCGCATGCGTTCATTATTTACATTTGATCCACCTGTATAAAATCGCATATCACCAGTTGTCGCTTCAGCTAAAAGATCTAGTCCGCTTGAATTAGTATATGCGCCAACTCCTATCCTATCAGCAAAATTAGTTTGTGAATATGAGCTTGGGTATGCAGAAAAATATCCATAACTACTGGCTGACTGGGTAACAAACTCTGCGCCTGCTGAAGCATCATTTGTTTCATTCTTAGATATCACAGTGGCCCAAGCATTTTGATTTTTCTGTACCACTAATAAACCATCAAGATTATCCGTCCCAATCCCCACATTCCCCGCAGAATTAATCACAAACAAATTAGAACCAGTCGTGGAAGAAGCAACATTGAATATTCCAGTGGGGGTGGAAGTGCCGATACTGACATTGCCGGTATTAAAATATGTATTTGAACCGCTTTGTTGCCACAAATCACTGGTCGCGTCGGCGTTTGCGAAGTACAGGTGGCCGGCGCCGTCGGTTTTCAACACTTGTCCGGCCGAGCCGTCCGAGCCCGGAAGATACAGATCAAGATTGGCGCCTTGGGTGCTAGAGGCGCGCAGTGAGGTATAGAAAGTTTCTCCGGTGTTGTATAGATTGAGTCCAGTGCCCAGAGACAAGACGCGCTTGCCGTCCATCCAGTAGGTGGAAGATGAGGTGTAGATATCGGTCGCGTAGAGCGAGCCGTTGACTGTGAAATTATAATTCGGTGAAGACGAACCGATGCCTATACGGCCGTTGCTTAAGATGTTCAAAATCGTTGAGGAGCCGATGGTGGATGACGTGCCAATCGCCAGATGGCCTTCGCTATTGTCCAGCGCCATCCAGAAATCATTCGCGCCATTGCCGTCAATCACAAAGCCGGCGTCTTCAGCCGAGCCGTCGCCGATGGTGAGGAGCGATCCCGAAAGGCCTGACCCTTCAATCACAAATTGCCCGTCGGACAAGACTTTGAAATCCACAAAGGTATCGGTGTCATAAGCCAGGCGCAGTTGGCCATTGGCATCAGAGGACATAACCGTCAGTTTGGCGGCCGCGCTGGAAGTGCCAATCATTAAATTGCCGGTGGAATCCAAAAGCATATTCAAAGTGCCATTGGTATTGAAGCCGATTTGGTTATTAGTGGAAAAATCTATCAAGGTGTTTCCATCTCTTCCAATCTGTCCGTTCGTACCCAAATAAACCACATCCGGCAGGCTGATGGTGGGGTCGCCCAGAATACCATCGCCATTTACGACCGTGATTTCGTTAGGTGTGCCGGTCGCTGTTCTTGCGGTATAAGTATTAGCGGCGGTACGCACCATCAAACCGGTTCCGGAAAATTCATTATCTATAACAAACGAAGTGGTAGCCGTATTAATCCAAGAACCGCCGGAGTATGTGAGAATATCGCCCGGCTGGGCGCTGGATACATTTACATCGCTCATTGACCCCAGCGATCCCGAAGATCCGGCCGAACCGATGTTCACCCATTCCCCGCTCAGATTCTTGTACTGCATGGTGCCGGCATTATCACGGAAGCCGTAGCTGGAGGTGCCGGTGGTATAATCAGCGCCAAAATTCATATAACGGTCAGTGCCGGTTAACTTCATATCGCCTGCGACCGTGAGCATGGATTGCGGTGAAGTGGTGCCGATGCCAATTTCTCCGGTTGGTGTAATAATCATTCTTTGAATATTATTGGTAACTATTTCAAATTCATGATCTGATAAAGTTCCGATACCACCTCTATTATATTCGGAATACACTGCCGTGCTTGCTCCTATGGTATTAGTAATAAACAAAGCCAAATCATCATTTTTAGAAAGTTCAAGTTTCTCTTGCGGATTATCTGTCCCAATCCCCACATTCCCATTCCCCAAAACCGTAAAGACTTCGGCGGAGGTGGAGGCGAAGAGATTCATGATGTCGCCGGTGCCGGTTTGGCGGAGGTCAACCAGTGTGCCGGTGGTGGTGGCGATGGCATAGATGGCCGGGTAGCTGACCGGTGAAGTGGTCGCTGTGGTCCTGATCGCCAATCTTTCGGGTTGGTTGTAGGTGGTATTGGTGCCGAGGTCGTTGATTGATTGGGCGCCGGCGCCGGAATATTGGTTACCTGATAAAGTGTTGTTGTCTGAACCTGATCGAATATCAATTGCATAACCTGTTCCTGCCGTATCAGTAATTCTGTTGTTAGCTATTACATTATAATCACCTGTATTTAATATTATCCCTGAATCATCTCCTGATCCACCATTATTATTTATAATATTATTGGAAATTGTGTTATATGCCGAACCAGTTGTAATATCAATACCATATGTTCCGCAATCATCTATTATATTTCCGGTTACGGAATTATTATCTCCCACTAAACCGATACCCCTAAAGTCACTGTTATATATCGTGTTGTTACTAATAGTTAAATTATCAGAAATAGTATATATTCCATTGCCATTATTCTTAAAAGTGTTTCCATTTACTACGCTATATTTGTTCCATTGAAGGAATAAACCGTCGTTACCATTACTTTCAAAATAGTTATTAATAATCTTATTATAGCCTTCAAAACTTGATCCTTGAGCATCAAATCCAACACCAACGTCTTCAGCATCGTAGATATATAATTGGGAAATTTCGGAATAACTGACTCTATCTAAATACACACCACTACACTCCGCCCCCGTATTCCCCGCATCATTGCCATCAATTTTTAAATTAGAGATTTTGATATAAGAGTTGCCATTGGTCCAATCAGAGTTGGTGATGACAGAGGTGTTAGTGTTGTCAGCCAATCTCAAAACCGTTGAAGATGCACCCGCGCCTTCCAACCAGACGAATGACGGGATCGTGACGGTGGCAGTGATAGAGTATGTTCCAGCTGGTAAGAAAACTTTACCGCCGCCTGCGGGCAAGCTGTTGATCGCCGCTTGGATACCGGTGGAGTTTTGCGGATAAGTCACGCCATCCACGCTGATCACTTTGTTCCAGCTCGCCATCGTGGTCGTGCCGGTGACAGTTAGGGCATCATCCACATACACCGCGCCCGTTCCCCTGCCTTCCAAATATAAATTGTTATCCGTGCCGGCATCGCCTGCGGTCAGGTACATGGGGCCGTAACTATTAATATTTGAAGCTGAGGTATTAGATAAATACAAATCCCCGGCAATGTCCACATCGCCGCTTCCGGCAAAAGAATGCGGGACATAAGATGTGATCTGCGTATCAGTAATCGTGAAGACATCACCACCAGAGGTCGCGACCCTAAACAAATTGCCCGAACCAAAGACGGTCAATTTGTAGTCCGGTGTCGTGGTACCAATACCCAGATAACCATTGGCATTCAAAATCATATTGTCCGTACCGTTGGTTCTCCAAGTGATTTGATTGTCAGCGCTAAAGTCAACCAAATTGTCAGCATCTCTTCCAATTTTTCCAGCCGAGCCTAAGTAAACGACATCTGGAAGACCAATGGTGATATTGTCAGCCACGCCGTCGCCATTGGCCAAGACGATTTCATTGAGAGTGCCGGTAGCATAGCGCGTGGCATAGGTATTATTCGCAGTGCGGACCATGATACCAAATCCGGAGAAATCATCATCCAAGACAAATTCCGTGGTGGAGGCATTGATCCAAGAACCGCTCAGGTATGTCAGGATATCGCCATCCTGCGGACTGGAAACCGACACATCCGATAGCGACCCCAGCGCTCCGCTGGATCCGGCCGAACCGATGTTCACCCATTCCCCGCTCAAATTCTTAAATTGCATCTGCCCGGCATTATCGCGGAAGCCGTAGCTGGAAGTACCGGTGGTATAGTCTGCGCCAAAATTCATATAGCGGTCTGTGCCGGTCAGTTTCATATCACCAGCTACGGTCAGCATTGATTGTGGAGAGGTGGTGCCGATGCCGATTTCTCCAGTGCCAGTAATATATAACCTTGAAGCACCTGCTGTCTGTATGTCCATATATGATTCGTTGGCACCTCTAATAGACGTATTTCCCCAAGACACGCCATTGCCATTGGTCAAAGTCAAACTTGTAGCACGTAATTCTCCGTTTACATTTAATTTATATACGCCCGGATCACTTTGACCAATCCCCACATTCCCATTTGGAGAAATATAAATTGCCGAAGTAGCAGTAAGTGCCGTACCGGTGGCAGAATAATATGGCATCCAGCCGGTATTACCAGTGGCCACCGAACCGGTGGAAGTGGAGAATGTCGCCCAAGTTCCGGCGGAGTCACGATATTGCAAAACTCCAGCCACATCTCTAAAACCGTAGCCATTGGATGAAGTGGCAGAACCAAAATTCAGATAGCGATCCGCGCCCGAAAGTATCATATCGCCGTAAACGTCTAAGCTTGCTAAAGGCGCAGAAGTACCAATCCCAACATCACCAACATCTGATATTCTTATTCTTTCTATTGCGCCCCCTGCTTCAATACTTAATGCTCTATATGACCGTAAAATGTCAGGATTGCCGGCGATTAATCCAAGATAATCGCCACCAATTCCTGCTATAATATTTCCAGTTGCATTTATATTTCCAGCTACATATAAAGGCTCAGTTGGATTATCAATGCCAATTCCCACATATCCATTATTTAATATCGTCAAAACCGAAGATGAGCCGATAAGAGTGGAAGTGCCGATATGGAAAGCATCGTCGGTATCATCAATCCCCAGCCAGAAACGATTGGCATTGCCATTGAAGACCACGCCGGAATCGGCGGCGGTGCCATTGCCCAGAGTGATTTGCGAACCGGCCGCGGATGGGTTGTTGATCGTAAAGCGCCCGTCCGAGGCGACGGTCATATTTACATAATTATTTTCATCATAAGCCAAACGGAGTTGAGCGCCGGTCGTGCTCATCACCGTCAATTTCGCTCCCGGAGTGGACGTACCAAGCATCAAATTGCCAGAAGTATCCAAAAGCATATTCAATGTGCCATTGGTATTAAAACCGATCTGGTTGTCAGTGGAGAAATCAATCAAGTTATCGCCGTCCCGACCGATCTGTCCACTGGCACCTAAGTAAACCGCGCTTGGCAAGCTAATGGTCGGGTTGCCGGCAATCCCGTCGCCATTCGCCATGGTGATTTGATTGACTGTGCCATTGATAGAGCGGGAGACGATGCCGGAGCCGGTACCGGTCAAAATGCCGTACGGTGAGCTGGAGCCGGTCCCGCCGTAAGCGACTTCTAAAATACTACCGGTAGAAGTGGCGAAGTAACCGGCCAAAGCGTGATTGCCCCAATTGTAAGCCTGATTATAAAAAGTAGAACTGGCCGCGACTGCATTCCAAGCTAAGTAATTGGAAGCGACCAAATTAGAATTCGTGTTATAGAAAGTGGAAGAGGCCACGACCGCGTTCCAATCTGATACTTGCGTGTTGGTCGGAATAATGAAGCCGGTGGCAGTAGCGATGGTAATGGTATTGCCTGAGATAGAAGTGGTCAACCCGGAACCGCCGACCAAAGTTAGAATAGCCGTAGAGGTGGCATTCAGTGTCCCGGAATTGCCATTCAATCTCCAATAAGCATAATTATCAAATCCCAGGGTGGAAGTGGCCATATCGCGCCACGCGCCCGTTGAATACATTAAAATTTCGCCCTCGGCCGCAGATGTGATAGTCACATCGTTCAGGTCATCCAATCCGGTCGCGCCGGCGCCGATGCCGGACCAAGAGCCATTGGCATTTTTGACTTGAATGGTCCCGCCCAAATCGCGCAAGCCATAACTGGTTTCACCGGAAGTGGTGCCAAAATTTAGATAGCGATCTGATCCCGATAACATTAAATTGCCGTAAATATCTAATTTGGAAAGTGGTGAAGTTGTGCCAATGCCGACATTACCATTGGCGTCAATCCGCATCGCTTCATCACCTGAACCCATGGTGGTGGTGGCCAGATTGGACGATGAAATGCTTAATTGTCCGGCATTATCAACCATAAAGTTGACATAATTATTTGCATCATATCCAAGTCGTAATTGCGCTCCGCTAGAAGATAGTATGGTTAAGGCATTTGATGGAGTGGTAGTGCCGATGCCGAGATAACCATTGGAGTCCAAAATCATTCTGTCAGTATTATTGGTGCGGAATGTAATCTGGTTGTCCGTATCAAAATCAATCAGATCAGTGGCATCACGTCCGATTTTGCCATTGGTTCCCAGATATACAGCGTCTGGCAGACTGATAGTCGGGTTGCCGGCAATCCCGTCGCCATTGGCCATGGTGATTTGATTGACTGTGCCATTGATAGAGCGGGAGACGATGCCGGAGCCGGTACCGGTGAGAATGCCATAAGGCGAAGTCGTACCGGTGCCGCCGTAAGCAACGCCCTGAACATGAGTGGAAGTGGCGAAGGTGGAAGTGGCGCTTGCTGATAAACCGCTGACGTAAGAGTATAAAGATGAGGTGGCGGATGCCGATAAATTGTTGATGTAAGCATAGGTAGCGAAGGATGAAGTGGCGGACGCTGACAATCCTTGGACATAGCTCAGAGTGGAGAAAGTGCTGGAAGCATAAGCCTGGCTAAGATAACCGGCTAAAGCGTGGTTGCCCCAGTTGAAGGCCGTGTTCCAGTTGGTCGTGCTGGCTGTCAACGGGATGTTGTAGAGGCCGGAAGGAGAGATCGTGATGGTGTTGCCGGAAACCGCGGTCGTCAGGCCCGCTGAACCGGAGAACGTAAGATTGGCGCCGGAAGTGGCGATGACCGAGCCGGAATTGCCGGCGGCGGTCCACGAGACATAGTTATCAAAACCAAGTCCTGAAGTCGCGGTCAGGGTATAGCCGCCGGAAGCATTGCCGAGGAGCAATTGGCCAGATGCAGGGACGGTGGAAGTTCCCGTGCCGCCCAAGTAGATTGGCAGAGTGGAACTGGCTCCCCACACGCCGCTATTGATGATGGCGATGCCCGATGAAGCCGAGCTGTTCCAGCCGGTGCCGCCTCTAGCCGCCGTTAAATGAGCGGTGCCGATGTTGGTCCAGGAGTAGTTGTTCAAATCATTATCAACCGTGTATGTGATTTTTCCATTGTTGTCTTCATAGGCCACTGTAATTCTGGTCGTGGTCCCGATCATGGCGCCTACATAGTCTTCCAAAACTTCCTGCGTCATACCCGTGGATGTAGCCGGCACCCAAGTGTAGCCGTTGGCTCCCCCGTTAACCGAGAGAACATAGTTGGCGGCGCCGATGCCAATCTGGCCAAAGGTGGTCGTATCGCTCATATAGGGAATCGCATACTGCGTCCAAGCGGAACGGCCGGTGCCGCCGTACCCGACGCCTTGAACATGAGTGGAAGTGGCGAAGGTGGAAGTGGCACTGGCTGATAAACCGCTGACGTAAGAGTATAAAGAGGAAGTGGCGGATGCTGACAGATTGTTGATATAAGCGTAGGTAGAAAAAGTGGAGCTGGCGCTCTGAGACAAGCCGCTGACATAAGCAAGCAGAGATGAGGTGGCAGACGCCGACAGGCTGTTGATATAGACATAAGTGGAGAAAGTGGAGCTGGCGCTCTGAGACAAGCCGCCGACGTACGAGAGAAGAGACGAGGTGGCGGACGCTGACAATCCTTGGACATAATTCAAAGTGGAGTAAGTGCTGGAAGCGTAAGCTTGTGAAAGATAACCCGCCGCGGCGTGGTTGCCCCAGTTGTAAGCCGTGTTCCAATTGGTGGTGGAGGCTGTCAATGGTAAATTGTAATTGCCGTCAAAACCAATGACCAAAGTGCCATTGGTGGTGATCGGGGAACCGGAAATGGTAAAACCGGTCGGGACGGAAAGACCGACGCTCGTGACCAAACCGAGGCTGGAAGTACCGGTCAAAGAATAACCGCCGGATGAATTCCCAAGCAAAATTTGATTGAGGCCGGCTGACGCCAACCCCGTCCCGCCCAGGGTAACCGGTAAAGTCGTACTGGCTCCCCAGACGCCATTGTTGATGATGGCGATGCCGGAACTGGCCGAGCTGTTCCAGCCGGTGCCGCCTCTAGCCGCCGTTAAATGAGCGGTGCCGATGTTGGTCCAGGAGTAGTTGTTCAAATCATTATCAACCGTGTATGTGATTTTTCCATTGTTGTCTTCATAGGCCACTGTAATTCTGGTCGTGGTCCCGATCATGGCGCCTACATAGTCTTCCAAAACTTCCTGCGTCATACCCGTGGATGTAGCCGGCACCCAAGTGTAGCCGTTGGCTCCCCCGTTAACACTGAGAACGTAATTGGCGGTGCCGATGCCAATCTGGCCAAAGGTGGTCGTATCGCTCATATAGGGAATCGCATACTGCGTCCAAGCGGAACGGCCGGTGCCGCCGTACCCGACGCCTTGAACATGAGTGGAAGTGGCGAAAGTGGAGGTAGCGCTTGCGGACAGTCCGCTGACGTAAGAGTATAAAGAGGAAGTGGCGGATGCTGACAGATTGTTGATATAAGCGTAGGTAGAAAAAGTGGAGCTGGCGCTCTGAGATAAACCGCCGACATAAGCAAGCAGGGATGAGGTGGCGCTGGCTGACAATCCCTGGACATAACTGATCGTTGAATAGGTGCTGGAGGCGTAAGCTTGTGAAAGATAACCCGCTGTAGCATGGTTGCCCCAGTTGTAAGCCGTGTTCCAATTGGTGGTAGAGGCTGTCAATGGTAAATTGTAATTGCCGTCAAAACCAATGACCAAAGTGCCATTGGTGGTGATCGGGGAACCGGAAATGGTAAAACCGGTCGGGACGGAAAGACCGACGCTCGTGACCAAACCGAGGCTGGAAGTACCGGTCAAAGAATAACCGCCGGATGAATTCCCAAGCAAAATTTGATTGAGGCCCGAGGACGACAATCCCGTGCCGCCAAGATATATCGGCAAAGTCGTGCTGGCTCCCCACACGCCGTTGTTGATAACAGCGATGCCGGAACTGGCCGAGCTGTTCCAGCCGGTGCCGCCGCGCGCCGCGGTAAGATTAAGCACGCCGACGTTAGACCAAGAATAATTATTTAAATTAGAATCTACAACATAATCAAACTGATTGTTATCATCGTCATAAGTAACCGTGATCAGAGTTTCCGTGTTGCCCGCCACCGTCGGTCCCACATAATCCTGCACTTCTTCCTGCGAAAGCACCGTGCCGGTGGAAGAGGCCGCGACCCAGGTGAATCCATCGCCCGTGGCATTGACTGACAAAAGATACGTGGACGAACCGATCGCGATCTCGCCCAAAGTGTTGGCGCTAACCGCGTAAGGAATGGCATACGGCGTCCAGGCGCTTTTCCCTGTGCCGCCGACCGTCACCGCCAAAGTGGAGCTGGAAGTCAGAGTGTTCGGATCAGACCAAATGGTTACCGCTCCGTCCGAACCGGAACCGTCAATTGAACCGGCGCTCGCCCAATTGGTATAACAGACTCCGCCCAAACACAATTCTTCAAAAGAACCGCCGCCCGCGACTGTCAAGAGCTTGCTCGGACTGGTGGAGCCGATGCCGACATAAGAATTCGTATCAACAAAAATGCTGGATGTTGCCGTCAAGTCATCAACGCCATTTCCGCCGTAAAACGGAATCCAGCCGGTATTGCCGATGCCGACCGTACCGCCGGTGCCGGAAGGCGTATCCCAGAAAAGCTGGCCGTCCGTTCCCCACATCAAAGCGTTGCTGGCGGTGCCGCTGGCTGTTGGCAAGGTCAAGATGATTGATGAGGCCAGAGTAGAGCTGGACTTTAACGCGACATAGTCCGTTCCGGGCAAATCTTCATACAGTCTCAATTCATTGCCGTCTTCCATACCCAGCGGGAAATTCATGCTTAAGATATCGTTATCTGAATCCCAGGTAACCTGCGCTTGCGCGAGTGAACCGCCGCGGTAAAATGCCAAAGTGCTGTCTTCGTCAACGGTAGTATCGGAATTTATAGTAAAAATGTTTGAGATTGAGCCGGAGATGGAAGTTGAACCAATGGTCATGTTGGTAACGTCCAAATTCGTGAAGAAACCGTTGCTTACCCGGTTTCCCCAAGAGCCGATGTCAGTGGAAGCTCCATTTCTGGGGATGATATCGCCGTTTATCAAAAGATTGCCGTCCACAGTCAGACGCTCGGTGGCCGTGGTCGTGCCGATCCCGACGTTGCTGTTTGCGGATATATATATGGAAGAGGTGGCAGTCGGATGGTTAGCGGCGTCGCCGGCATAAATCAAGCCTTGATTCAAGGTCATATCCGCCAGGCTGTTGTACCAAATGTCAGCGACCGTAAATTCAATTCTTCCGTCAACGTTGTCATTGTAAACGACAGTGATGTTGGTGCTGGTCCCGATCATGGCGCCCACATAGTCCTCCAAAGTTTCCTGCGTCATACCCGTGGAAGTGGCCGGCACCCAAGTGTAGCCGTTAGCGCCGCCGTTAACGCTGAGAACGTAATTGGCGGTGCCGATGCCGATTTGTCCAAAGGTGGTCGTATCGCTCATATAGGGAATTGCGTACTGCGTCCAAGCGGAACGGCCGGTGCCGCCGTCGGAGACGGCCAAATCGGTGATGCCGGAGATGCTGCCGCCGGTGATGGCGACATTGCCCGGGGATTGCAGAGCCAGGTTGCCGAGGTTAAGCGCGGTAAACGCCGAAGAGCTGGAAACAGATGTCCAGTTGGCGCCATTGGCGATCATGAAATTGTTGGTAGAAGTGGAGAGGCCGGCGATGGTGGCGAGGTTCGTGTTCCACGCTTGAATGTCTGAACCGATGGCCAAGCCGAGATTGGTTCTGGCCTGATTGGCGGTCGTCGCGCCCGTGCCGCCGTAAACGAGGCTAAGCACGCTGGAAGCGGTTAAAGTATCAGTGTCATACCAGGTAACAATCTGTCCGGCCACCGTGCTGGTTGCGTCAATGCTTCCGGCGCCGTTCCAATCAGAGATACAATTGCCATTCAGACAAAGCCCTGTGAAAGCGCCTTGCCCGGCCACAGTCAATCTGCTTGCCGGGGTGGATGTGCCGATCCCGACGTTGCTGTTTGTGGATATATATATGGAAGAGGTGGCAGTCGGATGGTTAGCGGCGTCGCCGGCATAAATCAAGCCTTGATTCAAGGTCATATCCGCCAGGCTGTTGTACCAAATGTCAGCGACCGTAAATTCAATTCTTCCGTCAACGTTGTCATTGTAAACGACAGTGATGTTGGTGCTGGTCCCGATCATGGCGCCCACATAGTCCTCCAAAGTTTCCTGCGTCATACCCGTGGAAGTGGCCGGCACCCAAGTGTAGCCGTTAGCGCCGCCGTTAACGCTGAGAACGTAATTGGCGGTGCCGATGCCGATTTGTCCAAAGGTGGTCGTATCGCTCATATAGGGAATTGCGTACTGCGTCCAAGCGGAACGGCCGGTGCCGCCGTCGGAGACGGCCAAATCGGTGATGCCGGAGATGCTGCCGCCGGTGATGGCGACATTGCCCGGGGATTGCAGAGCCAGGTTGCCGAGGTTAAGCGCGGTAAACGCCGAAGAGCTGGAAACAGATGTCCAGTTGGCGCCATTGGCGATCATGAAATTGTTGGTAGAAGTGGAGAGGCCGGCGATGGTGGCGAGGTTCGTGTTCCACGCTTGAATGTCTGAACCGATGGCCAAGCCGAGATTGGTTCTGGCCTGATTGGCGGTCGTCGCGCCCGTGCCGCCGTAAACGAGGCTTAAGACCGAAGATGCGGTCAAAGTGTTGGCGTCAAGCCAAGTGACGATCGCTCCCGGAACCGGTCCGGACACGCCGACGCCCGCGCCGCCCCAATTTGAAATGCATACGCCTCCCAAACAGATGCCGTTGAAAGCGCCGCGGCCATTGACTGAAAGTTTTTCGCTCGGACTCGTGGAACCGATGCCCACATTGCTTAAACCATCAATATATATGGAAGAGGTGGCTGTTAAAGCGTTGCCATAAGCGTTATAAAAAGGAACATAACCGGGCGTACCGGAAGCGATAGTCCCGTTGCCCGCCGGATCGCCCCAAAACATGTGGCCGTATGCATCGGTTAAAAGCGCCTGTCCCGCTGTTCCTTGCGTGGTCGGCAAAATCCAAGTCAGTGATGAACCAAGCGTTGAGCTGGCTCTGAGCGCGACATAATCAGTCCCGGCGCTGGCTTCATAAAATCTCAAATCCCCCTGGTTTTCCAGTCCCAAAGGATAATTAAAACTGAAAGAATCATTGCCGGAATTCCAAGTCAGCTGGCCGGCCGTCAATGAAGACCCGCGGTAATAGGCCAAAATGCTGTCCTCGTCGGCAGTCGCGTCGGAATTTATGGTAAACATGTTGGACGCCGATCCGGAAATGGAAGTTGAGCCGATGGTCATGTTCACGACGTCCAAATTCGTAAAGAATCCGCTTTCCACTCGGTTTCCCCAGGAGCCGATGTCAGTGGAAGCTCCATTTTTGGGGATGATATCGCCGTTTATCAAAAGATTGCCGTCCACAGTCAGGCGCTCGGTGGCCGTGGTCGTGCCAATCCCGACGTTGCTGTTTGTGGATATATATATAGAAGAGGTGGCGGCCGGATGATTGGCGGCG
This sequence comes from Candidatus Parcubacteria bacterium, assembly GCA_963827735.1. Classification (GTDB taxonomy): domain Bacteria; phylum Patescibacteriota; class Patescibacteriia; order Patescibacteriales; family UBA12075; genus CAWHBO01. Next base: position 310,188 of record CAWHBO010000003.1, read on the forward strand.
TCGCCGGCATAAATCAAGCCTTGATTCAAGGTCATATCCGCCAGGCTGTTGTACCAAGCGTCAGCGACCGTAAATTCAATTCTTCCGTCAACGTTGTCATTGTAAACGACAGTGATGTTGGTGCTGGTCCCGATCATGGCGCCCACATAGTCCTGCAAAGTCTCCACGCTCATCCCCGTGGAAGAGGCTTCAATCCAAGCATAGCCGTTGCCGGAACCGTTTACGGAAAGCACATAATTGGCGCCGCCAATGCCAATCTGGCCGAAGGTGGTGGCATCAGACATGTATGGAATCGCGTACTGCGTCCAAGCGGAACGGCCGGTGCCGCCGTCGGAGACGGCCAAATCGGTGATGCCGGAGATGCTGCCGCCGGTGATGGCGACATTGCCCGGGGATTGCAGAGCCATGTTACCCAGATTCAAAGCGGTGAAAGCGGAAGATGAAGACATGGAAGACCAGTTGGATCCGTCCGCAATCATGAAATTACCGCTGGAAGTCGCCAAACCGGAAATCGCATCCAAGCTCAAATCCCATCCCTGGACCTGCGAACCGATCGCCAACCCAAGATTCGCGCGAGCGTCTGAGGCAGTCGTCGCGCCGGTGCCGCCATATAAAATTGAAAGCACGGAGGTCGCGGTCAAGGTATCAGCATCGTGCCAGAAAGCGATCTGGCCGGCGACAGTGCTGGTCGCGTCCAAATTGCCGGCTTCGCCCCATCCGGAGATGCAGGATCCGCCAAAGCACAAAGATCCGAATTGGCCGGTACCGTTTACCACCAATTTATTCTGCGGAGTCGTCGTGCCGATGCCGACGTTTCCGTTGCTTGCTATATATAAGGAAGAGGTCGCCTGCATTGAAGTGGCGTCCAGGCCGGCCAAAACATACCCTGACGCGGCTGCTGTCAGTCCGGTGCCGCCGCGGCTGACCGTGATCGTATCGGCGTTCCAGGTTCCTGAGGTTATATTCCCAATGGTGGTAAGTCCGGAAAGGCTTAAGATATTCGGCAAAGTCGTTGTCGCTGACAAACGCGCGTCAAACAGAGCGTCCGACCAATATCTGTTAATGGCGCCTTCCGGCAAAGCGTCGGTGGTGGTGCCTGACAGATCAATGGCAAACAGTTCCGTGCTGTAATAATGATTCAGAATTCCTTCCGCCAGAGCGTCAGTCGTGGTGGCTAAAAGCCTTGTGTCCCAAAGATTGTTGAAGCTCTGCCAAATCGGATCAGATCCGTTTGAATATAAAATATAGCCGGCATTGCCAAGAGCCAGCGCGCTCCACAGATTGGTACTGCTTGCCACCATCAATTCGCCCCGGGCGGGCGCCCCGGATTCATCCGAATCCGGATGCTGGGAAGACAAAAGTCCATGCGGCGTGGACGCGGCTGTGTTTGACCAGACCGGCACTCCGCTTCCGTTCATAACCAAGACCTGTCCGTTGTTGCCGGGCAAAATCTGCCCCAAAGAATTTTCCGCGTTGGCAAAAACCAAAGAATTCGCGGTCCAAGTGCTCGTAGCGGTGCCGCCATACTGAATCCCAATCACGCCGCCGTTCCAAGTTCCGGCCGAAACCACGCCGGATTTGTTTATGATAAATTGGCTGTTAGCGTTGTAGCCCACCGTCAGGGCGTTAGCCGGATTGGTCGTAGAAGTGCCGATGCCGACTTCCCCGCCGTTCCCGATGAAGAAAATGCCGCCGGTGGTGGATGCGTTGTTGCTGATAAGTTTCATCAAAGGTCCGGTGCCGAATTGGGTCCCCCATAAAAATGGCGTATCAGTCGCGTACTTGGCTTCCGTGCCGGTCTCAAAATTCATGGTGGATCCCACGCAATTGCATCCCATATATACGCCGGCGGAACCATAAGCCGTGGTGCAGGCGGAAAGGCTCTGGATTTCGCAGCCATTGGTCGTGGAAGCGTTGATGTTGGCCTCTGTCAGATCGGAATTGCAATCCAGGTAATTTGTGTTGCAGACAGCGGAGGAAGTGGCAGTGGATGTATAATGATACCTGAGCCCCCCGACGTTCGGTCCGCCGAATTCGCAGGATGTGTTGTTCCCGTCCTTATCAAAATAGAAATTGGCGGCATCGCAAGTGCAAGAACAAGCCGGTCCGTTCCAGGTGCCTCCCGTACAGGCTGACCCGTTAAGCAGTTCGCAATTGGCGGCATTCCCGTCGCAATCATAGTAGTTGGTTCGGCAAGCGCCGCAAGTGTACGCCCCAAAAACATTTTCCGTACAAACCGTCTGCCGGTTGTTGGTGGTATAGCAAGTGCTGTTGCGGTCGCAGAAATATGCGCCGCTGTTGTTGCAAAAAGGCGCCGCCGCGTCATAAGCGTAGCAGTTGATGAGCAAGCCGCCGTTAAATGTTCCGGCATTAACGCCTGCCGTATCCTGGTTGACAATGGAAGTGGAAGACGCGGCCGGCGCGGTCAAAGAAGCCGGATTATAGCACTCAATGTTGTTGCTGCCGTTGACGCCGCAGATGACTTCCCCCGGTATCGGACAGCTCTGCCCGAATCCGGCGTACGTGGATGGACAGCTGGCGGGATTGCTGACCCAGTACTGAGCCTGAACCGCGCTCCCAAACAAAAGAAGCCCAGCAGGCAGGAGTACCGCGAGAATCAATGTTCTGTTCAGTTTTTTAAATATATTCAGCATGGGGATGCTTTTTGTTTAAATTCCAAATTACAAATAACAAATTACAAATAATATCAAAAATCCAAATTTCAAAACAAATTTCAAAACTTTATTTTGATTTTTCCAAGATTTTACAAAATATCTTTTTCAGTTCCTCTGCTTCCTGGATTAATTTTTCAATCTCTTCTTTGAATATATTATCATTATTGGCTTTTATAATTTTTAACCAAAAATTGCTTTCTTTCGCTTCCTTGCGGCATATTTTTATTCTCATAAAAAATCTTTTTTGCTTAACGCTTCATTGGCTTCAATATAGTTTGCCCCAACTGAACCGCTAGATCTTACAACTTGCTTTCCATCCTCAGTGTTACTGACTGTTTTATATAATTTTTTCAAAAATTTTCTGACATCAATCGCAAATTCCCGTGTCCTATCCTCCAAATCATAAATTTTTTTATTAAATATTTCTGTCATTTGAATTTGTTATTTTGATATTATTTGTCCCGCTCTTTATATCTTTTAGTAAGCGGGATCCCGCTGAAAGCGGGAAAATTTGTTATTTGTAATTTGGAATTTATTTATTGCCACGTACAACAAGCAACCGGCAGATTGTTTCCGCAATTGATGAGCCACCCCGCTCCTCCGCCGCTTAAATTGAATTTCCAATACGCTCCCAAAAACAACGTGGACGCGCTCTTCCAGCCGCTGCAATCATTGGAATCGGACGTATACCCCGGAGGCCCTTCGGCTATCCAGGCGCTGGACGTATCATTTCCCCAGCCGCTGATATTTGATTCATTGATTGATGCGATGATATCGTAAGTCCGGCAGAAAAAGCTTTCCGGATACTGCGCTTTACAGATATCGTTGGCCGCCGCGTAACCGGTAAGCGAGCCGGTCGCGATTGATCCATCGGTCGTAACTGTCGTCGTGCCGATAAACAAGGCGATCTCATTGCCTCCGCCGGCGCTGATTCCCAAAGTTGATGTCGGCGTCCAGTAGCCTCTTCCGTCGCCGTCGGACATCCAGATTTCGCCGTTCGTCCCCGTGGCATTGATGCCGAATTTATAGGCTTCGTCCAAATCCAAATTTTCTCTGGCGCCCGTGGCCGTGGACGCTCCCGTTCCGCCATATGCGATTTCCACGATATTCGCGCGCCAAGTTCCCTGCGCCACGATCCCAAGAGCCGTAATGGCCGTGGTGGTTGACCAAATCGTATCTGTTCCGTTGGAATATAAAATGTATCCGCTCGTCCCCAGTCCCAGTCTGCTCCATTTGTTGCTGGCATCCGCCACCAAAATGTCTCCGCGGATAAGAGTGCTGGTCGCCGTCGCGTCCGCATGCGCTACCGACAAAAGGCTGTGCGCCGCCGCCGGCGACGTGCTGGCCCAAGCCAGATTGCCGGACTGGATAACCAGCACCTCTCCTTCGTTGCCGATCGCGAATTCGTCAATCACATTGTCGGAAGAGGCGAACAACAGCGACTGTTCGGCAATGCCCGTAAGCCCCGTTCCCCCGTGCGCCACGTCAATCGTTGTCCCCTCCCAAACGCCGCTTGTAATCGTTCCCACGGTATCCAATGAACTTAGATCAGTGATGTTCGGCAAACTCGTGGTGGCTGTAAGCCTTAAATCAAATTGCGTGTTAAACCGGGAATCAGACCAATATAAATTGCTTGCTCCCTGGCTTAAAGCATCAGTCGTTGTTCCGGAAAGATCGGCTGCGAACAGATAGGTATGGTAATACTTGTTCAAAGAGCCTTCCGCTAAGGCGTTCGTGGTCGTTCCGGATAAATCAGCCGCAAACAGGCTGGTGTGGTAATATCTGTTTATACTGCCCTCGTCCAAAGCATCAGTCGTCGTGGCGTACCAGGAAGTCAGCAAAAGAAAATCGCTAGCATTGTACGTGTCAAATGTCCCGGTCCAATCTCCTGTTCGATCCAAGGTCAGAGTATGTCCGCTTAAGTTTATTCCACTGCCGCCTACAAGATTGCTGCGTTCAATGGAAACGGTATTGGAAGCATAAGCGACGCCATTGTCAAAGTATAAGAATCCGGTGCTGGCGGAAAAATCCTGTCCCGTGCCTCCCTGATCAACCGCCAATGTCCCGCCGACCGCGGAAAAATCAATGCCCAGAGACGAAGTGGATACCCAGGCCGGCCGCCCTCCGACCGCTTGGATGATGTAGCCGGCAGTGCCGATCGGTAAAGCGGCCAGATTGTTGGAGCTCGTGGCAAACACGATATCGCCCTGATTCCAAGTTCCCTGTCCGGTCCCGCCGTAAGTTTCAGAAACAATGCCTGCTTGCCAAGTTCCGGCCGTGATGGTCCCAAGCGCCGTGATGTTCGTCGTGGTTGACCAGACTGCGTCTGTGCCGTCTGATCTGAGAATATATCCGGTCGGCCCGAGCGCCATCCTAGTCCAGGTCGGCGTCACGCCTTGTCCAATGATCAGATCGCCTCTCGCAACCGCTCCTGGCGTAACATCGGAATGATCCGTGGACAGGATGGAATGCGCTCCGCCCGTGGATGTCGCGGACCAAGTCGGAATCCCGCCTACGATCTTGAGCACCCGCCCTTCCGAACCCGGCAGAATCTGCCCGATCGTATTCGCGGCGCTCGCGTAAACCAAGGAATTTACCGTAAAAGTCGTCGTGCCGGTGCCGCCCATATCAACGGCCAAAGCATTGGCCAATGATAAGGACTGCGCGGAAACGGAACCGCCGAAAAGCGAATTGCCCGCGACTTCCAAAATTATATTGCTCAAAGTTGATGTGCCGGATGCGCCAATCACCACGATGTTGCTGACTGTTGTCGGATGCACGATCAGATTGTTGGTCGTGCTGGCCCACAGCGAAGCTTCTCCGCCAACTGTCAGATCCGGACCCCAAGTCGGAATCCCGCCCGTCATCTTCAGGACGTATCCGTTCGTTCCCGCCAGCACCTCGCCGATCGTATCCGCACTCGGAGCGTACAAGACCGAGTTGGCTTCAAAAGTGGTCGTTCCTGTTCCGCCGTAAATCACGGAAATCGGATCTCCATTCCAAGTGCCGTCAAGCACCACGCCGCTGCCGTTAACCAAAAACTGGTTACCGGCACTGGCGCCGACGCTGAGTAGCTGGGACGGAGTGGCTGTGCCCAGCCCGAATCGGCCGGAAGGCGTAATGAAAAGCGAAGAGGTGGCGGATAAAAGCGAACCGTTTGACCGGTAATATGGTATCTGTCCCGCTGTCCCCGCTTCCACATAGGTAAATCCCGAAGGCGAATCCCATCTCAGGTTGCCGGTCCCGTCCGTAACAAGCGTCTGGCCGTTTGTTCCCGTCCCGCTCGGCAAAGTCAAGACGTAATTTCCCGTTTGCGTGCTGGTTGATTTCAAAGCGATATAATTGGAGCTGTCAGCGTCGTAAAATCTGAGTTCCTGCGCTTGGCTCAACCCCACCGTGTCAAACCAAGACAAACCTTCCACTTCAAATTCCGTTGCCGCCGGACCGGTCAAAACATTGTTTCCGAGGACCCAGGCCATGCCGGCGTCCGATTCATAAATAAAGTCGCCGTAAGTGAGGTCGGATCCGGACGCGATCAGTCCGCTGCCGCCGCCGGAGCCGGCGAAATCCACGCCCCAAACAAGCTGTCCGCCCGCGGTTGCCTTCAGCACATAGCCGGGGGTGCCGTTCGCCGCCGGAAATGTATAATTCTCAAATTGGATCCGGCCGTCAGGAAGCACGGCAAAGTAGGTCGTCGTGCCGTGTTTAAATTCCACGATGTTTCCGCTGCCGTTCTGCGTGATGGTCAAAGCCGTTTCCGCGGAAGTCGCCACCGCGCTCAAAATGTTTTCAAAATTCCATTCGCCTGATATTGTCTCGTTCTCTGTCAAAGTCCCGAATTGGCTTTCTGTCTTCCCGCCCAATTGCTCGGTTTCAAAAGCTCGCGCGGCGGCCGTGATCACTTTCCGCGGCTGCATGGTTTCGGAATTAAATATTATCTGTAAATATAGATCGCCGGAAAAATCCACTCCGGAAAAATCATTGACTGCCCCGAGGTTGATGTCAATCACCCCGCCCTCCACGAACGGCCGGTTGTTAATGGTGGCGCCGATCGCAAATTCCGGAGAACCGCTTGCCACTGTCACTGTGCCGGCCAGCGCGTCAAAGTCCGTTATCAGCGCTCCGTCTGTTCCGCCGGCTGTATTTAAATATTGTCCGACTCTCAAAGTCCCGGTTGCGTTGGCGCTGGCAGTATCAAAATCATAAACGATTCCCTGCGCCGCCGGGGTAACGCCGGTGATGACCGCGTACAGACAAGTGGAAGCGGTGAGATTTTCTGTCCAAACGGCAGCCCCGCCGGTCGCGGAATCATACAAACTAAAAGAAAAATCATAGTTCCCATCCAAAAGTTCCGTCCCATCAGTGTTCGTCACCTTGCCGGCGAAGTTGAGCATTGAGGCGGTTTGGGCATAGACAACATTGCCAAGTCCCAGCACGATGAGTGCTGTGAGGATTATGAGCTGAATTGTCGACTTAATAAATTTCATTTCAATTTTAAATTTTAAGTTTAAATTTTAATTGAATGTTTTAATGTTAAATTTTAATTTAAGAAAAATAATTACATCTCTATTAAATTTTTTCCAAAACGAAATCCATTTGTCATTTGAAAATTTATATCATTAAAAATTGATTTAAAACTTAAAATTTAAAACTTAAAATTATTTCTCATCACCCTTGTTTATGGTCTGAACAATCTTAGAAAATATCAACGTAAATTCCTGTACCTCTTTCCATAATTTTCTACATTCATCTTTTTTATCTGGATTTGATTTAGCAATTAATTGTAACCAATATTTAGTTTCTCTGGATTCTTTTTTGCAGATGCATATCTTATTTTTAAAATCTTTCTTTGAGCTTGCCCCGTTAGCTTCAAAATAATTAGCGCCAATGCTTGTTGCTGATCTGATAAGCTGGCTGATCATTGGGGCGCTTATAATATCTTTCTTAATCGTCCTTAAAAAGGCAATCATATCCTCACTAAATTTTGTTGTTCTTTTTTCCAAATCGTAATCCATTTATCATTTATGAATTTAAAATTAAATTAAAATTAAAAACTTAAAATTTAAAATTATTTTATGATCTTATTCATCCACCCAAACGTATTCTCCAAAATATTCATAATGATCTGGATGATGGAATCTTTCTTCTTGGCGGTCATAAACGTGTGGACTTTGGACAGGGTCTCGTTGCCTCCGGAATCAATGGATCCGACTTTGAAAGAGTAGACAATGCCGGGCTTGAATTTGGTGATGACCATCACATGCTCTTTGGTGTAATTGGTGTTCTCGCTCGTGGATTCGGAAAGCTCGCTGTTGCCCGCGTGCACTCCCTCCTGGTAAAAGACACGGGAAGTGGACGGCTCGTTGGTAAGCCAAGAGATGATCGTCTGGATCTTGTTGCCCTGGTCCACAAAAATCGTGGAATCGGCTTTGATGTGGTCAACCACCGGGGGCAGATCGTCTTTGGCGGTCGTAAATCTTTCAAAGTTCTCCCGCGCCACGTTGCCGTCGCTGTCCTTACTTAAAATTTCCACAAAGTACTGCGTGCCGCCGACAAATTCTTCAATCTGGATTTCATGGATCACTGTCTGATCGGTGCTTCTTACGGTCTTGGCCTGGTCCATGGCCGGAACGTTGTTATAGTACGGAGCGAACGTGACCGCAGAATCGGAATTGGCGTTGGTCACCCACTTGAAGGCCGCGGTCTGGTCGTTGATGATCTGGGAAAAAAAACTGGTGATGGTAAGCGCTTCCAATGTTGTCTTGAAAGTGAAATCGCGGGATCTGGCTGTCGGGCCCATTTCCGGCTTGCTCCGGAGCTGAAAGTGGTAAAGCGTATCCGCTGTCAGATTATATATTTTAACCAAATGGTCGGTGGTGTATGTTTCCGGACTGCCTGTGATCTGCTGATACGGCTCCGCCGCAGCTGGCCTGTAGCCGGCCTCCGGAGCCACTGCCACCAAAGAATTGGCGTTGATGTCCGTGGTCCAGCTGATGGTGGCTTCATTGGCGCTTACAACGACGGTCGGCGCGCCGGAAAGGATCGGGGCCGCGATCATGCTGGTTATATCCGCGCGGCTCTGGATCGTGTCCAGCGGATTTTTTCCCCATTGGTTTAGGGATATTTCCGGAAACAAGCGGCTCAAAAAATTGATGATGATATCATTGGGCTGTTGTATTTCCGGGGTCGTGGTAGCGATCGGCGCATTGACAATCGCCTCCTCGCCTTCGCCGGCGGCTGTGGTAAAGACTTTATTCGCGGAATATCCGACGTTCCCCCAGGAATCGGAACTGAGCACCCGGAAATTATAATAGGTTGCGGGAGCCAGATTGACGAGCGTGATGGCATGGTCCGTGGATGTGCTCCACTGCCCATACGTCTGGCCATAAGCGGTTGTTCCTCCGTATTCCACAAATCCGGTTGCCTTTTCGTCCGTCTTCCAGGTAACCTGCACGGAACTGAACGAAACTCCCGTTACGTTCACATCGGTGATGGTCGGCGCGACTTTATCGGTCTTGTCAATGATGAGCATCCCCCCTCCCGATGGCGGCGTAACCACCGGCGCCACCGGGTCCGCTCCGGTCGTAAATGTCCGAATCGTCGGATCAGTTGTAACACCGCCGTTTACCCGCTCGGACCTAACGCGGAAGTAATAAGTCGTATTTTCGTTAAGGCCTGACATGACAACGGCATGCGTACTGGAGCTTTTGTTGCTCGTCCCTTGCTCTTTGCTCCCAAGTAAAGCGCCGTCCGTGGAGTAAACGACAAAAGCGTCAGCCGCCACGTTCGTATCCCAAGTGATCGTCGCCACCCGCCCCGCAATGCTTGACGCCACATTCGTAATCACCGGCCCGTCAAATGAATGCATGACGTTCTCGTAAATGACATAACTGGCGGACTGCATGGCCGCCGATGCTACGAGCGGGCTGATGAATACTATCAGCAAAAAATATAAGGTTGTCAAACACAAAAAACCAACCTCGCGCATACGCAAAAGTCGGTTTCTTGTATAACAAAAACTTTTAAAATTGTTGGGGGAAATTGTATTAAGCATGGGGAATCAGCTTTTTATTTTAGAATTTGGTTTTTAATAATCTATACTTATATATGTCAATTTTTTTATTAAATATTTTAACATTAAAATTATACCATAAACGCTTATTTTTAACTATATATATTACAACATATTTCACCCCAATCACGCAAGTTAATTTTACAGAAGTCAGTATTTGTTTTATAACATATATTCTTTAATATAAGCCTTTAAAAATTTAATAAACATAATCCTAAAAATAAAAATAAAAAAACGCTTTCCTAAGCGCTAAAAAATTATAAAATTTATATCAATTTATCCACAATCAAGGCAAAATTTAAAAAGTTTTTCCACATCAATTTAATATTCAATATTCAATGATCAATCAATATTTTAATATCCAAATATTCAATTTCTTTTTGAGTTTTTAAGTCCAGGGAACATTTTTTGTAGACTATAAATGTCAGCTGCGCCGCATTTAGGACATAAGTCCAATGATTCAAAAAACCCAAAATCACTAACATCCGCTCTGTCAGAAATTGTGATGTTAACAAACTTTTTATTTTGTATTAATTTTTTGCATTTATCACATCTTTTTAGATCTGACATATTTTTTTCTTTTAAGAATTATAATCTAATTATAACTCTGGCATTTTAATCTGGCTAATTGCCACTCAAAAACTATTATTGGCGATATAAATTTTTTGCGGTTGACATAAACCGCAAATGATAATATAATTTTGTGTATAAATATTTATTTTTTGAAATATGACAATGACCCCAGCCCAATTTAACAAATTAGTCACTAGAGATGAATTTAACGAAAGATTCAATGATCTTGAATCAAGAATGATGACCAAAGATGACAAATCGGAAATTATGTCTGCTATGGATAAAATTGCCAAAGACTTAAAAGACATCAAAGCAGAAAATACCATAAATCACGCCGCCCACGACCGGATTCAGGAAGATGTGAACGAGGTGAGAACTCATGTCAAACTGGAAGTTAAGCATCCGATGATGAGGAAATAGGATTTTAAAACCTAATCAAACTTTATGAAAATCAAATCAATCATTTTAATTCTGGCTCTGCTGTCCATCCTCCCTCTTCTTTCCGCCTGCGGAACCAAAAACAAGATTTACAAAGTTGGAGTGCTGGACGGTCTCGGTTTTTTCAGCAAAAGCACCGATGGCTTTAAAGACCGGATGGCGGAATTGGGATTTGTTGAAGACAAAAACATAGTTTATGACGTTAAAAAAAGCGTTATTGATGAAAAAAATTACCAAAGCATAATTGATAAATTTATAACGGACAAAGTTGATCTGATTTTTACCTTCCCGACTGAAGCCACGATGATCGCCAAAACCGAAGCTAAAAATTCAAAAATTCCGGTTCTGTTCGTTAACGCCAACATTGAAGATACGGACATCGTTGCCAGCGTCCGCGAACCGGGCGGCAATGTCACCGGCGTCCGTTATCCCGGCCCGGATTTGGCGCTCAAAACCATGGAGATGACCAAAGAAATTTTACCCACGACCAAAACCATCGCGATTTTCCATGAAGCGAATTACCCGATTGTCAAAAGCCAGATGAAAATCCTGAACGAATCGGCGTCCAATCTGGGTTTGGAAATAAAAGAAATCATCGCCGATGACGCTACCGTCCTTAAGACCGTAATTGCCGATATGGAGAAAATCGGCGCCCCTGATTTTGACGTCATCATGCTGATTGCCGGCGTTTTGGCCACCAGCCCTGACGCCTTTACCGCCATCGCCGAATATGCCGATCGGCACGCCCTCCCTGTCACCGGCGCCGCCATTCCGGTTGAGAATCATGCCACTCTGTTTAACATCACCACCGATATTTACAAAACCGGAACGCTCGCCGCTCCCATGGCTGACAAAATCCTGCGCGGCATCCCCGCCGGCACGATCCCGGTGGTTTCCTCGGAACCCTACATCACGGTTGACATGACCGAAGCGAAAAGGCTTGGCATCACGATTCCGGAAGGCATCCTGAGTCTTGCGGATAACATCATCAAATAAATTTAAAAGCATAAAAAAACCGCCCCGTGATCGCTTTGCGATTTTACGGGGCGGTTTTTAATATTTCTTGAAAAACTAATTTACACTAATTATTTACGAATATTCACTAAACTGCTTGCCTTGTTGTTTTAGATATAAATGGTTTGCGGTCATTGGTAAAAATTACTCTTTTTGCAATAACTCTGCCATAGTATTAGTGTAAATTAGTAATTAGTGTTAATTCGTAAATAATTAGTGTCCATTCGTGTTTCCCCCAAACCTCACCCTCCCCCCATTAAACACCTGCCTAACCATATCCTCCGTCAAAGCATAATTATAAACTCTGGCATCATCAATCTGTCCATCAAAAACTCCGCTTAAATTGCTTCTGGCACCGATATACCAATCATTATCCGCGTCAGCGGTCGGGATATTCGTCGTGACGCCCGTGGTCTGACCGGATAACTTGCCATTAACATACATCTTCATCGTATTCGCTGTGTCATCAAAGATGGTAATGATGTTATACCAAGTGCCGGCCTGCCAAGTGTTTTCTGCGGTGAATACGCTTTGGAAATCTGAACCATCATAAAAATAATAAGAAATTTTTCCTTTGTCCGGATCGGCATTGACCACAAAGAACAAAAATCCATAATAATACTGCGCATCTCCCGGAGAGGCGATGATCGTTCTGGTTGTGGCATTGGAAGAATCATAGGTAATCCCCGGATTTATCCAGACGCTCATGGTTTTACTGGAAGTTATCCTTAGGCTGTTTGTATTTGTGATTCGCACATAATCATCCCCCCCATCAAAATCAATCCCATTCCCAAACTTGCCACTAGTCCACGAAAGTCCGGTATTATTCGCCCCATCCACGCCCGTCCCATGATTCCCATTCCCCGAAGAATCCAAAATCGAATCTCCATCAGCTGAGCCTGTCGAAGCATCATCAAATTTCCAATGCCCAATCGGCGCCCCCTGATTATAATCCCAAGCCACCTGCGCCTGCGTCCGCGCGTAATTATAAATTTTCACGTCGTCAATTTGGCCAGTAAACATATTACCGGTTTGCATACCAATTTTAAAATCTGCACTACCGGAAAAAATTGTAGTATGTGTTGTAAAATCTCCATCATCAGATACTAAAATACCATTTTTATAAACATCAAAAACACCACTATCAAAAACTACAGATATATATTCCCAGTTATTAATCGAGAGATTTGTATCAGCCACTTGTACTTCATTATTAGTTCCATCTGATGATACTCGTAAATTTAAATCCTCGCTTGCGCTAATCCACATATCGTATGATCTAGCGCCAGAACTTGTAATATACTTACCCATAATACCTCTATTTCCTGTGTCTGTTGTTAGTTTTAACCAAAAATTCCAAGTCATCGAATTAAAACCATCTAAAATTAAATTATCATTAATATTCACATAATCATCCACCCCATTAAACCCTCCACCCATCCCAACTTTCCCATTCGTATGCCAAGTAGAAGTCCCTGACCCATACCAAGTGCCATCAAGCGACGACGAAGCATAATCACCAACCACCGTCCCATTCATCTCATCCAATTTCCACCAAGCCACCGGCCGCGCTCCACCCCACGGATCATAAGCCGACCCCTCCGTCACACTCGTCTCTTCATGACCAATCCGCGCGGTAAATCCATCCGCATTTTCGCGAAGCACATCATTTCTGGTTAATGCATACGGATAAAACGCCACTCGATCAATATCGCCGACAAAATTGTTTCCATTGTTTCCCGACCTGCCAACTGTTAAAATTTCAGAATTAGCCATAGATCCGATTACTCCCAAATCTCCGGTTCTGGAAGCGGTAATATCATTGCCGTCCAGATATATTTTATTACCCAGCGCATAGTCCTCGTCAAACACCACCGCCAGAGTGTGCCACTCGCCATCATTTATAGCCGTATTTCCCACCAATAAATATTCATCTCCGCCATCAGACACTTCAAAATTCGGGATACCATCTCCGGAACCGAGGTCAAGTCCAAAATGAAATCCGGTCGCAGTGTTGACAGTGTTTAAACGTTTGGCGAAAATTGCCATATTGTTTGCACTGCTGGTTTTGACTGTGGCTACCAAAGAGAAATCGCTGGTGGATGCTACATCAAAATAATTATCGTCATTTCTATACGCGTAACCGGCACCGCCCATGTTTACCGCGCTTGTGTTTTCTTCCAAATATCCAACGCCAAAGCTATTGCCGGTACCGCCTTCAGTTAAATTTTTGCATTGCGATGAATTAATGGCACAAAGCGTTCCCCTATCATTATAATCATTCCTAAAATGCCATTCTACACTGGCTTGTCCTTCGTTGTATAGCAGATTGATTTCGCGTTGGGATAAGACGCGGTTATAAATGCGTGTTTCATCAATTAATCCATTAAATGTTCGAGTCACCCATCTAGAATTACCAATGTATACATTTTTTGAAGCATCAGAGGATTTTATTCCCTGTCCGTTAGACGATGCTATATATGAAACTTCTTGACCATTTATATATAAATGCACATTAGATGAATCGGATGAACCATCCCAAACTGCTAATACATGAGTCCAAACATTTATTCCAACAGTATCATTAGAATACTTTGATAATATTTGAGTTGAATATCCTTTTCTAAATGAAAGATAATTGCTATTATCCAACGCCATTGCCCAATCACCGTTTGTTGTATCTGGATCGTCTTCTTTGTAAATAATTACGTTTGTATTTTCACCAAGACCAAATGGTTTCACCCACGCACTAATCGTCATCCCACCCCCGCCTTGTTTTTCAATATCATCCAAACTCGCGCCCGAACCGGCATTGACCACATCATCCACCCCATTAAACACCCCCGCATTTCCAAATCTCCCCTGCCCGGTCCAATGCGAACCGGAACCCGCCCAAGTCCCATCATTCCCATTCCCGGATTTATCCGAGACCGTAGCGCCAAGCCCGGCATTGAAATCCCAATGCCCCACCAGCCCATCAGTCAAACTGTCATTGTCATCCATATTTCCATTGAAACTCGCCGGCGTATCTGATTGGGTATTGGATATTTCGTCCGCGCCGATGTCCCAGGGATTCGTTTCACTTCGCAGGTCGCCGTCGATATCATATTGGATATTGGGATATTGGGATATTAGGATATTAGATAAATTTACACCGGCATTTTTTGCCCCCGTGTCAGAGGGTGATAAATGTAAATCAATGTTATCAGTAGAAGTAGAAACAAAACTCACGCTGGTATTTATTTTTGAATTCGACCCCGGGGCTGTGGCATCGGAAGAAATATTAAAGTCGGAATTGGTCCAACTGCCTACCAACAAACTATAACCCGTTGTACAATCTTGAACTATATTATTTTTTACATAGGCATTATTACCTGCTGTCTGCATGCCATATGTAGAATTATAGATCGTATTGTTATAGATATATTTAGTTGGAATATTTCCAAAAAATAATGCCGTGCTATCAGTACCAGTGAAACCATAAATAATATTATTGAATACTTTAAAAACCGAAGCCCCAGTATCCAAAGAATAAAATCCATAATTATATGTATTAGAATTTGCATTTTTAATTATATTATTAGAGATAGTAATATCCGGCGTATCACCATTAACCGAAATCCCGCGCCTCCAAGAACCACTATTTGAATAGCTAACGTTTATTTGCAACCCATCAACAATCAAATAATCTTCTCTAACATCCATAACCGTTTCATTATCAATCAACCGATATTTCCCATAATCCCATTTTCCGGAATGTCTGGCTGATTCTGTTGTATATATTTTTATATAATTCCCCGGCCCCGTCGTCCACCCATCCAAAATAAAATTCGCCGTATCGCTCGCGCTCCACGCCCCATCAATCTTTGCCACCGCAATGACCGGCGCCCCCAAATCGTCGCCCGAACCGGTCACGGTAAAATAATTTGATGCGTCAACGCGCCATTGATCACCATTCGCCACCGGTAGAGACGAGGCATGCCTCGTCTCTACGCCGCGCAACAAAATCTGCGCAGTCGTCGTCGCCACCACATATCCCGAAATATTTTGTGAAACCCCGCTACGATATAATGTCGTTGTCGCATCCGCATTCAAATTGCCTGTCAATGTTCCTGAATAAACAACCGTCCCGCTCGCCGTCAAATCAACATCCACCGCCGCCTCCCACGCCGACAAACTTGAATAGTCGCCCCCGCTCTGCATAACCGACGACACAAATTCCGTCGCCGCCTCATCTGCGCCGATGTCCCACGCCCCACCACGGGTTGTTCCGTCAATATCGTCGTGTAGAGACGAGGCATGCCTCGTCTCTACGTCGTCCCCCGACAAATCCACGCCCTGATTCCGCGCCGCCGTATCGCTTAAAACCAAATGAAAATCATCATTAGTTTCATCCTGAAACGCCACAGTAGCATTCCGATAATAAGTCCCAAAAGCCGGCGCCGTCGCATCTTTGGAAAGATTATGAGTGGAAGAGGCTGAGAAAGTACCGTAGTAATCTGTTGTGTTATTATATGCAAGATTATTTTTCACTATGAAAGTCCCAGATGATGCTGACCATATTCTAAATCCATAAAAACAATCTGAAACAGTATTATTATAAACATAAAAATGCTCGCTTATATCACTTCCAAGACTAATTCCTCTTCCATTCCTGAATCCATAAATTATATTATTATAAACATAAATATCGCTATTTATTGATGTCATATCATAATAAATACCACCATCATAGCTACCTTCAGTTCCGTCACTTTTAATAATATTGTTACTTAAATATATTTGTGAATCATTGGGTGAATATAATATTATTCCTGTGACACCGCTTATGCTAATTTGCAGACCATCAATTCTAATATTTTTTTCATAATTACTAATCATTTCGTTTCTTCTATATCTCCCGTCATTCCATTTTCCTTGATGTCTTGCATTCTGGGTAGTATAAATTTTAATATAATTATAAGTCCCTGTTTCCCAGCCATTAAATATCACTGTATTTATATCCACGCTCGTCCAAGCCCCATCTATTTTAGCAACAGCAATCGCCGGATTCCCCGCATTAGACAAAATACAATAATTAGAAGTAGAAGCCGCCCCCTGAATATATATTTTATCACCGGACAAAATTGTCCCGGAAATGTTATAAAGAAGAATCTGATTCGTCGTTGTTGACATCACAGTCGTCGAAGCCCCTCCCGTAGAGACGCCCGACCCGGGCGTCTCCGCCACGACCGAAGACCCAACGGGTATCGCACCATTTGTTGACGCGCAAGAAAACACCGCCGTACTCGTCGCCGTCAAATCCACTTGATTCGCAGTCTCCCAAGCGCTCAGAGAAGTAAACGCCCCTCCGCTTTGCATAACTGTTGAAACAAATTCCACACTCGCCTCATCCGCGCCGATATCCCAAGTTCGTCTTAAATCCCCATCTATGTCATTCTGAGCGTCAGCGAAGAATCCCGTGGATGTTCCGACATCGATTCCAGCCGACCCCGGCGCCAAATGAAAATCATAATTTTCTTCATCCACAAAAATCACTTCCTTGGACGTCGTCGCAAACGTTGTATTTGGTGAATCCCCTGCTATGTCGGAGATGTTATAGTCGGATACAGAATCAAAATAATTACCACTATATCCATCAACGCAATCTTGAATAATATTATTTATTGCAACTATATCCCCAGCCCCCTCGCATCGAATACCGGTATAAGAATCGATAATCGTATTATTAAGTACATACACCTTGCCTGCTGATGTATCAACGAATATTCCAATATTATTGTTATTATTCCATTCATAAATAATATTATTAAAAACATAATGTGGACCGTTTGAGTACAATCCTATGGCCTTAACTGAAGCAATGTTATATGTATTAGTTTTTATTATTGAATTATATATTTTCAAGTAATTGCCGCCACTATTTGATAAAATTCCATTTTTTGCAAAACCATTTTGTGGATTTGCATATAATTGAATTCCATCAATAGAAACATATTCATCATTAACCGTAATAGTTTGGCTAGTACTAGTATTAGAGATATTCAAATTATATTTCGTATCATCCCAACGACCAGAATGCCTCTGCGTCACCCCCACCTCACTCGCAGACACGGGCGTAAAGACTTTCAAGAAATTATATTCCCCCGTCGTCCACCCATCAATCGTCACCGCGACCGTATCAACAGCATCCCCATAACAAGCAATATTCCAAACCTGATTCGCCCCCACCAAATCCTTCCCCCCTGACCATTCATCAAAATTTCGTAGAGTAGAAATAATCCCCGTATTCTCTGTCCCAGCCTCGGCATTAAACAAACTGGTATACGCACGATAAATACTCCAGTCTTGGTCGCCTGCAACCTCCACCGGCGGTGTTCCGGAGGCTTTAGAAATTAGAAATTGGAAATTAGAAATTCTTTTATGAATAAACGAAATTGCATCCACCGACCCATTTCCGTCTGAATCATATTGAACCGCATCGCCAACTCCAACATTATTCGGTTGTGCCACATTGAATGTGGCTGTCAGTCCCGAAATAGTCAAAGTCGTTGACGACCCCGTAGACAAAGCTGTCGTGTTAGACGGCCCCACCGACCGATAAATCTTAATCGCCGTCTCATCCGCCCCAACATCAAACCCGTTCGCCCTCACCGATCCATCAATATCATCAATGATTTTAAGATTAGCATCATCGCGTAAACTCACCCCTCGATCAATCGCCGCCGTATCGTTATTGGCTAAATGGAAATCATTGGTGGATGTTGAAACGAAGGCGACAGTGGTACTGCTATATGAATTTGAACCCAAAACATATCCATTATTAGATACATTATTTGAATATACCTTTACAATATTACTATTAGAGTCAAAACTAAAACCTCTACCACCGGCATCCTTGTTTTGCACTATATTATTTTTAAATATTACGTTTGCCGGGCCGCTTGGATATCCCCATCCACCTATACCTACCTCAATCGAGTCAATCACGGTATTATTATATACTATATAATTTTCAAAAGGATTCATATCTCCGATATTAATCCCATCCCACCATCCCATTACAATGTTATTTGATAAATATGCCGATGATGCCCCACTCAATCTAATACCAACCTCTGAAGCACTTCCTGGATTTTCACTTGACAATCTAATAATTGAGTTAGATAAATATATATCATCAAATGATAAAATTCCTTTTCTTTCATCTTGCGTAGCAGAAATATGTTCTACTTGAAGACCATCTATTCTAGTATTTTTTTCATAGTTATATACTGCGGCAGTGTAAGTATAAGCTTCAAATGATAATCGATATTTATTTGTATTCCATTTTCCGTCATGTCGGGCAATATTAGTTGTGTATATTTTTATGTAATTATCATTATCAGTTTCCCAACCATTAATATTTAGCCAACTCGTATCACTCGCGCTCCACGCTCCATCAATCTTCGCAATCGCAATCGGGCTTGCTCCAAAAGCATCACCAGCCCCGGAGACAGTCCAGTAATTAGATCCATTATACTGCCAAACATAAGAAGTACTGGCAATGACCGGCACAGTCGTTGACCCCACAATCCCATCAATCAAAATCTGATCCGATGTCGTCGCCACCACATACCCGCTGGCCGTAGAAGTCCCATTCAAACTCATTCTTAAATACACCAAATTGTTTTCCGATAAACTCCCCGTAATACTTCCACCGAACACCCGTGTCGTAGAGCTTGATAAATTCACTTCCACTTTATCTTCCCAAGAAGCCAAAGAACCATAGTCCATTTCTGAACAAGCACCACCTGTTGATGTCGCCTGACAAATCGTAGAAACAAATTCCACCGGCACTTCATCCGCTCCAATATCCCAAGCCGCCCCGCGCGCCGTCCCATCAACGTCCGTAGAGACGCCCCGCTGGGGCGTCTCTGTTAACGCAACCCCAGCATTCCTCGCCGCCGTATCGTTTGCAGCCAGATGAAAATCATCATTAGCCTCGTCTAAGAATTGAACTGTAGTTGAAGCATACGAATTTGTCCCCGGCGCCGTCCCGTCGGAAGAAATATTATTACTACCATTATCAAGAAATACAACACTATAATTTGTTGCTGAGCCTTGTGCTATATTATTATAAATAGAAATGGTTGGCGAGCTATTAGAATCATTACCGATTCCTTGAACAACACCATTAACAGAAGTATTATTATTTATTATTGAAACAACATTGGTGCTTGTATATATGATTCCGATATTAGAGCCGTAATCATAAATAATATTATTGAATAAATAAGAATTTATATCTGGACCCACTCGTATTCCATATGAATTCCCACTCGCTACACCGCTTCCCGTTGCTTTTATTATATTATCAGTAATTATTAAACTGCTATTTGTCGTAGGAAGTGTATCTGCAAAAATTCCGCTTGAATTATTTGCTTTGTTTCCCTGATTTTCAATTTGTAAACCATATATTTCAACATACTCTTCAAAATTACTAATTACCCCAGTCCATTCCGTAGAAGAAATTAACCGATACTTCCCCTCATCCCACTTCCCCCGATGCCGTCCATACGGATCAGTCGGGTCAGTCCAGATTTTAATATAAGTGGAAGAAGACGTCGTCCAGCCGTCAATCGTCACCGCCGTCGTGTCCGCCGACCCTGCCGTACTGCGGCACTTGGCCACGGCGATCACGGGATTGCCATATGAAGAAATATAAACATAATTTGAAGAACTGGCTGTCAAATAAACTTTTTCACCATAGGCAAAACCACCGCTTACGTTTTTGATCATAATTTGGGCGGAGGCTGAAGAAGCAGTCTTGTGCACCAGGGTGCCGGTTGCGCCGGAAGTTTCTCCGGTCACCAAAAATCCATCCGGCATGGTTCCGGAAGCCGTGTTCGGATTATAGCTAAAAACCGTGGTTGTCAAATCTGTCAAATCACTTTGGACCGCATTTTCCCAAGCGGACAGCGACGTATAATCCGTGCCGGACGCATTATCCGGATCAATGACAGAAACAAACTCCACCGGCGGATCCCAATATGTAAATCCACCTGCCAAAGTGGTGGTCGCTCCGTCCGGATTGGTCACCACCACATTGACCGCTCCCAAAGAATGAGCCGGAGCAGTAGCCGTCACGGTCGTTGAACTCAACCAAGTGATATTTGTCGCCGTCGCTGTACCAAAGCTTACCGATATCCGTGGAGTCGGGTACCTAACGATCACAACGCCCGATCCGCCATCTTTACCGCCGCTCCAATTTGCACCAGCTCCGCCACCACCGCCGGTATAAGAGGTACCAGCCACAGCCGCGCTTGGGTCAGCTGAATCAGAACCCCCTTCTCCTTTCCCGCCGCCGCCGCTACCGCCGCTACCGCCATTAGAATATTGACTTGTCGCACCACCACCTCCACCGCCGGAATAATACGTTGATGTTCCTGATATGGAATTTTGCGTTCCGTTACCACCAGGACCGCCATTATTTAAAACAATTGTAGTAGTGCCAGCCGTTGCTGATCCACCACCTCCTGATGCCCTGTCTGTTATATAAATCCCACCTTGCGAAGCTGCCCCGGAAGTTCCACCAGACGTTGCACTACCAGTTCCACCACCACCTCCACCGGTAGAAGTATAACCGAAGGCCGAACTATTGTTACCCGCACTTCCATCAGAATTGCGCACTGCCGCTCCGCCGACTCCGCCCTTGCCAATAACAATTGTATAGGTTTGAGGCGTCAATGATACTGAACTAAGATATCTATATCCACCCGCGCCACCGCCTTCTCCACCGCCGGTCTGATAATAATTTCCATAACCAGCAGCACCGCCACCACCGGCAATTATCAACGCTTGAGCAGTGGCGCTAAACCCGGGCACAAAAGAAAAAGAATTGGTTGTACTGGTTGGACTCCAATCCCAAGTTCCACTGGGATTATAGTGCGAATAACAATCATTTCCGCTAGACACCAATTTTATGGAATACGTGCCTTGTTGTTTCTCAGTTGAATCAACTGCAACGCTTCCATTAGCGATATCCCAACTCGTGATTGATTCGGCCATATTTGAATCAACTAGATTATTGTTTTCATCATAAAACCGAACATTATCAATATAAACCGTCCTACCGGTAGTATTAATATCAAATCGATACGCATTTGTATTATTCCAGTCTATTAAAGTATTATTAGTGACTGTATATGAAGTAGAACTGCCAATATTTAAAGTGATCTCTGTCCATGATGTGGTGTATGAGTATATCCATCTAATCCAATAATAATTTAAGTCAAAAAAATAAAATTCACCGCTATCAGAATAATCGGCCGCGCCTTTGACATAAAATTTAATTGTTTTAATTCTTGTGCCATAAGGAAAATTATGCACCGTGTAACCTCCGGTATACGAAGATGATCTTCTGGGATTCAAGCCGCTGGTATCTGTATAATAATAATATCCGCCACTAGCCATAGCCTCTGCTTCAAAATCCAAGCCGGTAATAGTTATGCTGGTAGTGGTCGCAGTCGAACCGGTGTTCGGACTGACGCTTGATATGGTTGGAGTAGCCAAAACTTGATGAGCCGTTAACGCGGCTAGTCCGATTGCGATGAATAGAATTGTTAGTTTGAAATATTTCATTCTGAATTTATAATTTCTAATTAATAATTTAATTTATTATCTAAACTCCACACTCCCCTCAAACTCCACATACTCCCCCTCAATAATATACTCCGGCGCCTCCGCCTGCACAAACTCAAACGCCCCAACATCATAACCCAAACCCTGCGGTCTAGCCGTTCCCAAAATATCATCCGTAACAGTTATAATCGTAGTCCCCGAATCATACAAAACACTCGCAAAGTCTTTCACCCGAAAATCATAACCAACATAATCCCGAAACGCCGCCTGCCACCCCGCCTGTTCCGTCGCAAACCTCGCCGGACTGATATCAATCGCATTCGTCCCATCCAAGTCGTCAGAGGCGTTGTGGTCAAATGTCATTGTACCAAAAAAATCGTCATTATTATTAAACACTGCATTATTTGCAACTATTACATTTCCCGCGGTAACATATATTCCACCTCCACTTGTAACATCATAAATCGTATTATTATAAACATTTACTGTAGCGTTTGCATTACTGCTATTAATTCCAAATCCATCAATATCATATATTAAATTATTTAAAATATTAACTGTATATATATTTACATCTCGAACTCTGATTCCTGCTTCAAAATTATCACCAACTGTATGTATGATATTGTTAGACAAATAAATATTTCCTGACACGCTATCACCATAAACTTGTATTATATGTTGATTGTTTGAGTGATCAACACCGTCAAATTCTAATCCAGAAACACGCACATATGCATCATAAATATTAAGCAATTCATCATTACCGACACTTATTCTATATCCTGTGCCAGCAGAACCATTGTGTTTCTGTGAAATTCCTACTTCATCAGTATTTACCGGTGTATAAATACTAATATAACTGCTTGTGCTAGTAATCCATCCATCTATGTCTACACTCAAGTTGTCTGCACTCGTACTCGCATAACACGGCACAAACATCGCAGTGTTAGACGCCACCAAATTCATATTAGCAATCAAAACATTATCATCCACGCTGTCGCTAATCCCATCATTCACATCCCCAACCACTTGGTCTTCCCAATCATCCAGAAATTCATGCGCTCGGTAAACAGACACCGGCGCGCTGGTGGTGGCGATAGGCAATGACCCGGTCGCTGACTGCACGCTAAACACACTCGCCGAAGTCCGCCCGGTAATGAAAGCCAGCTGATAGGTGGATGTTCCAATTTGCAACACATCACCAACTCCAACATTATCCGGTTGAGCCACTGAAAAAGTGGCAGTAGAACTGGAAATCGTTACCGTCGCGCCACCTGTACTGAGCGAAGCCGAAGTATTCCCCACCGACCGATACAAAATCGTCGGCGCCTCATCCGCACCAATGTCAACGAATCCATCAAATCTCGCCTGTCCCTCAAAGTCATAATTTATATCATTCTGAATGCCAACCAAAAATTCTGATGATATAGAAACACCAGAATCTTTAAGTTGCGTGTCTTCAGTTTTAAGATGAAAATCTCCATTAACATAGTCTTCAAAAACCGATGTCCAATCAATAGGGGCAACAGCATTTGTTCCTAGACCATCATCAGTGGCGCAATTATCAATTGATAGAGTATTGGAAAATTGAGCAGATATGTCATCAGCCCCATTATTTCCAAAAACAACAGAATTTTTAATTTTCATTAATCCATATTCACCACCAGAATTTCTTATTCCATCATTATTCGAACCAGTAAAGACAGAATTAAATATATTAAAATAACTATTATTAGCATAATAATTAATGAAAGGAGAATACCATTCATAACCCCAATTTCCATAAATAATAGTATTTAAAATATCAGCAGTTGTATTATTTGCACCACTAGTAAATATTATTCCCGAACGACAATAATCTGTTAAGCCTACTATCAATAATTTATCAATTAATAAACCTTCTACCGGGCTTGTAATATTTATACCTTCACCTGAGTCTACCGAAATTTGGAGCCCAATTATTTTTGTGTAATCCTCTGCAGTTCTAAAATTATACGATGAACCACTGTCAGTAAGTCGATATTTCGTGTCCTCCCATTTGCCACTATGCCGTGCTGTTTCTGTTGTATATATTTTTATATTATTATATTTTGAAGTAGACCAACCATCTATTATTACCTCATTATTATCATCCACAGTCCACGCCCCATCAATCTTCGCAACAGCAATCGCGGGATTCCCGGCATTAGACAAAATACAATAGTTTGTTGATGAAGACGCCCCCTGAATATATGCCTTACCTCCGCTTACAAAAGTACCATTAATATTATATAGTAAAATTTGATTGGTACTCGTACTCATGACAGTAGAAGAAGCAGTCGCACCTGACGTATCTCCAACCACATTAGACCCCACAGGAATCGTCCCCGTAGCAGTCGAGCAAGAAAACACCGCCGTGGTCGTGGCTGTCAAATCCACTTGATTGGCAGTCTCCCAAGCGCTTAAAGATGAAAATGCCCCGCCGGTTTGCATGACAGTGGATACGAATTCTACGCTTGCTTCGTCTGCGCCGATGTCCCAGGTTCTTCTATGATTTCCATCGATATCATCAGTAAAAGCTATATAGGTTGAAGTACTTAAATTTAACCCTTGATCAATGCCGCTTGAACCAGGTGCCAAATGAAAATCATTATTTGCTTCATCAATAAAATTTAATGTTATTGCATTCTTTGGATTAGTTCCTGGCGCATCGCTCAATGTCGGTCCAGATAAATTATTATCACTTTTTTCATCCGCTCCTCCGTTATAGTTAGCAATGGTGTTATTATATGAAATATTGTTCTTTAGAATTCCCGCATGATACATACCGTCATAAAACCCACTTCTATTTCCATATACTGTATTATTGTAAAATGCCATATTATAAGAGTGAGCAGTTCCAGCTATTGAAATTCCTATTCCATCAGAATTATTTGCATCTTTAAAACCATAAACAATGTTATTCCAAACCTTAACAATATTATTATTTGACGAGAGAGCCGTCTGAATACCTGTGCCCAAAACATTATTTGTATTTGAATATCCCCGTATTATATTATTACTGATTTTGATTTTATTGTTTGTCGATGACAAATTTGATATATAGATACACCTTGTTATATCATGGCTATACATAACATACAATTGAAGACCATCTATATTGACATAATATGAATCGCTACCAATTGAAATAGTAGTATCATAAGAACTGGCGGTGGTATGTGAGATATAATATTTATTATTATCCCATTTTCCAACATGTCTTTGGGTAACACCAACTTCGTTAGTGTTTACCGGCGTATAAATTTTAATATAATTATTTTCCCCGGTAGTCCATCCGCTAATCGTCACCGCCTCGGTATCCCCGGCCGCACTCGCATAAGCCGCCACCATCATAATCGTATTGGACGCCATCAAATCTTGCCCCACCAAAACCAAATCATCCACCGTATCACTGATACCCGTGTTCACATTGGCGACTGTTTGGGTTTCCCAGTCATTCAATGTTAAATGCGCGCGGTAAATGTTCATGGCCGCAGTCGTGGTCGCGCTTGGCTGTGTGCCGTCATAGCTTTGGACAGAATAAACCGTACTGCTTGATCGCCCAGTAATAAATGCTAAATTATAAACCCCAGTCCCATACTGCACCACATCCCCCACCCCGATATTATCCGGCTGAACAGCCGAGAAAGTCGCTGTCCAGCCGGTAATAGACACAGTTGCGGCATTGGAGATGGCAGTCGCAATGTTCCCAACACTTCTATAAATCTTGGTAGCAGTTTCATCTGCGCCAATGTCCCAATTTAGTCCGCTGGTTAAACTTGGCCTGACTCCCCCATCAACATCAGTGTTAAAGAGCGTTGTAGAAGCCAAAACATTAAATCCTTCATCAACTCCCCGGCTACCCGGATTCAAATGAAAATCATTAGTTGAAGACGACACAAAGCTAAAAATAACACTCGTAGCATTATGCGTCCCCGTTCCTGGTGTGTCATTAATGTCCGTGGCGTTGTAATCTGTACCGGCGGCGAATGTACCAGAAAACGGATTGGTTGTTGAAGAGATTAAATTATTTTTGGCTACGATAGGATTTGGATTGTCATTATCATTATTAATCCCGATGTTTGAATTAAAAATTGTATTATTATATGCATACATTGAGTGAACAGACATTATAGCTCTTGAATTAACATTGTTAGCAAAATTATAAATTACATTATTCCAAATAAACATTTTATATTCATTCACACTATTAATCGCTCTGATTCCAATTCCGGGATTAGTTCCAGAGTATATATCCGCTTTTATAATATTATTAGAAATATATGTTTGCCCCTTTTGAGATAACCCTGATGATGTGATAGCAGTAGAATTATTATATTCCCCTAAATTTTGTAAATTTATTTGTAAGCCGTCAATTTTTACATAACTGTTAACCAGATAAATAACCCCTTCATATCCGCTACAATTACTTGTAATCCGATACTTCCCATAATCCCACTTCCCCGAATGCCTGGCAGTTGGAGTAGTATAAACCTTAATATAATTATCATTATCCGTCGTCCACCCATCAATAGCCACCGCAGTCGTATCACTCGCACTCCACGCTCCATCAATCTTCGCAATCGCAATCGGACTTGCCCCGAGCGCGTCGCCCGTGCCAGACACAGTGAAGTAATTAGACGCATTATATTGCCAAACATACCCGGAGGTCGCAATCACCGGAGTAGTCGAAGATCCCACAATCCCATCAATTAAAATTTGATCAGATGTAGTCGCCACCACATATCCCGATGCCGTAGAAGTCCCATTCAAACTCATGCGCAAATAAACCAAATTATTTTCGCTCAAACTGCCAGTATTTGTCCCGCTAAACACTCTCGTCGTCGAAGCGCTTAAATCCGTCTCGACTTTGTCCTCCCAATTGGACAGCGTGGCATAATCCATTTCATTGCAATCCCCACCCGTCGACGTCGCCTGACAAATCGTAGAAACAAATTCCACCGGCACCTCATCCGCCCCAATATCCCAAGCAGAACCGCGGCTTGTTCCGTCAATATCGTATTGTAGAGACGAGGCATGCCTCGTCTCTACGGACGTGGTGCTTGTCCCCGCATTTTTTGCCGCCGTATCCCCCGGCGCCAAATGAAAATCATCATTAGCAGAATCCAAAAATTGCACCGTCGTACTTGCATAAGAACTCGTCCCTGGTGTGGTCCCATCGGAGGAAATGTTGTTGGATGAAGAAGCATGAAATGTACCGGTATATCCTGTCGTGTTGTTTTGAGCAATATTATTTTTCGCAACATTTGTAACCGCGGCGCTATACAAACCGATATTGCAGTTATATATTGTATTATTATATAGATATGAAGCTCCTACGATTTGCATTCCAAAACTTGTAGCACCGATAAAATCATAAATAATATTATTATAAACATACCCGCCAGAAGAATAGAATCTAATTCCATATTTATTTGTTGGCGAAGAATTGCCTTCTCTCACAATATTGTTGCTTATATACACACTACCTTCACTGGTGTTTATTGACAGTCCGGCATATAAACTTGAATTATTGTTTTTAACTTGTAAACCATCTATTTGAGTATAACTTTCATATACATACATACTCGAGTTAGCCGAAGATGTTTCCAACCGATACTTCCACTCATCCCACTTCCCCCGATGCCGTCCATACGGATCAGTCGGGTCAGTCCAAATTTTAATGTAGGTGGAAGAAGACGTGGTCCAACCATCAATCGTGACCGCATTCGTGTCCGCCGACCCGCCAGTACTTCGGCACTCTGCTACGCCGATGACGGGTTTGCCGGGAGATGAAGCATATACATAATAAGATGAACTGGCAGTCAAATAGATCTTTTCTCCATTAGAAAATTTAGCACTGGCATTTTTTATCATGATCTGTCCGCTGGCCGGACTGGTGGTGCCTGTTATATGGACCAAAGTCCCGGTCGCACCCGAAGTTTCACCTTCAACTTCAAATCCATCCGGCAAAGTGCCGGAAGCTGTGTCTGGATTATAGTCAAAAACATAAGTATTCGCCGCCGTCAAATCCGCCTGCACCGCCGCTTCCCAGGCGCTGAGCGAAGTATAGTCGGTACCAACGCCATTATCCGGATCGATAATAGAGATAAATTCAGTTGGCGGACAAGGGGTGTCAAAAGACACTTCATTGCCGTAAACCACTAAATAATTAGACAACTTGGCATAAGAGTTAACATAATAAGTACTGCAAGCATCAAGGCCGGTCATAGAGGTAGAAAAAGTTCCCAAGGAACTGGTGGCGCCACGTTGAGAATATGTAGAGAGGTTAAAATTATAAGTTTCTGTGCCGGCACCGCTATTATATATTGATGAGATCTCACTTTCGTTTAAAACATGATCATAAATGCGGACGTCATCAATTAAACCGCCATAAAAATCAGATGGTGTGTCCGTGTCCCATTCTTGCCCGATAGAGATCCTGTTATCAGGAGCATATGCCGGAGTAAAAGTTACATTAGAATCTTCCTCGCCATCCAAATAAATAATGAAATTATGCGTGTTATTGTTATAAGTATAACCGACATGATGCCAAAGACCATCATTTACTGGTATGGACGAAGTACCTAGCCAGTTGATACCGTTGTGAATATACATATAACCACCAGTCATAATCCTCCAAAGAACAACATTCCCGCCTGTTGAGGAATTAAACGCAACTATTTCGTCATTCACTCCGCCATCTGATTTTATCCAGCAAAAAACTGAACGTGGACCATCACCTATGGCGCTAGCTACACTATTAATATTGATGTAATCGCTGGTTCCGTTAAAATTCAAAGCTCTATTGATTATTGCTGTAGTAGTTGAGAAAAGGCTGGTGTTTCTAACGGCGGTCCCATTAAAATGCGCCATCGCGTCAGTTACGGCAGTACTAGCGGCATTGTCATTTAATTTCCAATAAGCCAATGGGTCCGGCAGAGCCGGATTTTGACTGGTACTCCGCACATGACCATGATCGCTGATACTCACAGTAGCACTCAAAGAAGCAATTGATCCATTGGCCGTAGCTGATGTTTCACCAATATTACTGACCGCCGCATTTGAAACAGTCGGCGGCGGTGAATAAATAGTGCCCGCGGAACCAGCTTCTGCACTATTGCCAGTGCCACCTGATACGGAATACGTAATACTAGGAGAATATGAATTAGCATAAAGTGCTATTCTCCCGCCGCCGCCGCCGCCGCCATCGTAGGTGTCATTATAGCCAGCGCCGCCATTGGCCGTAATCGATCCACTACCACTCAAAATTTCGGCGTTAATCCAAACGCTGCCACCGGAACCGGCTCCGCCACCATAAGGTGTTTGCCCTGACTGCCCGTTAGAACCGTTTGCCGTAATGGAACCATTAAGTGTAAACGTTCCGGCTATGGTCAATTTGATTGCGCCACCGCCAGCACCACCTAATGAATTCCATGAAGCACCGCCACCTGATCCCAAAGAAGTCGGCGCAGTGTACGATCCATAGGTATTACCGCCTACTATACCATTGGATCCATCACCACCGCCACCTCCATATCCCGCGCCACCGCCTCCGGAAAAACTAGCGCCTGTAGCGGCACCGCCGCCGCTGCCATAACCAGCAGTATAAGCAGCGCCTCCATCTAAACCTCTATAATTAACGTTAATACTGCTAGTATTATCAATCGTCATATTACCACTAACGCTAAAATTTAAGATATCTGTCTCCGTGGCTGAGTTATCCTGATGCCTCAAAGAGCTACTGTTTTGTACGATGACATTAGACAAACTAAGGGCTGTTGAAGAATTCGTATTTTGTATTTCAAATGTTGAGCTAGTACTGATAGTTAAATTTTGCAAACCAGATGGAAATGATCCATTATGGTAAAAAACCGCGCCACTCAATATTAGATTCTGAACATTATTAATAGATCCACTATTATTAATAGTAATTGTTGAAAAAGTAGTAGTGGCATTTGGAAGGGACAATGTTCCGCTGCTATTGATAGTCAAGCTGTTTGTTGTCGATCCGCCAACTAAGGAATTTGTTATTGTCAATGTAGTACTTGAAGGAATTACATACTTAGCACCACTGACCATGGTTACATCATAAAAAGTGTAGCTTGACGAAGATGGTTGAGTGGTAGTTTCATCGGATTTACCGTTGTTGTTCAAATATAAATCACCATAGCTGGAGCTACTCATTTTTTTATAAATAGTACCGGCGCCGCCATCGCTGGCACTATTTCCTTCGCCCCCATAGGCAGTATATGTCAAACTGCTCGTATCAGTAGTCCTATAGATCGCAATTCTGCCGCCACCGCCCCCTCCTCCATCATATGTGGAATTACCATCGTCACCTCCATTGGTAGTTATTGATCCATTTCCAGTTATCGTATCGGCATTAATCCAAATACTGCCACCAGCGCCAGCGCCAGCGCCAAATGATTCTTGTTCAGTTCCACCATTTGCTCCGTTGGCCGTAATACTACCAGATAAACTAAAAGTGCCGGCAATTATTAATTTAACGCTACCTCCGCCAGCGCCAGCTAATGAATTCCAAGAAGAACCGCCACCTGATCCCAGAGAAGTCGGCGATGTTATTGAACCATAACTTCCACCACCGGCAATACCATTTGTGCCATTACCACCGTCACCGCCATGCCCCGCGCCGCCACCACCGGAAAACTGAGCGCCTGTACCGGCACCACCACCACTGCCATAGCCAGTGCTGTAGGAAGCGCCGCCCGCATTCCCCTTACCATTCACATTAATCGAACCGATAATAGTAGAAGACGCAGTTGAGGCAATCACATTTCCGGTAATCGTTCCTCCAGACTGGATTAGTAGTCCGGTATCAATATTCAAATTAAAAATATCATAATCATGCGTCGTGGCATTGTAAGCAGTGGTCAAGGCTCCGCCGGATTGGATGACCATGGTGCCGGTGCCGGAAATAGTGTCATTGTCCGCAACGGCCTGGGAACTTGTCACATAACAAATTGTGTTCAAGGTGCCGGAGTTGCAAGCAAAATTATGCGCCAGCATATCCACAGTGTAGCCAAAAGACAAAGACAGCCAATGCCGACCGGGGCTGACCGCCGTGTTTCTGACATAAGACAAATCATCATCGCAAGTATAATTTGGCACGGTTATGACTTGGCCTTCAAAAATATATTCACTTTCGGTTAATTTATATTCTCCGCAAAAAATTCCGATCAATTCAATATCAGCCGGATAAACAGTTCCATCCACCGCTTCAATGATCAGATCCGATTGTCCATAAGTTTGAAACCGCACTTCCCAAACATCGCCTTGGGTAAGATTGGATTGTTCGTTGATGATCTCCAGATAGGCGCCGACATAGGCGGAGAAATGCGTGGTGTTGAAACTAATTTTATTATCACTGTCTTCAAATTCCGTTGACACGATTTGCCAATTGGAGCATTGGCCTAATTCACTGTCAAAATCCGATGATTCGCACTTCAGCAGTGCATTGGCTTTTTTCTCGCCCTGCTTATGCAAAACCACCCGCGCATCGCTGAATTTGATGTCCTTGGTATCAACATAGACAATGTCGGTTAATATGCTGTCTTTATTTAACGCTGTTTTTGCGCTAACAAAATTTTCTATATTATTTTTATCATATTCTTTGACTTCTATCTTTTCTTTTATCTCTTTAGCGTCTTTATTATTATTTACAAAAAATTCAATATCATAATCCGAGTCGCTAAACACGACCTTTTCTTCTGTTGATTTCAAGTCAAAGTCAAACCAGAACATAGCTGTTACCGTAGCCATCCCGATTGCGATGAATAGAGTTGTAAGTTTTAGATATTTCATCGTTTTAATATTCAATAATCAATATTCAATCAATATATTAATATTTAAATAATCAATAATTATTATTGCTTGTGCCCAAAGGGTGAATATTAATTTATTTGAATATTAAATATTTACTATCACGTTACTTCCGCGGATACTATATTTATTCGTGATAAGTGAAAATTTGTAAAAAATTCGTGTAATTTCGTTTAGAAATAATTCCCAATTTCACTTCGAAAACTTTTTCAAAAACGCCTTCAAATCCGACTCAAAAACCCGGTAGGTCTTGCGTCCTAACCGGGCATATTTCAAATCGCCGGCATCAAGCCAGCGATAAACAGTCCTTATGTTAACCTTAAGGGTCTTTGCCACCTCCTCAATTGTATAAATGTCTCCTTTACCAAACATCGCCAGCAAGTCCCCATCTTTTTAAAATTAATAAATAATTCCCCTCTATCAAGAGGGGTAGCCCGCAAAGCGGGATTTTAAATCCGTGATTCGTGCCTATTCGTCTTAAATCCGTGTTTATCCGTGTTTATTCGTATCTTCAAGCGCCCTCAATTGGCTTCCTTGGGTGTGAATCGCGAGGCGAAGATGCCCGCGATTAGGACAAAGGAAAAGTGAGCATGGGGATGGAGCACTTGTCTTTGTTTATGCCCGTCAAAATTTAAGGATTCCTCCTTAAAGGGGAAATTGACCAACGCCGAAAGAAAGCCAAATGGAAGCGCTTGAAAAAAAACGAACAAAAACAAGCTTACTTATCAACAGTATACCAAAAAATGTACACCATAGTCAATCATTCTTAACCATTTTACATTATTGTCGTATAAATTACTTTATTTTCATCTATTGTCAAAATATAATCAATATATAATTTAATATTAGTTATTTTAGATATACAATTTTGCAACAAAAAAACTGACTTTTTAAAGTCAGCAAAAAAAGTTTTTTTACTTATCCACTTTTCAATTGTCTTCCACCCCCATCATCACCCAAAAAAACAAAACCCCAAAATGCAAACTCCAAATCCAATGATCAACCATCATCATCGGCAAAAGCGCCGCTATCAGTGATATACTATACAAAAAAATATTTTTTTTAAATATTTCATATCCTGTAAAAACCAAAACACCCACAAAAAATAACAATCCCAAAACCCCCGCCTCCGCCCATACCAAAAGAAACACATCATGCGCCGGCTGATACTCCCAAGCAAATTTCCCAATTTCTAATTTCAAATTTCTAATTTCTAATTCCTGAGTATAATTCCCAACCCCCACTCCCAGCAACCAATTATTTCTGATAACATCTCCGGCTCCAACCAGCGATTCCACTCTCTCAACATTTGACTTCGCTTCCAGCCGCGCATTACTCCCGAGCCGAGTAAATAATAATTCAGAATATACCGATCCAAAAATCAAAAAAACGACCGCGCACACGGCCGAAATCTTAAAAATATTTTTCAAAGCATCTTTTTCTTTTTTTATGATAGCAATCAAAGCAATCACTGCCAGGCCAACAACAAACGCCAGCCACGCCGCCCGTGAAAAAGACACAAACAGCCCGGCCGCAAGCAGAATAGCCATAACCGATAGCATAATTCTTTCTGCTCTTTTTTTGATAACAAAATCTTTACGCGCAATTTCCAAGATAATCAACAATACCCCGACAGCCATCACCCCGCCGAATATATTCGGATGATCAAAACCCCCGTATGCCCGGAGCCACCTACCACCGGAAATTGTTTCCATGACCGAATGCCCCAAGTCCGAAGGCTGATGCCCGGCCATCCCCAGCCACTTGCAAGCGAAAGCCCCCTGCATAAAAAATTGCCAAAGCCCCAAGCCCGCCTGCAAAGCCGCTCCTGCCAAAAAAGAATAAATTAGTTTCACACGAGAATAACTCGCTGAAATAATCATCCAAAACAACCCAACTCCCAGCAAAAATCTTAAAAAACTTTGGGTAGCAACAATTTTATCCGGCGCCAAAAAAACAGAAACCAACAACATCAAGCAGAGCCCGGCAATCATAAACTTTCCCAATTTCCCAATTTCCCAATTTCCTAATTTCCCAATTTTAATCCGCCAAAACAAAAACAATCCCAACAAACTTATCAAAAGTAAATCCGTCGCATATAAGCTCACCGTTCCATACTCAAAATACCCCCCATCGATTTCCCCCGCCTTAACAATCAGCCGCGTCTGCCAAGGCAAAACAAAAATCAGAAGGTATAAGCCATATTCAATTGTTTTATCCAAAAACTTCATAACCACCCCCAATAAACCAATATCCCAATATCTTAATATCTAAATATCTTAATTTCTTAATTTCCTAATTTCTTAATTTCTTAATTTCTTAATTTCAAAAAATTTTTTCTCCCACTTTCTTTTATATTCCTCCCGCCGATCCTCCTCATGAAACTTCAAAACCTCATCGCTGATGACGACCCTTGAATCATGCGCCTTCGCCAAACTGTGCGTGTTGAACGCCATCTTCTTCATCTGCAATTTTTTTAAAACGTTGTCCAAAAAATTGCCCGCTGCGCCTTCAAACCAAATCCCATTTATTTTTTTCCAAACCAAAGAGAACAGATTGTCATAAACCAGAAACCGCGGATTCACGACCGGCAAGGAAGCGTTCGGCAAAAGCTCCCTTACCCAAGAATTAACTTCCCAGAACTTATTCATGATCCCATCATCATAAAACGGCATCAAATCCGGCACCCAATACGTAAAATACGGATCAGTCAAACTGCAATTCGCATAATTTGAATTCGCGTCATTCGCATAAATTCGCGGATTCGCATTATCTTTAAGCATCAACTCCTCCAACCCCATCCCTTTCTCGCTCACATAAAAACTTAAGCAGATCCTATCGGTGATCTTCTTGCCGTGCCGCCTCAGGCCGAACACCTGAGCGGCCACAGTTACCAAGAACCGCGTCAACCAAATCCTTCCCGCGCCGGTGATGATAAAAAAATCTATATCGCTTTTTTCTTGATACGAAAAATTGTTGCACACGGCCGCCAGCTTAACGCCGTTGATATATTTAAACAAACGCGCCGCCCGCTTGGCAAGTTTATATTTCTTTTGTACCAGGTTATACTGCTTAATCCTGTTTTCAACGATCCCGACCCTGTCTTTTAGAAAATAAAACCCCCGGTCTTTTTTAATAACATCCCCCAAAACCAGCTTATCAACAAAAAATGCGAGTTCCTGAAAGTCGCACTTAGCGTCAAGTCCGGAATGAACCTCCGACAAAGTCAAAGGAAAATCAAACATATCAAAAAAAGCCAAGGCTCTTAAAACACTTGTTGTTAAATATTCATAGTTTTCATTTTTATTGATGTTCTGTCCGTTAAACATATTACAAATTTTCAATTTACAACATTCTATTTTAACTATCCGTAATTCGTGAAAATTCGTCTCAAATTCGTGTTAATCAGTGACAGTCGGCTTCTCCACCAGCAACGGCTCCAAGACCGACTCCCCCTCCGTAATTCTCATCACATCCTTATCAACTTTCTTGAATTCCTTATACGCGTTGTTGTAATGCCCCACGGTCGTGCACATGCTGGCCCCCAGCTTCTTCATAAAATCATCATAAGACGCAATGTGTCTTCCCAATTTTTCCACATTCGCCCTGATCGCCTTCGCGCTGTCTTCAATCTGCAAAGCTCTGAGTCCCTGAAGAACGGTCTGCAGATAGGCCAAAAACGAAGTCGGCGACACAATGATCACATGCTTTTCTTTGAACGCGTACTCAATCAGATCGCGCGTGTTCACCTGCACGGCGCCCACTTTGTTGATCAGCAAATCATAGTATATCGCTTCCGAAGGGATGAACATAAACGCAAAATCCATGGTCTTTTCCCCGGGCTTAACATATTTCGCTGTTTCATCAATCCTCGTTTTCAAATCCTGCTTAAACACTTTCTCCAATTTCTCTTTGGTTTCCATATCATTGCACCCCAAAATCTTTTCATAGTTCTCCAGAGAAAATTTGGAATCAACCGGAATCACCTTGTCTTTCACAAACACGACCGCGTCCACAATCGTCCCGTCTTTGAAAGGATATTGCATCTGGTACGAGTTGGGCGGCAAGACATTCTTCAAAGTCTCTTCCAAAAAATATTCCCCCAGCACTCCGCGCTGTTTCGGATTTTTTAAAATATCCTGCAGATTCTGGAGCTGCGAAGAGAAATTCACCACCTGCCGGTTCGTCTCATCCAGCTTGGTCAGTTTTTCCGTCACCTCGCTGATAATTTTCTGGCTCTGGCTGTGCACGTCCGCCAGCGCTTTCTGCGTCTGCAAGTTGATTCCCTGCATGATCCCCGCTGTCTTCCCAAAATGCTCCTGTGTCGTCTGATGCGTCTCCGCCAGCTTCCTGTCCATGGAGTCCCTGAGATCTTTGTTCTGCTCCCCAAGCATGCTGAGCCGCTCCATCATCGCCGACAATTTTTCATTGTTCTTCTCATCAACCACCGGCTCTTTCTTTTTGAACTGTAAGCTGATCAGAACCCCGATTCCAACAATGAGCAAAATTAACAAAATGATGATTGCTGTTTCCATATATTTATAAATGAAATAAATTTATAATTATTTGATAAATTCCACCCCACTTTAGTGGGCTGTATTAGATTAAATTTTAATCTGAAAGAATCATAAAGCCGACTGAAGTCGGGTAGAAATTATTTATAAAAAAATTTATTAAAAAATATTTGATAAATTCCACCCCACTTCAGTGGGCTTTAATAAATAAATGTTAAATTTCAAAACCATAAAACCGACTGAAGTCGGGTAGAAATTATTTATAAAAAAATTTATTAAAAAATATTTGATAAATTCCACCCCACTTTAGTGGGCTTTAATATAATAAATTTTTAAATCCTCTTTTAAATATTTTCCAAATCAATCAAACAATCCTCACTCTCCTCCGTATCAATTACTCTCCTGACAATAAGCTCCGCCTCTTCATCGCCATATTTCAAAACCATCTGCCGATAACTGGAAAAAGGACATCTTTTCAATTCTTGAAAATTTTTTACCTCTTTATGCTTTAACAAGTTTCCCGAAATATAGCCGATAACATTCAACAAACTTTTTTCATTGTTTATGATCAATGATTTAGAATCCAGCCACATCTTCCCCAATCGTTCTTCTGTCTCCCTAAGACTCTTATTATACAAGTATGCGCTCCCCCCATTAACGATCTGCTTAAATTGCCCATGCTTCTCATAATTATTGATATGAAGAAGAACATGATAATGATTCATTGAAATGCTGTATGCAAAAATCCGAATACTTAGTTGCTCAACCGCTTTTTTGATTTGAGACAAAACAATTTTCTTTTTCTTATAATTATCAAATATCTTTTTATTCAGAGAAACTTTTGAGGTAATGAAATATAATGAATCGGCCGGCCAATATGGCATATATTAGAATGTTTCTGTTTTTAATTTTATTAATAAATTTCCACTCCACTTTAGTGGGCTTTAATATAAAAATTTTTTTTCAGATTCCACCCCACTTTAGTGGGCTTTGATTTAATGTTTATCCTATTGATTTCCACCCCACTTTAGTGGGCTTTAATAAGATAAATGTAAAATTTCAAAACCTTAAAGCTGACTAAAGTCAGGCAGAAATTATCTATAAATTTTAATTATTTTAATATATTTCCACCCCACTTTAGTGGGCTTCAATTTAATATTAATTTAATTGATTTCTACCCCACTTCAGTGGGCTTTATTATGATAGTTTACCAACATTTCCCCCTTTCTGCAAACCGCTTTGGCAAACAAAAAAAAGACGGGCACTCAACAAATTACGTTGAGCCCCGTCCGCTAGATTAAAAAAAATTTTAATTATCGGAGCTGTTTTTCGTCTGCTCCATTAGCTTCTTGACTTCATCATCGCTCATCTCATTGAGAGATTCTTTAAAGTCCTTAACATCAGCCCCTTCCTTCACTTC
Organism: Candidatus Parcubacteria bacterium; assembly: GCA_963827735.1. GTDB lineage: Bacteria > Patescibacteriota > Patescibacteriia > Patescibacteriales > UBA12075 > CAWHBO01. The sequence continues at coordinate 348,384 of CAWHBO010000003.1, forward strand.
AGTCTTGCGCTCCTCCATTTGCGCATTAACCGCTTTTTCATTCTTTGAACTTTGCAGGTCCAAAGAAATGTTTTTAAAACTCAGCACCGCAACCGATGCCTGCTCTGAATTAATATATTTCACTGACACTTCGTCCCCTTCTCTGGTAAGCGACAGCTCTGATTGAACATTGCTGCTCAAGGCAAAAGAGTGTTTGAATTCCAAGAAATATATATAATACTGTTTTCCGGTTCCGGAAATTTCCCAGCCCATCCGTGCAATCTTGCCGATGAATTCCAAAACGTCTTTATTGTTCTCGGTGGTAATCTGTCCGCCGGAACTCATGAGCAATTTCTGAAACTCTATCAAGGCCTCCTGCGGAGTTGTGCCGATGGCAACTCTCTTATTCTCATTCTCTACAATCGCCAGGCCCTGATAATTTCCATTCTCGCCGAGGATAGGAACCAAAGCAGAAAGTTTTCCGTAAACATTTTCGTAAACGATCTGCTCATTGGCATGCCACTTCTTGTAACTGGTGGCGCTGTCAACTGCTTGGATGATCGCTTCTTCCGTGGCTCCGCCGGAAGTCGCATAGTAGACTGACTCTCCGGTTCTGGCGTCTGTATACATCAGACCGGTCATAGACTGGTCCTCCTCATTGTCAGATGTTACCGGTGTAACAATCATGCATCGGCCATCACTGGAGTAGTTCAAAATTGGTGTTTCACCTTCCAACAAATTGATGTGCTTCATGGCCCAGTTCCACCACCCATCCTTTAAATTTCCCCAATAGTCAATATTATCACCCACGATTTCGGTTGGTATAACCCTGTCAACCCAGTCATAAGCTCTATCTTCGGAAATTTCTTCCTTGGATAAAAACTTGTCCTCGCCTGTCTCAGGATTAAAGATTACCACGCCCAGAACGACCTGCCCCCAAAAACTGATGGTTGGCTCACAGACACTTATGACCCAAAACAAATTTCCATTGTCATCTTCTTCAAAAGAATAATCTTTCAGAACCTTGTTCTTATACTTTGGGAACAAGCGTCTTTCCAAATTATCTTTGAAATATGCCCCGGGCGTATACTTCATCTTTGATCCCGTGATCAACATTGGCTTCGCGTACGGATCGGTTGCTGACACTTTCACATAACCCGGAATATTTTCAGAACTTGTCCAGACTCTCCAGTTCTTATAGTCCAAAGGTATCAAATAAAAATAATCTCCTTTGATCTTTTGGAGTGTAATGTGCTCCGTGCTTAACGGGAACTGACTGCCAAGCGCGGCTCCATCTTGTCCAAGAGTTGTCTTGGCCAATGATATTGCCAACTCCCTCGGAACCAGGCGGATATGCGTCGGGTCTAATGGCTGTATGTCCTGGCTCCAATGTTTTTGCGTTTTATCCTGAATTTTTCCGATCAGACTGGCATAACTGTTATCTCTAAAAAAACTCCAGCCCGATGTTGCCACAAGGATCAAAATCAAGACATAAGCGATCGGAAACCAATTACAATGATTCCATATCTCCTCCTCATCCGTTATGCAAAATGCAACTATGCAAGATATCACCCACCAGATGCACAACGTAACCCCATAACCGCCAAAAAGTGGCCAGGCAAAAGACAACAAGCCTGAATAGAAAATCCACCAACCAAGAAAAGTATATGCTACTGTTAAAATTACGAAAGAAATTATTTTTGATATTCTTTCTGCCTCTTTCGCAAAAAACACAATACTTGCGCCCACGATTCCAAATACCAATGCAATAAAAAACGTAACAAACAATGACATGATTACCTCCAATTGTTAAATGTTTACGATATATTGACCTTTTTACGTTAGGTTGTCAAACAGCAAAATCATAATACTTTAGCACGTTTTCCAAAAATTGTCAACCCTTCACCCCTTTTTCCTCCCAACCTTAAACAAAATCCCCCCAAGCACCGCAATAATCCCAAAAGCTCCCACGAGCAAATACTTAAAAAACTCCAATCTTTTATCCCTTTCTGCCACAGTCCAAGTGTCAGAAACCGCCACTTCCCCCAGCACTTGCCCGACTTCAGCCGAAGAGGTGCCGACCATAACAATATCATCCTGCGACCGCGGCATGAGCCGGAGCCCGGAGCTCGTCTGCCCCAAAATCCCGCTGACCGTAAACGCGCTTCCTTCTTTCAAGGTTTTTGCAGAAATTCCCGTCGTTGCTTTGATGTAAATCTTCAACTCCCCGCTCCCATCGTCGATAAAAGCGTAAGTGCTCTTCGCTTCCGTGATGTCGCCGCTTACAGAAACCAGCTGTCCGACATTTTCATCGCCGATTGCTTCAATGCTCATCAACCTGGCATCCGGCGCAATGCCGGAACCGATAATTTGTATACCATCTTTGGTTTTTATCTTGATCCTCATCTCCCCTTGCGTGATCCCAATCGCGCCCGTAACTTCAATCACATCGCCGATCTTGAGCGCCGGAAAATCTTTTTTGTAAGAGTAGATTTGAACGCCGGTCATCTCATCGCCCGCGCCCGAAACGATATAAAAATATTGCGAACCCAGGATGCTCGGCAGAACCGCCACTGTCCCGCTGGAAACGATTACATCGCCAGCTTCATGCGAGGCAATCTCAGTTAAAGGAACAGAAAACGTTCCACTCTTAACGCTTTTGGTCAAAGCGCCGCTTCCTTCGCTTATTGCATAACCCTCCACCATTGAGCTGTCAGATATGATGATCGTATTTTCTTTCGCCGGCGTCGGCGTCGTTGACCAAAACCATTTCCCGTTAAGCCCTCGCGCGTACGCTTCTCCTTCTTTCGGTTTTACATAATCAACTGAATCAATGATCTCGTCCTGAAAATTTAGCAGTCTGACCTCATCGCTGTCATTGTTCAAAGCCAAACCGCTTTTCGCCCGATCAAGAATATAACATTTTCCCGCGTCCAAAATTTCTTCTTTTTTAAATTCATACGGCGAGCTTCCGCCCTCCTCATCATCCACCTTCCAATTAAGAAGACTAACGGCGCTTTGTCCATTGTTAAAAAGTTCAATCCATTCGCCGGCGCCATCCTCCCCGTACAAAGCCGTATCGCTTCCGGCCGGATCGGGCATCAGCTCGTTGATGATGATATCCGCAGATTTCCCGTCTTCACCGGCAAAAGAAAAATCAATTTCGTCCCAATCAGAAAGACTTTCCGCCACTCTTACGATTTTTTCTTTGGTGGCCGTGGCCTGCCCGTCGCTTATCGTAAGCGAAACACAAAATGTTCCGATTTTTAAAAATGTATGCTCGGCAATCGCCAAAGTGTTGGTCGCGCCGTCGCCAAAATCCCAAAAGAACGACAATTTATCGCCGTCTTCATCCACCGTATCCGAAGAATCAAAAATCTGCGGCTCTTTTACGAGCACCTTATCACTGCACGTAAAATCAAGCGCCGGCTCGTGATTGACTTTGGCAAAAACATTTTCTTCCCCGGGCGTAACTTTCTCCGTCCAGGCATATTCCAATTCTTTGCCGTTCTTAACTCCCGCCGAAAACGATTTTATATTTGCCACCGCGTAGCTTTTTCCTTCTTCGGTTTTTTCATATTCAACCCCGTAAAGCGGTTTATCTTCAAAAGGTTCAAAGAGCAAAACGCTTTCTTTTGTGTTGTTAAGCGCGATTTTGCTGTCTGTCCTGAAAATTGCCAAATGTTTTCCGGCGCCCAAAAGCAAACTGCCATCCGTTCCCAGTTTAGCAATATTAAACTTCTTATCCGTCGCGTCCCCGACGCTCCAGCCGTTCAAGTTAACCGCGATGCTTCCGGCGTTAAAAAGTTCAATAAATTCAATTTGCAGAGGGGTATCGCCGTCATCCGGCCCGGCCGGATTCGGATAAATTTCCGAGATGATGATGTTGGAAGAATAATCATAACCCGCTACTTGGCTACTTTCGTCATTGGATTCTTCCTTGGACGATTCAATGATATTCGCGCTTCCCTTTGTTGGTTTTTCCGTAATGATAAAATCATTTTTATTGTTGTGCGAATTTTTTCCGTCGCTTTCGCGCGCGATCGATTCCGGATCCTTGGCAACCGGCGCGTTATCATCCATATTACCATCATCCCAATTGCCGTATGCCGCCTGATCAATCAATTTTCCCGTACAATCTTTTAAAATTACGACATCCCCGGCGTTGTTGAGATTACCTTTGGGTTTCAAAATAACGAAATATCTTTTGCTTCCGCTTCCTCCCAAAATTCCGTTAAGCATCGTTTTCGCCCCGCTCCCATCTTCAATCCACCAGCCGTTCAAAGAGATATCAACATTTTTTCTGTTGTATATCTCCACCCACTCCACCTCCCCGTCAGCCGGATCGGAAACGATCTCATTGATAACCGCATCGCCGGTTTTTGCGCCGCTTACAACCGTGGCATCCTGTTGTAAAATAATCGTACCATCATTTTCCGAATCATCATCAACTTCGGTGTTATCTTCATTTGTGGATGTAGCCGTCGGATTGTTTTCCGGGTTTTCAGTCTGGTTTGAATCTGAGTTTTTCGCCTTCGGCGTGCCCGCTTCCGCGCCGCTTTGCCATCCGCCGCTTTCCGTCCTTTCCATTGTAAGTTTAGCCGTGTTATCGCCCGCCGCCCAAGCCCCGACCGAATCAATGCGGTCAATCTCATTCCCGCTCTTATCTTTTAATATCAGAGTTTCACCATCGTTTCCCAAAGCCCCCACATAGATCTGATCAGCCGTAACCGCCGGCGCAGTATCATCGTCCGTTCGTTCCAGCAAAAAATAAGCGCCCGCCCCGATCTTACCGGTCAAATTTATCTTCGGCGCCCCGTCCGCCGCTTCCAAAGTCCACCCATTCAAATCAATCTCCGCTCCGGTCAAATTTTTCAATTCCAGCCACTCATCATTGGCGCTGATCGCCGTCCCCATCCACGCGATTTCATTGATAACCACGTCGCCGGAATTTTCCGCAGTCGCCTGCGTAACACAAAAACAAAAAAACATTATCGCACATAAAAATAAAATTTTTTTCATATCAAATTTTTAAAAAATAATTATTAATTTTATATTTCCACCCCACTTTAGTGGGCTTTATTAGATAAATGTTAAATTCCAAAACCATAAAGCCGACTGAAGTCGGGTAGAAATGATATATATAATTTTATTACTATTTGATAAATTCCACCCCACTTCAGTGGGCTTTATTATAAAAAATTTTAAAACCATAAAGCCGACTAAAGTCGGGTGGAAATTATTTATAAAAAAACATTATTATCATTATCCCACACCCGACATGAAATTTCCCTAAAGAAATTATGAATTTTTGATAAAGTCTGGGGGGAATTTTTCAAAACAAAAAAATCCCCGTTTCCAGGGATTTTTTAAAAAATATTTTATTCTTTTTATTCTTATTTTTCTTCTCGTTCTTTTTATGTCTAAATTATCAGCGAAATCAACGCTATCAAGCGTAATCAGCGTTCCTACCTCGACGCCGTCTTCGCCGCCTCATCCAGCTTCACGGACAAAAGCTTGGACACGCCGTCATCCCCCATCGTTACGCCGTACAAGATGCTGGCCCTCTTCATGGAAGACCGGTTGTGCGTGATGACGATGAACTGCGTCCGGTGCGAAAGCTCGTCCAAGATCTTGGCTAATCTCTCTGAGTTAGCTTCGTCTAAAGCCGCATCAACTTCATCCAGCACCACAAACGGCGAGGGATTGGCATTGATGATGGCGCAGATCAAGGCGATGGCGGTCAAAGCCCGCTCGCCGCCGGAGAGCATGGCAATGGACTGGATCTTTTTTCCCGGAGGCGTCGCTTGGATCTCAATCCCGGCTAGGCCGGTGGCATTGTGCTTCTGCAGGTATTTGATCTTCTTGATGTCCGAAAGCTGCATATCGTCGGCTGTCTTTTTTTCTTCAACCGCTTTTTCTTCTCCTTCTTCATCGTCCTGCTTGACGTCTTCCATGACTTTGATGATCTTGGCCGTCCCGCCATTAAAAAGTATCTTGAAATATTTTTCAAAATTAAGCGCGATAATCTTGAACTCCTTATCAAACTGCTCTTTGATCACAAAATCCAATTCTTTGATGATTTTCTCCATGGACTTGACCATGGAATTGAAATCGTCAATCTGCCCGGTCAGAAAATCATAGCGCTCTTTCGTTTCCGCGTATTCCGCTTCAATCTGCGGATCAATCCCGCCGATCAGTTCCAATTGGCGCTTGGCATCGCCGATCTTCATCTTGGTCTGCTCCAGATCCAGCTCCAGGTCCGGCAGCTCATCCTTGACGCGTTTCAGCTCCCGCCCTTCATCGCGGATTTCCGCCTCCAGATCTTCCAATTTGGTCTCATAGCGAGTGGAGTTTACCCTGATATCATTCAGCTGGTTGCTTAAGAAATTAACTTCGTTCTGCGCCGCCTGCAATTCTTTCTGGAGCGAAAACAATCGGGTCTTCTTTTCTTCTTCTTTTTTGTTCAAAAGGCTCAATTTTTCTTTGGCCTCACTGAGTCTTTGATTAACCTCTTCCAAACTTTTTGCGATCGCCTGTTTTTTCTTTTCAATGTCGCCCAAATCAATTTCTCCGGTGTTCTGTTCCAATTTCTCTTTCGTCTTTTTAAGATCGTCGGAAAGCGCGACGAGCTTTTCTTCCAACAATTTTATCCTTTCCGTGTGGGCGGAAACGCGCAGATTGTTATCGTTAAGCGTGCCGATGATCTCTTCGTTCTTCTGGGATATCTTTTGGATGTTATCATGCACTGCCTGCCACTCGCTGTTCGTGTTAGCAGGCTTATTTGCTTCCTCGGTTTTTTTGATGATTTTTTCAATTTCCATCTCAATCTCATCAAGCAAAGCTTTCAGTTTCGTGATGTCTTCTTCTGTTTTGATCGCCTTGATTTTCTGGAGCACGGAAGCCAAAAGCTCATCCGCCTTTTTGTCTTCCTTGATCTCTTTGGCCTGCCCCATTCGGAGCAGTTCTTTGTTGAGACGATGCGCCTCAATGTTGATATCAGTCCTGGCCTGTTCCAGCTCCTTATGTTTGGCCAAATGTATTTCCAGATTGCCTTTGAGGGTGCTTATTTCTTCCTTGATTTTTTCCTGTTCGCGGGCGATATCATCTTTCTTGGTCATAAGGAAGGAAAGGTCAAATTTCCCCTGTGATTCCAAATTCATTTCCATCTGCGCTTCGAGTCTCGCCAGCTGTCCGCTTAATTTGTTTTTTTCTTCCAGCACCAAATTGAGCTTGGTCTGCAATTCATGGTACTCGCCGCTGGCGCCGTTTTCTTTTTCCATCGTTTCCATCTGCTGGTTAAGCAAGTCCAGCTTCTTTTCCTTTTCTCTTTTGCCTGATTCCAATTCCAAAAATTCTTCATTGTACTTCTTGAATTTATCGTTGATATCGTGCCACATGCGGCTGTAAAATTTCAACTGGCTCTCTTCCAATTCTTTTTCCAATTCTCCCCGCCGGTTAAGCCGGTTGACTTGGCGCGTCAAACTCTTGAGCCTCGGCTCAATTTCGGTAATGAGCATGCTCGCTTGCGTCAGATTCTCATATCCGCTCCGCAATTTGTTGAGTGACTCATCCCGTTTCATCTGGTACTGCTTGACCCCTGTCGCCTCGTCAAAAAATTCTTTTCTCTCGGATATGGTCGTGTTGAGGAACCCTTCCACTGTTCCTTGCCCAATGACCGAGTATGTCTTCTGCCCAAACTTCGCCTTAGCCAAAAACATCTGCATATCGGAAAGCCGTATCCTCTGATTGTTAAGCATATACTCGCTATCGCCATTGCGATACAAGCGCCGAGTCAGTACAATTTCAGACAGATCCATCGGCGATATATTAAACTCCCTAATACTCTCTTCTTTGGATGTCTTCTCGTTCTTTTCATTCTTCTCGTTCATCTCGCTCCCGTTCTTCTCGTTCTTTTCATTCTTTTTATTTTCCTCCTCACCCGACGCTCCCGACAATTCCATATTCTCCGCAACATTCACTGTCTTACCCCCGCGCGCTCTTACTCCGTCACTGTTGTTCAAAAACAAAGACACCTCCGCCATGCCCAGTTTTCCTTTTTTCTCGGTTCCGGAAAAAATGATATCTTCCGCCCTTTTCCCGCGAAGCGTCTTCATGCTCTGCTCCCCCAAAGCCCAGCGTATGGCATCAGCCACATTGGACTTGCCGGACCCATTCGGCCCGACCACGGCCGTCAATCCTCTTTTGTCAGCGTCAAGAAACCCCGGAAAAACCAAAATGTTCTTATGGGCAAAAGATTTAAATCCTTGGACTTCCAGCTTTTCTAAATACATACTTTCTACAACCAAAATATTTATTACCATCCTGATATACAAAAAACGAATCTGTACAAATATACGGATAGCCTGATTTACCGACTAAAAAGTAATTTGTATATTTGTATTTATTCGTATTTCGTAATCCTTCTTTATGTTTTATATTATACAATATTCCGCAAAATAAAAAAAGCGGCGATTTTGGGATATCGCCGCTGAAGGATTGTTGTGTTTAGAAGATTATTTTATTGTTTGTTAAGTCGTTTTAAAAATGCTTGCACCGGCTTGGATCTGACTGAGTGTTGGATATAAGTGTTGGAATAAAATTTATCTCCCTTCATCAATTTAGCGAACCAGACAAGCCCGTTACGCTGTTCGCTTAGAAAATTATTATCAATTTGTGTCGGATCGCCAGTTATGATCAGCCTGGAGCCCTCACCTAAACGAGTAGCAAAAGTAATGGTTTCCTCGCGGCTTATATTCTGCCCTTCATCAAGAATAATAACAGAATTAGGCAATGTTCGGCCGCGAATATGCTCAAAAGGCAAAATTTCTACCCGTTTTCTTTTATCATCATGGCTATCACCACTTGGTATGAAAGATTTTTTCGGGTTGCTGCTTTTTACATCTGTTTTTTCCTTAAATCCAGTATTTTGTTTTTCTTTCTGCCTATCAATATGTTCTTTTGCGGCATCAAGATTCTCTCCATTGATCAAAAAATCTATTTGCTTGGACATTAGCGGATTGAGAACCTTTAGTCGCTCGATATTGTCAATCATACCCATGACCCAAGGATTCATTTTTTCATCGATTCCACCTGGTAAAAATCCCATCGTATTGCCGAATGATACCGGCGCGCGCGTAATGTATAATTTGTTGAATTTACGATTACTTTTAACCAGATAATGAAATGCCGATGCTACAGCCAAAAGCGTTTTACCTGTCCCGGCATCACCGATTAATGAGAAGTAATTTATCCCCAAATCAAGCAAAGAATGTATTGCATGTATTTGGTCCCAATTTTGATCGACAAACTCTCCATCTTTCATAACCGGTTTCTGTTTTAAACTAAACAGGGTTTGCTCCTGATCCAGGCAATAAAAATAATCGCCTTTTTTTCTGGCCGCGTGAGATATATATGATTTACCGCTGTCATCTATCTGCCTGAATTGCACGCCGCAATTTTCCAAAATTTCTTTTCCGCCTTTGATAAAATCCGCGAGAATACGACCTTTCAAGCTTTTGTCTTTGGCTATTTCTTTGGGTAAATCCAAAATCGGCGCCCTAAGCCGATCAGCAGCATCCCCCAAATCCTGGTTCCATTCCTGGACAGCAAGGCAGTCGCCATTGTCACCACTAAACCTCATTTCCCTGGCCTTCAACTGCATCCCATATTTATGCGTAAGCAATACCACTTTTTTACCTCTTGTTTCGCTCATTTTTCTTACGGATAAGGCGGTTGCAATGGTAACATCGTCTGCCACTTCCGGATTAAGAATACCCCCTGGTTTATAATTCTCAATGCCTTTCCAGTTAACATTTACCATCTGCAGATATGGATTTCCATGTTTCAGATAATCATTGATTATCATCAAGGCCTTTTGTGCATTCCTCCCGATTAACGGATCTCTTTTTTTTCGACTAAGATCTTCGTGCACTTTCCATGGAATACCAACCATATTATTGTCATTTATAAGATCAACAATTGAATATGGCTCATCAATCAACACGCTGGAATCAACAATTTCATACTTATCAAAACTTTCAGGCCATTTGTTGCCTCTAGACATAGTGTTCCTCCTTTTATAGGGTTAACAGCAAACAACAAAAAATAAAATTGTAAAACGAACAAAAGTAAAAAAAACGCCTCCCCCTTGTGTTTTTTAGGTTAAGCGATTTTAAAACAATATCTATTTTCAACTTAGCACACCTATTTTCATTTGTAAACAAATCTTATACAAACTATTTCTGCGTAATATCCGCGTATAAATCCGCGTCAAATCAGCGGATAAAAACAAAACAACGCCCATTTATGAGTCCGGGCGTTGTTTTTATCGCATCCCCATGCTCACCTTACCACAAAAAGTGATAAAGTTAGAAAGAGAGGGTATGTTAGAATTATACGTCTATTAAAAATGGTTGAAATAGATCGAGGGTTCTATCATACCCTTGTTTGGAGTTTTGGCCTCCTGATTGTTCTAAAAAGAGCAGAGTTATGCCAAGAATTGTCTTGGCGACAGTTGAGCAAATGCTCAATAAACCTTTATATTTTCATATATCGGTTTGTTTTTGGGAAAGAAACTCTCGCCCAAAGACAAACCGGTATCTGAATTATATAGAAATAAGAGAATTGTAAAGGAAATTCAAACAAAAAAAGCAATGGACAAGCTTATAATGAGTCCAGATACACTGAACTCCTGCTCCATTGCTTTCTTTTCTATGTTGTTGTAACATCCTAAGACAAAAAAGGCCTTTGATGTTGTATTTGAATTTTTCATTTTGTTTTTGTTTTTATTTTGAGACGCAACTTTTTACACTGATATATTCATAATAGCAAATTTTTTCACTTCTGTCAACACTGCCGTGGACTTATCTTTGCTATTACGAAGACTTCCCAGAAAGAAAAAGCATCCGGCAAACGTATTTGTTAGATGCTTTTTATTTTAGAACACCATTCTCACTTTTCGGCGCAGAAACATGAAAATAGTATTTTCATAAAATCTGCACAATGGGACGGCGTAATCCTTTGGTATCCCCACATCTCTTAGACGACAATAGACATGGAGAGGATTAATGCAGTGTTGAAAAATTTTGGACATTTTCTCTCCTCCTACTGTTAGAAGTTAATGGGGACAAATTACTCAAGGTTCAATTATATAAATATAATTATACCACATAACAGGTAAAAAAGCAATATATTATTTAAAATACTACCTTATATTAAACAAAAACATGGCTATATTGCCATGTTGAAAACCTCTTGATATGTATATTTATAACCTGTTATCCACTTGTGGAGAACCCAAAATAAATTTAACCCACAAATCAACAAATAGCTACAAATCTACAAATATTTTATTAATATTTGTAGATTTGTTGTGCATTTGTTGATTTGTGGGTTCAAATGCTTTGTGTATCATCCTGACGCTAACTTCTGATACAACGCATAGTATTCTGTCGCAGATTTAGTCCAAGAAAAATCTTTTTGCATTGCACGAACCATCATCTCCCTCCAAGCCTTAGGCTCCTTATAATAAACGTTAAGCGCCTTCTTGATGGTATTGTAGAATTCAACACTTTCAATTTTTTCAAAAGTAAAACCAACATCAGGCGTAACCGTATCTTTAAGGCCGCCAGTGGCTCTGGCCACCGGGATGGAGCCAAAGCGCATGGCAATCATTTGCCCCAGGCCGCAAGGTTCATATCTGGAAGGCATCAAGAAAATGTCCGAACCGGCGTATATCTGCTCTGCCAATTCAACGGAGAACGTCGTGTTAACGCTGATCATCTCTGGAAATTTTTTTGCCAGCTCTTTCAATTTTTTTTCATACTGCTGGTCGCCGGTTCCCAAAAAAACAAATTGGCACCCAAGTTTGGCAAAGTGTTCCGTAAAAAACTCAATTCCCTTCTGCCAAGCGAGTCTTGTAACCATACCGCACAGAGCCACATCCGCCTTTACCGGCAATCCGAGTTTCTTTTGCAAGAACAATTTATTTTTGACTTTTTTATCCGCGTCAGAAAAAGAATAATTCGTTTTTATATAAGCATCTGTTTCCGGATCAAAAAAATTCATATCTATCCCGTTAAGAATTCCCGATAAATCAGCTTTTCTTTTTTTCAGCAATCTCTCAAGCCCTGCCCCATAAAAACTCGTGGTAATCTCCTCCGCATAAGTCTTGGATACCGTATTTATCAGATCGGCGTTCAAAAGTCCTTGTACCATAAAATTTATGTCCCCATCTCGCGCATCAACTGTCAAAGACTTCAAAGAATCTTTTCTTAAATTTCCGGTGCTAAGGACAATCGGATCGGTCTTGCCTTGGTATCTGAAATTATGGATCGTAAAAAGAGTCTTGATGTCTTTCAAATGATTTATTCTGCTGGTTTTGATGATGTCCGGTATCAAGGCCGGATGTGAATCATGAATATGGATAACATCAGGAAAAAATTCCATGATCGGAAGCATATACAAAACCGCCAAAGAAAAAAACAAAAATCTTTCCGAGTTATCGCCCTGGCTATAAATCTCTTTGCCTGAAAAATATTTCGGGGCGTCAATGAAATACGCTTTTACATCCGTGTTTGGAAATTTTGTTTCCCAAAGATTTACTTTCACCAAATGCTTGTTGGAAGGAATTTCAAAATTGGAATATATTTTCTTAAGGCCGTACTTCTTCTTGTTTATGCATCCATACAATGGCAAAACCACTCTGGCCTCAACGCCAATCTTGGTCAGCGCCACCGGCAAACTCCCCACAACATCCCCGAGTCCTCCAACCTTGGCAAAAGGAGCAGCTTCGGCAGCGACCATGAGAACCTTGATTTTGTTATTTTTTTCTGACGACATATAGTAACCATGATTTATTGGAATATTTTTTCAGCCTGATTTTAATAACCAATATTCAATAATCAATAACCATTCAATATCTAAATATTTAAATATTTAAATATTCATTGAATATTTAGTTATTGAGCATTGAATGAATATTGATTATTGAATATTGAACATTAATTACGTCTAATATTTCAGCTATTCTATTTTGCGCTTTTCGTTTCCCCCATCCACTCAAGTATCTCCCCCACTTTCCTCTCATCCGGCAACTTCTCCGTCTCAACCACTAAAACCGGCAAACAACTCTTCTCCGCCTCTTTGATATATTCCCTCTGTTGATTGATATACCAATCTGATTCATGCATTATCCGTTTATAGTGCGGATAGATATTCAACCTGTCCTGAGTCCTTTTTTCCAACAATTTCTTGTCTTCCGGAAAAGTTAACAAAATAATTTTAAATTCTAGCTCAGAAAGCTCATCTTCAATCGCAGGGTACAGAGTTTCGCGATCAAAATGCATGCGGTTATACACGATATCTGATAAATGAAACTTTTCAGCTAAAATATTTTTCTGTTTAAGCGCGTTAAACATTTTTACGTATTCAGAGATCACCGGCTGTCCGCACTCCGTGCCAAAAATCCCAACATCGCAATTAAACCAATGACAACCATCCAAAATCACGCCGCTTTCGTTATATTTCGGCTCCAATTTATCATATATTTGCGACATGATCCAGCTCTTGCCAGAAAGTTCCGCGCCTTCAAAGATAAGGTGTTGCATATTTTATTCTCATAACTTGGAACTCGTAACTCGTAACTTATTTTAAAAATCTTTTAAGGTCAGATGTTATGAGTTATGAGTTATGAGTTATGCGTTAAATTTCAACCTCTCCTCTCAAATAATGGCATGCCAGCAAAAACGCTCCCGCATTCCATGACTGCCCCGCCATCCCCATCGGCTGGCCGGTTTTGCCGTTCAGCCATTCTTTGAATTTCCAATTGCCCAGTTTGTTCGCTTCCGCGATTTTTTCCATTTCCTCCCAAGCCAATTTTTCATATCCCGCTTTACGGAGAGCCATCGCCCAAAAACAGCTGGCAAACGGCCAGATGCCGCCGTTATGATATTGATACGGAAAATTCTGGTTATGATTTTTCATATACGGACGCCATAATTTTGAATCTTTTTTTATCGGCCGATACATCACAGGCACCGGAAAATCTGCTCTTTTTCTTTCTGATAACACTTTGGCAACAATCTTTTTTGAAAAATTCTTGTCAGCCAATCCAAAGATTATCGCCAAAGAATTAGCCAAGACGTCAATGTCTCGCCCCCAGTACATATAACTTACAAAACTTAAAAAGAAGTTTTCCGGCCGGCAATTTTCCGTGATGCGCTTGATGGTTTTTATATTTTGCTTGATGGTGGAAAGTTTTTTATCAAAAGGGTAAAAGCACAGATTGCAATTTTTTTTGGTTAAACTGGCGTTCTGTGTCTGATACAGCTTTTTTACCGCATGCCACAAAGCATTGGTATAAAGCACTCGGCCGTTCCTGGGCATGATATCTGCCCAATCGCTCGCCTCGGTCTGTATCAAGAGGCCGTCGCCTTGATGTTCTTGGCACAGAAGCCAATCAATCGCTGACTTCTCTTTAAATCTGATTTTTTTATCATTTTTTCCGGAAATATATTTTTTGGAAAAAAACTTCGCAATCAGCCACCATAAAGTGGCGTCAATGCAGCCCAATGTCCAAAAACTGGAAGTTCCGGCTTCCGGCTTAACTGAATTCGGGATTTGGCCGTTGGGCGCCTGATAGCGGCCCAGAGTGTCCAAAGATTTTTTGGCGATGCTGGCAAGCTTTTTATCCCCGCTCGCCATCATTCCCAAAGCGCAAATCGCCGCATCTCGCCCGAAAATGCTCAGATAATTTCTTTCCTCCGCTCGCCGAGAAGCCGAAGACGCCAAAACGCCAAAAGGAGTGGAGTTCTTCTTTAGCAACTCCAACGATTTAATGTAGCACTCCTCTATTGTCTTGTTATTCTTATTCATTAATATATTATAACATATTCTATTCTCATAACTTGTTCCGTCACTTTATTATCTTCTTTTGAGGACGGGATTCCACTAATGCGGGAGAACTCGAAACTTATTTTAAAAATCTTTTAAGGTCAGCTGTTATGAGTTATGAGTTATGAGTTATGAGTTATGCAAAAAATTCTACCCAATCACCATCTTCACTCCTTTAAGCAAATCCGAATCAATCCGGTAGTACTGCCATGAATGCTGGACCGGATTCCTTCCTCCGTCGTACCGATGAAAATCCGAACCGCCCGTTTCAAAAAAATCCAGTTCCGCCGCCAGATGCTGGGTGTAAACCACCGCGTCATATGAATGATGGGGCGATAAGACCTCAATCCCTTCCACTCCGGCCTGCTTAAGCAGACTTACGAATTTAAAATCAATATAAGCACTCTTGGCCGGATGGCATAAAACCAACTGGCCGCCAATTCGCTTTCTAAGCTTCAAAATCCTGTCCAGATCAATAAAGCTGTTTTTCAATTTTCCGATCTTCTGGTTGCTGAAATATTCCTTAATGATATCCCCCTCCCGCGGACTGACCAATCCCAATTCGCGTTTTATCCGTTCAAAATTCTTCGAGTTTGCGATCAGCTCGTCAACCACGCGATTGATCGGAACATAATGATTGTATTTATCAATGATCTTATCAGGATCCAAGTCAAACCCGAGTCCGGCCAGCCTTTCCAAAATCGTGCGCATACGTTTGCGGCGCCGGCGCTGGCTGTCTCGCAACACGTCATGAAGCTCCGGACTTTTGTCGTCAAAATTGTACCACAACATGTTAAAACGATAGTTATGGTATTTGATATACAGCTCCATACCGGTAACTGGCTTGATCTTAAAGCGCTTGCAGGCTTCCTTGAACTCGTAAGTCCCGCCGACCGTGTTATGATCGGTAAGCGCGGCGACTTTTACGCCCTGATCCGCGGCAAATTTCGCCGCCTCAGTGGGGGTAAGGTAGCCGTCGGAGTAGGTGGAATGGAGTTGGAGATCGATGAGCATAAATTTTTTAAAATCTCAAGCATCAAATTCCAAATTTCAAATAAATTTCAAATTCAAAAAATGTTTTGATATTGAGATTTTAGATTTTGAATTTATTTGAATTTTGGTGCTTGTTATTTGGAATTTAATAAAAACTAGTATTTCCCGCATATTCCACCGTAATTGGTCTTCACTCCCAACTCCTTCCAAGTCTGACAGATCAGCGGGAATGACCGCTGCGGCTCCGGCTTGTCTTTGATCAAAAAGAAAGTGGCGGTTCGCATGGCAGTCCAAGAGTAATAGGACTTGATGCGCCTATGCACATCATCATTAAGCTTCTTTTTGGATAGGAGAAAATATTTTTCCAAAAACAGTTCTTTCATTTTTTCCGCATACAGAGCATCGCCAAGTTTGCGCTTGATCATAAATTCCAATTGCTGGGTAAAAGAACCCAGGTCGCGGGCAAAATCAGATAAGCACAGATCCGTAAAATCAATCACCGCCGTTTTCACCTGGCTCATTTTTATGATGTTTTCCGGATGGGCGTCACCGTGGACCAGCCAGCGTTTTTCCGTGGAAGAAAAAAAAGTTTTTTCCCTCTCAATCAATATGCCATAAATTTCCTTATAAACTTCATGGTAATCCGGATAATCTTGTTTTATCCGGCTCAAAATATGCGCAACTCCCGGATAAACCGTTTCAATCCGGCTGTTCTCGCTGTTAAAATTGCTGGCGCGCGCGGTGTCAAGGTTATGCAACTTGGCAAACCAAGCCGCCGCCCGGGGAATGATATTTTCAATTTCCTTCAAATCGCCCTGGCGGATGAATTCGTATAAATTATGCCCCTCCACCCCGCGATAAAAAGCTCCCTGGAAATGTTCGGAATAAAACAAAGCATGCGGCATGGATAAGAAACCTTTGGAAAAACCATGCTCCCAAAGAAATTTTAAGGCGGCATAAGCGTTCTTTCTCGGTTCTTCCGAGTGAGCGGTACAGAAGATGGGCAAGGTTTTTCGCTTTTTGTCTTTGGTCAAAAAAGTCGTTTTAAATTCAACGACGACGTGATAAGTGTGCTCCCAAACATGTTTCTTATGCGGAATGATCTTGATTTTTTTTATATCCGAAAAATCCGGATAAAGCGGGAGGACATTTTCCGTAAACAATTCTTTGACGTATTGCTCGTCGAAAAGTTGGAGGATCTTATTCATATAACTGCTTCATATAGTTCAAAATTTTTAATTTACAATTTTTAATTTTTAAACAATTTTCAATGCTTAAATTTTTCAATTTTTTAAAATTAAGCCATTAAAAATTTAAACATTGTTTGAAAATTAAAAATTGAAAATTAAAAATTAGCGATAGTATATTTACAATATTCATTTGAGTCGGTATTAAAATTGAAATCTTCAGTTATTTTTTTCTTTTCCAGTAGTACGTCCAATGCATCTCCCAAACCATCTTCTTGATGTCAATCCAAAGTTTTTCGGCTTTCATCTTTGTTTCTCTGGTATCCTCGCTTTCCAAGGCTCTGATTGCGCGCACGAGTTCATTGACGCCGCGCTCAATTTCATCCGGACTCCATGAGATGTTGCTGAAAAGCTTAAAATCTTTGGCGCTGGCCCACCAGAAAGTGCAAGAAGCCAGTCCGCGGACAAAATGCCATCTGGCCCAGGCATAATTGCTGTCATCCTGACTGTTCTCAATTACATCGTATGCCAAATGAGCCAACTGCCACAGTTTTTTCTGCACATCATTGTTCTTGCCTTGCCAGAGGTTAAACGGTTCGCGGCTTTTCAATTCTTCGGGAGTCGTCTCCCAGCTATGCGGCTGGGGGCTGATTTCAATCAGTTCTTTTTTTTCATTGGCAATAAAATTTGATATCGTATCGGTGCAAAAATCTTGGCGGGTCAGCAATTTTTCAAAAACCGCTGTCGGATCCTCATGCCTCAAGCCGTAAATCTCCCCATCTGTGCCAGTGATCACCGGTACTGTCATTTCTTTTCCCGTTCCTTCCTTAAGCAACGCTGTTATCGCCTCCGGAACATAACTTTTTGAAATTTCTCTGGAGCGGACAATGGCGTTGAGTCCGCTGTTTTTATCAAGGTAAACCCGGCCGAATTCAATTGGAAAATTTAAACCGTTAACGGCAATCTCATCCAAGATCATCCACTCATAACCAAGGCTCTTGACCATCCGTGCGGCTTCCGCGCTGTAAGCCATCTCCGGAAAGAAAAAACCCTTAGGCCGGAAATCCGCGCCGAAATGTTTCTTCAGGATCTCTTCGTTCTCTTTGATCTGCCGCACCGCTTCTTTTTCCGGAATCAAAGGGATGATGGGGTGATACGCCGCGGTGCCAACAAGTTCTATCTGTCCGCGTTTGATCAACTTGCCGATGCGGGCAATCAAGTCCTGGTAGCCGAGTTCTTCCAAACGCAAAAACAAGCAGCCGCTGATGTTAAGCGTAAACTTGATTCGCGGATGTTCTTCCAGCGCGCGCACGATCCGATTGTAGCTTTTTTCCGCCGCCTCTTTGATGACATGCCCGTCCGCATTGGCAGGCTGGTAGATATGCAAAAAATTTATCCACAACATATTTCAATTATGCTATATTTTCAAAAAATTTTTCTTCTTGCGTAAAGTTAATTAGTTTATTAGTTAATTAGTGCACCGTTTTCCTAATTAACTAATAAACTAATTAACTAGTATCCTACTCCTTAACCTTCCTTCCCCGCCCCAATCGCATCGCTTTCCTATACAGCTCCACATACTTCCTCGCCGGTATCTCCCATGAATTTGATTCCTGCATGGCGCGTACGACCAGCTTGCGCCAAACTTCTTTGTGCGCGTAAGTTTCAATCGCTCTGGTCACGGCGCCGTATAAGGACAGCTCGTTGAAATGATCAAAGCTGAAGCCGTTGCCCTCTCCCGTAGCGGGATCAAAATTAGATACCGTGTCATACAGCCCTCCAATCTTCCTGACAATCGGCACGCAGCCATAGCGCATGGCAATCAATTGATTTATGCCGCAAGGCTCATGATGAGACGGCAAAAGAAAAAAATCAGACCCGGCATAACAGAGCGTTTCATATTTTTGATTTTCTTCATGCGAGGGAATAACAGAAAGTTTTTCCGGATATTTGCTTTCAATTCTTTGTAAACGCTTGATGTATTCCTTGTCTCCGGCTCCGATCACGATGATTTGGACTTTAAGCTGCATCAGCTCATCCATGATTTTTAAAATCAGTTCAAAACCTTTTTGAAAAGTGACTCGCGAAGTCGTACAGATGACGGGAATGCTCTCATCCACCGGCAATTTAAAAAGTTTCTGCAGATAGGCTTTGTTGAGCTTTTTCCTGTGAATTTTCCGATGATTATAATTTTTGAACAACCCGTGATCGTTATCCGGGTTATACGCTTTATAATCTATGCCGTTAACCACCCCAAACAAGCGGTTGGAGCGATTCTTAAGAATCCGGCTCAAGTCTTGCCCAAAATTCTTGGTCATGATCTCTTCGCGGTATTGCTCGCTGACCGTGCTGATGAGATCAGCTGATAAAATGGCGCGTTTGACAAAATTGACATATTCCAACCGCTGTCCATCAAGATGCGGCAAACGGGTGCGGCCATAATCTTTTTTCTTCAGCGGCACCTCCCACCAATTTTTGCCGAACTGGAAAACCAAATTATGGATCGTAAAGACTGTCTTGGCTTTTTTTAATGTTTTGGAGTATCTAAAATCAGTTTTTAAGTAATATGGAATAAGTCCGGTCTGCCAGTCATGGCAATGCACGATATCAGCTTCAAATTTGAGCAGTGAGATAAGCTTGAGCGTGGCTACGTCAAAAATCATCCAACGCTCATTCTCGCGGTCTGATCCGTAAAGATTCTTGGATTTTGAAAAATATTTTTTGCTTTCAACAAAATATACCGGCAAATCCTTCATCAGGTAGCCTTTCCAATAGTTCACTTTGACCGAATCCTTGGAATTGAGATAAATTTCCACATCTTCATATATCAGCTTAAGATGATAGGCTTCGGTATCAATCACTTGGCTGTAAAGCGGCGTAATCACGATAACGTTGTGCCCCAAGCGCTTGATCGCCTTTGGTAAGCTTCTGGCGACGTCAGCCAGACCGCCGGTTTTGGAAAACGGGGCAACCTCTGAGGAGATGGATACGATTTTCAGTTTTTTGGGCATTATTTCTCATAACTCATAACGCATAACTCATAACTTTTGAGATTATAGCATCATGGCATTTTAAATTTATGGCGTTATGCGTTACGCGAATTTGAGGCGCAGATCGCGGCCGCCAGCGCATCCGCCGCGTCATCCGGCTTGGGCAGCTCTTTTAAGCCGAGTATCAGCTTAACCATTTTCTGAACCTGCAATTTTGAAGCCTTGCCGTAAGACGAAACCGCTTGTTTTATCTGTAGCGGAGTAAACTCTGACAAGATCAATCCGTTCTGCCGGGCAGTGAGCAGCACGACGCCCCTTGCATGCCCGACAATCAAGGCGGTTTTGACGTTCTTACAAAAAAACAATTGCTCCACTCCGATGAACTTCGGCTGGTATTTTTTTATGATTTCAGTCAGCTCACAGCTTAAAATTTCCAGACGATTGCATAAATCAGTTCCGGCTTTTGTCTTGATAGATCCGTAACCCAAACACTTCAGATTGCCTCGTCCATCTTTCTCAATCACTCCCCAGCCGGTATCGGCGATCCCCGGGTCAATTCCCAATATCACATAACTCATAACGCATAACGCATAACGCAACAAAATGCATTATGTAATATCAATATTAAGTTACGCGTTACGCGTTACGCGTTACGCGATGTTCGTATAATAATCCGAAACATCCTCGCATCCCTCCAGCGCTTCAATGAATTTTTCAATCTGTTCTTTATCCGCATCATTCAAATTGACAGCTTCTTTCGCCACATACTCAATATCAGCCGATTCGGTCTTGATGTTTGTTGAGTCTAAAAATTTTTTCATCGGCTGAAGCCCGTCAATCTTTGTATAAATTGTCATACCCTCTGCTTCCTTAATAATATCCTCAGCTCCTGCTTCAATCAGCTCCATTTCAAATTCTTCACCAACTGTATTATTCACATATTCGCAATTAGCGGCATTCGCATTTATTCGCAGATTAGCGTCATAGCTAATCAAGGATTCACCTGAAATTCGTAGCACTCCTTTCTGCTCAAAATTCCACATCACGCTCCCCAGCGATCCGCCATGCTTGGAAAAAATATGCCTGATTTCCGCCGCGCTCCGGTTTTTGTTGTCAGTTAAGGATTTGACGATAAATTGCGAACCGGCCGGTCCGATGCCTTCATACATCAATTCAACAATCTGTTCGCCTCCGCCTTCTCCGGTCCCGCGCTTAATCGCGCGTTCAATGTTTTCTTTCGGCATATTCGCCGCTTTGGCTTTGTCAATTGCCATCCGCAAGCTAAAATTGATATCCGGATCGCCGCCCTTTTCTTTGGCGGAAATGGTGATCAGATTAGCCAGTCTGGTAAAAATCGCGCCGCGTTTCGCGTCTACGACCGCTTTGGCTCTTTTGGTTGTTGCCCATTTTGAGTGTCCTGACATATATTTCTTCCTTATTTTTATCAGCGTCAAATCCGCGTCTTGATCCGCGCTTAATCCGCGGCAAACAAGATATTGCAAGAAAAACTCCGATGATAAAGATAAAAATTACTGCTCAATTTTCATTAATTATATCTAAAAAGACGACTATATTTTCATTTTGTCGTCAATATCATTTATGTCTTTAATCTACCACAATCGGCCTAAAAAATCCAGAGCTCTCTGGTTATGAGATAATGCCTTATCATCGCTAAAAAACTTGACATCACCGGTACGATGCATATAATATATGGTTATAGCGTTTTTATTTAAAATAACCGATAACAAACCATATCGCGTATGTATAGCGTCATCCTCTGCGGCGGATCCGGCACCAGGCTGTGGCCGCTTTCCAGAAAAAACTTTCCAAAACAATTTTTAAATCTTTTTTCGGAAAAATCTCTTTTGCAAGAGACTTATTTGCGCATGCGCGAAATCATGCCCAAAGAAAATATATTTTTTTCAACAAACAAAGAGAACTTGTTTAACGTGTTCAATCAGATCAAGGAAGTGGAAAAAGCCTATGACCGCAATCAGATATTTACCGAACCGGTAAGCCGAAACACCGCTCCGGCGATCGCGCTGGCCATCAAGCATCTTTTCGCGAAAAACAAAATATCAGCGGATGAACCGATCATCTTTTTGCCGGCAGATCATTTCATTAAAGACCGCAAAAATTATCTGGAGATCGTCAAGCACGCGCTGGAAAATGTCGGAAGCCATGTCGGCACGATCGGCATCACTCCGACCAAGCCGGAAACAGGCTATGGCTACATCAAAAAAGGCCAAAAAACAACCGCTGAATTTTTTGTTGCCGATGAATTCAAAGAAAAACCGGACGCAGACACTGCGCAAAAATATCTGGAATCCTGTGAATATGTCTGGAACGCGGGCATGTACCTGTTTAACGTAAAAACCATAGCCAAAGAATTCAAGACGCATGCTCCGGAAATTTATTCCGCGCTTACAAAAGGCTTTCAGGAATTTATTGATGATTTCCAAAATTTGCCTGCCATCTCCATTGATTATGCCATTTCTGAAAAATCGGATAATGTTATCATTTTTGAAGGAGAATTCGGTTGGAATGATATTGGATCGTTTGACAGCATCGCCGAGATGTCAGCCGGCGCGGAAAATCCCCGCCATATCAGCATTGATTCCAACAACAATTTCGTGCACAGTGAAAGCGGCCGCTTGGTGGCGACCATCGGCGTTGACGATTTGAACATTGTGGAAACGGCAGACTGCGTTCTCATCCAGAAAAAAGGCCAAGGCGAAAACGTTAAAAAAATCGTAGACCATCTCAAAGAAAACGGCCATAAAGAGCTGGAGCACAACCTGCTGGTCCACCGGCCCTGGGGCAAGTATGAAGTGCTGATTGACAAGCCTTCGCACAAAGTCAAAAAAATCACGGTTTACCCCGGAGAAATCTTAAGCCTTCAGATGCATCATCATCGCGCCGAACATTGGATTGTTGTCAGCGGTGTTGCCAAGATCGTACTCGGAGAAAACAGCATTTATCTCAAAGAAAACGAAAGCACTTTCATACCCTCCATGACCAAGCATCGCCTGGAGAACCCGGGTAAAATCAATCTGGAAATCATTGAGATCCAAACCGGCAGCTACATGGAAGAAAACGACATTGTTCGCTATGATGATGTTTACAATCGGATCGGATAATAATAACAGTATCTTGATATAATCATAACAAGGAGGAGCCATGGAAAACAAGAGAAATGTTCTTTATATTGAAAGTCTTATCGAGCGAAACAACTTAAAATCTAAAAAACCGGATGGAAAAAAGGCGGAGCTAAAAAAACTGAACGAACACCCTGAATTTCCCAGCCAAAAAGCCGATGAATTTTTATACGGAATAGAAAACATAAGCGATGAAGCGGCTGACTTGTTAAGCTTAGCGGAAATTTTTTACAATCACACAGAAGACCAGGAGTTTCTCGTCACCACAAAGAAAGAAAAAAAGATGAAAGCACTATCGGAAAAATTTGTTGATTTATCTTCAGAGATCAAAAATTTCTTTAAAGAAGACTTGAACGTTGATCTTGATGATTGGGAATTTGAAGAAGAAGAAAACACTGAGGAGGAAAAGAACAAAGAAGAGGAGAACAAGGAGGATGAATAGGAGGAAAATTATTAAAACCAGAAATTAATAAACCCCAAAGCAAAAGCTCTGGGGCTTATTTTTTTTGGCGAATATGATATACTTTAGTATACAGTATCAAGTACCAAGGATTTACGGAATAAAATCTCGCATTATCATCTTAAATATGTTTAATTTAAATATAAATTATTTTATTTTTTTAAAAAACCTTTAATTACAGATCTTAATACTAAATACTTAATACTAAATACTTAATACTAAATACTTAATACTAAATACTTAATACTAAATACTTAATATGAATCTGGACAATATAAAAATGTATAAAAAACTTGATACCGGCCGAGTCGCCGAATCAATTAAACTTCTCCCTGACCAAATAAAACAGGTCTTGGAAGAATCCCATTCCATAGAAATTCCCAAAGACTTTAGCCAATCGACAAAAATAATGGTTAACGGCATGGGCGGTTCCAGCACAGGCGCGCGCATTGTTAAGTCTTTATTCTTGGACCATTTGAAAGTGCCATTTAACATTGAACCGGGCTATGTTTTGCCTGATTACGTAGATAAAGACACGCTCTGCATTATTGTCTCATATTCCGGCACGACTGAAGAGCCGCTTTCAATTTACCGGGAAGCAAAAAAACGCGGCGCCAAGATCTTGGCTATTGCTGAGAACAAACCAGGTAACGGCTTGCAAAAATTGATGGCAGCGGAAAATATTCCTGGCTATACTTTTACCGCCGCAAACAATCCGTCTGGCCAGCCGCGTTTGGGTGTCGGATATACGATGTTCGGCATAATCGCCTTGCTCATGCGCGCAGATTTTTTGCAGATAGAAGAACAGGAAGTGGAAAAATATATTAGCAGCATGAAAACCGTTTCTAAAAAGTTAATGCCGGAAAAAACAACAAAAAACAATGCGGCCAAAAAAATTGCGGAACAACTGAAAGATAAAAATATTGTTTTAGTCGGAGCCGAACATCTGGAAGGCAATCTATATTCTATCCGCAATCAAGCTAACGAAACCGCAAAACAATTTGCCGCCTATTTAACCCTGCCGGACCTGAACCACTATGCAATGGAGGGATTGGTAAACCCGGCCGCCAATAAAAAAAATATGCTTTTTCTTTTTTTTGATTCCATTCTTTATCACCCCCGAGTGCAAATACGCGCAAAATTAACAAAACAGGTCGTAATCAAAAATGGCATAAAAGTTATTTCCTGCAAACTGCAGGGCGAAACAAAATTAGAACAAACTTTTGAAATGCTGCAACTTGGCTCTTGGATCAGTTACTATTTAAGCATACTTAACCATGCCGATCCGGTAAAAATTCCTTGGGTAGACTGGTTTAAAAAACAATTAGGCTAACGAAAACAAGTCTATATATAAAAAACTGCCAGCTTGCTGGCAGTTTTTTATATATAGACTTTAAAAATAATTTTATACCCACGTCACGCAAGCCACCTTGTCTCCCTGGTCCTTGAAACGCATCAGTCTGACACCCTGGGTATCGCGGCCGGTCTGATTGACGGACTTGAATGGCAAGCGGATGACTTGTCCTTTTTCGGAGATGATGATCAAATCTTTTTCTCCCATCACGCTCATGTTGATGACGAAGGCATTGGTAAGTTTTCCGGTTTTGGACGTGATTTTGGCGGTCTTGATCCCACTGCCGCCTCGGCCCTGGCTCTTGTACGCGCTTAAGGGAGTGCGCTTGCCAAATCCTTGTTCCATGATGCTGAGCACTTGGTAGTCTTTGCTTTTTTCCGAATCATTCTTGATAACAGCCATCCCGACCAGAATGTCATCCTTCTTGAGGCGGATTCCAAACACTCCGGCCGCGTTCCGCCCCATATCCCTGACGTCTTTCTCTGAAAAACGGATAGCTTGGCCATTGGCGGTAACGAGCTGGATGTCATCCTCGCCTGATGACGGCTTCACCCAGATCAGCTTATCTTCCGGTTTGATCTTGATGGCAATGAGGCCGGAGCGGCGGACGTTATCAAACGAATTCAATTCCACTTTCTTTACCAGTCCTTTCTCTGTGGCAAAAAACAGATATTTCGCGTTGGCCACTTTATCCAACGGCAGGATTGATGACACCTGTTCACTTGGGGAAAGCTGCAAGAAATTAACGATCGCCTGGCCTTTGGCGGTCCTCAATGCTTGCGGGATCTCATGGGCCTTCAATTGAAACGCGCGGCCTCTGGTTGTAAAAAACAAGATATCGGTATGCGTCATCGTGGTAAACATGAATTGCACCATATCCTCTTCTTTTGTGGTCAATCCAATGACGCCTTTCCCGCCTCGACCCTGAGTCTTGAATGTATCGGGGGCGATCCGCTTGATATATCCGTCCCGCGTCATGAACACAACTGATTCCTCGTTCGGCACCAAATCTTCAATGGAAAAATCCTTAAACCCTCGGGCGACGATCTGAGTCTTGCGCTCGTCTCCGTATTTATCCGCCAGGTATGTGATTTCCTCTTTGATGATCCCTTGGATTCTGGCCTTTGATTTCAAGATCGCTTCCAGTTCTTTGATCAATTTCTGCTTCTCTTTCAATTCATTCTCAATCCTGAGTTTTTCCAAATTTGCCAGATTCTGCAATCTCATTTCCAAAATCGCGATTGCTTGCCTTTCGGATAATTTGAATTTTTTCATCAAGCTGACTTTGGCCGTCTCTTTGTCTTTTGAAGCTTTGATGACTTTTATGACCGCGTCAATGTTGTTAAGCGCGATCATCAAACCCTCCAAGATGTGGGCCCGGTCTTTCGCTTTATCCAGGTCGTACTGTGTTCGTCTGGTAACCACTTCCATGCGATGCTTAATATATTCCTCAAGCACCATCTTGAGCGTCAGGACTTTGGGTTGGATCCCGTCAACCAGCGCCAGCATGTTGACATGGAATGTTTCCTGAAGCTGAGTGTGCTTATACAGTGAGTTCAAAATTTTCTTTGGGAAAGCGTCCTTCTTGAGATAAACGACCACGCGCACCCCTTCTTTGTCCGATTCATCGCGCAGATCCTTGATGCCTTCAATCTTTTTGTTTTTTACCAGGAACGCGATTTTCTCCACCAAACTCGCTTTATTCACCTGATACGGGATCTCTGTTATGACAATCTTAAACTGTCCGGTTTTATCTTCCTGGATTTCCGCTTGGCCGCGCATCACAATCCCGCCTTTGCCGGTGCTGTACGCCTGCAAGATATCTTTGTTGTTGTAAATGATTCCTCCGGTCGGAAAATCCGGTCCCTTGACGAATTGCATCAGATCTTCATTGGCGGCATCCGGGTTTTCAATCAAATGCGAGATGGCGCCGACGATTTCGCGCAGATTGTGCGGCGGGATGTTCGTGGCCATGCCGACGGCAATGCCCATTGTTCCGTTGAGCAGGAGATTAGGCAATTTGGCCGGCATGACTTTCGGCTCCTGCTGGGAACCGTCAAAATTGGGAGTGAAATTAACCGTATTTTTATCAATATCAAAAAGCAATTCTTCGGAAATCGCCGACATCTTGGCTTCCGTATAACGCATGGCGGCGGCGCTGTCTCCGTCCATGGAACCGAAGTTTCCCTGGCCTTTGACCAGCATATAACGCATAGAAAAAAACTGCGCCAGACGGACCATGGAATCGTAAACGGCTGTATCGCCATGGGGGTGGTACTTACCAAGCACTTCTCCGACCACAGTGGCGGATTTGCGGAATTTGCCTCCGGACCGGAGGCCTAAAGACCACATGGCGTAAAGAATTCTACGATGCACGGGCTTGAGTCCGTCGCGGACATCAGGCAAGGCCCGGCTGACGATGACGCTCATGGCATAGTCCAGATAAGACCTTTGCATCTCATCGGAAATCGGCAGCGGTTCAATCAAGCCGAATTCGGTTTGCTGGCGCTCGGTTACAATCAAGTTTATCTTCGCGCCGGAATCTTTTTCTTTCTTTTCCGATGTTTCATTCAAAACCGCCTCTTCCTCTCTTTTTTTATCCTCGGGAAGGTCTTTGGCCGTTTTCGGTTTTTTTATATTTTCTGATTTTTCTGTCTTGGAATTTTTTTTATTTTGCGCCATAGTGTTATATCAAGAAATAAATAATTATTGTAAAATCGTGGTCGTTGCAATGGTGGCTGTCGATGAAGCGCTTTCGTTCAATGTGCGCACGGCAGATTCTGCTTCCGGCAACATCGGAACCTCTAAATCAGATGCTATTGTTGACGATGCCGTACTGGTGGCGTTTTTTAAATCGGCAATGGTTTCTTTGATGCCATTCATCTGCCTGCCAATTTCTCCAGTTATGCTTTTTAACTCAGAAAAAGATTTTTCCGCATCCGGGTTTTTAACGTGGGAAGATTGAAAAACTTGTTTGGCGTTATTCACCCAAAAAACAAAGATTACCAGCATAAAGAAGCAAACGCCGCCCCACATGATGAACGTTTTCTTCTTATCGTCAGCCGCGTCTTCTTCCTGAAAATTACCCTGTCCAAAATTTTCATCCATTTTATCAACTTCTCCAATATTTTTTTCCAGCACCAATGCGTTTTTTCTGGGTATTTTTCTCTTTGCGATGCTTACTGCCAATTTTATGCTTTTCCCTCTGCCCTCTCCGTTTTTAAGCATCTCTTTTTTCTGTTTTTTGGGCGCTGTGGTTTTTTTTGTCCTCCTAATCATTTTGTCAATTTTTTGCTAAAATAAGCAAAATAATATTACATTATAAACATCAAAAAACACTCGCTTCAAGTGTTGATATCAAGTATATTTTATCAAAATTTAAGCTAAAAGTAAAGATAATTTTAAAATATAAAAAGGACAGCAAAATGTGGCTGTCCTTCTCTGGTACTGGTCACGATAAATGGTTATGCAACCAGTTAAATCGCCGGGTTTGTACTGGTCGCTGTCTGTTCCAAATTGTTGACAATCAAAATTGTATCATGGCTTTTCACTGATTTTTTTGACCAGGTTACCGCTTCTCCGTACAGCGTATAAGTTCCGCTCTTGGGGATTTTTGTCCACTGATAGATCACGCCATCATTGTTTATCGGTCCAATCGTCCCCAAAAGTTCAGGCGCACCACCTTCGTTCATTTTATATACATTGATCTTGGCGACCATTGTATAACTGCTGAGTTTAAAAACCAAATTAACCGGAAAATCAATGTTGGACAATGCTAGTCCGCTTGCGGGACTTTCCAAATTTATTTCCGATGAACCGCTCGTGTTGTTGTTTTCCAAAATCAAATTGAACTCAACTTGCGCCTCTGTGCAATTGTCAACATCATCGCAGACCAGGGCTTTCAAATTATGAAAACCATTGCTTAAAAATCCGACTGATCGGTTCAGGCTGTATGGATAGTCGTAATTAACGAAAAATAAATTATCATTTATATAATACTGAACCCGATTCACTCCTCTTTTGGCAGAAACGCTTACTTGAGCGATAAGCGTCTGATCAAGAATGGTTTGGTTGCTGCTTGGACTTACCAGTCTTATTTCCGGCTTATTTTCCAGCGTATGCACATCATCAAATTCAACCGGCGGCTTCTCTGATGAAAATTCCGTGCTGGTGCCGGCTTGTTTTTCCGCCCACGCAATCACGCGTGATTCCCACAGAGCAAACTGGGGATCATTCCCGGGATTTTCCGGCGCCGGTCCCAAAGGGTCGTTCTTATCTATATAATACAAAATATCATGCGGCTCAAAATATATTTTTTCTTCAATTTGGCTTAAAGGGGTCAAATCGGTTGCGAGCTTGCCTGTGGATTTATCAATTTTTACGGCTATTGGCTCTCCTGCCTTGCCGTCCAAAATGGCTTTTCCGGTCACAGGGATTTCCGGCTTCTTAAATTGCTCAATCGGCGTGTCGCCCAAAACTTTTTCCATATAGCTGTGCCAAATCGGCGCGGCCACGACTGATCCGTCGGCTCCTTTTTTCATCTCCGTGTTATCATTATTCCCGACCCAAACCCCCGTCACAATGGAAGGCGTAAAACCGATCGTCCAAGCATCATGGTAATCGTTGGTCGTTCCGGTCTTGGCGGCCACCGGTCGCTTTCCCAAAGTCAGATAATTCTTTTCTCCAAAAACATAAGCGCGCGCGGAGTTATCCGCCATAATATCATTGATCATCCGGGCGATGTTTCCGTCAAGCACTTTCTTTCCCTCCTGTTTCCGAAACTCTTCCAGAATTTTACCGTCTTTATCTTCAACTTTCAGGACTCCCGCGGTCTGCTGAAGCACGCCTTCGCGAGCAAACGCTCCGAAAGCGTTGACATGCTCAATCATCTTGACTTCTCCGCCTCCCAAAACCAAAGACAGGCCGAAGCGGTCGCGATCAGCTAACGTCGTATAACCGAATTGCTCGGCCAAATCCAAAACATTGTTTATCCCGGCCAAATATATCGCTTTTACCGCCGGAATGTTAAGCGATCCGGCTAAAGCCTTCCGGATTGAAACCGGGCCTCGTTCTTTCAAGTCATAATCGTGCGGTTCATACGGCTTGCTCGGATCATTGGAAAAATTCGTGACCACGTCATAAAGGATGGTATTCGGGGTATAACCCTTGATAAAACTGGCCGCATACACCAGCGGCTTCATTGATGAACCCGGCTGTCTTTGGGAGGTTGTGATGTTTACCTGCCCGTCAATCTCCGCGCTAAAATAATCTTTGGATCCGACCATCGCCAAAATCTCGCCGGTCTTGGGATCAATGGAAACCAAAGCGGCATTGGTCGCTTGATAATTTTCTTTATTCTTTTCCGCTTGCGCTTCAATCGCTTCTTCCGCAATACCCTGCTTATACAGATCAAGCGTAGTCGTTATTTTTAACCCGCCTTGTTCTACGGTTTTTTCCCCGTATTTTTCCGAAAGGATATCTTTTATATACATCACGAAATGAGGAGCTTTGATGTTGGAAACCTGAGATTGAAATTTTATTTCCTGGGCCTTGGCGATATCCGCGTCTTCCGCTGAAATATATCCCTGCGCCGCCATCAGATCAAGGATATAATCACGCCGGCCGAGCAAAAGTTCCTTATTCGGACCATATGGAGAATACTTGCTGGGAGCTTGCGGTAAAGCGGCTAACACCGCCGCCTCGGATATGGTTATATCTTTGGCGCTTTTGCCGAAATATTTCTGAGCCGCGGCTTCAACGCCGTAAGCTGTTGAACCATAAGGGATCTCGTTAAAATACATCTGCAAGATTTCGTCTTTAGAGTACTTTTTTTCCAGCCGATACGACAAAAGCCATTCCTTGATCTTTCTTTGGACTGTCCGTTCGTCTGAAAGGATGGCATTCTTAACGAACTGTTGCGTCAAAGTCGATCCGCCCTGGGCCGGCAAGCCTCTTAGCTTGCGCCAAACCACGCCGCGCAGGATTCCCCAAACACTGATGCCGCCATGCTTGTAAAAATTCTTATCTTCAATCGCGATTGTCGCATTCTTGATATAACTCGGGAGGTCCGCCAGATTAACGATGGTTCTCTGTTCATCTCCGTGGATCTCGTACAAGACTGTCTGCCCCGTTCTGTCATATATCTTCGTGGTCTGGGCAATTTCCCTTTCCGTCAGTTTTCCCGGTTCCGGCAGATCGCGCGAAATCCAAATCACCGATCCGGCAGAAAAGATGATGCCAAGGACAATGATAACGGCTGACGCCATAATAACTTTGCGCTTAATTGCCGCCCAAACTCCGTTTTTTTTGCGTCCTCGGTAATCATCCATCTTCGTCTTAGCACTGGCATGCAAATTCAAAACCCCCGCCCGGCTATTGCTGTGAGGTATAAAATATTTTTTCCGACCATTGCGCCATGACTGGCTGGTTTTCAAACTTGGTATAGGCATGCTGACTTTGTTTACAATTAAATCCGAATACTACAAAATTATTTATCAAATTATTTACCTGTTTTTAAATTTAACTGAATAACTCAAATTTTATATATTTGAAATATTCGGATTTAATTTGTAGCATTCGGATTGTAATTTTATTCCCGATAAAACTTCGCGGCGTCTTCCGGAGAAACAGTGTTGATGATAACTCCTGAGCCAAGCTCAACTCCGCCCCACACGCTTTCCCGAGGCTCAATTTTCATGCAAAAGTGCTGATTCTTATCAGAAACGACTTGATGGAGAAAAACGTTAAAAGACAGATCCAAGATTCTTAATTTTTCCAAAATATGCTTGTATATTTTAGCTAAAGCTGTGAACTCTTCTTCGCTTAACTCTGCAATGTTATCCAAATGTCTTTTGGTAAAAATCCACGCCTCATAAGAAAACTCGCTGGCATAAGGCGCGATCGCCGCTACCTGTTTGTCTTCATAGATTTTCCTGTCAGACTTTAGTTCTTTCTTAAGCAGATCGCAATAAGCGCAGGTTTTATTTTTTTTCTGATACTCTCTCGCCAAGCGCAATTCTTCACCGATGTCGGGCGGAAGGATATGAGTGGCAAAAACCTGAGAATGATCATGGATGATTGAAGCTCCGGCTTTTGATCCTTGGTTTTTAAAACACAGGATATACTCAATGTTTTTGTTTAAAGCAATCGCCTTGGTCCTTTTAGCGTACATTTTTAAAACCGCTTCAATTTCCGGAACGGCAAGCTCCCCCAATTCCTTTGTATGTTCAGGCGTTTCAATTATGACTTCTTGCACCCCGTAAGCCTTATCATTATCAAGCGACACCGCCGGAAAAACATTCTTAAGGCTGAGCACCTGCCAAGCGCTAGCATCATCGTGTTTCTTGATCTCATCCACGATTTTTTCTCTTTTGATGTTTTCAACGCAAAACGGGCAAGCTTTGGTGCGCCTGACGACCATTTCTTTTTTCACATCCTGGGGCCTCTTCGCTCTGCCCGGGGCGATGATGACGTATTTGTTCAAAAGATATGCTTTTCTTATTTCTGACCTCATATATTGTTGACAAAATATAACAAATAAATTCTTTGCTTAAATCACAAATAACAAATTTCAAATACCAAATAAATTCAAATTACCAAATTCAAAATACATAAAACTATTTAAAATAAATTTGGAATTTTGATATTTTAAATTAGTATTTATTTGAAATTTGGTGCTTGTTTTTTGGAATTTTACAAAATCTAAACCTTAATCACAACCGGCAAAACCATCGGCCGGCGTTTGGTCTGCGAGAACAAGTACTGCCCGATCTCGTTGCGGATCTTATTCTTGATGTAATCATCATCGGCCGGAGTTTTGGAATCATGGTCCTTGACGATCTTCTTGGCTTTCATCCTGGTGTTTTCAATCAATTCGCGGTTCTCTTTCATGTACACAAACCCGCGCGAAATGATATCCGGGTTGCCGATCGGCTCTCCGGTTTTTGCGTCAATGGTGGCAATCACCACGATCATGCCGTCATCAGCCATCACGCGCCTGTCGCGCAGTACGATGTTGGATACGTCCCCGACCCCGAGTCCGTCAACCATGACATAATCCGTGGTTACTCGGTCTTTCGTCAAAACGCCTTTTGCTTCCCTGCCTTGCTCAGAGAATTCAACAATCTGGCCATTGTCCGCGACAAAGATATTCTGTTCCGGAATCCCCACTTGCGCCGCCAAATCAGCATGCGCCTGAAGCATATAGTGGCTGCCTTCAATCGGCATAAAGTATTTCGGCTTCATCAGCCTCATCATCAGCTTAAGATCCTCCTGCTTGGCATGGCCGCCGGCATGAACATCCATCATTTGATAATGGATGACCCGTCCGCCCTGTCTGACAACCATATCCTGCAGATTCTGAATACTTCTTTCATTGCCCGGAATCACTGATGATGAAAAAATGACCGTATCGCCTTTTTTTATGCTTACGCTCTTGTGCTCGCCGTTAACGACTCTGACCAGAAAAGCGTTGCTTTCGCCTTGGGCTCCGGTTCCAAGAATTATGACCTTCTTGTCCGGCATGCGTTCCAGCTCTGCGTCTTCCATGATGATGTGCGGATTAAAGCTAAGGTAGCCGATCTCATGCGCGATCTCAACGTTGTTGTTCATGCTTCTGCCTTGCAGGTTTATCCTTCTTCCGTGTTTTTTCGCCAAATCAAAAATCTTCTGGACGCGGGAAAGCTGAGAAGCGAACGTGCCGATGATGATCCGGCCTTCAATCTTATCAAACAACTTGTCAATTTCGTCCCCGATTGAAGACTCTGAAACTTGATAACCGGGATGGGTAGAGTCGGTGGAATCGGACATCATGAGCAGAACGCCGTCGCCACCGAGCCGCGCGATGCGGTTGATATCGGCAGGCTTATCGTTAACCGGCGAATAATCAATCTTAAAATCTCCCGTATGCACAATCTCCCCGAGCGGCGTATTGACGATTACTCCGAAAGAATCCGGTACTGAATGATTAACGCGCAAGAATTCCACATTAAAAGATTTGCCGAGCCTGATCTTGGAGCTATCGTTGATCTCCGTGATGGCCAATTTCGGGCACTTGTTGAACTCTTCGCAGCGCTTGCGCACCAGTCCGGCGGTCAGCTTCCCCATATACATCGGCGGGTTCCCAAGCTTTCCCATGATATGCGGAATTGCCCCGATATGATCCATATGTCCGTGGGTGATGATCACGCCCTTGATCCAATCAACCTTGTCTTCCAGGTATGAGATGTTCGGGATGATATAGTCTATGCCCGGCATATCTTCTTCCGGAAACATCAGCCCCATATCAATGATGATGATCTCTTTGTTATATTCAAGAACTGTCATGTTTCTTCCGACTTCTTCCAACCCTCCCAGCACAAAAACTTTTAGCTTGTCCATGGCATAGGCTTTTTTCGCGTCTACCTTCTGGATGGGATGGCTGACTCTCGTGACGTGAGGCGATGAATGCCCCGCGGCGCTTCTGGCGGCTTGCGGCCTTTGCGCCGGCTTAAATTTTTTTATCATTTTCTTTTTTTATTCAAACAGGACAAAAATATTTCAAATACTTTCTGACGACTGTTTACGAATTAATTAATTATTTATTATTTCTTGGCTTTGAAGAAAAAATATGTGCCGATGGCGGGACTTGAACCCGCATGAGTTGCCTCACAGCGACCTGAACGCTGCGTGTCTGCCAATTTCACCACATCGGCCCCTTGATATCTGCTTACCAATTGGATGAATAAAAAATTAATTTTTAATTCTTAATTCTTAATTTTTAATTGTCTAAAATATAACCCTCTTCCCCGTCCTCAAATACCACTCGCTGATGTTTGAAAATCTATTCTTGGGAAGCAAAATGTCGCTAACGCTAAAGCCTTTCAATTTATTGCTTTGGACATACGTATAAACCGGAGAATACATGAAAATGGCCGGCTCTTCTTCGGCAATAATCTCTTGAAATTTGCCGTATAGCTCTTGGCGCTTTGCTTGATCGGAAATCACCCTGGCATCTTCCAGAATCTGATCAACTTCTTTGTTGGAAAAATTGGAAAGATTGAAGCCGTTTTCTCCGGTCTGAGACGAATGCCAAAAAGCATACGGATCAGGATCAGACCCCACCACCTCCCCGTAGAACAAAGCATCAAAATTGCGCTGTTTTATATCGCTCTGAATTTCAGACAGCGGCAAAGCTTGCGCGTCCACCTTGATGCCGATTTCTTCCCAGAATTTTTTTACCTGAGTGATAATCTCAAAATTTTCATTCCGATCAACGGTTTTCAAATCAATGATAAAGAACTTTCCGTCTTTCTTGCGCCATTGGCCGGCCCCCATCGCCAATGTCTCTTCCGCCTTCGCTTTTATCGCCTCATCTTTGGAGGCCAAATCAGAAACTGCGGCGTCCACTTGCTCGGCGCTTATTTCTTCAAGTTTCCAGTCTACGCTTTCCAATTTTTTGATGGCATCTTCTCTGCTATAATCATATTTTTTGATATCGCTTTTATACGCGAAGCTGTTGGACAAGATCGGTCCGTAAACCGAGTAAGCGTTTCCAAAAAGGGTTTCGCTGATAACGGCATTTTTATCAATGGCCAGCGCCAGCGCCTGCCTGACCGACTTATCAGCTAACGACGGGTTCCTTTTTTGATTTAGGAATATCAAAGTTAATTGCGGCAAATATAATTTTTGAAAATTAAAACTGTTTGGCGTAAGAATCTGCGCCTTGAAAGCTTGCGGCAAATAACTTATGCCATTCACATCCTGGCTGTTGAGAGCTCCGATTGCCTCCTCAAAACTGGAAAAGAATTTGAATCGCAAATTGAGCAACGGCTTTTTTCCGTAATAGTCGTCATTCGCAGTCAAAGCATATTCTTTTATTTTTCCGGATTTATCCTTGGACAAACCAACCGGTTTAAACGGTCCGGAACCGATGGGTTTCAGATTCAATTCCGCCAGCTGTGCTGATTCCGCCGGTATTTCCGACCAGACATGCGCAGGCATGATGCCAAAAGATAAAAGATCCAAAAAAGCGGCATAAGGCTCCGGCAGAATGAACTGGAATCTGAAGTTGTCCTGCTTCTCGGCCCCAACGCCAAGAAAACTTTGCCGAAGATTTGACTTATACTGGCTGTCCAAAATGGCGTTGAATGTAAAAATGATATCATCCGCTGTCACAGGCAGTCCGTCATGCCATTTGGCGTTCTCAATGATTTTAAATGAATATGTTTTCCCGTCTAAAGACAGCTCATAAGACTCAATCAGATCTTTTTCCAAAAGACCGCTGGGGCCGGTCTTAAACAATGAAGAATAAACCAAGCTGGCAATGTCGTTGTCCGCGTCATTTATGCCGGAGTACAGGGGATTTATATATTTTGGCGCGCCGATCAACGCTTCTGAATATTCCCCTCCTTTTACCGGCACAATTTGCAGATGATTAAAATAAAAATTTGTCCCCCAGGTTAAGACGCTGATGATGATCACGAAAATGCTTACCCTGAGAATGACAAGCTCTCTCCGACTTAAGAACTTATTTATATATTTCAATTGTCTTAAATTCGGGATACGCGACTTTGAGAGCGAGAGAACCAATCTCTCATCCAAATTAAACTGTTCTTTCCCGTAAACCTCTTTTTTGTTATCTTTGGCAAAAAACTTTAAAATTAGGACAAGTTTATGGAATGTCGCTTTGATAATCCTAAAAAAAACATTGGTTGATTTTAAAATTGTCTTCTTGATTGAGTCCATTGATTAATTTAAAATTTTTATTCAATGCCACGAATTAAAATACCAAAATACGGTCAAACGCGCCGGGTTATAACATTGAAATTATTGCAAATTTTAATATATAAGAAGAGTGGAGACAATACAAAATACAAAGTAAATGGGTGCTATAAGATTATAATAGCTAAAGAAACAAGAAAAAATAACACTGCAAGCACGATGGTGGCAACAAACAACTTTTTCTCAATTCCTCTCTTAGCCATATACACATTGCTCGCTCCGCCAAAAATGCCGGAGAGCCCGCCGCCCCTGTTTTGCAACAAAATAAATGTGGCCAAGGATACGGCAACTATGATTTGAAGTATTCTTAAAAAATTCATATTATTTTTTGACTTCAGCGATGATTTTGATTAGAACCTTTTTGTTGTTTACCGCCAAATCTGCCAAAATCTTTCTGTCCAGCTCAATCTTCATTTTTTTCAAGGCATCAATGAATCTGGAATAGCTGATTTCATTTTCTCTGGCAAAAGCGCCGATTTTGATCTGCCACAAAGCGCGATTGGTCCTTTTCTTTTTTCTTCGGTCAACAAAAGCATGATGGCCGGCTTTGACCGCCGATTCATTGGCTTTTTTTATAAGATTCTTGTTTCCCCAGGTAAAACCTTTTACTTTCTTAAGTAAATTCTTTCTGGATTTAACATGAGATGTTCCTCTTTTAACTCTTGGCATATGTATTCAGTTGATTAGTGATTAGTTAATTAGTGATTAGCAATCCAGAGAATGCAGAAAAAAAACTCCTTTCACCTAATTAACCAATAAACTAATTAACTAATTAACTAACAATAGGGCATTAATTTTTTAACGGTTTTTTCCATGGTCTTATCAAAATCAATGTCGCGTCTCTTGTTGCGTTTGGTCTTGCCGGTTTCGCGGGCGTTAAAATGATCCTGCCCGGCTTTTCTGACTTTGATTTTTTTGGTCTTGGTTATGGTAAATCTTTTAGCTGTCGCTTTATGCGTTTTTATCTTAGGCATATACTTAGATTACGAATTCACAAATCTCTCACGAATTCACAAAAACTTATTTAATATTAATTTGTATATTTGTAAATATTTGTATTTTGTAATAATAAAAAACAGGCATTAATACCTGGAATAATCTAAAATTATTCAACTTTATTAACCAGTACCATTATAAACCTTCCACCCTGTTTTGTCAAGTCTTGCTCATTGATCAGATTGATCCCTTCTTTTTTCTTTAATTCTTCAACAAATTGGGTGATAATTTCCACCGCTTTTTCCGGATGCGCTTTTTCTCTCCCCTTTAACACCAAGTCTATCTTAATTTTATGTCCTTTCTGAAAAAACTTAACTGCCTGATCCACTCTCAGCATAAAATCGTGTTCTGAAATGCGAACTGACAGTCTGATTTCTTTGGTATCAACTTTCTTTTGCAAAACTTTTTGCTTATGCGCTCTTTTTTCATTCTCATACTTAAATTGGCCAAAATCAATGATCTTGGCTACCGGCGGGTTGGCGGCCGGATTAACTTCCACCAAATCCATTCGTATATCCTGAGCTTGTTTGATGGCTAAATGTGTCGCCGTGGGTCCCTTTTGCTCTCCGTTTTCATCAATCAAAAAAACCTCAGGCACTCTGATTTGCGCATTAATCCTGAATTTTTTCTCTTCTTTCGGTTTTGCTTTCCGCCAAGTTCTTCGCATAATTATGATTAATCTAAAATAATAAATACGAGCAGTGCCGTATCAAATCTGTTAAAATATTACAATATTTCTCAAAAAAAATCAAGTCCGCCAAGCGGGCGGACTATCATTTGATAATACTTGAGCGGGTAACGGGAATTGAACCCGTCTATCTACCTTGGCAAGGTAGTGTAATAGCCTCTATACCATACCCGCAAAACATGAAATTAATCAAAAAAGTCAAGAAATCACTTCTTAACTCTTAAGATGATTATAAATTATATTTTTTTATTTGGCAATATGCGCTTTTGAATATTTTTTAACATTAAAAAGAGAATCAATCCTTTTAGATCGATTCCAATTTATTTTATATAAATGTTTTTTGCCAGTATATAAAAACCCCGTTCATTTTAAGAACGGGGTTTTCCGCAGTTACTATTTTTTTTACCAACTTAAGGTAATGCCGGACCAAAGTTTACTATCTGTTAATCCTCCTCTGCTGGTGCCGTTGCTCAAGCTATGGTTGTAGCAAATTTTAGGGGTAACGTAAATATTATTTCCCAAATCAAAGTTTCTGCTTAAACCAATTCCGATTTTTTCGATAGCTTTTGCCGGTTTCCCGCCTAAACCGTTATGTCCCAAAAGGTTTATATCAAAATTTATAACACCATATACTGGTTTTACACCGAGTATATAAAATGTTCCACCCTGATAATCATCATCAACGAAGGTATAAGACCTTACATATAAATATGGATTTATCCCGCCTTTATGCGATAATGTTCCAGCTAGAGCATAAGAATCGTTATCTCCGATGTTAATGTCATAACAGGCAAAATAAATTGCCGAGAGGTTTAATGTGGTGTTGTTAATGGTAAATGTTTTACCAAGACCAAAATTTATTTCATCGTCAGTGCCATTGTTCCACTCATCAAATAAACCGCCTGAAAACCAGGTATAAAGATAAAAACTTTTGTAACAAAGAGTAGCGCTTCCCTGCATGACTGGACCGTCACTTTTTTCAGCTCCGGATTTTCCAATATACTTGGAAAAGACACTAACCTCTCCAGTTATAATAACATCTTCCGCGGATGCTGTGTTGCAAATAAGTATCAGAAATAAAATTACAATAAATACAGATATTTTCGTTGGTTTCATTTTTTCTTTCCCCCCTGATTTAAGTTTATAATGTTAAAGGTCAATTAATTATTTAATTATAATGTCAAGGCATTTTGGTAATAAGGCTCTTGCTTTTGTTTTTTTATCTTTTTCTATTATCTTTTTCTCATGAAATATACAGCAACAAAAATTGCAGAGAATAATATTACTAATTTAACGATGTCGCCTTTAACAACATCTGAAAAACTATGCCAATTTATTATTATGGATAATATCAAGAATAACGCAAAAATTCCCAATCGCCAAACGCATCTCTTCCTACAGTCATCACAATATAAATCTAGCGCATGATAATCTAATCCTTCTGATTCTAAGGCTTTGTTACGTTTTTTATGAAAATTACAAAATGAATCGGTAAAAAGCCAAAAAACTGTATATCCCGAAAAAATTATTCCTAACCAATGATCTGCTAAATAGTCCATACTATTCTCCTTTTTTGAATTGGTTTAATTTTCAATGTGCTCTTTAACTTAATAATCAAAAAATTAACTTAATTTGACAGTTTACAATTATCTGATTATAATGTCAATGTGTTGTCGAATATCGACATAATTTATAGATATGCTGGAAAACATCTTTAAAGAGCTTAATTTTAGCGAAAATACCATAAAAGTATATAAGCGTCTTTTGGAGTTGGGTGATGCTTCAGCCAGGCAATTGGCAGAAAATATCGGTATCCCCCGCCCCTCTGTTTATGACTACCTGAATGTTCTAACAGAAAACGGCCTTGTGGTTCAACAAAACGAAGATAACAAAAATATCTTTCGCGCAAACGATATCAGTGAGCTAAAACATCTGATAAAAGATAAAATTGAAGCCTTGGAAGTGGAAAGCAAAAATATTGAGAAATATATTCCGGCGAAACAAGAAAAAAATGTTGAACCGAAAATCAGACATTTTAAAGGCCGCGAACAAGTACAAAAAATTTTAAATGATTTGTCTTGGTATAAGAACACGGAAATCTTATCCATCTGGCCGATGAAAGAAATGCTCACTGTTCTCGGGGGCGAGTATTTGGAAAATTTCAATCGAAAAAGAATAAAAAATAATAATCCTTTAAAAATTGTTTGGCCAAAAGATAAAATTGTTGACATCAATGAATTTCCATTTCTCGGAATAAGCCCAAGGCATCTGCGCACTCTTCGAATTGCGCCCATGGACATGACTTGGAACATGGGACATTCAATATATGAAGATAAAGTGGCTTTCATTTCTTCTCACAAAGAAACTTTCGGGTTTATTGTCCAAAGCAAAGATTTTGCCGAATTGATGAAAGCGCAATTTGAAGTCGTTTGGAACATTTCCAAGCCTTTTGATTATACGCCTCCGGAGAAAGACGCATTCCTGGACACGCTTTAAACTTTGCTATTTTTTCTTGTAAAATAAGATTTAATATGATGTAATGGATGTAAGAAACAGTCTAAAATCCAGAAAAATATGGCCGAAAAAAAAGAAAAATTGATGATCATTGACGGGAATGCTTTGATACACAGAAGCTTTCATGCGCTCCCGCCGACCATGACTTTGAAAGACGGAACGCCGATCAACGCGGTTTACGGATTCGCGTCATTTCTTTTGCGCGCCATGAAAGACATAAAACCGGAATATGTCATTTTGACTCTGGACATGAAAGGACCGACCTTCCGGCACGAAAAATTTAAAGAGTATAAAGCCAAACGCATCAAGGCCCCGCAAGAACTGTATGATCAGATCCCAATGGTAAAAAAACTGGCCGAAGATTTTAACATCCCGGTTTTCCAGCAAAGCGGATTTGAAGCAGACGATCTGATCGGGACCATCGCTCAAAAAATAAAAAATAGCAATGCCGATTCCCAAAAAGCCATGGAGGTGGTGATTGTTACCGGAGACAAAGACACGCTCCAGCTCATTGATAAAAATGTAAAAGTCTACTCCATGAGTCGCGGCATCAACGAAAGCATCCTTTACGATGAGGATCTGGTTAAAGAAAAGATAGGAGTACGCGTTGATCAGGTGATTGATTACAAAGCTCTGCGCGGCGATCCATCGGATAACATCCCGGGCGTTCCCGGCATCGGCGACAAGACCGCCATTGAATTGCTGGCCGCTTATGACAATCTGGATAACATTTATAAAAAACTGTCAGCCAAGGATAAAAAAATTGATGAGACCGTAAAACCGAGGATTGTAGAATTGTTAAAAGCCCACAAAGAAAGCGCATACTTGAGCCAGGAGTTGGCAACCATAAAATGCGATGTTCCCCTGGACTTGGACCTTGGGCATGCATTGTTCAAAAACATCAACAAAGAAAACGCGATTGAGGCTCTGCGCGCCCTGGAGTTTAAATCGCTTCTGCCCCGCATGCAGGAACTCTTGAATGAAGCGCGTATCGAAGGAAAAGAGGAGAAAAAAATCGCCGCCGAAAACAAATTTATAAGGAACCGGAAAGAATTCAAATACTTATCGATAGACCCAAAAGAATCGGGCGGGCAAAAAAAATTCAATAGCTTTTTAAAGGATCTGGGACTGCAAAAACAATTCTCCTTTGATACTGAGACGTCTTCTTTTGACCCCATCACCTGTGATCTGCTGGGAATAAGTTTTTCTTGGAAAAACGGCGAAGCGTATTTCATCCATTTGCGGATAGCGAATGAGAAAGAGCAAAAGAAGATTTCACAAGTTTCTTTGTTTGCAGAAAAAAAGCCTGAGCAATCCGAAGGCAGCGAAGAAAAAAAATGGCTTTTAAAGCTTAACCCGATTTTAGAAAATGGCGGGATAAAAAAAATTGCTCACAACGGAAAATACGACTTGAGAGTTCTGAAAAATTTTGGAATAGACGTCAAGGGATTTTCATTTGACACAATGATTGCCGCGTATCTCTTGGATCCCGGAGCAAGGGGTCTTGGACTTGATGCAGTAACCCTAAGCGAATTTGGATTTGAAAAAATCTCCAAAGACGATCTGCTCGGCAAGACTCGCGAACGGATCGCTTTTTCTGAAGTACAAAAAGAAAATTTAAGCTTGTACTCCTGCGAAGACGCTGATTTCACTTTCCGGCTTGTTAAAAGATTGCAGCCGAAGCTTAAAGAGCAAAACCAAGAAAAACTTTTTTCTGAAATTGAAATTCCGCTGATTGCAGTCTTGGCGGAAATGGAAGAAAATGGGATCAAACTGGATAAGAATTTTCTGGGCAAAATGGGCGGCGAAGTGCGCGAAAGAATAAAAGATCTGGAAACGAAAATCTGCCAATCAGCCGGAAAAAATTTCAACATCAACTCCACCAAACAGCTGAAAGAAATCCTGTTTGAAGATCTTCTGATCCCGACTGATAACATAAAAAAAACCAAAACCGGATTTTCCACGGCCGCCGACGAGCTGGCAAAACTCCGGGGCTTGCATCCGATAATCGTCCTGCTGGAAGAATACCGCGAGCTGGCTAAGCTGGAAAGTACGTATATTGACGCTTTGCCCAAACTCATAAACTCAAAAACCGGAAGAGTGCATACTCATTACAACCAAACGATAACCGCCACCGGCCGGCTTTCTTCCACCGACCCCAATCTGCAGAACATTCCCGTACGAACAGACTTGGGGCGGAAGATCAGGCAAGCATTCGTCGCGGAAAAGGGGTGTAAGCTTCTGGCGCTTGATTATTCGCAAATTGAATTGCGGCTCGCGGCGCATATGTCCGGCGACAAAAAAATGATCAAGGCTTTTCAGGGCGGCGCTGACATCCATCGTTCAACCGCCGCTGAGATAAACCAAATTGACTTATCAAAAGTAGACGACCAGATGCGGCGCGAAGCCAAAGCGACGAATTTCGGCGTGCTTTACGGCCAAGGCGCGCACGGACTTTCCCAAACAGCCGGCATCTCATACGCTGACGCCAAAAATTTCATTGATAACTACTTTGCGGTTTTTACGGACATAAAAAAGTACATAGACGACAAAACCGATTTTGCCAAGAGCAACGGCTACGCCGAGACTCTTTTCGGCCGCCGGAGAAATTTACCGGAAATCAATTCCAGCGTCGTAATGATCAAAAAAGCCGCCGAA
The DNA here is from genome assembly GCA_963827735.1 of Candidatus Parcubacteria bacterium. Classification (GTDB taxonomy): domain Bacteria; phylum Patescibacteriota; class Patescibacteriia; order Patescibacteriales; family UBA12075; genus CAWHBO01. The sequence continues at coordinate 392,016 of CAWHBO010000003.1, forward strand.
AGGATGGCCGTCAACACGCCGCTTCAAGGCACGGCCGCCGATATGCTCAAAGTAGCCATGATAAAGATCCAAAATGAAGTTTGCGGCGAAGATATCAAAATGGTTTTAACGGTCCATGATGAACTTATCTTTGAAGTCAAAGAGAATCTGGTTGAAACTGCGGCGAAAAGGATAAAAAAGATCATGGAAGAAGTGATCAAACTGGACGTCCCGGTCGTGGTTGACGTCAAGGTGGGAGACAATTGGGGGGAGATGGAGAAAGTTAAATTTTGAAATAAGGATAAAGAAATCAATTTATTCAATATTCAATACTCAATATTCATTCAATATATGAATATTTAATTGATTATTAATTTATTTAATTATTAAATGAATATTGAGTATTGAATATTGAACATTTGGTGGCCGCCAAGGTGGCGTGTGTGATTATGTATAAATACAATAGAGTATGTCTTACAAAAATTTCATTTTCCAAAAATACGAACTGGCAGGCGACAAAAAATCAGCCAAATTTTATTATACCTTGGGTGATAAAATAAACTTTGTTGAAACGATCAAGTTTGATAAGAAGAAAATAGATTGGGCCAAAGTTAACAACAAGATTTTGGATTCAGTGTTATTCAATTTACACTTGGTTTTGGGCATTGGATATTATAAAACATATTGCCCCAAGAAAATCGTGGTAAACAGCGGAAAGCTGAACCGGAAGCAAGCGCAATTTTGGAACAAACTTTACACGAAAGGCCTGGGCGAATTCTTTTATAAAAACCAGATAGACTTTAGGGGCCTGATAAAATTTCCATATACAACTCAAAAAGCCAAAGCCATAAAAACAAAATTTTCTGACAGATCTTTGGTTCCCGTTGGCGGCGGCAAAGACTCAATCGTGACTGCGGAGTTGCTGAAATCTGCAGGATTTGATTTCAGTCTGATCAGTTTGCGCGATAGCAAGATTCAGGAAGAAGTTTCAAAAAAGATTGGCAAAGAACGCATCGTAATCGGCCGAGAAATTGATCAAGAACTGATAAAATTAAACCAAGCCGGCTGTTATAACGGCCACATCCCGATTACCGCTGTTTATTCTTTCATCACGCTCCTGGCCTGCGTCTTGTACGATTATAAAAATATAATTTTTTCCAACGAACAAAGCGCAAACCATGGAAATGTTAAGTATTTAGGGCAGACAATCAATCATCAATACAGCAAGACCTTTGAGTTTGAAAAAGATTTTGATTCATACCTGCATGAGTTCATCACGCCTGACATAAAATATTTCAGTTTGCTCAGGCCGATATCTGAACTTAAGATAGTTGAGCTGTTCTCGGAATATAAAAAATACTTTCCAGTTTTTTCCAGCTGCAACCGGAATTTCAAAATTGAAAAGCCCGCGGATAAACGATGGTGCGGCGAGTGCGCGAAATGCGCCTTTGTCTTCAATCAATTGGCGGCTTTCGTCAAAAAAGACGAACTGACAAAATTTTTTGGAAAAAATCTATACGCCGACAAGACCTTAAAGAATCTATATTTGGAACTGCTGGGTGAAAAGAACATCAAACCGTTTGACTGCGTAGGGACGCCGGAAGAAGCGAAGCTGGCTTTTTATCTGGCATGGAGCAAAGGTGAGTATAAAAATGATGTGATAATTAAACATTTTTCTGATAGCATTTTGCCAAAAATAAAAAATCCGGATAAACTGTTGAGTAAAGTCTTACAGTCGTGCGGCCGGCATAACATCCCCAAAGGTTTTTCCGGGATAACAAAAAAGATCTGCGCGAAACAACCAAAAGTTATCATATGAAAAACAAAAAAAATCCCAGCTTTATGATTGTCGGCTTCGGCATTGAGGGCCGATCTGCTTTTGATTATCTTAAGAAAAAATATCCGAAATCTGAAATCGCGATTGCCGACGAGAAGACAGTCAACAATCCTCCCAAAGGAACCGAGTTATTTTTGGGAAAAAATTATCTTGAAAAAATTTGCGAATACGATGTTGTTATCAAATCCCCCGGCACCCCTTCAAATCTGCCCGAATTCAAAAAAGCTCAAAAGCATAATGTTAAGATAACGACTGTAACCAATCTGTTTTTTGAAAAATTCCACAAAAGAACAATCGGCGTTACCGGCACAAAAGGGAAAAGCACGACTGCCACCTTAATATATAAAATCTTAAAACAAGCCGGAAAGGATGTTCACCTCTTGGGCAATATCGGTGATTGCAATCCTTTCATATTTTTTGATGAAAAAAAATTCAGCAAATCAATTTTTATCTATGAACTTTCAAGCTATCAATTGCAGGACCAAAGACAAAGCCCGCATGTCGCTGTTTTTATAAACATTTTTCCCGACCACTTGCCTTATCATGGCAGTTTTGAAAAATATAAAAAGGCCAAAGCTAACATTGCCAAGTACCAAGATAAAAACGATTTTTTCGTTTATAATTCCGACTATGCTTTCATCAAAAATTTATCAAAGAAAAGCCAAGCTTTGCCCGTGGACTATCTAAACAAATGCCATCTCAAAAACAATGCGATTTTTTACGGCAAAGAAAAAGTTTTGGATATAAACAACATCAAACTGCTCGGGATACATAACATAAAAAACATCTGCGCCAGCATCTGCGCGGCCAAGATATTCAAAATAAAAAATCAGGATATCAAAAATGCCGTAGAAAATTTCTCAGGTCTGGAGCACAGATTAGAATTTGTCAGAAAAATAAAGGGGGCCGATTTTTATGATGATGCGATCTCAACGACGCCGGAATCTACAATGGCGGCGATGGAAGTTTTTAAAGAAAGGATTGGGGTGCTCATACTGGGCGGAGAAGACCGCGGTTACAATTTCAAAAAACTAGCCAAAAGAATTTTTGAATTAAAAATTAAAAATATAGTTTTGTTCCCTGACAGCGGCAAAAATATCTGGCAAGAGATCGTAAAGATATATAACAAGAACAACTTAACATTGCCGAAGAAACTGGAAACAAAAAGCATGGAGCAAGCGGTTAAATTCGCTTATAAAAATATCTTGCCAGGCCATGTCTGCCTGCTTTCCACAGCATCGCCAAGCTATAGCGTGTTTAAGGATTTTAAGGAAAAGGGGGAGCGGTTTAAGAGAGCAGTGAGATCAGTTAATTAGGAGGAGTATTTGTAACCCATCCTAATTAACTAATCAACTAATTAACTAAAAATATGATCATCTTCTTATACGGCCAAGATAACTTCCGAAGCCGCCAAAAACTTAACGAGCTGAAAGATAAATTCAAGCGTGAAGTGGACCAGGCCGGCGACAGCATTTCTCGTATTGACGGAGAAACGGCCGACTTAAACGAAATCAACGGAGCCATATCTTCTCCGTCTTTATTCGCGCGCAAACGGATGGTCATCATTGAAAACATTTTTTCCAACAATGCAAAGACCATTGCAAAAGAACTGGCTGCGTATTTTAAAAAAAGAAAGACGGATGATAACATCGTAATTTTTCTTGACGATGTAAGCGGCGAAAAAATGGGAGCCAATCCTCTTTTCAAATTTTTAAATGAGCAAAAAACAGTCCAGAACTTCAAGCCCCTGACAAATTCCGAAACCGCTGCTTGGATAAAAACTGAAGTTGAAAAAAATGGAATGAAGATAGAGCCCAGCGCGGTTGCGCATCTAAACATTCTTTTCCAGAATGACCTCTGGGCGCTTGCCAATGAGATAAAAAAAATCGAGCACTTTAAGAAAGCCAAACAGGGCGAACTGATTGAAGGCGGCGGAGAGTTGAAAATCGTCGTCGCCGACATTGAAAAATTATCCCGCGGAAAAACGGATGAGAACATCTTCGCTTTGACTGACGCCATCAGCCAAAAGCGCAAAGATCTGGCAATGGAGCTTTTGGAAAAAGAGATTGAATCGGGGGTAGCGGAACAATATCTCCTGCATATGATCCAGAGGAATTTCAAGATACTTTTGAAGATCAGACAAGCGCTTGATTCCGGTTATGCGCAGAGACAAATCGCCACCGATTTAAAGCTTCATCCCTTTGTGGTCCAAAAGTCAATCGGGCAGGTCAGAAATTTTTCTTTGGATTTTTTAAAAAAAATTTTCTCTCATCTCATAAAAATTGACCGCGAATTCAAAACCGGCAAAACTGACCTGAAAACCGCCCTCAGCCTCCTCATTGCAAAAATATAAATATCTCAGCGAAATCAGCGAAATCAGAGCAATCAGCGTATAACCCAAACAAAAAACCGCCCCTTATTATCTACGGGACGGTTTTTTGTTGTCTTATTTAGCCTTTTGAGCTTTGTTGAAATTTTTATGCAAGCGGGACTTCTTCCGGTCGCGGGTGTTCTTTTTGATCACTCCTTTTTGTGCGGCTTTATCCAGCGCTTTCAAAGAATCATTCAAAAGCTGTTCAGCGGTTTTGTCTTTGGCGACAATCGCTTTCCTGGTTTTCTTAACCAGGGTCTTGACGTTGTCTTTGATCTTTTTGTTATAAACTGAGAGTTTCTTTGATTTTCTCAATTCCTTTATAGCTGATTTTATATTCGGCATAAATGTTTTTGTTTTCTATGTTTAATATAATAATGGTGCGAGAGCACTTCCGGTAATATAACACAAAAAATATATTTAATCAAGCCCCTGTTTGGAGGGCAATTTTTTATAAACAAATACCGCGCAAGCGGCAATGATGCAGAGGCTAACAATCTGCGGAAATCGCAGCCCCCAAACCTCAGGAGTCCTGTCAATTCTGATAAATTCAAGCGAGAATCTCAGGATAGAATATGATGTTAAATAGATAATGAACGGCAAGATTTTATAAAAATTATTTAAATTATTCTTGGTTTGCAAACGGTGATGAATGTATATTAATATAAGAAAAATCGCGACATTACCAAGCGACTCATAAAGAAAAGTCGGATGGAAAAAATTATAATTATAAAATCCCGCCACTCGGTTTGCGGGTTCAATCGAAATTCCCCACGGCAAATTTGTCGGCAAGCCGTAAAGCTCTTGGTTAAAAAAATTCCCCCATCTCCCAATCGCCTGCGCCAGAGCCAGACCTGGGGCATATAAAGATAACAGGGAATAAAAATTTATACTTTTCTTTTTTGCGTAAAGATATAAAGCGGCCAACCCGGCAAAGATTCCGCCGTGTATCGCCAATCCGCCTTGCCAGACTTTAAAAACATCCAAAGGATTTTGCAAATAGTAAGGCAACTCAAGAAACACATGATAGATCCGAGCGCCGATGATCCCAAAAATAACCGCATAAAAAACGGAATCAATGATTGCTTCTTCTTTTATCCCGTTGCGCTTAGCCAGTTTTATGATCACCGACACCCCGGCAATGATCCCAAGCACGACAAACAAACCATACCAATGAATCGTTACGGGACCGATCTGAATTAAAATTGCATTTGGAACAAATGCATGCAGGATGTTGAACATACCTTAATTTTGCTATATAAACCGGCTAAAGTCAACAAAAGAAAAAAGGCCTTGCAATGTTTTTTATAAAACATCACTCGGCCTTTAGGCGCTTATTTTATTCTTTTGTTTCCCCAGTCCCCTAGGGAAAACTTTATGATTAGCACACCCGCGATAATCATAAGAATTGAAAGGGCAAACTTTAGACCAGCCCCTCCATTAGCAAGTAGATCAAGAAGTACTATAATGCCTGTCGCAGAAAGCATTCCTCCAAAAACAAAGGCTAAAATACGATCATTTGACGTCCTTTTTTTTCCCATTTCTTTTTTTTCCATTTTATCCCCCAAAATTAAATTGTTAAAAGACAATAAAAAATATTAATAAATTATTATATAATACCATTAAATTTAATTTCTGTCAATAGCAAACTGGTGTATCTTTTATTTATATTTAATATTAGATAAAATTTTAGCAATATTTTACAAATTTTACCAGCATGCTATCCTAAAAGTATTATTAAAAAAATATCAGCGTTATCAGCGCAATCAGAGTAATCAGCGATATGCTCCACATCATTGACGCCAACAACCTAGCCGGAAAACTGAATCTTCTTGAAGAAGACAACTTTGATAAAAAACTTTTTGCCATCATCAAAGAATTCTTTTTCGGAAAAAAGAATGAAATTTTTCTCGTTTACGACAGCGCCGACCTGATGGGCGACAAATTCACTGACGGCTTTATCAATGTGGTTTACACTCCGCGCGATTCGTTTTACAATTCCGCTGACGATAAGATCCTGGAACTCGCGGAAGATTATGCCCGAACCAAAAAAGACGAACTCGCCGTCGTAACCGATGATCTGGAAATCATAGACAAGATAGAGAAAATGAAAAACACGACCGGCCTTAAAAAAATAAAAGTCATCAAGGCTACAGACTTTGCCCAGCTCATTGATTACAAATTAAGCAAACAAAAACCGGAAGAAAAATCCAACGAAGACGACTCGCGCGGGCTTTCTAATAAAAGTATAGAAAATATTAATGATGAGCTTTTAAGGATTTGGAAATAATAAACCTTAAACTTCCCCTCTCCGCCGCGAAGCGGGGGAGAGGGGAAGACGAGCGAAGCGAGGCAGGGGTGAGGGAATGGCGCCAAAGAAAACGCCGCGATGCTTGAAAAGCCGCGGCGTTTTAAAATTTAAACAGATCAATTAAGTCAAGATTGGGCAATCACGAGACCACACCGGTTCTCCTTTTGTCAGCCACTTTGGCCGACCAATGATTATCAGCCCGCCTCCCCCGTCTTTACTTATAACATGAAAACCAACTTTACGCATTGCGATTTTTATTTCTTCATACTTAACACCTTCTTTGTGGAGCGCGTCAATAATTTCTTCAGGATCGTTTTGATCATTTTTGGCAGACCTGATGATTCTTTCAGAAATTTTTTGGATTCTCTCAATCACCTCCCTTGAATTCTTCGGCCGTGATTTGAAATAAACATGATCCAAAATGTCATAAGCAATCTTTGCTACGGAAGCCTCAAAACCTAATTTAAATATCTTTTTAGATAATGAGTACCTGCTAACGGCCTTATCATTTTCTATAAAAAATTCTCCCGCCTCAACCGCTGCCAACAACTTGGAACCTTGAAATAAATTTTCCAATTTTACTTCCTCCTCTTTTTTTGATTGTTATTTTATTAATTGACCCTATTGATAAATTTTTAAAAGAAACAGTGCCTGGGGCGGGACTTGAACCCGCACGATGTCGCCATCAAGAGATTTTAAGTCTCTCGCGTATACCAATTTCGCCACCCAGGCAAACATTTTTATAACAAACAAGCTTGATATAAACGATTTTCAAGCTTTGAAATATTATAATACATATCTTCAATTTTTGCAAGAGCTAATTTTTGTCGGATGTCCGTACTTAATCAAATTAATTTTCTTTATTTTCGACCATCCTTTTAACTGTTTTTCTCTTTTCATGGCTACATTTTTTGTTTCATATTTTTCAAAATACACAAGATTAGCCGGTAATCTACAGCTAGTATATTTAACCTGTCCTGAACTATGCTGATAAATTCTGGTTTTTAAATCGCCGGTATGCCCTGCATAAAACAAACCATCTGAACAATACAAAATATATGTGTAATACATAAAATATGCCCTTCGGCAAGCTTCCTTCGGCAAGCTTCCTTCGGCAAGCTCAGGACAGGCAAAACGTAAATACATAAAAGCCCTTCGGCAAGCTTCCTTCGGCAAGCTCAGGACAGGCACAAAACGTACACGGATAAAAAAGCCTGCACTGAGCGAGCGAAGCGAGTCGAAGTGGAGATGGCGGGAATTGAACCCGCGTGTAGCAAGCAACAAATGATAATTTTACAAGGTTAGTCTGATTTGTGATTTTGCTTTGCCCTTTAAAACCAGACAAAACGTACAAAGCTAAGCTCTATTGGTCTTGACGCATCACTAAGAGCAGAAGCTTTGCGCCGAAGCCTAAAAAGATGACACCCGCGATTCCTTCAAGGCCGAAGCCTCAAAAGACAAGCCGGCTATTAGGCGTCGCCGGTGCGGATGGTTGCGGCTGTTAAGCGGCAACTGGAGCAAAGGCCGGCATGCGAAAAGCAAAACCGGTTTTTGCAAATAAGTTTTTTGCACTTATTGGATTTCAAGGATTTTACCCATGACCCCTGGAAACATGCCCTGAATATCACCGATTGATCTTGCTATCGATGCCTGGCATCCCCGTTTTAATAAAAAGAATAAAAAGAGAAATAAGAATAAAAATTTTTTCAATTCTTCTCGTTCTTTTTATTCTTTTTATTTTTATCAAAGAACTTTATACCATTTTCACAACCGCTTGCTCAATCAATACCTGGTCTTCGTAATCGCCCTTATCTTCCTATCTACTTCTCTTTTCTTGATCGCTTCCCTTTTGTCAAACTTCTTCTTGCCTTTTCCGATGCCGAATTCCAATTTTACGAAACTGCGAGTTACAAAAATTTTTATCGGCACCAATGTCAATCCTTGCTCTTTCTTTTTTCCAACCAAGTGTTCAATCTGTTTTTTGTGCAGAAGCAATTTGCGCGCCCTGGTCGGATCATAATCTTTGATGGTCGTCGCTTTCTTGTATAAAGGTATGTGCGCGTTGATCAAATACATTTCAGGATTTTTGCTCTGCCCGCCCTGAGCTTGCCGAAGGGTTACATATGAGCCCTTAAGGCTGACATGCCCGGTTTTGATGGACTTAACCTCATGCCCGAACAAAACCAAGCCGGCTTCATATGTGTCGGAAATTTCATAATCATAGTGAGCTCTTTTGTTGTCTGCGAGTGCGGACATAAATGTTTACCCCGTTCAAGTAATACGAATTTAACGGAACAGGACTTAACGTCAATTGACGAGGTGGCAATTAACAGGATGAGGATTTACGGGGTGGACCTTAAGGGATTCGAACCCTTGACCCCCTGCTTGCAAAGCAGGTGCTCTAGCCAGCTGAGCTAAAGGCCCAAAGCGCTTTCCAGCGCAATTACAAATGCTGCAAAAAAAAATTGTTGCAGCACAAATCAAATATATATTATCTGTTGTACTTTGTCAACGGAGAAACGAGCCACTCCATGAACCCCCCGAACATATTGGTCATAACCAAAAATCCGAAAAAAATGATGAGCACTCCGATCAGTTTGTACCCGAGTCGGGTGCCGCCTTCCAAGCCCAGGTGCTGGTCAAACCAGCCGATTCTCCCAAAATTGTTAAGCATCCATTCTGACTTTGCAACAATCAAGAAGCCAAAAGCGATGATCGCAGCGCCATACAAAAGAAACATAAACAGCTAAAATGGGTACGGATTTCTAAATTATTTTAATTAAAAATTCCGTTACCAAAAATTTATAATATAAAAAACCTATTTAATCTGTGTTAATTTGTTTTTATGCTTATCGGATATAATCAAGCGGATTATATTTTGTTCCATTGATGATAACTTCAAAATGAATGTGCGGACCGGTTGACCATCCGGTTGATCCCATCAAGCCGATCGTTTCCCCTTTGCCGACTTTATCCCCGACGCTTACATGGAATTTGGAAAGATGCCCGTATCTCGTCTTTTTTCCTCCTCCATGATTGATCACAATCTGATTGCCGTAACCGGTGCCCCAGCCGGCCACTTCAACCGTTCCGGCATCTGCGGCGTAGATCGCAGTCCCGACCGGACCGGCGATATCCACGGCGTAATGCCGCCATGAATAGTACTGGGTGATGATCGTCGCGGCTGTCGGCCAATTCATCTTGTTGCCCGGAACCGGTTTGGCGCCGGGAGCGGCTACGATATCTTTAAGCACAGAAAGTCCCGTGTATTTCTGCGGTTTAAGCGCCGGCAAACTGATCTTTTTTCCTCCCGGAATGAACAGCTTCTGGCCGATCTGTATAGCGCCGTTATCCGCCAATTTGTTGAATTCCAAAATAGATCCTTCGCTGATGTCATACTTCTTTGCGATCGTGCCCAAACTTTCACCCTTGGCTACTTTATGACTGATGCCGCTTACCGGCGGGATGGTTAAAGACTGCCCGGGTTTGATAACACTGTATACGCTCAAATCATTTTCCCACAGAATCGTTGTCACGCTAACGCCGAATTCTTCCGCGATCGTAGAGATGCTATCTCCCGGCTGGATGACGTATCCAACATTTTCCGTCCTCTGTCTTTCCGTCTTTTGGGTGACCGCTGAATCCTGCCGAACGATGCTCCCTCCGTCTTGGATGGTTGACACGCTTTCATCCGTTCCTGTCTCATCTTCGGAATTCATGCTAACAGCCGCTTGGGGTCGGAACGCGCTTAAATTATCCAGGTATGACTGCTGGACATCAGAAATGACGCTCTCACTGTCAAACGTCTCAACGATCAGCTGTTGATCATCTTCAAATTGGCTGAATTCGCTTTTGATGAGTTCCGAAAGGATCGTTTTATCAGCGCTCCCGGTAAGGCCCCCCGCTTTGGTTACCGTTGACAGGTTGATGGTTAAAAGAAGCACGGTGATGGAAACCACCAGGACATGGACAAATTTTTGACCGAACAAGATCGTAGAAAGATTGCTCTCAAGCTTATCCAAACCGGTTTTTTTAAGCACGCTCCGGTAAATGACAAAAAGCTTAACAACCACTTGGTAAAAGAACAGCCGGAAGATCGCTCGCAGCGGCTTGAATATGACAAAAACCAAGACTACGGTTATGACTTTTTTCAAAATTATGGCTAAATGAAAAAACAACAACAAAATTGCCGCCAAAAAAGACAGTATTTTTTTAAACTGCCTGTCTCTCTTTTGCGTCTTAAATTTTGAATATCTATAATTATTTATAAATTTATTGTTTAACATTAGCAATATATTTTCAAAATATTTGATCTTTAAACAAAAACATCATATCATTTATAACCTCTAAAGTCAATCAAGCAGCCGGGCTCTTTACAAAGTTAAAAATTTATGTTATATTTAATTTTTATAAAAATACTTTTGGGCATTTAGCCTGAATGTTTAAAGGACTCGAACTTAAATTTGCCATTTTTCTGTGGCTGCATGAGACCTCGAGCCACAAAAATTAAATGGTAAAATCCAACGAAATGACATTTCGGGATCTTGGCTTGTCGCCAAAAATCTTAGAAATTCTGACACACATCGGGATTAATGTCCCAACCCCCATCCAATCAAAATCCATTCCGGCTTTGCTTGAAGGAAAAGACATTGTGGGGATCGCGCAGACCGGAACCGGAAAAACTCTGGCTTATGGTCTGCCCATGCTGGAACTGCTTGCGAAGAACAAAGGCCGAGGACTCATTCTTTTGCCCACCAGGGAACTTGCAATCCAGGTAAATGAACAGATGAAGCAGATTGGAGAAAAATTTGGTTTGCGGACTGCTGTCCTTATCGGCGGCGAGCCAAAACACTTTCAATTGAAGTCAATCCGTAAAAATCCGCACATCATCATCGCCACTCCGGGGCGGCTGATTGATTTTCTCAGTCAAAGAGCCATAAATTTCAGAGACAACAAGATCCTGGTTCTGGATGAAGCCGATTTGATGCTGGATATGGGCTTCCAACCGCAGATCAAAGAAATTTTAAAATCAGTCCCAGAGGACAGGCAAACCATGCTTTTTTCCGCCACCATGCCTCCGGCCATCATGAGCATCATCACTCACTATATGCGTCTCCCTGTCCGCATTGAAGTGGCTCCGTCCGGCACTCCGGCAGAATTTGTGGACCACGAAATGATCGTTATCGCCGGTGAAGACAAGCTCAGCCAGACCGAAAGGGTCTTGAGGCAATTTTCCGGCAAAGTGCTCATCTTCGCCCGCACGAAATTCGGTGTAAAAAAATTATGCCGCAAACTCGTGCAAATGAACTACAACGCCGAGGAAATCCACTCCGATCGGTCGCTGGTACAAAGGAACAGAGCCTTGACCAATTTTAAGACCGGCAAAGCTCGCGTCTTGGTCGCCACCGATATCGCCGCCAGAGGTATTGACGTAAAAGAAATTGAGCTGGTGCTGAACTATGACCTGCCGGATAACTCAGAAGACTACATCCACCGCATCGGCCGCACCGGCCGCGCGGGAAAATCCGGAAAAGCGATTTCCTTCGCCCTTCCAAGCCAAGCCAAAGACATCCGCGACATTGAAAAACTGATCAGAAAAAGCATCGCTTTGACTGAGATCGTCAAACTCGCGCAGGACAAATCCGAAAGAAAAAAAGGCCCGTCCAGAAACGGCGGCAAGTTCGCAGGCAGAAACAAAAGATTCGGGAACAGGACAAGTTTTGGAAGCAAGCCAAGTTTCGGGGGCAGACAAAGAAGCTCGGCCCGTCCGGGGTTCAGGTCTCAGGGGAAGTCAAAGTTTAGCAATTATAAAAGCAAATCTTAAAACAAAATCGTCCCGTCCCGTCTCGTCTCGCAAACTGCGAGATGAGACGAGACGGGACGATTTTTTTATTTGTGACCTACTGTATGAATAATTTAAACTCTATTTTAATTGATTTGAAGAAATGGCATGAAGCTTTATCTATGTTTGTATAATTTTAATTAAAATCATAATAAATGAAACAAGAAAAATACTCACACAACCACAAGCAAAAACAGTGAAAATCCAATCCAAACTTTTGTTTCCAAATCTTCCTTTTATCTCGTTGATTTTCTGATCGCTATCAGCTATCTGACTATAAATATTCAGCCCAGTAGGAGCAACGCCAGAAAAGAATTTAAGTAAATCTTTACTCTCCCAACTTTCCTGGGCAAGCGTAAATACTTCTTTATTAAAAATTGACTTCAGTATATTTATAAAGATATTGTTTCTAACCTGCGTGACTTCCTGCATGGCTTTAAGTGCTAATTTGGCGCGGCTTCTTTCAACATGGATAATTATAAATAACAAAGCGACTGATATGATAATAACTGCAATTAAACCGATTAAACCATATTTAACTAAACCGCCAACAACAAAATCGCCCTTAAACACAAAAACACCGACAATCGCAGCTGATACAATCGCGACATGCTTAAACACCTCCCGCTCCTGCTTTATATTATCTCCCTCCAAATCAACTAAAATTTTTATTATTTCATCATCCTTCATAATAATATGTAAAATTTATTATTTCACCAATCTCATCTCTAGCTTCTCTTTCACCTTCCCCCACTCCGGACACTTGATCGATAGGAGTTTATAAAACGCCTTGGTGTGGTTACGGTGCTTGAGATGGCAGAGTTCATGGGTAATGACGTAGTCAATGCAGTCCTTGGATGCCCGGATCAAAAGCGGATTAAGGATTATATACTTTCCTCGGACGAAACTCCCCCATCTCCTGTCCATCTTCTTGATAACTAGCTTCGGCTGCTCTGTATAATCAAACTTCTTAAAAATCTCATCATAGCGCTCAGCAAAAATTTGTTTGGCTTTTTCAGCATACCACTTGTCTAACTTCCGCTTGGTGCTGGCACTGCTCTTGGCTGAATCAGTGGTATGACAAAGGATAACTCCCTTGCTTAAAGAAATGTTATCGTTCTTGGCGGCGCGGACGATCAGTTTATACTGGCGACCCAGATATAAAAAACTTTCGCCGGAGACATATTCTTTCTTACTGCTACTGGACTGGAATTTCTTAAAATACTTGATCTGCTCTTCCAGCCACATCCATTTATTTCTCAGAAGTTTTTCAATCCGTTCAATGCGAGCGCGGACCGGACTGCGCACTATGATCGACAAATCAGGCAAGACGGTCAAGCTGAGAGTCTTGCGATCCAAACGCAGCAATTCGTAATTGTATTGATATTTTCCGTATGTAAATGTAGGCATGGGAATAACTTAATTTTAATCAAAGATTTCATAATTATATTCAGCTAACTGCATGGCTTCTCGCACTACACTCTGCATATCTTCGTTAGTTAGTTTGATATCTAGCTCTTGGCCGACATTATCATAGAGATAATCGTCGATCCTGTTTGCCATAACTCTTTTTACTTCCGGATTTTTATACCAATCAACGATGGCTTCGGTCTGCAGAATATCATAAATATCAGAAACGATTTGGATGAAAGTGGCATCCGGAATATTATAGCTGGCAAAGCCGGGACGCAAGTTACGATAAAATACGTCTGCGCCTTTCTTAGTCATTACTTCAGCTGGCACATCAGCATCTTTTTTGTTTATTACCTGCTCGCTGATCAACTTCATCTGTTGTAATGCTTCCAGGTCAGCCATCTTGCCTTCATGTAATTTTCTTAAAATTGAATCAACCTTATCGGAAAAACGATGATAAAATTCCGGATCAGTGTCCATCTTTTCCGTGATTGTCCGCTGGGTCTGAAACGCTATCGCCTCAGCTTTGGATTTGTTCGATCCCAATTCTTCAATGGCTTCGTTGAAACTCTCGCTGTCATGGATATTGATTTGCTTGGTTAAAAGTTCTACTCTTTCCGCATCGACATATTTATCCAAAATTTTAACCAGGGCTAACTTATATTCTGATAAGTCTTCTCGGTCGGCAAATTTCAAACTGGCCGCGCTGCGCAATTCCACAAATTTTTTCAGCTGGTTTTTATAAACATCAATATGCTTAAATTCATGGACGAAGTCCTGCAGAGCCAAACATTCGTTAAAGTTCTTTATAAATTCATTCAGCTCTTTATAAAAGACATCACGATCCGGTTTGTCTGCCAGGCGGTTAATAAATTCTTCATCATCCTTTTTATTTTTTACATCCTTAAAAATATCATGAACCTTTGAAAAACTTTTTTCCAGCTCGTCGATCTTTTCCTTAACATCAATCAACGTGCCTTTTACATCATCAGCATCATAATTACCGAAGAGCTTCATAGCCGTGTCCAGGTTCTTAGCGTTTTCAGAATAGTCTATAATATACCCGGCTGTCTTAGGCAGTTTCTTATTTTCAAACAAACGATTAACGCGGGCAATCGCTTGGAGCAGATTATGGTCGCGCAAATCTTTGGCCAGATATAATACGGTATTGCAAGGCGCGTCAAATCCGGTCAGGAGCTTATCAACCACAATCAGCATCTCGATCCCATCCTCGTTATGCTTAAAGCTATCAATAACGGAGTTATCATATGACTTGAGATCGCGATATTTATCTTTCATTTTCAGAAGATAAGCCTCCACTTCCTTTTTATGATCATCATCCTCTTCACTATTGCCTGACTCATCGGAAATAACCACGGCGGTTTGGATTAAATTATTACGCTCGAAATAACGTTGGAATAAAATGGCGGCGAACTTGGACGGAGCTACTAACTGCGCTTTCAAGCCGGTGCCTTGGAATTGAGCGATATAGTGCTTTTCAATATCATAGGCGATTTCTTCTACGCGCTGCGGATTGTCTTTGATCATCTTGGTTTTGATCATCTTCTGCAGCTGCTTCTTGCTGTATTCGCTGGCTTTCTCCATTACTCGGTCGGCGTGGCGGTCGATCTGCTCTTTATTCTGAGTCATAGGCGCAAATCGGCCCTCATAAATTAAAGGCAGAATAATCTTATCAGCTAAAGCATCGTCAATGGTGTATTTATCAATATAACCGCCAAACTTTAGCCAGCTGGCTTTTTCTTGTTTCATGAGTGGTGTGCCGGTAAATCCGATATAGCAGGCATTAGGAATAATCCGGTTCATTTCCAGGTTGGCGATGCCATTCTGCGTGCGGTGCGCTTCATCAACTAAGACAAAAATGTTTTCTGACTCATCTACGAATCCGGCTTTCTTACTACTGGCTGTTTCAAATTTATGGACTAAGGTCGTAACCACATCCAGGCTCTGTTCTTTAATCAGTTTCAAAAGATGGGTGCCGCTGGTCGCTCGTGTAACTTTCTTTTTCAGTCCGCAGTTGGCGAATGTCTCGGATATCTGCTTGTCCAGATCGATGCGATCAGTAACGATAATTACACGCGGATTAATAATATGCGGATGCTCAATCAAAGCCTTGATTAGCATAACCATTGTTAAAGACTTGCCAGATCCTTGGGTCGCCCAGACTAGACCGCCCTGTCTTTTCTCCCGATTAATCCCCTTTTCCATCTTCTCAATTCTTTTTAATATTTTATGGACGGCATAATACTGCTGGTAGCGCATAATCTTTTTTACGCCGGCATCATAGATGATATAATTCTTGGTCAGATCCAAAAGCCTTGATGGTTCCATAAGCGACACAACGCCCATATCCTGATCTGTTACCAGCCGGTCTATATTTTGCTTATGCACCGCTGTTGCTCCATTCAAATCGTTAAGCAATAAATCATATATTGCCTTATCAACCGGAGTGGCTACCAAATTCTTAACCTTATTCTTGAATGCTTCTTCATTTACTTCTTTTTCTTTCCAGGTGGCATAAAATTTATTCGGTGTGCCGGTTACGCCATAGCGGATATCTTTACCATTAGTGCCGATAAGTAACTGCGGATAAACAAACAGCTTGGGGCAATACTCCGGGCTCTGATTGCGATTCATCTGCGACATGGCCTCTTTGATATCAACGCCGGATTTTTTATTTTCTATCACCACGAATGGAATTCCGTTTATAAAACAAACTATGTCCGGACGGATATTTCCTTTGCCGCTGGCTTCAAATTCAACCGCGACATGAAAGACGTTATTGCTCGGCTTTTCAAAATCAATGAAACGAAAATTATATGATCCGCTCTTGCCGGCGTGCATTACTTTAATCGTCTTACCGCCGGAGGTTGGCATGATCATGTTATATACTTTCTTTGAAGTATCAATAATACCTTCGAGCTGGATATTTTCCAATTCATCAATCGCCTCCCATACATCTTTATCGCCAAATGACTGTTTATTTCCGTTTAGTTCATAGCTATTGATCCGGCTCAGGTTTGCAAAAGCGATATCGCGCAAGATGAATTTTGAATATTCACCTTTACGTTCTTTGAATACCTGCTCGGTCGTAATATATTTATATCCTATAGCCAACAGTAGTTCCACAAATGGCAACTGCGACTGCCTGGCTTCATCAAAATTTGCTTCTATCATATTTATAATTTATGAATTTATTTTCATTGTTTCCGGCGTGCGGATGGCGCCGGTGATTAGGTTATTAAGTAAATATGTTTTCTGGTTTTTATAATTTTTTAATATTTGTTCAAGCGCTTCGATCTCTTTATTTGCAGATATAATAATATCCGCAATAGCTGATTGTTCCTCTATGCTTGGCAGTTCTAACTTCAGATCTTTGCAGTCCTTACCATAAAGATGAACAATGGTAATTCCTTGTGCGAGTCTGGCTAGATTATGCTTTTTAGTATAGGTAAGATATAGAGCAAAAAAATTAGAATTATACTTTTTCTTTTGCCGTAAAATATTTATATCACCTGCTAATAAAACATCTTTTACGCTAAGACATGTGGCAATAGCCAAATCCATGGCGTTGGTTGTAGTGGATGCAGGAATTAAAATATCCCCGGATACAGACCTTATGCCTTCGTCATAATTAGTTCTACTTATCACATCTGTAATAATTTCTTTATACCTTGTATACAACTCACCATATAAAATACATTTATTTTTACCATTATCAATTAATTTTTCTTTTGATAAATCTTTTCCTTTTTTAATATCACAAATATCTCCCAATTTAACTATTTGCCACTTTTCATTAAACCCGGATAAGCGAAGTTTGCCGGTCAGCAATTTTTGCATCAAACCTTTTTTAATTTTCTTTTTAATATCAATCTTCTTCGCCAGCCGATTAACTGCTTTATCCCAGGTTTCCAGCACGGCGACGATGCGGTTTTGTTCGTCGAGTGGCGGAAGCAAAAAATGAACCGACCTAAGATCATCATTGTATAACCTTGAGATTATTCCACCATCAGTGCTTTTCCATTTGGTAGACAGATAAACGAACTTTAAAAATTTGTTTATAGCTCTGTCTTCCGTATTAGATATCCAAACAATATTCGAATCCTGAAAATAAGATTTTTTTCCATCAAAAACCACTATTCTCCCAATCGTTCCTGATGCAGAAATTAACACCTCTCCATGTTTCGGGTATGGATACTTGTTCTTATATTTCTCAAACAGGTCATTCGATATATATGAATCAGCCTTTTTCCCAAATGTGCTAATTTTATAAAATGGCACTGGCCCAGATGGCAAGGTTTCATTTTTAAAAATTCTTTTGCACATTGAGATTCTTCCAATTTCGCCAAGTTTTTTTATTTGCCAACCCTTTGGGATTTTAGTTTTCGTTGAATTATACATATTTTATCCCTAATATTTTTTCAACATTCAAGATCATCTGTTTTATTTTTGAATTATATAATATTTTATCATAAGCCCCAGGATATTTTTCAATTTCGTCGAATAATTCTTTGATTGCGGGCGCTAATAATTTTCCTTTTATCAAGTCTAGAAGAGACTTATATTTTTCACTGCACAACACGAATTGAAGTTTACTAGCCAATCTTTCATCGGCAAATGACAAAAGTGCAATAAACGCCTCGTCTTGGTTAAAACGACTTATCAATTCAAGGTAATACGGCTCTGCATTAAAAGCTACCCCGTTTCCATTTGTAAGATAAACATCAACGACTCCCAAAACTACGGTTTTTCTTATTTGGGCGGGAATTCCACCTCGGTTTCCTATAATGTTAATTAATTGCTTAGCAAAGGCTGGTTCGTTATAAAAATTATTTACCATGCGATGAACAGACAACAGATTCTGTAATGCGATTTCAATATCTACGATCTTAATGTCTTCAGGAACATATGAAAGACCTTTTACTATTGCCAAAAACCTCTTAGCCTTTTTTGCGCCCTCGGCATCGTTTATGGCCACAAATTTACCATACTTAATACCCAGACTTTGTCGCCCATTCTCATCCACTCTTGCCCACAATAATGGCGCCAGATAATCGATATTTTGTATTACGATTGCAGAAGTATTTGGATCAACATATATCCCCCAAAAACCTGAAATTAGATTGTTTGCCTGATGAGATGTGAGTTCGACAAAGAAAGGCGCAATTCTCTTTGAGTCCTCCTCGGTTATTTTATTTGCTTTTACATTTGCTAATAATTTTTGAATTTGAATAGCAATGTCGGATAAAGGCAGAGAAATAACCTCTTTTATGCAGGTCTCTAACCAAGAAATTAACTGCAATCCGGTTATTTGATTTTGATTTGGATGTGCCGCACTTGCCCAGTTCCGCATAAAACGAATATAATCCAAATGTTTATACCCTAGTTCTGATATAAGCCCAATATTTCTTGCTCCTAAAATCAGCTCATTATCATCTAACTTATCAATATCATCCGCACTTTTTAGTTTCTTCTTTTTTTCTTCATTATTTGTGGCATTATCATAAAAATACTGCACATCATACTGGATAACTCTCTTGCGGATTTCCGAAATTGTCTCATCCCATAAATAATTTAATGCGGCATCAAACAAGCCCACGGCGGAAGCAGCTAAAAACTTTGAAAAATATACCGATATTGCTCTTTGCGAACCTGGAATCCTCGATAATGCAGTCTCGGTATTTCTATAAACCACAAATCTTTCACTGATTGGAACTAATATATTTTCGATGGGCAATCCATACGATTCTATCGTGCTCAATACCCCTTTTTCAAAAATTTGAAGAACTTGCATTGACTTATCCTCATCATTTTTAATAATTTTTGATTCACCGATGACCGGCAGAATTTTATCACTCATATAAACTATTTAATATTTAACTCCGTGAGATATTTTGCCCCCCCCTCCAGCTACTTAATTCTCCGGCTCAAGCGCAGTTAACTATTTCAGCGAACATAATTACAGCCGAATCATTTAGAACACATCCTCGATATGGTTGTGGATATCTAGTATTTACTCTTAATATTTACTTAATAAACATGTTGTAAAGTAATGATATCTGGCAGATATTGACAAAATTGTTGATGTCTGCTAAGATATTAATAGCTAACTGGAAACAGTAAGCATCAACTTTATAGCTTGAGGGCTTCCTTTGGAAGTCCTTTTTGCGTTTTAGATGATCTCTATATAATCCCGGGATCACATTCATTCGGCCGGCAGAGATAATTTTTTATCTTCTTGATATCATAAATAAACAGACCTTTGCCGCGTAAATTACTTAATTCCGCCGACACTCTTCTGGCGGTTGCAAACAACACCACCTTTTTACCAGCATCCAGAAGCTGATTAATGGGATCAGCAAAATCGCTATCCCCGCTCCATAAAACGAAAGTATCGACATTATTAAGCTTCAAATCAACAATCATATCGCTCCCTAACTCCACATCAAAATTGCATTTACGATCCTCAATATAATAAACCCCCCTTTTGTTCAAATTGATCAATATCCTATTTATAGCTTCAATCTCCACGACTTCTAATCTCCTTACTAAAGCACTGCGCATAAACTGGTTTATCAAATCTGTTGACTGTGCCGGCACGCTAGAGGCATTAATTGAATACCTCATTATTTTAACTGGCTTCGTTCGCAATTCGTATTTGTATTTTTTTACATCGCTGATAAATTTTGTCGAATCAGAATTTCCTGTTAGATAACCAGTATAAAAAATAGTCCTTTTAACGCCAGGGAAAGAATCGACAAATTGCTTCAATCTTTTCAAGTGAATATGCCACGCAAGCGCAACTGCCCATGGCCTGACATTAGCATAATCAATATACATATTAATATTACCAGAAAAGATTGAATCCAACTGATCAACTCCCCTAGGTTGGACTTTGTATATCTTTTCAATTCGCTCGGTTTTAGGTGCAAACATATTTTTATTTAATATTTAATTCTAGCAAATACTTAGCCATCTCGCCTTCCAATTTTTTAATCTCAGTCTCCAGGGCCGCCAGTTCTTTTAGGCTGGCGCTGATGTCGATCTCTTCTTCCTCTTCGAACGTATCCACATAGCGCGTGATATTCAAGTTAAAATCATTCTCGGCGATATCATTAAAGCCGACCTTACGCGAAAACTTTTCAATCTCTTTGCGCTCGGCATAAGTGGCGTATATTTTTTCAATATTATCTTCGGCTAAAATATTTTGTGCTTTGCCTGGCTTAAATTCCTTGGACGCTTCAATAAACAAAACATCTTTCTTGGTTTCATTGGCGCCTCCCTGTTCGCGCGATCGATCAATGATTAAAATTGCAACCGGGATGCCAGTAGTCTGAAATAACCCAGCCGGTAGTCCAATCACGGCATCGATAATGTTTTCTCTGAGCATAGCTTCGCGGATTTTACCTTCGGCACCGCTACGGAACAATACGCCATGCGGAACGATCACGGCCACACGCCCGGTCTTGGGCTTGGCTGATTCAACCATGTGGGATATAAAGGCAAAGTCGCCTTTATCCTTGGGTGGCACACCGCGCCAAAAGCGTTTATATTTATCGGCTTCGGCGTTCTCCGCTCCCCATTTTTTCAGGGAGAAAGGAGGGTTTGCAATAACGGTATCGAACTTCATTAATTGGTCGTTTTCCACTAACATCGGATTATTCAATGTATCACCCCATTCTAAGCGAGCGGAATCCTTGCCATGTAGGAACATATTCATACGCGCCAGCTGATAAGTGCTGCCGGTGCTTTCTTGCCCATAAAGGGCATAATTTTTTGATCCTTGCTTTTCAACCTCACGACCGGCTAATAAAAGTAGGCCTCCTGATCCGCAAGCAGGGTCGGCTATTCTGTTTCCGTCTTTTGGCTGAGCAAGTTTGGCAAGAAGAGAGGCAACGGAAGAAACCGTAAAAAATTCTCCCGCTTTCTTACCGGCATCCGCGCCAAACTTTTCAATCATATACATATAGGAATTACCGATAATCTCATCATCGATCTCCGACAGGTCAATCTTGGTAAAATCATCAATCAAGTGGCGGAGCATCCGGTTGCGCTGTTCCAGTTTGCCAAGGATTGATTCCGAGTTAAAGTCCACACTAAAAACGCCTTCGAGTTTGCTGCGATTGGTTTCTTCAACGGCATGCAGGGCTTTGTTTAGCTCTTCGCCGATATTGTCTTTCTCTCTCAAGGTAAAAATATGATCAAACGAAGTCTTGGGTGGCAGATAAAAACGATCTGATTTCATCTTCTCAGCAATCCTAGCTTCATCATCGCCGAAACGCTCCCGATATTTTTCATGCGCCTTCTTTGAAAGGTCGCTTAAGTATTTATAAAACAACATCACCAAGACATAGTCTTTGTAGATACCGGCATCAACCTGAATGCGCGAAGAATCGGCCGCGGCCCAAAGTATTTTATTAAGATCTTGCTGCGTAACTTTATTGGAGGTCATATACTTATGAATTAATTATTCTATTAATTAAACCCTCGTTTATTTTATTTGATAAAAATTGTTTCTGCCTTAACAGTTCCTGATGCCGCAAATTATTTTCGTAAATTGTTATAGCCTTCCTCTGTTGTTTAACATCTGGAATTATCACTTCTATCGCTTCAAGGTCTTTTTTGAGCAAAGTATTAATAACAACTCCAGTTGTTCGTCCCTTGATTTGCCTTTGTCCCAAACTTGAGTTAAGATAAACAGCAAGATATTCCGGTAAAATGTCCGGGGTTCGTAATCTTATAAGATAAGTTGAGCCGGCGGCAATGGTTGGTTGTTGGCAAAAACGAAGAATGGCAGATTTAAAATAACCGCGCGCAGAAATTGCGACATCATTTTTTCGTGCCAATGCACTGGATCGGCTTTTGTCCATATTAATTTTTATCAAATCCTGTTCATTGATTATTATTTTTCCCGATATATTTTTCGCTTGTAAAACAGCAATATTACCATCCGATGATTCCTCTAAGGTGGTTCGGAAAGTAAATCCTAAAATAACATCAGCTATGTCTTTAATATGTTTCATATTATTTATCGCACACCTACATTATACTGCTTTTTATTATTAAGTCAATAGCTATATCATATATTGACCTGAATTCATCATTTTTTGCTAATATTAAATTATAAAAAAGGATAGATATTTAAGACATCTATCCTTTTAAATTTCCGTAAATTTCAGTTAACAGAAATTATTTACTTCTTTTTTTATATATGACCTTCCTTGGAATACCTCCCTTAGCAGGTCCAACAATTCCATCTTCCTCAAGCTTATCAATCAAGGTGGAGGCACGTGCAAAACCAATAAGAAATTTGCTTTGCAGAAAAGTAGCACTGGCTTTACCGGATTTTATTACCAATTTTTTTGCATCTTCATACAGATCATCTGTTTGGTCATCAGCCGGCTTTTCAACTCTTTTAAGAGACCGATCGAAATATCCGCTGACTTTTTTCATTTCTCCCAAGATTTCATCAAGCGTTTTTTGAATTTTATCCAATTTATCGTTTTTCATATTAATTATTGTTTAAACGTAAAAATCTTTTATTTATTCTATTACGCTCGCGCCATTAATATAAGGGTGTTTGGGATTTTCTTTTGTATACACCTGGCTCTTTGAAACAGAGCGCTGTTTCAAATTATCAGCAACTATTTTATTTAAATATTTTTTTATTTCTCTCGCACGTTGCCCGCTCCAATTACTTGCACTTGATAAAAAATACAATACTATGCTTTTAGCGTCGTCTTGTCCATACTTATCATTAATATTTTTAACGCAACGCATAGCCTCCAAATAATGCTTTGCATGCGGATCTATATTTTTCCAGTCTTCAATGATTATATTTGCTATCTGATTAATTTTAAATTTTGAATAATCTGTATTCATGCTTTTCATTTATTTTTTAATCTCTTAATCCCTTTCCATTTAAACAATGTTGATAGGCATTATTGAATTGCTCGATGGCAAGATTTTTGTTGTCCTCTAAAAGTTTTTCAACTTTTTTAGAACAACTCATCCTGATAAACGAAGGTCTAAGTGAATACCAACAAAAAAGAAAGAAAGAAAGCAAAATAATTGATAAAATTGTTATTTTCTTTTTCATAATAAATTTTGTTAAATATTTTTTAAATACAAAAAAGGACAGCCGAGTGTTCACCCACAACGGTAACTCCCAAAGGAATCCCAATTATGGAACTCGACTGCCCGTCTCTACCCGTAATTGGATAGTTAGGACAGCCCCTTTGGAAATATTAAGTTGTGGGTGAACACTTTTAATTTACACCCAAATCTTATAAAAATCAACTTCTATCAATTTGAAAATAAAAATAAATTGAGCTAAAATATAATTAAATATTTATATGTAAATTTATGTCACAAAAAAAAGATAACGAAATACTAAATACAATTAGAGCGGGCTTTTTGTATGGCCTAGTTAAATCTACGGAAAATTCTAAAGGCAAAGAAATAACAGTCTGCTTGGGAGACCGTGATGATCTAATCGGTCCAGGTGTGATTGATGAATACCTATACGAGTTAAAGGGAAAAAAAATTATAAAAAGTTTTAATCTTTTTACTAAAAAAAGAGATTACTTGCCACCAAAAAAGCCGTCCAATCTAGAAATAAATTATGACCCGGATTGCTACAAAGAATATCTGCAAAGCAAGGAGCATTATGACGATGATTATAAAATGAGATGTGATGAAATCTACTGCGCAAAAATTCAAAAAGTAGACTTAGATATTTCGGCTCTTAAGAGTGAACTCGGTAAATTAAACTATTCTCAACCCGATTTGCACCAAAAAATATCTTTTTGCAAAACAGATTATCTTTTTAACAAAGATAATCTAACCGGGGAATTAAAAATTACCGGCATAGAAAGTATTTATTTTCAAGATAAAAGGGCCGTCATAATCAATTATTTTTTCGAAAGAGGCAAAACAAATAGAGACTTCTATGATTTTAATAATTTTAATGACTATATAGAACACGGAAGTATTAAAATAAAAAATTATTACGACCAACAGAATAACAAGCTAAATAAAAAATATACTGATTCCCAAAATTTTCGTGTCGATATCGGTGGAATAAATGACCGAATAAAAAAAACTACCGATAACAAATATGAAGGTATAATTGAACTAAAAGAAAAAATATCTGGTTACCCAAAAGAAATAAATTCATACAGATATAACCTTATGATCAGAGGAATTAAACGATAGAGCCTCGATATACTGTTGATAATATTAGAAACGCCCAAATTTTTGGGTGTTTTTTTATTACAAAATTCCATGGAGCTTCCAATAGAATTAAAGTTAAAATTTAGAGACAATATAAGCATATTAATAACACTATGAAAAATTTAAATAAAAATATTTTTAAAACGAAAGACCAATATATAGCAAGCACTTTATATACACTTGGTGCCAAACTTCATTCTACTGAATGGTCCGGGCGTGAGTGCTTTTTTGTATTTGAAAATCTAGGTCAATGCAAAAAAATAGTAACGGGATATTTTTCTGGCGAACTCCTTGTTGATCCTCGTATATTATTCGATAGCTTCAAAACAATAAAAACAATATTATTCAACAAATAAAAATACAATTTATTTTATATTTATATGAGAAAATTTTGGTTAAACGATGCTTTCGTTGATAAATATGCCCGTGATTTATCGGTTTACGAACAAGTTATATATATTGCGTTATGCCGCCATTGCAACAAAAACAATACAACATTCGTGGGCTGCAGATTGATAGCTACAAAATTAAGTATTGATAAAAATACAGTTTCTAAAATGATACGAAGTTTGGTAAAAAAAGGATGGGTGGAAAAAAAGGAAAAAAGAAGAAATGGGTCGTATCTTCTGAAGATATACAGCGTATCACCCCGCTATACACGACCGTCTGAAGAAGACATACCGAAGGAATTAGGGAATAAAATTAAGGACAAGGATAATAAAAATTATTTTACAGATTCCGACAAAAACGAACAAACCCAAACACGACGCTCCTCGGCATGCTACGGTTTTGGGCATATAAGTAAAATAATAAACAAAAATCCTCTATCCAAAGAAAATGATTCTTCGGCAATGTCGGACCATGAATCCATGATATAAATAACTGCATAAAACAATCAAAATTTTAATTCTGCGCGACCAAAAATAAATATATGATGTTTGTGCCGTGCAACAAAATTTATGATAGAAGAAATCAAAAAATACGTTAAATTTTTCAGGGCGAAAAAATTCAGAATACGAACAATGTTTCTCAGATTGAGAAAATTATTAAAATTTAATGGCTGGTCAGATATTGTTTTGCTTGAAAGCATCGTCGTTAGCTTGATTGAATTGGGAGAAAAATATTCAAAAAATGAAATATATGCAGCCTTCAAACTGGTAGACAGGGATGATTATTGCCTAAGTGATAAAAGAGGCATATTAAAAAATTTATTAATCAATACAAATAACAAATCTACCTTTAATTAATAGCCAACCTCTCTTATAGGTGCGAAAAAATTCAATAAGTGAGAGGTGTTTTCCCCCTTTATAGGCCGCCGAAAAGTCACGTTACTTAGAAAATATTTTGCTCCTTTTTAGGCATTGCAAAACTCCCATAATCAAGAATATTTTCTTCTTTTATAGGCCGCTTGAAAGTCGGCTTATAAAAAATATTTTCCTCCCATAGAAACAACAAACTTCAACAAATATATTGTAAATTAATTTAATGATCACCTTATCCAAATACAAAGAATTGTTAGGCGACGAAGCTCAATGGTTAACTGATGAGGAAATTGAGCATATTCGTGATATTCAATATAGGTTTGCTGAACTAGCTTTTGAATTTTGGATGAGCAAAAAAGCTAAGAATCTTGAAAACAATTAATTATTTTGCTAAAATAAAACTGGACACAACTATAACTTAACGGATTTTTATTGCCATAATTAATTTTGTGGCACGAAAAGGGAGCAGTCTCTGTTTCAACTTCCGTTAAGGTAGTTGTGTCCAACAGATAAACTGCTCCCTTTTATATTAAAATATGATAACAACAAATTTTAAAAAAGGAATAATTTATTACCGGGTTTCCACCGAGGATCAGGCACAGTTTGGTGTAAGCCTTGAACAACAAAGAAAAAACTGTATTGAATACGCAGAAAGGCGTGGCATAGAGATATTAAAAACATTCCACGATGACGGAGTTTCGGCAAAAACAATTGATAGGCCAAGCCTTAAAGAATTACTTAACTATTGCGAAAAAAATTACAGACGAATAGATTGCTTGATCGTTTACAAAGTTGATCGTTTATCAAGAAACACAAATGACTATACAAGCATCCTGTGTCGTTTGAATAAAATGAAAATTCAATTAATTTCTACTTCTGAATCTGCAATAGACGAAACTCCATCTGGAAAACTAAACGGCAACATGATGGCTGCCTTTGCGCAGTTTGATAATGACATGAAGAGCGAGCGCGTATCAGCATGCATGATGGAAAAAATTAAGCAAGGAGTATGGTGCTGGAAGGCTCCCATCGGATATGTAAATACGCTAGATAGCCAAAACCATAAAATAATAGCTCTTGATGTAAACCGATCGCATCTGATAACTTGGGCTTTTGAAAAATTCGCCACCGGGATATATCCGCTTGAAGAAGTTAGAACTATGGTTAACAAGAAAGGCTTAACTTCTTGGCGAGGCAAGGAGATATCTAAACAAACTATGTATAAAATAATTAATAATAAATTTTATATCGGCGTAATGACCACAGGGAAAGAAGAATATCCCGGCAGTCACGAAAAGTTAACCGATGAAGCAATTTATTATAAATGCCAGAGTGTTTTATCAGGAAATAGCCGGGGCGAGTGCATTTCCATAAATCGTGCTTGTGAGGCTTTTCCGCTAAGACATTTTGTTCTATGCGCATATTGCGGGCGGCCACTGACCGGTTACTTCTCAACCGGGAAATGCGGAGGAAAATACCCTTACTACGGATGCTACAATAAAGATTGTTCATCAAAAAAATCCATTGCGAAGAAAGGCATGGAAAAGGATTTTGTTGGATATTTGAAAAAAATTACTCCCAAGGTTACTTTTTTAAACAGCTTCAAAGCGGTAATTATTGATGTCTGGCAAAAAAAATATCAGGAAATCAACCAAGCCAGAAATTATCTAGCTCAAAAAATCGATCAGCTTGAAGAAGAAAAATTAAAATTAATTGAAATGAAGAAAAAAGAACTATTTAACGATGAGGATTTTAAAATGGCTTTCGAAAAAGTTAAAAAAGAGATAGCCGACAAACAGGCAGATATATTTGGTATGAAGCTTGAAAGTTTTAATGTCGATCAAGCCGTTAGTTATGTTTTTGATTTCATAGCTACTATCCCTGAATTTTGGGAGCAGGCGACTTACCAGCAACAGATTAAATTACAGAGTTTAATTTTTCCAGAAAAACCTATTTATGACTTAAATGAATTTAGAACCCCTGTTCTTTC
This sequence comes from Candidatus Parcubacteria bacterium, assembly GCA_963827735.1. GTDB lineage: Bacteria > Patescibacteriota > Patescibacteriia > Patescibacteriales > UBA12075 > CAWHBO01. The sequence continues at coordinate 420,277 of CAWHBO010000003.1, forward strand.
TCCAATATTAGAAACCAAAAAGGAATTGGCTAACGCCAATTCCTCAATTGTGATCCCTGGGGGAATCGAACCCCCGTTGCAAGGATGAAAACCTCGCGTCCTAACCACTAGACGAAGGGACCAAGATGTTACTCTCCTTGTTCTTTCGCTGAATACTTATGGATTACCTCGTATAACTCTTTAACCAAATCTCCGGAAACACTTAGCTTCTTTGCGGCAAAAGCTAGTTCTTTGGCGTGATCATCGTGTCTTTTTTGATCAATTGCCGGAAGCCCTGCTTTTTTTTTGATTCCGCCAATCTGCCTTATCACCCCCATCCGCTCTTCCAGCAAGCTGAGAATCGCTCGGTCAATCTCATCTATCTCACTTCGTAGATTTGTAAGCTTTTCCATGTAATATAGGGTTAGAATAAAAAAATATAGCCCCTGGTTGAGGACTAAAATCAGTATAAACAATAATCTTAATCTAGTCAAGAATCAGGGGCGGCCCCTTAGCCTTGCCAAATTCATTTCCTTCGTGTATAATAGACTTCGTTGTAATTAATTAAAAGCGGTAAAATCCGCAAATTTAAATATATGCCCAAACCGATTATAGACAGCAATCAAATCAGGATCCGAGGAGCGCGCGTGCATAACCTGAAAAACATCAATGTTGATATCCCGCGGGACAAATTTGTTGTCATAACCGGCCTTTCCGGCTCCGGAAAATCGTCTTTGGCTTTTGATACCGTATATGCAGAAGGCCAAAGGCGTTATGTTGAATCTTTGTCAGCATATGCCCGACAATTTTTGGGCCTGATGGACAAACCGGATGTTGATTCCATTGAAGGGCTGTCTCCGGCAATTTCCATTGACCAAAAAACCGCGCCTCACAACCCCAGATCCACAGTCGGAACAATAACCGAAATTTATGATTATTTGCGTCTGTTATACGCTCGCATCGGCGTCCCTCATTGCCCGGACTGCGGACACAAAGTCCGCCCGTATACGGTTGACGAAATAACCAAAAATGTTTTTGAGATATATCCAGATGAAAATATATTAATACTTGCTCCCATAATCAGAGACAAAAAGGGCGAACACAAAAACATTTTAGTAAATGTCTCCAAAGCCGGGTATTCCCGCATCCGTTTTGACAAGCAGATCATGACAATTGAAGAAGCGGAAGACCTGGACGTCAACAAACATCAGAAACACACGGTTGAAATCGTCATTGACCGCATCAAAGCAAACAAAAACAAGGAAGACCAGTCTCGCTTGGCGGAAGCCGTGGAAAAAGCCATGGAGCTTGGGGATGGCTTGGTCACAATCGCTTTGGCAGAAGAAAAAAAAGGAGCACCCAAGGAAAAAACTTTTTCCAAGTTATACGCTTGCCCGGATTGCGGAATCAGCTTGCCTGATCTGGAGCCGCGTAATTTTTCTTTCAATTCTCCCCATGGCGCCTGTCCTGAATGCACCGGTCTGGGCACCAAGCTGGAGATTGATCCGGACCTGATTCTAAACAAAAATCTGACGATTGCCCAAGGCGCCATAAAACCTTGGACCAGAAATGCGGCGCTGTCACAAAGCTGGCTGATGAGAATTCTTGGAACGATTGCTGTTAAAAATGATTTTGACTTAAACACCCGCATCAAAGACCTTACCAAAAAACAGCTGGATATCGTTCTGTATGGTTCCGGCGACAAATCATATAACATAAATTATGAATCTGACCGCTTTTCCGGCGAGCTTACAACCGGATTTGAGGGCGTGATCCCGAATCTGGAACGACGTTTCAACCAAACTGAATCGGACTGGGTCAGAAAAGAGATTGAACAGTATATGAAGGTGCTAAAATGCCCGTCCTGCGAAGGAAAAAGATTGAAGAAAGAAATCCTGGGGGTAAAAGTCGCCGATCATTCCATATACGACGTGACAAAAAAAACGATTGATGACTCCAAGAAATTCTTTTCCGATTTGGCTGAAGACAAACTGTTGTCCAACCGCGATAAAAAAATCTCTTTACCCATAATCAAAGAGATCCAAAACCGTTTGGAGTTTCTTTTAAACGTCGGTTTAAGCTATCTGACGATTGACCGCGCGGCAAACACACTGTCAGGTGGCGAGGCCCAGCGCATCCGTTTGGCAAATCAGATCGGCACAAAACTGATCGGCGTCTTATATATCCTTGATGAACCGTCAATCGGCTTGCACCAAAGAGATAACAACAAATTGATAAAAACCTTAAAGCAACTTAAAGATATCGGCAACACGGTGATCGTGGTGGAACACGATGAAGACACCATGAACTCCGCGGACTGGATAATTGACGTGGGGCCCGGCGCTGGCGAGCATGGCGGAGAGATTGTTTTCAGCGGCACTCCGGCTGATATCAAAAAATCTTCCCTTTCTCTAACCGGGCAATACCTTTCAGGAAAAAAGTTCATACCGGCTCCGGAAAAATTCCGCAAAGGAAATGGCGGAAAGATAAAGATCATCGGGGCCACGGAAAACAACTTAAAAAACATTGATGTTGAATTCCCGCTCGGAAAATTCATTGCCATCACCGGCGTATCCGGTTCCGGAAAATCAACCCTGATGACCGAGATCCTTGCCAAAGCTTTAAGCAAAAAACTCTACCGCGCCAAAGCAGAACCAGGCGCGCATAAATCCATTGAAGGTTTGCAATTCATTGATAAAGTCATTGATATTGATCAATCCCCCATCGGTCGCACGCCCAGATCAAATCCGGCCACCTATACCGGCGCGTTTGCCCCCATCCGCGAACTGTTTTCTTCGCTTCCGGAAGCGAAAATTAAAGGCTATAAGCCGGGAAGATTTTCTTTCAACGTCGTGGGCGGCCGCTGTGAAGCTTGTTCCGGCGACGGCATGGTCAAGATTGAAATGCAATTCTTGCCGGATGTTTACGTTGAATGCGAAGTCTGCCATGGCGCAAGGTTTGATAAGGAAACTTTGGAAGTTTTCTATAAAGGCAAAAATATTTCCGATGTTTTGCAAATGACAGTGGAGGAAGCCTGCGCTTTTTTCAAAAATCACCCCGCAATTTACAAAAAAATCGCTACCTTAAAAGAAGTAGGTCTTGGTTATATCAAGCTCGGACAAAGCGCGACAACTCTGTCCGGCGGAGAAGCCCAAAGAGTCAAACTGGCGACTGAGCTTTCCAGAAGAGCCACCGGCCGGACGCTTTACATTCTGGATGAACCGACCACCGGCCTCCATTTTGAAGACATCAAGCGCCTGCTCGGAGTTCTGGATAAATTGGCCGACAAAGGCAACACCATCATCATTGTTGAACATAATCTTGACGTCATAAAATCCGTTGACCACATCATTGACCTCGGCCCCGAAGGCGGTAACCAAGGCGGCTACATCGTAGCCCAAGGCACGCCCCCAGAAGTGGCGCTTACCGATACGCATACGGGAAAATACCTGAAGAAAGTTATGAAGAAATAAATATTTGTGTTAATTTGTTTATAATTTGTGTTAATTTGTGTCTGCAAACACCTGCGCTCTAAAAACATAAATCCGCACCTCTGGATCATTCTTGTAGGCATCCGGCTTGAGCCCGGCCTTATCCGCGCACAGATGCTCCAAAAATTCCTCCTTCGTCCATCCTGTTTCCTCCGCTACCTGTGGCAAAAATACGCCGGTTCGCACGCCCTTCCTCACAATCACTCCATCCACTCCCAAATTAACTTTTCGCCAATCATCAACCAACATTGGTTCTGATAAAACGCTTATTTCATACTTCAAATCTCCGAGTTCTTCTTCTGTAACTGAATCAAAACGATCATCCTCAGAGCAAGCCGCAATCGCCATTTCCCTGACCACCTCCCACAACGGATTTCCTGTCGGCAAAATCTGCCCGATACATCCTTTAAGTTCCCCCTTCAAATGGAGAGTCACAAAAGCCCCCATTTGTTTTTTAAGACTTTCATCCTGAACCGCAAACTCCAAAATTTTCCCCTCTTTAACAAAAGACTCTACTGTCCTTTTCGCAACATCCAGTAAAGTCTTTTTTTGTACTTCATTTAATTCTGACATATCTTCTACAAACTTTTTACAATTTTTAACAAGTTAGGATGCTCTTTTTTGTTGGCCGCCAGCACATACTCGCTTTTTATCGTCCAACTTTTTCCCTTCTCATCCGTAACGATTCCGCCCGCTTCTCTGACGAGCAAAATTCCGGCAGCTACGTCCCAAAGGCTGGCGCCGGGAATAAAAACTGTTTCCACCCGGCCGCTAGCCACATATGCCAAATCAAGCGCGGCGCTTCCCAAAATATACGCTGTTTTCTCACTTAATCTTTGACGAGCATTATAATCCACCACTTTCTTTATAAACCTCAGATCCCGCCCGCTGCAAAAAGTATTGAGCACTTTTCCTGTTTGAAAATTTGAAACTTTTATTTTTTTACCATTAAGAGTTGCTCCCTTTCTGATTTCAGCAATGAACATCTCACCCAAAAATGGCGCATATACGAATCCCATGATTATTTCTGCTTTATACGCAAGTCCGACTGACACCGCCCACAGCGGATTATGCATGGTAAAGTTGGTCGTCCCGTCAATCGGATCAATGATCCACAGATAGTCCGATCCGCTCTTGTTGTCCCCCGCCTCCTCGGATAAAATATGATGATCTGGAAAATTTTTTCTGATTTCGCTCATGATGATGTTTTCCGATTCTAAATCTACATAAGTTAAAAGCTCATCATGCGCCTTTACTGTAACTTCCGACCGATTAAACGTCTTATATTTCTCCAAAGCAAACTCACCTGCCATTCTTACCGCTTTTTCGCCGACTTTTTTTAAATTTGCATCTTTTTGAAAGAGAATATTCTTTTTATTCATATTTTTCTTTTCGTTCTATATATCATCTAGCTTTATAAGCTTGATTTCTTTTTTTTCCGTATCCCAAAAAGCTAAAGTTGATAAACATCCCAAGCCCCCCATTGTCCCCGGATTAACCATTTGCACTCCGTCTTTTTTTTCAATCCACGGCTTATGCGTATGCCCGTAAAAGATAATTCTTACATTCTTGTGGTCTTCTAAAATTTTTTTGATCTTATAAGGCTCATGACAAAAGCCGACATTGAGGCCGTCAATTTCAAAAAATCCTGATTCATCGTAAAATATGATGTTCTTAAATTTTGCCAATTCTTTTCCGTCGTAATGGTCCAAATTCCCCCTGACCAGCAAGATTTCTTGAGCAAAGCCGACGGAAAGACGCTTGATGGTTTCAATGCTCCCGACATCGCCGCAACAAATCGCTTTCTCAATTTTATTTTCCCGGCTCCAATTTAAAAATTTCTCCAAATACAAAGGGTTATCATGAACATCAGAAAAAATCGCAATCAACATACGGCTGGATTAAAAATTTAAAAAACTCCAAAAACAAAATATGATACCTCATATATCATTCCCGCAACAAACAAAGAGATAAAGCAATATATCAAGATATCCGAAGGCGGCCTTTTAAAAAGTATCGGATGATTGTTGATTTTTTTAAGCTTTTTAAAAATCAAAAGCATCGTGATGGCGCAAAAACCCGTACCGATGGCGCCAATCAAGCTTACGACCGTCGTTAAGCTCCTCACGCCAAAAAAATACATGGAATATGGCACAAGGAAGGTAATGGCCCATGCTAAATTCTTGTTAACTTTAAAATCCCACCACAACGTTTCCCTGACCGACTCTCCGACTCCGAGAACTGATGTTACGATGCAAAAAAATCCAAAAATCAAAGCCAGAATCGGAATGCCGCCCCCCACCATGGCCTTGATGCCGGCCAGACTGTCTTGCGTCGTGCTTGATCCGGTGATTCCGACGACAACCAGGGGAAAGATCAATGTTACGATCAGAACGATAACCATGCTGGTCTTGATGACTGATTTGAACTTGGAAATGTTCTTATCAACCAGCTTACCAACCATCGGCAAAGATCCGTTGCCGTCAAGAGCTGTCAACAAAGCGCCAAAAGGCAAAAATATATATTTCCAATCAACGATTGGATAATTTTGCAGCGAGATCATGCCATTGCCCTTCCAGGCAATCAGCCCGACAACCAAGACAAGCAAAGCCGACATATACAGTTCGCATTGCGCGATCATGCTTATTCCAAAAAAAACAATGATGGCTTCCATGCCGAAAACAACAGATGCATACATAAAGGCGGTGCCTCCCAAAACCGGGCCGAGCAATGCTTCCAAAAATATCCCGGTAATGATCGTATACGCTAAAAGACAGCCGGCATTTCCAAACATATCAGCGGCAAAAACCGCCATTTTCCATTTTTTCCCAAGGTATATTTCCGTAAAACCCGGAAGCCTGTGAAAACTTTTTGTGGCCACAATCAGGCTGGCGTATATCATATGGATGATATACTGAACCGCTCCGAATCCAAGCAGCAAGATCATAAACGTGACCACCCCCGATTTATATGTCAGAAATGGCAAACTGAAAATCCCAACGCCCACGATATATCCGATCATAACCGCCACCGCCTGAAAAAATTTCTTATCTTGTTTGAATAAAAGCATAAAAAATAACCTAAAAAATCTTAGGTCTAAACCGATGACTTAAGCGACAGATTGTTTTTTTGCTTTACAATAATTATAATTTTTTTGAAATTACTTGCCTTTACGAACGGCTTAAAACAAATAATCAAAATATAATTTGAAAAACAGTCTTTATGCGGATATGTCTTACCTTTGATTAGCAAAAGGCTTAATTTCAAAAAAATTATAATTATTGTAAAGTAAAAAAACAAATAAATAAATCTCAAAATACAATTTAAAAATTATCCTCTAATTTTAAGTTCATAGTCCATCTGCTCAATCTTTCTGAGCGCGTTTCCGGCCTGATCATACTTCGTTCTTAGATATCCGGAAATGTTAAATTCAACAAGTTCCGCCATGATATCATTTATGACGCTTTTGATCTTCGTCACTTCATCGCGATTTCCTTTCGCCGCCTCATTGGTCGCGCGTCTGACAAGCTCCCCTGTCAGATCGCAGATACCCCCCAGATAAACATCATAGGTAAGCTTGATGTTCTTAAACTCATCCAACTTTTCTCCTCTGACAACCATAAACAAGGTTTTCGCTTCCGCGTATTCTTCCACCGAAGCTTTATAAGCCCCTTCCTGAGAAGTCCGTATATTCCCAAAATCTTTCTCCAGTTTTTTTAAAATCTTTTCAATCGAGAGGAGGCTTTCCTCCGCTTTTTTCATATCCCCGCGATGAATGGAAAAAATCACCCTTTTTGAATCGTGCAAAATGACATTAGACAGACTGATGATCTGCCGCCTTTCAGAATTGTTTTCCTCATGCTCTTTTTTTAACTTTTGTATAAATTTCTTATTAATCATTGTTTTTAGAAATTAGTTATTAGAAATTAGAAATTGGCAATTAGCCTACTCATCCTCCGCCACCCTAAACACCTCTTCAATGGATGTTATTCCGTCAAGCGCTTTCAGAATTCCGTCTTGAACCATAGACACCATTCCTTTCTCCGCGCCCACGCGGCGCATATCATATTCAGAAACTTTCCCGTCAAGCACCATTTTCTCAATGTCTTCATCCATCACAAGAATCTCATAGATACCGATCCTGCCTTTATACCCCAGGCCTTGGCAAGATTCGCATCCCTTGCCGCCCCAAAACTTTAAGTTAGCTGAATCAATTCCCGTTTTTTCTTCCGCGGGTAATTTTTCAATAATTTTTTTTACTTTCTCGCGCAATTCTTCCTCCAGTTTGATTTCAGTCTTGCACTTTTCACAAATTCTCCTGACCAAGCGTTGTCCGATCATAACATTCAAAGCGGGTGCCAAAAGAAATGGTTTTGCGCCCATGGAAAGGAACCTTGGGACTGTGCCGGCCGCATCATTTGTATGGATGGTGGACAAAACCAAATGCCCTGTAAGCGCCGCTTGAATGGCGATTTCAGCGGTTTCCAAATCTCTGATTTCTCCCACCATAACCACGTCCGGGTCTTGCCGGACAATAGACCTGAGCCCCTGGGCAAAAGTGTATTTATCACTGGTCTGCGATTGATTGATGCCTTCCAGCTGATATTCAATCGGATCTTCAATTGTGATAATTTTTGTCTGCGGCGAATTTAGCTTTTTGAGAACTGCGTAGAGCGTTGTTGTTTTGCCGCTGCCTGTCGGACCGGTCGTTATGATCATCCCGTTCGGGCGCTCCACTTGTTTCTTCAATTGATTGAATGATCTGTCTCTTATCCCCAAATCTTCAAACCCGAGTCCGACCGTGCTTGACCTGAGCAATCTCATCACAACGCTTTCGCCGAAATTTGTCGGCAAAAAAGAAGCTCTGATATCTATTCTTTCTTTTTTTGTGTCAATTGACAGCCGCCCGTCTTGCGGCTTGTCAGTTACATTGATCTTTACCTTTGCCAAAACCTTCATGCGGGAAATAATTTTTTTCCACAAATCCTTATCAATGACGGCGGCATCGTGCAAAACGCCGTCAACCCTAAAGCGAACCTTGATTCCGTTTTCTTCCGCTTCAATGTGGATATCGGATGAATTCGTCTTGATGGACGCGGCCATAACCATGGTAACGATATCAGTCACTTGCGCTTTATCAATTTCTTTTTGCAAATCATGAAAGCTCGTAAACTTTTCGCTGAACATATCCAAGTCTTTTTCCGTGACTTCCACGCCTCGGTTAAACACTCGTATCTTGGGAATGGACTTATACAGCTTAAGCGCATAAGCTAAACTTTTTTCCGATATCAGATATATTTCCGTTTCCGCAAAATAGTCTTTGCTTATCTGTTCTTTGATCTGTTTTATTTCTTCAAACATCGGATTTAACGCGCCGATTCTCACTCTTTTGCCGTCATAAAAGAAACAAACTGCCTCAACTTTTTTTGCGGTTTCCTCCTTGATCAAAATCAAAGCCTCCGGGCTGATTGGAAAGCCGAACAAATTTATATACGGAACGCCCATGTTGCCAGCCGCTCGTTCCGCAAGCCGTTCCATTTCCTTTGTGCTTATCTCCGCTTGCTTAGCCTGAAATTTCCCTTGCACGCTTTCGTCGTCCTTTTTTCCTCCCTGTGAATCAACTATCAGATCTTCAATTGATTGTAAATTGTTTGACATAAGTTCATTAAACCTACTTTACATTCTGATTGCAATTTTTTTAAAATTTCTCGCCTTTACGAACAGGCTTTACTGTCAAAATGTAATATAGCCTGAATATCATGTTTATAGTATAGACATTTAACTTCTTTAGTCAAAAGGCTTAATTTTAAAAAAATTGCAATCAGAATGTAAAGTTATACAAATGAAACGTTTAAACTAAAATTGCTTCATTTGCTAAAATAATAACAACGAAGCAATTAAGAAAATAAAAAGGATAATTTTCTAGTCCTGGCTGAAAATACGGTTCAGTTTGCTTGCTCCGCCTCTGCTTATAAGCTCAATAAAAAGATTTGTCCAGGCGCCGATCTGGAAAGCCGTTAAGAATGATCCAAAAATAATGATGGCGATGATATAAAAGATCATGGCGCAGAGGATGATGACCATAAAATTCACATAAGCCAAAATGCTGCTAAAGACAACCACAATAAACAAAATCGGAACAGCTAGCACCAAAAATGTCATAATCAAAGCGATAGCCGAGATAAAACTGATTGCAAAAAGCAAAAATGCCATTTCCAAACTAACAAGCCAATTATCCAAAAACAACTTCCACCCCTCTTTTACGGATTTAACCAATTTTTCATCTTTGATCACAACAAAGGCAATCGCGTATTTGGTGATAAATGAAAGAATGATTGATATGGGAATAAACAGCAGAAAGCCGATGAAAAACAACAAACCGGTGACTGAGAAAGCCGACCCGCTCCAATTTTTTATCACCAGCAAATTAAGCAGCAGGAACAAGACAGATAAGAAAACCTTCAAGCATAAATTTAACGTTAAAACCGGCCAAAATTTATTTTTGCCGGCATCCAGTCCTTCTTTAAAAGAATGTTTTTTCTCAAGCCTTATCTTTCCTGAGTTATAAACCAGTGCGCCCTGAGAAGTGATTGTCAGCCATACCAAAAAGATGCTGAGAATCAAAATCGCCAAAAGCAAACTTATCAGGATAAAAAATGCCAGCGGATCTTTGGCCGCCAAATTACCCATATTTATCCACCCATTGGCAGAAAAAATACCCGTTTCTTTCCAGATGGAAAGTTTTGATAAGAAGCCATTTTGAAAGCTTGAGTCAGAACTACCAAAAAGGATTTCATATTCGCTCGTGCTTCCGATCAGGGTCGCAAAAAGTCCGAAAAACCATAAATATTTATTTTTCCAAACGCTTGCCAAAGAATCTTTGAAAATATTGCGATATAGATGCATAGGCTTATAAAAATCTATAAAATCACCAAAATGATTTATAGGCTTGTTATTTGTTATTTTGAAATTATTATAACATAAAAATATAAATAAAACAAAAACCTGCCAGATATGACCGGCAGGTTTTAAAAAATTATGTTTTGATTATTTTAAAAAATTTTTATTCGTTTGATTTTTCAGCCAACGAGAGATCGGTTTCCCCTTTTTTACCCCCTGGTTTTATGCCCAGCAATTCTTCAAATCTGTCTTTTTCAATGGTCTCTTTTTCCAACAGTTCAGCGACAATTATCTCCAGCTTTTCCTTGTGCTCTGCGACAATTTCTTTGGCTATCACTTCTGCCCTGCTGATAAAACCGCTAATCTCTTCGTCAATTTTTTCAGCTACTTTTTCAGAATAATCCCGCTGTTCGGTTATTTCTCTTCCCAGAAAAATCATTTCTTCTTTTTCGCCGTAAGTCCTTGGCCCCAAATTTTCAGACATCCCGAAATCAGTGATCAATTTTCGCGCCGTACTTGTCGCCTTTCTTAAATCCGAAGTAGCTCCGGTAGTCACTTCTCCAAAAATTTCTTTTTCCGTAACATACCCCCCAAGAAGCACGGAGATTTCTTCAATATACTCGGTCTTGGTGTACATGTGCCTGTCCTCGGTTGGCAGCTTAAGCGTATACCCGCCCGCCCGCCCCCTGGCAATGATGGAAACTTTATGCACGGGATCAGTGTTTGGCAGCAAATGCGCCACGACAGCATGTCCTGCCTCATGATAAGCGGTTATCTTTCTTTCTTGCGGCGTGATCATCCTGCTTTTTCTCTCCGGTCCCAGCATCACTTTTTCAATCGCCTCAAAAAGCTCTTCCATGGTGATGATCTTTTTGTTGTTTCTAGCCGCCAAAATCGCGCCTTCATTTAAAAGATTAGCCAGGTCAGCGCCTGAAAATCCGGGAGTGCGTTCAGCGACTCTTCTTAAGGACACTTCTTTGGCTAAAGGTTTTTTTCTGGCATGGATTTTAAGAATCGCTTCTCTGTCTTGGATATCGGGATTATCCAAAATCACCTGCCGGTCAAAACGTCCGGGCCTAAGCAGCGCCGGATCAAGCACATCCGGCCGATTTGTCGCCGCCATAACGATGATGTTGACACTCGGATCAAAACCGTCCATTTCCACCAAAATCTGATTTAAGGTCTGTTCACGTTCATCATGCGAACCTCCGAGTCCGGCTCCGCGCCTTCTGCCCACTGCATCTATCTCATCAATAAAAACGATGCAGGGCGAATTTTTTTTGGCTTTCTTAAAAAGGTCCCGAACGCGCGATGCGCCGACCCCGACGAACATTTCCACAAATTCTGAACCTGATATATGAAAGAAAGGCACGTCTGCTTCTCCTGCCACCGCCCTTGCCAGCAATGTTTTGCCTGTGCCTGGAGTCCCCAGAAGCAGAACGCCTCGCGGAATCCTTGCTCCCAGATCAAGAAATTTTTTGGGGTTGCGCAAAAATTCCACCACTTCCATCAACTCCTCTTTTGCCTCTTTCACTCCCGCCACATCTTTAAAGGTAACCTTGTTCTTTTGATCTTTAGAAAATTCCTTGGCCTGGCTCTGTCCAAACATCATTGCCCGTGAATTCGCCCCCTGCACGCTTCTCAGCATAAAGAAAACGAAGGCGCCAATCAAAAGGAATGGGATCAAAAATGGAAGGATTGCCCCCAGCCAATAATTCCACCCCTCATTCTCTCTGACATCGATGTTCAAGCTGGAAATAATTTCCGCTGCAATCCCATAATTTTTAAAAAGTTCTGACAAGGTTTCTCCTGTCTCTTTTTTTACAATCTCTTTCTTCCCATCTTTCAGTTTTACCTCAAGTTCTGTTCCATTGACAGAGATTGAATCAACCAGACCGCCTTCAATCTGCTTGATAAACTGCCCCATTGTCGCCTTTTCGGGACTGCTAAGACTTCCGTTGGTTAAAGCGAAGGCTGAGGCAATAAGCAGAAAAATAACAAAAAATATTATAAAATTTTTAATCAAGTTTTTCATATTTAAAATTTTAAATCATTTATTCTTAATGGTACAATAATATTCTATTTTTCTCAAAAAGTAAAGCCGGAGACAATCGGCGACCATGCAAAAACTCGCCCCGCAAAATACGGGACGAGTTTTTAAAAAATAATTTTATTTTGTTTCTTTTTTCTTTGACTTCTTTTCAACGGTTTTATCAGTGTGAGCTTTCTTTGTTTCCTTAACTTTTTTTTCAACCTTTTCAACCTCTTTTTTCTCGTCGCTGCCAGTCTTTTTTTCATTTGCATCTTCTTGCTTCTCTTCCTTTGCTTCCGGCTCATTGTTCTCATCTTTATAGGCCAGGCCTAAACGATGGTCTTTTGCTTCAATGGATACGATTTCAAAGTTCCTCACTTCCCTCTGATTGAATTTTTCATTAACTTTCTGCCTGGCAGCCAGATTCAATTGGCTGATATGGGCCAAACCGTGAATCTCATCATCCAACGAAACGAAGAGCCCAAAAGGATTTACTTTGAGGATGTGCCCTTTAACGATCTGGCCGATCTTGTACTTTTCAGCGACCGCCACCCAAGGATCCTGTATCAATTTTTTGGCGCTTAAGAAAATTTTGGAGTTATCAAGGCTGATAACCTCCGCTTTTATGGCATCGCCTACGTTATACAAATCATTCGGGTTGTCTATTCTTTGCCAAGCAAGTTCGGAAATATGCACCAGTCCTTCCAAATTTTCGCCAAAAGAGATAAAAACGCCAAAATCGGTTATGGCTGTGATTGTTCCCTCCACGATGGTTCCAATTTTATACTTGGCGATCACGTCTTGCTGTTTTTCATTCCAAGCCTCTTTTTCAGAAAAAATGATCTTATCTTCTTTTTCGTCAAGAGTCATCACTTTTACGTCAAATTCCACTCCGGCAAAACTTCTTAATTTTTCCAATATTTTACTCTTGTCTCCGCCGTTGATTCTGGGATAATTTTCAGGCGCCAATTGTGATACTGGTAAAAATCCTGGAATCTGGCGATACTTTGCCAAGAGTCCGCCTTTGTTGGCGTCAATAATTTTTACTTTTATCACGCTCCCATTCTTGAAGGAATTGCGCAGTTCCATCCAGGCTTTTTCCTGCCCTGCGAACCTAAAACTCAACTCCAGTTCGCCATTCTCGTTTTCTTGATCAACGACCGTTGCTTCAACTTCATCTCCCGGTTTAAGCTTTGCATAGTCATCATCTTCCTCATATAACTCCGGACCGCGGACCACGCCGGTCAAAATACCCTTGATGTCCAGCTTAACCTCCGCTTTTGACGCTGAAATCACAATCCCCTTGATGGTTTCTCCAACCAAAGGTTCTTTAAAGTCATCAGCTGCCAAGAGCTTTTCAAACTCCAAAGAATTCATTTTATTTTCTTCATTTTGCATAGTAGTCATACTTGTTTTTTTCTTTTTATTGAAATCCATTTTGAAAAATTTACAATAAAAAAAGACCACTTTAACCTTTTTCGGGGCTACCGAAAATAAGTCTTTCAGCCACCTCATTCCCAAAAGGGAAATACTCACTGAAAGATTGATTATAGGTGATTTAATTTAAAAATACATTGCGAAATAACATTATCATAATAATTTAAAAAAAGCAAGGGGTAAAAAATAAAATAGGCCTTGTCCTATTATATTAATAATGTCAACATTAAAATAATTACTTTTTTTAAAAAACGGCCTGCAAAAAGCAAGCCATTTTTTATCTAAAAAAGTTTTTTTTGTTATTGGCACCCCCCGGTTGCCGCCTCCCCTTCGGCGCTTAAGGTTTGATTGCATTCAGCCGGCGCCGTCTCAAAGGCTGAGCAAATCGCTGTTTTATAGCCTTCCGGCGTCCTGGCGGCATTCACTTTGCTTCCATTGATGATCAAAGTCGGAGATCCGCTCACGCCATAGCCCTGAGCAATCGCATCTTCTCCCTTTATCAAAGCGGCGCCTTCTTTTGTAACGCAGGCCTCCACCTTGCTCGCATTGGCTCCTGCATTTTTTGCCGCAGTTTTCCAGCAAGTAGCATAAGCTTCTTCCCCTTGGCGATAAATCGGATAACATTTTTCATTTATCTCATTTACATATTTCCATAAGACGTCTTTGCTGTAATTCTTTTCAATGCACAACTGTCTGGCATCCTCAATGCCCTCAATCGGTCCATGAAGGGATTTTACGTCATTGATGTTGTCTGTGGGAACACTGGCAATGAAGTTGACGTTGATATCAGCTTTCGTTTTTAGAAGATCATAAACCGGCGCGAGCGCTTTTTCAGCGATCACCCCGTAAGGACAAAAACTCATAACAAACAGCTCCACTTTCGGTTTTTCTGATTTTGGCGCGGTTGAAGCGGTTTCTGGTGTTGATGAAGCCTTCTGGTCAGCAATTTTTTTCTCTGTTTCAGCAATATCCATAACTTGCGGGAAAAACTTGTTTCCGTCTTTTGTTATATATGTGATAACCTCTTGCCCGCTGGACATGTTTATTACGACTTTATATAAGCCATTTTCTTCAACCGCTTCTTTAACCGTAACTTCTTGGCCTGCTTGAACCAAATTGGTATTTATAAAAGACAAAGCTTTAACTTTTGCCTCGTCAAGGCTGACAACAATCATCTTGTCGCGTGAACATCCGGAAATCAGCAAAACAAAAACCAAACTTAAAAATATAATTTTTTTCATAAATATTATTGTTATTAATTATTATATTTCAACTAACAAATATAAGATTATCAGAAAATATCCTTTAAGTCAAAACTTTAAGACAACCAATGCGGACTTAAAACAACAAAAACAACATATTGCTCTGGTTGAAAATTTTTCTTTATTTTACAAGGTTTCTATGTTATAATTTATACACATTCGGGTAGGAATACCTGGTTTTTGTATTTGATTATTAATTTTAGAATATGGGCAGAAGAAACAAAAAAAGCATATTAAGTTTTATAAGAATCCCCAGCTTAGATCTTGACTCTGACACCAAAAAAGGAATTTTTATCATATTTATTTTAGCGCTGGGCGCTCTCAGCCTTTTGGGTCTCTTTGACAAAGCCGGGCTGATCGGAGAATACCTGAAATCAGGCATAACTTTTCTTTTTGGCTGGGGTAAATGGCTGATTCCGATCATGCTCCTCGGGTGGGGGTATTTACTGTATGACGAAGGACGTTTTGAAGTAAGAGCAAAAAATTATATCGGCAGCTTTTTGTTCATTTTTTCTTTTCATGCTCTGCTCTTCCTTTTTGTACGGCGTGATCTTTGGGATCAAGGCTTAAGCGCCGGAGCAGGCGGAGGATACATCGGCCTCATCCTGGCAAATGCGCTCATAAATCTGATGGGGTTTTTCGCATCGCTTTTTACGGTTTTTTGTTTGTTGCTCGTTTCAATAATGGTTGCTTTTGACACATCGCTTATAAGGATGTTCGGCCCGGAAAGTTTTTTTGCAAAAATCATGTATCCCTTGCATTTTCTGTTGCGGAAAGTCTTTGGAATAAAAAGCGAGGACCGGGAAGAAACCGAAGAAGATCAACCCTCTGAAGAAGAAAGTGAAGAAGAAAACGAAGAGGAAGAGGAAGAAAACGAGGAAGAGGAAGAAAGCGATGATGAGGAAAACAATGAAGACGAAGAAGACAACGAAGAAGAATCTGAAGAAAACTTACGCGATGAAGAGAGCGAGGAAGAGGAAGAAGAAAAAGAAATTTTTATCTCAAAACCGATTGAGAAAAAAACACTGGACGATTTGTGGTGGCAGACGCCGACTGGAATTGATTTTGAAATTCCTTTAAGTCTTTTGGAAAGCAAGGGCGGAAAACCAACCAGTGGCGACATTGAAGAAAACAAAGAAATCATCAAACGCACTCTGGCAAATTTCAACATCCCTGTAGATATGGGCGCAGTCAGCGTCGGACCGACTGTCACGCAATATACTTTCAAGCCAAGCGAGGGAGTTAAACTTTCAAAGATAACAAATTTATCCAACGATCTGGCGTTAGCCTTAGCTTCTCATCCGATTCGCATTGAAGCGCCGATACCGGGAAAATCATTGGTGGGCGTGGAAGTTCCCAATCAAGTCAAAGCGGTTGTATCTCTTAAAGAAGTCTTAAATTCAAAAAGCTACAAAGAAAGAAAAAACAATTTATTCTTGGCACTCGGAAAAGATGTTGCTGGAGGCACGTGGCTCAGCGATATCGGAAAAATGCCTCATTTGCTCGTGGCCGGCGCGACCAATTCGGGCAAGTCAGTCTGTCTTAATTCCATCATCATCAGCTTGATGTATCAAAACACGCCAGATGATCTGCGCTTTATCATGGTTGACCCCAAAAGAGTGGAAATGACGGCATATGATAATCTTCCGTATTTGTTAACGCCTGTGATCACGGATGTCAGCAAAACGATCAATGCCTTGAAATGGTGCTTGAACGAAATGGACCAGCGATACGATGTGCTCCATAAAGTCGGAACAAAAAATATCCAAAACTACAATGAACGGGCAAAAATAAAAATGCCGTATATCATATTCATAATTGACGAATTGGCTGATCTGATGGTCACTGCTTCCAAAGACATTGAAGGCGCCATCATCCGATTGGCGCAAATGGCCAGGGCGGTCGGCATCCATCTGATTCTCGCGACCCAGCGCCCAAGCGTTGATGTCATCACCGGGCTCATCAAGGCGAACATGCCGGCTCGCATCGCCTTTTCTGTGGCTTCGGGCACAGACTCAAGAACAATCTTGGATACGCTCGGCGCGGAAAAACTTCTTGGGCGCGGAGATATGCTTTTTCAAACAGCGGAGATCTCAAAGCCGGTCCGCCTCCAGGGCGCGTTTCTTTCAGAGGCTGAAATTGAAAGAATCGCAAAATATATCATCAAAAAGGGTGGAAAAGGAAAATATCAAGAAAACATCACGGAAAGGCAAAAGGTCAACGGTATCGGCGGCGTCGGGCTTGATGGTACGAACGGCGATGAAGACGAACTTTTAAGCGAAGCGAAAGAAGCGGTGGTTAACATGGGTCGGGCGTCCGCTTCACTGTTGCAGAGGAAGCTCAGGATCGGTTATGCCCGCGCGGCCAGCATTCTTGACCAGCTGGAAGAAATCGGCGTCATCGGCCCCAGCCGCGGCGCTAAGCCAAGAGACATCCTCCTTTCCAAAGAACAGTTCGCCGCCATGGAGTCGCAGGCAATCAGCGGCGTAACTCTACATGACCGCAAAAAAACGGAAATGCCGGAAAATTTTCTCGGCGCTCTCGATGAACCTGAATCTAAAACCATTTTTAAAAATGATGACGAAGATGAGGATGAAGAAGAAGATGATGAAGAAAATGAAGATGAAAATAATGACGATCAAGCTGAAGACGAAGAAGAGCTCGATGGCGAAGAGGCGGTTGACGAAGAAGATGAAAAAGATGATAATGAAAACGTCAAAACAGCACCCAAAAAAAGTTCCCCAAAAGACGATGACGATATGTTCTTCGCTAAATAACCATTTTAAACAGTTTAAGTTAACCTATCGTATGGAATATATTTCGATATTTTCCATATGCTTAAAAACATATGATAATTTCTTGGATTGGACACTCGTGTTTTAAAATTCAAAACAAAATATCTTCAGACGGCATAACCCTGGTAACCGATCCGTTTGACAAAAGCACCGGTTTTAAGACACCGGCCTTTGAAGCGCAAATCGTGACCGTCAGCCACGACCATCATGATCATAACAACGTCGGTTCTCTCAAGGGAAACCCTTATGTCATTGATTCCGCCGGTGAATTTGATATTAAAGGAATTTCAATCCAAGGCGTAGAGTCATTCCATGACAATGCCTCCGGAAAAGAAAGAGGTGGCAACATCATTTACCGCATTGAAATGGACGATGTCTCAGTCGGGCACCTTGGCGATCTGGGGCATGTTCTTGACGATAAACAGCTTGAGGTCTTATCCGGAATTGACATCCTCTTAATCCCGGTCGGCGGAAAGTTTACAATCAACGCCAAAACCGCCGCTGAAGTGGTTGCCCAGATTGAACCGCGAATCGTTATCCCCATGCACTACGCGACTCCAGAATCAAACATTGAAGGTCTGGATGACGTGCAAAAATTCGTCAAAGAACTCGGCCTGGTCCCCACGGAAGAAGAAAAATTAAAAATAACCAAAAAAGAACTGCCGCAAGAAGATATGGAGTTGGTGATCTTAAAAAGATCTTAAATCTTTTAATAAGCGACAACTGGCTACGCTAAAGAAAAATATTATGAAAGAATATATAAACACAATTATTAGCGAACTCGAAGCAAGCAAAACTATTTTAGATTATCTATCAATGTTTGGTGAATTGGAGGAAAATGATATTGTAAGTTTAAAACAACAGTTATCTGCTGAGTACTTGCCTATTTTTGAAAAATATACACATGAACAAAAAATGATTCACGCTTTAGTGCACAAATTGTCTGAATATGATATTAAAAACTTAATTGAAATGGCAAAAAATAAAGAGGGACAAAAAAATGTAAATTTACTTGCTTTTCACGATATTAATAACGTCGTAGGCCATCTTATGAACCACACCAATGACCCAAAATATAATTGTTGGAGATGGTAGCTGGATAAACAACGAATAATATTTTTTCTTTTCTCTGCTCTCGGTTTAAATTGTTTCTAGTCTGAATAATATTTAAAATTATAATTTTTTAAAACAAAGCCCCTGGATATCCAAGGGCTTATAATTTAATAATGGAAAAAGATTTTGTTAATGATGTTCTGTCGCTTCAGGACGTTCAGAATCAGATATTCTCATTAACGCGGCGACATATTCAACTATCTTTATTGATGCCTCCGCTGCCTTCATCCGCATTTCGATTGGAGTGTCAACCAAAACCCCATTAACCATAATGTTCAATGTGCGACATGACGCTTTTTTATCATCTCTTATAAGTATGAATAGTGAATCTATACCACCATCACTGGCGTCATTAACCATTGCAACCTGTAATTCTGCTACCTTTCTTTCTAACGGTGTATACTCATCCATAATTCCTCCTTTATATTTTTGTAATGTCCTCTATTTTATAACTTTCTTCCGGCTGCCTGGACCAAAATTCTTCACTTGTTTCTTTGGAAACTTCAAAAAAATTCCGGATAACAACACTTAGATCACCTTCATACGCTTTGTTTAACCAGTTTTGGATAACATCCCTCATTCTTTGGTAACGAAAATGTTTTGTTGCCGGATCTTCAAAAATAATGCTTGCTTCATGAAGTTTGCCCTTAACCATAAATGAATAATGTATAAACCAGTATGAGCCACGATCTTTTGTCATTTAATACCTCCTTTTTTGTTTTATTAAGTTGACAAAAGATACTAACATAAAAAAGATATATTGTCAATCTTATAAATTATTTTTCTTTTTTTATTTGATATTACCTCATTAAAAAATTCTTATCTAATTTTACTAAAAATAAAAAGCCTTACAATAAACAATGTAAAGCTTTTTTGTTTAAAATATGATACTAAAAAGTAACGCCTACTGCTTTATCGGCATAATAACATAAAGATATGATTCATCTTTTTCTGGCCGCAAGATGCAGGGCGTGGCATTGTTGATGATCTCAATTTTTATCTTTTCCGAATTTATATTGTTAAGGCCGTCCAAAAGATATCTGTGATTGACCACGACGCCATTGTCTTTTCCGCTGATGTCGGCATCCAACTCAACGACGTTTTCTCCCACCTGCCCGGAAGCGGCGGTCACGACCATCTTGTTTTGTTTTTCCGGAAAATCCAAATTTATGTCATTGATGCCGGTTTTTGAAAAAATTGAACCCGCTTTTACCGCCCTGGTCAATTCAGATTTGTCCAAAATGATTTTGGTTTCGGATGCATTCGGGATGATCTGCTTGTAGTCCGGGTACTGGCCTTCAATCAAGCGCGAAACCAGTTCAATGTTTTCCAGACAAAACATGATTTGGTTTTCGGTGATATAAAAAGTTATTTCAGTCTTTTCGGAATCAATCGCCTCTTTTTTAAACCCGGATAAGATGCGAATCACTTCTTGCAAAGTTTTTGCCGGCACAATCACCTTAAGCTCAGGAGAGTCATTGGTTTTGATCTTGACGGTCTTTTCGGCCAGCCTGAAGCTATCCGTAGCGGCCATCGTCAACTCGCCTTTTGTAAGATTAAACAGGACGCCTGAGAGTTCCGGTCTCGTGTCAGACGTTGAAACAGAAAAAATAACCTGAGACAACGCCTGTCTGAATTCTTCAATTTCAGCTTTGTAGTAGTTGGTCTTTTCCACCTGCGGTATCAAAGGATAATCATCTGCGGATTGCCCTCTGATCACTGTTTTGTAGTTGTCGCATTTTATCTCCAAGCTTAAATCTTTCAGCTCAATGTCCACTTTTTTGTTGGGCAGCAAGGAGATGTATTCCGTCACCACTTTGGCATCAATCGTAAAGTCCCCTTCTTTCTCCACCTTGCCGCGCACGGTCGCGATGATGCCAATCTCAAGATCGGTGGTGATCAGCTGGATCTTACCTTCGTCCGTTTTTATCAAGATATTGTTTAA
Source organism: Candidatus Parcubacteria bacterium (assembly GCA_963827735.1). Lineage (GTDB taxonomy): Bacteria > Patescibacteriota > Patescibacteriia > Patescibacteriales > UBA12075 > CAWHBO01. The sequence continues at coordinate 441,231 of CAWHBO010000003.1, forward strand.
AATCGGCAAATTTACATTTTTTCCCGCAATGTGCCCAACAAAATACAGTCCTTGTTTTAAATTTTCTTGGAGGCTAGAAATTTTCATAAATTTTTAAATTATAGCTGTTTTTAATTCCGCGCGTAGAGCGATTGTTTTACTGATTCAACATCCTGTTTTGTTTTCTCGTTGTTGTCAAACTCCTTTTCAATCTTGTTGTACGCATGCATCGCCGTCGTGTGGTCCCGTCCGCCAAGTTCTTGACCGATTGTAGGGTAAGAAGTGTTGGCTTCTTTGCGCATCAAAAACATGGTTATTTGCCTAGGGTATACCAGTTCTTTCTTCCTGCTTTTTCCAATTAAATCTTTTATATCAACATCAAAATACCTGGACACTGCCTCAATGATACTTTTACCGGTAATGGACTTTGATTGAATGTTTGTAAGCAAGCTGTTTAAGATGTTTTTCGTCGTATCAATTGTCGGTTTGGTGTTGTTAAATTCATGATAAGCGATCAGTCTGTTTAAAGCGCCTTCCAGCTCCCGGATGTTGTTTTGGATGTTGCTGGCAATGAACTCTAAAATATTTTTTTCCACCGCGTAATTTTTTTCTCGGCATTTCGTCTCCAAAATCGCCACCCTGGTTTCAATGTCCGGCTGGATGATGTCTGCCGTCATTCCCCACTCAAACCGGGATAAAAGTCTTTTTTCAAGGGCCGGGATTGATTTTGGGGCGCGGTCAGAAGTGATTACAATCTGTTTGTCGGCTTGATGCAGTTCGTTAAAAGTATGAAAAAATTCTTCCTGAGTACCGTCTTTGCCGCCCATAAACTGGATATCATCAATCAAAAGCAAATCTACACTTCGATATCTTTCTTTAAAATCTTTTATCTGTCCGCTTTTTATGGCCTGGACATAGTCATTGGTAAATTTTTCACAACTTACATAAAGCACTTTCTTGTTTTTTTTCGCCACCTCGTGCCCAATGGCTTGCATTAAATGTGTTTTTCCAAGCCCCACTCCCCCATATATAAACAATGGATTATACGCCTTCCCGGGGTTAGCGGCCACCGCTTGGCAAGCGGCATGCGCCAACTCATTCCCCTTCCCGACAATAAAGCTGTCAAAAAGATAGCGCATGTTAAGGCCAAACCGGTTAACTGATACTGTGGTCACCTCATCTTCTTCGGTGGTGTTTTTTTTGATTTTTAATTTGTTAAGCAAATCTCCAACCGGATTGTTTTTTCTGGTTTCCACTTTATAAAAAATCTCTTTTACTTTCTTGCTGCCAATGTTTTCAATCGCCTCTGAAATTTTGCTGTGGTACTTCTTTTCCAACCAAGCCTTGGTAAATGTGTTGGGAACGCAAACGACAACTTTGTCGTTTTCAAAATCAGAAATAAATGTGTTTTTAAACCAAGTGGTAAAATTTGCCCTGGATAAACCCAGTTCAATTTCTCCCAAAACCGCTTGCCACAATTGATCGTTGTTCATATTTTAATTTTTTTAATTCCGTATCTAAGCAAGCTTAATAATACGCAATTAGGTGCCAAATAGCAAGAACAAAATACAACCCCCGTGGCTCTTGCAGTTTTATTTTTTAAGTAAGTTTTTATAACAAAAAAATTATACCAGTTTATAAACTTTTTAAAAACCCCCTCAAGTGTTTATAATCTGTTAATAAAAAGTGTAAACATATTATTCCTTTTTTCCTACCCGTAATCAGATTATTTTTTATTATATTAATATATTAGATTAAGAAAAATTAATATTAACTATAATAAAGGCTGTGTAAATGTTTATAACCCAATTTTTAATTTAATGTTTAAAAATAATTTTAAAAATAAAAGTGCAAAAACAGATGAAAACAATTTGGTGGATTGTTGTAAAAAAGTGGGCAGACCGAAAAACCATTTTTTTATTCACATGCCATAAACACAACCCACAAAATAATACACAACAAACCAACAATTTAGAAAGCGGATATTATTGACTTTAGACCACAAAGATGTTATCTTGAATTAGTATTCTTTATTATAGAGAGCTTAAAAAATAAATAAATTAACTATGTCAAAAAAAACTTTCCAGCCAAACACCAAAAAGGCTCAAAAAAAACATGGCTTTATGGAGCGCATGCAAACAAAAAACGGACGAGATGTTCTTAAAAGAAGAAAAGATCGAGGCAGAAAAGTTATTTCAAAATAACCGAACTGCAAACAAGTAAAAATAAATTTTTTGTTTACAGGTTATGCATAAAAAAGACTTAAAAATAACCAAAACAAAAGATTTTGATAAAATTTTTAAGCAAGGTATTTCCAGCTTTTCACCCACTCTTTTAATCAAAAGACAAAAAAATAATTTGGGAGTTAACCGTTATGGGGTGATTGTTAGCACAAAAGTAAGCCCCAAAGCAGTTGTTAGAAACAAGATTAAACGGCTGATCAGAGAAGTTTTTAAACAAGAAAAAACCAAATTATCCCAAGGAAATGATTTGATTTTTATCGCCCAGAAGGACATAAAAGACAAGTTATATCAAGAAGTTCTTGCTTCTGTTCAAAAACAGTTTAAAAAAATTAATATTTATCAATAATGCTTCTTTTGTTAAGGATTGTTGTTATAAAAATACTTAAGATTTACCAGAAAACCTTATCCTTTGATCATGGTTTTTTTAAATTTTTATATCCATATGGGTATTGCCGTTTTTATCCCACCTGTTCAGAATATGCCATCCTTGCGATTGAAAAATATGGTATTATAAAAGGAGGTTTTTTAGCTGCCGGGCGTGTTATCCGTTGCAACCCTTTTAATCCGGGCGGGCACGATCCGGTAAAATAGTTATTTTTTTGCTAATATAAAATAAAATACTTATGTACCAAACATTTTTTTATCAGCCAATTCTTAACCTGGTAATTTTTTTATATAACATTGTTCCGGGACATGATTTAGGTGTGGCCATTATCCTGTTAACTGTTATAATCAAGTTGGTTCTTTATCCTCTTTCAAAGCAGTCCTTAAAATCACAAAAATCCTTGCAGGAACTGCAGCCCAAAATTGAAGAAATAAAAGCCAAATTTAAAGACGAGAAAGAGAAGATGAGCCGGGCGATGATGGATTTATATAAAACAAACAAGGTTAATCCCTTTTCGTCTTGTCTGCCGCTTTTAATTCAACTCCCCTTTTTAATCGCAGTCTTTAGGGTATTTCAAAACGGGTTTGATGGCGGCCAGCTGGATCTTTTATATTCATTCGTAGAGAGGCCGGAAACAATAAATTATATTTCATTTAACTTCTTAAATTTAGCGGAAAAAAATTATGTGATCGCAATTTTAGCCGGCGTAGCTCAATTTTGGCAAACCAAAATGATGGTTACAAAACAAGCGCCGGTAAAGGCGCCTGGCGCAAAAGATGAAAACATGATGGCGGTAATGAACAAGCAGATGACATATATGATGCCGATTTTTACAGTCTTTATCGCCTGGTCATTCCCGGCGGGCCTTGGGCTTTATTGGCTGGTAACAACGATTTTAACCGGCCTGCAGCAAATGTTTTTGTTTAAAAAGAGTAATTTCAAACGAATGGAAAAGATGGAAAATAAAGAAGGTGAAAAAGTTGTTGAGGGTGAGATAATTGAAAAAAAAATAATTTAAAAAAGTCGATTTTTCCCGACAATCAGTTTGATTTTTTCGTGGGCAATTTTTATTTCAACGGGAGTTGCGATGGTGATGAAATCGTCAAGAATGACACCGTTTTCCGGATTAAATATCTTAAGTTTTTTGAAAGAGAAAACAGAGTTATCAACCATTCCGGTGCTGGATAAAAAGTTGATGCCATTTTTTGTTTTTATGATTAGTTCCAAAATATTATCATTTATCTTCGGGTTGATTTCTTTTGGCAAGGCAAGATCAACGGCCATGTTTACAACGGAAATTTCACCTTTTTTTGTAATCTCAATTGAATAGTTGGTATCAATTTCCACAGAAGTTTTTTCTGTTGTAATCCGCGCGCTGGTGATAAAATATTCTTGGTTGGCAAGCCCAAGATCAATGGTCTCAATTCTTCTGGCAGAAATCACGTCACAGGCCCCTTCATCAAAACTTATACCCAGGCTGTTGGCAATGGCGTTACCCTCTTTGCCTATCGGAATAAAACCAAGCGGGATATCATTGCTCGTTTGGTTTAAGCGGAAGTAATTAGCCATGGCGTTAATCCCCTGGTTCAACAGTCTGATGTTGCCCACTAAAATGATAGTTTTTGCGCCTTTTCTGATTTCATCTCCAATCGCATTGTAAACTGAGTTCATAACCCCCAAGCGGATGATTTTGCCGTTAAGACCAAGGTCAGTAGACCTTGTTTCAATTTTAGCTAAAGTAGATTCATACTTTTTTTCCGATAGATATGAATCGTATATATAAACATGCATAATAAAAAATCAAAGGATACATTAAACTTCATTGTTTGACAGTACTTCCTTTTCAATTTTTGTCATTGAACATTTGCCGTCAAATTTTGCGCCTTTCTCAATTGAGATTTCTTTGGTTTCAATGTCGCCCAGAATTTTTGCACTAGCCTTGATGTCCAAACTGCCAAGGATTTTGATGTTGCCAACCACTTCCCCGCCAATTTTTGCGTCTTTAGCTTCAATGCTGGCATTAATTTTCGCTTTTTCCCCGATCAACAAAAAACCGTTAGTTTTAACACTTCCCTCTACGCTGCCTTCGATTATAATGTTTCCTTGTCCATGAAAATTTCCTTTTACTTTTATGGATGGTCCAATGATTGTTTCTGCTTCTTTGATATTCAAAACAGTTTCTTCGTTATTTTTAAACATATTGCATAAATGGGTTTAAAGGTTTTTTAAAAACACCTTTAAAACCCTGTTAATAATTTATCAGATAACAATATCTATAAGGTTAATACAATTTGTTAAAATTTACAACAGAGCGAGAGGCTTGATAATTTTTTAAGTTTATTATAATATAAAGAAAGAAAAAACGACAAGTATTTGTCGTTTTATAATTTTTTATAACCATTGTTCCCGTAGTTCAGTTGGATAGAACGGGGGTTTCCTAAACCCTAAACAGAGGTTCAAGTCCTCTCGGGGACACAGGAAATTTGCAGTATACATATTTAGCTAACATTAAACAAATTTAATAAAGTTCTTTAAGGAACAACAAACAAATGGGCCTGTAGCTCAGCTGGCTAGAGCACTTGCATGGCATGCAAGGGGTCAGGGGTTCAAATCCCCTCAGGTCCACAAACATAACAAATTAAGATCGTCATATGATGATCTTAATTTGTTTTATATTTGAAATTTTTTTAAAAATATTTATAAATTAATCTTAATTTTTTTAATTAAATTTATTTTATTTGCCGAATTTATATATTACCAAAGAATGCAATTAGGCAAAAAATGCGATGTTATAAATTTTTAAACATTGTTTATCTTAAATATGTTGGGGATAAACCGGATATTTTGATTAATTTAATTTTATTACTGATAAAATCAAGAAAACGAATAGATTTTTACATTTGCTTTGTTTTGAAAATTTGATATAATAACAACATACACATCCCCGTGTTAAAAAATTTTTGATAGTATATTAGATCCACGGGAAGTGGATTTTTTGTTCCCCATAGAACAAACCACCAAGAAAAAAATAAGATAATGTTTTAAAACGATTTTTTTTGTCCACGTTAATGTGGACTTTTGAAAATATTGTGTAATAGGGGATAAGTCCACGAAAATGTGGACTTATTTTAATTTTATGGCTAACATTAAATATTTATTTTCAGTGGATAAACAGGGGAAAAACATCAATACATCTTTTGTTGTGGATATGAGTTCTGATTGAAAAAATATTTAGTTGATTAAATTTGCTATTAAGCTTTTTATTCTGTAAAATTATTTAAGAGATTAATAATTTAACAAAATTATAAATATGTACGATTGTATCATAATTGGCGCCGGACCTGCAGGTATGGCGGCTGGAATTTACACTGCCAGGCGAGAAATGAAAATTTTGATTATCGGCGAGATAATCGGAGGGCAAGTTACTTGGGCGGCTGACATTGGTAATTACCCCGGCTTTACAAACATTAATGCTTTTGATTTGATTACAAAGTTCAAAGAACATGTAGAAAGCTTAGGGGTGGAGATAAAGGGCCTGGAAGTAAAAAAAATTGAAAAAGGAGTTGATGATATTTTTACTGTTTTTACCGACAAAGAAATGTTTCAGGCTAAATCAGTGATTGTATCCATTGGCCTTAAACCAAGAAGGCTGGAAATTCCCGGTGAAGTTGAATTTAGAGGAAAAGGCGTAACTTATTGCGCCAGCTGTGACGCGCCCTTTTACCGAGAAAAAAATGTTGCCGTGGTGGGCGGTGGAAATTCAGCGTTGGATGCCGCAGAAATTCTTTCCAAAATCGCAAAATCTGTCAACCTGATACACAGAAGAGAACAGTTCAAGGGCTTTGAGGCGCTCGAGCAAGAAGTGAGAAGTAAAAAAAATGTTGAATTGATTTTGAATTCTCAAATAAAAAAAATTGTGGGGCAAGAAAAAGTTGAAAAAATTGTGGTTGAAAATCTCATTGATGGGCAGTCAAAAGAAATTGAAGTTAGCGGCGTGTTCATTGAAATTGGGAGAATGGCTCACACGGATTTGGTGGCTGATTTTGTGGACCGGACAGAACAAGGGCAAATCATTGTTGATGAAAAATGCCGTACAAAAACTTTGGGTATGTTTGCCGCCGGCGATACGACAAATGTTCCCTTTAAGCAGATAACGATCGCCATGGGGCAAGCGACCATCGCCGCCCTTTCGGCCTATGAATATCTGCAATTGAAGCAGGGGAATGAGGTTAAAGTAATTTTTGACAGAGGAAAACATTGAAGTTTAACGTCAAACAGATGGACCTATCAATTGAAGAAAGTTATTTTAACTCCGGCTGTAAGGTTTTGGCGGCAACTGATGAGGCGGGACGCGGTCCTTTAGCCGGACCGGTAGTTGCGGCATGCGTCAGCTTAAGACCTGATTTTAAGATTAAGGGGAGGCTTAGGGAGATAAATGACTCAAAAAAAATAACCGAGAAAAAACGCTTGGAATTGTTTGCGGTCATTATGGAAAATTTTTCAGAAGTCGGAGTTGGCATCTGCGACCATAAAACAATTGACCGTATTAACATTTTGGAAGCAACTTTTTTGGCCATGAAAAAAGCTTTGAGCGCTTTAAAGGTCAAGCCGGATATGGTGCTTGTTGATGGCAGTTTGGAAATAAAAAATTCCAGCCTTAGGCAGAAAGCGATCATAGATGGTGATGCTAAAGTGTTTTCAATCGCAGCTGCTTCCATTATAGCAAAAGTTACTCGAGATAAACTGATGGATGAATATGCGGAACTTTTTCCGGAATATGGATTTTTAAGACATAAGGGATATGGTACAAAAATGCATCTGGAAGCGATCAAAAAATTTGGCCCCTGCGCGATCCATAGAAGAAGCTTTCGGCCGGTAAAGGATTTTTAAAGCGATAATTTTCTTGTTTTTAGGCGGCGAATGGATTATAATTAAACCAGTAAAACTTGGGTGTTTGAAAAATAGAGACAACAAGCGATAATTATAAAGTTTATGCCAAAAATAACAGGAGGAAACGCTCTTCTTGATGTAAATATAATTTTGACAAAGGCCGGCTTATCAGATAAGATGAGATTTGCCGATTTAGGATGCGGGGGAACCGGTCATTTTGTTTTTCCGGCTGCCGTTATGGTGGGGAAAAAGGGGACAGTGTATGCAATTGACATCATGAAGCCGGCGCTTGAGGCAATCAACCGGAGAAAGAAACAAGAAAACCTGTCTAACATTGAAATCGTCTGGAGCAACCTGGAAGTGTTTAATGCGACAAACATTGAAGCTGGGAGCATTGATGTGGCTCTGCTTGCTAACACTCTTTATCAATCACATAAGCGCATAAAAATTCTGCAGGAAGCGGTAAGGATGTTGAAAAGAAACGGCAAACTGGTTGTGGTTGAGTGGAAAAGCATCACAGCGCCGTTTGGTCCGCCTGTTGAAGAGCGGGTAAATAAAGACGCCTTGATTGAAAGTTCAAAAAATTTAGGCCTAAAATTTGAAGTTGAGTTTTTTGCCGGCCAATACCACTTTGGTTTAATTTTTATAAAACAGTAATATAAAAAAATAGATAAAAAAGTATGAACAATCTGATTTCTTTAAGTTATTGGTTCAACACTCGCCCCGGCAACAACGGAGCGATGACATTTAAAATATTTGCCGGTCTTTTGATTTTGTTTTTGCTGACATTTGTTTTTTTCAGAATCATGAAAAAAAGAAAGAATGGGCCTTACTTTAAAATATTTTCTCGGCTTTCTTCTTTTTCGTTCACAAATTTTTTCATTGGCCTGTTCTTATCTTTTTTTTCTTATGAACTGATTCCGGTGTTATCAGCCCGTTTTTGGTATTTGCTTTGGGCTTTAGGAATGCTGATTTGGCTTATGTTTATTGCGAAGGAAATCAAAAAAATTCCTGAAAAGAAAAGAAAAATTGCCGAGGAAAAAGAATTTAGAAAATATATCCCATAAGTATTGCATTTAAACAATTATAAAACCGCCTTCTCTGGCGGTTTTAAATTAACTCGTTTTGTACAGTAATTAATAAAATGAACAAAGTGAATCAAAAGCAAACAATCGGTATGTTCGGAGAGGGCTTGGCTTGCGACTTTTTGGTTAAAAATGGATATGTGATTTTTGCGCGCAATGTTAAAACCGGTTATAAGGAGATTGATATCATCGCAACCAACAAAGAGTTGACGGTGTTTGTGGAAGTTAAGACGCGGTGCAATCCCAAACTTGGATTGGCTGAAGATGCTTTAAGCCGTATAAAAATCCGAAATTTTAAGCAAGCGGTTATGTATTTTTGCAACAAAAAACAGATTGATTTTAACACAATCAGACTTGATTTTGTTGCCATTGATGTTGATAGGTTAGCAAAAAAAGCCAAAATAAAGCACTTTAAAGACATGGTATGAGAATTCATATATTTTGATTTATCCACGGTTGTATCAGAGTTTCCCCCAGGCTGTGAACGTTTTATAAACTTGACGTATGTGGCGGTTTTGAGATAATGTATAGAAGTAATTTTAGATTGAAAAAATTCAATGATAGTTTCTTGCATTAAAAAACATAAGTTTTCAATTGCAGTAATTTTGATTGTTGTATTTTTTGTTTTTACTGTTGACCAGGTTTTTGCTTTGTCTGCGCCCATCATCACACAAGCCCAAGAAACACGCTTAAGCGGCAACAGAATGCTGGAGACAAAAGGCATCGTGACAAAAGGTTCAGATGTTTTGATCTATGCGAACGGAAGACTCTTGGGTCAGGCGAGCATTCAGGAAGAAAATGATTTGATAAACAATTTTACATTTAAGACAAAGGAAAATCTCCCCTTTCCTCCTTATTCAATTCAAGCGGTTTCTCGCGAGCAGGTATCTTTGATGGTTTCTTTTCCTTCTGATAAAACAATGGTTAAAATGGTTGAGGCTAAGGTTGATGACTTAAAAGTAAAAAAAGAAAACACAAAAAGCTCCGTAATCACCCAAACGACAATCGTAAAAAACCCAAGCAAGGCAGACCCTTACACGCAAGAGGATAAAAATCGAACAACCAAGGAGAGCGGAACAATCAGCAGTGTTGGAGCAACTGAAGAACAAGTGATCGTAAAAGGAATTGCCGGAGAGGCTGAGAAAAAAGAAAGCGATAGCAAAAGCCAAACGGATTTAGAATCAATTTTAAACGGAAAGCTTGCAGTGAATGATCAAAGCGGGACAGGATTGATCACGGAACGCAAGGAAAGCCTGGGGAAGATAAAGCTAAACTTGTTGATTTTTATCATATTTTTGATGGCGGTTATTTCTTGGATCATTTGGGTGAACAGGGAGCTGGTTAAGGAAAAAGAAGAGAACATCAAGGAAGATATGAAAGACGAGAAAAACATTGATATCTTAAATTTTTAAGATAATGCGCAAAATGCGCAACCCGCTTAGAGTAAAATCTCTTGCGGACCCCTTCTTACACCAATTATACCTAACAAAAACGCTCGGATTTTCGGGCGTTTTTGTTATTGAATTTTTGCGCACAAGTGTTATTATGATAATGTTTAGAGGAATAGGGTTAAAAATAAATTTTACAAAGATGAAAAAAATAACCAGTACAGATAATTTGGAAATAAAAAATATCATAAAACTTAAAAAATCCAGGGAAAGAAAAAAACAAGGATTGATCGTGATTGAAGGCAGGCATGAGATCAGCATGGCGATGCTTGCCGGAGTTAAGATAAAAACGCTTTATGTGTCTTCTGATTTTTCAAGTGATATGAATTTTAAGCTTGACGTTTCTTGTTGTACGGAAGTCAGCGAGGAAGTTTTTAAGAAGATTTCTTCCAGAGAAAATCCTGATGGATATTTGGCGGTAGCTGCGACGGAAACCAAAGATCTGGAAAAAATAAAATTGAGCCAGAGTCCCTTGATTGTAATTTTGGATGGAACCGAGAAGCCGGGGAATATTGGAGCCATCATAAGAACATGCGATGCCGTAAAAGCGGATGTGATTTTGGTCTGTGGTCAAGCCGATGTTTATAATCAAAATACGATCAGGGCAAGCTTGGGAACTGTTTTTACGAAGCAAGTTGTGGTTTGTCCCATTGAAAACGCTGTCGCTTGGCTTAAAAAAAACAAGATCAGAATTTTTGCAACTTCTCTTGAAGCAAAAGAATATCATACTGAAAAAGATTACCGGAAATCTGTCGCCTTGGTTATCGGTGCGGAGCATGAAGGGATATCCAGGCACTGGCTGAATGCCGGCGCTGATCTGATAAAGATCCCAATGCTCGGAAAAATTGATTCTCTTAATGCCTCTGTCTCGGCGGGTGTGGTCTTATATGAAATTATCAGGCAAAGATTGATTGACAAACCAGTTTAAAAATGATATAATAGACATATAACATTAGTCTCAAAATAAAAACAAAAACTACAAAATATATGTTTAAATTGCATACGATTTGCCGAAACGCAAACTTGTAATAACTTTAACGCTTGATAGCGTTTTTTTGTTTGTATTTTTTTAGGGTAATGTTAAAATCAATAAGCTTTAAACAAGAAAATGGATTTTAAAGAATTTTTTGAAAAAAATAGAGATATTGCGCAATTGTCATATGGAATCATCCTTATCGTGTTGATCCCGGTTTTAATTGTGTTTAACTCCTTTTTTATCATCAGAAACTATAACCGAAGCATTGATGAAGTGCTGCAGCGCCAAGCCCTGATGATGGGACTGACAATTTCCAGACTGATGGCCAGCGATTTACCCTGGGATTACTTCATTCAGGCAAAGTTGGATATGCTTCTAAAAGATAATTCCGAGATTCTTGATCTGGCCGTGCTTCTTCCGGAAAAACAGAGTTTTAAAATTCTTGCCAGCGCCAACAAGAAAAATGTTTTAAAGTCGGCTGATTCATATTACTATAAATTGGCTTGGCTTCAGCCGCTGGGGAGTGGATTGGCAACAGCGTCGGAAAATTTAAGCCAATATGATACGGGATCAAGCACCAACGAGCAAAACAATTTTTGGCTGGTAGCCATGCCAATGAGCGACTCCAGCGGTGAAAAAACCGCGTTGCTTACGGTAAAGCTATCTTCTGAAATTGTTAACCACCTTACCACCGCCAGCAGAAACATATCTCTTTTCATTTTGGTTGGTACGATTTTTATTGTCGTGTTGATTCTTTTGATCAACATCAGGCTCTGGGATTATGTTTTGCTCTATCGAAAAAGCAAGGCTCTTGATAACATGAAGAATGAATTCATTTCTATGGTCTCACATGAGCTGCGTACACCGGTAACCGGAATCAGGGGACATAGCGCCATGATTTTGGATGGCAGCCTGGGCGAAATAAGCGAAAAAGCAAAAAACAGCATAAGCATGATCAAGGGCGCGGCTGATCGCCTGGCTTCTTTGGTGGAGGATCTGCTTGATGTCAGCCGGATTGAACAGGGGCGGATGCCGTTTGCTCTTTCCAGAAAAAACATTTACAACTGCGTGAAGTCAACTGTGGAAGAAATGTCAGCACAAGCTAAGGCAAAAAAGTTGTTTTTGGAGTTTAAGCCGTACAAAGAAGATCTGCCCTATGTAAACGTGGATTTGGAGCGTTTGAAGCAAATCTTGGTTAATTTGATCGGAAACGCGATAAAGTATACGGAAAAGGGCGGAGTGGAAGTGGTGATCGATCAAAGCGCGGGTGGAAAAGTTCTTGAAATTAAAATCAAAGACACGGGGATCGGCATGGCATCCAAAGACAGAGGAAGATTGTTTGAAAAATTTTACCGCATACAGAATGATAAGACCAAAAAGATTACAGGAACCGGCCTGGGGCTTTGGATTACAAAAAGATTGGTGGAACTTATGAACGGCCGGATTGTGATTGAATCCATTGAAGATGTGGGAACGCAAGCAACTGTAAAATTTTTAACTGTAAATTAAAATTACTTAAAATAAAAATAAATATGCAAACAAAAAATGTTTTCAGCTCAACAGCGGTTTTGCTGCTGGTACAGATTTTTTTATATACAATGATTGTATTTTTCTTTTTACCGGTTTAACAAATTTTTTTCATGATCATCTTAGGAATTGAAACCAGCTGCGACGAAACAGCAGCCTCAATCATAAAAGGAGACAAAGAAAACGTTGAAATTTTATCCAACGTTGTTTCGTCGCAGATTGAAATTCACAAAAAATATGGCGGTGTCGTGCCGGAGGTAGCCGCCAGAGAGCATGTGTTTAACATGTTGCCAGTGATTGATAAAGCGCTGTTTTTGGCGGGGATAAAGAAAGAGGAAGCGGCAAAAAAGATTGAAGCCATCGCTGTTACCATCGGGCCGGGCTTGATAACCTCTTTGATCATCGGAGTTGAAACCGCAAAAACGTTAGCATACGTTTGGGAGGTGCCGGCGATTGGTGTAAATCACATTGAAGGGCATGTATATGCCAATTTTATCGGAGAACGAAAAATAAAATTTCCAGCTGTCGTCTTAACTGTTTCCGGGGGCCATACCATGCTGGTTTTTATGGAGAAGCACGGAAGTTTTGCCACCATTGGCGAAACGAGAGACGACGCAGCCGGAGAGGCATTTGATAAAGCGGCAAAACTTTTAAGCCTCGGGTATCCCGGCGGTCCGGCAATTGCTGCGTGGGCGTCTAAGCATAAAGAAGAAAAAGATACTGAGAAGATAAATCTGCCCAGGCCGATGATCAATTCTTCGGACTTTGCATTTTCTTTTTCAGGACTCAAAACCGCCCTCAGATATCAATTGGAAAAAGATAAAGATTGGAAAAAAAGAATCCCGGAGTATAGCCATGAATTCCAGCAAGCCATCATTGATACGCTTGCGTCAAAAACGATGAAGGCCGCAAAAAAATTTGGGGCGAAAACCGTCATGCTTTCAGGGGGAGTTTCAGCCAACAAAGAACTTCGGCTTAGGCTTGAAAAAGATGTCTTAAATGAAGGTTTAGATTTTATGATGCCGGATTTGAAATATACGACTGACAATGCGGCCATGGTGGCTTGCGCCGGATACTTTAAAGCTAAAAGGAAAGAATACACGCCGTGGCAAGATTTGAAAGTTGATTGTAACCTTGAGCTTTAACCTTGTGTATTGCTTGAACTCTGCGTACTTCTTGCAATTTTTTTTGAAATTAAGCCTTTTGACTAAGAAAAAGTAAAACGTCCTCACAAAAGGAAGCCTTTCAGCTCTTAATTTTATTTTTATCTAAAAAAACGTTCGTAAAGGCAAGTAATTTCAAAAAAAATTGCAAGAAGTACGCAGAGCAATTGTGAACATTTAGATATTCTCTTTGTATATATGAAAAATGTTAAAATAAATTCCAAAACAAGCAAAGAAGAAATAAAAAAAATCGTGAGCGAAGCAGCAGATTTTCTTAAAAAAGGAATGGTGGTGGCAATGCCGACAGATACGATTTACGGCCTGCACGCAATGGCCACAAGCGGCCAGGGGATAAAAAAAATTATTGAGATAAAAGAACGCCCTGAGGGCTTTGGTTTTATCCATTTGCTGGCAAGCTACTGCCAAGTTCATGAGTATTGTTTCGTCTCCAAAAGGCAAGATGAGTTTTTGCGGACGATGTGGCCTGCGTCCACGAGAGCGCTGAGGTCAAGTGAAACCGTTTTTAAAAAGAAACCAACAACATTCATTTTGAAAAGCCGGAAAAATTTTCCAAAAATTTCTACCGGAGGAAGAGATACGGTTGCTGTCAGGCTTCCCAAGAATGAATTGGTCCAGGCGATTTTGCAAGCGGTCAAAGCCCCGATCGTTTCCAGCAGTTTAAATGTTTCGGGTGGAAAACAAATTTGTTTGAAAGACATTGAAAAAGAATTTAAAATTCTTCCTGATTTGGTTATTGATTGTGGAACCATAAAAGGAAAAGCATCAAGAGTCGTTGATATAACCGACATTGATAATATTAAAATAGTTAGGAGGTAATAATTTTGTTAAAAATATATGGAATCAAATTACGAGATTAAAAACTTTAATATGAAAGAAGAAGGACCCCAGGGTGCCGGAAATATACTGCACGAAGAAGAGATTGGACACATATACTGCGGCTTTACCGACAACCAGCAAAAATTGATTGATAATATTTATGATAATAATCATAAATTGTTCATAACAAAAGTTATTCAGGGGGTGGAAGACAAAAAAATTACGGATGTGGACAAAATGGATATAAATGAGTTTATGAGTTTTTTGGGGCAGGGCGAAGATATTGAAAAAAAGAAAGACGAGAGGAATATCCAGGTGTATATTTTTAAAACTTTAATAAAAAAAGCGGTGAGCCTGGTTTTGGAGGAAAAAGAAAGGGTTAAAAAAAGCATACTAATTGAGTTAAAAGAAGAAAAAAAGATAAAGAATTTAGATGAACGAAAGCGAGAGATAGCGGCAGACGAGCAAAGAGGAGGAGCAGACGCAGATGATCTACAGTTGGATGTCGCTAAAAACGAGGAATAAATTTTTCAAAAAAAAGTTAAGTTATACCAAAAAAGAGCCCCGCTATCAGCGGGGCTCTTTTAAATTTATTTATTTCTTTTTCTTAAGCTCTTCCTCTTTTTTGTTAACGGCGATTGTGGTTTTTATCACTGTATCAGGAATCAAGGAAATGGAGTCAATTCCGCATTCTACGAGGAACGTCGCAAAATCAGGGAAGTCGGACGGAGCTTGGCCGCAGATGCCGACTTTCGTGCCGGTTTCTTTGCCGACTTGAATGAGATATTTTATCATGGTTTTGACTGACTCATTCTTTTCATTGGAAACGCCCGCGACCGTCAAAGTGCCGCCGGCGTCGCGGTCAATTCCGAGCATGAGCTGGGTCAAGTCGTTTGATCCAATGGAGAAGCCGTCAAATTCTTTCGCGAATTCATGGGCAAGAACGATGTTGGTCGGGATTTCCGCCATCACATAAATCTGCAAGCCATTGACGCCTTGCACGAGGCCATGCTTGGCCATGATCTCTTTGACTTTTCTGCCTTCGTCAACCGTGCGACAGAAAGGGATCATGATCTTTAAATTGGTCAGGCCCATTTCGCCTCGGACTTTGTTTAAAGCTTTGCATTCCAATTCAAACGCTGGAACAAAGACCGGGGTATAGTACCGGCTGGCGCCGCGCCAGCCGATCATCGGATTTGATTCCACCGGTTCATATTCTTTACCCCCAAGAAGCATGGCATACTCATTGGTTTTAAAATCTGATAGCCGGATGATCACATCTTTCGGGTAAAACGCGGCAGCGATCGTGCCGACGCCTTCCGCCATTTTGTCAATGAAGAATTGCTTCTTGTCTTTATATGAACGCGTGATCAAGTCAATCTCTTTTTTGATTTTGGCGTCTTTGATCTTGGCATAGTTGATAAGCGCCAAGGGATGGATCTTGATATAGTTGTTGATGATAAATTCAAGCCTGGCCAAACCGACGCCATCGTTGGGGATGAATGAGTCGGCAAACGCTTGATCAGGTTCGCCGACATTCATCATAATTTTTGTATGCGGACGTTTCAAGTCTTTGATGTTGGTTTTTTCCACTTTGAAGGGAAGAATTCCTTCGTAAACATAGCCTTCTTCGCCCTCGGCGCAGCTTACTGTTGCCTTGGTGCCGGGTTTGATGCGGAATGATCCGGTTTCTGTCCCAACAACGCAGGGGATCCCCATTTCTCTGGATATGATCGCAGCATGGCAAGTGCGTCCGCCTTTGTCGGTTACAATGGCAGAGGCGATCTTCATGATCGGCTCCCAATCCGGGTCGGTCATGTCGGTAACCAAAACTTCACCCGGTTTGAATTTTCCGATATCTTTTATGGTCATGATGCGGTTTACGACGCCAGCACCAATTTTGTTGCCGACGCTTTGCCCGGTGGCGATAACTTTTCCTTTGCTTCCCAATTTATATTTTTCTACAAAGTTATAGTCTCTTTGGCTTTGAACGGTTTCCGGACGAGCTTGGATGATGTAAAGTTTGTTATCAATGCCGTCCAAGGCCCATTCCATATCCATGGGGCGGCCGTAGTGCTCTTCAATCATCACGGCCCATTTGGCGAGCTGTTTGACTTGCGCGTCGGTTATGGAAGGCTTGTGCTGGTCATCCGGCTTGACCAAAATGTCTTTGACCGGATTTTTGGCGTCTTTTCCGGTGTTATAAATCATTCTCAGCCTCTTTTGTCCGATGGAACGGGAAATGATGGCGTTGGTTGGCTTGAAGACATAAAACTCATCCGGATTGACTTTGCCCTGGACAATGTTCTCTCCGAGGCCATAAATGGAATTGATCAGAACCGCATTTTTGAAGCCTGATTCCGTGTCAATTGAGAACATAACTCCCGAACTGCCTTTGTCTGAACGAGCCATTTTTTGAACTCCGGCGGAGAGCGCTATCTGAAAATGATCAAAGCCTTTGTCGGTGCGGTAGGAAATCGCTCGGTTTGTAAAAAGAGAAGCGATGCAATGGCGGACCGCGACAATCACATTCTCGGCTCCTGTGATGTTAAGATAAGTTTCCTGTTGTCCGGCGAAAGACGCGTCCGGAAGATCTTCGGCTGTGGCTGATGACCTGACCGCGACATCGGCTTTTTTCATCTTATAGCCAGAAGAAAGCTTTTCATAAGCCGCTTTGATTTCAACCTCAAGCTCTTTCGGGAATTTGGCCTTAAAGATCGTTGCTCGCACTTTTGCGCCGCGTTTTATAAGGTCAGCCATGTTGCCGGTATCAAGTCCGTTCAGAATTTTTTTGATTTCAGCTTTGAGACCATCGTGCTCCAAGAACAGATTGTAAGCCGCCGCTGTTGTCGCAAAACCGTTGGGAACGTTGATGCCTTTGCTGGTAAGTTTTTGGTACATTTCACCCAAGGAGGCGTTTTTACCTCCCACTTGCGGAACGTCTTTGATTTCCAGCTCATTGAAAAATTTGATAAATTTTGACATAGAATGATATTTTTTTATGATTTATTATGAGACATTTAAAATTTTAGCATTTTGGAATATGAACCGATGAATGGCAATTCCTTCTTTTGATTTTGGGCGGCATTGATGATGCCAAGGACTCCAAAAGCAAAAGTCGCGATATAGAAAAACGGCAGAACGATCCACCCCAGGATGGGAATCAGCCCCAGGATAAAACTGCCGACGATGCTGATTATCAAAAGTACCATGGCCTGCTTCACATGAAATTTCGCAAATTCGTTTTTTTTGATGCTGGCATCGGCAAAAAACCAAATGATTCCAATCAAAAGATAAGAAAGAATGGCGGCCATTTTGGCGCTGTCTTCCGGATTTGGTTTTGTGCTTGTTTCTTCGGTTTGCGGATTGATTTCTTCCGGCATACGATTTTTAGCAGCGCGTATGGCATAAAGCGCATAACAACGATGCATTTTAATTGTTAAGAAAAATTTATAAATATTTTATTTATTTTGTGATTATATTATAACATTATTTTCATGGAACTGCTATTCGTAGCTTCTTTTGCCTTAAAGCATCTGCTCGCCTGCGCATTAATTATAATTTTCTTGAAATTAAGCCTTTTGACTCAATATAGTTCAGAGTACATACTAAAGACAAATTACTTGGGTTTATATTTCGTTTTAAATTATTTAAGCCGTTCGTAAAGGCAAGTAATTTCAAGAAAATTATAATTAATGCGCAGAGTGTATTTTGAAGAATAAATTAAAAAGCTAGATTGACATTTATATATATAAAAAATATAATAAACACAATGCGGATGTGGTGAAATTGGTAGACACGCTAGCCTTAGGAGCTAGTGAGGCAACTCATGTGGGTTCAAGTCCCACCGTCCGCACTTAAATTTTATTTGTATTTTTAGCTGTTTTTGTATTATTGTTTATATTTTTGCGAGCTAGGTATTGACAGATCTCTGTATATTATATATGATAAATATGCTTCACATTTTTGAGGTGGCGTCGTACGAAATATGTTGTACCAAGTACGACGTCAAATATTGATCTTTTTCACCTTTCACCCTCCTTTCGGGTCGGCACTTTCTATAAGTTGCCGACCTTTTTTTGTGAAGTTTTGTTTGTTTTTCGTTTTGTGGTAGCATATAAAGCATATGAGAGTACCGATAAGAAAACCGGGAAAATTTTCCGGATCAAAGCCTGATCCGTATGTTACTTTTGAAAAGTTTCAGGAGCTTAAAAACCAGCTGGAAAGGTTTAAAAAAATCAGTCGGCCGCGAGCGATTTTGGAAACGAAGGCGCATGCGTCGGACGGGGATTTTTCCGATAACGCGGCTTATTCAATCGCGAAGGGAAAGCTCCGCGGTATTAATCAGCGCATCATTGAAATTGAAGATCATCTGAAGCGGGCGGTCATCATTGAAGGCGATAAAAATATGAGTAAAGTTTTTCTGGGGTGCACCGTCACGATTGAAACAGAAAATGGACAAAAGACTTATCAGATTCTCGGTTCATCTGAAACTGACCCAAGTTCAGGCGTTCTGTCGCATAATTCCCCGATCGGCTCAGCCTTGATGGGACATGGAGTTGGAGAAACGGTTACGGTGCATCTGGCAAAGAAAGATATAGTGTGTAAAATTTTAAAAATTGAGTAAAATTATATAAAAAAATACCTGCAAAAAGCAGGTATTTTTTTGTTTATTATTTTTTCTTTATTCAACTTTGTTAAGAGTTACCTCGCCATTGCTGATCGTGATGTATCCGGAGGGCTTGTCATTCCATGATCCGGCATTGAAATATTTTACGCCTTTGTTTTCGGCCGTATGGATTTTATGCGTGTGGCCGCAAAAGACATAGTCTGCGCCCATAAGCCAGCCGAGGCGCAAAGCGCCGCGCGCCACTTCTTCCGAGCTTCTCTGCCAGGTGGCGCTTTTTTCTTTGATAAGTCCGGTCAGCAGTCCGTTATGGTCGTAAGTTTTTATGAGATGATAAGCGCCAAATGCCAGACGGCTTACAATGAAATTGTTGTTTAGGAATCTGTCATATTGGTGGCCATGTATGGCTAAGAATTTTTTGCCGTCCTCTTTCCAAACGTATCGGTCGCAAACTTTTATTCCCAAAAGTTGTGACAAGATTTCTGACTGAGCGTCATGGTTGCCGTGGACCCAGATTACTTCACAGGACTTGGCAAGATTTCTGAGCTTGGAAAGGATTTTCCAGTGGGCGGTATGTAAGCGTTTGAACCGGAGGCCGTTCAAAATGTCGCCGTTCAAGATCAGCCGTTTATACTCATATTTTCTTAGCACGGTTATGACTTCATCGCAGCGCGTGCTGTCGTCGCCGAGGTGGATGTCGGAAATTATCAGGGTATCAATCCTGACTTTTTCCGTTTGTGCTTTTGTTATGTTTTCAGTTGTTCGCATTTTTAAGTTTTTAAAATTTTTGGTATTTCAGGTTCTCAGTCTATTGAACGGAAAAAATCACAGTGGCCGTTTTCCGCAACATCCATCTCAAGCTCTTTGCAATAGCATTGGCCGGAAGAACGTTCAAAGCTGTCGCAGAGATGGCAGCGTTTGTCTTCATTGTCATATTCTTCCTTGTAATCTGATTCAATTTCTTTTGTCATATAAAATTTATGGGTAAGCTTTATGCGGTAAAGACCTTCAAAACAGTTTTGTTTGATTTAAAGGCCAGCTTGTCAAAGGGGATCTTGTCAATGTCAAAAAATTTACCTTCCTCAAATTCTTCGTCGGTCGGTTTGATTTCATCCCTGTCCACTTTTGATATAAAGAATATATCCAAAGGGCGGTACTCTTCTTCTTTATATAAATAATCATTGGAATATGATCCGAAGTAAACAAGGTCAGTCAAGTCTATCCCCAACTCTTCTTTTATTTCCCGAATGGCTCCAGCTTCCGCTGATTCACCAATGTTTATAAAACCGCCAGGAATTTCCCACATTCCGGCTTTGGGCTCGCGGGCGCGGAGACCGAGATAAATCTGATTTTTATCGTTGATTATTATCACGCCAGCTGCCGGCGCCGGATTAAAATAAAATTCAAAACCGCAGGCGCTGCAATTGCAGCGATTGTCGTTATGATCGAGTTTATTTTTGCATTTTGGACAATATATAAACATGGTTTTGTTTTTATATTATACCTGTAAAACCGGCATAAATCAATCCAGAAAGTATAAAGGCACGGAAAGTTTTTTGATGATGTTGAGGCGATAGTCAAGCATTTTGTGCCCGACAAAAATCGTTGTAACCAGGTTATCGCCGCCGGCGATGGACTCAATATTGTCTTGAAGAAAACCGGTTCGGCTTAAAAACTTAAAGTCAATTTCTGTCTCATTGTTTTGCTTTAAGGCTTTGTTTAGCTTTAAAAATTCAGCATTGGCTTTTTTTTCAATTTGCAGAGACAGGTCAATGGAATATTTATTTTCCAAGCAAAGAAGTACCATAATCATGTTTATACGGCGTTTTTTGGACCATTCAACGACTTTGGGCAATCGTTCAATGAATGATTCGCCGCGAGTTGCCAAAATTGATTTAGGAACTCCGTTCCAAGCGATATCAGAGTTATCGTTTATCGGTTCGGCCACCTTTAGTTTTTTGGCCAAAAAGGGCGTTATCAGCGGCTCAATTATCAATGTCGAAAGGATGACCCACATGCCGATTTCTACCAGCCCGGTAGAATTCAAGGCATCAATGTTGGCAATCGTTACCATCAATACGGCTGGAATGGCACCGGTTTCCCGCACCGCAGAAATAAAAATCAAATCTCGGATGCTCAATTTTTCTTTGCCGAAATAACGAAAAACCCACAAAGAAGAAAACACTGAGATGGGGCGGATGACAAACATGAAGATGACGGCTGCCGCAAGTCCGATCGGCGCATACCCCACGAGGCTGTTCAAATCAACCAGAGAGCCCAAGAGAATGAAGATCATCGGCTTCATAAACCCGTCAATCAGATTGTTAAAAAATCTTTCCGTTTCCCGCAAATGTTCTTTCAGGTGAAAGATCAATCCGGCTACGAAAGCGGCCATGTATCCGCTGCCGCCAAAAGCCAGGGCAACGGTAAAAATTATAATCGGCACAAAAAGAAAAAAGGCTGAATCGGCTTCAAACTCCTGTGAATATTTTTCTTTGAATTTGGCCAGAAATTCCAGAAGAATATAGCCGACAGCGCCGAGAAGAATGCCAAAAAACAATTGCTTTGAAAGAACTTTGACGCTCGCAAGATCAAAAATGGAGAGGTACCAATCGTTGATGCCGGTTAGCATCACCCCGGACACCGCCAAGGAAAGAAAAACAACGGTCAAAAGCGTACCGGTTACGTCAGTTAAGGCGCTTTCTGAAATGATGATGTCTTTGATGGAACGATTATGAAAACGTAATTTTTTTAGAATTGGTATGATCGCCGCCGGATCGGTTGAGGCCAGGACCGCGCCCAGCATGACAGCCACCATGATGGATATGCTAAAACCAAAAAAATGAGCCAGCAAAAATGTTGACCAGGAGAAAAGCAGAGCGGTGATCAAGAGGCCCGGAAAAGACAATGACAGTATTTTCCAGATTAATTTTCGAAAATTTTTAAATGGCGTTTCCAATCCTCCCGCAAACAGGATGAGAGTGGCGCCCAAACCGACAAGCACTCCGGTAACTTCGCCTGTTTCCATGATGGGGGAAAGTATCGGTTTGGCGGCCATGCCAAAAAAGATGGCAATGACGAATGACGGCAATTTGATTGTTCGGGATATGTAAAAGATCAGGAAGCTTAACCAAAAAAGCGCAGCGATTACAAAGAAAATCATCAGCAATTCATGTTCGGAGCTATGCTCTAAAAAAGTAAAGATGTGCCTAGAAAAATGAGAGGTTAGGGCCACGGCGGCAATGCTGAAAAGAGTGAAAAGATAATAAAGAATGGTTTTTTTCATAAGTGTTTTGTGATATAAAACAAAAAAACCTCTTGGGATGAGGTATCCGTTTGAAAGCCAATACCCGCCCGTAAGGCGTTATATTTGGTTGATTTTATGATAGCATTTTTTATTTTTTTGGCAATATGGCGGTTTTTTGTAACAAACATATTTTTTTATAGCGCAATCTTACCTTCCAAATTCTTTTTTACAATTCTGTTTGTATATGACGACTTGGCTAAAGAAGACCATATGTGATAGTACATTCGATCCTCAAATTTTACATAAGTTATCATAGATTGATCAAGTTTATCAACATCAATTTCCAAAAGACAAAATTCATCGTCCAGAATTTCATTTAAATAATTCAAATGTTCATTGATTTGCTCAATTGATGGAGTGGTATGTACATAAGAAGAGTTTTTTCCAAAATCAACTCTATTTCTGGGGTCATATGTGCCTTGAAAGTCTGTATATTCTTTAAACAAATTAATCGGAACAATATGATAAAGTTTTTTGGGGAACATAAGGTTAGAGTTTGCTCTTATCTAATACAAAAATAAATTCTTTACCAACAATTTTCTTTATTATTATTTTTTTATTTGTAAGAGATAAGAGGTCGGCTCTGGCCGTCGCATAGGTTACACCATAAGATGTTTTTATTTCTTTGATGGTGAACAATTTATCTGGCTCTTGTCTGAATTTTCTTACGATATCAATTTGCCTTACGTTTAGTCCAAGTTTCTCATCAATAATATTTCTGATTTCTTTCTGCTCTTTTTGTTTGTCCTTTATATATTTTAAGAGATCATTTAATGAGTCGTCTATGCACTCAATGTTGTACTTTATAAAATATGTCAGATCCAGCTCGTCATATTCGGAATATAGATACGCCAAATCGTATTCTTTTCTGGATCTGACAATCCTGCGTGATACTGCCAGATATTCAAATAGCCAGTAGCCGCGAGAAAGCATATACCAATAAAAAATGCTTCTTGCAGTTCTGCCATTGCCGTCATTGAATGGATGAATATATCCGATAAGGAAATGGATAATAATCCCTTTTATAATCGGGTGAACGAAGTCTTCGCTTTCGCTGTTGGCAAACCGGCATAATTCATCAATTAGATTCGGGATTTTTTTAAAATCAGGCGGTATATGGGCGATTTTATCTGATTCAATGCCATCACTGACAACAATGTCGTTGTTATCACGAAAAGCGCCTTCGTCGACTTTGTTGTCTAAAGTTTCTTTGGTAACTATTTTTTGGATATCTAATAAGAATTGAGGCGTTAATTCGAGATTTTTTCTTTCGCTTATTTCTTCCATCGCTATAAAGTTGTTCAAGATCATTTTTTCCGATCTATTTTTTGGTTTTCTCTTTTCTCTCAGCATTTCTTTAGCGACTTTTCTTGTGGTAGCCGCCCCTTCAATCATGCTTGAAGCGATAGCTTCTTCCATTAAAGAAGAAATGATGTACTTTTCTTCGAGACCCAGGGCGCTGGTCTGAGAAGCGATATTCCCAGCCAGCTGCTTGTCAAAATAATGCAACTTCCGGCTTATTTCCGAAAGCAGGCAATACTTAAGTTTAATTTGTTTATATGCGCAGTTTTGTTCTTTGCCGTCTCGCATAAGCTTCATTACCACCCAAACTGCTTCTCGCTGATTCGAATTTTTAATTCTATGTTTCAATTCCGACCAGTATAAATATTTTTTGTTATATTCCAAAACCATTGCAAAAAGACCGGGATCAGTCAGGGTGTTTAACACTTTCTCCTTTTTATTTTTAAATAGTTCTTTCCACTGCGGAGATTTTTCTGGAAGTCTCATATTATTATAAAGTATCAATTTAATACAAATTGATACATGTTGTTATTTGCTAAAAAATATTATATTTAATGTTGGCAATTATTTTGTTAACAATTTTAGTATATTTCTACATTAACATGTGAAAAATAAAAAGTCAATAATAAAATGTATCAATTTTTTACTTATTAATACATTTTTTAAAGATTAAAACATGTGAGTGGTTTTTCTTCAAAACAAAAACGAGCATTTAAATGCTCGTTTTTGTTATTTAATGGGTGGCTACTGGGAATCGAACCCAGATCATCGGGACCACAACCCGATGTACTAACCGCTGTACTATAGCCACCATAGGCCGCTTGCGCGGAAATTCCAAATTTCAAAAACCAAATTTCAAACAAATTGATTCAAATTGTCCCTATCTCTTAACGCGATAAAAATATATTTTGCCGCGATTGGGGGTGATCTCAATGACTTTTTCCGGCTCCATGTTGGGGACGGTGAAACTGTTGCTGATGATCTGCGCGCCATCTTTAAGCTCAGAGACGAATTTCGGTTCCAAATCTTTCATACTTTTTACGTTCAGATAGCAATAAACCAAATCCGCATCGCTCAAATTGACCTTGAAATAATTGGTCTTGAGCAGTTTCATTTTTGCCCGGTAAAAACTGTTTTGGATTTGCCCCAAAAGATATGGGAAAAAAGAATATTCTACTCCGGTAAGAATTGCATTCGGATATTTTTTTCTCATGGATAAAAGAAAAGGCGCTTTACCGCATCCCAATTCAACCACATTCGCGTTATTTTCCAATTTTATCTCATCCAGTATGCGGCCGATGATCTTCCGGTTGGTGGAAATAAAAGGCGCAAAGCCGCGGAAGGTGATGTTATAAAACTGAATCATCAAAAGAATCATCACGGCAAACAAAATCGTTAACAACAAGATGTTGAAATATACTTCTATCATATATTTTTGTTTATAAATGATGCTAAATCAATTATATCTGTTATGCAAAGGTTTCGCAAATTGTGAAAAGGGTGTGCGCCCAGGGGGAATCGAACCCTCATAACCAGCTTAGAAGGCTGGTGTTCTATCCATTGAACTATGAGCGCAATTTTTGAAAGTTTATAAAAAAATATGCTAACAAAAAGTCAGCAGTGAGTTTAATATAGCAAAAAGAGTCTAAAATGTCAATTTGCGGCTACCACGCAAAAACCGCTTGCAAAATACAATTGATTATGCTATGGTTTATGCGAACTGCCAAGACATTTTTGATGTTTTGGGGTTAAAAATTTATTAAATAAACGACCCTTTCTTGGTTGCGGCATTGGTCCGTTTCTCGGTTGGGGAAAAAAAACATGTTAGACAAAAAAGAGAAGCAAAAAATCATCAACAAGTTTAAGACCCATGAGAATGACACCGGGTCTTCCAATGTGCAGATTGCCATTTTAACAGCGGAAATTGAAGAGCTGTCGGAGCATTTGAAACAGCACAAGCATGATCATTCATCCCGCCGAGGATTGCTTAAAAAAGTCGGAGAGCGCAGAAAGCTTCTGAAGTATTTGCAGAAGGAAAATGAAGAAGCGTTCAAGGAGCTTGCCACCAAGTTAAAATTAAAGATCGCCAAGAAGATGGTGGACGAAGAAGAAGAGAGAAAACGCATCGCCGAAGAAGAAATCAGAAAATCCATGGAAGAAGAGAACGAAGAAGAGGAAGAAATTGTCCCCGAGGTCAAAGAAGATGAAGAATAAAAGCTTATAGATACTTTTCAAACCTTGCAAGCGGCAGGGTTTGAAAAAATTTGCAAGGTTTTATGATAAAACACAAAGATCAAAGAGTGGCTGTTTTGGTGGATGTCTCCAACATGTACCATTCAGCCAAAAATTTGTACCGCAAGCGCGTCAATTATAAAGAGGTGCTTAAAAGCGCGGTCGCCGGAAGAAAACTTATCCGCGCGACAGCTTATGTGATACATACGGAATCGGAAGAAGAGACGCCGTTTTTTGAAGCGCTTTCCCAGCAAGGCTTTGAGGTCAAGATGAAAGATTTGCAGATTTTCGCCGGCGGACAGAAGAAAGCCGACTGGGATGTGGGCATTGCTATGGACGCGATCAAGATTGCCTCCAAAGTTGACGTGGTGGTGATCGTATCCGGAGACGGAGACTATCTTCCCCTGCTTTCATACATTCAGAACGCTTCCGGGTGCCTGGTGGAAGTTGCCGCGTTCAGACAAACGACATCTTCAAAACTCATTGAAGAGGCTGATGATTTCATAAACCTAAGCGAAGACGAAAGTTATTTGTTAAAATATTAATTAATTTGGCCGCAGGTTATACAGTACTCGTGGGGTTGTTCCACAGAGTCCTTTAATCCCGCGGCCAAGAAAGAAAAGAAATTATCAATATTCGTGTGTTCATTTAAAATTCCAAAAAACAAATAAAAATCAAATTCAAAATTCAAAAAAATTGATTAGAATTTTGTAATTTGATTTTTGAATTTATTTGATATTTGGAGTTTGAAATTTGGGATTTAAAGATCAACTTGAATTTGGTAATATAAAAATTTATGTCGAATAATGAAAAGACATTTACAACGGAGTGGCTGGGCCGCACTCTCACAATCAAAACCGGCAAGCTTGCCAAACAGGCAGATGCAGCGGTCACCGTTCAATACGGCGATACCGTTGTTTTGGGTACCGTCGTACAGTCCAAGTATGATCGGGAAGGAATTGATTTTTTCCCGTTGATGGTGGACTTTGAAGAAAAGCTTTACGCCGCCGGAATCATCAAAGGCTCCCGCTGGGTCAAGCGCGAAGGAAAACCGACAGATGAGTCGGTTCTTTCCGGACGCATGGTTGATCGTTCAATCAGGCCGCTTTTTGACGACAGTTCAAGAAAAGAAGTGCAAGTCGTGCTGACGGTCCTTTCCGCTGATCAGGAGAATGATCATGATATCGTCGCGATTGTCGCCGCTTCAGCCGCGCTTTCAATTTCCAACGTAAAATGGGCCGGACCGATCGGCGGCATCCGCGTGGGGAGAATCGCGGGGCAATTCGTTTTTAACCCGACATACGCTGAAAGGCTGGAATCTGATTTGGATCTGATCGTTGCCGGAACGGAAAACAAATCCATCATGATTGAAGCCGGAGGAAAAGAAATCAAAGAAGATGACATGTATGAGGCAATCCTGGCCGGTCAGAAAGAAATGCAGCCTATCATCAAGCTTATCAAAGATCTGTCCGCGCAGGTTGAGAAAAAAGCGGCGGCAGAAATTGAACCGAGAAAAAGCGTTGAAGAGCAGGAATCAGAAAAGCATAAAGCGGCCTTGGTTGTTAAAGCTGAGGAATGGCTTAAACAGAATGTCAACAAAATTTTGTTTGATAAATCATATTATTCAAAAGGTGAAAGAAAATTGGCAGTGGAAGAGATTAAAAATCAACTGGATGAATTTTTATTCAGCGAGAGTATCGGCAAGGACCTGAGGCATTATGCGATCGGCAACACCGTTGACGCCGCCATTGATTCTGAAGTGAGCAGAGAAATCATTGAGAATGAAAGGCGCGTTGACGGCCGCAAATTGACTGAGATCAGAAAATTGGAAGCCGATGTCAACATCCTGCCAAGAAATCACGGAGCCGGACTTTTCTCGCGCGGCGAAACCCAGGTCATGTCAATCGTGACTTTGGGAGCGGCCGGGCTTGCGCAAACCTTGGAAGGAATTGAAGGAACGAGCGAAAAAAGATTCATGCATCACTATAATTTCCCGGCTTTTTCAGTGGGCGAATCCAAACCAAACAGGGGACCAAGCAGGAGAGATATCGGACACGGCGCTTTGGCCGAAAAAGCTTTGGAGCCGATGATTCCGTGCAAAGAAGACTTTCCGTATACGATCCGCGTCGTTTCTGAAACGCTTGGATCAAACGGTTCATCCTCCATGGGCTCAACTTGCGCTTCAACTTTGGCGCTGATGCACGCCGGTGTGCCGATCAAGAAACCGGTGGCCGGCGTTGCCATCGGACTGGCGTCCAACGACGACATGAGCAAATGGAAAGTGCTTACCGACATCCAGGATCTGGAAGACGGGAAAGGCGGAATGGATTTTAAGGTTACCGGCACCAAGGACGGCATCACTGCCATCCAGCTTGATACAAAAACGAACGGACTGGTTCCGGAAATCATCAAGCAGGCTTTGAAGCAGGCTTATGAAGGCCGATTGGAAATCCTCAAGGTTATGCTGGAAGCGATTCCGGAGCCCAACAAAGAGCTTTCCCCATATGCGCCAAGAATCACGAGCTTTCATATCAACCCGGAAAAAATTCGCGAAGTTATCGGCACCGGCGGAAAAGTCATCAACGAGATCATTGCTGCTTGTGAAGTGGAGATTGACATTGATGATGATGGGCTCGTCATGGTTTGCGGCACGAACGCAGAGAATGCGGCCAAGGCCGTCAAGTGGATCCAGGACATCGTCCGTGAATTTGAGGCAGGGGAAGTGTTTACCGGAAAAGTGGTGCGCATGCTGGATTTTGGCGCTTTCGTGGAACTGGTTTCCGGACGCGACGGCATGGTCCATGTTTCCGAACTGGCTCCTTACCGCGTCGGCAAACCTTCTGATTTCTTTGAGATCGGCGACATTGTTACGGTCAAGATCAAAGAGATTGACGACCAGGGACGCGTGAACTTGACCATGAAAGGACTGTCTGAAAACGAGAAGTTTTGGAAGGAAGAAAAAGGCAAAGATTCAGGCGGCGGATTCGGCGGCGGACGATTCAACGACCGCAAGCCGGGCGGATATAACAACCATGGAAGAGATGACAGGAGAGGCGGAGGAGGAAGAAGATAACACAGAATAATATAACAAAAAAGGCGACTTCTCTGTCGCCTTTTTTGTTATATTATTCTATGTTGTTTTTTGCTATAATTGAATGTATAAAGCTTTATGAAAACCATCTTTACCCGCTCAAAATTTAATCCGATACTTCGCCCCAATCCAGACGTGGAATGGGAGAATTTTAAGGTGTATAATCCGGGAGCAATTTATGAGAGCGGGAAGTATCACATATTTTACCGTGCGGTAGGGAAGGGCGATGACTGGCATTCCAGCATCGGGCAGGCGGTGTCTGGTGATGGAGAAAATTTTGTAAGAATGCCTGAGCCGGCGCTGGTCCGCGAAAATGCTGCGGAAAAACGGGGGTTGGAAGATCCGCGGGTGACGAAGATTGATGATACGTTTTATATGGCTTATGCCGCTTTTGACGGCGTTTCGCCTCGGCTTTCCATCGCCACGTCAAAAGACTTGAAGACGTGGAAGAAACAGGGCGCCGCCCTCAAAGATTTTAAATTTGAAAATAACGGCGGGGTATTTTTGAAATGGCAGGATGGCAAATTCATTAAAAAAACCAAGGTCGGGGAGTGGTCAAAGTCCGGAGGAATTTTTCCCAAAAAAATCAATGGAAAATATTGGATGATGTTCGGGGAATATACAATTTGGCTGGCTGCTTCAGATGATCTGATTGTTTGGAACGTGATTTCTGCTCCAATGGTTGAAAGCCGTTCTGAAAAATATTTTGACTCAGCTTTTGTGGAAATGGGGCCGCCGCCCATTGAAACCGAAAAAGGCTGGCTTGTCCTGTATCACGGCATTGACTCAAACGCTGTGTATCGCATCGGTTTTCTCCTGCTTGATTTTGAAAATCCGCAAAAGATTTTGTTCCGTTCAACTGAACCGATCTTTGAGGCGGAAGAACCGTATGAGTTTTCCGGCCTGATTGATATCTTGCCCGGAGGAATTGGGGGGCTTCAGCAGATTCAAAAATTGAAAGATGAGCATAAGCCGCCGACTGTGGTGTTTTGCCCGGGCGCGGTTTTGAAAGATGGAATTTTGAGGATATTTTACGGAGCCGGGGATGATGTGATTTGTACAGCCACGGCGAGAATTGAAGATATCTTAAAGTTAGTGGTATAAGCTTTACTTTGTCGCTGATTTTTTGCCTGATACCTAATTTTTCTTTCCGTCTACGCCATTTCTTGAAATTAAAGAGCAGACCTCCAAGAAAAATTAGGTATCAGGCAAAAAATCTAAGCAAGCTTGGCTTTAATGGTTTTGCTACATATCTTTTATTGTTTAACGAAAAACGTCCCGCCGTGCGGGACGTTTTTAAAATATGCGAATTTGGTATTTTGCTCTTATCCAAGGAAAAGGGTAAAGGCAAAAAACGCTACTGCGTAAATTGAGGCGACCGTGTATCCGAAATCTGAATTTAACAGATGCGGATGCACAACTTTTTGGATTTGTTCGTTGTTTTCCATACTTTTTTGTTTTTATTTTTATTTTTAAATATAAAAAAAGGCATTTTTGAGGCCTTTTTTTACGTATGTTTAAAGTATAGCACAAAATAAGGGAAAAGTCAATGAGGGCTTAGATTGGGCAAAAAGAAAAGGGGCGGCTTTTGTAAGCTGGCCCCCTTATGTGTAAAAAAGGACGTTTATTTTAAACAAACTGATGGGCACTAATTTCTTCTTCAACTGCCTTGACCATGTTTTTTGGCCATAGTTTTAGTTCGCCGAATGCAAAAGTCAGATCAAGCAATTCATAAGCTACAATGATTCGCTTGAAACCGCCTGCTTTCATCTTTTGTATTCCGCCCTGCTGCCTGTCAACAAATACAATGCTGGGCATGTCATCAACCGGATAACCGCTTTCACGCAAGCGTTCATTCGCCTCAAATTTGCTTGCGCCGTCAGTTACAACATTGTCGATTATCCAGTAGGTGTGGTCAGGATCAGCTTCACCGTTTACCCAGTTTTGGTGAGCACCATGCTTTTTTAAGGCCTCTTTCATCAAGCGATGCCTGATGTACCATTCGTTAACAGTAATTTCGTTTACATAACTGGCTAATGCTGCGGCCTGAGCGAATGCGGTTCCCGCTGTTGGGATTCCAATCAAGTAAGGTTTTTTATCTTCCGGTTTGCTGTTCTCTCGAACAAGATTTGCGATTTTTACTCCGATTTCCCATTCGAAATCAGGGTTGTCAGTGATGTCCTCCCTGCCATAAACATAGACATAGCTTTCAATACCGGATTTTAAGGTAAAAGGTTTTTCACTCATCCTGATAAAGCCGTATTTTACCATCAGGCGCAATAAAAATATATCGTCTGCGTTAAATGTTCTTCCGGATGGAACTTGCATAGTGATCATAACTGTTTTCTCCTTTTCATTTTTCGGCCCCGATCATTTTGATTGGGGTTTTGGTTGAATTTAATTTACCATTTTGTATGGATATCCTATTCCTGCCTGGCGGACATTTTCCGCTTCGTAAGCTTTTTTTTCAGCCTTACGAAATTCATCAACTGCTCTTATCGCATCGTCCTCCAGGTTGTTAATGTTGCCACTACCGCCGTTTTCGGTTAGGAAAGGATACATGCAACCGCGAGATGAGGAAAAAATCGCTCCCTGTCCATTCCACTGTTCTGTGCTAATCATTTCCAGGATAATTTTTTCAAATTTACCGCCTTGGGCTCCGAAGCCTGGAACAAGCATCGTGTTTCCGGGAAACAATTTTCGAATTTCGCCGTTGCAATCATGAGTTGAACCGATTACCAGTCCGATGGTTGAAAGACCTTGATATTCCAGGTCTTCTTTTTTGCTAATCTCCATCATGTCCCTGGTATTCAGCATCTGTAATGTTATGGGTTCGTCACGGATCAACAATTCCTGATAGCGCGGGCCTGAAGGATTTGAGCTTTTGCTGACACAGATCAGGCCCTTCCCCGCCCTCATAAGATTCAATCCCTTTGATGGTACCATCTCTTTGGTTTTCTTGTCTTTTTTGTATAGCACCATCACATCATCACCCATCCAGGGGGTTACATTTATGATGTCAAAATCATACGGAGCATAGTCAACTCCAAAGTCTTCCCGGAGATTTCCTATTAAGGCATTGAAATATGCCCCTTGAGTCGTATCGATGTCGCCACGTTTACAATCAAGAGTAGTGATCGTCTCTTCGCTTGCAAATATTCCTGCACTCTGTATATACCGTCTGATTTCAGACAGCAACACCATGCCTGCCGGTCCGAATTGCTCATAAAAAGCGGATTGGGGTTTAAAGGTAAAAATCCTGGCCTTAAAGACATAGATGCTAATCAATTTTTTCAGATAGAATTCAATCGCCGCAAGAAGTTCAGCCAGTTTTTTTGCAGACTGCAAACCGGAATAACCCAAAATCAAATTGTATTTCTGCATCGCCTCAATGAATAGATCGTATTCGCTTGATGAGGGAGTTGGAATAGCGTAGCCGTAAATTGCCATATTGTTCTCATAACTCCCAAAGCCATGAATATCCAGACCGACATTAAACGAGGTCTGTTGCCTTCTTTGTACCTTTGCCAGTTTCACAAAATTATGTTCTAAATCCATTGCTTACTCCTTTTCATCTATAGGTTTATATTTTTTCTAAACTCCAACTAAGTTTATCTCCGCCTAAAAGAAATGGGATGCCGCCAATATCCTTGGGAACGGTATGAGATTTCTTTATAAGCTTCAGTTTCGGTTGCTCGTCAACCTTGTTTCTCTGTATCCCGTATGGCACCAGGCCGTTATAAAGCATAAAATTCAAAAAAGGCGCCAGGGCGATATCAGGTTCCTGATGTTTATGAAGGAAAATTTCCCAGATTTTCGCGATTGCTTCTTTTGATGGACAAATCGCGCCCGGTTTTGGATTTGGCAGGGCCTTGTCATCCTGCGGATGCGGCGCGAAATCGGAACCATAAAACAATTTTCTGTTTTTCAGGCTGGTAATTGCGATAGTCAACGCCGTTATGTCGTTTTGGAATTTCGCTACCGGCCAGTAGAAATTTTCCGGACGGTAGATTTTTCCATTCCGATACACATCGTCATAAGTGACGATAAGATCCTGCAATCTTACTGTTCCGAAGACGTTGTCTGGCGCGGCCAAAACGAAATCAAGCATCTCTTTTGTCGTGATATGTTCAATGACAAATATTACGCCAGGCAAGGCTTTGATGGCATCTTCTGCAAAGGGAATCGCGCGTTTTTCCCGCTCCAATTCCGGAATCGCATTTCCATTTTTATCATATTGCAATTCCCAGTGCCCGGAAAATGGCATAAAAAGTTCAGCGCCTTTTTCCAGTGAAGAATATTTTTGGGACAATTCAAACAATGAGATGCTGTGCGTCCCGGCGCCCACTGAACCGCTTATGTTCTTGATCACACCCGCTCCTTCAAGAAAGCATTCCTTTATAGACATCGGATTCGTCAATTGTCCCAACATCACGGAATTGATTATCCGCAAGTGTTGCGCATGCCGGAAGCAAGCCGAATCAAGAAGTTGGTACCAATATTTTGCTTCTTTTGCAGTCTCAA
Organism: Candidatus Parcubacteria bacterium; assembly: GCA_963827735.1. Taxonomy (GTDB): domain Bacteria; phylum Patescibacteriota; class Patescibacteriia; order Patescibacteriales; family UBA12075; genus CAWHBO01. The sequence continues at coordinate 474,847 of CAWHBO010000003.1, forward strand.
CCCAGGGTTTGTTCCACATCGCTACCGTATGGTTGAAATATGGACCGATAAACTTCAAAACCAAACTCATAAATTCCGGACCGCGAAAATGCACATGCAAATCATTTAACCGGGGTATAAGCACTTCTGTTTTCGCTTTCATTTCATCCTCCTTTCTCATAACAAAGTTATTTCTTTTCAAACAGCATTGCCTGTCCGACTAACTCCTGACAACACATGTTACGCTCTTTAAGATAGCCGGTAAGTTCTTCCGCGCATTCTTCATCAACGTTTGGATTGATGAAGTGTTCTGTTCCGATTTGAACGCCAGTGCACCCGAACAGAATGAATTTTGCAATATCAAAGCCCCTTATAATCCCGCCGCCGCCAATCAAAGGTATCCCCAAATTGGCTTGATGCATTTTATATACATGATAGAGTGCATGCGGTAGAATTGGAGAGCCTGAATAACCGCCAAAGTTGTTGTATATCACCGGCTGCCAAGTGTTGATATCTATATCCGTGCCATATAAAGTGTTGATAAGTGATAAAGCATTTGCTCCGGCTTCTTTTGCCGATCTACCTATCGGAGTTATATCCGTGATATTGGGAGTAAGTTTAATAATCACCGGTTTATCATTAGCTTCCCTCACGACAAGCGATGTAACTTCTCCTGTAGTTTTTGGATTTGAACCGAAAAGCACTCCTCCTTGAGAGACATTTGGACAAGAAATGTTTACTTCAATTGCATCTGCCACATCACATTGACTAAGAATTTTTGCAAGCTCTCCATACTCCGCCAGTGAATCTCCGGCAATGCTGGCAATTATCTTTATTCCATATTCAAATTTGAGCAATTTGAGAGAAGGTAAAACCTTTGATACAAATTCTTCAATCCCGATTCCCGGCATGCCGATAGCATTCAAAATTCCTCTGCCCCTAGCTTCACTTATGCGGGGCGATGAATTGCCATTTCGGGGATTAATGAAAATAGTCTTGGGAATATATGCCCCTACCCCCTTGAGTCCGTTTTTTTCTTTCGCTCTTTGTAAAACTTCTTCAGCGCTCATCGTGCCTGAAGAAATCATAATCGGACTTGAAAGAACAAGCTTGCGGTCTCCATTTCCGATCGTAACCTGCAATCTGTTCTCAATCTGGTGCCTTTGTCGATTCCTGAAAAATTTAATCATTGGTGGCTTGGATTGTACCAATTTACTCCAGTCAACATCCTTGCCGTTAAACATCAGCCCCTCTTTGCATGCCAGTTTGTTCGTGCCGTCTTTCATGTCCACGCTACAACCATTGCAAGAACCGTTGCCGCGGCAACCCATTTTTTTTTCCACGATCACATGACATGGCATGTTGTATTTCTCACAAAGCTTGTTGGTTGAGTCCAACATTAAAGGTGGTCCGCAGGCGATTACGACTGTGTTTGGATTTTCATTTTTTTTCAAGGATTCTTCAAGCAATTCCGTAACGAATCCTTTCTCTTTCTCTTCCACAATCACCTTTGGCCTTAAATCGTACGGTGATTCTTTGTTTACATGCCTATATGGTAGAATTAAGTCCTTGTAGTCCTTTAGGCCAACGCAAAGTTCAATTTTATTTTTTTCGTCAACAATGTCTGGAATGATTGACCAGATAGCCGCCTGCCCGATGCCCCCTGCCACCAGGATGTATTTGCTTATGCCCGGAAGAAGAATAAATCTTTTTCCGCGGGGCCCCGAAACTTTTAATGACTCGCCACTTGTTAATCTCGAGTATAAGTATGTGTTTGTGTCCTCTCCTGGCATTACTTTGATGTAAAATTTCATATGGCCATTTTCATTTTTTGTAACAGAAAATGGCCGCCACAAAGGCTTGTCTTCCTTGTTCAAGGGTTCGAGAAACATAATCCGTCCAGCTGTATTCAGCTTTTTAAATTCTGGTGCCCATAAGGTTAGCTCTATCACATTTTGAGAACCTGAAAAAAATGATACATTTACGACTGATGCTTTAATTATCTTATGATTGTCCATGCGTTGTCTCCTTTCGCTTTCGCAAAATAAAAGGTTATCATAATCTGTTTATCTGTGTGTATGTAGATTGTCAAAGTTCAGCAAATATACAAAAAAACAAACCTCCTTTTTCCTCCTTAAGGTTTGTTTTGTTAAATATTTTTGTTGTCTTAATTTACAATAAAATCGGGAAAAAGTCAAGGTAAAAAAAGAAGGGCCGATAGCTGTTTCATGGCTATGACCCTTTGTTTAAAAATGAACCTATTCCAATTCAGTCGTGGCTGGCGGTTTGTCAGTTGAATCATGCCAAACGCGGTTGACCTCGGGATGAGTTGTTACGGCTTTTTCGATCTCTTTTTTGATTTTGCTCGGAATATCATAACCCTCTACAGTCATGAAATCACGCGTTTTTACTGCACGGACTACAATTGGATAGTCATACGAGCGCCCGTCGCCCTTGATGCCGACTGTTTTTACTCCAATCAGGGCGACGATCAATTGCGAGATGTCTTTGTAGATGTTATGCTTCTTAAGAATTTCCGTCACAGTTGCATCCGCTTCTTTTACGATAGCTAAATTTGCTAAGGTTGCGGGTAGGCCTACGACACGGATGAACAATCCCGGGCCCGGGAAAGGCTGTCTTTCGGAAATCGATTCCGGCAACCCCATCTCTCTGGCCAGTTCTCTGATTTCGTACTTAAAAAGATTCCTGATCGGATGCAAATCATTCAAATTCCAATTGTTTCCGATGTTATGGTGCGATTTTATTAAAGCCGCTTCGCCTACCCCTCTGGATTCGATATGATCAGTCGCCAGGCTGCCTTGGATTATAAAATCAGCCCCGAAATCTTCTGCGGCTTCTTCCAGAATTTTTACATAGAGCAATTTAAAAGCATTTCTTTTCGCTTCAGCATCGATGCTGTCCAGCATTTTTTCTTGGAAGCGATCTGTGGCATCGATGATCTTTAAGCTTACCCCGGCTTCTTCTGCGTTGATTTTTATTTCCTCGATCTCGTTCTTGCGTAATGCGCCAGTGTCAATGCAAACGGCCTGTAATCGATCTTTAAGAGTCGGGTTGATGATAGCGGAAAGAGTCGTTGAATCAACGCCCCCGCTAAAACCGATTATCGCTTTTTTATCGCCGACCGCTTCGGTAATATCTTGCCGGATATCGTATATGATGTCGGTAGGAACCCAATCATGAGCGCAACCGCTTATCAATCTCAAAAAATTATCCAGAATTTTTTTACCACCGATCGTATGAGTGACTTCCGGGTGAAATTGAAGTCCCCACATTTTCTTTTTCTCATTTCCCATCGCAGCGATAGTTTGCTTGTTGCCAGACCAAGCTAAAATATGAAAACCAGCCGGCAGAATACCCACACTGTCACCATGGCTGGCCCAGCCATCAACCGTTATACCTTTCATGTCCGTAAAGAGACTTCCCATTGTCTCAATATAAGAAATTTCAGTCTGGCCATATTCTTTTTTGTCTCGGCTATTTATCACTTCGCCGCCCAATGCGTCTGCCAGCCATTGCATGCCATAACAAATCCCTAAGATCGGAATGCCCATAGTTAGAATTTTTTTTGGTGGTTGAGGCGAACCTACGTCGTAAATACTTGCGCTACCTCCGGACAGAATAATCGCCTTTGGTCGATTGTTCGTTAACCATTTTTCGGCTTTCTTCGGATCCAAAATCGCTGACCGAAAATCAAGTTCGCGCAAAGTCCGTCCGATAACGAGCGTATATTGCGACCCTAAATCTATGACCAATATCTGTGCTGGTTTCATGTTTTTCTCCTTTCTTTCCTCATTTCTATTTATAGGTTTATCATCTTGTTTAATTTTTTTGGTTTCAAATATAAACCCCGTTGTCAAAGTTCAACAAATATACAAAAAAACAAACCCCCTTTTTCCTCCTTAAGGTTTGTTTTGTTAAATATTTTTGTGGCCTAAATTTACAATAAAATCTGGGAAAAGTCAAGGTAAAAGGCAAGGGGGTTAACCGGTTATTTATGGGTGATGAGATAATTGTTTTGCATATAGTTCAAGTCATCGCGTAAATTCTGCAAGAGATTTTTTTGATCCGGTTCCAGATTTTTTGATTCCTGTCTTAAGATATCAACGATGGTAGCCAGGGTGCCGAAGTAATCATTTACAGACGCATGAAAATCCAGCGCCTGATGGCGGAGATGGGAATCTTTGTCAAAGATAAACCAGTTCGCCATGAGAGAAACCTCTTCCATGGGGCAGGTAAAAATTTGGTCTTGGTATGTGATGTTGTATAATCTTGATGACATAAGATTTTTGGAAGTTAAATAAAAAAATTTATGAATATTTTGCGGGAATGCTGGAGAATTTATCGCCCGCGATGATGATATGGTCAAGCAGATTGATGCCCATAACGTTTCCGGCCTGCAGAAGTTTTTCCGTGATCATAACATCCGAGTCGCTGGGCTTGGCGCATCCGGAAGGATGGTTGTGCGCTAGTATCACTGCAACAGCTCCGCAGACCAATGCCGGACGGAAAACTTCGCGCGGATGCACGACGTTTGATGTCAGGCTTCCGATTGAGATCACTTCATCATAAATGACTTGGTAATGGCTGTTAAGGTATATGCCCCTCAGCTGTTCTTTGGGCAGATCGCGCATATCTTTGAAATATGCGAATGCTTGTTTGGCATTGCGGATAACCTGGCGGCCGCCGGCTTTGCCTTCAAAAAAACGGCGCCCCAGTTCAAAACACGCTACGATTTGGCAGGCTTTCACTTCCGGGATGCCCAAATCTCGGCACAAGACTGCCGGGTCGGTTTGGTAAGCTATGCCTTTTTCGCCGTATTCTTTTATGATCCGAGTGCTCATCTGCATGACTTCTTCTTTGCGGGTGCCGGCAGTCAAGACGATGGCCATGAGTTCGGCAACATTTAAAGTTTTCGGCCCATGCGCTTTCAGTTTTTCTCTGGGTTTGTCTTCGGTCTCAAGATCTTTGACGCGCAAGACATACTTTCTTTCTCCGTCAATCACAAAATCATTGTCTGTGATCAGGTAAACGCTTGAGGGGAGAGCGATTTGAGTGGTTAAATCGGTTTTAAGCATATTTATATTTTAATTTTTATATTTTCATTATAGCAGATGTTGCTCCGTTTGTTCATGTTTATATTTTATACGAACAAAAAGCGAAAGTCAAGGGAAAGAAAAGGGAGTTATGCTGGCGCATAACTCCCTTTGTTGTTTGTAAAAAAAAGTTTATTTAATCGTTGTATTTGCCAGTCATAATCACCGACTTTTCTCCTTCTTTGCGCTTTTCAATCACGCCAATCTCAATCGCCGCTGAGTTTGGCGGTATCGGCCGTCCATCATCACTTACCACTGAAACGATCATAATACCGTTGTTGAATGTTCTATCCATGTCTTCTATCGGTACCTTGCCAATACGTTGGGCTAATCCGAAGATCGCAGGACGTTTCCAACTGCTACAATTAATCACCATCTTAAAATCATCTGCAAGGATTCTGGGCGGATTTTCAATCAAGCCACCCCCGGTAATATGCGCGTGCCCGCTGAATTGTGTTCCTTCCAAAATGGCCAAGTCAATCGCTTTTATCCAGACATGCGTCGGTGTTAAGAGCGCCTGACCTAATGTTGTGATGTGCCTGTCATAAAGCTCAGGATAATTGCGGTTAAGTTTTTTGCGCACCTTTGATGGCGAATCATTCAGGCCAAAAATTTTTCTTAAGAGCGAATAACCATTGGATGCCGGTCCATACGACGGCCAGCCATAAACTTTTTGGCCCACCTCCATCGGTTTAAGCGTCAAAAGCGGATCGGGAAAGCCGATGACAAAAGTGACCAAATCAATCAGCCAATCATATTTGAATATTCCCGGCAATTCTGCCGTTTCTCCGCCCAATATTTTACAATCAGACAATCGGCATGCATCTATCAAACTGTCCATGATCGCAATGTGTTTGTCAGCGATCAGCTTGCCTGTGGCGAAGTAGTCTAACAAATACATCGGTCTTGAACCAGCCACATACGCATCTACAGCAGACATCGCGAAAGCGTCATGTCCGACTCCGGAGTATTCATCCAGCAAGGCTGCGATTTTTAATTTGGTGCCTACCCCATCAGTTGAGGCGTAAAGGCTTCTTGCTTTACTGCCCCTGATGATTTCCGGAATGTTTGCTTGTCCGGCAAAAGCGCCAATTTCTTTTGCCATTTCTGGCCAAGCCGCGTCAATTCTGCTTTTTATCATTGCTACAAATTTATCAGCTTCACTGATATCAACACCCGCGCTCTTGTAAGTCATTCTTCGTTTGTTCATTTCGTTCCTCCTTTGGAAAAAATTCAGTCCCTGCTATGGAAAGGCAGGGACCGGTTAAAATTTATTTTACTCTCGGGTCGCCAGCCTTCCTAAGAAGAGTTTTAAACTCTTCTATTTTTTGCTTGGTAACCAAAATTTTCTCTTTGATCTTTGACATCAAGGCGTCGACCTCATTTAATGATTCCGAGGCATGGTCTGACATCAACTGGAAATTTTCTAAAAAATCCTGTCCGAAATCTTTGTACGATTCTTTGTCTTTAAAAAAAGGTAATCCGGAATCTATGGCCGTTCTCCCTTTTTCCAGATATTCCACCATACCTTCTTGAAAAATAAGCAAACGCTCATGCCACCTCATTGTATCGTAATCATTGTTCTTAGACATGATGCTTCCCTCCTTTCTTTTTAAGCCTATGTTTAAATGTTCCCTGGGTTCCAATTTTAAATTCTGTTGTCAAAGGTCAGATATACAAAAAAACAAACCTCCTTTTTCCTCCTTAAGGCTTGTTTTGTTAAATATTTTTATGGCCTAAACTTACAATAAAATTGGGGAAAAGTCAAGGTATAAAACAAAAAAAATCGGCCCGGGGAGTTTTTGCCCGGGCGCGAAAATATTTTGTTGTTTATGACAGGTTTATAGCGCTGATCAAATCAACGGATAGCTGAATTTCTTCTGTGGAAAATTTCCCGCTGGTTGCTTTTGACTTAAAAATGCCGTATACAAAGCCGATCAAAAAGTGATCATCAGTTTTAACAATTTCCGCGATTTGCTGGCCATTGCTTATCGCATTTCTTATTTTTTATTTAAGTCCTGGTTTTTACCTTCAAAAATGATCATTTTTCTTAACCCTCCTTAGGTTTTTTGTTTTGTTTGTTTTTATTTCATTGTCTTAATTTATCTTGAAAGTTGAAAAAAGTCAACCATAAATACCCATGTCATTGACTTCTTGACGGAAAAGCGGTAGAATCAACAATTGGATTTGATTGTTCAACAACAATAAATATAAATTTGTACTTTTCATTAATAATAATCATTTGCTGAAAGGAAGGTGTTCCTTATGGAAAAGGTTACAGAAGAACTGGAAGAAAAGATGTCTTATGTTTTTGATCAGCTTTCAATCAATCATAAGGACCGGTCAGCGCTTGTTGCTTTTGCCGCACCGTTAAAGTTTAACAGCGACATTACGCGATTCCACTATGATCACAGTATCAGGGTGGCGTTGATCGGATTAAGCATTGCGAGTTTTATGCATATGGACAAAAAGCCTCTTTTGTTTTCGGGGTATCTGCATGATATCGGCAAAGCCGATATCGATCCGAAAGTATTGGGCAAAAGCAAGGACTGGACTGAAGAAGACACCAAAAAAATAAAACCTCATGTGGTAAATAGCTACAACCTGGTGAAAGACAGGTTTAAGCTAACGGCTGAAATCATCTTGAGGCACCATAAATTTCAGGCGAACGGTTATCCTGAAAAAACAACCAAGCTAGACGGTTATTCGCTGAGCACGCAGGTCATGGTATATTTTTTTGGAAGAATTCTTGCGCTGGCGGATGTGTATGAAGCTTTGCATCGGTCTGATGATAAGTATGGCGGGCCGTTGAATGGCGATCAGGTAAAAGAAAAAATGCTTGCATACAACAAAGACCAGTTGGTTTTGATTCAGGAGTTGTATGAAGCGGGAATCTTTACGACGAGTATGGAAAATTTCCTTACCGATCCGGTTGGAGAATGGCTGATCAAATCATGCAGTTAAAAATTTGTTTTTTTGTTTATTGTAAGAGCGTAGCATCATAAGACCCGAGTTTTTTTAAGCCCGGGTCTTTTTCTTTTGACCTTAATTTAAATTTCTTGCTTCTTTGAATTTCTTTTGCTACTATTTAATCTGAATTAAACATAATAATTTTATCTTATATGTCTTTATCAATCGGCATCGTCGGTCTGCCAAATGTCGGCAAATCAACGCTGTTTAACGCTTTAACCAAAAAACAGGTGGAAGCCAGCAACTATCCGTTTTGCACGATCGACCCAAACGTCGGGGTGGTTAAAGTCCCGGATGAGCGCTTGGAACAGATCGCCGCTGTATCAAAACCGAAAAAAATCATAGCCGCGGCCGTGGAGTTTACCGACATCGCCGGCTTGGTTAAAGGCGCGCATCAGGGCGAGGGACTGGGGAACAAATTTTTGCATAACATCCGCGAGTGCGACGCGATCCTGATGGTCGTCCGAAATTTTGAAGACAAGAACATCATCCATGTGAACAACAAGATTGACCCGAATGAGGATTCCAGCACCATCGCCACGGAACTTCTGATGGCCGACTTAAGCACCGTTGAAAAAGCTTTGGACCGTTACACGCGCGACGCCAAGAGCGGAGGCAAAGACACTTTAAAAAGAAAAGAGATTGTCGCCAAGCTCAAAGAGCATTTGGACTCAGGGAAACCGGCTCGCAGTTTCAAGGTTGAAGAGGATGATGAAAAAATCGTCAAAGAGCTGCAGCTTCTGACCAAGAAGCCGATCGTATATGTGCAAAATGTAAATGATGCGACGAGTGAAGAGACCGAGAAAAAATTTGCCGGTACGATGGAAGAAGGTGAAGTGATCGCCCTCAATATAAAACAAGAACAAGAGATCGCTTCGCTTCCGGAGGACGAGCAGGCGGAGTATATAAAAGAGCTCGGGCTCAAGCAAAGCGGTTTGGACAAGCTTATCAAAGCCTCATATAAATTGCTTTCGCTTATAACTTTTTTTACAACCGGTCCGGACGAGACCAAGGCTTGGACCGTTAAAGAAGGCGCCAAAGCTCCGCAGGCGGCCGGTGTCATTCATACGGACTTTGAAAAAGGCTTCATCCGCGCGGAAGTGATCGGCTGGGAGGACTTTATCGCCTGCGGAAGCGAGGCGGCGGCGCGAGAGAAGGGGATTCTTCGGACTGAAGGAAAAGAGTATGTCATGAAAGATGGAGATATTTGTCATTTTTTGTTTAATTGAAATATTGTTTAAACCTGCTGATAATTCCCTCACCCCCAACCCCTCCCCTAAAAGGGAGGGGCGCTAGTAGCATCTTCCTGCTACGACTCAGCAGACAAAAAGTTTTATTTTTTATTCATTATTATATATAAATAATTCCCCCTCCTTCAGGAGGGGGTTGGGGGAGGGAATGTGGTATGACTCGTGCCTAAGTGATTTATCAAATAAAAATACCCCAGTTAAAGAATTGGGGCATTTTTTTTATTCAAATTTTTTAGATAAGCGGAGAGCTACATGAAATCTGAAAGACTTAAAGACGCGGGCAATGTTTCAACGATTTTAATAATCGGTCGATGATCTATCCAGTTGCTCTCGTTGGGGTAAAAAAGACAAATGCGTTTTTCCCGCTTGAAGAACAGAGGCAGAGTATAAAAGTCATTTCGGAACATTTTGTCATACGGAATGTCTTTTTCCGCATGCCAATGAAAATTTTTCATCTCGTCGGACTCTTTGAGCAATTTCCCGCGATACTCTGGAATCCAGAAATAATGCAGTTCCCTTTGTTCTCCTTCCGGGTAGCCGGTCAGCAATGATATGCCGCACTCTTTGATTTGGATCGGGAACAACCCGCATTCGTTCACAGACTCATCAATGGCATTTTCTATGATGGATTGTTCTGATTCAAGCGTACCGCCCGGACCATTTAAACAGCCCGCACCCAGTCTTACCTTTTTTTCTCCCAACAAGACCTCCCCGGCTTTGTTGATAAAATAGCAAACAGTGAATATTTTTTTCACGATTCCTCCTTTGTTTAAAGTTCAAAATTATTTTTCCAAGATAACGATCTCGCGCCAGACTCTTTGTCCGGGCCGGCCATAAATGATTGTGTTTCTTGGCGTTATTTTTATATATTTATTTCTTGCTAAATTTTCAGGAATCGGGCATAAGACTTTAAAAGATCTTAAATCCGGTTTTAAGAAATTTCCCCCGTAAATCACTGGAAAAAGCATGATGATCTTTCCGCCCTTTTTTAATATTATTTCAAATTCCCTTAGGGCTTTGGAATATAAATCTTCTAGTTCTCTGACAGTCTGTTTTATTTCAATCTTTCCGCGCTGAGGACCCAGATAAGGCTCGGTTATGATCGCGTCAATTGTGTTAGCGGGAATTTTTGAGGAAATTTTTGTAGCGTCAATTATTGAAATTGGAAATTGGAAATTGGAAATTGGAAATTTGGTCTTTGCCCAGCTAATGTTTCTTTTCGTGTCAGCAACGGCTTTTTCAGAAATATCTGAACCAATCAATTTATTGTAACCCATAAGCATAGCCTCCATCAGCACTGTGCCTGAACCGCAGAAGGGATCAAGCAGGGTTCCGCCTTTTTGGGTCTCAGCCAGATTGATCATGATTTGCGCCAGTTTGGGCGGGAGCATTCCCGATTGGTCGTCTCTGTCCGGGCGGCCGTAATCTCTTTGGGAAAGCTCTTTGAAAGGTTGGACTGCCAGCGTGCGGCCAATCAGAAGCTCGTTTGGTTTTTGAATTAATACTATTTCAATCCCCTTGGTATCAAGTTTGTTTTGCCCCACAACCACGCTGGAGAGAATCGCATCGCGGCTGATGACCCAGCGGCAGCTGACGCCTTTTTCTTTGAGGAATTTTTTTATCTCCATCCCGACCGGCTTGATGTTCACTTTGCCGGATCCGTAATATGAAATGCCGAACTTGAATTTGCCTTCGCTCGGGCTTAGCATCTGGGAAGTTTTTTCAACCAGCGTCTCGGTGTTTACTTTTTTTATGCCAGCTTCAATCACCCCGATTTTGATTGTTCCGCCCATGCGCCTGATTAAGTTCTGTCCATCAATTTCATTTTTGCTTTCCATGATCAAGATATCCTGCGATACGATCTCAAAATTGTTTTCTTTTTCTTTAAAAATTGCCGTTATTTCGGCAATGGAAAGAGTGGGGTTGTTGCCGAGATGGAAAAAATATTTCATACGTAATGGTTAATTCTATTATCACCCTAGCATATATCAAGAAAGATTAAAAGAACCTGTTAGGTTGGCATAAAACTTGGTATTTTTTGTAAAAATGCGTCAGTTGACTAAAAAGAAATCTTATGTTAATATCTTTTTTAGATAGTCAGAAGAGACTATTTTTCTTTATTTAAAATTTGGAGTGGTAGCTCAGTTGGTTAGAGCGCTGCCCTGTCACGGCAGAGGTCGCGGGTTCGAGCCCCGTCCACTCCGCATATCGAAACGAGAGACCCTTTGATAGATATTATCGAAGGGTTTTTTGTATGAGATTAGCATTTTCCCGTCCTTCAACTTGGAGTTCGAAAGTAAAAAATTCAAGAGTTCCTGCTTTTCGTCCGGATTCGCGTTTTCGTAAATAAAACCAATGTTATCAGTGAGTTCTAAAATTTTCATGCCAAAAATATAAAAGTTGATATTCGCCCGCGTGTAGCGGCTGATTTTTACGTCCAGGTCTTCAACCTCGGCCGCGTACTCGGCGAATTTATTTTGATAAAATTCCGGGGTGATGATTTTGTTCAGCCGATCGTCATACATTGTCGCCATTTTTTCTTCCAGCATTTTCTTTCTGTCTTCCAGATTTTGCCTCGTAACGTCTTCTGTGCCGCGCTTTAATTCAAACATCTTCTTTAGACCCTCAGAAATGCTTAATTGCGTTTCTGCCGGTACTTTGAGGCCGTTTAAAGCCTCTTGCATCTGCTGGTCGAGTTCCTTTTCACTGATTGCCTTCTGCTGGCATTTGGTTCCGAAATGCGTGCATTTATAATAAGTATATTCTTTGCCTGATTTTTTGATTT
>CAWHBO010000004.1:0-39203 GCA_963827735.1 Candidatus Parcubacteria bacterium
GACAGGGCGCTCGAGACCCGCGGCCTGCCCTCGCCCGGCCCCGCGAGCTGGTTCGCCGACCGGTTCGGATTCCTGGCGACCGCGCTCGTCACGCCGTGGAAGCGGCGCTTCACCCGCTCGTCACCGCTCGCCGGCGGCACCGTGGTCTACGAGGTCGTGGCGACCGAGGCCTACCGCGAGCACCGGCGCGCCTTCGTCCGGCATCACTTCGGCGAGGAGGTCGACTTCGTCGGGCGCTGGGAGGAGCGTGTCCCGGCCTCGGGCCGCGGGCGGTGGCTGCGCTGGTACGGGATCGGCGTGGCGCCGCCCTGGCCGCGTTGATCGACTGGTCGGGCCGCCGCTACCGGTGGCTCGGCGGGCTGCTGCTCGACGTCGAGTCGCTGGCACGCGCGCTGCCGGGGATGCGTCGCGTCTACGTCTTCAGCCTGCACGACCGCCGTCCGTACCTGATCGCGACGTATCTCGCGAGCACACGGACGTCGAGGTCGTGCCGGTGTTCCAGAACATCCCGCTCTACCGCAACTGCCGCTACTTCCACCTGAAGGTGCCGGTCGTCCTGACCTCGCCGGCGAACCTGCCCGAGGTCGCCTACTACCGCAAGCAGGGGCTCTTCCGTGCGTGCGATACCGTCTACCGCAGCGGGAGTACGTCGCCGACACCGCGCACCTGGAGCCCACGCCGCCGGTCTACGACATCGGCTTCTTCTCCTCGGGCGAGTGGGCGCGGCGCGACGGGCTCTACCTCACGAAGGACGTCGAGGCGGTCCGCGCCGGCGCGCTCGCGGACAACGCGTACGCGCGCCAGGCGGAGCGTCTGCTCGACTCGCTGGCGGGCTACGCGCGCCAGAACGGGCGCACCTTGCGCATCTACCCGCACCCCATGGAGCGCCGGCTCGTGAACGAGGACGGGATCGAGCTCCCCTACGCGGGCCTCGACGACGGCGCGACCGTGACGATCGACCGCGAGGGCGGCGACTCGCGCGGCAAGGTGTACGAGTCGCGCGTGGCGGTGTCGCTCCAGTCGTCGTTCATCTGGGAGCGGCTCGACCTGGGGCTCGACGACACGTTCGTCTTCGCCTTCGCCGACCAGGAGATGAACGCGTTCCTGCCCGCGTCGCTCGGGCCCTACGTCCGCAACGTCTTCACGGACGAGGCCACGATGCTGGCGAAGGTGGACGAGTCGCTGCGCGGAGGCGGGAGGTAAGAATGGCGAGCGATTATTTATTGGAGAAAAGGGCATTGGTAGGTTATCCGCAGAGAGTTTGGCCGGAACTACTACCTTGTTTTCATTCCCCAAAGGAAAGGACACGGGATATAGGGTTGTTTTTGATTGGGATAAATATCAAGAAGAAAATAGATTAGTGAATGATGTTGATAATCCAACTTTTGAGTTTACAAAGAAAAAATCAGAACACGGCATAAAGTTAGAGATGAAAAAGCTTAACCATGATTGGAATACTCAAGTTTCCCAAGAGTCCTTGCTTATTGATATTAATTTAATTAATCCAATTAATAAGCCCATAAAGGAGTTTAAGGTTGTAACCAAATTTAATCCCGCGCTAGCCGTGGTGCCGCATGTTAAAAAAGAATTTTTGGATAAGGCAGTTTATAGATTAAAAACAAGGCTTACGGGAGGGAATTTAATCCATTACGAATTTTCATCCATAAACGGAAAAAAGAAAGATGGTAATTTGGTAGCCACGCGAAAACTTAAATGTGGAGATGCGGTTTTTGAGGTGTACTTTTTTTATAAATCCCCAAAATATTTTGAACAAGCCGTTAGAAAAGAAATGATTCTTTCAGAGTCTAAGGAGATAAATAAAATACTAGAATGTTATAGCGGGATTAAATTATATAGAGATAATTTTAGGGTTAAGCCGTATGGCGATCAGAATAGCGACTGGATTGGATTGGATATTGCGGCTCATAACAACAGTATGTTGCCCAGAAATGACGCAATTATTGGCATGGTTCATGTTGGCAAGACCAAAAATCCGCTCATTGTTGACACGACAACTAGGGAAGGCATCATTTATAACGACGAATTTCAAGATTTAATTGCCTTTGTTCAGCTATCAATTCAGAAAATCTTCGCTGATTTAAGAGGTGAATTTGAGTCGCACAAAACTAAAGCACGGAAAAAAAAGGTTAAGAAAAGCAGGAAACCGGTTCCAGTTGTAATTCCTGGTGGAGCGCCAATGTCATCGCTAGTTCCGAGCGTATTCATGGATATTGGGGGCAAATACCCAGAAAATTTTTATAATCAACTACAAGAAGAAATAAATATTTGTTATGAACACAATCATCCTAACGCCACTTTTTTCTTGTGTCGAAAGATGGTGGAAAATTTAGTTTTTAATATTCTGGAAAAAAAATTTCCGTCCAGAATAGAGCTTTGGTATGACAAGACAAATGGGGTGAGGCTTAAGTTCAGTAAGCTGATAAAAAATCTTCACGATGAACGAAACAATTTCGGAAAGCCAAATATAAAAAGTTATATTGAAAAGTTTAATTCTGGTGTGGGATTATTCAGACAAGAAGCTAATTCTAAAGCACATAATATTTTTGAATATTTGTGTGACAGAAACGAGCTTCACCAATTTAAAATCAAAGACCTCGTGCAGTTACTTGTAAAAATTTTCGATAATATTTAGTTTGTTTTTGTTCAAAGTTAGTTCTGGTTCGCGAAGTTTGTTTCGTGTTGGTCTTGCTACATGACTGGTTCGGACCGTGACAGAGATTATTTCACAGCGTCGCAGACCCGTGGTAAAGACTATGGCAGAACTAAAATTAATAATATCCCGAAGATAGTTAAAGGAATATTTATGACAGATTTAAAGATTAATTTAAATGAAAATGTTGGCATATCAGAATCGATTTCCACTAGAACTGAATCTGATTATTTAATAGTTTCTAATAGAAAAAAGTGCCAAGAAATTTTAAAAAAAGTTAATTTCGATGAAAACGATTTTATTGATTTTTTAATTTCACTTCATTTGGTGCTTGAGGTTGGATTAAATACTTTTTTTCGGCATGTCTCTTTAAATGAAATTCAAAAAGGAGTTGATAAATTAGAGATTATTAAGAATATTGATGAAATTAATTTTATAAGCAAAGCCACTCTGTTTATTTATAATTCTAGGTTTAATTTTGAGGGAAATATTTCAGACGCTGACAGACATCATAATATAATTAAATTATTAAAAGTTTTTTCGGAGCCAAGAAATAAATTGCTCCATGGTCATTCAATCAGTACAATTTTTGATGAACGAGGAAGTAGGCAATCTGGGGCTAGAATAATTATTAGTAAAAAAAAGATGAAAGACCAAATAGTGTTGTTTCAGAAAATAATGGAAGGCTTAAACTTTTATTTTAATTGCCTTCAGTCAAATTTTTCTCCAAGTGCCAAGGAAACTTTAAAAAATTCATACCTCGATGACTCCTTTTTAAATTTAGTTCCCCTTTCTGTTGTGGCGTAGTGGCATGGCCACGCGGTGCTTTGGCAATCGCTCAGCATAAGTACCCAAGTTGCAAAAGCGGCTCAGTTGAAATGTTGCAATTAAAACCCACCGAAGCCGATAAAGAAATAAAGCGTGCATGTTGACATTTTTTAGCATATCAGGTATGATACTTATGTGCTTGTGGGGCGTCAGCCCTATTCGGCTAAAATCATAAGCCGAAGGCAGGCATAACAAAAAAGACTTCATTAATGAAGTCTTTTTTGTTTATGTGGTTGATGTTTCAATTAATTTTTTAGCTAGAGGCAGTAATTTAAAGCGTAAAATTTGAGAAGATTGCTCTTTTTCTGAGTGTGAACCTTTTACAAATAGAATTATAATAGCATTTTAGTTAATAAATTTAAAGATTGCAATTTATTATTTTTGGTCGGTTTTGGTGCTAGTTTTCAAGAATCGCCATTTTAGGCGATTTTTTGGTATAATGTAAGTAGATGGTTTAACCTAAAATATTAAAATAGCAAGTTAAGAGGTGAATATATGAGTGATATTTTTTTAGTTCTCGGGTATGGCGTGCCCAAAAATATTCTGAAGAATGAAGACTCTAATTTTTATTTGAAGACAGTCTTTAATAAGATCTACAGTGTTGCCATAAAAAATAAAACAGCGAAGCCATTGATTATTTTTTGCGGCGGAAAAACTGATATGTTCCGGCCGTGCAAGCGGAATGAGGCTGATGAGATGATTAGGTTCTTTAAAACAATAATCAAGCAAAAGCCTTTTTTGAATTCGCTGACAAAAAATTGGCTTCTTGTTTCTGAAAAAGAATCAATATCAACTTTGGAAAATTTGATTAGCAGCCGGAAGATTATTTCTAAACGAAAAATAAAAAAAGCTAATATTTTTATCTTCTGCGAACAGACGCGCGAGAAGCGCCTTAAAATTCTCACTAAAAAAATATTCAACAAGAATTATAATTCCCAAGTTGTGCCGGTTGATTTTGATGTATCGGCGAACCGATATTTATCGCCGGAATTTTTAGACAGAAAAGAAAAGGCCGAGCTCGAACATGCCTTATGGGCGTTGCGGAGTCCGGAGAATTTAAGAAAACATCACGAACTTTTTATTGAAAAGATAGAACATTTGCGGAAAGCAAATCCCAAGGTGCATATTGAAGAGGTTAGAAAATGGTGGGAACGAAAACTTGAGGAATCAAAGAGATAGAGTTAAATATTAATTTTTATGGACGATAAAAAAGCCGCCGAAATTTTAATCGGTCTCTTAAAAAAGTATCCGCTTTCAAGCGAGGAAAAGGAGGCAGTAGAGAACGCCATCGGAATTTTAAGCTGGACGTCTTTGGCGCAAAGCCGGATTAAAAAAATTAAAGATAAAAAAATTAACTTAATAGATTAACAAAGAAAAATATGATCAGATTATTTTTTGTAATTATCGGGTTGATTGTTTTCGCAAAAGAGGCCAGCGTTTTAATAAGTAGCAACGCTTTAATAAATAACAATGCTTTTAGCCTCCCTTTGCGCAGTGAGCTGATATTTTTTTATTTGCAGTGCCTTTTTTATTATCTTGCTCTTCCGCTTTTTTTCCTCTGCGGGGTGTTAGAATTTTTCGGCATACTATCCAGGGATGAAATCAACCGTGGTTCAATCCATTTATTCTATAATCTTGTCTATTTTCTCCTGATTTTATATTGGGTATTATTTGCCGTAAAAGAGTTAATGATTGTTTTTCCTCGCTGACCTTGACTTTCTAGCATATTACGTGGTATAATTTTCGCTTGAAAGCAACGATTATTAATTAAATAGATATTTTATGGGTAAGTTTGAAAGAGGAGGATTTGGGGGCGGTAAGAAATTTGGCGGCCGCGACAGAAGTTTTGACCGCAATGCGCCAAGACAGATGTATAAAGCGACTTGCGCCGAATGCGGCAATGAATGTGAAGTTCCGTTCAAGCCATCCGGCGACCGGCCGGTGCTTTGCAGCTTGTGTTTCAAGAATTCCGGACGCGGCGAAGAGAGAAGTGAAAGACGCGATGATCACCGTGAAGAAAGAGGCAGTTTTGATCGCCCGAGAGATGACAAACGGATGTTTGACGCCACTTGCGCCGAATGCGGCCAGCATTGCCAAGTTCCGTTCCAGCCGAAACCGGGCCGGGACATTTTCTGCCCCGATTGTTTCGCTAGCGGTGATAAGCGTGAAGAAAGATCTTTCGCTCCAAGTCATAATCAAGCGCCAGCAACCGCCAACCTTGAGAAGCATTTTGAAAAGCTTCATGCCAAGCTTGATAAATTGATTGCGCTTTTGACTCCGAACGCTCCAGTAGCAGTTAACAAGCCAGTAGTTGCTAAATCCGTTGAAGCGATTACGAAGAAAGAAATTACTAAATCCGCCTCCGCTAAGGTTGTGGCAAACAAGACTGAAAAGAAGATTGATAAAAAGGCTTCTTCAAAAAAGAAAGCTTCCAAGAAGAAATAAATTTTTTAGATATTTTTTAAAAACAGCCGTCCTTGAAAGGGCGGCTGTTTTTTTGTCTAATTGCCAGCGAGGCGATATAATAAAGTATCAGAATAACTTTGTCATTCCGGCGAAAGCCGGAATCTAGAATGTATACTTCGAAGATTCTTAACTGGATTCCCTGCCTGCCGGCAGGCAGGCGGCCGGAGTTTATCTCGAGTACTCGGGACCGGAATGACAGTGCTATATGGATATTAATTGCAAAATCAAAAAGAGCCGGCGGGCGAAGAATATTTGCTTGCGCGTCTGTAATGATGCGACCGCGGTTTTGACGATCCCTTGGTGGGTTTCGCGCGAGGCGGGCCTTCGGTTTTTAAAATCAAAGCAGTCTTGGCTGGTTGAAAAACTAAAACATAAGCAGGAAGAATTGAAAAAGCATCCTCTGCGGACAAGGTCGGATTACATAATAAATAAGAGCAAGGCCGAAAGATTGGTCTGGGGGCGTCTGGAGCATTTTAATTCTTTCTATGATTTTACCTATCACCGCGTTTGCATCCGCGATCAGAAAAGCCGGTGGGGGAGTTGTTCGGCGCAAAAGAATCTGAATTTTTCTTATCGGATTATTTTTCTGCCGCCGGAATTAGCCGACTACCTGATCGTTCATGAGCTTTGCCATTTGGGCGAGATGAACCATGCCGCGCGATTTTGGAAATTGGTGGAAAAAACGATTCCGGGATATAAAAAAATCCGCCGAGAGCTTTTAAAAAACGGCAATAAGTATTAGTTGTCATTGCGAGGAGCGAAGCGACGTGGCAATCTCGCGCCTCGCGGTCAATGGAATAAAAATTCAAAAAGAGCTGGCAACGAGGTCAGCTCTTTTTGTTTAATAGGCAGCATTGTTTATTTTTCCCAAGTAACCTTGGTGACGCCGGGGATCCTTAACAGATTAACTTCAACTTGCGGGACGCAGCTGCACATCGTTATGGTTATGCCAGCCCAAGGCTCAATCGGTGAAATTTTCACCTCGCCGTTAACAATAGTAAAACTAGCTTTTTTTATGGCCGCTTGGCACATTTCGGTGGTCGCCAATTCAACGGTTTGTTTGGCTAATTGCGCCAAAATCAGAGTGTCCTTGGGAATATCTGTGGTTATTTTAGAGGTAATTGTTTTTCCATAGCCGGCAGAATCTTTTTGATTGCCGTTGCAGAATTTAGTTACGGCTTCCTTGGAAATTAAATAAGTGATATTCCTTTCTTCTTTATCCAAAGTCCGGCCCAAGAGCATGTCAAGATCGTTATTGCTTATCCCTAAGCCGAATTTTCCCAGAGCGAAATTATTCAAAGAGTATAGTTTTAAGTTAAGAGGATTGACGTAATAAGCTTCGCCAGTCGCTTGCACGCGGAGAAGTATCCGGCCGGACAGTCTTTTCGGCGCCCCGTATTTATTAAAGTTGTTAAAATCTTTTTCGCTGACGCCTAATCCTTGAGATTGCAAAGTTTTGAAAGCGGCCCAAGAGCTCGCCACATAATAGACTCCTTGATCTTTCGGGCTGATGTAATAGGCTTCGCCATGGGATTCAACCGCCAAAACAATGCGGCCCATCAATCTTTGTTTTAAAACGGTTCCGGTTGAGGCTTCGGCTCCGGCTAAAGGCGCGAAGCAAAGCAACAGCAGGCAGAGGGAAATAATTTTTTTCATAGAGTTTTATTAATTAATAATAGCTAATATTATTATAACACTTTGAGACGTTATTAATATAACGGCTGATAAGCTCATATGTTACAACTTTGATTTTAAATAGGCAAGGAAGTATAATGTAGTATTATTGTCAATGACAAGTTTATATGGAATTCAATTTAGAACAACAGAATATCATTAAAAGCCTTGACGGCGTTTATATTATCTCCGCGCCGGTCGGTACTGGCAAGACGACGATTTTAACCGAACGGGTTGCCCGCGCGCTTGAAGCTGGCTTTAAGCCGGAAGAGATTTTGTGTTTGACGTTTACGAATCGGGCGGCCGAAGAAATGTCCGCGCGCATCAAAACGCGCGTCAATGATAAAAAAATATACGACGAGATAATCGTTAAAACTTTTCATGGCTTCTGCGCTTATTTTATCAAGACCGAAGCCAAACAGATCGGCATCGCCCGCGACTTTGTCATTTTTGAAGAAGAGGAGCAAAGAGAAGTGTTGCAGAAAATTTTAGCCAATCATCCGGAGATTAAGATTGATCAAGAGAAAGCTAGTCGGGAAATTTCCGATTTGATAGAAAAAGTTTACGACGCCCGCTTGAATAATTTATTAAGAGAGATTGGTGTTAAGATTGATGAACTGAAAGTTGATAAATCCTTGGAAGCGATCGGCGCGGAATATCACCAAGCCTTAGCCGAGCAAAGCGCCTTGGATTTTAATGAATTGGTTTTATTGACTTTGCGCACACTATACTTGGATGAGAAGATTCGCAACAAATGGGCACAAAAATATCGCTTTATCCAATTGGATGAATTTCAAGATACGCATTTGTCGGAATATTTGGTTGTCAAAGAATTGGCCAAAATCCATAAGAACGTTTCTTTCATCGGCGACCTCGATCAAACGATTTATTCTTGGCGCGGCTCCCAGCCTTTATTTATCATCAAGCTTATCAAGAGCCATTTTCCCGGCGTTCAAGAATTGGGCTTGTCCACGAATTATCGTTTCAACCCGAATGTTTTGGCCGCGGTCAAATCTTTTTTGGAAAGTTTTGTGAAGCCTTCAACCAAAGAACTGACAACGCTTAAAGAAAGCGACAGCCTGGAAAAGGCGATCAATGTTTTTTCCGCCCGCAATTTCCGCGAGGAGATTTCTTGGGTGATTGAAAAAATCAAGGATTTGCGCGAGTCCACCTCCGCTAAAGCTACGGCGGACAAGGGTGAGCCAGAAGCGAAAATAGTCGTCATCGCTCGGACGAATTTTTTAATCACCAAGAGCGCGGAAATTTTCGCGGAAAAGGGAGTGGCGCATATCACGGTTGATAAATATGAATTTTTCCGCCGCCAAGAAGTGAAAGATGTCTATGCTTATTTGAAAATAATTTTTAATCGGTTTGACTTGGAAGCGGCTTACCGTTTGGTGAAGCGCCCGCCGCGCAATATCGGTCCGGCAACTTTGAAAGCGATCGTTGATAACGGCGACAAGATCGGTTTGAAAGTTTCTGATTTTTTAAGCTTTAAGAATTATAATTTTCCCGAGCCGTTCTATAATTTGATCAATCATTTTGACCAAGGCCGTTTGATCGTTTTGGACACGGAGACGACCGGCACAGATGTTTTGTCTGATGACATCATCCAAATTTTTGCCCGAGAAATTATTAACGGCAAGGAGGTCCGCGAGTTCCATAAATATTTAAAGAATGATGTGCCGGTCGGTTTTTCCGAATCAATTCATGGCTTGTCCGATGAATTTCTAAAGGAGAACGGCGAAGACCCGAAAAAAGTTTAGAGGAATTGAAAGATTTTATCGGCCCAGACGCGGCCATCGGCCATAATGTTAATTTTGATCTCTCAATGATCCGTGAGAACGGGAAGCGCCGCGGGGTGATTTTTGAATTCAAAGAATATTACGACACTTTGGATTTGGCCAAGCGCGTCGTGAAATCGCCGAATTATCGCTTGAATACTTTAGCCCAAGCCCTAGGCCTCGCGACAGCCACACATGATGCCGAGGATGATGTTTCGGCGACCGTCGGCCTTTTAGGAGTTTTAGTGGAAAGATTGCGCCAGGGAGCGCCCGCCCGGGTCGCGCTTTGGCAAGAATATTCCGCTAAGTTTTTGAAACTTTCAACTATAATAGATTCTTGGCAGAAAGCGTCCGCCGAATTGCGCCCGCCGGAATTTTTGGAAAAGATTTGGGAAGAATCAGGGTTAGAAGAATATTACGGTGCGGAAGCTGACCATGAAAAAAGACAGAAATCAATAGAGGAGCTCGCCAAAGTTTTTGCAGAAAAGGATAACCCGGACAAGCCGGCCGATATTTCTTTGCGCGAATTAATCCATTATGCCGCCCTAGTGAAGGATATAAATTTTCTTGGTTTGGAAAAGGGCAAGATTCCGATCGTGACAGCGCATCAAGTTAAGGGTTTGGAATTTGATTATGTTTTTATCATCGGCATGAACGAATATATTTTTCCGATCAACAGGGCTGACTTGGAAGAAGAGAAGCGCCTTTTTTACGTGGCGATGACGCGCGCCAAGAAAAAGATTTTTATTTCCTACAGCCAATATAATGACAAGGGTTATGCGGCCACGAAAAGCCGGTTCGTGGATTATATTGATGAGAAGCACATAGACTTCAACGCATAACATGAAACAATGCAGCCTTTGAAGTTGTGCTATAATAAAATTCATAATTAACAATTAAAATTTCCAATTTACTATGGCTAACATGCAAGAGGTTTTTAATCGCATTCAAGAAACGAAAAAAGAGCAGAAAGAATTGAAAGCGATGTATCGCGACGCTTTGAATAATTCCGGCGCCTATCAACGCTCCTTGGAAGAATTAAAAAAATTGAGAGAGGAAAAGAAAAAATACGAAGACGGCATCAAAAAAGAATTTGCGAGCGAATTTGATAAGCTGGATATTTTGAAGAATGAATTGATGAATGACAGCCAATTGCTTTCAGATATGGTTTTAACGCAAGTGGCAAAAGGGGAGAAGGTGGAAATCAAGGATCAATATGAAACGCAATATGAGCCAATATTCAGTGTTCGGTTTAAAAAGGTTGGTTAAACATTTTTGCTAAAATTAGTCTTAAATTAATCAAAAATCGCTTTAAATTGGCGATTTTTGTTTATTGGCTTGACTTTTTTGCCTAAATGTGATATGGTTTAGTGTTTAATGTACCTTGATAATATAACCAGAAATATATCCAAAACCAGAAATATAACCAACCAACCCAAAGAAGGGGGAGTCTATGATGCTAGGAAGAGTTGTGAAGGGTCTTTGTGTGGCCTTTGGAGTAATCAGCGTTGCCGCTTGGCTCGCCGGACCAACCATTGAGAAAGGATTTAAGCATCTCTCGGTTTCCAAAAAAACAGTAAGTCCTGTTGATACGGTTCCGGCAGTTGTGGCAAAGGTTGCTTTGCCGGTTTTTCAAGAAGCGTCAATAATGACGCCGATCAAAACCAAAAAAGCAGCTGATAGCCTGCCTTCCAAAGCTGTCAATAAAGCATCCGTACCAGCAGCCGCTTCGGCGCCAGTTAAAGCTTTGCGAAAAACTTCGTCCGCGAGCGCAAGTAGTCCAGCCAGCATAAAACCCCGAAGATCGGTTTGCGTCAAAATAAGCAAACAAGAAATGAAACGTCTCAGGGAAGAAGAAGACATTGACTCCGCCTTTTCGCATGGCAAGCGAGCTTATCCTGTAGTGGTGAAAAGATTCGGAAAAATAATAGAAAGCATTTCTCTGGCAAAAGGGATAGACCCGGATTTAGAAGCCGCAAAGGTTTGTGTTGAGTCCGGAGGAGATCCGAATAATAGAAGCCGTAAAGGAGCGATAGGTTTGGATCAGTTGATGCCAGGGACGGGGGATGAGTTGCTCTCAAAAAGAGGGATTCTTGCGAAAAACGGCAAGGAACTTGATTCCTTGTTGCGCGTACCGGAGATAAGTATTCACCTCGGCACTGACCATTTTGTCAGAAGCATGAGGATGTTTAATTGTCCAGTCAAATCGTTAGTCGGTTATGAAATCGGCGACGCTGGAGTTTCTTCACGGATAAAGAATTATGGTAGGGCAGAGGACGTACCGTACTATGAGAAGGTTTTCTTGATGTACAGGTGGATTAAGGAACAAAAGGGCGAGTTGCCCGATCTGGCCATGACACCGCCGACCCGTTTCCAAACTCCCGATCCAATGCCGATAGATTCCATGTCGTCAGAAACAACGATAGCCAATGGCTATGAATGAGCAATAAGCTCGAAGTCTTTAACATTCCTCGTCTGCGAAGTTTTGCAGACGGGGAATTTTTTTTGGCAAAGGCTTTTTCTTGCCAAAATCAGCAATTATCTATATTATAATACATAGATACGAAAATTTTTATTATTTTAATTTTATATTTATATGATCTCTGCCAGCGAAATAAGACATAAATATTTTGAATTTTTCCAATACAATGGCCATCATTTGATCCCTTCGGCCTCTTTGATTCCGGAAAATGACCCGACGGTTTTATTCACGACCGCCGGCATGCATCCCTTGGTGCCGTATTTGCTGGGCGATCGCATCCGGAAGGCGATCGCTTGGTTGACGCGCAAAAATGCATCCGGACAGACGATATTGATGAAGTTGGCGACACGACTCATCATACTTTTTTTGAAATGCTCGGCAATTGGTCGCTTGGCGATTATTTTAAGAACGAAGCAATTGCTGGAGCTGGGAATTTTTAACCGAACGAAAAATGGCTTGGTCTTGATAAAATCGATTGGCTGTTTCGGTTTTTGCCGGCGATGACGATGCTCCTTTTGATGATGATGCTTTTGATACTTGGAAAAGATTGGGTATACACGAAAAGCGGATTGCGCGAAATTGCCGAAGAAAAATAATTGGTGGGGTCCGGCCGGCGTGACCGGTCCGTGCGGTCCGGATACGGAAATTTTTTATTGGGTTGGCGATCCGAATAAAGTCCCGGAAAGCTTTAATGATGATAATGATCTTTGGGTGGAAATTTGGAATAATGTTTTCATGCAATATAATAAGAAGGCTGACGGCACTTTTGAACCTTTAGTGCAAGCAGAATGTTGATACTGGCATGGGCTTAGAGCGTATTCGGCCGCTAGTCAATGGTTTCGCGGAAACCGTTATTGCCACAGGATTCTTTGGAACGGGTATTATTAATAAGATTGAAGATTTGTCCGGCAAAAAATATAGTTTAACTCGGATAAAGACTATGCGCCTTTTCCGGGTTGTGTCTGATCATATTAAAGCCGCCACCTTTATTATCGGCGATCAAAAAGGCGTAACGCCGTCCAACACCGGCGCCGGTTATATTGTCCGCCGCTTATTGCGCCGCGCGATTATTCATGGGCATCGTTTGGGCATTAAAAAAGGCGAAAATTGGGTTTACGCGGTGGCGGAAGCGGTAATTGATATTTACGCCGGCGTTTATCCGGAATTGGTTAAGCATAAGGATTTCATTAAAACTAATTTGGAGGAAGAAGAGGGTAAGTTTGAAAAAACTTTGGAAAACGGCTTAAAAGAATTTAATGAGCAATGCGAAACATTGCTCTGCCAGATAAAAGACAATGACGACATGGCCATTACTATGCCGGGCGATATCGCCTTTAAGCTTTTTGCGACTTATGGTTTTCCGATTGAATTGACCAGAGAAATCGCCAAAGAAAAAAATATCATTGTTGATGATCAGGGTTTTGCCGAAGAATTCAAGAAGCATCAAGAGCTTTCCCGCACCGCTTCGGCCGGTATGTTTAAGGGCGGTTTGGCTGATGCCTCGGATGAAACAAAAAAATTGCATACGGCCGCGCATTTGCTTTTGGCTTCTTTGCGAAAAGTTTTAGGCGAACATGTTTTTCAAAAGGGGAGCAACATCACGCCGGAGCGTTTGCGCTTTGATTTTTCTCATCCGGAAAAAATGACGCGCGAACAAATCGCCGAGGTGGAAAAATTGGTCAATGAGGCGATTGAAAAAGAATTGCCGATCGTCTGTCAGGAAAAACCGTTAGCCGAAGCGAAGGCCGAAGGCGCGATGGGAGTTTTTGAATCCAAATACGGCGAGAAGGTAAAAGTTTATAACATGGGAGAAGGGGATATCGTTGTTTCTAAAGAAATTTGCGGCGGTCCGCACGCGGCCAACACCGGCGAGCTCGGGCATTTTAAGATAACCAAGGAGGAAAGTTCGTCTTCCGGAGTAAGGAGGATTAAGGCGATCTTAGAATAAAATGCTAAATGATGAATGCTAAATGATGAATCAGGGGCTTGTTATTAATTATTTAAAATTAGCAATAAAATTTAGCATTTAGCATTTAGCACTTAGCATTGTTGTGCCTCTTGACATTTTCCATATTAACCTATACAATTTCGTTATAAATCAGTAACAAGGTTTACCAATTATTTTGTTTGGTAATTTTTTTTGTTAATGCAGGAAGATAAAAATCAAATAATTAATTCTAAAGATTTTCTGGAGATGGAAGGGGAGGTAGTGGAATTAATGCCAGCCGGAACGTTCCGGGTTGTTTTTCAAAACGGCCACGAGATTTTAGCTCACCTTTCCGGGAAAATGAGAATGAATAAGATTCGGCTTTCGGTCGGCGATCGGGTAAAAGTGCAGATTTCGCCTTACGATTTGACCAAGGGCCGCATCACTTTCCGCCTCTAAGGATTTACTAAAAAGTTTATCATCATAGGACATGATGCATATTAGATGTTTCGTGTTATATAAATATTATGAAAGTCAGAGCAAGCACAAAAAAGATTTGTAAAGATTGCAAAGTTGTCCGCCGCAAGGGCAGAGTTTGCGTTATCTGCAAGAATCCAAAACATAAGCAAAGACAAGGCTAATAAATTATCTTCGCGTTATTTGCGGCCTTCGCATATATTCGCGGATTTGCATCATACTATGGCTCAAGCAAGAATCGCCGGCGTCAATATTCCTACGGAAAAAAAGGTAAAAATTTCTTTGACCTATATTTATGGCATTGGTTTTGCCCGCGCCTTGGAAGTTTTGGAAGTGGCCGAAATTGATCCGGAGAGAAGAGTGAAAGATTTAACCGAAGCGGAAGTGAATAAATTGAGAGAAACCGTGGAAAAGAAATTTATTGTTGAAGGAGATTTGAAAAGAGAAGTGATCGGCAATATTAAGAGAATGAAAGAAATCGGCTGTTTTCGCGGTATTCGCCATATCAAGGGCTTGCCGGTTCGCGGCCAGCATACTAAAAGAAATAGCCGGACTGTCCGCGGTAATGTCCGCAAGACTATGGGTTCCGGAAGAAAGATATCCGCTCAAAAGACTTAATCCATAAATTAACCTACCTGCCGGTAGACAGGGAATTATCAATTAAGAATTAAGAATTTTTATACTATGATAGACGACAAAGAGATAGAAAAAACCGAAGAGGTAAAAAAGGAGGCTGTTTTGCCGGAAGTTAAAAATACCGAGCCGGCTTTGATTGCGGAAAACAGTTTTGAGGATATTGAAGATGATGATGATGCCAAACTTCTTGAAAAGAAAGGCGGCGACGTGACCGAAGAGCTCCCGGACGAAATTAAAAAGAAATTGGAAGCCAGAAAAGAAGAAAAAGCGCCAAGAAGCCGATGAAGAAAAAGAAAAAGAGAGCAAAGGTCAGAGTGGAGATCGGCAAGATTTATATTAAAGCCAGCTATAACAATACGATTGTCAGCGCGACTGATTTGAACGGCAATGTTATTTCTTGGGCTTCCGCCGGTATGGCTGGTTTTAAGGGTCCGAAAAAAGCGACTTCTTACGCTTCTCAAATAATCACCAAGATTGTTTTAATGAAAGCCAAAGAAGATTACGGCTTGCGCGAGGCTAGCGTTTTTATCAAAGGTATCGGCACCGGCCGCGAAGCGGCGGTTAGAGCGGTCAATGCCAACGGAATCAACGTCACTTCCATAAAAGACATTACTCCGATTCCGCACAACGGCTGCCGTCCGAAAAAACCAAGACGCGTTTAATCAATTACGAATTAAGAATTAAGAATTACGAATTAAGAAATATGAAAAATATTGATCCAAAATGCAAGCAATGCCGCCGTATCGGAGAGAAATTATTCTTTAAGGGCGAGCGCTGTCTTTCAGCCAAGTGCGGAATAACCCGCCGGAATTATATTCCTGGTTTTCATGGTCCGAAAGCGAAAGGTGCTCCGCGGCGCTCTGACTACGGAATGCAATTGATTGAAAAGCAGAAAGCCAAAAAGCAATATATTTTGAACGAAAAGCAATTCCGGATTCTTTTTGAAGTTGCTCTTAAGAAAAGAGGCAACACCGAAGAATTCTTGCTCCAGCTTTTAGAGTTGCGCCTGGATAATATTGTTTATCGCGCCGGTTTCGGGGCTTCCCGTTCTGAAGCTCGCCAATTAGTCAATCACGGGCATTTTACCGTTAACGGCAAAGGCGTGAATATCCCTTCTTTCAGGGTTAAGCAAGGCGATGTTGTCGCTTTGAAAGCCAAAAGCAAGCGCAGCAAAAAATTTGCCGGCCTTGAAGCGAAAATCAAAAAGGCGGAAATTCCGGGATGGCTACATATCAGCGCCGAAGATTTGAGCGCCAAGGTTCTGCATGAACCGGCCGCCAAGGATTTGCGCGTTAATTTCAGCCCGCAGGTTATCGTGGAGTTTTACTCCAGATAAAAGTTTGGATTATAATGTTTTAAAATAAAACAAAATATTTTAACAAAACATCTATGGAAACAATAGCTAAGCCAAATAAGACGGAATTTATCAAAGGTGAAAAACCGCACGAAATGCTTGTGACGGTTGAGCCTTTTTATCCCGGTTATGGTATGACTATCGGCAATTCTTTGCGCCGTGTTTTACTCTCTTCTTTGGTCGGTACAGCTGTTGTCAGCGCGAAGATCAAGGGAGTGAGCCATGAATTTACCACCTTGCCGTATGTCAAAGAAGACATTTTGGAAATTATCATGAATTTGAAGCAATTAAAGCTAAAAATGTTTGAAGAGGAGGAAATAAAAGTGGAGCTTGAAGTCCATGGGAAAAAAGAAGTTACCGCCGGCGATATCAAAAAAGACAGCCGGATGGAAGTTGTCAATCCTGATTTGGTCATTGCCAATATAACCGATATGGCCGGATCATTGTACCATGGAAATTACCGTCGGCAAAGGCCGCGGCTATCGCCCGGTGGAAGCGATTGAAAATAAAAATACCGAGGTCGGCTATATTGAAATGGATGCTTTTTTCTCTCCGGTTTTGGAAGTCGGTTTGAAAGTGGAAAACGTCCGCGTCGGCAAGATGACCAATTGGGATAAACTATTGTTCAATATTACTACTGATGGATCAATTACTCCGGAACAAGCTTTTAATGATTCGGTGAAAATATTGCAAGAGCAGGTCGGCGCTTTAATTCCGGCCGCCAAGGAAGAAGAGGCGGTTGAGGAAGTCAAAGAGGAGGCGGCCACGGAAGAAGTTGAAGAAAAGAAAGAGAAAAAAGAGAAGAAGGCCAAGAAAGAGAAGAAGGCCAAATAATATTAATTACGATATTTAAACAGTTATGAGACATAGAAATAAAACGAAGATTTTATCCAGAAAAACAGGACCGCGCCAAGCGCTTTTGAAAAATTTAGCGTCCAGTATTTTGATATACGAAAAGGTCAAAACTACTGAAGCCAAGGCTAAGGTCGTCAGAAGCAAGGTGGAGAAAATGATTACCTTGGCGAAAAAGAATAATTTGGCCGGCATTAAAGCTTTGATTGCCGCTTTACCGCAAAAAATGGCGGTCTTGAAAGCGATTGAAGTTTTAAGCGTGCGCTACAAAGACAGAGTCGGCGGCTACACCAGAATTATTAAATTAAAAGAACGCCCTGGCGACGGAGCGAAGATGGTTCAAATAGAATTGGTTTAAAGATAAATTATTTTGTTAAAAATATGGAAAGAAAGCTACACGTAATTGATGCGGAAGGAGAAGCGATCGGCCGTTTGGCCACTAAAATCGCGACGATTTTGCGCGGCAAAAATAAAGTTACCTATCGCCCTCATATTGATGAAGGGGACCGCGTTGAAGTTATCAACGCCGCCAAAGTTAAGATTACCGGTAAAAAATTGCAGCAAAAGAAATATTATCGCGTTTCTCAATATCCGGGCGGAATAAAGGAAACAAGACTGGAAGAGATAATGGCGAAAAATCCCGGTGATGCTCTTAAAAAGGCCGTCAAACAGATGCTGCCTCCGACAAAATTGCGCCCGGGAATGCTGAAACGTTTAGTTATTAAATAATCTTTAGATATGGTAACCAAAAAAACAACTAAAAAAGCCGAAGAAGCTGTTGAAAAAAAGGAAGAGGTCAAGGTTGAAGTCAGTCCAGCTAAGGGCAAATATATTAAGGCTATCGGCCGCCGCAAAACCGCCTCGGCCCAGGTTCGCGTTTATCTTTCCGGCAACGGCGGAATTGTTATCAATGGCAAGCCGATAGAAAAATATTTTGATGAAGATCGCGCCGCGATCGCCCTTCAACCTTTGAAATTGACCGGCGTTGGCAAGGATGTTGATATTTCCATTTTAGCCAAAGGCGGAGGCGTTAATTCCCAAGCCGAGGCGACTCGCCATGGTTTGGCTCGCGTCTTGATTCTTTTGGATGCTGAATTGGATGGCGCTATTCGCGCCAAGGGTTGGCTGACTCGCGATTCCCGCAAGGTGGAAAGAAAGAAGCCTGGTTTGAAGAAAGCCCGCCGCGCTCCGCAGTGGTCCAAACGTTAGTTTTTATTCCCCTCCGCTGGAGCCTGCCTGCCGGTAGGCAGGGGGTTAGGGGAGGGTTTCAAAATTTATCGTCTATCAATTTCATATATTCAAAAAACGCATTTCCTCACGAGATGCGTTTTTTGTTTATATTTGCTATAATATCCGTAGTTATGTAATATTAAATTTAAGCTAAACCGACCAAAAATGACCTTGAAACCGAAGGCGAAAAACTTCATATTTACTGATTATAAGCTTGAGCCTGATAAAAAGAGGGCTGTTTTTAGCTATGAAATAGAATTCGCGAACAGGCTGCCGCTTCGGTTTGCAGAAACGATCGTTTTTCCAAATAAGTTTTCTATTGAAAAAATACCCGCTGAATTATTGGAAAATGTTCTGCAAAGCGCGCATCTGATATTGGGGATCAGTTATTATAAACTATATTGCCCGGAAAAAATCAAGATACAATCAAAGCCAATTTCAAAGGAGCAGGCGGAATTTTGGAGCGTCGTTTATAAAAAAGGCTTGGGAGAATTTTTTTATAAAAACAAAATTGATTCAAAAGGATTGGTTAATTTTCCGTACGACAAGAAGGCGAAAGCGGAGGCGCGGGCGTTAAAGCGAAAAGAAAGAATGCTCGTGGGGATCGGCGGCGGCAAGGACTCGATTGTTGCCGGAGAATTGCTTAAAGAAAACAACAGAGACATAACAGCGCTCCTTATTGAAACGCAAAAAAATTCCCCCATATCGGACGCGGTTGTTGAAATAATGGGAGTTCCTTCTTTGAAAATAAAGCGCTATCTTGATGAAAAGATCTTTAAGGAACATGCGGGCGCGTACAACGGACATATTCCGATATCCGCCGTGTTCGCTTTTCTCGGATACTTAACCGCGGTTCTATACGACTATTCTTATGTAGTTGTTGGCAACGAATACAGCAGCAATTTTGGAAACATAAAATACAAGAACGAAGAAATCAATCATCAATGGAGCAAGTCTTTGGAATTTGAAAATCTTTTCCAAAATTATGCGAAAAATTTTCTTTCCCCGGACATTACTTATTTTTCCCTATTGCGGCCGTTCTATGAGATTAAAATCGCGGAGATGTTCGCGAAATATAAAAAATATTTCCCGGTTTTTTCCAGCTGCAATAGAAATTTCAAGGTTCATGAAAAAAGACAAAAGGCGCTTTGGTGCGGCGAGTGCGCGAAGTGCGTTTTTGTCTTCACGATGCTATCCGCTTTTTTGAAAGAAAAGGAATTAACGGGCATCTTTGACAAAAATTTATACAAGGATGAAAAACTTCTGCCCGTGTTCGCGAACGTGCTGGGGTTCGGGAAAATGAAGCCGTTTGATTGCGTCGGCACTTTTGCCGAGGCGCAAGCAGCCTTGTATCTAGCTAGCGAAAATTTTAAAAGCACTTATATCGTGAAGTCTTTCTTGAAAAAAATAAAAAATCCGAAATTGCTGGTTGAAAAAGTTTTTAAATCAAATATAACGCCGACGATTCCCGAGCAGTTTGCCTTGGCCGCGGTTCAAAACGCTTTGATTTTAGGATACGGCAAAGAAGGAAGGGCGACAGAGCGGTATTTAAAGAAGTATTTCCCCAAAATAAAAATAACAATCACGGATAAATCCATGAATCCGGACTATTTGAAAATGCCGAAGGATTTTGACGTCGTGATCAAAACCCCCGGCATCTCTGGGAGGAAAGTTTCCGTCCCGTATATCACGGCCACAAATCTTTTCTTTTCCCAAGTAAAAAATACGGTTATCGGCGTAACCGGCAGCAAGGGGAAGAGTACGACTTCGTCTTTAATCTATAGCATTCTCAAGGAATCCGGCAAAAAAGTAACATTCTTGGGAAATATTGGCACCCCGATGCTTGGCGCTTTAATGCGGCCGATTGATAAAGATGAAATATTCGTTTTGGAACTTTCCAGCTATCAGCTTGATGATATAAAATATTCTCCGCAGATCGCCGTGATGTTGAATCTTTTTCCTGAACACATGGATTATCACGGCGGCGTTGAAAAATATTATAAAGCGAAAAGCAATATAATAAAATTTCAAAATAAGGACGATTATTTTATCTATAACGGGAAGGATGAAAGATTAAAAGCATTAGCCAAAGGGGCAGAGGCGCACACGCTTACATTTGCGAAAGATTTTGATTTTAAGAACGTCAGCGGCTTATTAAAAGGCAAGCACAATGAAGAAAATATGAGAGCGGCGATAACGGTTGCCCGGCTATTCAATGTTTCGGAAAAAAATATCAAGAAGGCGATAGAAAAATTCAAGCCTTTGCCTCACAGACTGGAGAGTGTTGGTAATTTTTCCGGCATTCAGTTTATTGATGATGCTATTTCCACAACGCCGGAATCTACGATAATGGCTTTGAAAACAATCCCGGATATCGGAACAATTTTTCTTGGCGGAGAGGACCGGGGGTATGATTTTTCCGAATTGGAAAAACAATTGAGAAAAAATAAAATTAAAAATATCGTTCTGTTTCCTGATACCGGAAAGCGAATTTTAAAATCAAAAAAGGGTTTTAATGTCCTGGAAACTTCCAGCATGGAAGAGGCGGTAATTTTCGCTTATAAGAATACGGCAAAAAAATCCGCCTGTTTGCTGTCTATGGCGTCTCCGAGCTACAGCCTTTGGAAAAATTTTGAAGAAAAAGGCGATCAGTTCCAATATTGGGTGAAAAAACTTTCTAATAAAAAATTGATATAAGATTATCGATAATCGGATTTTTTGATAAGTATTAGAATTTTCTAAAATAGATCTCTCGCTAGACGCTCGGGATGACAAAGATTGTATGGAAAATTTATTAAAACGAATTGAAGATTTAAAAAAGCGCCTCGGAGATGTCTGGGAAGTTTTGCAATTGGAAAAAGCCAAAGCCGAATTGATTGAAAAACGAGGGATCATGGAAGAACCGGAATTTTGGAACGATCAAGAGCGGGCGGTTGAGGTTAGCAAAGGGGCGGAAGATTTGGATAAGGAAATAAAGAAATGGGAGGCGATAAAAAATGAAATTGCTGAATTCTATGATTTGATCAATGAGGCGATCAAAGAAAAAGATAATACTTTGGAAAAGGATATTGAGAAGAATATGGCTGACTTGGAAAAAAGATTTGAAGCTATGGAATTTTTCGCGCTCTTTTCCGGAAAATATGACCGCAATAACGCCATCCTTTCGATCCATGCCGGCACGGGCGGAGTGGACGCGCAAGATTGGGCGCAGATTTTAGAGCGGATGTATTTGCGTTTTGCCGAGCGGATGAATTTTCGGGCGGAAATAATTGATCGCACGGTCGGCAATGAAGCCGGAATTAAAAGCGTGTCCATAAAAATTGACGGCCTTTGGGCGTTCGGCCATCTTAAATCCGAGGCTGGCGTGCATCGCCTCGTGCGCATCTCGCCCTTTGACGCGGAAAATATGCGCCAGACTTCTTTCGCTTTGGTTGATGTCGTGCCGGAATTCGCCGAAGCGGATGAGATTGAAGTTAAAGACGATGAGGTGAAATTTGAAACCTATCGCTCTTCCGGCGCGGGCGGGCAGAATGTCAATAAAGTTTCCACGGCAGTACGGCTTATCCATATTCCGACCGGCATTACGGTGCAATGCCAAACCCAGCGTTCGCAATATCAGAATCGCGAATTGGCGATGAAACTTTTGAAATCAAAATTATTACAGCGCCAATTGGCCGAGCAGAACCAAGAGAAGAAAGAGGTTCGCGGCGAAGTCCAGAAAGCGGAGTGGGGGAAACAGATCCGCTCCTATGTCATGCAGCCGTATCAGATGGTCAAGGATCACCGCACCGAAGCGGAAACTTCCGACATTAAAAAAGTTTTGGATGGCGAGATTGATTTGTTCATTGAAGCGTACTTAAAAAGCGCAAAATAAAAAGAACAGCAATCAGGTTATTTTGATTGCTGTTCCGCTCTTGTTCCTACTCTTTCAGAGCAGGATAATCCTTTTTTTGTTAAATATTATCGGGCTTGAAGTTGCGCTTTTTTCTTCTTCTATTAATATGTATTCGGGTTCTGTTTCCGCGTCGACTATCGAGAAAGCAAACAAGCCGGGGATGAACACTGAGCTCAGACTGTGAGCCAGCTTGCTGTTCACATAGATAGACGTTTTTTTCATGTTTGTCAGCTGATGATATCCGTGGAACATGATAATTTGCTTTGATCGCGAAATGTAGAAGGCTTTTCTGAAGCCGGAGAACAGACGGAAGAAATTGATGGCGAAAAATATCGCTAAGGCGCCGCAACCGACAGTTAGACCAACGAATAGTCCAAACATATTACTCCCCTGAAAAGGTTGAGAAGGAACGGTTAGAAAATCATTTTACATTATCATAAAGCGTAATATTTGTCAATCATGAAGAGGAGGGTCATGGTTTTTGCCGCCTGTTGGTTTTTTGCCGCGGGCATCGTTATTGCTTCATTTTTGCCGAAAAATTGGCTATTTTTCGGCCTTTATTATTTTTTTGCCGCTGTCGTATTTTTCGTTTCAGCTGTTTTGTTTTGGCGAAAAAAGAATGTCCGCTCCGTTTTTTTCTGGGCGGCTTTTTTATTCTTCGGCGTTTGGCGTTTAGCAGTCGATTTACCTGAAGACGCGACTGACAAAATTTGGCATTACAACGGGAATAAAATTGAATTGATTGGCCTGGTTGCGGCGGAGCCGGTGAATAAAGGTAAGAGCCAAAAATTGGAAATTCTCCCCCTTTATAAGGGGGAGTTAGAGGGGGTCATCGCTAAACAGACCCCACCCACCCTCCCCTTATCAAGGGGAGGAGCGAGCGTTGAAGGTAAAGTTCTCGTCTCTACTTCGCCTTATCCCAGATTTAATTACGGCGATATTCTAAAGATCACTTGCGCCTTAAAGCGCCCGGAAAAAATTGAAGATTTTGATTATGAAAAATATCTGGCCGCCAAGGGCATTTATTCAACTTGCAGTTTTCCGAAAGTTTCCGTTCTTAAAGAGAATGATTTGTCCGCGCCGATTTTGGCCAAGACAAAAAGTTTGCGGCGGTTCAATTGGCTTTGGGCAGGTATTTATAAAGTAAGAGAAGCTTTAAGTGCGACGGTTGATAGCGGCGTGGCCGAACCCGAAGCCGGCTTGTTAAAAGCTTTTATTTTGAATGATCCAACCGTGCCGGATGATTTAAGCGAATATTTCCGCCAAAGCGGCTTGTCGCACATCGTGGCGATTTCCGGATCGCATATCAGCTTGGTAATCGCCATAATCTTTTTTTGCTTATTATTTTCCGGCTTGAATCGCCGGCAAGCTTTTTGGTTTTGCGTGCCGATAATTATTTTTTATGTGGCCATGGTCGGGGCGCCGGCCTCGGCGACACGGGCCGGTATTATGGGATTTTTGGTTTTGTTGGCGATGTATGCGGGGCGCTTGTCGCGGCTTGATTATATTTTGGTTATCGCCGGTTTGGCAATGCTGTTATTTAATCCGATGCTTATAATCGCCGATGCCGGATTTCAATTATCATTTTTGGCCGTGCTTGGCATGGTTTATTTGTATCCGGTTTTTGATAAATGGCTGGCGAGATTTTATGAAGATCCTTCGGCTTCGCTTAGGGCAGGCATTTCATTTTTGCGGAGGGGGATAAAAGCTGTCTGCCAAGCTTTTGCTTTAACGGTTGCCGCCCAAGTTTTTACCGCGCCGATTTTGATTTTCGGCTTCAAACAGATTTCTTTGGTCGCGCCCTTGGCAAATATCTTGGTTTTGTGGACAGCGCCGTTGATCATGATCAGCGCCTTTATCGCCATGGGTTTGTCTCTGATAATTCCGCCGCTCGCGCCGATTTTCTTTTTGCCAGCCGCGCTCTTGGCTAAGTATTTGATTTTTATCGCCGAGATTTGCGCGAAGCTGCCCTTGGCGTATTGGAAATTTTAGTTCATCTTCTTATGAATGGGAGGCTAGGCGGGGTTTGTCTTTGCCGAAAATAAAGGGCCGAGATGATTTCTCGACCCTGCCCAAGCCTTGTTTGTTTCAATTGTTTTATAAGTTTGCAAGACGCTCGATGTTTATGAAACAATCATAAGCTTGTTTCATGGTGGCGTCTTCTTGTCTCTTATCCGTCGCATCTCTGCCAATTTGGGCAGTAATTTTGATTGACTGAATCGTTATTTTCAGTTGTTCTTTTTTAGTCCTTAGCTTCGCTATAACAATGATAGCCGCGACCAAAATAACCGAAACAATAATCAGTGAAATGAGCATACAGGCTCCTTTAGTTAAAGTGTGTGTAATTGACGGTTTTTATTAAGAGTAGAATATCATATATTTATTTTTTTGTCAATAGTCAATTTAAGCGAAAAACGGTATAATTTAAGTATCATATAACATATATGTTTGATTTCCGTTTGAAATTAAGAATCGCTTGGATTGCCGTTTTGCTTGCGGTTGTTTTTTGGCTTGTTTGGATGAATATTGTGCCTGGCGGGAAAATCACTTACATTTCCGATCTTAAGGGTTTTAATAGTTTTATCGGCAATTTAACACCGGTCGAAAGAATCGCAGGTAATAAAATTATCGGCGACCCGGCCTATTTTTCTTTGCGCGTTCCGCGGCGATTTACAAGCGCGAAGCTGACGCTTAAATATAAGGTTGATTCGAATGTTTCCATTATTGAAGCTGGCGTACTGAAAGATCGCGCCACCTGGCAATATGATTTGCGGCCGATTTATAACGGAAAAATTGAAGAGCTGATGAAGGATTGGAGTATCTTGGCGGATAACGGCACCATGCTCTTGCAGCGCGAAAATAAATTTTCTTCGATAAAAGATTTTTTAAAGAATCTGCCCGAAGCCGGCAAAATCGCTTTGTATAATTATGACTTGAATGATAATTATACTTTGGCCGATTATCAGGCCAACACTTCCACAATCACGATGTGCCGGCCGCTGACCGGGACTTATCAATTCTACACATACATAAAAAATGAAAATTTAGCGGATGATTTTGTTTTTGAAGACTTGAACAGAAATTCTGATTCGGATCCGATTGATGTTTACGTCTATTATAACGACAAACAGATTTTTGCCGACCATCTGGATGATGACGGCGTGGCGACTGATTCCGGCATCAAGACGCCTTGGCGCCATTTGCGCGTGAATCTGGCGAGTCTGCCCGAGGGCGTTTATAAGATTGGCGTGCGGGCGAACAACGATATTGTCACACGGACGATTGAAACCCCGCAAATCTATATGACCTTTGTCAATAAAATAAATCTGGCTTCGGCTCCGGAAATTTCTTGCGGGCGCAATTTGTTTACCGATAGCCGCCAAGTCCAAGCCCAGACTGCTTATTCGGACAATCTCCAGGAAATAAGCGTCGTTGATGCCAATAACCCGGCGCTGGAGGCGCAGAAAATAAAATTAACCGAAGCTTTCAAGCAATTTTCAACCGAAATTGATTTGCCGGAGAGAAGCTATTTAATTTTAGCTAATGACGGCGTGATGGTTTCTGGCGATGGCCTTTTTTCTTTTGGTCCGGAACAATTTATTAATCCGAAAATCAGGAAGATAGACGCGACTTTCAATGCTGGCAAAGAAGGGATTGATTATGTTTTGGCAAATTACGCTTCTCCGGCCAAAGAGGGCGAATGGTTCGTTTCTCCGGCCGATTTTGATTTACAGAATGTTTATAAGCAATGGAACAAGCACAGCTTTTTGCTTTCGGTCCCTGGGTTAAAATCAGAGACTAGCAATGGCGAGGGCGTAACGGTCAAAGAGATCAAAGTTGAACTTAGCGGGACAAGCATTTTTGAAAAAATTAAAAAAATGCTAAATTTATGATTAAAGAGTTTTTTCAATCTCAAATCTCCCCTCGGCTTGAGCTCGGGACGAAGGCAAATCTAAAATTTCAAGTATTTTTCGAAGAGACATTTGTTGCTCTGACCGTTTCTTCGGCCGTTTTTGGCGCAATGGAAGTTATCCGCCCGCGGATTGTTTTGGCTTATGTCAATTTAAGCTATTTGTTGCTCGGATGGCTTGTTTTTGGTATAATTTTATTAGTAATATCCGCTAAAAATAAAGAGTAAGCTATATTTTTCATTAATATCAAAGTTTATGCTTCAAGACATGATGCCCAATGCGGTTGAGCGGCCGAAGGAAAAATTAGATAAATTAATGTTTCAATTGTCGGAAAAGGTTAATAATGATTTAGGCGAAGAAATTTTGGCCCCGGATGCTTCCGTTAATCTTAAAAAATGGGAAACGGTTTATGGCGAGGAAGAAATCGGCGATGACGAGCGGATGATAAAAAATAAGCGCTTGATGTGGAGCGCGGCGACGAATGAGGGCACGCAGAAGTTCTATAAGCAGCAATACGGCTGGAAAGAAGAAGGAGGCGAATTGGTGCAAAAAATCGTCAATAAATATTTAGAGAACAGGGAATCGTCCAATCCCGCGCTTTTGGAAAAAGCCGTGATGGTTGTTTTTCATAAAATTTTGGGAGAAAAATTTTTAGTTATGCGCTCATCCGTCCATGATGATTATGAAAATGGCGTAGACAATATTTTTGTCAACAAAGAAACAGGTGATGTGATTTGCGCTTTTGATGAAGTCCATGGCGAAGCCAAACATGGGCGGATCGATGATAAAAAGGCTAAGATGATCCGTAAAGCGCATGATGGCGGCGCGGACATAAAATACGGTTTGACCTTTGAAGAGGGCGGTAAAAAATTGGTTAAAAAGCAAATTGAGAATGTGCCGGATTTTTATTTGTCGCTTGAGCCGCAGGATTTGCAAAATCTTTTGGCGAATTTGAATCCCGATCTGAATAGCCGGCCGTCAGAGGTTGAGTTGAAAGTTTTTGATGATTTTATTTTATCCCTGGAGGAGCAGGCGGGCGTATTGAGCGATGCGGCAATTCCTTCCAAAGTTAAAAAGAATGTTGATAGTTTCAAGAAGTCGCTCGTTGAGATAAAAAAGCTGCGAAGCAATTTTGATTAGCCTGTTGTTCCGGATTCGGAATGACAAAGCAGAAAGAGGAATAAAAAAACGCTCGCAGCTCGGGGTGAGTTGAAAGCGTTTTGCGAAGTTTCCGGAGAAACGGCTATGGCAAGGAACTGCTGATTTCCTTCAAAGAGCCGCGGGTTGAATCAAGGCCTTTTTCAACCGAGTCGGGTTCTTCCGTGAAGGTTTTTTCAATTTTGTCCATTGTTAGATTCAAATAATTTAAGTCATCTTTCATCTTTTCTATCTCTCGGACGGCGATTTTTTCTCTCGTCTTTGTCTCTTTAAGTGAGACATAGCTTTGAGAGGCCATTTTTGCGCTATAGGCTATTGTTGCCAAGAGAAGAAGGGAAAGAGCGATAAGCAGGAAGTTTTGGAACCCTTTTTTCATTGTCTATTCTCCTTATTTTTGTTTGTTTATTTTACAGGTACGAAATTTAAAGTATTAATATATTAGTATTTTTTACTAATTTTGTCAATAATATGACCCAAAAAACTCTAAAAAAGCCCTCCTCCGCTAAAGCTTCGAAGGGCAAAGCCAAGAAAAGCGCAAATCAAGAATTAACCGACGTTCTTCTGTCTTCGCAGAAACTTTATAAGCCGTCGGCCAAAATCGTCAAAGAAGCCGTAATCAAAGATTGGGAAAAGGCGCGGCGCGAAGCGGAAAAAGACCCCTTAAAGTATTGGGAAGAAGCGGCGAAAGATTTGGTGTGGTTCAAGCCTTGGACGCAAGTTTTGGACAAAACTCAAAAACCGTTTTTCAAATGGTTCATCGGCGGGCAGACAAACCTCGCTTATAATGCCATTGACCGCTGGCTGAATACGCCAAAGGAGGATAAAGTCGCGATTATGTCGGAAGATGAAACCGGCCGTTCCCGCCAATTCACTTACAAAGAAATTTCCCGTGAAGTTAATAAAATCGTCAATGCCTTGAAAGGCGTGGGCGTGAAGAAGGGGGATCGCATTGCGATCTATATGCCGAACATTCCGGAAATTGCTTTTGCCATGTTAGCTTGCGCGAAAATTGGGGCGATGCACTCGGTTGTTTATGCCGGTTATTCGGCCACTGCTTTGAAAGACAGAATCCAGGATGCGAGCGCGAAAATTGTTTTTACGGCTGACGGCTCTTTCCGCCGCGGGAAAGCGATTAACTTAAAAGGAGTTGTTGATGAGGCGGTTAAGGATTGCCCGTCCGTGGAAAAAGTTATTGTGACGAAAAATAATAATCAGGAAGTGCCGTTTAATTCCGATAAAGATATTTGGTTGCATGATTTTATCAAAGACAAATCAACCGAAGCGCAATGCGAGGCGATGGATTCCGAGGACCCGGCTTTTGTTCTTTATACTTCCGGCACCACAAGCAAACCGAAGGGCGTTGTCCATGTCCATGGCGGTTATCCGGTCGGAGTTTTGCGCACCATGAAATGGATTTTTGATGTAAAGGAAACCGATATGTTTTGGTGCACGGCTGATCCGGGCTGGATTACCGGCCATTCTTACATTATCTATGGCCCGCTTTTGGCTGGTGTGACGACTCTAATGTATGAAGGCACGCCGGATTTTCCGGAGCAGGACCATATTTGGAAGTTGGTGGAGAAATATAAAGTGACGATTCTTTATACCGCGCCGACTTTGATTCGCGCGATGATGAGTTTGGGCGATGAATTGCCGGACAAGCATCCGATGGAAAGTTTGCGCCTCTTGGGTTCGGTCGGTGAGCCAATCAATCCGAAGGCTTGGAAATGGTATCACAAGCATATTGGCAAGGATCGCTGTCCGGTTATGGATACTTGGTGGCAGACGGAAACCGGCTGTAACATGATTTCCGCTTTGCCGGTCACGCCCTTAAAAGCCGGTTCGGCGACCAAGCCGTTCCCGGGAATTGAAGCGGATATTTATGGTATGAACGGCAAGAAAGTTCCGGCTGGAAAAGGCGGCTATTTGGTTATCAAACAGCCGTGGCCGTCTATGATCCGCACGGTTTTCAACGCGCCGGAAAGATATTTGAAAACTTATTGGCATGAAATCAAAGGTGTCTTCTTTACCGGTGATATTGGTTTTAAAGATAAGGATGGTTATTTCTTTATTCAAGGCCGCACCGATGATATGTTGAAGATTGCCGGCCATAGAATCGGCACGGCGGAAGTTGAGTCGGCTTTTGTTTCCCATCCGTCCGTTTCCGAGTGCGGCGTGATTGGCGTGCCTGACGAGATTAAAGGCGAAATTATTAAAGCGTTTTGCATTTTGAAAAAGGGAATTGTCGGCGATGATAAATTAAAAGATGAATTAAAAGCGCATGTTCGTAAAACTATTGGGCCGGTCGCGGTTATGAAGGGCGTGGATTTTGTGGAATCATTACCGAAGACGCGTTCCGGAAAGATTATGCGCCGCATCTTGAAAGCCAAAGAGCTGGGCTTGCCGTTAGGGGATACGAGCGCTTTGATATAACTATAGTGTCATCCCGGCGGAGGCTGGAATCCAGTGTTTTGTGTAGTAGAGCTGGATTCCCGCTGGAGTTTATCCTCGTGAAAACGGGGACGGGAATGACAAGATAAAAAAATGAAGCGAGTTTTTATAATCCATGGCTGGGAAGCGAGTCCGGAGAGCAATTGGTTTCCGTGGCTAAAAACTGAATTAGAAGAAAATGGCATCGTTGCGATTGTGCCGGCAATGCCCGATTCGGCGCGCCCGGATTGCGAAGCTTGGATTAATTGTTTGAAAGCCATTGTCGGCAAAGTTGATGAAGATACTTTTTTTGTCGGCCACAGTCTTGGCCCAATCGCTATTTTGCGATTTCTGGAAACTTTGCCGGATGGTAAAAAAGCCGGCGGCGTAATTATGGTTGCCGGATTTTCTGAATCCCTGGGCATTTTGGAAACAGAAAGCTTTTTTCAAAGACCGCTGGATTATGAAAAAGTGAAAAGAAGCGCGAAAAAATTTGTAGTGATAAATTCCGACGATGACCCGTACGTGCCGATGGAGAAAGGGGATATTCTGCGAGTTAAGCTTGGTGCGGAATTGATAGTTTTAAAGGGTTATGGACATTTAAATGCTGGTAATGGATTCTTTGAATTGCCGATTGTTTTGGAGAAAATTTTAAGCCTTTAATATTATAGCTAGATTATATATATAAAAGATGCTTTATAGCATCTTTTATTTTTGGCTAATATTTAGTTTTTATAGTCAATTATTATTGACAAAAGTGATAAAATATGCTATGATTAAGAAATTGAAATTAAGGAATGTCTATTTCATATACAACAATCAACAAGGAGTTCTTTATGGAAAACATTCTTCCGCTTATCGTCATTTCCCCGGTTATTTTCTTTATTATCGCTGGTGTCAAGGATATGATTGTCGATTATATCAAGGCCCCGATTCAGGCCTAAAAAGCGAATTACGCGATACGATTCCCCTTTGCCGCAAGCAATGGGGAATTTTTTTTGGATATGCTATAATTTAATCATTACTAACACTCATTTTTTAAACATAAATCCTATGGAAACAACCTCTCCTTTAAGCGAAAAAAGACTGGATAAAATTTTTAATCCGCAGACCATTGCCGTTATCGGCGCTTCTGATAAGCAAGGCGGCGTCGGCAATGCTTTGATGAAAAACCTGATTAGCAATAACTTTGCCGGCATTGTTTATCCGGTGAATTTGACGCGCGAAAGCGTGCAAGGCATCAAAGCCTATCCGAAAGTTTCCGATATTCCGGACAAGATTGATTTGGCGATCATCTGCACGCCAGCCGCGACCGTGCCGGCCATCGCGGAAGAGTGCGGACAGGCCGGGGTTTCCGGTTTGGTTATCATTTCTTCCGGTTTTGATGAGGTTGGCGTTAAGGGTAAAAAAATGAGCGAGGAGATTATTTCTATTGCTCATGAATACAATATGCGCGTGGTCGGCCCGAATTGCCTTGGCTTTATCCGCCCGTCAATTAATTTGAACGCCAGCTTTGCCAACAAAATGGCTTTGCCCGGGCATATCGCTTTTATTTCCCAATCCGGCGCGCTTTGCACTTCAATCTTGGATTGGTCGGTAAAGAATAATGTCGGCTTTTCGCATTTTGTTTCCATCGGTTCCAATATTGATATTTCCTTCCATGATTTGATTGACTATTTCGGCGATGATCCGAATACGGACAGTATTTTGATCTATATGGAGTCTTTGAAAGAGGCGCGCAAATTTATGAGCGCGGCGCGGTCGTTTTCCCGCAAAAAGCCGATCGTCGTTTTAAAAGTCGGGCGGACCGAGGCGGGTCGCACGCGCGGCCAAGTCTCACACCGGCGCGATTACCGGCAATGACGCGGTTTATGATGCGGCTTTTGAGCGCGCGGGCATTATCCGTGTGGACGGCGCTTTGGATCTTTTTCATGTCGCCAAGATGCTTTGGCCATGCAAAAGCGGCCGGCGGATAATCGCGTGGCCGTGATCACTAATGCTGGCGGCCCGGGCGTAATTGCCGCCGATCGTTTGGCCTTGCACGGCGAACGTTTGGCCGAATTGTCGCGCGCGACCGTCTCTTCTTTGAAGAAAATTTTGCCGATGGCCGCTTCTACTGCCAATCCGGTGGATATTTTAGGCGATGCTGATGTGACGCGCTACGCCCAGGCAGTGGAATTATGCTTGGATGATCCGAATGTTGATGCCGCTTTGATAATTTTAACGCCGCAGGAAATGACCAGTCCGACCGACGGTCGCCCAAGAGATCGTGGCTGTAAAAAATAAAAAAGGCAAAACTTTATTTGCTTCTTGGATGGGCGGCGATGACGTGGCCGCAGGACGGGCGATTTTGGAAAAAGGCAATATTCCCGGTTTATCGCACGCCGGAAGAAGCGGTGGATATTTTCATGTATGTGGACAGTTATCGCAAGCGCTTGGAATTTTTGAAAGAAACTCCCGGCTCGGTTCCGCATGCGTTCAAGCCGAAGACGGAAAAAAATCGCGAGCTTGTAGAAAAAGTGATTGCTGACGGCCGGACAGTAATGACCGAGGCCGAAGCGAAGGAAATGATCGCTAATTATGGCATTCCAGTGGCAAAAAATGGCTTGGCGAATTCCGCCTCCGAAGCCGCTGAAATCGCGGAAAAGATCGGGATGCCGGTCGTGATGAAGATTTTATCGCCCGATATTTTGCATAAGACGGATATCGGCGGCGTTAAATTAAATATCAATTCCAAGGCAGAGGCGGAGAAGGCCTATCAGGAAATCATGGCCGGAGCTCATAAGGGCGCGCCTAAAGCGAAAATTGACGGCGTTTTTATTGAAGCAATGACGAAAAAGCGCTACGAACTTTTGATTGGCTGCAAGAAAGATGAAGTTTTCGGACCGGCAATTGTTTTTGGCATGGGCGGAGTGGCCGTGGAAGTTTTTCGCGATACAGCCGTCGGCTTGCCGCCGTTAAATATGTCCTTGGCCTTAAAAATGATCCAGGAAACGAAGATTTATAAATTATTGGAGGGCTATCGCGGGATGCCCGGAGTTGACATTGAAGCGATCCAATTTTTGCTTTATAAATTCGCTTATTTGGTTTCCGATTT
The DNA here is from genome assembly GCA_963827735.1 of Candidatus Parcubacteria bacterium. Taxonomy (GTDB): domain Bacteria; phylum Patescibacteriota; class Patescibacteriia; order Patescibacteriales; family UBA12075; genus CAWHBO01. The sequence continues at coordinate 32,873 of CAWHBO010000004.1, forward strand.
TCCGGAAATAAAAGAATTGGATATTAATCCTTTCTCGGTTGACGAGAACGGCGGCGTCGTGCTTGACGCCAAAGTGATTTTGGATGAGAAAGTTTTGGGCGTGAAGCATAAGCCGTACTCTCATTTGGTTATCTCGCCGTATCCGCGTGAATATGAAAAATCTTTCACTTTGAAAAACAAGAAAAAGGTTTTGCTTCGCCCGATTCGGCCGGAAGACGAGAATTTAGAGCAGGAGATGATTGATAACTTTTCCGCCAAGACGATGCACGAGCGCTTTTTAGGGAAAGTAAAGAAAGTTAATTTGGAAATGCTCCGCGGCTTTACGCAGATTGATTATGACCGCGAGATCGCTTTGGTCGGGGAATTGACGGAAAAAGGGCGTAAACGCTTTATCGGAGTGGTGCGCTTGGTTTCCGATCCTTATAATGAAACCGCGCAATTGTCTTTTGCCGTGGCTGATCCGTGGCAAGGGCTGGGATTGGAAAGCGATATGGTTGATTATATGCTGGATATCGCCCGGGCGCGTGGCATGAAAAAGGTTTGGGCGGAATTTTTCCCGACCAACAAGACGATGATTGATATTTTAACCAAGCGGAATTTTACGATGAAAGAGAAGGGGAGGACGATGGTTGGAGAACTGGAATTGGAAAGTTAAAAGTAAGAAGCGCTAAAATTTTTAAGTTGCATGCGGGATTTTTTTAAGAAAAATAAAGAGATTGCGATTTTTTCACTGTTTTTGCTAATCGGCTTGGCTGTTTACGCCAACTCTTTAGGCAATCATTTTTTTTGGGACGGAGATGATGTGGTTGCCAATAATGTTTATGTCCAAAATTTTGACGTCGGCAAAATGTTTTCCGAATGCATGATTTCCGGCGCCGGGCAGATATCTAACTATTATCGCCCGATTCTTCTTCTGTCTCTTTCTTTGGATCATTTTTTTTACGGTTTGAACTATCCGGGTTATGCCCTGACGAATATTCTTTTGCATGTTTTAGTTTGCTGGCTGATATTCATTTTATTGTCTTCTCTTTTTTTATTGCGCGCGCGGCGCAATGACAGTAATATTTTTTGGCTGGCGTTTTTGCCAGCTTTAATATTTTTGGTCCATCCGCTGAATACCGAATCGGTCACTTATATTTCCGGCCGGGCGGAAATTTTAGCCTCGCTTTTTATGGTTTTCGGACTGCTTTTTTATAAGCGAGCCATTTTGGCCGATCGTGCCAGCCGGAAAATTATAAATTATTCGGCAGTTGTTTTGTTTTTTATCCTCGCCCTTTTATCAAAAGAAACGGCGGTTATTTTCCCGATCTTGGCCATACTTGTTGATTATATTTTTATTTCCGGAAAAAAGGGCCGGAAACTTGTCTTTGAAGTTTTTGAAAATTCTTGGTTGTTGTTCGTATTTTTGGCGGTCTATATTATTTTTCATTTTACAATTTTTAATTTTAGCAACATTTTGGGAGCGCCAACCGGCTGCCTTGGCGACTATTGCTCCTTTGGGATTTTTAAGCGCGCCTTAACATTTTTGCTCGTTGTCTTAAATTACTTTTCTATTTTGTTTGTGCCGCTGCATCAGCACATGGAGCGGGACGTGGTTGAATTCGGCTCAATTTATTCTTGGCGGTTAGCGCTGGCGATTCTGGCTATCTTGGTTTTTTTGGCGGCAGCTATCTTGGCTTGGCGCAAAGATAAGAGGATGACTTTCGGTTTCTTTTGGTTCTTTATTCTGTTGGCGCCGACTTCCGGCATTGCGGTTAAAATGCTTTATCCGACCTATGAGCACTTTCTCTATCCGGCGATGATCGGTTTTTGGCTGGCTCTTTTTTGCTTGATTTTCATGGTTTTTGAGAAAGTGAAAAATGAGTGGACGGCCTATTGGCTGAAGCGGTTTTTTTATGTTATGATAATTGCTTATTTGGTCTTTTTGAGCGCCTTGACGGTTAACCGCAATCGCGATTGGCACGACCCGATAACTTTTTACGAAAAAAATTTGAAGTATTCGCCGAATAGCTTTATTGAACATAATAATCTCGGCATAGCTTATGCCGATGCCGGACGCCATGACGAGGCAATCGCGCAATACGAAAAAGCTTTAGCGATAAATAATATTTATCCGCAAGTGCCTTATAACTTGGCTAATAGCTTGGTTGCGGTAAAAAAATATTCTGAAGCGGAAAAAGAATATCAGCGCGCCATAGAAATGAGTCCGAAGTTTTCCCTGCCCTATGCGAAATTATATAGTTTGTATGTATATTTAGGGGAAAAAGATAAAGCTGATAAAATTTTAAAAAAACTAGAAAGTATTAAGTAGAATTTGCAGCAAGCAGTCTGGAATTTTAAAGACCATGATGCGTGCCGCGTGTTACGAGTTACTAGAAAATGATTAAACGCTTATTCAATAAAGAAATTAACAGCATTACCGTTGCGGCGATTTTAGTCGCCTTGTCTTCGCTTTTGAGCCGTTTGCTCGGGGTGTACCGCGATCGCATTCTGGCCGGGCAATTCGGCGCCGGTGAGATTTTGGACTCATATTATGCTGCCTTCCGCGTGCCGGATTTGATTTTTAATCTTTTGGTTTTGGGCGCTTTGTCCGCTGGCTTGATTCCGGTGTTTACCTGTTTGATCAAAGATTTTAAAGGCACGGCGCTGAATTTATTCGGTCTGGAGAATAATGAAGCTTGGCGCTTGATTAATAATGTTTTGAATTTAATGCTTGTTTCTTTAGCTCTTCTTTCTTTACTTGGCATTATTTTTGCCGAACCTTTGATTAAACATTTTATCGCTCCGGGCTTTTCCGCTGAATTGCAAGACAAAACTATTCTTTTAAGCCGGATAATGTTTTTGTCGCCGATACTTTTAGGCATCTCCAGCCTTTTTAGCGGTATTTTACAGTCTTTCAAAAGATTTTTTGTTTATTCGCTGGCGCCGATCATGTACAACATTGGTATCATCATCGGCGCTTTATTTTTTGTGCCGCTTTGGGGTATTTACGGCTTGGCTTGGGGCGTGGTGCTTGGCGCGCTGCTGCATATGATTATTCAGCTGCCAACAGTTTTTTCTCTGGGTTACAAATATGTCCCGATTTTAGATTTAGCCGATGGAAATTTGCGGAAGATTTTACGGATGATGGTGCCGCGCACTTTAACCTTGGCCGTTTCCCAATTAAATTTAGTAGTGATCACGGCCATTGCTTCCGGCTTGGCCGTCGGCTCTTTAACCGTTTTTAATTTGGCCAATAATTTGCAGTATTTTCCCATTGGAATTTTTGGCGTTTCTTTCGCGATTGCCGTTTTTCCGGCTTTGGCCGCCGCCGCCTTTGATAATAAAAAATTAGTTTTAAATTTTTCTTCCGCTATTAGGCAGATTTTGTTTTTCATAGTTCCTTCTACGGCGCTTCTTTTGGTGTTGCGCATCCAAATTGTCCGCGTTATTTTGGGGTCAGGAAATTTTACTTGGGAAGATACGCTTCTGACCTTTGATACTTTGGGTTTTTTTTCACTTAGCTTATTCGCTCAAGCAACCATTCCGCTTTTGATCAGGGTTTTTTACGCGCGCTCTGATTCGCGCACGCCGTTCATTATCGGCTTGATTTCCGTGGCGGCTAATTTATTTTTAGCTTTTTATTTTTCGGCCAAGATTGGTGTCGGCGGGCTCGCCTTGGCTTTTTCTATCGCCAGTATTTTTAACTTCGTGATTTTATGGCTGATGCTCCATTTTGTTCTGGGCGACATGGATGAGAATCGGATTTTCAAATCAGTGTTAAAATTTTCCGTGGCCGCCTTGGGCTGCGGCTATGTCGCTCAGCAGATGAAAGAGATTGTTTGGCCGTTTATTGACATGACTAAGCTTTGGGGAGTTTTAGTCCAAGGATTGGTGGCCGGTGTTTGCGGCTTACTTGCTTATGCGCTTATCTGCTGGCTCTTAAAGAGTGAAGAGATGGCGGTTTTCATCTCTTCGGCCAAGAGCCGGCTCTTGCGGATGACGGCCAAGAATCGGCCTACGGTTATTGATGAGCCGTAGGTTAGCATTCAGTATTTTGTATTTGGCATATTTTAAAATAATATTGATATTGACAAAAGTGATTTATGGCATTATTGTTAAAAGTTAAAATGTTCATTTTTTTGAATTTTTTCCTAGGAGGATTACATGGATACAAGCATTGCAAAAGATGATTTTGCGCGAAATTTAAGGTCAATGGCGCGCAGCGGAGTTCTTGGCAGCGAAATGGTGCTGTTTGAAAGGTTCTTTGAGTATTTTGCCGATTGTCTGGCAGATGTTTGCCAGGAAGACAAAGTAACGGCCACTGGTTATTTCTGGCTCATAGAAAAGGCTATTTTTAAATTGCGCGAGCAAAACTGTGACGAGGAGGATGAAAAGTTAAGGCTTCTCGCGCACACCCTTCGCGGCACAAACGAGATGGAACAGCGGATAAAGGAGTTGTTTTTTCGGGAAGACGTGGTTACAGGGCTGACTTCAGCGGATTTTTTGAAAGATTTGAGTAATATCTGGGATTGATTTTGCAGACACATTTGCGGCTGGTCCCTTGGAAAAGGAGCCAGTTTTTTATTTGACCAAAGCCCTAATAAAAGCTAGTATTATTAGTATAAAGAGAATAATTATCTCTTTTTCTTGTTTTAGCTGTTTTATGAAAAATATTCGCAATTTCTGCATTATCGCTCATATTGACCACGGCAAATCCACTTTTTCCGACCGGCTTTTGGAATTGACCGGTACGATTGAAAAACGGAAAATGCGCGAACAATTTTTGGATAAATTGGATTTGGAGCGCGAGCGCGGCATCACTATCAAATTGAAACCGGTGACCATGCATTGGCAGGGGTATGTTTTGAATTTGATTGATACGCCCGGGCATGTGGATTTTTCTTATGAAGTTTCCCGATCTTTGGCGGCCGTGGAAGGGGCGATTTTATTAATCGACGCTACGCAGGGAATCCAAGCGCAGACCTTGGCTAATTTATATTTGGCAATCAATGAAAATTTAACGGTCATTCCGGTAATAAATAAAATTGATTTGCCAGCGGCCGATGTTCCGAGGGTCAAGAAAGAAATTATGACTTTGATCGGTTGCAAGGACGAGGAAATATTGTTAGCGTCCGGAAAAACCGGCGAGGGAGTTGAAAGAGTTTTGGAAGAGGTGATTGCCAAGATTCCGGCACCGGAAGCGAATGATGATAAGCCGACCCGGGCTTTGATTTTTGATTCCAACTATGACGAATACAAAGGCGTAGTCGCGCATATTCGGGTAATGGACGGCGCTTTCAAAAAGGGCGATAAGATAAAATTGTTTGCCACGAAGACCGTGAGTGAAGCTTTGGATGTCGGCATTTTCAACCCAGAGTATCAGCCGACCGGAGAACTTGGCACGGGCGAAGTCGGCTATATCGTTACCAGTTTCAAGAATGTTTCCGAGTGCGGCGTCGGCGATACGATTACGACCGTAGCTGATTTTGATAAGATTGAGCCTCTCAAGGGCTACGCACAGGTGAAACCGATGGTTTTTGCCGGAGTTTTTCCGCGTGAGGGCGATGATTTTCAAGCTTTGCGCGAAGGAATGGATCGTTTGAAATTGAATGACGCTTCGCTGTCTTATGAGCCGGAGCATTCCGAGGCTTTGGGGTTTGGTTTTCGCTGCGGATTTTTAGGCCTTTTGCATTTGGAGATTTTTCATGAACGTTTGCGCCGGGAATTTAATCTTGATTTGATTGTTACCGTGCCTTCGGTTGCTTATAAGGTTTTTAAGCGCGACGGCGAAGAAGTAATCATTAGGACTCCGCAAAAATTGCCGAATCCGACCGAAGTTGGGAAAATTGAAGAGCCTTGGGTTAATTTGGATATCATCGTTCCAAAAGATTATATCGGTAAGGTTATGGATTTAGCCCAAGACAAGAAGGGGATTTATAAGAATACGGAATATCTTGATGAAGATCGGGTGATTTTACATTACGAATTGCCGATGGCCTCTATTTTGACGGATTTTTATGATAAGATAAAAAGCGCCAGTTCCGGCTTTGCTTCCATTAATTATGAATTCAAGGATTATCGCGAAGCGAAGGTGGTGCGTTTGGATATTTTGGTCGCTGAAGAACCGGTGGAAGCTTTGGCGACGATTGTTTACGAGAATGAGGCTTTCCGCCAGGGCCGGGCGACCGTTGATATTTTGAAAGATACGCTACCCAGACAGATGTTCGTGGTAAAATTACAGGCGGCGGTGAACGGAAAAATAATTGCGGCCGAACGGTTGGCGGCTTTGCGCAAAGATGTGACCGCGAAATTATACGGCGGCGATGTTTCCCGTAAGCGCAAGCTCTTA
>CAWHBO010000005.1:0-256523 GCA_963827735.1 Candidatus Parcubacteria bacterium
ATCAGGTAAAGTAATGTATATTCAATAGTAATTTGAAAAATTATAGTATACTTTTTATTCTTGTTTTCGTTTCTTCAGGAATTGATGCACAGGATGACCATTACTGGGCGCAACAATATGGTGCAGTCAGCACGCTGATGGGAGGTGCCATGGCAGGCGGTGTTACAGACAATTCCACGGTCCATTATAATCCTGGCGCGCTGGCATTTTTCAGTAATCCAAGTCTATCCGTGGATGCCAATGTGTATAAAATGGATAAAATCCGCATCAGCGATGGCGCGGGTGAAGGAGTGAATTTGAATTCGGCACAGCTAAGCGTATATCCCCAAATTATAGCGGGTATGGTTAACCTTTTCAAAAATTCGAAATTCAGGTTTTCCTATACTGTGCTTACGCGTAACCATGGAAATGTGTTAATAAATTCGCGATATACAAACCCGGTATCAGTAGATCCGGAAATCCCCTCATCTCAGCTGACAAGCTACGTCGGTGTTTTTGATTGCGTCAACCAGCTTAATGAGCAATGGTTTGGCTGGCGGCGGTGACAAGGTTCCTGCGAACAAAGCTAAAGAAAAACGGTTTTTAAAGGAGTAAAAATATTTTATTAAAGGCTTCCTCTGTATTTTATTTTTAAAGGCCGCTGGCAGGCTGGTTAATAAACAAAGTTCAACTAAGCGTCCTTTAAAAATAAAATCCAGCGCCTTTAATAAAATATTTTCATTCAACTTGCCAAGTAATTCGCAAAGCAATGCAAAGGTTAGTGCGCGTCCCCTTACTCCGATTAACGTATATTTCGCAAAGTTGCCGGAACACGTTCGGGGTTCTTGCCGGGCGCGGTGGCCGGAATAAACTTCCTTCCTTTTTCCTTGTATAGACGAAGCGAACTTCGCGAGAATATTCGTTAATCGAAGTAAGGCTTCCTACTGCATCGCCAAGTCCCTGCCGTCGTGGCAAGTTCCGCTCTTGCCGAGTTCGTGGAAATTGCGCCGGGAAGAAGTTTTGATGTGCTCGCCAAGTTCCTGCTCCGGCGCCCGCTATCTACACGTTCGTGCAAAACCCAGGGCGCGACCAAAGAAGTTTTTAAAAAACAAAAACGTTATTATTGCGCGAGGATATTTTTATTTTTTAAAAACTTCTTTCATCGCGCTGTGCTTTCTAAATCGTTATACGGCTATTCGGTTCGATACGCCAAGTTTCTGTCCGTGCAGTAGTCGAGACCGGCAGAGACGAAAAAGAGGGAAAGAAAAATCAAAGTAAAAATAGAAAAAACAATCGCCCCAAACTTTTTATATAATTTTCAAAGGTAAGTCCGGGGCGATTGTTTATTCTATTTTTTAGAGGAGGTTATCTTTTCTTTCCCTCTTTTTCGCCCCTGCCTTATTTCTCGCGCCAAGTTCGGGTGGTGCTATCCGTGTTTGGTGGAAATTGCGCGCGGGAAGCCGTCCGTAGCTCGCGCCAAGTTCCTGCTCCGCGCGCCGACGCGCCATGTGCGAAGAAAAGACCGCAAGGCGGCTCTTGCTCCAGGCTACTTTAGTCCATTCCTACAGGCCCAGGGCAAAAGACCGCCGTGCAGTCTATTCTTCAATGTCAATGATCATTTTTTTCGCGGAAAATTATATCTGTTTCAAAATGCTTTTAAGTTGAATAACCGCTGAATTTATTTTTATTATAAAAGAATAGCTTTTCGTGAGTTCCGCAATTTTCTGATTTTTAGTCGGGTTCTTTTATTTCCGATAGTTGAATTGTTTCTTGTTCGTTGTTCTTTTTATAGTTTTTTAATTTATCCATAATATCCTGAATATCCTTTTTATAAATTATATTTATTTCTTTATTAGGCGTGCTATTGACGGCTATAGGTGGCGTATATTTGACGCCGGCACTGCCGTTGATTTGAAGGCTGTCATTTTGGCTGGCGTTATTTGAACGGCAGATAGCTTTATTTAATCTGTAATAAAACGAATTTTTGCCATATTTTTTTATGTCGCTAACTCGGCGGAAAATGATTTTCTTTCTGAGCAAATTTTTAATAATTGTTTCAGCATTCCGATGGCCCATTCCAGTTATATCGCCTAAAAATCTATAGCTTAGCGGCGCTTCTTCGCGCTGTTTAAAGCCGCAAGTGTATCTTATAATTGCGTGAATAATTTTTTGTTCGCGTCCACTAAGTTTGGCTTTAATGGCCCAGTCGTATAAATTATGCTTTATCATCGTAAAGCCTTCTTCTTTTTTTGAATTTGGCATTGAATCTGTCATATTATTTTAACTTGCCTTCTCTTCTTAGGCGCTGATCGATTTTATACAAAACTCCAAAAAATCCGAGCAGATTATTTTTAGCTTCCCAGAAATCCTCTGGCTTGACGCCCAGAGCCTCGATTATTCCTTTTTGGTCGATCTCGGATATTTTTTCCATAATAAAACCCCGCAAGTTAATGCAGGGCTGGCTATTGATTTTATTATAGTTATGGCTATAATATAATCACGTATGGTTTGTGCAGTCTCTGCATGAATCTCGCAAAATACCCTGTTAACAGCAGGGTGTTTTGTTATATAGAGTTTAAAGATTCTCTCAAGCAATTTGTATGGTGCTCAATCAAGTTTTGCAAAGTATTAATAATTTTTTGAGAGTTTTTATCGGGATATTCTGGCGGCATCAGAAAAATAAATGCTGCAATGTCGGTTGCTTCTTCGATTAATGAACGAGCAACATTTTCCGCGTATTCATTCGAATGGCAAAGTCTAAGCAAGTCATTAAATATTTCTCGCATATCTAAATCATTATCTTGGTAGAAATGAAACAGCTCATGCGCTATTGTAAATTTTATTTGCGCTTCATTCAAATTAGGATTATATAATATATAAACCGTATCACCGTCCTGTTTACAATAGCCGTAAATATTTTTTATCTCCGGGAGCGGTTCATATACGAATTTAAAGCCAGTAAAATATTTTTCAAAATGCTTAATATCTATAGGCAGTTTAATATCGCTTTCGGCGTCGCTTAATATATCATCAACCATTTTTTTGCAGAAAAGAATAAGGCAAAGTATATAAGTATGATAATAGTATCTGAGAAGCGGTGGGAGCTCAACAGGATCAATTTTTTTAAAGCCGCTATATTCACTTTTTGTTTTTGTGCTTAACATACTCTGCATATTGCATAATTTCTTCAGCTTCTTGTTTTGTGTATCCGTCGCTTCTAAAGTGATTTAAAATCGCATTTTCACCCAGCTGTTCATCCTTATTTATCAGCCCAAGGCTTTCTAAGAACGCTTTTAAAGTCAGCCCAAGCCCGTTTGACAGTTGTTTTGATGTTTTAAGAGAAATAGTGTCATACGTGCCGGCCTCAAGTTTTGAAATATAGGCCGGGGACAAGTTGGATTTTTCTGCAAGCTCTTTCGAGTTTAGCCCGGCCTGTTCCCGGAGCTCTTTAATAATTTTAGATAAGTTTTTCATAGATTTTTTGCCTTAATTCTATTCTAATTAAAGCATAGCACAGTGATTAACTGCTGTCAATAGTTAATTGACTTAAGTAAATTAATTAAGCAAAATAAAAAATAGCATTTGACTTTGCTAATTTTACGTTATAATATTGTTTATCTATTATTAATCTTTTTTATATGGATATATGGAATATTGTAACGCCTGCCATAGTTCTGACAGTGCTGGCGTTCTTAGCTAAATTTTTCGGTAAAATAATCACCGATCAAAAGCCGTTCGCGGATGAACGTGGCTGGGATATTGAGCTGAACGGCTTTAATTTTATGCTTGGCCTGATTTTTAATGGTTCGATTGGCGTCGCTCTCGCGCTGGCTTGGCCGTGGATTTCAATTTCTTGGTTCTCTCATGCTGTAATTTTATTTTTTGTCTTTTTCATTGGTGGCTCGCTTCTTTTTGCCGATATAAAAATGGGAAATAAAATATATGACATCCCACATCCGGATGCAGAAAATAAAGAAAGAGAATTTTTAGCGAAATATCCCAAAATAGCAAACTATTACAATGACACCAAATCATCTTTTGAATGGTTAATAAAAATTGGCACTCTCGCCCCTGTTTGGCTAATACAAATTATTATTCCGTATTTAGTGGCGCAAGAGTATTTTAAACAGAATGTTTTTTGGTTTATAGTTATTTTATCTCAAGCTTTTCTTGCTATTATTTTTTTAGCCCTTAAATATTCCTTGCAAAAAACAAAACTGCAAAAAGCTGACATTTATTTTGCCAATAGCCAGACACCATTAACCGGAGCAACTTTGTTAAAAGTAAATGATGATAATATCCGTGTTAGAATAAACGATAAAATAATGATTTTGAATAAAAGCCAAGTCGAAAAAATAGAAATAGATATTATTCAAAAATAATTTTTACTCTTCCATTATTTCGTGCAAGTATTTCAGTTTACTCGCCACAAACCTCAAATTTTCCCGGACTTCCACCCAGTCCATCGTCAGGAAATCGTCAACCAGCCCCCGCAAAAATAAAACCGGCATTTTGCCGGTTTTATTTTTATCTATTGTGCAAATTTATCATATTTTGACACTGCCCCAAAAACAGAATATGATAATACTATGTTGTTGTAAACAATGCAATTAAAAATTATGAAAAAAATTAAAAAAGCAAATGATCAAATCGTGATTTATCAAACCAATTCAGGGGCGCTTGAGCTTCGAGCAGACGCAGATCGCGATACTTTTTGGCTTACTCAACAACAAGTAGGTGAAATTTTTAATGTGCAAAAAGCGGCGATTTCAAAACATGTTAAAAATATTTTTGAATCAGGCGAATTAACTCAAAAAGCAACTGTTTCCAAAATGGAAACAGTTCAAATTGAAGGAGAAAGGAGCATAAAAAGAAATATTGAATATTATAATCTTGATCTGGTTTTATCAATAGGATATCGCGTAAATTCAAAACAAGCAACGCATTTCCGCCAATGGGCGACAAAAACGTTGAAGCAGTATATAGCCGAAGGCTATTTGATAAACAAGAAACGCATAGCTCAAAACTATGAACAATTCCAAAAAGCGATTGCTGAAATAAAATATTTACTTCCTAAAGGAGAGCAAATGCCAATGGACAATGAAAGCGTGCTGGAGCTGGTCAATCTTTTTGCCGATACGTGGCTGTCTCTTGACGCTTATGATAAAGATGCTCTGTCTGCCAAAGGCATGACAAAAAAACGCGTGGCATTAACGGCTGAAAAACTGTCCTCAAGTTTAGCAGAACTCAAATCAATGCTAATCAAGAAAGGCGAAGCAACGGATTTGTTCGGTAGAGAAAGAGGAATTGGGAATGTTTCCGGCATCGTCGGTAATGTGATGCAGTCGTTCGGCGGACATGAACTTTATCCGACCGTGGAAGAAAAAGCGGCCCATCTTTTGTATTTTATGGTTAAGAATCATCCGTTTGCGGACGGCAACAAGAGAAGCGGAGCTTATTCCTTCATTTGGTTCTTGCGCCAGGCTAAAATTTTGGATACAACGCGCATGACCGCCACAGCTCTTACGGCGATTACGATTTTGGTCGCGGAAAGCAACCCGAAGGATAAAGAGAAGATGATCAGATTGATTTTGACTCTTTTAAAGAAAAAGAAATAAGAATATCATTTGTTCAGTAAAATAAAACCGGCATTTTGCCGGTTTTATTTTTTTAATAAATTTTATAATCTTATCAGCACCCTCGCCAGCTTTAGCTCATCATAAGAAAATTTTCCGTTCAAGTGTTCAAAAACCGGTTTCAGTTTTTCGTCCCCGCATTCTTCAAAAGCGTTCTTCATGGCTCCGTACCGGTCGCTTGGGAGTTTCAGATATTCCAGGTCAATCTTTTCTCCGGCGTCAATCATTTTTTCAATATGGTTGATGACAGTGCCGGGCGTCAGATCCAGGTGCTTGGCAATCCGCTCCACGGAAGTTTTTTTCATCAGGAGTTCTTTGGTCTTCAGGTAAAATTTCGGCTGACGCATGGTCACTTTTACGACCGGCTCATCAGATTTTTCCGTTTCTTTTTCAACCGGCGTTATGTTGTTTTCTTGCGTAAACTCTGTTATGGATTTCAAAAAAATGTCGGCAAATTGTTCCAGCTTTTTGGCGCCGACACCAATTATTTTTGAAAATGCTTTTTTGTCTTGCGGAAAGTAGAATGACATTTCCTGGAGACTCATGTCTCCAAAAATTACAAACGGCGGGACCTGGGCTTTTTCCGCCAGCTCTTTGCGGAGTGCCCGGAGGATCGCAAACAATTCCGGATTAAATTCCAGTTCGCCTCTTTTTGGTTTTTTCTTTTCTGCAAACGCGTCTGCTCGCGGCTTGTTTATGGAAAGTGTTGTGTTGCCCTGAAGGAAATCGCTGCCTTTTTTTGTTAACCCGAGCACCGGATACTGACCTTCGCTTTTTTTAAGATAGTTCAAGCCGAGCAGCTGGCTGATGATCTGCGCCAATTCATTTTCTGAAAAATCATCCACGATCTTGAACACGGAAAGCCGGTCATGTTTGTTGATGAGGATTTTCTGATTCGGTTTCCCCAGGAGCACATCAATGATATAGTTTTTTCCGAAACGGCTGTCTGTGCGCACGACGCAAGAAAGGATTTTTTTGGCAATCGTGGTCGCGTCAAAGACTTCTCTTTCAGTGAGGCAGATATCGCAGCCGCCGCAGTTTTCTTTTTCCAAATTTTCTCCAAAATATTTCAAGAGATATTTTTTCCGGCAAGTGGAGAGATCGCAGAAACTGAGGATCTCGCTCAGTTTTTCCTGCGCCCTTATCCGCAAATTGCCATCTTCAATCTGGTTGATGAAAAATTCATGCTTTCTGGTATCGGCATAAGTGTAAAAAGTCACGCACTCGCTTGGGAGGCCATCGCGTCCGGCGCGGCCCACCTCCTGGTAATACCCTTCCAGGGTTTTGGGAAAAGTGTAGTGCACGACCAGTCTGACATCCGGCTTGTCAATGCCCATGCCGAAGGCGATGGTGGCCACAATAATGTTGACCCTGTCGTTTATGAAAAGCTCCTGAACCGTTTTTCTCTCATTTTTTTCCAGGCCGGCATGATATGCGCGCGCGTTGAATTGATTGAGGCGCAAGTTGTCTGCGATCTCCTCAGTTTCTTTGCGGGAAAAGCAGTAGATGATGACTGATTCGTCTTTATACTTTTGCAGCAGGTTAACCAATTTTGGAAAGGCTTTTTTCTTTTCGATTACGCTCAAGTTGAGATTCTCGCGGTTGAAGCTGGAAATGAAGATGGGAGCTTTTTTCAAATTGAGCTGATGGATGATGTCCTCTCGTACTTTTGCAGTGGCTGTTGCGGTCAGCGCTATCAAAGGCACGGATGGAAAGAGAATTTTAAGCTGGCTTAAGTTGCGGTATTCCGGACGGAAATCGTGGCCCCATTCGGAAATGCAATGCGCTTCGTCAACGGCAATCAGGCTGATATCCAAAGATTTTAAAAATTCCTTGAAGTCTTTCATGGCAAATCTTTCCGGGGCCAAGTACAAGATTTTTATCTCACTGTTTTTGGCTCTGGCGCAGGCGGCGTCAATTTGGACGGGAGAAAGCGAAGAATTTATGAATTCTGCCTTCACGCCATTTGCCTGCAAAGCATCAACCTGGTCTTTCATCAAAGCGATCAGAGGAGAGATAACCAAGGTTATTCCCGGAAGCTCCAAAGCCGGCAGTTGATAGCAAAGAGACTTGCCTCCGCCTGTCGGCATCAGAACAAAGTTGTCTTTTTTATCCAAAACGCTTTGAATGATGTCCGCCTGCATGGGGCGGAATTCATCAAAGCCGAAATAGGTCTTTAAAGTTTTGAGGATTGTGTCAGTCATGGTTTCATTCTACAGGTTTTGATTGAAGATGCAAAGTTTTTTCTTGAGGGAAATTTTATATTTTTTGAAATTAGCCTGTAAGATGAATTTAAAGGAAATATTTGGTATACTGTTAACATATGACCTGGTTTCTCATCGCTTTAATTGCTCCGGTCTTGTGGGCTGTCAGCAATCATTTAGATAAATATCTCATCAGTAGATACTTCACAAAAGGAGGTGTTGGAGCTTTAATGATCTTTTCTGCGGTTATCGGTTTTTTGCTTTTGCCGGTGATTTATTTTATAGAACCTGCTGTTTTGTCGCTTAATCCGATTTTTGCAGCGATGCAGACATTAAATGGCATGATGTATGTCGTGGCCATACTTCCATATTTTTATGCTTTAAACAAAGAGGATGCATCAATGGTTGCTCCACTTTTTCAGGTGATGCCGATTTTTGGATATTTTTTGGCTTTGATTTTTCTGGGAGAAAATCTTACGATTACCCAGATGAGCGCTTCGCTTTTGATTATTTTTGGGGCAGTTCTGATATCAATGAAGAATGACGGGAAAGGCAAGAAATTCAAGAGCCAAGTTTTTTGGCTGATGATGCTTTCATCTTTTTTCCTGTCCGTTAACGGACTCATTTTTAAATACGTCGCTATCCATACGGATTATTGGGCTAGCAGTTTTTGGGAATATGTCGGTTTGTCCGTGTGCGCCATTTTACTTTTTATTTTCGTTAAGTCATATCGCCGCCAATTTTTGAATGTGTTTGCATATGACAAAACAGCCGTTTTGACTTTGAACGGACTAAATGAGGTTGTTAATACCGGCGGCCAATTGGTGATGAGCTATGCGACGCTTTTGGCGCCATTGGCTCTTGTTTGGGTGGTAAACGGATTTCAATCATTGTTCGTTCTGATCATCGGCATATTTTTGGCAATATTTTTTCCCAAGCTTACAGACGAGAGTTTGGATAAGAAATATATACTTCAAAAGGTGATTGCGATACTGGTAATGTTTATGGGGATGTACTTGCTTAACAGATAGGGCTTAAAATTGACATATTCAACAAAATATGAAAAAATGACGATATAAAGCGTCATTTTTTTATTATAATAAATTGTTTATTTTTAGCTAAATATCAAACTTCAATCTCAAAAAATGAAGAATATAATTGATTGTCATTGATGTTTATGGTATAAACATATGTTGAATAAAAATCAAAAAGAACAAATCAAAACCGGTCTTTTACAATTGAATTTTACGGAGAAAGAAATCGTTGTCTATATCGCAATTTTACAAAACAACGAATCCAGCATTCCGAGTTTAGCCAAAGAAACCGGGCTCAACAGAGGCACGGTATATGATGTTGTAGAAAAACTGAAGGAAAAGGGATTTGTAACTGAAACGAAGAAGGGCAAAAAGCGCCGCTTGGTGTCTGAAAGTCCGACGAACAAATTATATTCTTTGCTTGAAAAGAAACATGAGGATTTGGAAAAAGCCAAGATTGTCGTGAACAACATCCTGCCGACACTGAAAGCCATTGACATGAATGCTGATTATAAACCGCAGATAAAAGTCTATACTGGAGAAAAAGGGTTTCGGCAGGTATGGGATGAGATATTTTCTGAGGGGAAGGATTTTTTGAGCATTGCCAGGATTGAAACTTATATAAAGTTTATGGGTAAAGATTTTTTGGCAGAAATACAAAAGCGTAAGATCAAATCAGGGCTTGCAAGCCGCGCCATCAATGAATCATCTCCGGAAGCGGAAGAAATGAAAAGCAACGATGAAAAATACGCGCGCGAAACCAGATTGGTCCCAAAGGAATATCAGTTTCCGTCTTCGGAAATTATTTTCGGCGATAAGATTGCCATGTTTTCAACGAGAGAAGAAAATATTATTATTGTTATAGAAAGTAAGGATTTTGCAGAAACGCACCGAGCGTATTTTGAAATGTTGTGGAGATTTTTGGAAAAAACAATTTAGATAAAGAGGAGGATTGAAATGAGAATCAATCGAATCAATGTTGTTGATCCGGGAAGCGTTAAGACAATCTCGGATTTTTATCAAGAAGGCGGCAAGAACAATGATGTCATCGGTATAAACCAGCGTAATCATGAACCGATTGGAGCGTGCTACGTGGCATCATGGCTTATAAATCACGGCTTTGAAACCAAAGTCGTATATCCGCGTTCTGATAATTTAAGCATCGCGGAAGTTATGGAAGGAAAACCGGAAATTGTGGCTTTTTCCTGTCTGACATACAATTATCCGGTAGCTGAAAAAATCGCCAAAAGAGTAAAGGAAAATTATCCGGAAATTTATACGGTTATCGGCGGATATCACGCCACTTGCGCGCCCGGGGAAGTAAGCCGGCAAACAGTAGAAACTAAAGATGGATTGCGATATCTTTTTGATTTCGTTGTTTTGCAGGAAGCAGATTGGACTTTGGGGGATGTTGCTGAATATCTCAGCAAAGAAAGGGAGCAGAAAGACATACGCGGAAAGATTTTTCGCAGAGGGAAAATCTGGCTTGATAATTTCAGCCGCATTGAGCTTGATCTTAATCCGATACCATTTCGTACCAAAGAGATGATGATGGGCAGGCGCCGGCAGGGATTATATTATCCGTCGCCAAGCCAACAGCAATCAGTGGCTTTGTTCGTCTGGTCGCGCGGCTGTCCGTATAATTGCCAGTTTTGCATTTCAGCCAAGATGTTTCCCTCTTGCCAGGGAGAATCACCGGTTAAATACCGCGATATCGGCAACATTATGGAAGAGGTTCGTTTTTGCCAGAAAGAATTCGGGACAAACTATGGATTTGCGGTTGATTTGAATTTTTATGGCGGAAACAAAGAGCGCATGAGGGAGCTTTGCACTGAGCTTAAAGAAACCGGATTGAAATGGTATGCCATGAGCAGGCTGGATGTTGATCTTGAGCTTTTTGAGATCATGAAGATGGGCGGTTGCACCATGATCGGTTTCGGCGTGGAATCTTTGATCAACCAGCGCAAGAGCGGAGCGAACATGGACATAGCAAAATGGCGGGAAAAAGCGAAAGAAGTGTCCTCGGTCATGCGAAAGCTCGGCATGCTCTCCAAATTTTTTTATATCCTTGGGGGCAAGGGCGAAACCATTGATGATATCAAGGCGGAAGGTGAAGCGATCTGCGACGTATATTCCGATGAAATCCGGTGTTCGTGGATGACGTTTTCTCCCGGAACGCCGCTGTTTGAAGAACTGAAAAAAAGTGGAAGCTTAGAAAGCGAAGGGCATGATTTATCTTTGTTTTCAACGGATTATCCCACGATTCGAGTTCCTGGCGCTGATGTCAAAGCTTTGCAAAATCTCCGTATGGAAATTTATCGCAAATTTTACGACCCAAAACGTTACGGTCCGCATGCCCGTGAGATGGTGGCATCATTCCCGCACCTGAAACGTTCTTTTGATGAGTGGGACGAAATTCTTAAAGAGTCTCTGGGGAGAGGCTGGAAAGAATAGAAACAAACATAACTTTAAAGCCCGGCTTTGCATCAGCGCAAAGCCGGGCTGTTTTTTTGATCACGCCAACCCAAGCTCTTTGATGGTACGGGAAATCTCTTCCAATTTTTTTTCTTTTGCAGGCGGGATGATTTCTTCCATGAATATCTCCGCTCTTTCCATGCCTTCTGACAGTCTTCTTTTTCCTCCGGAAGCCAAGGCGACATAAGACACCCGGCCGTCATGTTCATTGGTCTCTCTTTTTATATATCCGACTTTTTCCATCGGAAGCAGGAGCCTGGTGATCCCGGAGGGGGTCAGTCCGACTTTTTCCGCCAAATCGCTTCGGCGCATTTTGTTTTCCGGATCCTGGCTCAAGTAGGAAAGGATCATAAGCTCATTGTACCCAAGCCCTCCCAGCTTGCAGTCAAAACGGCGGGACATGACAGCATGGACTCTTGAAAGTTCAAAAAAGAATTTTAATGATTTTTTCATAAATTATACATGACTATTTTAGATATATTTGATATATCAAGCATATGTCAAATATACCGTTTTGTCAAGCAAAAGTTTTTGCTGAATAGATAAATAATATATATATGGTATACTTAAGGCATATGATTCAAAAAGACAAGAACAATCAGCAATTTTTATACGGTTTTGCCGCGGCCGCAACAATTGGGGTTTTTGTTTTTATGCTGGTGTTTTTTAACATAGAATTTAAAAACGGCGATAACAATCAGCCGGAAAGCGAGATTGCCGCGGCTGAAGTTTCCATTCCCCAAAGAAACCAACAATTAGCGAAGGGGCAGAACAAACTGCCGGCAAGTTCCGGCCGCCCGGTAAAACTTCTTTTCTTCGGTGATATGATGCTGGACCGGCATGTGGGGGAAAGGATCGCCAAGTCAGGACTTGATTCCTTGTTTGTAGGCTTAACGAAAGCGACATCATCGATTGATTTGTTTGACTATGATTTTGTCAGCGCGAACCTTGAAGGCACGGTGACAAACGACGGCGCGCATCATCCGCCGGCTGTGGCTTATGACTTTGCGTTCAACCCAGAGCTTATACGCCAGTTAAAGAATTATAATTTTAGTTTTTTGAGTTCCGCCAACAACCATTTTTATGACCAGGGACAGCAAGGCGTTACTGAGACGAGAAGTAATCTGGACGCCCTGGGTTACGGCCACGTCGGTTGTCCGGACCGGGCGGTCGGCGATTGCAGCGCGAAAGTCGTGGCAGTCAAAGGAATGAAAATCGGCATGGCCGGATTCAGCATGGTGGCGGGCATGATTGATATGGGCGCTGCCGTCTCCGCGATCGCCGAGCTGGCAAGCACGACCGACATGGTGATCGTGAACATCCATTGGGGCGTGGAGTATGAGCATCAATTCAACCAGACTCAAAAACAAACAGCGCGCGCTTTGATTGACGCGGGCGCGGATCTCATCATTGGTCATCATCCACATGTCGTGCAGGGGGTGGAAGTTTATAAGGGCAAAGCGATTTTTTACTCTCTGGGGAATTTTATCTTTGATCAATATTTTTCTCCGGACACGCAGTCGGAACTCGGGGTGGCGGTCACGATTGAGGGAAAGAAATTAAGTTTTGAATTGTTGCCGATGGAATCGCGCCTGAGCGCACCTTTTCTTTTAACGGGCGAAGATAAGAAAAAGTTTTTGGAAGATTTGGCCGGGTGGTCGGATGTTGAGAGCGATGAGGCGGAGGAACTGCGGACGGGTAATTTGAATTTTTAATATAAATATTTATAGCATAAATTTATGTTGCGAAAAATTTGTTATGCATGTGTTTTAGCTTTGTTTATGTTTACGCTCAGCGGCTGTGGCCTGTCTTTAAGCGGACCGGAGGGGCCTGATTCCGGGGAAGAAATTGATTTGACCGATGAATCCAAAGGCCCTGACTCGGGTGATGAGATTGACACAAGCGATGAGCCCAAGAGTCCGGATTCGGGCGACGAAATTGATCCAAATGAACCGACCAGCCCCGATTCCGGCGACGAGATAGACACCAGTGAGCCGCAAAGTCCGGATTCAGGAGATGATTATGATACGAGCATACCCGGCGCCCCTGATTCCGGAGATGAAATTGATACCAGCGAGCCGACCAGCCCGGACTCCGGCGACGAGATTGATACGAGCGATGAGCCAAAGAGTCCGGACTCCGGAGAAGAAGCGGACCCTAACGAACCGACCAGTCCCGACTCCGGCGATGAGATAACGCTAAATGAAGATTTTAAGAACCGGGCCAAAGGCTCATGCAATCTTATCGGCGAGGGCAGCACTTGCATTGAATATATCGGTTCATTTTGGACCGGCGCGAACGCCAAGCTCAATTGCTCATCCGCCGCCGCTTTTTCCGCTTCCCCTTGTCCGCGTCCCGCCCTTGGCGGATGCAATGTCAGCGCCGGAACCGGTACGGAAATCGTTACCTGGCATTACGGTTATGGCGGAGATCCATATACGGAAGTGATCGGCTATGCGGCCAGCGCGTGCAACGCGCTTCCGGGCGCGCGTTGGATCAATTGAAGGGATAAATTTATTTTTATATTCAAAAGCAGAACTGCAAGGCTCTGCTTTTTTTTATCATGGATATAAATGTCAAAATTTGGTATTTACCACCTTGACTTTTCCGCTAATTATGCTATGATTATATCATAGCATCCCAGAACCCCCGGCTCAAAAGGCCGGTATTTTTTTTGGAGAGGCAACCTTTGCCATATTTCTTCGTCTTACCTAACCGCTTTTTTTATTTCCATAATTTTATCCATAAGCACTTCGGTAAGGAGTGTTTTTTTGTTATCGCCCGTTGGGCGACCCCCTCTACGAATGGGGACATGCGAATATTTATTTATTGCTCATTAAAATAAAAGCAAAATATGTTTTTTAAAAAATTTAAAAAAAGAAAAAGATTCAGCTTGAGCGCAGAGGCTCTGCGTGGGGTGGTGATGATCTTGCTGTTTACTTCGGCGATCATTTTTGTCTTGGCATTTTTTGACAGAGCGGGAATTTTTGGAATCATTATAAATTTCTATTTTACAATATTTTTTGGCATGGCCAAATGGTCCATCCCGGTTATCTTCGGCCTGACCGCAATTGCTCAGGCGATTGAAACCGAAAAGAAATTTGACGGCTTGAATGTGATCGGGCTGTTTTTGTTTCTTTTAAGCGCCTTTTGCCTCATGTCTTTTTGGAAAGGCGAACCGGGTGGCGGGCACATCGGAGCGTCCATCACTCCGTTTGTCATGCATTATGTTGGGAGCACAAGCGCGGTTGCAATCTTTGGAGCCGGGATCATTATTTCTCTCCTTCTTTCGCTTGATACGGGGCTCAATCGTTTGCTTGGGACAGAGAGTTTTATTTATAAAATCATATCAATGTTACTTAGCATTGCCGTAAGTCCGTTCCAGAAAAGAGACGGCGAAAAATTTGTTGGCAGGGAAGGCGATGATGTCTCGTATGAAAAAGAAGAAAGAGAAAGCAAAAAGACCGTGATAAAGGAATATGAGGTTGAACCGGCCGATCAAGACTCTGAAGACACTGCATACGAAAAACCGGAAAAGAAAGAATATCAAAAAAATGATTTAAGCATTGAGACTGACAGCAAGCCTTCAGTCTGGAAAAAAAACAACGTTGATATCAAATTTCCTTTGAGCCTTCTCTGCAACACCTTGAAAAGACCGACGAGCGGGAACATTGGCCGCAACCAGGAGATCATCAGGCAGACGCTTTCGGATTTCGGCATACCGTCAACCATGGGCGAAGTCTGCATCGGCCCCACTGTCACGCAGTATACTTTCAAGCCCGGCATCGGCATTCCGGTGGCGCGCGTCAAAGCCATGTCGGACAATCTGGCTCTCAACCTGGCTCTGCATCCGGTGCGCATTGAAGCGCCGGTGCCGGGGAAGCCATACGTGGGGCTGGAGGTTCCGAACGTGACGAAAGTGCCGGTAACGCTCAAAGAGATCCTGCAGTCCAAAGTTTTTCAGGGTAGCAGATCAAACACCATGCTGGCTCTCGGGCGCGATGTCACCGGCCAGATCTGGGTTGATGACCTGGTCAAAATGCCGCATCTTCTGATTGCCGGCGCGACCGGCAGTGGCAAGTCAGTTTGCCTTCATTCTCTCATAACCGGATTGCTGTATCAAAACAATCCTGATGATTTGAAGCTTATTCTGATTGACGTCAAGCAAGTGGAGTTAAGCGCTTACAAAGACTTGCCGTATCTCGTTGCTCCTGTGATCACGGATGACAAACGCGCCGTCAGGGCGCTCTCCTGGTGCGTCTCGGAAATGGAGCGGCGTTTGGAAACTTTAAGCGAAGCCGGATGCCAGAACATCCAGGATTATAATCTTAAAAAACGTTTCAACCGTTTGCCATATCTGGTCGTCGTTGTTGATGAACTGGGGGACCTTCTGACCACTGCCAGAAAGGAAGCAGAAGGCGCCATCATCCGCCTGGGGCAGAAAGCCAGAGCGGCCGGCATCCACTTGATCCTTGCCACTCAGCGTCCGACCGCTGACATCTTGTCCGGACTCATCAAAGCCAACATGCCGGGGCGCATCGCTTTCCAAGTGACATCCTCCATCAATTCCAAAACGATTTTGGATTTCATCGGCGCGGAAAAATTGCTCGGGCAAGGGGATATGCTTTTTATCAATCCCCGCTTACCCAAGCCTGTGCGCATACAGGGGGCGTGGGTAACAAAAGAGGAAGTGAGCGCGATTGTGAGATATGCAAAACAAAAAGCCGGCAAGGCGGAGTATGTTGATGAGATCTTAAATCATGTTCAGCTTGTGGCGGATATGGATGATGAGGTGGGAGATGAGATGTTTGAAGAGGCCAAGCGCTTGATACGGGAGACCAACAAGGCTTCAGCGACCATGTTGCAGAGCCGGTTGGCGATTGGGTATCCGCGGGCGAATCGGATTCTGGATGTTTTGGAAAAGCAGGGGGTGGTTGGGCCGTCGGTTCAGAATAAACCTCGGGAGGTGCACAGGAATAACATTTGACATTTAACATTTGACCTTTGACTTTTTTTAATATTTTTTATAATTCCCCCTCCTTCAGGAGCTGGGATTAATAGCTCCGCCACGTGGTCGCAAAGCGACTTTACGTGGAAAAAATAGTAAATTAATACCATAATTTACAATAATTCACTAAATATTGACATTATTTAGTGAATAGAGTATAATAGTACTATAAAATTGAATATAAATATGGCAATAACAAAACCTATAAAAAATAAGATTAATGAGTTAAAAAGCGAATATGACACTCTCCGCAAAGGGAAAGAGTCGCTTTTGGTTATGATTGATGAAGCGGAAGTTCCGGAAAGCGTTTATAATTCTAATGCGATTGAAAACTCAACCCTTACCCTTAGAGAAACAGAAAAAATTTTGTTGGATATGGAAATATCGCGCAATGTTTCATTGCGAGAAGTTTATGAGGCAAAAAATTTGGGCAGAGTCATCGGATATATCCGAGATAAAAGCAAAGAATTGGAAATAGGCAAAGAATTGATTTTGTTGCTTCATCAGATGTTGATCGGAGGAATTGATGATGCGATAGCCGGCCGCTTCAGAAAAGCCGGCGAGTATGTCCGTGTTGGAACTTATGTGGCCCCGGCCCCTGAACATGTTGAACGCATGATCGAGTCTATTATCATAGGGTATACCAGCGACCATATGATTTATTTTTTGGAGAAGATTGCCAAGTTTCATTTGGATTTTGAAAATACGCATCCTTTTAATGACGGCAATGGCCGGATCGGGCGCGTTTTGATCTGCTTCCAGCTTCAGCGCATCGGTTTCCCTGTCATAACCATCCGTGATCGTGAAAAGCAAGAATATTATAAAGCATTTGGTGATTACAGGGATAAAAAAAATACCAAGACAATGGAAAAAGTTGTTTCCTTAGCGCTTATGGAATCCTTACATAAGAGGATCACTTACCTTAAAGCTCAAAAGATCATAACTTTATCTGAATATTCAAAAATTCACGGCTTATCAGCCTCAGGCATGACCAATGCCGCACGGCGCCAAAACATTCCCGCTTTCCGCGAAAAAGGAGTTTGGAAAATTGGTGTAGATTTTGTCTATTCTCCTCGTCAGAAAGTATAAATTTTAATCAAGCGGTGACAATTTGTCACCGCTTGGATAATATATTTTAACTTCAAAAAACATATGAACGAACAACCGCAAAAAGAATGCTGCCCAAAATTTGATCCCGCGCCTTGGGATGGGAAAATTTTTGAGTGGAGCTACAAAAAATTTGTCAAAGACAAAGTTTTCACTTTGTTTTACATGCCCATGAATTTTGGCGCCGTCATCACGCGGCTCATGGGCAAGATTGAAAAAGCCGGGGGCAAGGTGGAGGACAATTTGTGCCTTTCCGACCACACCTCCCTTTGGAACATGGACATTTATGCGGCCGTGGACAAGGACATTCCGGACACAGAGATGACGATGCTCTCAGGAAAATTTTTGGCAAAGGTTTACGAGGGACCATTCAAAGATACCGGCAAGTGGATGAAAGAATTTGCAGAGTATGCCAAAACTGAAGGAGTAACCGTCAAAAAAACATTTATGTGGTACACAACCTGCCCGAAGTGCGCGAAGAAGTATGGGAAAAATTATGTGGTCGTGGTGGGGGAGATATAAACTTTATCATTATTTTATGTTTTCTTTATAAAGATTTTATCTTTTTATTTTAAGACAGGGCCGATTGCCCTGTCTTTTTGTGTTATTTGACAAAGGCTCTGAATTTTCAGCGAAATTTAGCTAAGATGGGATTGATTTTTCCTTGTTTTGGTGGTAGATTTAAAGGGTATAAAACAATAAAAAGCCTGGATCCCGACAGGCTAAGGAGGCCCGCCTCTACGGCGGACAAAGCATATGAAAATTAAAAATTTGCCGAAGCACGAGCGGCCGCGGGAGAAGATGATTGAACGCGGTGCGACGGCGCTTAAAGACAAAGAACTTTTGGCTATTCTTTTGGGAACAGGAACAGCCGGGAAAAATGTGATTGAGATTTCTGAGGAGATTTTGAAAAAATTTCCGATGAAGAAACTATTGTCTCTTTCGTACAAAGAGATGTCGGCGATAAAAGGTATCGGTCCGGCAAAGGCAACAACCCTGTTGTCGGCCTTGGAACTGACAAAGCGCGCGTTGGAGGTGGAGGATAACAATTTGCCGCTGATCAATGACGCGAAGTCGGCAGTGGCGCAGTTGCAGGAATTGCGAACTGCCAAGAAAGAACATTTTGTGGTGTTATATCTGAATGCCCGCAATCAATTGATTTATAAAGAAACAATTTCAATCGGAACGCTGAATGCGAATCTTGTGCATCCGAGAGAAGTTTTTAAACCGGCGCTTGAGAATTTAGCGGCTTCAATCATTGTGGCGCACAATCATCCGAGCGGGGGAACAGAGCCGAGTGCGGCGGATCTGGAGTTGACGAAGAGGTTGAGGGAGGCGGGGAAGATTCTGGGGATTGAGGTGGTGGATCATATCATTGTAACAAAAGATAATTTTTCGCAAGTTTAGAATTGACAAATTGCAATATGTACGTTATTATGTACGTATTCAATTAAGAATTTAAAACTAATATTTTATAAAATATATTTGTGATTGAATTTTTAATTCTTAATTTTTAATTCTTAATTAAAGTAGATGCGCGCAAAAACTACAATTTCAATTTCCGAGGCCAGAAAGAAGATTTTTGATATTGCCGAGGAGGTGCAGAAGCCGGGGATCTATTATACCTTGACTGAAAATGGGCGTCCGAAAGCGGTCATGATGTCGGCCGAAGAGTATGAGTCCTGGCAGGAGACAATGGAAGTGATGCGGGAATTTCCGGATTTGGATAAAGATATCAAAGAAACGGACAAGGCGGTAAAAAGCGGCGAATATAAAAATTGGCCGACCTTGGAAGAAGTGATGGCTAAATATGGCTACGTTATTGCCGATAAAGGCAAACAAAAGTATGCAGTGGGAAATAAGATTCGAAAGAAAGGCCCAAAAAGATCTTGCTAAAATTCCTTTGGGGTTTCAAGCGAAAATTTTGGCATGTTTGCCGCTGATCGAGCAAGATCCGTTTATTGGCAAAAAATTAGACGGCAAACTTGAAGGTTTGTATTCTTGGCGTGTCTGGCCGTATCGGATTTTGTACAAGATCTATCGCCATAAGATTCTGATTGTCATTGTCAGTGTCGGGCATCGGCAGGGGGTTTATAAGTAGATCGGTGGAGGCGCTGGATCAGAAAATTAAAAAGAATGAATTAAAATATCCGGTAGAGAAATCAAAGGGGAGGGCGGAAAAGTATAACAAATTATAAAGTAAATGACGTTCGTTTTTGTTATTTATAAGATAAACACATAAAAGATAAAATAAGACAGCAGTTACAATTTTTGCGAGACAAAGGTTATATAAGATTCGTTAGTCCAGGAAGTTATAAATTGGCATAGTTGACAATAGTTTGAAAACGATCAAAAATTGATCAGGAAGAAGATTCAATTCTTGATTAATTTTTATGAAAATAAGCAGGGAGTTAGCTATAAAAATTTTAAAATATCTCGACAAGAACAAAAATTTTTATTTTCCATTTATTGTGATGAGCAAAGAAAAATCTGATGAAGATTTTGTAGAAGTAGAGCCAAATGAATGGAGGATAATTAAGGATGATAAAAAATTTCAAACTTTTGAAATATGGGAAAATTTGCAGAATTTGGATGAGTGCACGATTAAGCTGATGGCGAAAGGATTTTTAGAGCTGATTACAAAAAAATCTTTAGAAAAACGCATTGCATTGTTGGCAAAAAATTATAGAAAAGAGTGGAAAGAAGAATTGTGGGAAAGCGACGATATCGAAGAATTTGGACTAAATGAATTTATCGGCGGAAAAGCGGAGGTTTATGAAGATTGTTTGAGAATAATAAAAGATAATATTACTTAATTTTTGAAAAATAAGTATGTTTGAAAAACAAAATAGTAAAAAACGTTCACCGTTAAAAACTGACCCAATGCGTCAGCCAGGTCAATCATTGCAAGAAAAAATTTTAGATATCTTTTATGATAAATTAGTTTGGCCAGCAATGATTATTTTTTTGCT
Source organism: Candidatus Parcubacteria bacterium (assembly GCA_963827735.1). Classification (GTDB taxonomy): domain Bacteria; phylum Patescibacteriota; class Patescibacteriia; order Patescibacteriales; family UBA12075; genus CAWHBO01. The sequence continues at coordinate 20,416 of CAWHBO010000005.1, forward strand.
TTTAGCTTTGGTGATTTTTGAATGGATGAGAAAATTATTTCCCGCACCTCCTCATCCTGTGTTTTTAACTTTATTGTTTCTAATAGTGTGCACATTTTTTGTCATTAAAAATGTTAAGTATATTAAAGAAATTAAGAATTTAAAATTAGGCCGAGATGGTGAAAAGTTTATTGGTAATTTTTTAGAGGGCTTAAGAGAAAAAGGATATAAAGTTTATCATGATATAGTCGGCGAATGTTTTAATATAGATCATATTTTGGTTGGCCCAGGTGGTGTTTATACAATTGAAACAAAAACAATCAGCAAGTCAAAGAAAGGAAACCCACAAATTTTATATGATGGCATTAATTTAAAAATAGATGGGTTTGTCCCGGATAGGGATCCGATTATGCAAGCAAAGAGTCAAAAATATTGGTTGGAAAATTTTATTGAAAGAAATGCGAAAGTTAAGATTACAGTTAGGCCGGTTATTTTATATCCGGGATGGTATATTAATCAAGAAGTTGGCCATCCTGAAATTTGGGTGTTGAACGAAAAAGCATTGCCCGCCTATCTGGACAAAGAGGGTACAGTTTTAAGTCCAGAACAAATAAATTTAATAGCAAGCCATATCGAAATTTTTAATAGATAATAGTAAAAGTAAGTAATCTTAATGGTTTTTGTTAATATTTGACTTTCGTTTTTTGTTCGTGTAGAATAATTGTATATGAATAACAAAGATTTTTTTAATTCACAAAGCGACGGAACTTCGGTAAAAATTCAATTTTATAAAAATTATATCGAAGGTTACTTAGTCAAAATTCTCATGCAATTTGGTGAATGTATTGTAGCTGATTTATTTTGTGGCCCGGGATTTAATGGTGAAAAAGATGGTAGCCCTTTGATTTTATTAAAAAAAGCAAAAGAAATAATAGAAAATAAAACTCTCTTAATAAGATGTCCTTCTCCGAAAATAATAATAATTTTTAATGATTATGACAGAAATAACATTGTTAAACTTAATAATGTACTGTCGAAGATAAAACCTCAGCAAAATATAAAAATTATTCAGCCGCAAAATAATAAATTTTCCGATATTGTTTTAACTATATCAAAACTAAACACCTCAACACCTAAATTTTTTTTCTTGGACCCTTTTACTTATAGTGATATACAATTATCAGAGATAAAGCAGCTAATGGATATGAAATTTTCCGAAGTTATGTTATTTCTTCCCACCTTTCTTGCATATCGTTTTAAAACATCAAAAAAATTTCCAGATAAGCTTATAAATTTTTTGAAAAATTTTACCGATAAAGGTGTGGATGATTATTCAGATATTCATGATTTTAACAGATCTATCGTGTCAAAAATAAGATCAGAGTTAGGTTTAAAATTTGTTCAGCATGCCTTAATAGATGTAGGAAAAAATAAGAATTCTCTGTTTTTGCTAACAAAAAATATTAAAGCCGCAATGCTTTTTAACAACATATTTTGGAAAGAAACATTCGATGGTAAATCATTAAAAGTATCTGATATTAAATATTATGAAAAAAATAAAACTCTTTTTCCTAAAAGCGCAATTCCAACAAATGAATATAGACAATGCATAATTGATTTTCAAAAAAAATTAATAAAAAAATTAGAATTTAGAAGAGAAATGTTAAACACTGAAATAATAGAGTTTACAGTAATGGAAGGGTACAAGCCTAAATGCGCTAATGAAGTATTAGTTATGCTTAAAAAAGAATGTAGAATAAAGATTGAATATTTAGATAAATCAAAAACAAAAGGGTTTTATGTGTCAGAGGAAAAATACAATAATAAATTATGTAGGATCAGTTATTTGTAGTATAATAAAATAAGTAGACCACCCCCATGCAAAAAATCCAAAGAAAATCATTATTATATAAAAGCGGCGTTGAGTACGCCGATTATTGCCTCAACCATGTCGAGGGCTGTTCGCACGGCTGTCGATTCCCTTGCTACGCCATGATGATGAAAAAAAGATGTGGGGTAATTCATAATTATAGCGAATGGATAAAACCGAAAATTGTAAGCAATGCGCTGGAACTTCTGGATAAAGAAATCCCAAAATTAAAAAATAAAATTAAAGTTGTACATCTTTGCTTTACGACTGATCCATTTATGTATGAACAGCCGGAGATTACAGAACTTACGCTTAAAATTATAGAGAAATTAAATAACAACGGAATCAGATGCACGGTTTTGACAAAAGGAACTTTTCCAAAAGATTTGGTTGATACGGAAAAATACGGTTTAAACAATGAATATGCCATTACCCTGGTGTCTTTGGATAAAGGATTTAAAAATATCTTTGAACCAGGCGCTGCTCCTTACGAGAAGAGAATAAAATCTTTGAAATACTTACATGATAAAGGATTAAAAACTTGGGTAAGCATGGAGCCGTATCCGACACCGAATTTGGTAAAGCAAGACTTGAATAAGATTTTAAATAAAATTGATTTTGTTGATAAAATTGTTTTTGGCAAATTGAATTATAACGTTAAGGTTTCTGAATTCCAAGACAATAAAAATTTTTACAATGAACAAGCTAAAATCGTTGTAGAATTCTGTGAAAACAGAAAAATCGATTACCATATAAAATACGGAACAGCCAAGAAAGATGTTAAAAAGACAGAAAAGATTTTTAGACAAACCACAATTACAGAAAAATTGGAATTTTGTAATTTTTCAGGTGCGGTATTAAATATATAGAATAATCCAAAAACTATTTAAGAAACAGGCGTAACCGCCTGTTTTTGTTTTAAAAAAATGGTAAAATATATCTATAAAAGAAACAGCCCTATACCCATGTCCATCAAACAAACCATCAAAAACGGAAAAATCGTGAAAAGCGCTGTGCCTTTGGATATCAAAAAATTTGAGCAAGCGAGAGTGCCCAAAGAAAAATTGGAGCTAATGATTAAGGACAAGAAAAATTTGGGAGAGGAATATGTTAATCTAATCAGAATAACGGACCAGGCGTTTCGGGAAAATTTGGAGGTTTGAGGGACATCGGCATAAGCATGGAAAATAAAAATCCCTGAGCATGATGATGATCTCAGGGATTGTGGGAACATTTCTTTTCGGCAATCGATTAACTGACGTTTTTGATACCTGATAAGATGATCGGGGGAGAGCTTTCTTGCGATTCAAGAAATTTTATGATGACAGTTGACGTTTCCTCGGTCCCGTAGTCCAGTAGATTCTTCAATGCCCGCCTTAGCTTTGGCGCAGTATCACTGTTTTGTCCGATAGCAAAGCGGAGGGCCTCCATTATCGCGATTTTCAAACTATCAATGTATTCGTCTAGAATGTTGCCGTTCTTATCTGCTTTAAAGTTTGAATTTTTCAGGATAAGATCTTCAAAAAGAAACATCCCCTCCAAATCCACTGCCAAAAGTATACTTATGCCCAGCTCAGTAATTTTGTTCATTATTCTACCTCCTTATAATTTAATTGTTGTTGGTTTATGTTGTTTTCCGATTGTTTCAAAAAGGTTTATTGGCAAATAGCTTAATTTTTAAATGGCATTAATTTAATTTGTAAGAATAGCTTTTTTTCCGTATTTTGTCAATCATAGAGTGCTGCAATAGTCATTTCCACAATCAGTTTCGGCCACCGTCCTTTTTGGGATCGGTGGCCTGTTTTTATAAGGTTAAAAGTGATAAAATATTAGTATAATAAATCATTAACATAAAAATTTATGGACTATCTTTTTTGGATTGGAGCGATTTTTATTTTTTTGGTATTGCCCGGCTTTCGGGTGATACAGCAGTATCAAAAAGGCGTGGTGTTCCGTTTTGGCAAGATCACCGGATTGAAAGAGCCGGGGCTTACCTGGATCATCCCGTACATTGAGTGGGTAAGAAAGATTGATCTTCGGACCGTTACCTTGCCGGTGCCTCCGCAGAAGATCATCACCAAAGACAATGTGTCAATGGACATTTCCGCCGTGTCGTACTATCAAATCGTTGATCCGGTAAAAAGCATTGTGGCGATTGAAAATGTCATGAGCGCGATTGACCAGATTGCGCAGACAACTGTCAGGAACATCATCGGCCGTTTTCAATTGGATGACGTGCTGTCAGAACGCGATGCCATCAACAAGGAGATCAGGACCGTGCTGGATTCCCACACCGAACCGTGGGGAGTGGTGGTTTCGGTCGTTGAGATCAAGGACATTGAATTGCCGGAAAACATGCAGAGAGCGATGGCCAAGCAAGCCGAAGCGGAACGCGAAAAGCGGGCCAAGATCATTGCGGCGGAAGGCGAACTTTTGTCCAGCCAGAAGCTGGGCGAGGCGGCCGATGTTATGGCCGCTCATCCGATCGCGCTTCAATTGCGCAATCTTCAGACCATGGCCGAGATCAGCGTTGAGAAGAATTCCACCATAATTTTCCCGGCGCAATTCATGAGCACCATCAGGGATATAAACAAATTTATGGCCAGCGAAAGCGGCAAATAGTCAAGCAATCATCGACATCCCTTAACCAAATCTTCATTTAACTCAAATAATATTATAAAATCAGGCAAATTCCTCCTGAGGTTTTTTGGAATTGGCGGTCTGGACAAATCAAAATTTGAATAAATAATCTACAAATATGGTTCGGCTGATAAAATTCAGAAGTCTCATAAATCCGGTTATCATTTTTCTGCTTGTGGCTGCCGTCATTTTGATTTTTGGAAAACCCGTCTGGTGGCCGAGTTTTTATCACCCGGTTTACTATGGCGCCAGTTTTTTGGCGTCAATTTTTTTGATCATGCTTCCTGAATATATTTTCCGGACGGAGGATGCGTGCCGTCGGGAATCTGTTGTTTTGCTCAGAACCGCCATCGCCATCACTTTTCTTTTAAACGCTTTGGGTGAGCTTTATTTTTATCAATTGAGCGAATATGGCATACAGTATGACAAGATCATCCATTTTTTTAACGCTTTTTCTTTTGTCATCGTGCTCACCTCATTTTTAAGATCATTGAGAAATCTGTCGATCAGAAAAGCGTTGCTCATCAGCCTTGGCCTCGTTACGCTTGGAAGTTTCTTGTGGGAATTGTATGAATTCTCGGTAGACACTGTGTTTAAGACAGCGGAGTTCGGAGCTAACGGAAAAAACAAATTTGGGGATACATTCTTTGATATCGTTTCGGATTTTGCGGGCGTTGCCTTAAGTTATTTCATTTTGTCCTCTCCTGTCTGGTCAAAGAAGATCATCAACGAGGTTTGCCATTGGTCCTTGCTTAGCGGGAACAAAAATTAATTCTTAAAGAAAGCGTATGTTAAAAAAAATGTTTAAAACCAAAGAAGAGTGGAAAAGATTTTGCATCAATGGCGTTGCTTTAAAATTTATTTCAAAAGTATGAACAAAGAAACCACAAAATTGGAAACAGCAGTCTTCGGGGGCGGATGTTTCTGGTGCTTGGAAGCATATTTTTCCGCTCTGAGAGGTGTTGATTCTGTAATTTCCGGCTATGCCGGAGGACACAAAGCTAATCCTACCTATGAAGAGGTTTCAAGCGGAACAACGGGACATGCCGAAGTCATAAAGATAACGCTTGATCCGGAGATCATAAAGTTCAGTGAACTTTTGAATATTTTTTTCCTTTTGCATGACCCCACCACCCGCAACCGCCAAGGCAATGATATTGGGGAACAATATCGTTCAATCATTTTTTACGCTGATGAATTACAGGAAACTACGGCCAAAAATATAATCGCAGCTTTTGACAAGAAAAAGATTTATAGCAAGAAAATCGTAACCGCAGTTAAGCCGCTCAAAGAATTCTACCGGGCTGAAGAATATCATCAGCGCTACTTTGAAAGACATCCTGAAAACGCATATTGCAATCTTGTGATATCGCCCAAGATCGCGAAGTTAAAGAAAGAGTTTTCTAAATACGTAAAAGAATAAAAATACATTGCAGAAATCCAATGTATTTTTTGTTTAGCGATTTTAGGTTATAATTAAAGCATGGCTAACAAAATTTTAAAAATCATTTACGCCTTGCTGCTTGTCTGTTTTATCATCTCCATTTTCCAGATAAAAAGACTTCCGGAAAAAGCCGAGGTCAACCCGGCGCTTTTGCAGGAACCGATCCAATCCGCAAGCGAGAGAAAAGATTTCGGTTTTTCTTACCGAGGGAAAAGGTATGACGTCAGGCCCCAAGCGGAGTATGAGCTTTGGGGGCTCGTGGTCAGCGTTAACAACATTGGCGCCTGGTATAATTTTTATCATGACGAAAATTCCGTCAATCTCAAGGACGTGTGCGTGGTGTGGGGAGATAACATTGCCAATGGCGTATATCGCGATCAATCAGTGAAGATCAAAAGCGGAGAGTGGACATGCTACTTCCAGTGGGGCGGCGCCATGAAAGAAAAATTCTATCCTAACAAATTATCCAACAACCATTTGCTTGCGTCCGATGAAAAAGTCCAGGAAGCCATTCGCGGAGTCCGGGTCGGGGATCAGCTTCACCTGAAAGGCGCGCTTGCGGACTATGCCGAAAGCGGTACAAATCAGTTCCGTATGACCAGCCTAACCCGCGATGACGACAACCACTCTTCCCGCGGCAACGGCGCCTGCGAAATTTTTTATGTGGACGACATCCAAATTTTCCAGCGCAATCAGGCCGCGTGGCATGCGGTAAATTTTTGGAGCATCAGAGTTCTCTTGGGGTTGATGGTTGCGCAATTTATGATATTTTTGATTGCTTCTTTAAAATTTGTTAAAAAATTGCGAAGAGAAAATTAGGCAAAAAGAAAGCCCCATCCAGAGATGAGGCTTTTAAAATTTATCCTATTGTTCTTATCGGAGCTTCCCCCTAACTAAAGATCGGATTTTTGATGATTGTTTTTTGCGTTTGTTAAAGTCAATTATCTTGTTAACTGTTTTGGTCGCCTTCGTTTTGCCTTGGCCGCGGTTGATGAAAGAAAAAGGCCATTCTTTTGGTTCGCCGCCACCTTCTTTCCGGAAAATTTTGTATTTGAGATTGAATTGTGCTTGAGATGATTCAATCTTTTTTAAAAAAACGCTTGGTCTTTCTTTTCCGTCGTCATCAACGAACAAATCAGACGGAACGATATAGCCTTGGCCTTCTTTCGTTTGTATTGTTTCATCTGCTCGGCAAATGCCAGATAGGTCTCTGGCAATCATCTCGTTTGTATGTGAGCCAATCGGTACCAGGATCCAAATTACATTTTTTTCCATTTTAAGCTCCTTTTCAAAAAGTTGTTTATATTTATATTTTTATTTTGTAATATTGGTAAACAGCGTTTTTATATTATTACCTAGTATTAGCATAATACTTAAAATTTGTCAAACATATGCGAGGGAAAGCCTTGCGTTATATCAGATAAAGGAATATACTCAAGGATACTGTTATAAATAACTTAGATTTAGAAAAATTATGAAAAATTTTAATCGAAAAAATTCCGGCGACCGGGATGGCGGCGGTTTCAGAAACAAAGGCTTTGACCGCAGGGATTCTGACCGGCCGGAAATGTTTAAAGCGACTTGTTCTGAATGCGGACAAAGATGTGAAGTGCCGTTCAAGCCGAGCGGCGACAAGCCCGTTTTCTGCAGCAATTGCTTTGGACAAAGAAGAGAAGAAGGCGGAGACAGGGATAGGGGTGGAGACAGAGGCCGCGACCGTGATCGCCGAGATTCCGGCAACAGGGGTTTTGACCGCAGAGACGCAGGCAGATTGGAAATGTTCAGCGCGATTTGCGATGAATGCGGACAAAGATGCGAAGTGCCTTTCAAACCGAGCGGAGACAAGCCGGTTTTTTGCAGTGAGTGTTTTGGGAAGAAAAAAGAAGGCAATGGCGGCGGTAAAGACAGGGACAGGAGAGGTTCTGATAGATCAGACGGCGGCGGCAAGATGAAAGAACAGCTGGATATACTTAATTCCAAATTGGACAAGATCATCAAAGCCTTGTATCCGAATGCTGTCAATGAACAAGTTGTTAAAGAAATTAAGATAAAAAAAGAAGCGCCAGTTGTCGTGCCGGAAAAAAAGGAAGCAAAATCAAAAACGAAAGATAAAAATGCTGAAAAGAAAACCCCAGAGCTTAAAAAGAAAGAAGTTAAGAAAGAAGCAAAGAAAGAGGTAAAGAAACCGGTGGCAAAGACCCCGAAAAGCCGCGTTGCGGCCTCGGGGCGAGGGAAAAAGAAATAAAGAATTAAAAAGAAAAATAAGATAAATAAGACTTAAAACATCAGCTTGCGCTGATGTTTTATGTTACTTTTGTATTTGTTTGTCGTATATATTTATAAGTGCTAAAATTAAGATATAATTAAAATTAATAAAAAATTTTATGGAGTTTTTAAACAAGCTCAATTTAAAACCGGGAGCAATTTTAAAAATTGCAGGAATCGTTTTTCTTGCAGTGATCGCGCTCGTTTTTTTGTTTCGTATTTTGGGGACATCTTTTAAAGTCATGACCAACGGCGTAACCTCCCAAGGGTATTCCCCTATGGCGGCTGCCGATGAAGCCATGTTTTCATCCAAAGGTTATGACATGGATGGCGGCAGCGGAGCCATCTCAATGTCAGTTAGAAACGCGGAATCAATGATGACGCAGATTCAGGCGGTTTCCGGCGACACGGCCGAGGACTTTGAAGTAACGAATTATAATGCCACAATTGAAACGAACAGATTGGACGCAACCTGTCAAAGTGTTTCCGACCTCAAGCAGAAAGATTATGTGATTTTTGAAAGTTCAAATCGTTATGATCATGGTTGTTATTTTAATTTTAAAGTGAAAACGAAGGAAGTAAGCGGAATCTTGGATATCATAAAAGCATTTAACCCCAAAGACCTGGTAACCAACACGGAAACGATCAAGCGCCTGGTGGATGATTTTACCAGTGAAACCGAGATTCTTCAAAAAAAGCAAGCGGTGATTGTAAGCACCTTGGAAAATGCCATCAAGTCTTACGACGAGATCAGCAAGCTTGCCACTCAGGTGAAAGATGTGGAAAGCCTTTCCAACATCATCACTTCCAAGATCAACATCATTGAACGCCTGTCGCAGGAGCGCATCAGCGTCAGCGAACAGCTGGACCGGCTGGCGCGGGCCAAGGCCGATCAATTGGACCGGTTGGAATATGTATATTTCAATGTGAATGTTTATGAGAACAAATTCATTGATTCGGAAAACCTGAAAGATTCTTGGAAAACAGCGGTAAAAAGATTTGTCAGCGACTCAAACAAAATTTTGCAGGAGCTAAGCATCGGCCTGGCCGTGACCATCCTGATGATCATCCAGTATCTGATTTATATCATAATCTTGTTGATAACGGCCAAGTTTGCCTGGAAGCTGGCAAAATATATTTGGAAACGATAAGGAAGTACATAAAAAGCCCCGTCCCGCAAAATGCGAGACGGGTTTTTTATAATAAAGTATATTAGACTTTAAATTTTGCAAGATGAAATGGGAGTTTAGAAAGTTAAATTGGTTTGCAAATGATAGTAAGGCGGGCGATCTTTGTAGCGCTTGATTGCCAGGCGAATGATCTCTTCCAGAAAATCGCCGTAGTCCATTCCAATGAGTTCCGCTACTCCGGGGACCAAATCTCCGTCATTGATGGACGGATTGGGGTTAAGCTCCAACACGTAAGGATTGCCGTTTTTATCAACTTTAACTTCAACGCGGCCGTAATCATGGCAATCAAGAAGCAGATATGTATCCAACGCGATCTCTGTTATCAGCTGTTCCAGACGCTTGGGGATATTTTTTGGCGGGCGCTGGGTTATGATCTTGTCATAAACGGAACTGTCCGCCCATTTGGCTTCGTAAGGGTAGATGTGCCAGATTCCCGGCGGGAGTTCGGAAAAAATTGCTCGCCCCAAGGGCAGGACTCTGACATCATCCTCTTCGCTGCCGATGATGGAAACATCATATTCATCGCCTTCAATATACTCTTCAACGAGCGCCGGGCTTTGAAGCTCGGTGATGACTTTTTCCAATTGTTTTCTCAGCTGTTTTTTGTCGGTTACGACCGAGTCATTGGTGATGCCGATGGAATTGTCAGTGTTGGCGGGCTTGACGATCAAGGGGTACTGCAATGATTCATCAATTTCATCATTGACGCTGTACGCATAGTCCCATTTCGGTGTCGGGATGCCCTGATATGCCATAAGCTTTTTGACTTTGATCTTATCAATGCACAGCCCGAGCGTAAAGGGATTTGATCCGGTGTACGGTATCTGCAAGGTATCAAGAATCGCGGCCGCATGCGGCTCCAGCAAGCTGGAGTTGTTGATCCGTTCGCAGACGTTGAAGATCAAGTCCACGTCGCTTTTCTTGATTTCGGAAATGACATTTTCCAGATTGTTGAAATCAAAAAATCTGACATGATACCCGCGTGCCACCAGCGCTTTCTCAATGTTTTTCCCAACATCCATAAGATCAGCTTCCACGGAAGAAGCTTCGCCTTCAAAAATGTTGCAGGCAATGCCGATTTTCAATTGGCGCTGATCTTTGATCTCAAGCATGCGGATATGCTCAATTTTGGCGGCGCCTTGCAGAAGATCCTTGTTTGATGAAGCCATGGAAAAGCGGTTTTTCCTTAAAGTTTTTCCAATGGAAGAGGCGGGGTCGTATTTTGCGACTTCATAATGAATGAATTTTAAAGCCTCATCCAGATTGTCTTCCGCGTCAATGGGATTGTCTCCGGAAACCACGATCCAACCCAGATATTCATAACCTTCCGGCGGGACCAGGACCGGATCGCCGACTTTTTTAAACAGGCACAATTCTTCCACTCCGCGCATGGTCTTGACTTCTTCTTTGATGTTAAGCTTAACCAGCAACCCGGAATTTTCCGGAGTGAAAGTGTTGCTGATCAGATACTTCCTTGGCGTTTCCGGCCTTTTGATTTTTTCAATGTATATTCCGAAAGCGATCTTGACCGCTTCTTCAATCAGATCAACCCGCCAAGCCTCTTTGGTGAATGAATAGGTTTCGTCGCCGCCCATGCGCAAGTTGATTTCAATCGGCACCGGGCCGTTCTTGGTCGCTTTGGCTTCAAAATGAACGCAACCGTTTTCAATGCCCAATTTTTCCAAGACTTTCTCCGCCATCTCAATCAGATCTTCCTGGTCCTTATCCGGCAAGTTGGATGGGATCGCTTCCTGAGTTTCAATGAAGAATGGCTCCGCAGTCTTGTAATTATCAACGATGGAATAGAATTTGATTTTTCCATTCTGCAAAAGGATATCAATGTCAACTTCATCGCCATCAATATAATCTTCCACCAAAATTTCCAAGCCTTCATTTAAAGCTGATTCGGTGTTAACGGAAATGTTGTTTTTGATATACCCGTACGTATCATAAAATTCATCCTTATCATTGGCTTTGACCACGAAAGCGCTGGAAGCGCCGTAGGTTGGTTTAAAAACGACCGGAAAAGAAAAATTGTTGGCCGCATATTCCAAGTCTTTGGCGGACTTGATCAACATGTGTTTGGGGGCTTTGATGCTGTTCTCTTCGCAAAATTTCCTGAACAAGAATTTGTTCCTGACCTTTTTCGCGACTTTTTGGGGAATTCCGACCAGGTTGAACTTGTCTGCGATTTTGGATGTAAGCATGATATCATCTTCCCAGAAGGTCAGTACGCCATCAATTTTGGTATTCGGATGAGCTGATAGAAAATTTTCCAGATCCTCGATGGCTTTGGTATGATTCTTGTTGTCAGTGATGATCCACCGGTCAACATAAGCATTGGCCCAATTTTTTTCCGGGTTCATGACAATGATTTTAAGCCCGAGCCGTTTGAGTTTTTGGATGATGAATCTTTTCTTCAGGGAGCCGGTGTTTATGAGGAGCAAAGTTTTGTCTTTAAACACTGATTCGGACGCGTCCACTGTGATCTTTTGTTTAATGTTGTTCATATAATGAATTTATATTGATATATAATATATAATTATAGTACGCTTGACTCAAAAGTCAACAATTTTTTTAAATCTTTGCAACTTTTAGAACATCGGGAAATTTGGTATAATGGATACAGTCGGTTAAATCTAAACCTAAATTCCATGAAAATAAGAAAATATCAGACAAAGGACGGAAAATCAATTTTGGCGATTGAAAAAAAAGTTTATCCCAAACATTTGGTGGTCGGGAAAGAACTGCTTTTTGATCTGAGGTGGTTTGAGGGTCATAAGTTTTCTTATGTGGTTGAAGATGAGGGCAAGATTGTCGGGTACATGATGGTTATCCGCTATCATAAACCTTTGTTCCATTTATCTGACATCTGTCTGTTGCCGGAACATCAGGGGCGGGGACTGGGAAAAAAATTGCTGCTTAAGCTCATTGATCTGATCGCCAAGAGCGGCGACTGCCTGCTTGATGTTCATCTGAACAAAAATTCTTTAGCCTTATTTGACAGCTGTCTTGACGCTTTTAAAAAAAATAAGATCACTTTGGCTCTTGAACTGCCTTTCCCAAACTACTTTTTCCAAGGCGAAACGGCGTTTTACCGGTTGTATAAAAAAATTTCAGAGGAGAAAAATTGAGTTTAATTTTTACGCATGCATAAGCTTTTCGTTGAAAAGCTTTTTTTATTCCCTGAAAATTGGTATAATATAGGCAATAAATAATTAATAATTTTTTATGGACACAAACCAAGAGCAAGCAAAAATTGACAAAGAGGCTTTGTTGCAGTATGGCCGCAAGCTTGGTTTTTTGATCGGCAGCTCTACTCTGTCAAAAGAGATCAAGGATGAATTGGTTTCCTTGATATTGTATATGAAGTTGGATCAGATTGAACGGTTGATGGCGATCTTTGAAGCCAAGTACCTGGATGAAAAAACAAGACACATTGACGAAGAGTTTAAGCAGAAATTAAATGCAATCGTTGAAGATTGTAAAAAAAAAACTGCTGAAGAGGAAAAAGCGTTAGCAAATATAATAAGTAATATTAATTTGTTATAAAAATATGGAAAATAGCCATGTGGATAATATTGATTTGGAAGATCCGGAATATCAAGCAATGGAAGAAATTGGTCAAGAGGAAAAACAGAGAGGCATGAAAGATAAGTTGAAAGATTTTGCGGTAAAATCCAAGGAAGTTATGTCAGATCCAGAGACATATAAACAGTCGCTTAAGACAATGATCGGCGTGGCCGCTTCTTATGGCGGCGTAAAATCATTTTATGATGTGCCGAAATATTTCCGGGAGAGATTCAAGGTGCGGGGGGTCGCCGGCCGCGGAGGAATCAATCAGTCAGTGGAAGATATTGTAAGTGCGTACAAAACCGAAGGAACGAAAAAAGAGAACAGAACGGATGCTGTTAAGGATTTGCAGGAAAGGTTAAGTTTGACGAAAGACGCCGGCCAAAAGGGTTCCGCGGCGCGTAAAATCATCGCTGAGGTGATCAGGAGAGAAAGAGGGAAAGAAAGCATTTTGGAAAAAGAAGAAGGAAAAGGCGTAAAATCAAAGGAGCTTCTGGGAAAGGTTATGAGAGAGCATGATGATAAATTGGCATGGAATGAAGAAAGAAAGAACGATTTGATAAAAAAAACTTTGGACGACTATACCGAAACAAAGATTAACGGTTTTCAGGCGGCCAAGGAAGCATTAAACACTGCTTTTGTCGCTTCAGGCACTTTTGGGCTAAGAGGTTTGTCTTACGCTGCTTTATCAGTTGCTGAGAGAACTGACAAAATTGGCAAAGAAATCAGAAGGGGGGAAAGAGAAGATAAAGGGTTTAGAAAAAATTTTATCAACAGTGTTATCGTGGACGGCATAAAAGAAACATATCAGGAAGCCATGTTCAAAGGCGAGGGGACCAAAGGAGCAAAATTTTTGAAAGCCGCAAAAGCTTGGGGTGGTATTGCGAGATTCGCGTCAATCGGATATAGCACGCTGATCAAACCGGAGTCATATGATAAAGCTGTAGGCAAGATATTGGATACGCTTGACGGCAAAAGCAATTGGAGCGAAGTTGGAAGAAATTTTATGGATAGGGTGCCTTTCGCAAACAACATTTTAAGTGTCAGAGAAGCGGGTGCTGCTGAAAATCAAGCGGATGGCTTGAAACAGGACGCTACCGGGCATATCAAAAAACCTGATGGCAGCTTTATGGAAAGGCGAAAGATTGAAATTCGCACCAACGTAAATCAGATTGACAATGATAAAACCTTACCTAAAGCAGAAACTGTAAAAGCCCCGGAGCCTAAATTTAGTTCCGAAATTAAAGTTGAAAAAGGCGATAATTATACGAAATTATTCAGGAAAGCGTTGAATGATGCGCCGAAAGAAGTGCAGGACAAGGCAATACACAGAGTTCTTGGTGAAAAAGAAATCATTACCGATGAAACCAGGGTGGGGCTTAGGGAAAAGGTGGTAAATTTGGCTTCAATCGGAAACAATGATTTGAATGATAAGTACACAAATGTAACAAATCTTATTCATGAAGGGGACACCGGAGTGTTAACAAAAGATGGTGAGTTTAAGTTTGTGGACGAAAAAGGCGTGGAGTTGGGAAAAGATCACATCAAGAGCGAAGCGCAGTTAAGAGAGAATGCGGAAAAAATTTTTCCTAAACATGATGATGCTCTAAGTCCTGAAGCAGAGCATGAACAAACCGAGCCTCAAAGAGGTATAGCAACTGCGTCAGAAACAACCGGTCATGAGCCTGAAGCTGACAGAATCATTCCGGAAAAGCAGATTCACGAAGGCACAGAAAAAGTTTTTGATAAAAAATTGCACCAGCTTTTTACAACTTCCCCTTTTGGGGATCAGCATGAAGAATATGACGTCTTGAAATACATGCCAGCATCAAGCGCTCTGGAAGATGATGATAATTTTAGCCGTTATCTGCAAGAAACAACCGCTGACCACAAAGATCATGTTGGCAATTATTTTGATACAGACGAGAAACATGATACTCATCAGCTTTTTGAGAAAATCGAAGGAGCTAAAGAGAGAATAGGGGAGTCCCATGAAAAGGAAAGTATAAAAGATTATTTTCTGCGAGACGCGGAAAAATCAGCCATAACCCGCAATGAGCATTTGAATAGCATCATCAGAGAATATAACCGCGACCATGTAATGAGGTTGGAACAGCCTGAAATCAAGACGATGGAAAACTTAAGCGCCAAAGGCGTTGATTTTGGGAAAGAAAAAAATCTTGAAATTTTCAATAATATGTCTAAAGGATTGAAAATGTCTGGTGGAGGGAAAATAACTGAAGGTTATTTCAATGTTTTAACAGCCGATGGCAACAAAGAAATGATGATCGGAGGAGCTAAAAAAATGTTTGACTTGAAAGGCGATAATATCACCGTTGAACATAAAAATGGAATTTTTAAAATTGACAATCTTGCTGGCTCAAAAGCAAAAATTATTTTCGATAAACATGGAAAATTTGGGATTTTAGATGAGAATAATAAGCCTTCCTGGGGGGCGCATAACACTTTCAATGAAAAACAGCCAGAGCTTGATCTATCTGATAAAAATTTAATGGAAGAAGCTAAAGAGAAGATGGGATTGGCGACGGAGAGCAACGATAATGTTGGCACGAAACAGCCGTTTCCAGAAGTTACAAAGATAATCAGCCCAAGCGGAAATGAAAAACCTGGTGATTATTTTCCTCCCGCTGAAAGCACCCCAACAATTTCTCCCACCAAAGGCCGTCTATAAAAAATAATAATTTCTTTTTCAAAATTAAAACCCCGTCCGCAGAATTATTTTTCTGTGGAACGGGGTTTTTATATGTACAATCTGTTATTTTCTATTTCGTCGCTGCCAGATTGTTTATGCAGCAAAGAAAATAAAATCTGTTATCAGGACAAGCCCCACCATTTTTTGTGGGACCACCAAAATCAATTTTTACCGTTGCGACGTCGGCCCCTAGAGATATCAGATAATCCTTAATGACCTTTCCTCTTTGTTCTGAAAGGGACTTGTTTTGTTCAAAAGTTCCTTTTTCGTCAGTAAAGAGTTCGATCTTTACCAGGCTCATACTTTTGTTTTTCAATAGCTCTGCAGCAATAGCTAAATCGACTTTCATTTTTGGAGTCAATTTCGTGTCGCCTTTAGCAAAGTATGTGCCGTAAGAAGTGTAACGGATAAATTTGTCAGTAAGCTTCCGAAGATCTCCGAACATGCTTTTCATGCCATCTCGCATTTGACCCATAAGATTTTCATCTAAGTCTAACCTTTTGTTGATACCTGCGACTGTTTTTTCAAATTCTTCTTTTGTGACATAGTTGAAATTTTCAGCCGGGGCAACTTGAGGACCGGAAGCTGTTGCGGTGGCCGTAGCTTTTGCTTCTGCCTTGGCATAAGCGCTCGGTGGGGCCTGCTTTGAAGTGTCTGTTGCAGGAGTTCTGATTGTTTTAATCAACTCCTGAATGTCACCCCTAAGGCCTTTGATGTCGTCGCAATTTTTATCTGCGGTTACGGCGGTCTGGGTTAAAGGTTGAACATTGATCTGCTCCAGGTTGGTTTTATAACCCGGTCTTGTTATTTCCCGGGTTGAAGCGCAGCCTGACATCATAACTCCAATCGCCAGCAATGTGACGATAATTACCGTAATTCTTTTCTTCATTTTTCTTCTCCATTTTCTTGGTTATTATTTTGGTTTAACAACAATACATGCGACTGCGCCCGGTGTACTAGACGGATATTGGACAGAACTGGCGTCGTAATGGAGTTTTTCCGCTACGATGTTTGGTGATATTCCGAGCTCTACTAGCCGTTGACCGATGTTGATCATGGCATTGTAGGCGGAAGTATTCAGCAACTCCGATCCTAATGGTCCGTAAGCGATGATGTCCAAAGCTTGTGTTTTATCCCATTTGGAAAAAATCACATCACCGACTTTATCTTTCCCATTTAACTCCGAAGGGATACCACTGCTTCCAAATTCAAAATACGCTAAAGCATTTTGCGGTACCTGGAATGTGTTCGCGGTCGTTTTGTTGCCGGTGTCGTTATACGCGTAAAAATAGATCTTCGCTCTTTGATAAGCTATTCCAGCCCCATCGCCTGTCGTATAACCGCCAGATGCAAGAGACGATAACAAACCGTCCAAAACCTTTGACATTCCGTTGTTGGTTGCCCAAGCGCCACTTTCATTAAAAGATGTTAAAAGCGGCAATTGTGAAACCAGTATGCGTCTTGTGCCTGTTATCATCTTTAGGAAAGACGCGCCACGGATGATGGTTTCTCTGTAGTTACCATTTGTTGGACTATCTATGACACAGTTAAACAATTCTATATCGCTATCACCCATGGGTATTTTTGTGATAATTTCAATATCATCCTCGTTTTCACCTATGGTATAGGCGACCCTGGGTGACTGAAAAATGTCACCATCCTGCTTCATTATTTTGATTAATTTGTCAAGATCGTGATAAAGGCTTGTGAAGCGAATTGACCGGACTTCATTAAAGGTCTCTCTGTTTTTACTCGGGTCATACAAGACCCCTGGAGCATAATGAGGGCTCACTCCCGGACCGTTCATTGTCGTAGCGGTTTCGTACTCATCGTTGCCCCTGCCTTCGTTACCGCCAGCCTGTTGGGCCTGAGCGACATCGTTTTTGATAACTATGTCAACATAGAAATCTTTTGCGTTTGTGTTTGTTGTCTCCTGCGCAAACAAAGCGGGAGTGCCAATTGCCAATGCTATCATTACTGTCAAAAAATATCTTTTCATTTTTTCTCCTTTTAGCCTTAGAATTAATAGAAAGGGGGCTCAGTTTGCACAGAAGTGAGCCAAGCCCCCCTCCGATAATCCTAAGCCCTAGTTGCTTGCTGTAGGCATAATCCCAGTGTTTAACTGTATTTGCCCCATAATTGATTCCCATGAACCACGGGAGTTGCTGGCGGAGAACCCGAATGAGTTCATTTGCTGAGAAGCAACAGTTAAAATATCGCCATACATACCGGCGATAAAACATGTTGCCGCATTCAGGGATGATTTCATTCCGTTATCAAAGCCCTGGTGTTTAATCTCCACGGTATCAGCCTGCTCAGTTTCAATCTTTGCTTCGGGAGCGATGTAATTTGCTGTCGCCGAAGCTACTACTTTTTCAAAACTTTGAGCCAGGTAAATGACCGTGTTGTTTCCAACAGTTTCAGTCGTGCTTGGCACAATGTTTAACTGAGAAGCCGTAACGTTTACTGCTCCTGTCGCATTTACATCCGTAATTGGCAATTGTACGATGCCAGTGATTTTTTGCGCTGTATCCACATCAACTTTACTATTGCAATCTGTAACGTTTGTCACGTAACTCTGCACCTGGTCAATGTTCAGTTCTCCGCCTGCCTTTACGTTCAATGTTTTGCTCATTTCATCAGGGCCATAAGGTGTGATTGTTGAACAATTTACACAGGGCAAAGCGATTTTGCCACAGTTTTCGCCGACACAAGTGTCGGTCGCCATACTGCCACCTGCCGTAAAAAGTGCCATTAGAACTGCCAATGCCGTTGCTATAAAATGTTTTTTTGTTTTTTTTGTCATGATTCTCCCTTTCGTCTTTGATTGTTATCGGATTAGTACTCCACAATATTTTCCATTTCCTTGGCCCCCTAATAATTATTTTTTTAACCTCCTTTTTAGGGGACGGTTTATTTTGTTAATCATTAAGAGTCAACAACAAAACACTGTTAAAAATTCTTAAGTTGTCAACGAGCCACCATCCCATAAATATAAAATTTATAAGATTAAACATTCTATAACATTCTTCTGGTTTTGTCAAGGATGGCTGGTCTAAAAATGTATTATTATAATATGGCTAAAATTAAACAAAAATATGCACATTAGATAAATTTAGATATTTTTGGTATAATCAAAAAAGAAAATAACAAAATTTTAACAACATTAGAAAATTACGTAAATCAAATTGCGTATTTTTTTACGGTAAAAAACATGAAAGATCAAACATTCGTTTTATCCTTGGGAGGCTCATTGATTGTTCCCAAAAAAGGCATAGATGCGCAATTTTTAAAAAAATTTCACGAATTTATCGTTAAACAGGTAAAACTGGGGAGAAAATTTTACATCATTGCCGGCGGCGGTCGCACCTGCCGGGATTACAACGAAGCCGCCAGAAAAGTGGTCAAAGTGCCGGATGAAGATCTGGATTGGCTCGGGATCCATTCTTCCCGGCTCAACGCCCATCTTCTGCGGACGATTTTTCGGGATATCGCGTACCCGGAAGTTATAAAAAATCCCACCATTCATTTTCCGGAAAATTACCGTGTCGTGATTGGGGGCGGGTGGAAGCCGGGATGGTCGACGGACTATGTCGCCACCATGATCGCCCAGGAGTATGAAATCAAAACCATCATCAATCTTTCCAACATCAATTGCGCTTATACCGCTGATCCGAAAAAAGATAAAAAAGCCGAGAAAATAAAAAACATCAGCTGGCCAGCGTTCCGAAAAATCGTCGGAGACGAATGGAAGCCGGGACTCAGCATGCCGTTTGACCCCATCGCCTCGCGGCAGGCGCAGCAGCTTGGGCTCAAGGTGGTGATTCTCAACGGGAAGAAGTTTAAGAATCTGGAGAAGTGTCTGAATGGGGGAAAGTGTGAAGGAACGGTTATTGAATAAAAATATAAAAAAGTAGAGACGAGGCATGCCTCGTCTCTACTTTTTTATTCAATGACTGTCTGATCAATTTTCTTTGTTCCAGCCCAGCTTCACTGTCGCGTTCCCCAGATGGTCGAAAAACTTAACCGCGACCGTATGATAGCCTTCGCTTAATTCTAAAGTTTTTAAAGCGGTTATTTCTTTGCCATTGTCTTTCCATGATTTGGCGATCCAGAAATCATCCACAGTGGCTTCCAGTCCATCGTCAAAAACGGCAGTGAAATCATAAGCGCCAGCCGCAAACCAGCAGCTGCCGGTGTATCTTACCGCAAATTTGTTGTTGTAATCGCCAAGCAGAGCAGGCGCGCCGGTTCCCCATTCATTATCAATTCCTAAAACCGTTTCAGAATAATTGGCACTACCGGAAATGGTTTCTTTTTTGAAATACTCTGCAAGGAATTCACAAGCTGAAGACAGGGATGAGGTGGCAATCTCATTTGTAGTGCTCGCAGTTTCATTGCTGGAAGATGCCATTTCTTCCGTTTCCTCTTCTACATCTTCTTCTGCTTCTCCACTGCTTGTAGCGTTTGGGTTTTGTCCGGTATTTTGTTCTGGTTTTCGTTCCCGCTCTTGGTTATGTCTTCTGGTTTTTGAGGTTTCATTTTCCGTGATTGTTTCCAAGCTAAGATTTGTAATCCCCAGCCCCAGTTTGCGCATAACCGCGAAAGCGTCAGCCGGCCGTCCGAGAAAAAACAATTTTCCGTCCGTGGCGTTTACATAAAAAGCTTTGCCCAGGTCCTCAACCTTGATTATGATTTTGCCCCATAGCCGTGATGGCATGTTGTTTTCAAATTTGGCAAAATCGGCGTTGCTGATCCCAAGGCCTAGTTCGCGCATGACTGCGAAAGCGTCAGCCGGCCGGCCCATAAACCAGCGCGTATTGTTTGCCGGGTTTACGTACCAGGCCTCGCCATGAGCCTCAACTTGTAAAAGGATGCGGCCGGAGAGGCGAGCGGACAGATCTTCGGCGTGGAGGCCGGTGAAGGGAAGAGAAATAAGAGAAATAAGAAAAATAAGAAAAAAAATTTTGCGCATATTGATTTTGTTAATAATTTTAAATTTTAAGTTTTAAATTTTAAATCAATTCCAAATGATATAATTTTAATTAATTAAAAATTAAGCCATTCAATTAAAATTTAAAATTAAAAATTTAAAATTTGTTCCAAACTCATTAAATATAAACAAATTTTTCAGCATTAAAATCAATAGCAACACATATATGATCATTATCATGATACCATATAATGAATAATTTATTAAGTATGCTATAATAAAGCCATTACAAATAACAGCGTGTTTTCTTCCTTTCCCGAACGCGTAAGAAAATTATGTCTGCTAAAGTTTTTTCAGCCGCCGTGTTGGGGCTGGAAGCGGAAATTGTGGAAGTGGAAGCCGATATGGGCGGGGGCGAGCTCGGACTCATTTCCATCGTCGGTTTGCCGGATGCCGCGGTCAATGAATCCAGGGAAAGGGTGAGGAGCGCCATCCGGAATTCCAAATTGTTCTTGCCCAAACAGAAGATTACGATCAATCTGGCTCCGGCTGATATCCGTAAATACGGCCCCAGTTATGATCTGCCGATCGCGGTCAGCCTGCTCTTGGCAGCGGAGTCATTTTACATGATCAGCGATCCAAAAGAATTTTTGTTCATTGGCGAATTGGCTTTAAGCGGCGATGTGCGCGCCATCAGCGGAGTCTTGCCGATCGCGATCAAGGCCGCTGAAATCGGCATCAAGACAGTTTTTGTACCGGAAGAGAACGCGAAAGAGGCAAAACTTGTAAGCAACATTGAAGTGGTGCCGGTAAAAAACCTAAAAGGCCTGATTGCGCATCTTTCTGGAAAAAGCCTGATACCGCCCCTTGCGTATGAAAATTTCAATTTTAAAAACAAAGAAATAATTTTTGATATCAAGCACATTCAAGGCCAGGAGCATGTTAAGAGAGCGATGGAGATTGCGGCCGCCGGCGGGCATAATCTGGCAATGAGCGGTCCGCCCGGAAGCGGCAAAACCTTGATAGCCAGGACCATGCCATCAATTCTCCCCGATCTGTCTTTAGCGGAAGCTTTGGAAATCACAAAAATATACTCAGTGGCCGGGGAGCTTAAAGATAAACAGTCATTGGTAACCAGCCGGCCTTTTCGTTCTCCTCACCACACCGCCTCCGGGGCGGCTTTGGTCGGAGGCGGCGCTTGGCCCAAACCCGGAGAAATTTCTTTGGCCCACCGAGGCGTCCTTTTTCTTGATGAATTTGCGGAATTTCCCCGGACCGTTTTGGAAAATTTGCGCCAACCTTTGGAAGACGGCGTGATAAATGTCAGCCGCGCTGCCGGTAATTTATGCTTTCCGGCAAAATTCATTTTAATTTCCGCCATGAATCCCTGCCCATGCGGATACTTGAGCGATCCGGAGAAGGAATGCAAATGTTCTCCCGTTCAAGTCATGAATTATCGCAAGAAAATTTCCGGGCCGATCATTGATCGCATTGACCTGCATGTGGAGGTGCCAAGGATAAATTTTGACAAGCTGGAAGCGGAAGCAAAAGGTGAGAGTTCGGAAGACGTAAAAAAACGCGTTGAGATGGCCAGAAGCACGCAAACCAAACGCTTTAAAGGTTTGCCGTTTTTTACCAATTCCGAAATGAATTCCGAAAACGTCAAAAGATTTTGTAAATTTGACGAGATATCAAAGAACATCTTAAAGAATGCCGTGGAGCATATGCACCTTTCCGCACGGTCATATTTCAGAATCCTTAAGGTGGCGCGCACAATCGCTGATTTGGATGGAATCCCAAACGTGGAATCAAAGCATATCGCCGAAGCCCTGCAATATCGGCCGAAGGTGATGTGATTTGTAATGTAAGGCAGGTTGCTGGTATAATATTAATATAGAGCATAAGAGAAACATTTAGATATTTATTGTATTATTGTTTTTAGGTAATGTAATAATATTCAATAATCAATACCCATTCAATATTCAATATTTTAATATTCAATGATTATATATTTATTTAAATATTGAATGAATATTGGTTATTGATTATTGAATATTTAAACATTATTGAATTAATCAATAATCATAGTATGTTCAAAAAAATAACAATTTACTCGTTACTCCTCTCCCTATGTCTGCCCGTTCTCACCGGCTGCGGCCTCAATACGGGTCCGAGCAAAGCCGTGGCTCAAAAAATGGCGCCGATCACGCTTCGCTATTGGCGAGTTTTTGACGGCGAAGATGATTTTGCGGATATCATCAGCAAGTACAACGCACTTCACCCAAACATAACGATTGAGTATAAAAAATTGCGTTTTGATGAATATGAACAGGAGCTGCTGGAGGCGTTCGCGACTGACAAAGGTCCGGATGTTTTTTCAATCCACAACACATGGACGAGAAAGTACCAGTCTATGGGACTTTTAATGCCGCTGCCAAAGCAAATTTCAATGGTATTCCCCCAGATTGTGGGATCAATCAAAAAGGAAGTGCAGTACAATGAACGTACCACGAACACGATTTCTCCGGCATCAGTCGGGAAATTTTTCATTGATACGGTGTATAACGATGTGGTAATTTCCACAAAGAATGAGACAACCGGAGTGGCAGAAGATAACATTTATGGCTTGCCGCTCGGGGTTGATACTTTGGTTTTGTACTATAACAAGGATCTTTTTAACAACGCCGGGATTGCGAATGCGCCGCTGTACTGGAACAGAGAGTTCCAGCAAGATGTAAAAAAATTGACCAAACAGAACAACAAAGGCGAGATCGTGCAAGCCGGGGCAGCTCTTGGGGGAGCCAACAACATTGAGCGTACCACCGACATCCTTTCGGTGCTTATGATGCAAAATGGCACGAAAATGATGGATAATGGAAGCGTAAAATTCAGCCAGATACCGGAAGCATATTCAGGAAAAGATTATAACCCCGGATTGGAGGCTTTGAGGTTCTATACGGATTTTGCCAACCCCGCCAAAGAAGTGTATACCTGGAATGAAACATTGGATAATTCGCTGGACATGTTTATCACCGGCAAGCTGGGGATGATGTTTGGATATTCTTATATGCTGCCAATGATAAAATCCCGGGCGCCCGGACTTAATTTTTCAATTTCCAAATTGCCTCAGATTGAAGGAAACACAGTAACAAAAAATTTTGCTAACTACTGGGTGGAAACCGTATCTAAAAAAAGCAAGCATCCGGAAGAAGCCTGGGACTTTGTGACTTTCATGACTCAGAAGGATAATGTCAAAACCCATTTGGAAAAAACGAACAAGCCGACTGCGCTCCGTTCGCTGGTTGACGAACAATTGAAAAACGAAGAATTGGCGGTTTTTGTTGACCAGGTTCTGACTGCTGAGAGCTGGTATGAGGGACGGAATGCCAACGCGGCGGAAACAATCATGAAGGACATGATAAAAGAAGCAATCGTCGGACAGACGGAATTCTCATCCATTTTAAACAACGCGGCGAAGAAAGTGCAGCAGACGGTGATGGGGGAGTGATTTCAATCGGCAATTAAATATTTTGATTATATAGAATAGAAACGAAATTATTAATACAAATTTTCAATTTTCAATTTTTAATTTTCAAACAATTTTCAATTTTATAATTTTTTAATGTTTAAAAATTTTAAAAATTGAAAATTATATATTGTTTGAAAATTGAAAATTGAAAATTGAAAATTAGAATTGTTATGTCTTCCACAAAAAAATCAGCCGCCGTTCTTAGCTTATTATTCTTATTTTTTGTTTTGTTATTTCCTGCAATTGCATTTGCGCAAACCGCGACGACCGTGATGGAAAGTACCAATGGGTTAAGCTATGATACTTGTAAATGTTCCAACACCACTCAAAAATTCTCATCTGCATGCAAACAGTATTGCGGAGCATATGGAACGAATGATTTTTTTACTTTGATTGTGAAAGTATCAAATATAATCCTTGGAATAGTCGGTGCGTTGGCTTTATTGGCTTTTGTCGCCGGCGGCATGATGTTTCTTCTGTCAGGCGGAAGCCAGACATGGGTAACACGTGGTAAAGCTACGCTTGTCGGGGCGGTTATCGGACTCCTGATTGTATTTTTTAGCTATACCGTGATAAGATTTTTGGGAGGCAAGTTTGTTGACCCAAAGTTTGATAAAGACATCATGTCAACTGAACAATAAAGATACATCAAGCAATGAATACATTCATTTCAAATAAAATTTCAAATTCCAAGGATTTGATCGGCGAGGATTTAAGGCGAGCAAGAGCTGAGAAAGATAAAACAACCGATGAAATTGGCAAGGTCATTGGGATAAGAACCGAATATCTTGAAGCCTTGGAGAGCGGACAATATGAAAAATTGCCGCAAGGAGTGTATGGCCGGAATTTTCTTCGTGAGTATGCGCGCTATCTGGGTCTTGACTTTGAAAAGATGCTTGAGATTTACGGCGAAGACTCAAGTTCTCGAATTGAAGAAAGGCAGAAGAGCGCTTTTGCGCATAAAGTGCCCAAAGCTCATTTATTTATCGCAGTGCCAAGAGTGCTGAAGAATGTCTTATTGATTTTCGCAGTCCTTATCTGTCTTTCATATCTTGGATATTATATAAATAACATCATCACACCGCCGGAGCTTGAAATCATCTATCCAAGCGAGGATATCGCCGTCAAAGAAAGCATGATTAAGATCATCGGACAGACAGACAAGGAGGCTGAGCTGACTGTTAATGGAGAAAGCGTTTTAACTGACAAAGAAGGCGGCTTTGAAAAAGTTGTAAGTTTGAAAAGCGGGCTCAACACGATCAGCGTTAAAAGCAAAAAAAAATACAGCCGCGCCGTTCTGGAGGAAAGGAAGATCCTGGCGGAATAAAGTTGCCTTTTTCCTTTTTATATTATAAAATAAGTTAGTTAATACCCCCCCCAAGCTTATATCTCTCAATATAAGCAATTTCACAGGGAATCTCTCAAATTCTTTATAAACAGGCTTTAACCTTTTTGTGTTATTGTGTTTTTGCCAACAAGTTTTAAAAAAATTTATGAGCGAAGAAAATAAAAAGAATCAAAAACACGTGGATTCCACGAATGTTGATAAGAACGGAAAAATGGATGCTGCTATGATCGCCATGGACCAAATCAAACAGCGATTTGGCGAGGGATCAATCATGAAATTCGGCGAAAGCCGGAAGTCGGATGTTGATGCCGTTCCCACCGGCTGCCTTTCTTTGGATTTGGCGCTGGGCATCGGCGGCGTTCCGAGAGGGCGCATCATTGAAATCTTCGGACCGGAAGCTTCCGGAAAAACAACTCTTGCCCAGCACATCATTGCTGAGGTGCAGAAGCTGGGCGGGATTGCCGCTTTTATTGATGCTGAGCATGCGTTGGATCCGGATTATGCCCAAAAGATCGGAGTCAACATCAAAGACATGCTCATTTCTCAGCCGGATACAGGAGAACAGGCTTTGGAAATTTTGGAAACGCTGGTAAGATCAAACGCGATTGATGTAGCGGTGGTTGATTCAGTGGCGGCTTTGGTTCCGCAGAAAGAAATTGAAGGCGAGATGGGAGATCAGCACATGGCTTTGCAGGCCAGGCTTATGAGCCAGGCTCTGAGGAAGTTGACAGGGGTGGTGTCAAAGACGAATACGACCATAATTTTCATAAATCAGATCAGGCAAAAGATTGGCGTATTTTTTGGAAATCCGGAAACAACAACCGGCGGCAATGCTTTGAAATTTTATTGTTCGGTCCGGATTGAAGTGAGGCGATCAGCCCAGATCAAACAGGGCGACAGGATCATCGGAAATCGCGTTAAGGCCAAGATCGTCAAGAACAAAGTGGCGGCGCCGTTTAAAACCTGCGAGTTTGATATCATGTACAATGAAGGTATTTCCATTTCAGGCGACTTGCTTGATTTGGGAGTGACTTACGGCGTGGTCAGCAAATCAGGCAATGCTTATTCATTCGGAGAAATCAAAATGGGCGTAGGCCGCGAGAAGGCCAAAATGTTCTTGCGTTCTGATAAGAAACTGATGAATGAGATCAGAAAAAAGATCACGAGCGAAGCTAAAGCCAAGGAAGTGGAAGCATAAAAATATTTAAATAAAAAAAAGAGAGACGAGGCATGCCTCGTCTCTCTTTTTTTTATTTTAATATTTTTATGCTCTTTCAGCGTATTCTTCCGTATCTGTGTTCACGACAATTTCGTCGCCTTCATTTATAAACATGGGAGCGGTGATTTCCGCGCCGGTTTCAATTACGACTTTTTTTGTCACATTGCCGGCGGAATTTCCCTTGACTCCGGGAGGGGCATCGATAACTCGAAATTTCATTTTAATCGGGATATCAATTGACACGGGACGGCCGTCAAAATAAAGCACATCCACATCAATGCCATCTTTTAAAAATTTGGCTTTTTCTCCGACTGTTTCCAGGGACAGCTCAAATTGTTCATAGCTTTGGTTGTCCATCAAAAAAGCGTTCGTGTCGTCTTTATACATATAATTTGTTTTTTTTCTTTCCGTGTCCGCTTCTTCCGCTTTATCATTTCCTTGAAAAGTTTTATCCAAAATGTTTCCGGAAATAAGGTTTTTTAACTTGACTTTAAGGACTGCCCCGCCGCGGCCCATCTTATGATGATCGGTTTTGGTCACGACAAAAGGCTCATTGTTGATGTTAAGTACTTTTCCGATTTTAATTTCGCTTAAACTTAGCATATTAAATTATAAATTTATATTCAGAAATACCGTTTAATTATTTTAAGCAGTTTATTCTCTGGACTCTGTCCAGCCGCGGAATTTACGCAGATTAATACGCGGATATTACGCTGATAATTTTTTGAATATAATTATTTATTAGTGAAAGGAAGCAATGCCATTTGGCGAGCTCTTTTTATGGCCATGGATAATTTTCTTTGATGCCAAGAACAGACGCCGGTGCGTTTTTTGGGGAGAATCTTTTTGTAGACATTGACGAAATGTCTGATTGTGCGGATGTCTTTGTAATCAACTTCAGTGTTGTTGTTTACGCAGAATTGGCAGCTCTTTTTTTCATTGGTTTGATTGTTCATATTTTGTTTAACCGGGCAGGAAGCGATAAGTCCGCTTCCTGCCCTTAATGTTCATTTTTAGAAAGGTATGTTTTCAACCTTAATTTCATCTTCACTGGAGCTAAAATCCGATCCGGCAGGCGTGTTTTGATCGATTATCGGCTCGCTGGATTGCATGCGCGGGGTTTCAGTCGGCATGGGCATCCCGCTTCCGGCGTTCCCCCCGGCGCGGTCGAGCATGATGATGTTGTCAGCGACAATTTCAGTAAAATATTTTTTTTGCTGGCTTTGGTCCAGGTAATCTCTGGTTTGAATCCGGCCTTCAACATAAATTTTTGATCCTTTTTTGATGTATTGCGCGCAAATTTCCGCCAATCTTCTCCAAGCAACAATGTTATGAAATTCGGCTTTCTCTTGTTTTTGGCCGCTTTGATCTGTCCAGACGAGGTTGGTTGCCATGGAAAAAGTGGCAACCGGCGTGCCATTCGGGGTGTTTCTTAATTCCGGATCCCGGGTTAAGCGCCCGATGATCATGGCTTTGTTTAAATCCATAGGTCTTGTATTCTTTTGCGCCAAGGCGATACCCCCTGCGCAAAAGATTCGTTATTTTATAAAACCGGGAAAGTTTTGTGATTAAAGAAGATCATCTGTCTCCAAGATTTTGTCAAGCTTATCATCAAGCTCTTTCAAATCAACTTTTTTCTCCTCGCGCTTGTTTTCCTTTTTCTCTTCAGCCTTTTCAATCTCTTCAATTTTTTCCTGAGCAGCTTTGGCTTGCTTTTGGATCTGAGCCTGTGATTTGCGTTTTTCTTCCGCAATCTCCTCCAATGTGCGTGAAGCTTTCGTTACGATCATGTGCCTCAGGATTTCACCGGAAAGTCTGAGTTTTTCATTGATCTCATGAAGACCTTGACCCGCGCAATCAAATTCAAAAAGATTGTAATAACCGTGGCTGAATCCGGCAATTTGATAGCAGAGCTTTTTCTTGCCCCAAACTTCGGAATAGGTAATTTTACCGCCGTTGGCCTCAATGATCTTTTTCACATCTTCCACGATCGGTTTTACTTCATCTTCCGTAAATTTGTTGGAAACAATGAAAAGCAATTCATAGTGGGGAATGCCCGATTTCTTGGTTTTTGACATAGTGTTTTGATTTAAATCCAAACTCCGTTACGACTGTAAAGGATTTTTGGGATAATAAAAAAATCCCAGATATTCTCGGCATCAGCAAAAAGCTGAAAAATGGGATTTGTTTGAGAATACCTTTAGTCCGCTTTTAAATTTTCAGGGGACTATCCTAAAAAAGATTATAGGATATGGGAAAGGTTTGTTATTTAATTTTTTTTGTTTAACTGTTTCTGACTTTAACATGAATCTAAAAAAAAGGCAAGAGGGGAAGCATAAAACAACAAATTTGACAGATTTCCATTGTTTTGCTATGATGCAGATAGCTAGTTATCGATGGATAGACTAGCTTTTTTTATAAAATATCAATTTTTAATATACAATAATGTTGCAAGTATAATGCTCCATGCTGTATAAAATTAAAGTATATGTCAGAATTATCAAATGCAATCAAACAAATATGCGAGGAAAAAGGCTTAAGTTATGAGGCTGTCATAACAACCATTGAGTCAGCTTTAGCCGCGGCATATCGGAAAGATTTTGGGCAAAAGAACCAGAATATCCAGATTTCTTTTGATCCGGAAACAGCCAAATCAAAGATTTACGACGTTAAAACTGTGGTTGAGGATATGCCGGAAGAAGTTATGGAGGAAAGCGAGGAAGGCGAAAAAGATGAAGCAGAAACAGAACCAAAAAAAGAAAAAAAAGAAACGGAAGAAGTGGCGGAGATGGAGGAGGAAGAAGAAGTGAGGAGATTCAACCCCAAAACTGAAATACAATTGAGCGACGCAAAGCTCATCAAAAAGACTGCGAAAGTTGATGATGTTATAAAAACAAAACTGGAAACTCCGGAAGGTTATGGGCGCATGGCGGCGCAGACAGCCAAGCAGGTTATCATCCAAAGACTGAGAGAAGCTGAGCGAGAGATGGTTTTTTCCGATTTTAAAGAAAAAGAGCATGAAGTCGTGAGCGGAGTTGTACAAAGAAGAGAAGGCAGAATGGTTCTGGTTGATTTGGGAAAAGCGATTGGAGTTTTGCCTTATGATGAAATGATTCCGGGAGAAACTTATAAACCGGGAGAAAGAATAAAGGTTTATGTAAAAGAGGTTGGCCTCAGAGCCAAGGGACCGGAAATCGTTTTGTCCCGTACTTCGGAAGAGATCATCAAGAAAGTGTTTTACTTGGAAATTCCGGAAGTTTCCAATGGATTGATTGAAATTAAAGCGGTTGCCAGGGAAGCCGGTTTTCGCTCTAAAGTCGCAGTCGCGACCGATTCTGAAAATGTTGATCCAATCGGTTCATGCGTTGGACAAAGAGGCGCCAGAATTCAGACCATCATCCATGAGCTTGGAGGAGAAAAAGTCGATATCATAAGCTACAGTGATGATCCGATAAAATTTATCGCGAATGCTTTGTCGCCTGCCAAAATAGCCAGCATCAGCACCAATGATGGCGAAAGAAAAGCGACAGTGAAAGTTGCGGAAGATCAATTGTCCCTGGCCATCGGAAAAGGAGGACAGAATGCCCGTTTGGCCGCAAAGTTAACCGGCTGGAAGATTGACATCATACAGGACGGTAAAGAAGCGGAAGTTAAAAAAGAAGAAGCTGTTGAAGCAGAGAAGACAGATGCAGCGGAAGAAGGAGAAGGATCTTCTGAGGCAGAAGAGAAAAAGAAAAATAAGAAAAAAAAGAAATCGGCAAAAAAGGAAAAGATTGCTGATGAAGCTGATATCACTGATAAAAAATAATATGCCGCTGAGAAAGTGATTAGTTGATTAGTTAATTAGGACAATTTTCCTAATTAACTAATAAACTAATTAACTCTCATAATTTAAAGCTGTAATATTTTTTGTGCATTAATACAAATCAAGTAGAAAATAACTTTATTAATTAAACGTCGGGCAAACGGTTCTAAAAACCGGTGCAATTCCGACAATAAAAAACAATTATGTCATTTTCAAGTTTTCTCATTTTTGGGAGCGCCGGGTTGGCAATCGTGTATGGCATCATCTTGATCAAGGTGATCATGCGAATGCCCGCTGGCAATGAAAAAATGCAGGCGATCGCTTTAGCCATCCAGGAAGGAGCCAAAGCTTATCTCAACCGCCAATATCGCACAGTGGCGATGGTGGCCGCCATCTTGTTCATTGTTATCGGGTTTATCCCGAATTTGGGATGGGGTACGGCTTTAGCGTTTATGACAGGCGCGATTCTTTCCGCTTTGACCGGCTACATCGGTATGAATGTTTCAGTGAGAGCCAATGTCAGAACGGCGGAAGCAGCTCGCGGAGGCCTTAAAAAAGCTTTAGCGGTAGCGGTTAACGGCGGCAGTGTTACCGGCATGCTGGTGGTAGGCTTGGCTTTGCTTGGAACTGCAGGCTTTTACTTTATCACAGGAGATTTGAAAATTTTGATCGGTCTTGGGTTTGGAGGTTCTTTGATTTCAATTTTTGCCCGTTTGGGAGGGGGCATATTCACCAAAGCAGCCGATGTCGGTGCTGATCTTGTCGGAAAAGTTGAAGCCGGTATCCCGGAAGACGACCCTCGCAATCCGGCTGTGATTGCTGACAATGTCGGCGACAATGTCGGCGATTGCGCCGGTATGGCCGCAGATTTGTTTGAGACTTATGCTGTTACGACGATCGCAGCTATGCTTCTCGGCTCGCTTTTGTTTGTCGGTTTTGGAAGCGCAATTATATATCCTTTGGTGCTCGGCGCTGTGTCAATCATTGCTTCTATCATTGGAACTTTTTTCATCAGATTGGGCAAGAAAAACAACATCATGGGAGCGCTGTATAAAGGCTTGGCTGTTTCCGGAATTTTGGCTGCAATCGCTTTTTATCCGGTAACGAAAATGCTTATGGCTGATAACGGCCAATTCTCAGTCATGAACATTTATCTCGCATCGCTTATTGGACTCGCAGTGACTGCAGCCATGGTGATGATCACTGAATATTACACATCAACCAGCTATAAGCCAGTTAAAGAAGTGGCGGAAGCTTCTCAGTCTGGGCACGGTACGAACATCATTGCTGGCTTGTCTTTGTCAATGAAATCAACCGCTTGGCCGGTGCTTGTGATTGTAGCCGCCATCCTCGGCGCTTTCAGCTTGGCTGGAATCTACGGCGTGGCAATCGCCGCCATGGCCATGCTTTCCATGGCCGGGATCATTGTCACGATTGACGCGTATGGACCGATAACTGACAATGCCGGAGGTATCGCGGAAATGGCAGAACTGGGAGAAGATGTCAGAAACGTTACCGATCCTTTGGATGCTGTTGGAAACACCACAAAAGCGGTTACCAAAGGCTATGCCATCGGCTCAGCGGCCTTGGCTGCCTTGGTGTTGTTTGCGGATTACACTCATTCTCTCGGCGGAAATGTCGTTTTCAGTATAGATGATCCCAAAGTGCTGGCCGGTCTTTTTATTGGCGGATTGTTGCCTTATTATTTCGGAGCATTATCCATGCGCGCCGTAGGCAAAGCGGCTGGCACGGTCGTTAATGAAGTGCGCAGGCAGTTCAAGGAAAAACCGGGCATCATGCTGGGAACGGAAAAACCGGATTATGGCGCAGCTGTTGATTTGGTAACCAAAGCGGCTATCAGAGAAATGATTGTTCCCGCCCTGATTCCGGTCGTTGTTCCGATTTTGGTCGGGTTTATCCTTGGGAAAATCGCTTTAGGCGGGCTCTTGGTTGGCTCCATCATCACCGGAATCTTCGTGGCCATTTCCATGACGACCGGCGGCGGCGCTTGGGACAATGCCAAGAAGTACATTGAGAAGGGTAATTTTGGAGGCAAAGGTTCAGACGCTCATAAAGCGGCTGTTACCGGCGATACGGTCGGAGATCCTTACAAAGACACGGCAGGACCGGCCATCAATCCGATGATCAAGATTGTCAACATTGTCGCTTTGTTGATTGTGGGACTTTTGATGTAATTTTGAATTAATTAATATTAAAGATAGCAAATATAAACAAGAAAAAAGGAGGAGTTAGATGGACAAAAAAGAAACCATAAAGAAATTAGAAGAAGCTGGCCTAAGGTTTGCAAAAGATGAACGAGAACATAATGAATTTCTGCTTGGACTTTTTAAAAACAGATTAAAACCGGAAGTCAAAGACCTGGAAAACAAGATCTCGGAAGCAGTATTGTTTTGTCGACAAGCAGGTTTTAAGGATGAAATTGTGCCGATAAATTATAAGGCAAATAATGTTTAATCCGTAAGAGGAGAGATTTTTTGTAAATCTCTCCTCTCGCAATTTTGTCATCAGTTTATTAACATAATTTAATTTTGAAATAATATGAAAGTAGAAAAAAAAGATCTTCCCAAGTCTCAAGTTGAATTGGATGTTGAGCTTTCTGTGGAAGAATTCAAACCATACGCTGAAAAAGCGGTTAAAAAGATTTCCCAAGAGATCAAGATTGACGGATTCAGGCCAGGCAAGACTCCGTATGACATCTTGAAGCAAAAGATCGGGGATATGAGCATCCTGGAAGAAGCCGCTCGCATTGCAATCAACGAGACCTTGGAAAAAGTTATCAAAGATAATGTCATCGGCGATCCGGTCGGACAGCCGAAAATTGACATCACAAAGCTGGCTCCGGAAAATCCGCTTGCGTATAAAGTGATTTTGGCGCTGATACCGGAAATAAAATTGGGAGCGTATAAAGACTTGGAAATAAAATTGAAAAAATCGGAACTGGATCAGAAGGAATATGAAAAAGCCATGAATGATATCAGGGAGATCAGGGTGGCTGAGGCGGCGGTTGACAGAAAAATCCAGGATGGGGACAAGGCCATGATTGACATCCAAATGTTTTTGGATGAAGTCCCGGTGGAAGGCGGACAAGGAAAAGATACAGTGGTCATCATGGGCAAGGACTATGTTATTCCCGGTTTTGATAAAGAACTTCTGGGCGCGGGAAAAGGCGACATAAAAGAATTTAAGCTTCCGTACCCCAAAGATCATCATATGAAGAATCTGGCCGGGAAGATGGTGGAGTTTAAAGTTATTGTTAAAGATGTTTTTGAAAGACGACTCCCGGAGCTTAACGATGATTTTGCCAAAGCCTTTGGACTTAAAAAATTGGAAGATCTTGAGAAGAACATGAGAGAAGGAATCCTGGGAGAAAAGAAAAGACAGAACAAAGAAGCGGCAGAGAAAGAAATGCTGGAAGAAATCGTTTCCAAAACAAAATTTGGAGACATTCCGGAAATGCTCATTGAAAGCGAAACTCATTCCATGATCCACGAGCTTGAGCATACGGTTGAACATCAGGGCGGAAAATTTGAAGATTATTTAAAGAGCATAAACAAAACAGAAGACCAGTTGACGTTGGATCTGCTTCCGGACGCAGTCAAGCGCGTTAAGGTGTCACTGCTTATCAGAGAAATCGCCAAGGTGGAAAACATCAAGATTGACGACCAAGAGATTGAAAAGCATATTGAAGATATGAAAAAGTACTACCAGCATGCGAACACTCCTGACGCCGCGCAAATCCTGGAACGTTTGGGCGCGCCGGAGTATAAAAATTATGCCGCCAATGTGATGGCCAGCCGGAAGGTGATTGATAAGCTGGCGGGGTGGAATGTTAAAGAAGAAAAATAGAAATAAGATAAATAAGATAAATAGAAAAAGAGCCGAATCTTTAAAACAGACTTGGCTCTTTGTTTATTGACAGTAAATTGAAGTATAAAATAACACTTTTAAAATATTATGTCAACTGTTGGTTTTTCCTTTGATTATTGCTAAAATATAATCAGTCAATAATCTACTAATATAAAATAAGTATGAGCAAAGTTATAAAACCGCGAATTTTTTCAGGAGTTAAGCCGTCAGGCGATCTGCATCTCGGAAATTATCTTGGGGCAATTTCGCAATGGGTTAGATTACAGGAAAAATATGACTGCATTTTTTGCGTGGTTGATTATCACGCCATCACAGTCAATCAGAAACCGGAAACTTTTGATGGCCAGATCATGGATATTGCTAAAACGTACTTGGCTTTTGGAATAGACCCCGCAAAGTCAGTTATTTTTCAACAGTCAGCGATCAAAGAGCATACGGAGCTTTGTTGGATTTTGAATTGCGTAGCCGCTCGTATCAGCGATCTTAAGAAAATGACGCAGTTTAAAGATAAGGCAGGAGAGAATCAAGAAAATGTCAGTGTCGGGCTTTTTGATTATCCGGCTTTAATGGCGGCTGATATCTTGCTTTACGGTACGGAAGTGGTTCCGGTCGGCGATGATCAGCTTCAGCATGTAGAGCTTACCCGGACTTTGGCCCGAAGATTTAATTCCGCTTATGGAGAAGTTTTCCGCATTCCGGAAGCTAAGTTGCAAAAAGAAGGAGCGCGGATCATGGGCCTTGATGACCCGACAAAAAAGATGAGCAAGAGCGCCGCCAGTGATTCCAATTATATCGCCTTAAAAGATGATTTAGCCAAAGCAGGCAAGAAGATCATGAAGGCGCAAACAGATTTGGGATCAGAAGTAAAATATAGCCGCGAAGATAAGCCTGGCATTTCAAATCTTTTAACGATATATTCTCTTTTGGACAATAAATCCGTTAAAGATCTAGAGAAGCAATATGCCGGCAAAGGCTACGGCGATTTCAAAAAAGATTTGGCTGAAGTTGTAAGAGAATTCTTAAACAACTTTCAGAAAAAATATAATCAGATCAGCGACCAGGAGGTAAGAGCGATCATGGATAAAGGCGCAGAAAAAGTCAGACCGATTGCAGAAGAAACGATAGCGAAAGTCAAGAAAGCGATAGGCATAAAATAAATAAAAAAAGTAGAGACGAGGCATGCCTCGTCTCTACTTTTTTTATTTATTTTATGCCAGCGCTTCAACATTGACCCGTATATCATTGTTCCACTCCACTTCCGGAAACCGGTGTAAAAGATCGGAAATATATCTTTTAAGCGCGTCGTATTTTTCTTGTGATTTTGCCTCAAATTTGATTGTCAGATAAGGTCCGTTTTGGGAGTAGCGGACAATGAACATAGAATCCTCCATCTCCAGCCGAACCCCGTCACCGGCGCGTTTATCATCAATCACTTCCGCTTGCGGGTAATCGCTTTTTAGAATCGGTGAGATTTTTTCCATCAAAGCGACTTTCGTATCGTCAGAGCAGAAAAGTTTTATTTCCGGGCTGGAAATATACTTGGGCAGGGATGAAATCGCTTCATTCAAAGTCTGATTGGTTCGGCTTAAGTAATCAAGCAGTTTAAGAGTGGCGTAACAGCCATCATCGTGATTGTAAAAATCGGCAGAGAAAAAGAAATGCCCGGAAAGTTCGCCAATGAAGGGCGCGCCCACTTCTTGATTTTTCTTTTTAAGGAATCCATGTCCGGTGCGCCACATGAATGGTTCGCCGCCGTATTTTTCAATCGTGTCGGAAACCACTTTGGAACAAAGGGTGTTGAACATGATCTTGGAGTGAGGGTGCTTGAAAAGCACATCAATCGCGAAAAGAGCGACCAGAACGTCGTTCCAAATGATTGTGCCTTTTTCATCAACGATCCCAATGCGGTCGCCGTCGGAATCATACGAAAATCCCATGTCCGCTTTTGTCTCCAAAACTTTGTCCCGAAGCCTTTCGGCTACGATGGTTTCTGTCGGGTCGGCAACACCCAAGGGAAATGTCGGATCAAGCTGGCAGTTGCTTTCAATCACTTCGCACCCGGCTTGTCTTAAGAGATCAGGGACAATCACCCCCGGGGTGGAACAGCTGGAGTCAACAACAATCTTATATTTTTTTGTGATTTTTGATCGCTTGAGGATGTCATTGAAGTACTTATCGGTGATGCTTTCCTTAAAAATTTTCCCCGGAACTGCCGCCTGGATATAATTCTCATTTTCAATCATTCTCGCGATTTCCTTGAGGTTATCAAGCACCATTGATTCGGAATAGCTTTTGGCAAGCTTGATGCCGTTATACTCTTTGGGGTTATGCGAGGCTGTGATCATACCGGCCGCCTTCGTGTTAAAATGATATTGCGCCCAGTAAAGCGTACCGACCATGATCAGGCCGATATCAATGACATCCAGACCGCTTTCCATAAGGCCCTTGGCAAAAGCATCTTTAAATTCAATGCTTTCACCTCTGGAATCATAGCCGACAATGGCGCGGTACTCGCCATGCCCCGCCATGTAGGTTCCGTAAGCGCGGCCGAAATGTTCCATCAGTTTTGCATCTATGTCTTTGCCGACAATTCCGCGAATGTCATATCCGCGTAAAATGTTAAGATTGATGTTCATAGTTTTATAAAAAATTTTATTTTTTATGATTTAGATCGCACTCTTATTATTGTATCAAAATTTTTGCAAATATAGCAAATCAAATTTGCATTTTCAAAGAATATGTGGTTTAGTATTTAAGAAGAATATAATTTATGGACGAAAAACAAAGGATAATCATCAAAAATCTTCTTGACTCCAAGTTTAAAGACAGTGAAGAATTCATGCCCTGGAACCGCCGGTTCTGTAAAGAGCATGGCGTTTTGATCATGAAAAAAGCCGATATCATCAAATCTCTTTCGGAATATGCACCTGAAAACGATAAAGAGTTTGCCGCTAAAGAAAAAATTAAGAAGATTTTGAAGAAGCGCGCCGTAAGGACAATGTCAGGAATTGCGCCGGTAGCAGTCTTAACCAAACCATATCCGTGCCCCGGAAAATGCGCGTATTGTCCGACTGAAAAAGACGTTCCTCAGAGCTATTTATCCAATGAGCCGGCAGTGATGCGCGCCATCCGTTGCGGGTTTGATCCGTATGTTCAGGTGCATCATCGGATAAAAGCCTTGATTGACAACGGGCATGAACCGACGAAGATTGAGCTGATTGTCATTGGCGGAACTTGGTCGTATTTGCCGGAGAAGTATAAGTTTTGGTACATTTCTGAGTGTTTTCGGGCAGCGAACGAATTCAGTAAAAAATTTCCAATTTCCAATTTCCAATTTCCAATCAATATCAAATATCAAATATCAAATATCAAAACCCCTATTAATAAATTGAAACAGCAGCTATTAATTGAACAAAAGAAAAATGAGAAGGCTAAGTATCAGTTAATTGGGATTACGCTGGAGACTCGGCCGGATTATATTTCTGAAAAAGAGGTTTTGGAGATGCGGGAGTTGGGAGCTACTCGTGTGGAGTTGGGAGTACAGGCTATTGATGACGGTATATTAAAATTAAACAAGCGCGGGCATGGGATCAAGGAGGTTGCGGATGCGACCAAAATGCTTAAGGATTTTGGATTTAAAGTTACATACCATATCATGCCCGGACTGCGGGGCTCAACTGCTGCTAAGGATTTGAAGATGTTCAAACAGCTTTTTTCCGATGAACGTTTCCAGCCTGATCAGATAAAATTTTATCCGACCGTCGTGACCAAAGGCAGTTTGCTTTACAGATGGTGGCGGGACGGAAAGTACAAGCCGTATTCAGATAAAACCTTGCAGAATTTGATTGTCAAATGCAAAGAAGCGGTGCCGCCGTATGTCAGAATTATCAGACTGATACGCGATATCCCCGGCGAATCAATCATGGCCGGCAACAAGATCACGAACTTGAGGCAGGTGATGCAGCAAAGACATGTGAAATGCGATTGTATTCGTTGTCGCGAAGCTAAAGAAGGGAAATTAGAAATTAGAAATTTGAAATTAGAAATTATCAAATACGCTGCTTCGGGCGGAGAGGAATACTTTTTGCAGTACATTGATAAAGAGAACATACTTTATGCTTTTTGCCGTTTAAGGATTCCTTCGCGTAACATGGAACCTGTCTCGCCGGCAGACGGGCGCATAACTCATAACGCCATTAAGAATGCCGCTTTTATACGTGAGCTGCATGTTTATGGTGAGCTCGTGTCAATCGGTAACAAGAAAAAAACCCAGCATGCGGGGTTAGGTAAAAAATTGATGTTGGAAGCGGAAAAAATCGCTCGCCAAAATGGATTTAAAAAAATAGCTGTTATCTCCGGCGTGGGCGTGCGCGGGTACTATCGGAAGTTGGGGTATAGACTCAAAGGGACGTATATGGTGAAAAGCCTAATTTAAAAACAAGAGGTTATGCCCATAAACAGCAAATGTAAATTTTTGTGTATTGGATAAAATGATATATAATAAGAATAGGGTTAAAAATTAAGAAAATCATAAGTTATGGATATAAAAAAAACCGTAAATTTCATTTTTGAACTGGGCCAATTGAAGCGCCAAAAACACAGCGGTTGGTGGCTGGCAGGCGTAAAAGATCCGGACACTGTCGCTGAGCACGCTTTAAGAGCCGCGCAGATCGGGTATATATTGGCTGTCATGGAGGGCGATGTTAATCCGGAAAAAGTCGCTTGCATGCTCGTTGTCCATGATAACGCTGAAGTCAGGAATGGCGACCAGAACAAGCTGTCTGCTCGTTATTATTCCAACACCGAAGCCGAGCAGTCCGCTTTTAGCGAGCAGCTTGATGGAGTTGGAGAAGTGCTTAAAGAAAAGTGGCAAACTTACTTTGATGAATATGAGAACAGAACGACCAGAGAGGGCATAATCGCCAAAGACGCGGATTGGCTGGAAACCGCGTTTCAGGCTAAAGAATATTTTGATCTGGGATACAAAGCAACCACGGATTGGATGGACAATGTCGGCAAAGCCCTGGAAACAGAATCGGCAAAAAAGATTTTTGCAGAGATGAAGAAGACGGAGTTCACCGAGTGGTGGGATGGACTTAAGAAAATGACATATAAAAAATTGCAATAAATTTTATTTACAATACTATATAAACACGATAACAATTAATTTTATTCAAACGTATGGACTACAAAAACCTGGAACAAACTGACAAAGAAATCTTGGATATCATAAGGAAAGAAGAAAACCGAGAAACTGAGGAAATGGAGCTCATTGCTTCGGAAAATTATGTTTCCAAGGCGGTGCTTGAAGCCATGGGTTCGCTTTTAACAAACAAATACAGCGAAGGTTATCCGGGGCACAGATACTATGGCGGCAACTCGCACATTGATGAGATGGAAATTTTGGCCCAGGAAAGAGCGAAAAAATTGTTCGGTGCCGAATATGTAAATGTCCAACCATTGTCAGGCTCCCCGGCTAATGCCGCTGTGTATATGGCTTTTATAAAGCCGGGAGACAAAGTGCTCGGTTTGAAGTTGGATCATGGCGGACATCTTTCACATGGCCATCCGGTAAATTTTTCCGGCATGCTGTATGATTTTGCGCAGTACGAAGTTGATTCGGAAACCGGAAGGATTGACATGGATGAAGTTGAAAAAATCGCGCTGAGAGAAAAACCAAAAATGATTGTGGCCGGCTACTCGGCATACTCCCGCGAAATTGAATGGGAGAGATTCAAAGAAATCGCGGACAAGGTGGGAGCGATTACTTTTGCGGACATTGCCCATAC
This sequence comes from Candidatus Parcubacteria bacterium, assembly GCA_963827735.1. Taxonomy (GTDB): domain Bacteria; phylum Patescibacteriota; class Patescibacteriia; order Patescibacteriales; family UBA12075; genus CAWHBO01. The sequence goes on from CAWHBO010000005.1 coordinate 60,601, forward strand.
GGCAGGACTCATTGCCGCCGGCGAAATGAAAACCCCGGTTCCGATTTTTGATGTTGTGTCAACAACCACTCACAAGACTTTGCGAGGCCCCAGGGGCGCCATCATCATGTGCAAAGAGGAACATAAGGCCAAGATAAATAAAGCGGTATTCCCCGGCATGCAAGGCGGTCCGCATAATCATATAAACGCCGCTAAGGCTGTTGCTTTTAGCGAAGCCCTTTGTCCGGAATTCAAGGAATATGCCAAACAGGTTATGAGAAATGCCAAGGTTTTCGCTTCTGAAATGATGAATTTAGGCTTCAACATCGTGTCTGGCGGGACAGACAACCATCTTTTCGTCGTTGATCTGACAAGCAAAGGCCTGGCTGGAAAAGATGCGGAAATAATTTTGGACAGCATCGGCATTTCTGTTTCCCGTTCAACCATACCGAATGATCCCAATCCGCCGATGAATCCATCCGGCGTCCGTTTGGGCACAGCGGCGATAACAACCAGAGGCATGAAAGAAGATCAGGTAAAGCATATCGCCAAATGGATCAGCGCGGCGATTGACAAAAAAGATGAAGAGGATGTCTTGTCAAGCATTAAAAAAGATGTTAAAGATATGTGTCTTGAATTTCCGATTCCGAGCATATAGAAATGCAAATTACAAATTTCAAGCACCAAATAACAAATAAATCCCAAAATTCTAAATTCTAAACTCAAAATAAATTTAAAACTCAAAGATCAAAAAATTGAATTATTTTGAATTTGATATTTTGATATTATTTGTCCCGCTCTTTATATCTTTTAGTAAGCGGGATCCCGCTGAAAGCGGGAAAATTTGTAATTTGGAATTTAAATTATTATGTCTACCGAAAACAAAAAAAAGCCGATTCATGTGCAGATAAAAGATGAGGTTGCGAAAGAAATTTTTGCCCTTAAGGGTCAGCGTCCTAATCTGGCTGTGGTTGTTTTTGGAGAATGCGAGGAATGTAAAGCCAGAACAGCTGATTTTGAAGAAGAAGGGAAGAAAGTCGGAATTGATATAAACATGTATATTTGCGGAAAAGAAATTTCCGAAAAAGAAGCTTTTGATATGGTAAGTTTTTTAAATGAAGACGAATTGATTGATGCGATTTATATCATGCGTCCAATTCCGGAAAATTTGGACATGGAAGCGCTTAAGTCAGCGGTCAAGCCGGAAAAAGATATAAATTTTGAAGAGGATGCAGAAGAAACAGCCCAGCCGCTTTTTGAAGCGAATCTGTTTAAAAACACTTTAGTGATTTTTAAAGAGCGTCAAAAAGAACCTGACCGGGAAACGGAAGATTAAGCTTATGTAAAATAAACATCAAAGCCCCATCGGTGATTGCCCATGGGGCTTTGACTTTGTAATTTTTTGTTGCTAATATTAAAATATAAAATACACAATAATGCAAGAAACACAAAAGCCAAAAATTGCGATCGTACATGATCACTTGGGATTCGGCGGCGGGGGAGAGCGCACCGTTCTGCTTTTAGCCTTGGAACTTAATGCTGATTTTATCACCGCCTACGTCAGTCCCAACACCTATCCGGAATATCAAAAAAAGCTGGGAGACAAGCTTAAGATCCTGGCAAGAGGTTCTGTGGAAATGCGCGTGGTGAGATTTTTTTGGCTGCGGAATCTTTTTTGGCGCAAGCGGAAACTTTTTAAGAACTATGACATCTTGATCGCATCTTCTCAAACCGCAACTGAGGCGGTTGCGAATTATTCCCGAAAGAATGCCTCTCGCATCGTTTATACCCATACGACTCCGCGTAGAGTTTTTGATTTATATGATGTGAGCAAGCATATGTATCCGGTCCCGCTTCAACCGGCGTACGCTGTGTTTGCGCGCTACTGGAAGCATCGGTATTTGAAAGCCATCAAAAAATTCAATTTCAATATCGCCAATTCAGAAAATGTGCGCCAACGCATAAGAGAACATACGGGGGGAGATGCCAATCTTGTTGCTTGGCCGCCAATCATGACTGATAAGTTCAAATGGACCATGCAGGGTGATTACTTCTTGTCATTCGGCCGAGTGGATGAGGCCAAAAGAATTGATCTGATCGCGGAAGCGTTCAAAAAGATGCCGGACAAGAAATTGATCATCGCGTCCGGCGGCCCTTGGCTTGGGAAAGTCCGGGAAATCGCCAAGGGCGCGGAAAACATCAAGATCCTGGGGTGGGTGTCGGATGAAGAATTGATATCCTTGATTGGAAAATGCCTGGCAACGATTTATATCCCCATCAGCGAAGACGCCGGCATGAGTCATCTTGAATCAAACGTGGCCGGCAAACCGTATTTGGGAGTGAAAGAAGGAGGTCTGGTTGAATCAACGATTGACAATGAAACCGGGATTCTTCTTCCAGAAAATCCGACAGAAGAAGATGTAATCGCCGGCATAAAAAAGATGACGCCCGAGTGGTGCCTGAGCAAAAAAGAGAGATGCGAAGAGCACGCCAGGCAGTACGATAAAGAAATATTTTTTAAAAAAATAAAAAAGGCGGTCGCCGATTGCAATCCGCAGCTCCCGGTGCTTGGCATAGACGCTTCTCGCTGGGAGGACCCAAGATTTCCCGGATGCCTGGTTCGCACCGGAGTTGAAGAAGTTTCAAAAAATATTATTGCGGAGTTGTGTAAACTGTCCATTGCAAAAAATATCCGTTTGCGTTTGTATACGCCGCGTACGATCCAAAGCCTTCCTTTGAACATCCAAAAAGTAATACCGCCCGGCAAGCAGTGGACCAGAAAACGTTTAGCCTCTGAATTGAAAGATTCGCCCGTTGATTTTTTCTTCACGCCTTCGTACTATATTCCGTCATCGGCGCCGGAAAAAAGTTTTTCCATTGTGCATGATGTGATTTTTAAAACCAATCCGGAAAAATATTCTTTTAAAGACAGGCTAAAGCAGAATTTTGCAGTTAAGAACAACATAAAACGAAGCCAAAAGATTTTTACCATATCCGAATTTTCCAAACATGAAATCATGAGCGAGTATGGCCTGTCAGACAACAGGATTGTGGTCGCGCCTCTTGGGTATGCTCGCCATTTTACTTCAGAAAGCGGCATAAATTTGGCACAGAACAAAACAAAACCTTTTATTTTATATATTGGCAGAATTGAAAAGAAAAAATCAGTAGACGTGCTGGTAAAAGCCTTTGCGGAATTTTTAAACAGCCACCCGGATTGGAATTTGGTTCTAGCCGGTATGGAAAGTCATGGAACTGATGAGATAAAAAAAATGATCAGCTTTTTGGGCATAAGCCCAAGCGTTACAATGGCAGGCTATGTCAGCAATGAAAAAAAATGGGAATTGCTTTCCACCGCCTCGCTTTTTGTCCATCCCAGCGCCCATGAAGGCTCGTCAATCCCGATTTTTGAAGCTTGGGATGCGGGAGTGCCGGTTATTGCGACTGACGCGCCGGTGATCAAAGAAATAGGCGGAAACGCCGTGGAACATTTTAAGGCTGGCGACGAAAAAGATCTTTATCAAAAAATGATAAACCTGATCAGCGACAGCCAAAAAATCAAAGAGTTGAAGGCGAATGGACTTCATAATCTTGTCGCCCATTCATGGAAAAAAGCTGCTGAAATAATATTAAACGAAATTTTATAATGAAAAGCATCATAACCAATTCAGAACAAGAAACTTTTGATTTTGCAAAAAAATTTGCAGAATCTCTTAAGGGCGGCGAGGTGATCGCGCTGGAAGGCGATTTGGGCGCCGGCAAGACTGTTTTTACCAAAGGTCTAGCAGAAGGGTTGGGGGTGAAAAGAACTGTAACTAGTCCCACTTTCGTTGTTATGAAAGTTTATGATGTTATAGAACAAAAATTCGGTATAAAGAAATTGGTTCATATTGACGCATATCGGCTTGATTCAGTTCAAAGCGCCAAAACAATCGGCGCCGAGGAATATTTCGGTTCTCCTGATACTGTAACCGTGATTGAATGGCCGGAAAAGATCAAAAACGCCTTACCCCACAAGTTAATCCGATTCAAATTTACGACAGAAGATAACGATAAAAGAAAAATTGAACAAAAAAAATAACGGGTTGCTTTTCCAGAGGCAGCCCGTTCTTATAAAAAACAGTTATTGCAATAACTCTTTGATTTTTCTTACTTTGTAGTTATTATTTTTTCCGTCGCATAATTCACAGCCATCGGTCTCAATAAAAGAATCTGATTCTTCTATTTTCTTATCTACTATAGATATAGCATCCTTTTTTGTTATTTCAAAAAGTATGCCGCATCCTTTGCAAAATAAGTAAGCGATAGAGCCTCTGCCTGTAAAAGGCTTTAAAAGGTTTTCAATGTCTATTTCATGATAACCAATCTTTTTAGTGACGGCGCCAAACATCTCCCTAGTGATTCTTGGCATTTTTTCTTCCTCCAAAATTTTGAATTATTATATTTTTTTTAATTATTTCATTTTTTTCAAATTCTTGTTTTGCAATATCATCTTCATATTTCATTAAAGCGATGTCCATAACTTGTTTTGCGAGTTGCCATACTCTTTCATTATATTCTTCTTTATCAAGCTCTTTTTCAAGTTCTTTATCGATCAGGAAAATTATTTCAGCCTTGTAGCTTTCTCCTTTTTGTTTGTTCGCAGTGATATCAATTGATACAGTTTCTTTTTTTCCATTGCTTTCTGGTATTGTTATTTCAAAAAAACCATCAATACCATAAAATTTATCTAAATAAGAATCAATGGAAGTATAAAACTTGATGTCATTTTCGTCGTTTTCTATAGAAAGTGATTTTTTTATCTGTTGCCTTACATCGCCTATAAAATTAGAAATTTCAGATTGTTTTTCCCATGGTTGATTCTTTTTAACACTCTCCATTGCCATTTCTTCTGTAATATATTTTTTTGGTTTTTCTTCTGGCGCTTTTATTGATTTAAAATAGTAAGACTCTAATTGTTTTCCAGTAGGATGATATTCAGCGTTTGGATTGAAAGTATTTACATTTTTAAACATAATATTCCTTTCTGAAATTAAGTATTATATAAAATACTCCTCCCACAATCATCACATCCGCCAGATTAAAAACTGTAAACCATTTCAGATTAAAGTAATCAATCACAAAACCGTAAACTAAGCGGTCTGCCATATTACTTATAGCACCAAACAGCAAAAATGTCAAGCCGAAGGCCGGTAAATTTTCCTTTTTCTTAATTAATTTAGCCAAAACAATGGCTATTATAACTATTATCAAAAAAATCCCAATGTTTAGGATCAGTCCTGAAAAAGGGATAGAGAAGGCAATGCCGCTATTTTTGGCTAAGTCCAGCTTAAATATATCGCCAATTATGTTTATTTGTCTTGCTTCCCAGTAGGATAAAGCAAAATATTTAAATATTCTATCAATAATCATAAAAAAAATGGCCAATGAAAAGTATATGGCCATTTTTTTTGAGTATCTGCTTAACATATTTTAAGAGTTTTGCAGTTTTGTCTTGCAATCCACACAGGTACTCGCAACCGGGCGCGCCAACAGCCTGCCTTCACTGATAGGTTTTTTGCAAATTTTGCAAATACCGTAGGTTCCCTTCTCAATCCGGTCTAAAGCATTTTCAATATCCCTTAAAGTTGCTTTCAACACCTTATCTTGAGCCAAATTGGTGGTATATTCGCCGATTTCTTGGGCATTCTCATCAGGTTTGTCGCCGTATTCCGGAAATTTAACCTTCCCTTCGCCGTCAGGGTCGCCATTTTCAATCTCTTGAAGATCAGCAATAATCTGAGCTTTTCTTTCCAGAAGCTCATTTTTTATCTGATCCAATGCTTCTTTTTTTATTGTGTCAGTCATATTGTTTTCTTTAATCAAAAAAATCCCCACAAAAGAGATATTCTTAAGAATATTATAGCTTAAGCTAAACAACTTTGCAATACCTGTATAACAGCATAAATTGATATGATTAAGATAAGATTAAGATTTTGGAATAAAAAAGCCGCCCTTGCGGGACCCCTTCTTATTATTAAAATAAATAAATGAGTCTAATGCGAGAGCGGCACTCCCAAAAATTTGTTTTTACCCATCCTTTCGGACAGGCAAGAAAATCCTTTCATGAGAGTAAAGCCGCAATTTTCCAACTTAAATTGCTAATTTCTACCAATCCGGTGGTAAACCTCAATAAAATGTTTTATCAGGATCTACCTTTGTTTTGTTTTTGTTTTTTGTTGGAAACTACGGCAAAGCGCATATTGTTTATGCGACTTGCTGTAGTTTCCGAAAGCTATGTTGGAACTAGCTGAGAGATTTAGTAGAAATGGTATTAAATTTTTTATGTGCATTTATACCTATTCTTATAATACCATATAAAATGACTTAAGTCAACGGTAGTGTGTACTTATCTATTGTACTAATGTTGAGTATTTTTTTGTAAATAATTTGAATAAAAGTTTGACATGTGGATTACTGTCTAGTGTAACTTGGACTTTGAAAAAGAAATTATCCACTTTTTATGATGTTTATCCACATCATCTGTGTATAAGAGTCTAGACTAGAGTGGACTTAAGTCTCAATATTGAGGCCTGAATCGGATTTGAACCGATGCATAACGGTTTTGCAAACCGTTGCCTTACCGCTTGGCTATCAGGCCGATTGTTATCACTATCCTATATTATCAAATATTTGTTCATTAAACAAGTCTTTGAGTTTTTAAAATAAACAAAAAATCTCTTTTTAAAAAGAGATTACTCAGGTATAAAAAAAGAATTGCCAAAATTATTTTATGGCTCAAGAATTTCAATTTTTGCCAGCTTAACGCCAAATTTTTTGGCATCAATTTTTTCTTTCATCCAAACATCCACGCGATCAGCATGTTTTTTGTTCATCCTATCCCTAACCACAAAAACTCTGTCACCAAACAGTTCCGGTATGCGAACTTTTGTGCCAAATTTCAGCCAGTTTGCGGCAATTGTGTCTTCAATGCCATATTCGCAGACATTAAAGCCATTGGCAGTTATGCAAGGCGTGGAATCGCATTGACCCACCTCTGAATTATAAGCGGTTATTGTTCGATATGTGGTTCCTTTTATTTTTGTATCAATGTTTGCTGGCAAGTTGTTTTCAAAAGCCGCTTCATCTGAAATCATGCCTTTTTTATCAGTCAGCAGGATGTCTTCATTCACAGATGTTGTTGATCCATCAGCATTATTTGCAGCAAATGTAGGTGCGGGAAAAAGAAAAACTTCAAAAATAAGCACAAAAATAAACACACCAATAAATTTTTTGGCTGTTTTTATGGAAAAAATTGAATTATTCCTTGTTTTTGATGATTCCATTTTTGTAAACAAAAAACCCTATCAAACAGGATAATGCACATGATAGGATTTCTAAGTTATACTTTAATGATATCACTAATAAGCGGAAAAGTCAAGGCTGGCGTGTACTTTGCTTTTTTTATATGGGAATGTTGTTAAACACAAAGTAAGTGATCAAATATGAGCAAACGATTATAATCAGTCCAATAATTGCTCTTTGAATTGTTTCTTTGGATTTTTCCACCTTGGCTTCTTCCCCCTGCGCCATCATCCAGCCGTATCCGGCGATGATGATCATGATGATAAAAATTATTCCCAAAAGAGAAAGGAAGCCTTTTATGATCGTTTCCGTAACCTGTCCAAGCCCTCCGGCAGGAGCGGTTGAAAAACCGGAACTTTTTTGAAAGTCTTGAACATTTTTATCTGTCAGGGTGGTGTTATCAATCAGTTTAATGGCCTGGACGGGCAGAGAAAAAAAACTGAATAAAAACATGATCAGGAATGAATAAAAAATTGTTTTGATCTCTTTTTTCATGGTTTTAACCGCTTTAAATTTTTTATTTCATTAGTTTTAAATATAAAAAATTCCAAAAGACATAAGAACTTAACGTTATAACCAAGCCGATAACCGCTCTTCTGAAAGTGTCTTTCGCTTTTGTAACTTTTGCTTCTTCTCCGGCGGCAATCATCCAATTATATCCGCCATATATCATAAGAACTATAAAGATTATACCAAGCAGGCTTAAAAAAACACTGATCACTGCTCCAAGAATAGAAAATATTGAACCATTTTCTCCTTTGGCATCACTGAACCCCGAACTTGCTTGAATATCGGTAAGGCCTTGAAGGGCGGGGTTGTTACTGGCAAAAACAAAATATGGAAGAACCAAAACAGTAATCAAAAATAGGAGAGTGAAAATGTGTTTAAAATTGTTTTTCATAGTATAATTGTTAGTCAAAGAGAAGCCTTTTTCAATTTTAGACAAGAACTACTGAAACGGAACTTGTGTTTTTTAAAGTTTTTGTGCTTAAAGATTCAATTACAAAATAAGATAACGCATAAGACGCAAGCACAATGATCAAACCGATAACCGCCGCGGTCATAAGTTCTTTGGATTTTTTAACTTTATCAGAGTTGCCCATATCACTCATCCAGAGGAAACCGCCATATAGCATTAAGCATAAAAAGAAAACACCGAGAATGGAAAGTAAGATTTGGATGAACATCCCAATGTAAGCAGTCAAATCATTTGTACCGTCTTTTGTTTGCACGTTGTAATTTGCCCCTCCGGCAACAGTATCAAGCGGATCAGCAGTTTTACTGTCGCTTGGTTTAAGTGCATCTTTTAAGCTTAAAGCATTGGTTGCAGCGGGAATTACCAAAACACATATCAGGATAGCGAACGAAAGCAATGATTTTTTGTGTTTTTTAAAAAAATTGAACATAATTTAAAAGATAAATCTGGTTATCGCGTAAGCCAGAAAAACGATGGCAAGACCAACCAGCGATTGCTGGATGATGGAAAGCGCTTTTTTTGCTTCAGTTTCATTGCCCCTGGAGTTCATCCAGATAAAGCCGGCGTAAAGCATAAAAAGAAAAAACAGTATGCCGATGACGGATAAGACGATTCTTACCATTTTGCTGATTGTTTCCCCAATCACCTGGTCAGTGCCTCTTTGATTGGTAAAACTGGAAGAATCTTGTCCGATGAAACCAGCTTCATTGGCAGTTGATTGCAAGCCCTGGTTGAATTCCGTTGCTGACGCAAATTGAACAAATGAAAATGTAAGTACAAAAGATATGATGAAAACCGATGTTTGTTTGACGATTGTTTGCATTTTACGCTCCAGTTAATTTTCCGGCAACGAAAGTGGTGATAACGTATGCCAGAAGCACGATGATAAGTCCGACAATGGCGGAAGTTATGAGGTCCTTGGCTTTCGTTACCTGAGTTTCATTGCCGCGGGCGGTCATCCAGAGTATACCGCCGGCTATCATGAGAAGGAAAAAAGCGACCCCGACGTAAGCAAGGATTGTGCCAATCAGTTTTCCGATTCCTGCCGGGACATTGGTTATCAATTTTGATGTTTTTATATCAGTAACGCCATAACCAGAATTAGCGGCGGCATCCAGACCGCTATCCTTTGTGATGGTTTCTTTGGTAGTCTCAGCAAAAACAGGCGTAATCGTAAAAAAAACAAAAGCAATCACAAAAAGTAATTGCCCGTATTTAAAATTTTTGATATTTAAGTTCATATACAAAATTTTTCATCAAAAAAGAGGAAGAAGGAGAATTTTATCGCTCCTGCTGGCGCAATTTAGAAATTACGCCCGCGGGAGCGAGCCCCTTTGAAAAGAGGCTCGTATGTTGAGTGTTTTGATTAATATTGGATGTCTCCGTTTGTAACGACGCTGTTGGTGGTCGTGATGACGAAGTTAACAATCACGTAAGCGGAGATTATGACCGCTAAACCGATGGCGCCAGCCACGATGATGGATTTTGCTTTACCGACCCTATCTTCATTTCCGGCCGCAGTCATCCACATGAAACCGCCGTATAAGATGATAACCACAGCAATGATGCCAAGGAAAGTCATGAGAAACCTAACGATGTTTACCGCCAAATCTCTTGGATCAGTGACATTGGTGTTGCTCAACTCCAGATTGTTAGCGTACGCAAACCCTAACACGTCATTCGCTTTGGCTGGAATAGCGAGGGAAAAAGCAAAGCTAAAAACCAGCATGATCATCGCGAAAGCGACAATGTTTTTTACAATTGTTTTTTTCATAGGATTTTGTTGATTATGTTTTAATCCACTGCCATAAGCATAGCAATTATGCTTATGGCAGTGGATCCCTAGAATTCTTCGGAGGGACCCACGAGTATTTTGAAATCAGATTTCAAAAACCGTTTTTAGCTTAATACTGAATATCTCCAGTTGTGATCACGCTGTTGGTGGTTGTGATAACGAAGTTTACGATCACGTAAGCGGAAATGATTATGGCCAAGCCGATCATGCCGGCGACCAACAATTTTTTCGCGTCCGCAACTTTGTCTTCATTTCCGGCCGCAGTCATCCATTTGAAACCGCCAAGGAGAATGACAACCACCGCGATGATGCCAAGGAAAGTCATGAAGAATTTTACAATGTTCACGGCCATTTCTCTTGGATCGGTAATGTTGGTGTTGCTCAACTCCAGATTATTTGCGTAGTTAAATCCTAACACGTCATTGGCCTTGGCTGGAATTGCCAAAGAAAAGGCCAAGCTGAAAACCAGCATGATCATCGCAAAAGCTACGATATTTTTTAAAAATAATTTTTTCATATGTCACCCCCTTCCTATTTATCTCAACCAATTGTTTTTTTAACAAAAAAAGACAAGCATGGAGAGAAGATTAATTTTTGGTTATCAACATTTGAATATATTTTAGCATTTTTCTGCAAATTCATCAAATTTTGATCAAGAAGTTTTTTTCAAATTATGGTAAAATAAGTTTATCAGCATTTTTGGCGATATAAAAAATGTTATGGAAAACATAAATTTAATTTTCATGAGCGGACTGGTCCTTTTTGTTGCGGGGATAAGAAAAATATTTTTTTTTCAAAGATTGCCTTTTCCAGATCCCCGGAAACAAGAACTGAAAGATTGTCCAGGGGAAAGATTGGAAATTATGGATGTTGTCAGAGGGGCGGCCATCTTGGCAGTTTTTTTCATTCATGTTTCATCGTTTTTTTATGTGAATTCACAGCTAACCGCTCAGAACGGAATTTTTATGCTGTTTATGAACAACATTAGCCGGTTTGCGATAGCGCTTTTTTTTGTTACCTCAGGAATTTTGTTAAAGCCGGCCAAAGACTACCAGAAATTTTCAAGTTTTTTAAAACATAAATTCTTTACGATTTTTTTGCCGTATTTGTTGGTGGCGATTTTTCTTGAAATTTTCAGACACTCATCTTTGACTGACGCTTTGTATAACTTGGCCTTGGGGAGAAGCTCGGTTCCGTTTTATTTTATCATCATTTTGTTCCAGTTTTATCTGCTTTTCCCTTTGCTGACAAAATTCATTTCCCGAAAACTTCTGTTTTTAAGTTTTTTTATAAGTCTTTTTAGCCAGTTGTTTCCTCCGAGTTGGGCGATTTTTGGTTTCCCGCTTTTTTTAAAATATCTTTTCTTCTTTGTTTACGGCGTATATGCAAGAGAAAAATTTTTAAGCGAAAAATTGAACATGGCGGAAAAAAACCGTTGGTTGTTCCTGGCAGCGGTTTATGTTTTTTTGTCCATGATTCTTGTCGGGTCATATTACAACATCAGACTGGTTTATGGAGTGGCGGTTTTTAATTTGTTCATGATTTATAAAGATAAGCTTTTGTCTCTGGGGAAATTGAGCCGCTGGTTAAAAAGCGCCGGGCGTTTGAGCCTCTGGCTTTTTTTGCTGCATTATCCGATAATGGAAGCAGTGTTTTGGAAAATTTCGGTTTGGCATCTTGATGTTTATATTAAATATTTTTTGGTTTTTTTCTTAACATTGTTTATCTGCGCTCCTTTGGCGTTTATCATTGATCGTATCTATACTTTTGTGAATAATAGCCGCAAAAATGCCGGCCAACCCGGATAATAAAAAATAAACAGCGGGAGATTTTGCATATGAAAACAAATAAAAGCATAAAATTTATACTTGTCGGGTTCTATGTTTTTATTTTTAGTTTTTTGCTTTGCAATTCTTTCGGCAATCTTGACCCTGATTTTGGCTGGCATCTTAAATCCGGCGAATTCATTTATAACGAGCATCAAGTTCCCTCAGATGAAAATTATGACTACACCTTGGAGGGAAAAACTTGGGTTGACCATGAATGGCTCCCCAATCTTTTAAGCTACCTGGTTTTCGTAAATTTTGGTTATGTGGTTTTGAATGTGATTTTTGCCTTGCTCGGAGTTTTGTTTTTCTTTCTGCTTAACTCTTTTCTTTTGAAAGATTATATCAAAAGCGATTTACATTTGTTTTTGCTTTTGCTTTTGGAAATTTTCGGACTGCTTGGGGTGAGATGTCATTTTGGGGTGCGCATGCAAGAAATTTCCGCTATTTTGTTCTTGGTTGAGCTTGGCATCCTTGATAGGCAGGCACGTGGGAATTCTGTAAAATATTTGCGGTTTTTGCCGTTCTTGTTTTTTGCCTGGGCCAATCTTCACGCCGGATTTATGCTGGGCCTGGTCATCTTATGGCTGTTTTGGATCGTGAAATTCTTTGCGCCAGCAATCAAGAAAGTTTTTAAAAATTTACCTTTTGAGCTTGCGTTAAAAGAAAGAAGAGAAATCCGAAAGGTTTTTTTCTGGTCGCTTGTTTCCACTTTTGCGACCTTGGCTACTCCCTATCATATAAAATATTTCACATTCATGTTTGAATATACGAACACTTTTTATCTGACCCGCATCCTTGAATGGCTGCCGCTTTGGCAATTTCCGATTTCATATTTTCATTTGTTTTTTTGCGCCGCTTTAGCCACTGCCCTAATCATCTATTTTTTTGATCATAAGCAAAAACGAATCAGTTTTTGGAATTTTGTTTTGCTGATAACTCTTTTTAGCGCTGCTTTTAAAGCCCGGAGGAATTTCCCTTTTTTATTCATTGGGTCATTGCCGTTTTGGGCGGCTATTTTTTCTCCCATGAAAGATCAGCCTAAGAAAAAGGCTGATGACGCTTTTGCGAAGAAATTTATTTTGTTTTTCTTGTCAGTTTGTTTGATAGCAGCTTCTTTTTTGGTCTTGATGGAAGCCCGGTATACAAATTATCCTTTTTCGGATAAGAAAAATTGTGAATTTTATCCCTGCGAAGCGCTCAAGGCTATCAAAAAATTACCAAACCAAGAGGCGCTTAAAATTTTTAATGATTACGGCTGGGGAGGGTTTTTGATTTGGCAGTGGCCGGAGCACAAATTGTTCATTGATGGCCGCTTGCCGATGCTAACGGTCAACGGGCAAAGTTTGATGCAAGAGTACTATGAATTCGCTGATCCTGAAAAAGTGGAAGATAAATTGGAATTATATGGCATCAATCTGGTTTTGATGAAGAAAGCGAAAGCTTATAAAGTAAATTGGTTTGAAAAATTTTTTTTCGGAATTCGGGAAAAACAGCCTAAAGATGTTTTGAGGGATTACCTCAAGGGGCGGGAAGATTGGTCGCTTATGTACGAAGATAAATTTTCCATGGTTTTTATAAAAAAATAATTTTATGGCGCAAAATACGAATACAATTGATTACCGAAAAGATTATTACCAAGGTTTCGCGGGAGTTTACTTTTTTAAGATCCTTAAAACGATCATCAAATTTGGGAATCTGCAAAATGAGAAAGGAGTGATTTTGGATTTTGGCTGCGGAGTCGGACATCTTAAGAAAATTTTAAAAAAAGAGAATGTTGTCGGCTATGACGTGGAAAAAGAACTTACGGAAATTGATGATTACAGAAAATTATCCCCCAAAATCATTGTGCTGTCAGGCGTTTTGGAGCATATTCGCTTGGATGGCATTGAAAAATTGCTGGATGAATTTGCGATCATGAATCCCAAGGTGGAAATCTTGGTTTATCTGCCGACTGAAAATTGGATTTCAAAAATTGCCATGCGCTTGGCCGGCGAAAAGCACGCTCATGATGACCATGTTTCAAAATATAAAGATATAAACAAAATTTTGGAAGAAAGGTTTGCTTTGAAAAAAAGGAAATATATTTTTTTCAAGATGGCAGAGGTAAGTTTTTATACAAATTTACATGACGACAGAAATTGATTGCCAATCCGTGGAAATGAGAAAAACTCCGGAATTGTCCGCGGTGGTTTTGTGTTATCGCGCGGGAGCTGGGGTAGGCAATGTGGTAAAAACGATAAAAGAAATTTTTGCGGAAGGCGGCATCATTGATTATGAATTGATTTTGGTGGGAAATTATCTGGAAGGCTCAAATGATTATACGCCGCAAGCGGTTAGAGAGATATCGGGAAAAGACAGCCGTGTCAATTTTGTCGCACAGCCAAAGAGAGGCATGATGGGGTGGGATATGAAAAGCGGTTTGGAGCTTTCCCAAGGAAAATATATAGCAGTGATTGACGGCGACGGCCAAATGCCTTTTGTGGATTTGGCAAGAGTGTACCAAGAGATCAAAGCCAGCGGAGCTGATTTGGTAAAAACCTATCGTCTCAAGAGGGGCGACGGCATAAAAAGAAAAATGTTTTCTTTCTTTTATAATATATTTTTTAAAATTCTTTTTCCCGGATTGCATTCCCGAGATATAAATTCAAAGCCGAAGATCATGACCAGAGAATTTTACGAAAAGCTTAAACTTGAGTCTGACGGCTGGTTCATTGACGCGGAAATCATGATCAAAGCCAGAAGGCTAAAGGCGGCGATCAGAGAGATTCCCACTGACTTTTTGGGCTTAACAGGCGGGAAAAAATCTTTTGTTCGCTTGTCAGCGGTTTGGGAGTTCATAAAGAATCTGGCAATTTACAGGATTAAAGAATTTTTCAGATAATATGCGCATTCTTATCACCGGCGCCTCAGGCGCTATCGGTAAAAAAATCATAGAAAAATTAATGGAGCAAAACCAACCTGAGCTGCTGGTTTTGAGCAGGGAAAAAAGTGAAATTTTTAGCAGAGGGGTGATGGCAAGAACCGGAGATCTGCTTGATCCCGAAAGCTTGAACGCGGCCTGCGAGGGGATTGACATTGTCATCCATGCCGCCGGATTGACGCATTCTTCTGATCAACAAGCGTATTTCTCCGTTAATTTGAAAGGGACTGAAAATTTGCTGCGCGCGGCTAAAACAAATGGCGTAAAGAAATTTGTTTTTATCAGCTCCCGCACGGCGTCGGAAAACGGCGGAGCTTATGCAGAGTCAAAGCTTCAAGCCGAAAAAGCGGTCTCCGATTCCGGACTGGAGGCTGTCATTTTAAGCTTGTCGGAAGTTTACGGAAGCGGCAAAGGCGCGATTGAAGGATTGATAAATTCCGTAAAAAAATCTTCTTTCATTTTCATTCCGGGAAAAGGCGAGTTTGAACTTTGTCCGGTTTTCATTGATGATGCAGTCCAAGCTATTGCCGCGGCGGCGATAACTGATAAGAAGCTTTTACAAAAATATATCATTGCCGGGCCAAAATGTTTTTCGTATTTGCGTCTGGTTGAAAAACTGGAAGATATTTTCCGAAAGAAAATTAAAAAATTTTTTATTCCTTTATTTTTTATAAAAATTGTTTCGGTTATGTTTCCGGTAATCATTGTCAGGGATCAGATTCCGCGTTTGGCTGTAAAAAAACCAAGCGATATCAGCTTGGCAAGCAGAGATTTGAATTTTTATCCGCGGGGAATTGAAGAAGTTTATTCTGCAGAATAAACTTGTTATTTTATTTGTTAGGAATGAAAAGAAAATTTCCCCAGTTTTCTTTTTTGACAAGGTTAATCATGACCGCACCCGCAACTGAAAAGTTACCGATCTTGGTTCGGCGCAGGGATTCAACGTAGGCGCCGCAGTGGAGCGCTTGGCCGATATCGTCGCCAAGAGTCCGGATGTAAGTTCCGCTGGAACAGCGGACTTTTATTTTTAGGCGCGGCCAGGCATACTCAACAAGATCTATCCCATAAATTTCAATTAAGCTGGCTTTTCTTTTAACGACGATTCCTTGGCGCGCCAATTCGTATAATTTTTTGCCTTGGATTTTTTTGGCCGAATACATCGGTGGAACCTGTTTTATTTTTCCGTTAAACTTCTTCAGCGCTTTTTCTATTTTTTCTTTCGTAATTTTTTTACTACGAAATAGATTGGCCAGTTTGGTCATAAGCGGAAGGGTATAATCTGAAATTTTTCCTTCCGGGTCATAAGTGTCGGAAATCTTTCCCAAGAAAAGCGTGGCCTCATACTCTTTGTCCATTTTCATAAATTCGGAAATGCGCTGAGTTGCGCCGCGGCCGATGGCCACGATCAAAAGGCCGGTTGCGAACGGATCAAGTGTTCCGGCGTGGCCGATTTTTTTTATTCTGGTAATGCTTCTCAGTTTTGCGACAATGTCAAAAGATGTCCAGTCTTTTTCTTTGTCTATCAGCAAGAAACCATCTTCTTCTGTAATATTTTCTGTTATAATGTTTTTCATAAATGATATTTGATTAGATTTTAGCACCAATTTATCCAGTTGGCCAAATTTTCCAAGGTTCATTGACTTTATAGGCTTTTTATAGTAAAGTTTAATAAATTATTTAACAAGAAGAATAAAAAGATTAAAAAGAATAAAAAATTTTTAAATCTGGAATATTAAATGAATTTTTTACTCTTTTTATTCATTTTATTCTTTTTACTTTTTATGAATGTTACAGAGCTAGCCAGAATTTTAAAAATGACGCCTCAGGAATTGCGCGATTGGCTCCCGCAGTTTGGTTTTGATATTGGGCAAAAAGCGATCAAGATAAACAAAAATGTCGCCAAAAAAGTTATCAAAGAATGGCCGATCATCAAGCGAAAGATTGAAAGGATGAAAATGGATCTGCAAAAGAAAGAGGAAGCGGAAAAAAGGTTGAAACCGGAAGTTAAAAGAGTGGTAGAATTCCCCGGAGTAATCACTGTCAGAGAGTTTGCCAGGATCGGCAATCTGCAGATCAATGAAGTTTTGTCTGAGCTTATGAAGAACGGCATTTTCGCGTCGCTTAATGAAAAGATTG
This sequence comes from Candidatus Parcubacteria bacterium, assembly GCA_963827735.1. Classification (GTDB taxonomy): domain Bacteria; phylum Patescibacteriota; class Patescibacteriia; order Patescibacteriales; family UBA12075; genus CAWHBO01. The sequence continues at coordinate 77,580 of CAWHBO010000005.1, forward strand.
ATTTTGATACCGCGTGGCTCATCGGTTCCGAATTGGGGCTGGATGTTAAGAAAAAAGACGACAGCAAAGAAGATGTAAAAGAAGAGAATCTTTTAAAAAATATTTTAGATAAAGAAGATCAGAAAAAAATGCTATCCCGGCCGCCGGTAATCGTCGTCATGGGCCATGTTGACCATGGCAAGACGAAGCTTTTGGATGCCATCAGAAAGACGGATGTTGTGGCCGGAGAAGCCGGAGGCATCACCCAGCATATTGGAGCGTATCAGGTGGAAAGGCGCGGGCAAAAAATTTCTTTCATTGACACTCCGGGACACGAAGCGTTTACCGCGATGAGAAGCCGCGGAGCCAAGATTGCCGATATCGCGATTTTGGTCGTAGCCGCGGATGACGGCGTAAAGCCGCAGACGATTGAAGCTTTTAAGATCATTGAGGCGGCAAAAATCCCTTACGTCGTTGCCATAAACAAAGTTGACAAGCCGGACGCGAATGTTGACAAGACTTTGCAGGAGCTTTCCCAAAGACTCGGGATCAATTCCGAGGAATGGGGAGGAAAAACGGTCTGCGCGCAGATATCCGCGCTTAAAGGCCAAGGCATCAATGAACTTTTGGATATGGTTCTGCTCGTAGCTGAAACTGAGTCAGCCAGCATCAAAGCTAATCCTGATTCCAGCGCGGTCGGAACGATTGTTGAATCTCATGTTGACAAAGGCGCCGGACCGGTGGCTACGATTCTTGTCCAGAATGGGACTTTGCGCGCGGGAGATCAACTGATGCTTAACGGCGTCAACATTGGAAAAGTCAGAGGGCTTAAGAATTATATCGGCGAAAACATTTCTGAAGCTCTGCCCGCGACTCCGGTTCAGATCGTGGGACTCAAATCTATGCCGCAAGTGGGGGATATGATAGAAGTCGGAGTCGGCACCAAGGGCAATTTTAAAAAGATCAGGACGGGAAATACGAACAACCCCAGTTCGTCGGAATCGGAAAGCGAAGACGATAAAGCTCAGAAAATTAATTTGATAATCAAAAGCGATGTGCTGGGATCCGCGGAAGCGATTGAAGAATCTTTGGAAAAGATCAACACCAAAGAAGTTAAAGTTAAGATCATTCACAAGGGACTGGGAAACATTACCGACGGCGATATCAAGCAAGCGGAAGCGTCAAAGGGCAAGATCATCGGATTTAACGTCAAGCTAACCCCGACCATTGAGGAAATGGCCAGGGAAAGAAACGTAAAAGTCGTGTTGTACAAAGTCATATATGATCTGATCAACGATATCAAAGCGGAAATGAAAACCTTGATCGTTCCGAAGTACGAAAAAGTGGAACTCGGTAAGCTTAAAGTCTTGGCGATCTTCAGGACTGAAAAAGGCAAACAGATCATCGGCGGAAAAGTGATTGAGGGCAGGATTGAAAATGGATCAATGATTGATGTTTATCGCAACAAAGAATTCATCGGGGAAGGCAAGCTTACAAAATTGCAAGCCGGAAAGCAAAACGTTCCTATCGTTGATAAGGACGAAGAATGCGGCATGCAACAAGAAGGGCCGACTGTGGTTGCGGAAGGCGATGTCTTAAATTTTTACAAAACCAAAGAAATCGTATAATCTTTTTATAAGGCGCAAACCTTTGAATCTGCAAAACCCCATGCTTTGATAATTTTAGGTTTTGTAAAATCAAAGACTTGCGCCTTTTTAAATGAAATATCGTATATTATGATAACCAGTTTGTTTAGTATCAGTAGACTTTGTTTATTATTAATTTAAATGAAATATGTCAAACAGAGTGGTACAAATTAATGAACTTTTGAGAGCGGAAATCGCCGGAATTCTTTCACGCGAAGTATATTTAGACAATGGCCTGATAACAGTTACCAAAGTAAGATGCGGGGCTGATTTGAGAGAAGCTTCGGTGTCTGTCTCAGTCCTTCCGGAAAATGTTTCCGGCACGGCTTTGAAATTGCTCCGCCGGCACACATCAATTGTCGGGAAAGAGCTTAAGAAATTACATCTGAAATTTATTCCCAGGATAACTTGGAAAATTGACAGCCAGGAAAGATTTGCCGTGGACGTGGAGAAAGCGATTGGCGAGCTGGATGATTTAAAGATTGAATAAAGCTATGGAGGAAATGGAAAAAAAATATGAAGCGGCGCATGAGCAAATCAAGAAAGCGCGGAACATTCTGGTGGCAGGGCACAACCGTCCGGATGGCGACGCCGTATCTTGCCTGTGCGCTATGTCTGAATTTTTGACCGGTTTGGACAAAAAGCATACAATATTTTGCGTTGACCCTGTGCCGCAGCAGTATAATTTTTTGCCGAGTTCCGAAAAGATTATTAGCGATAAGTCTTTTTTGAATTTTACGGATTTTGATATGTTTATCACTGTTGATTGCGGCGAGTTAAGCCGGACAAAGATTGAAAAAGAGGTGAAAGACCTCGGGCGCGGAATTTTTAACATTGAGTTTGATCACCATCCGCGCGTGGAAGACTACGCGGACATTGAGATCAGGCAACCGGAAAAGACATCTACCGCCGAGGTGCTGTATAATTTTTTTTCCTTTAACAAAGTGAAGATCAGCAAGAACATAGCCACGTGCATTTTGGCGGGAATTCTCACGGATACGGGAAACCTGCTTTATGAATCAACGACTGACGAAGCCGTGAGCGTCACTTCCAAGATGCTTCTTTATGGCGCCAGATATCAGGAGATATTTGAAAATACTTTGCGCAACAAAAGTTTGTCGGCCATGAAGATTTGGGGTTTAGCCTTAAGCGGTCTGGTTATCAATCAGGAGTATAATTTCGCTCACACCGTGTTGACATTGAAGGATGTGGAGGACAGCGGCGCAACCGATGAAGAGCTGGAAGGAGTGGCGGGCTTTATAAGCAACTTGGAGAAAGTTAAAGGATTGGTTGTGCTTCGCGAATTGGGCAATGGTAAGATCAAGGGCAGTCTGCGTTCCGCTTATCCGGGCGGCGATATCTCAAAATTAGCCCGCATTCTCGGAGGAGGCGGACACCAGAGAGCGTCAGGATTCGTGATTGACGGGAGGCTGGAAAAGACGGAAAAGGGATGGAGGGTGGTTTAGATTGACAGATGTTTTTAATATAACTATAATGTAGCTGGAAAGTTATTAAATAATACCTAAATTTTAATTCCTAATGTCTAAAATTTAGAAATTAGAAATTAGGACTTAGAAATTTTAATCAGAAATTAATTTTATAGTTATATATTTTTAAAAAAGACTGTACTTATTAATTAATTAATTTTTTTAACATTATGCCTCTTATACCAACAGTCATAGAAAAGTCCGGCCACATTGAGCGGGCTTATGATATATATTCACGGCTTCTTAAGGATCGGATCATATTTTTGGGAGAGCCGATCAACGATCATGTCGCCAACATCGTTATCGCGCAATTTTTGTTTTTGGACGCGGAAAGCAAAGATAAAGATATAAAATTTTATATCAACACCCCCGGCGGGTCCGTTACCTCCGGCATGGCGATTTATGATACCATGCAATACGTTAAATGCGATGTCTCCACCATTTGCGTGGGCATGGCCGCTTCCATGGGGGCGACGCTTTTGGCGGCAGGCACAAAAGGCAAGAGATTTATTTTACCGAATTCGGAAGTGATGATTCATCAGGTGATGGGCGGCACGGAAGGACAGGCTAGCGATATAAAAATCAGGGCGGAACATATTCTTGATGTCAAGAACCGTTTGAACAAGATTTTGGCAAGGCATACTGGTCAGACGATTGCCGCCATTGAAAGAGATACGGACAGGGATCGTTTTATGACAGCCGAGGAAGCGAAAAAATACGGGATTGTTGATAAGATTATCAGCAAATAAGCCTGATTTTTTTGTCTTTACAAAACCGAACTCTTGTGTTAAGATGTAGCTGTATCCGGATTGCGATCCGGAACATGAAACGTTAAAAATAAATATCGTAAGTCAGGATCAGACGCAAGTTTAAGTTTATTTTAATCTGTCAATTATAAAGGAACTCTGAGATAACCTTGCATGTACGACAAAAATAACCACTTTAGCAAGCAATCTTTTACGGGGAAAAATTTGTGAAATTCTATACCAAGATTCCAAAATTAAATATCCGATAATCCGCTGATTAGCGGAAAGGTTATTTTTATATAAAAGACAATTAAAATTGAAATATTTAGCAAACCTCCTGACAGCGAAAAACCATAGGTATGAATTATGTTTTTTTTGCAGTTTTCCTTTTAGGCGGTTTTTTTGTTGGTTATTGGCTGAGAAAACAGCGCATCACCGCAAAATTACAATTGGCAGAGGAAAAAGCTGATAAAATTTTGAACGAAACAAAAACCAAACAAAGCGACTTGATGCTTAAGGCCCAGGAAAAGGCCTTAAAGATCATTGAAGACGCTAAAGAGGAAGAAAAGAAGCGCCGCCAAGAAATTGGCAGTTTACAGTCCAGATTGGAACAGAGAGAAACGACTTTTTCTCAAAAGTTGTTGGAGCTCCAAGAAAAGCAGCAACAGCTTTATGACAAAATCAATAAAGTTGAGGAAGTAAAGGAAAAAATCCATCAAATCAAAAAAGATCAATTGGCCAAATTGGAAACGATCGCTCAAATGTCAAAAGAAGAAGCCCAGAGAGTTATCATCAAAAACGTAGAAGAACAAATGACTGAAGATTTGATGAGCAGGATGAAGAAGTTGGAAAATGAAAATCAGGAGTCGCTTGAGATGCGAGCCAAGGACTTGATGGCTTCCACCATGCAGCGTTTGGTCTCAAACTATACGACTGAAATTACGACCACAGCCGTTGATCTTCCAAATGACGAAATGAAAGGACGCATCATCGGACGCGAAGGCAGGAACATCAAGGTGATTGAGCAGCTTACCGGAACAGAAATCATCGTTGATGATACCCCCAACAGCATTTTGGTGTCAGGGTTCTCTCCAATCAGAAGGCAGATTGCCAAGAAGACTTTGGAAAAACTTATTTTAGACGGCCGCATACATCCGACCAAGATTGAATCCGCAATTGAAGAAGCCAAAAAAGAATTGGCCTTGGATATCAAAAAAGCCGGAGAAGACGCGATTTATGAAGTCGGCTTGGCAGGATTTGATCCTAAGCTTGTTTCCATCATCGGTCGCTTAAAGTATCGAACCAGTTACGGACAGAACGCTTTGAGGCATTCTTTGGAAGTCGCTCACCTGTCAGCTTTGCTGGCGGACCAATTGGGAGCTGATGTTACGCTTGCCAAGAAAGCCGGACTCCTCCACGATATCGGCAAAGCGGTTGATCATGAAGTGCAGGGTACGCATCCGGAAATCGGACGCGACATCGCCAAAAAATTCAATCTTCCGCAGGATGTCATTGATCCGATTGAAACGCACCATGACGACAAACCAGCCGGACTGATGTCCATCATCGTTAAGGTAGCGGACGCCATGTCCGGAGCCAGACCGGGAGCCAGGCATGACACTTATGAAAGATACTTACAGCGTTTGGAAGAGCTTGAAAACATTGCAACCAGTTTTGAAGGCGTGGAAAAAGTCTATGCCATCCAAGCCGGAAGAGAAGTAAGGGTGTTCGTAACGCCTGATCAGATTGACGATTTTAAAGCCCAGCAATTGGCTTGCGACATCGCCAAAAAGATTGAAGCGGAACTGAAGTACCCGGGAGAGATCAAGGTGAATGTGATCAGGGAGATGAGGGTGATAGAGTATGCGCGATAATCATTTCGTAACTCATAACTTGGAACTCATAACTTATTAATTTGAAAAAGTATTTATATAATAAAACTGCCAGTATGGCAGTTTTATTTATGAAAAAAATAAGTTCCAAGTTATGAGTTACGAGTTATGAAGAATATGTTGCACATTTCATTTTCTTATGTTAGCATAAAAGTAATTAAGATTAGAAAAATTATGAAAATTCTATTCATCGGCGACATTGTTGGACGCGTGGGCAGGAAGGCCGTGGCAGAGCTGGTTCCCGGACTTAGGCGCAAGCATAAGATTGATTTTGTGATTGCCAATGCGGAAAATTCCGCTCATGGATCCGGCGTAACGGAAGAGATTATCAAGGAACTTACGGAAGCTAAAGTTGATTTTTTTACGAATGGCGACCATGCTTTTAAAAATAAAAAAGATTTTGGGATATACAAAAAATACCCAATCATCAGGCCGGCCAATTTTCCGCCCGGAGTACCGGGAAAAGGCTGGGATATCGTTGAAATACAAGGGAAAAAGCTTGCAATCATCAATCTTATCGGCCGGGTTTTCATGCATTTGGACTATGATTGCCCTTTTAGAAAATTCAATGAAATCTTAGCCAATATTGATTTGCAAGAAAAAAATGTTTTTGCTATAATTGTAGATATCCATGCTGAGGCCACATCCGAGAAGGCATGTTTCAAACATTATGTTGACGGACGAGCCAGCGCAGTGCTTGGAACACATACGCACATTCAGACAGCTGATGAAGAGATCACCGGCAAGGGCTTAGCTTTTATTTCTGATGTCGGAATGACAGGCTACGCCGACGGAAGCCTTGGGCTTTGCAAAGAAGCGCTCATTGAAACGATGTTGACTCAGATAAAAGAACCGCACGTGGTTCCCGAAAAGGGACGGGCGATTTTGAATGCTGTCATTGTGGAGTTGAACGAAAAGACCGGGAAAGCAAAAAGCATAAAGTCGATCAGGGAGTATGTTGAAATAGAATAAATAAAAAGAATAAAAAGAAAAATAAGATAAATAAGAAATTAATAAAATAAATAAGATAAATAAGAAAATTTAATAATAAAATAATAAAATAATAAAATAATAAAATAAGAAAAATAAGATAAATAAGATAAATAAGAAAAAAATAAGTTATTTTTATTCTTTTTACTCTTTTTATTCTTCTTGCTCTTATTCCATCCATATGAACAAAGCAGCCTTAATTGAAAGACTAGCCGCGGAAGCGGCGGTTTCCAAAAAACAAGCCGAAGCCATGCTGGAAGGCTTGGTAAAGATCATCATCCGCGAGCTTAAAGCCGGGAACGAAGTGACCATCACCGGTTTCGGGACATTCCTTGCCAGAACCAGGCATGCCCGCGGCGGCGTTAATCCTCAAAAACCGACGGAACGCATCCGCATTCCGGAAGTCAAAGTGGCAAAATTCAAGACAGGAAAGACTTTGAAGGATGCTTTGAAAGGGAAGATTGAGATATAAATTTGTAAAATATATATAAAAACGACCCGCCACGGCGGGTCGTTTTTATATATATCAAGCGTCTTGATTTATATTTCTGATTATGTTAATATAATTTTGAACTCCTTACGTGGAGTTTTTTGTATAAAAGCACTTGTAGCTCAATTGGATAGAGCGCTTGGCTTCGGACCAAGAGGTTGGGGGTTCAAGCCCCTCCAGGTGCACAAGTGTGGAGAGGCTGGGTAGCTCAGTTGGTTAGAGCGTAGCATTCATAACGCTAAGGTCGAGAGTTCAATCCTCTCCCCAGCTACGATATCAATTAAAAATTAATTAAATTTAAAAATATTTTGGTAATTCTTAATTCTTAATTTGTTAATTGAATAGTGCGCTCATAGCTCAGTTGGTAGAGCAGCTCCCTCTTAAGGAGACGGTCGCAGGTTCGAATCCTGCTGGGCGCACAATAAAAAAGTAGAGACGAGGCATGCCTCGTCTCTACTTTTTTATTTGAATTGTTTTTTGTTGACTTTTTCCGCTCTTCTCGCTCCCTTTTCATCTGATCCGAAGTGATGGGCGATTTCATGGATAACGACACCGGCGATGTTTTTTTTGAGCTCTTCTTCAGTGGAACATGCTTGCATGATTGGGATCCGGAAGATCGTGATCTTATCCGGGAAGACCACCCCGATATTTTTCCGACTGGATTGGACGTAGCCTTCGTAGAGGCCGAGCAGTTCATATTTGGCTTGCGAGTTGCGGCCGGTCTTACCAAGCTGTCTCGGAGTCGCAAAATTTTCCACAAACACCGCAAGGTTGTTGATCTTTTCTTTGAATTTTTCCGGGAGTCCAGACAAAACTTCGCTTACGATTTCTTCGAATTTTTCTATTGGTACATCCATAAAAGAATTTACGAAAAAAAAGGTTTACAAAATACAAATAATTACAAATATACAAATTTTTTATAAATTTTAAACATTTATTTGTATATTTGTATAAGTTTGTATTTTTAAATATTTGTATTATTTCCTTAACACCAAATAATAATTATATTCATCTTTAAACAGTTTTTCAATCCGGAGGCCTACAACTTTTGCAAGTTTTTTAAGCTCATATTTCCGGAAGGCGTGGTAGTAGCGCTTGGAAACGCTCAAGCCATTCAGGCTTTTCCAGTCGATCAGTAAATCGCCAAAATCCATCTTGTTTTTTCCGATCAGCTTCAGCAGATAGAATTTCCATATTTTTTTGGTGAATTTTTTCTTTTTCCAGGATTGGCCGTACATGTTCCAGGTCGTAAGAATGATCTTGCCGTCCGTTTTCACTTTGTTCTTTAGCTGCTTCAGGGCCTGGATCCTAAGATCATGCCCCGGCAAATGATGGAGCACGGCGATTGAAAAGACGTAATCAAAATCAGTTTTTGGGATTTGTCCGAGTTCCAAGATGTTTCCGGTCATGAAATTGAATCCCGGTTTTTGCGCCCTTGCATATTCCAGAAGTTTTTCATTGATATCAACCCCTAAGTAATCAATCTTGATTTCGCCGAAAGCTTCAATCAATCGGCCGTTCCCGCACCCGACGTCCAGGACTTTACTGCCTGGTTTGGCGTCTTTGGCATATCTTACAATCTCCGACCACAGCGGTTCCAGATTTTTTTTTCTGGTTTCATTATATTTGTCGGCAATCTCATCGTAGTTCTTCTTGACGATGTTTAAGAGTTCTTTTTGGGTTTGCTTGTCCATATTCAGTATTATAATGTTTATAAACCCACAAATCAACGAATTGCTACAAATTTACAAATTTAAATAAAATATTTTATAAATATTTGTAGATTTGTAGCAATTCGTTGATTTGTGGGTACTTTATCATTTTACAGAGTTCTTTGCTAGCACCAGTTTTATATCATTATAACTGATTTCGCCGTTAAGTTCTTCATAGATCGGTTTCAGTTTTTCTTTGCCGTGTTTTTTTATAGCCACGAGGATTTTGTCTTGGATTTTTTTGTTAACCAGTTTATCGACTTCCGCTGGCTTTAAGACTTTTTTTTCAATCAGATATGTTATGTGGCCGATGACAGTTTCTTCTTCCATATCCCTTTCTTTCGCGATCTCTTTAATGCTCATACCGCGATTGTACATTTCCATGGTTTCCAACTGGGTAAGCTTGGTGTTAAGTTCGGATTTGCCTTTGGGCTTGACTGCAAATTCTTCGGTGTCTTTTTTGTGTTTTTGAAAAGCGGCGTTTGTTTTATCACGCAATGGCAATTCTCTTTTTCTGTCGTATCCTTGACCGGAAAGGCAGGTGTCGCACAGGCCGCAGATTGAGGAGTTGAAGTCGCCGAAATAATCCAGAATAAATTTTTGGCGGCAACCATATGAATAAGCATAATCTTCAATCTGATCCAATTTTTCATGGGCCTTGCCTAGCTTATATTTCAAAGCATCCAGGTCCAGTCCGATCTCATCCCGGTTGGCGATCTTCAAGATTTTTATTTCCGTGCCTTTAAAGGGCGGGCGGTACTCCACGGCTCCGCCTTCGTTTAATTTTTTTATGACGCGTTGCAGAGAGTCTTTTTTTATTTTGAGGATATCAGCCACTTCTTGCAGATTTATGTCAAAGCCGTTTATAAGCTCATCTTTGAATTTTTCTTCCAAGCCGGACAGAATCTCGTGGCTTTTGGAAGCTTTTTTCCCCAACGCCAATTTTGCCGATGCAAAATCACTCAGCAGTTTAAGGAACGCAATGGAATTTTTTTCCCTGGTCCGCTGAATCAGGTTATGCTTTTCCAAGATTTTTAAGCTGGTGCCGATGGCCATGTCCGGAACTTCTTCGGAAAGCTGTTTCCCGAGTTCGGCATAAGTTATGAAAACGGTATCGGTTTCATAAGCCAGTAGCATCTCGTAGATTTCATAGATTATCTCCGCTGGAGGGTTATCGCCTTTGATAAAAAATTCGTGCAGGATGCGGTCGCGGGAATTGAAAAGCAGCATGCAATAACTTTTTTTGCCGTCACGGCCGGCGCGTCCGGCCTCTTGGTAGTACGCTTCCACGGTTCCGGGCATGTCATAATGAATGACATATCTTACATTGGATTTATCAATGCCGAGGCCGAAGGCGTTGGTGGCGATGATGACCTTTATCTTGCCTGAGAGAAAATTATCTTGCACCCATTTTCGGTCTTCCGGATCCATGCCGGCGTGATAGGCGGCCGCTTCAATGTCGTTTTCGAGTAGCATTTGTAAAAGCGCGTCAACGCGCGAGCGAGTGCTGACATAAATGATGCCCGATTCATCCGGCAGGCTTCTGACTGCGTCCAACACGATTCCCGGCTTCTGATTCTCTTTGGCTTGAACGACTCCGAATTGCAGGTTGGGGCGGGCAAAGCCGGTTACGATGATTTTGGGATTGATGAGCCCCAGCTGTTTGGCGATGTCTTCTTTGACTTCCAGGGTTGCAGTCGCAGTCAGTGCCAGCACCGGCGGATTTCCTGTAAGGGCGATGGCTTGTTTTAACCGGGTGTAGCTCGGACGGAAATCGTGGCCCCATTGGCTGATGCAATGGGCTTCATCCACGGCAAAAAGGCTGACCTGGATGTCTTTAAGCGCAGAACAAAATTCTTCAGAATAAAATCTTTCCGGAGCGATGTACAAGAGTTTGTAGCAACCCTGCTTTACTTCGTTAATCCGGGAGTATGCTTCTTGTTGGGATATTGATGAGTTGATGAAAGTGGCGCCGACGCCGATCTTTTCCAAAGCATCAACCTGGTCTTTCATGAGCGAGATGAGCGGGGAGATGACGATTGTTACGCCCGGAAGTACCAAAGCCGGAAGCTGATAGCACAAAGATTTGCCGCCGCCGGTGGGCATGATCACGATCGTTGATTTTCCTTCCAGGATGTTATCAATCACTGTTTCCTGTCCGGGGCGGAAAGAATCATAGCCCCAATGGAGCTTGAGGATTTCTCGCATTTCTTTTTTTTGTTTTTCTTGTAGGGTCATTGTCTTTTTGATTTTAAAAGCGTTTACCGCTGATTGGTCGCTGATTTGTACGCTGATTTAACGCTGATAGTCGGTTTGGTCTATTAAAATAGGATAGTACATAATATATAGTATCAGATATTAAAGGATAATAAAAGCAATGAAAATGGTCTTGCCAACACATTGTAATTGGGTTAAAATGATTAGACATTGGCACTAATATCAGCGACTTATCAGCGTACAAATCAGCGCCCAATCAGCGGGTGGCCAACATTAAAGATAACGCAATAATAAAAAAGTTTAATAATATCTTTTCATAAGCCAAATTAGGAATATATGAAAACCGACATTCAAATCGCCCAAGAAGCTATCATGCAACTGATAACAAAGATCGCAGAAGAAATCGGCATCAAAGAGGAAGAGCTGGAATTGTATGGGAATTATAAAGCCAAGCTTGCCGATTCACTTTGGGAGCGCATCAAAAATAATCCTGATGGGAAGCTGGTTTTGGTTACGGCCGTCAACCCGACTCCGGCCGGTGAAGGGAAGACCACCACGATGGTGGGGCTGGGGCAGGCGATGAAACAAATTGGAACAAAGGTTATCATTGCAATTCGCGAACCGTCCCTGGGGCCGGTGTTTGGAATCAAGGGCGGGGCGGCCGGGGGAGGATACGCGCAAGTCGTTCCGATGGAAGATATCAATTTGCATTTTACCGGCGATATCCATGCCATCTCAACTGCAAATAATCTTCTGGCGTCTATCATTGATAATCATATCAAGTTTGGAAATGAGCTTGGGATCGATCCATCTCAGATTTTTTGGAAGCGCTGCATTGATCTTAATGACAGGGCGCTTAGAAATGTTGTTGTGGGAGGCGGCGGAAGAGCCAATGGCGTTCAAAGAGAAGACGGGTTTAACATCACAGCTGCTTCTGAGATGATGGCTATCCTATGTTTGGCGTCTGATTTGAATGACTTGAAAAAAAGAATCGGAGAAATTGTCATCGGATATTCTTTTTCCGGCAAAGCGGTGACGGTAAAAGAATTGAAAGTTTCCGGCGCTTTGACTGTTCTCCTTAAAGACGCTATCAAGCCGAATTTGGTCCAGACTCTGGAAAACACGCCGGCCATCATGCATGGCGGACCATTTGCCAACATTGCCCATGGATGCAACAGCATCAGAGCAACAAGAACAGCCTTGAAATTGGCGGATGTGGTTTTGACTGAAGCGGGATTCGGAGCTGATTTGGGAGCGGAAAAATTCATGAACATCAAATGCCGGATTGCCGGGATAAAACCTGACTGTGTGGTTTTGGTTCTGACAGTCAGAGCGCTCAGGTATAATGGAGGTGTAAACAAAACAGAGCTTGGCAAAGAAAATTTAAAGGCGGTTAAACAGGGGATCAAAAATTTGGAAAAACACATTGAGAATCTGAAAAAATTCGGTGTTCCGGTTGTGGTTGCGTTAAATCATTTTGTGACTGATTCTGAAGCGGAAGTTGAATTTATAAAAAAATGCTGTGAAGATTTGGGCGCGGAATTTGAGATTTCCGAAGTATGGGAAAAGGGCGGGCTGGGCGGGGTTGATCTGGCAAAAAAAATCATTGATACCATAGATAATAAAAAATCTGAGTATAAACCGCTTTACAGTCTTGATGAGACAGTTGAAAATAAAATTAATTTTATTGCAAAAGAAATATACGGAGCAGGTAAGGTAAATTTTACACCCCAAGCAATGAAACAGATTTTAAAGATTAAAGAACTCGGCAAAGGGAATCTGCCGATCTGCATGGCAAAGACGCAGTATTCGTTTTCTGATGATCCCGAGAAACTGGGCCGGCCAAGCGGTTTTGAAATTACCGTTCGGGAAGCAAGACTTTCCGCCGGCGCCGGCTTTATCGTTGCGATTCTCGGTGATATGATGACCATGCCGGGGCTTCCCAAGAAGCCGGCAGCCGAAAAGATTGATATAGATGGGGAGGGTAGGATAACGGGGTTGTTCTAATAGGATACAAAATACAAATTAATACAAATATACAAATAATTTTTTATATGGCTATTATCATTGACGGTCTCGCAACTGCGCAAAAAATTAAGAATGAGTTAAAGAAAGAAATAAAAACAATGAAAATTAAGCCGGGCTTGGCGGTGGTTTTGGTTGGAAGCGACCAGGCTTCCAGAGTTTATGTCAGAAACAAGCAAAAAGCCTGCGAGGAAGTCGGGATCAATTCATTTCTGTTTGAACTTAAGAGTTCGATTTCAGAAAAAGCCTTGCTTAAACAGATTGAAGTTTTGAACAAAGATAAGAAAGTGCACGGCATCCTTCTTCAGCTTCCCATCCCAAAGCATATCCATGAAGCTAAGGTTTTGGAGGCGATTGAACCCGTAAAAGATGTTGACTGTTTTCATCCGATCAATGTCGGAAAGTTCTGTATCGGCAAAGGGACATTTGAGCCTTGCACTCCTTCTGGCATCATTGAACTTTTAAAGAGATATAAGCTTGAGATTGCAGGAAAGGACTGCGTTGTCATCGGACGGAGCAACATTGTCGGCAAGCCCATGGGTATGCTGCTTCTGAAAGAAAACGGAACGGTGACGATTTGCCATTCGTTTACCAAGGATATGGCAAAAAAGATCAAACAGGCTGACATTGTCGTGTCGGCGATCGGCAAAGCGAATTTTATCAAAAAGGAAATGATAAAAAAGGGAGCGGTTGTCATTGACGTGGGAATTAATCGTTCTGTGGACGGAAAGTTGTGCGGGGATGTGGATTTTGAAAATGTTAAAAAAGTGGCGAGTGCGATTACTCCGGTTCCCGGAGGTGTGGGACCAATGACTGTCGCGAGTCTTTTGAAAAATTGCGTTAAAGCAGCTAAATTTAAATGAGCGATTGTCTTTAACGATTTTATATTTTCCTTATCTTATTTTTCCTCCCAGTCTACGCCTTTATTGTCGATGTTTAGGATGCAGACATGTGAGAAAAAATAAGATAAGGAAAATATAAAATCTTAGGTCTCAGATTTAAAGCAAGTTAATTTTATTTAATATTAGCTATTTATTTTTTTATAAGATTTTTTATATATCAATTGACAAATTTGGCGGATTGTTATAATATACTTAAAGAATTAATAATTTTAGAAATTATGATAAGTAGAACACTTTTGTTCTATTTTTATATTTAAAACATATGGCTGAAGAGCAAAAAATACAATCTGCCGGAACTGAAGAAGACGTGAAAGTTTCTTCTGAAGTAAGCGCGGAAGAAGAAAAAAATGAAGAAGAAACTCTTGTTGAAGATATCCCCGGTGAAGTGGTAAAAGCCGAGGACAGGGATTCAAAGCTCAAACCGGGCGTTACCATCAGGATTTATCAGCGGATTAAAGAGCTGAATACCAAAGGAGAAGAAAAAGAAAGGGTGCAGTTTTTTGACGGCATTATCATTGCCAGAAAGCATGGCAAAGAACAGGGCGCGACCATCACTGTCCGCAAAGTTTCCAACGGTGTCGGAGTGGAAAAAATCTATCCTTTGAATCTGCCGACGATTGAAAAAATTGAGATCAAGAAAATCGCAAAAGTGAAGAGAGCAAAACTTACATTTTTAAGGGGCGGATACAAGAAACGTTTGAAAGAAAAAGTCGTAACCGAGTAAAATCTTCTGATATCAGTCCGATTTGAATTTCTGATTTAAGTCGGACATAATCAGGAGATTTTTTTTGAAATTATCATATTCGCGGACGTGGTGAAATTGGTATACACGCAAGCTTGAGGTGTTTGTGGGGCAACCCGTGGAGGTTCAAGTCCTCTCGTCCGCACCATCCTACGCCAAGGCTTCGGATGGCAAGCCTATCCTTTGCCGGAGTTTTAACGAAATAAAGTACAAAAGAAAAAACTATGCTTGATTTGTAGGGGCTTGCCCTACGAAGCTTCAGCGTAGTAGGGACGCATAGCTCAGCTGGTTAGAGCACTTCGTTTACACCGAAGGGGTCCAAGGTTCGAATCCTTGTGCGTCCACATAAACATTTAAGCTGAATCAAAAGGAGGTTTGGCTTTTTTTGTCCTTTTAAAAATAACAGCCTGAAAAAAAGGCTTATATATATCGGGATCATCGTTATTAACAATCAAAGTGATGAAAGGAGTTATGAAATGATAAGAAAAAATAAGTTTCCGGTTTTGGATTTGATTTGTCCGAAAAATGTTCTGGTCAGCGTTTTTGACAAGGAAGGTTTGGATGTGATTATCAATGCTATCATGCAGACCAACCCGCTTGTTCGTTTTTATTCAACAGGCGGAACCGGCGAGAGAGTAAAGGCCATCTTAGGGGATAGAACTGAACAGAATTATATGTCGGTTGAAGATTTTACAAAGGCTCCGGAAATGGAAGGCGGTTTGGTAAAAACTCTGCATCCCAAAATTCACGCTGGTCTTTTAGCGGAAAGAAATAATCCGGCTCACGAGCAGTATCTTAACCACACAATGTTATCAATGACAGGTTCTCCGGGTGTGTATTTTGATGTCTTTATCGGCAATCTTTATCCTTTTGATATGGTTACAGAGCAGGGCGCGGACGCAGAAACGGCGCGTGTCAACATTGATATCGGCGGACCGGCCATGACCATGGCCGCGGCCAAGAATTGGCATTCAGTTGCAGTCATCACTTCCCCATCTTCATATAAGAGTCTGGGGTTTGCTATCCAATATATCAGTGGAACAGATCTTGAGCTCAGATTCCGACTGGCCCAGGAAGCCATGAGGCTTATCGGTGATTATCGGTGGCTTATCGGCACCCATTTTGATAAGCTTGCTTTTCATGGAGACGTTAAACCATTTCTTGAAATACAGGGAGAGTAAACAATGGCAGAACAGATAAAAAAAGACTCACCACAAGTCTCAATCGATTTGTCTTACGCAGAAAACCGCAACCAGAATCCAGCCTTTCTGATGCCCGGAGATTCCGATGACCCTTTAGCGATGTCAAAGTTTTTACCGGCAATTTCAGGCGACCCCAGTTATATCTCCTTAGCCGACGGCGACTATATTGTCCATATTTTGCGCTTTCTGACCGATGCATTTTGGAGAACATATGGAGCGGTACCTTATATTGTAATCGCCGGCAAGCACGCCAATCCTTGCGGGATCGCAATTGATTGGAAAGATCGTAGCGCCGTAATCAGAAAAGCCTTGAGCGGTAATAAAGTAGCCATTATGGGCGGTGAAGTGGTAACCAACTTTGCCATTGATGATCACCTAGGCATTGAACTTTTTCGCCAGCCGCCGGAATTGTGCCAAGCGCAGGATAAAAAATGGGGTTTGGACCTTATTTTGGCGCCGTCTTTTTCACCAGCGACCGTAAAATTGCTGAATAAGAAAGAAAAAAGACGCTTACTCGCCAACCCGGCGTTAGAACGGTCCCTTGCTCTGGAGTACATCCATTTTTTTCCTAAAAAAGAATGGATGCTTAAAAACCTTTTTAACGGGAATGATGTTTTAAAACAAAGGTTTCCAAGTTTTGTCTTCACGTTGGACGATATCGTTTCTCAGGTCGGCAAACCGATGCTGCTTGAAGATGATGACTTTGATTCCTTGCTGATTGCCTGGGTGGCAGCCTGGTTTGCTTCCAGCAATACAGTCGCTTTGGCCAAAGACAGCATGCTGATCGGCCTTGGTTGCGGACAGCAAGACCGGATTGAATGCGTTCGTCTTTGCATCAATCGCGCTAATCAGTCAGGCCATGATACCAAAGGATCAGTCTTTGCTTCTGATGCATTTTTCCCCTTTGCGCAAGGTGAAACGAGCGGCAAAGATATCGATGACATCAAAGACAAGATGGCTTTCCTAAGTGATTTTATAGCGAAAACCGGGAAAATCACGGAGATAAAAGATTTTGATGAAATTATGAAAACAATCTCCCGCAATGATCACCGCGAGGGCCCGCAGCTTTTGGCTGATGCCGGATGTATCGGGGGTGTTGTCCCGGCAGACGGAAACAAATTGGAGGAGGTGCAAAAGTTTTTTCAGGAAAAGGGAATGTCCGTTGCCTTTGTTCACAAAGACAACAGGGGGTTTTCAAAACATTAAACATTTGAGTATCCTACAATAGGATTATAAGGGTTTCAAGCTTTCAAGTTGAAACCCTTTTTTTATACAAATAAAAAATTCCCCAAACAGAGGAATTTTTTTCTTTTTATTCTTATTTTTCTTATTTTTGTTCCTTCATCTTACCCTTAACAAAATCAAGCACCTGCTTATAAACTTCTTCAAGATTGAACTCCGTGGTATCAATGACAAGGTCGTAATTGGTTTCATCCATAAAATCAAAGCCATAGAATTCAATCCAGCGTTTGCGGTTCACCTTCTCCTTCTCCTCTATCGTTTTCATGGCAGTTTCGACATCTGAGTAGCTTTCAGCTTCGCGAACCGTCGTTATCCGTTCTGCTCTTGTCCCCAGATCTCCTTTGAAAAATATTTTTAGCGATTCAGGCAGAAAATGAGCGGAAATCCAGCCGTCAATTATCATGTTGCCGGATTTGCGCGCCGTTTCTACCATTCTGTCATCCACCATCCTATCGTAGCTTGGATCATTTTTCTCTTTTTCTCCCCACTCGGCAATTGAGAACCCGCGTTCTTTGGCCAGTTGTCTTTGAAAATCGCCGCTGGAGTAATGCTTGATGCCAAGCTCCTTGGCCAGCGTCTTGGCAATCGTGGATTTGCCGGTGCCGCTATGGCCGTTTAAAGTGATGATCATAGTTTATTTTATCTTGTTATTTAAAAAATTTTCCAATTCCGCGGGAAGACCGATTTCAAATTTTTTCCGCTCGCCTTTAAGATCCGTGAATTCTAAACGATCGGCTACCAAAAAAATCCTTTTTAGGCCAAGCTTTTTGTTTTTTATCCTGGTCTTGGAAGTTGAGTATAAATCATCCCCAACCAGAGGATGCCCGTAAGCCGCCATATGGACTCTGATTTGATGCGTGCGGCCAGTCTTGATTTTTACTTTTAAAAGAGTAAAGTTCTTATATCTTTTTATCACCTCAAAATGCGTGGCTGAGATCCTGCCCTCTTCATTTTTTTCTCCATCAACAGTTCCCGGAATGGCAGCCATCCGAAAGCCTTTCGCGCTTCTTTTGATTGGAAAATTTATGTCATCTTCTTCTTTTTTGATCGCGCCAAAAACCAGAGCGGTATAAAATTTATCCGTCGTTCTTTTTTGGAATTGCTCCTTGAGATTCCAAAAGCTTTCCGGCGTGCGCGCTATGACCATCAGGCCAGAGGCGAGCTTATCAAGCCTGTGAACCAGCCCCGGACGCATCGGGTCTTCCCCGACCTTAGCGAGTTCCGGAAAATCTTTAAGCATTGCTTCCGTTAAAGAATCTTCTTTTATATGTTCCGCGCCATGCACAAGCACATCAGCCGGTTTGTTTATAACGATGTATTCTTTAGTTTTTTTGATAATTTCGTATTTCATTTTTTTAAAAGATTACAAATTACAAATTGTTACCATATTTATATTATTTGTGTTATTGGTAATTATTTGTGCTATTTGTAATAATTTGTAATTTGTAATCTTAAAGTAATTTGTAATCTTATCTTTTGTTTAAGATTTCAACAAATTGTTCTACCATTTTTTCAACCCTGAATTTGTTGTCAATCAAAGATCGGGCTTCTTTTCCGATTTTTTTTCTGATATCTTCTCTTCTTTTTAAAAATATTATTTCTTTGGCCAAATCATCGCTCTCATATTTTTCCAGGAGAACGCCCGCCCCTGACTTTGAAAATATTTCCCGCCATAAATCGTTTTCCGGAGCAATGACAGGCAGTTCATGGCTCATGGCATGGAGGACATTTCCAATGTCAAAAAGCGTTCCTTGTTTTGGCCCGACGATATAAATTTCAAAATTTTCAAACCATTTTTCCAAATGCGCTTGTTCCCCCACAAACCAGACCAGGTTGTTTATTTCCATTTTTTTTACCAGCCAACTTAAGACTTTTTTTTCTTTTCCATCACCAATGATGATAAGCTGCAAATTTGGAACGACAGAGAGCGTTTTTTTTGCCGCTTTTAGAATCGTTTCAATGTTCTGTTTTGAATCCAGATCCATAACGCTCGACGGTAAAAAATTTTTTTAGACGGTTCTTTTTATCGTTCAGAGCCAGCTTTTCAAAAATATTCTCTTGCCTGAGATGCTTGTCTTTGATGCCGGGCATGATTGAATCAACCGCCCAGTTTTTATATTTTTTTGAAATCAAATTGTTTTTTGCCTGTTCGGTTACGCAAATGATGGACGCTGCCTTGGAAACCAGCCTGATCATGAGATCTAGCATCAGATTGTGACCACTTTTTTCTTCGTTGGGAAAAATCAGCCAGGCAATCTTGATTTTTAAGATCTTTGCCAAAGGAGTGACAAAAATTTTATCAAAGTTGGAAAAGCAAATGATTTGCCCCACGCCCTTCTTTAATTTTAAAGATAAGATAAAAAAGAAAACACCCGGAATGGTGATTGGGAAAAGAAGCAAATAAAGCGCCAGTTTTTTTAGGGAATCAATTTCAGGCCAATAATTTATTTTTTTGGCTGTTTTGCCATTTTCACCGCATCTTTTTACCAAGCGGCCGTCTTTGCTTAAAACGATAACCGAACCAAGTTTGCTGTCAAGAACATCAAAAAAGTCGTACAGGGCATCAATGTTGCGGTTGCAAGCAGGGTTTAAGATTAGGGTTTTATTTGTCATGGTTTTTGTTTAACAAATTTAAAATGTCTTTCTGTTCAAGCCCCTTGAATAAATATAGAAATATGAAATATGCAGGGATGGCAGCAAGCAAAGATATGGCGATGCTGTCAATTCCATTTTTTCTTAAGCCCAAAAGGATTAAGCCCATACCAAGCGAAGCTAAGGCGGATTTGAAGAATATCTCCAATTTTGGAATGAACCTCGTATACTTCCAGACCACTGCCATCATGAGCAGAGCAATTGCAGTTTCAGAATATATCGTTACCCAAGCAGCGCCGAAATATGAAAACTTGGGAATAAAAATCAGGTATCCGATCACGGACGAAACCGCCACAAAAAAATAACAAAAAATTATCTTTGCTTGCTTGTGTATGGCAATTATAGCATGGGAGAACATCGTTCCCAAAAATATTACGGCTGCGGCAATGATCAGCAGGCGCAAGATCGGAGCGGCGGCTGAGAATTCTTCTCCAGCCATAAGAACGACAATGTCTTTTGCCAGAAAATATGTTCCAATGATCAGCGGGATGGCAAACATCGCCATCGTGTCAAATGATTTTTGCAGAATTGAAAAAAACTTTTCTTTGTTATTTTCCGCCCATTGCAGGGTTAGTATCGGCAAGATGATGCCGGCGAAAATAAAAGGAAAAGTAACAAGCACTTCAATCACTTTGTAAGCGGCGCCGTAAAGCCCCACTTCCGCGATGATCCCTATCTGAGAGGGACGATTGATGATTGATAAAAGGATTGTGTCTGTTTTTAAGTATATCAAGTTGAAGATGATGGTTATCGCCAGCGGCCATGATCTTTTCATGATTTCTCTCCAATACTTGAAATCAAATCTGATTTTTATTTTTATAAATTTTAAAGAGAACAGATAGTGGAGAAGAAAGCTGATGCCGTTAGGAACGATTATGATCAATGATATCCCCAGGAGCCCCCAATTTTCTTTGATGGCAAAAAAAATACCGATCACCAAGACCGCGCGGCTGATGACTTCCGCCAAAGACACTTTGTCCATTCGCAAGCGTTTTTGGAAAAGACCGACAAAAATTTGGTTTAAGGCCGTAAACAGGAATGAGGCGCTCATCGCGGAAACTGCGATTTTTACTGAAGTTGAATAAGGGAAAAATTGAACCATGATCGGCCCGAGGCCTATGAGTATTATCGCTGAAAAGAGGCGCAGCCCCATCAAATTTCCCAAAATCTTGCTCTCGTCAATATTCGGTTGAGATATCATTTGGACGGTTATGAGAGTCAATCCTAAGTCTGCCATGATGGCAAAAAATGAAATGAACGTGAATGCAGTCGTATACTCCCCAAAACCGGAAAGTCCCAAATAACGGGCTATCATTGCCATTGCCAAAAGTCCCAGCGCGGTTGAAATGACCTTGGATATAAATTGGATGATCGTGTTATAAGCGACTTTTGTTGATAAGTTCACGTATTTGTAGTCTTAGCGGTTTTTCTGGTATAATATAGATATGATGAAAATCAAGTATTTATAATAATATTATATCATAAAATTTATGAAAATAAACAAGAGTTTTTTTAAATTTGTCATTACCTTGTCGCTTTGTCTGATAATTTTAAATAGTTTTAACATTACTGTGTTTGCGTCAAACAATCTTTGGAATATGCAGGAAGGGAAAACTGATTTAGCCGAATCCTTCAATCAGAGCGCAACCAACCCAACTGATATCAGACTGGTGATTGTGAGAATTATAAATGTATTTTTAACTTTTTTAGGATTGATTATGGTGATTTTGATTATGTTGGCTGGTTTTAATTGGATGACATCCCGGGGGCAGGAAGATGTTGTTACAAAAGCTAAATCTCAGATAAAGACAGCAGTTATCGGTTTGGTGATTGTGCTTTGTTCTTATGTTATTGTTAATTTTGTGGTTGATATGATAAACAAGGAGGTGTTTAAAAATGTTTGGTATTAAGCCTTGGCAGATGATGATAAAAAAATTTTTCAGTAATTTAAAGTTGTTTTATATTTTTTTGATAATTTTCTTGTTTATCATTTTCCTCTTGAGCCGAGGCTGGATTTACGAAAGTGAGCAGTTAAGTTACGGAGTGACATTTTCAGCCAAGCAAGCCCAAAGCCTCGGGCTTGATCCGCAAAAAACGTATTTGGAAATTTTTGACGATCTGGGAGTTAAGAAAATACGGTTGTCTGCTTATTGGAATGAAGTGGAGATGCAAGGCGGAGTTTTTTCTTGGAATGATTTGGATTGGCAGATAAATGAAGCGCAAAAAAGGGGAGTTAAAATCATTCTCGCTGTCGGCAGCCGTTTACCGCGTTGGCCGGAATGTCATATTCCTGAATGGGCGAAGAATCTTGATAAGGAAGATAGAGAAAAACAAGTTTTAAAATATATTTCTGAAACCGTAAACAGGTATAAAAATATTTCCGCAATCATAAATTGGCAGGTTGAAAATGAGCCGTTTTTGCCGAATTTCGGAGAATGTCCAAGATTGGATGCGGAATTTTTGGATGAAGAGATCGCGCTTGTCAAATCAATTGACAGCCGTCCCATCGTGCTCACGGATTCCGGCGAGTTGTCGCTCTGGGTGCCGGCCGCAAAACGAGCGGATATTTTTGGCACCACGATGTACCGGGACACTTATTCCGCAACTTTTAAAAGTTATGTTCATTATCCAATTGAGCCGGGATTTTTCAGGTTTAAGAAAAATGTTTCCCGCCTCTTTGCCAATCCTAAGAAGTGGATCGTAATTGAGTTGCAGGCCGAGCCCTGGGGACCGAAGCCTTTTCAGGATTTGAGCCAAGAAGATCGGGACCAGACAATGAATTATCAGAAATTCAAAGAGATTTTGGAATTTTCCAGGCAAGCCGGATTTAATGAATTTTATCTGTGGGGAGTTGAGTGGTGGTATTGGGAAAAGACTGTCAAGAATAATGATATTTATTGGGAAGAGTCAAAGACACTTTTTAAATAAGGATTTTGAAAGTTTTAACATTTTTCTCTTATCTTACTTTTCTTTCCGTCTACGCCTTTATCTTGATAATAAAGAGCAGACCTCCAAGAAAAATAAGATAAGAGAAAAATGTTAAAACAAGGTTTATACAAAAGAATTAATTTTTAAAATATGTCAAATAAAAAAGAATACGCGATTGGAATTGACCTGGGAGGAACAAAAATGGCGGCGGCGCTTTTTGATGGAGAAAAAGTGATCGGTGATTTTGACCTGGCGACTCCCAGAGATAGTTTGGATCATTTTTTGGTTATGCTTAAGGCTTTGGTTGATCCGCTGTTGAATTTAGCAAAGGCTGAAAAAGTTCGAGTTTCAGGAATTGGGATCGGAATACCGGGGCAAGTTGATGCGAAAACAGGAAAGATCTTCGGACTTCCCAACTTACCGACTTTGGAAGGAAAAATTATCGGAGAAATGATCAAGAAGATGTTTGAAATACCCGTATACATTGACAATGACGCGAAAGTTTTTGTTCGTGGAGAAGCAGTGATGGGCGCGGGGAAAGCATACTCCAGTATTTACGGCCTGACAATCGGCACCGGCATAGGCGGCTCATGGTGGAATAACGGAGAGATACACAGGGGGTTTTGGGGCGGAGCTGGAGAACCGGGGCATATGGTGACTGATTTTTCATCCGGCCTGGATTTTGAAAAGTGTTATCAGAAAATTTTAAAAAATGACCCGGCCAGGCTTTCGCAAGAAGCCGTGATGGGTGATATTTTGTCACAAAAGTTATATGAAGAGTTTGGGCGGCATTTGGGGGTGTTGCTTGCAAACATTGTGAATTTGATTGATCCGGAAGTTTTTGTTTTGGGAGGAAGCGTCATGGGTTCAGCGGATCTGTTTCTGTCTACGGCAAAGAAAACAATGAAAGAATATGTTTCTTTTGCTCCTTCCGCGAGTAAGGTTAAAATTTTAAAAGGCAAGTTAGGCGGTAACGCGGGAATCATCGGGGCGGCGCTGCTTGTTCCGGAAACAAAATAACCTTTTCACTTTATATAAAAAATACGTCGCTTAGCGGCGTATTTTTTATATGATCATTTTTTTTTATTATTTTTTTTACGCCACTCGGCAATTTTTTTATGGTCGCCAGATAAAAGAATGTCAGGAACTTTATGTTTAATGCCATCGTCATCGATAAAGATTTCCGGCCGGGTATAATGCGGATGTTCCAGAATGCCTGATTCACTGTGAGATTCATTGATTGGACTGTCTTCGTTCCCAAGCACGCCCGGAATTAGACGAGCCATGGAATCAACAATCACCATTGCCGGAATTTCTCCGCCCGTTAAGACATAGTCTCCGATTGAAATCTCTTCATCAACAAATTCCGTTATCCGCTCATCCACACCTTCATAGTGTCCGCAGATCAGGATGATGTCGTCAATATCAGAATATTCTTTGGCCATTTCTTGATTCCAAGTTTTTCCTTTGGCGGACAATAAAATTAATTTTGAATTTTGAATTTTTAATTTTGGGTTTATTTGTAATTTGTAATTTGTAATTTGAGATTTATTTTCAATTTTATTTTTTATTTCTTTAATAGCTTTGTATAAAACATCTACCTTCATCACCATCCCCGCCCCGCCTCCATACGGCGTATCATCAACTGTCATGTGCTTATCTTCCGCCCAGTCGCGCAGATTATAAATTTTTATTTCAACTTTTCCGGCTTCTTGGGCGCGTTTAAGGATGCTCTCATTGAAGTAGGAAGAGAAGATGGATGGGAAGATTGTGAGAATGTGGAAAGTCATATGTTAAATAATATTTCTAAATTATAATTCCTAATTTCTAATTTTTGTAGAATAAGACTTCTTAGTAATTAGAAATTATAATTTAGGCATTTGTTTTATTATAACAAAAAGCCACTTCTTAAGATAGCTGTGGCTTTTTGTCTTATGTGATTTGTTTTGATTTAGATTTTCAAATCATCAACGCTGGAAGTGTCGATGTCAGGGGTTCTGTGAGATCTCTCACCTCTATCGCCTCTGTCATTGCGATCGCCTCTGTCGCTTCTTTCGCGTCTTTCGCCTCTTTGTGAACCTTCCGGTTCATTGATTTTCAAATTGACGCGGGCATTGTTTTTAGCGCCAACAATCTTGAGCAAAGTCCTGATTGCTTGTGCGGTTTGTCCACGGCGTCCGATTACATAACCCATGTCAGACGGATCAATGTCCAATGTAAGAAGGACACCTCTTTCATCAACGATCCTTTCTGTGGTTACTTTGTCGGGATTGGCGACAACGGATTTAACGATGAATTCTAGAAACTCTTGATCTTGTGCTTTTTCAGCCATACGTTTAGTCTTTCAAAATGATAATTCAGATTATTGGTCTTTTTTATCAATTTTAAAAAGCTTTTATTAATTAACCTACCGCCGTCTTAAGACGATTGTAGTTTTACTATAGTATCACAATATTAAATATTTGTCAATTAATTATAGTTTTTATTTATAATTTATGGTGAATATTCAATATTATGGCCTATTTTGCAACTTCTTCAGTTTTGGATTCCGCTACTGGTGTTTCTGCCGTTTTTTCAGCTGGGACCTCTTCTGCTTTTACCTCCGGTTTTTTTACCTCTTCCGGTTTTTTCTCTTCCGCCGGCTTAGCTCCGGGTTTTGACGCTTTTACCTTTCTCCCTTCAATGATTTTTTTATCAATGAGCAGGTTGTTTACGGTGGGGGACATTTGCGCGCCCTTAGATATCCAATATTTTATTCTTTCCTGTTCAACTGCCAATTCCTTTGAAAAAGGATTGAATGAACCAAGGATCTCTAATGATCTGCCGAAAGGATCGCGTCCTTTTTCGGAAATGATCAAACGGTACATTGGTTTTTTCTTTTTGCCTATTCTTGATAGTCTTATGGTTAACATACTCAATAATTTAGAATTAAAAATTAATAATTAAAAATTTTGATACGAGCAAGAATTATCATAAGAAGCAATACAGCAGCGCCGATTATGAATCATTCAGTATCTTGATTTTTAACTGAGCGGGTAACGGGAATCGAACCCGTCTCTCCAGCTTGGAAGGCTAGCATAAAAAGCCACTATACTATACCCGCCTACGCTCGCTGCCGCGAGCTTCGGCGGGCAAGCCCGCTTCGTCGCTACAGAAAGGATAGATTTTTTTTACTATGTTTATTTCCCTGCCGCGAGCTTCGGCGGGCAAGCCCGCTTCGTCGCTACAGTAAGGATAGATTTTTTTGCTATGTTTATTTTTTGGAAAAAGTTTTTTGTCTTCGCAAACGTTTCAAAATGCAAACCCCCAAGGGCTTGCCATCCGAAGCCTTGGCGAAGGATGAGCTTGCCCTCTGAAGCTTTAGCGAAAGAGGGTCGGGGTGCTGGGAATTGAACCCAGTCGACATGCTCCCAAAGCATGCGTACTACCGGTATACGACACCCCGCTGCTGCGCAGAAATTCCAAATCACAAGATACAAATCCCAAACAAATTTCAAAATATTTTTTTGAATATTGTGATTTGAGAATTGTTTGGGATTTGTATCTTGTTTTTTTGGTGCTTCCCGCCTATGGCGGGGTTTGTGCCCCGGGTCAGAATTGGACTGACGACACTGCGATTTTCAGTCGCATGCTCTACCACTGAGCTACCGAGGCGTTTTAATTAGTTGATTAGTTAATTGGTTGATCTGGAAAAACTAATTAACCAATTAACTAATCAACTAATTAACTATTTTGTTGCGGGGACCGGATTCGAACCGGTGACCTCCAGGTTATGGGCCTGGCGAGCTGCCGGCTGCTCTACCCCGCGATGACTGCCCGAAGGGCAGAATGTTCAAATATACAAGATACAAATTCCAAATAAATTTCAAATTACAACTTTCAAATTCCAAACTGTTTGGAATTTTTAGTTTTGATTATTGAATTTTGTTTGTTTTTTGTATCTTGGAATTTGGAATTTGCCGCCTGCGGCGGCTTGTGGGCAGCGGAAGATTCGAACTTCCGACCTCGTCCTTATCAGGGACGCGCTCTAACCAACTGAGCTAGTTGCCCAAACAAAAAAGACTGGCTGAGGCCAATCCCTTTGTTTCTAAAGAAAAGAACGGCCCCATAAAAACCGTTAAGGCTTTGAGGCTAGCAAGCGCTAATTATCTTATCTATGCTTCCTTGAAAATAAACCTGCCTCACAACTCACAAATGTGAGGACTTAAATTATATCCTGAACCAGAATAAATTCTGTTCTGAATTCGCTTCGTCCTGTTTGGGGCTACCAAACAGGCTGATAGAAGTGCCGACTTGAACATGAGCAAGCCCATGTTCATGTCTCCCTAGAAAGGAGGTGATCCATCCACAGCTTCCGCTACGGATGCCTTGTTACGACTTCACCCCTATCACCGATCCTACCTTAGTCCCCACTAACGCGGGACTTCGGGTATTACCGACTCTCTTGGCGTGACGGGCGGTGAGTACAAGACCCGAGAACGTATTCACCGCGGCATGGCTGATCCACGATTACTAGCGATTCCAGCTTCATGAGGTCGAGTTGCAGACCTCAATCCGAACTGAGAGCAGTTTTTTGGGATTTGCTCCATCTTGCGGTTTGGCGACCCTTTGTACTGGCCATTGTAGCACGTGTGTAGCCCAAGGTGTAAGAGCCATGCTGATTTGACGTCATCCCCACCTTCCTCCCACTTAAAGCGGGCAGTCTCCTATGACATATAAAACACAGGATAAGGGTTGCGCTCGTTTCCCGACTTAACGGAACATCTCACGACACGAGCTGACGACAACCATGCAGCACCTGTCTAGCACCCTCGAAGGCTCTCCTGTTTCCAGGAGTCTGCAGCTAGATGTCAAACCTTGGTAAGGTTCCTCGCTTATCGTCGAATTAAACCACATGCTCCACCGCTTGTGCGGGTCCCCGTCTATTCCTTTGAGTTTTAGCCTTGCGGCCGTACTTCCCAGGCGGGATGCTTAACGCGTTAGCTTAGGTAGACAGCACTGAGAGGGTCGATACTCCCAATACCTAGTATCCATCGTTTACGGCGTGGACTACTGGGGTATCTAATCCCATTCGCTACCCACGCTTTCGTCCCTCAGCGTCAGAACTGTCCCAGCAAGCTGCCTTCGCCTTTGGTGTTCCTGCTGATATTAACGGATTTCACCCCTACACCAGCAATTCCGCTTGCCTCTCCCAGCCTCTAGCTATGCCGTTTCTCCCGCAGCCTCCGAGGTTGAGCCTCGAGGATTTAACATGAGACTGCATCAAACCACCTACGCACCCTTTACGCCCAATAAATCCGGATAACGCTTGAGGCCTCTCGTATTACCGCTGCTGCTGGCACGAGAGTTAGCAGCCCCTTATTCATCTAGGTACCGTCATTGATTCTTCCCTAGATAAAAGTAGTTTACACCCCGAAGGGCTTCATCCTGCACGCGGCGTCGCTCCCTCAGCCTTTCGGCCATTGTGGAAGATTCTTGACTGCAGCCTCCCGTAGGAGTCTGGGCAGTGTCTCAGTCCCAGTGAGGGGGGTCATGCTCTCACACCCGCTACCCGTCATAGCCTTGGTGAGCCATTACCTCACCAACTAGCTGATAGGCCATAGGCCCCTCTCGAAGCGATAAATCTTTAAGTGGGAATGACTTATGTCCCCCCACTACTATCGGGTATTATCTCCGGCTTTCGCCGGAGTTATTCCCGACTTCGAGGTAGGTTACCAATGTGTTACTCACCCGTTTGCCATGCTGTATTGCTAAACCCATTCGACTTGCATGCCTTATACACGCCGCCAGCGTTCATCCTGAGCCAGGATCAAACTCTCATAAAGTTTTTTACTTGGTTTACTATCCAAGTGAATCATTTTCGATAAATGATATCAATGTGTATTTGAAGAAATTATGTCTTCTAAACTAATGGATTTATTTATTCAAGTTAGCATATATAGATAAATTAGCGCTTGTTAGCGCCGAAACCTTTTGTTGCTAATTTTTTGATTGTCTTGAATCAATTGTTAATGACCGGCTCTACGGATGTGCGGGAATCTCACGCGAGATAGCCACAAACTAAAAAACAGACCTTACTAAGTGTCTGAATTATAGTAAGAAAAACTTTTGTTTTACATTGTGAATTTTAGATAAACATAAAGTTTATACACTACAATTTGAGCGTAATTGTATATTAGATTATTTCAGGAAAAAAGTCAAGGATTATGCCTGAAAAGATAAATAAGAATAAAAAGAATAAAAAATTAATTTTTTTTGTTTAAAGTTAGATAAAAAATATTATGTAAATGTTTTTAATCAGCAGATATTTTTTTCTAATATAATTAAGAAATGCAGAAAACAAGATTTTATTATTATTTTAAAAAGGTTTTTCACAATTTATTCACATTTAAAAATAACTGAGTGTGAAAAATATTTTTAAATGCTATAATAAAATTATAATTTTGATAAATTTTGAAAATTATGACTGAAGAAAAAAAATCTTTAAAATTCCCCGACGGTTTTCTTTGGGGGACGGCCACTTCCGCTTATCAAGTTGAAGGCGGTATCGTTAACGATTGGAGCGAGTGGGAAAAATCAAAGAATAGGATAAAGAAATTGGAGAAAATGAAATTTAATCAAAATGATTTTGTTTGTGATCAGGCAGTTGATTCATATGAACGTTTTGAAGAAGACCTGGATTTGTCCAAAAAACTTAACAATAACGCGGTTCGGATTGGCTTGGAGTGGGCGCGGATACAGCCGGATAAAAATCGGTGGGATGTGAGCGCGATCAATCATTATAAAGAATTGTTGGAAGGCGCCAAAAAACGCGGTTTGAAAACCGTGGTAACGCTTTGGCATTGGACCATTCCGCTTTGGGTCAGAGATGAGAAAGGCTGGGAAAACAAGAAAACCGTAGACTATTTTTCCAAGTATGTTGAGTTGATTGTTAAGGATTTGGGCGGGCTGGTTGATTTTTGGGTGGTGCTCAATGAACCGATGATGTACACCTTCGGCGGTTATATCAGCCGCAAACATCCGCCTCAGAAGTTTTCTTTGCTTAAAGCAGAGAAGGTGATCAAGAATTTGGCGGCCGCGCATAACCGGAGCTATGGCCTGATTCACAAATATTTTTCCAATGCGCAGGTCGGTACGACCAATATGCTCAATTTTTTTGAGCCGGCGCATGCTTGGAATCCGATTGAAGTTTTCTTGTCAAAAATGCTGGACTATTATTGGAATCAGAGAATCATCAAAAAGTTTTTAAAAAGCGATTTTTTGGGCCTAAATTACTATTTTCACGACCGTATGATTTGGTATCCGCCTTTTCGCAAGAACAAAAATGAATGGGTAAACGATAAAGGCTGGGAAATTTATCCGGAAGGAATTTATCATGTTTTAAATTTTTTAAAGAAACACAACAAGCCGATTTTTATTTTGGAAAATGGATTGGCTGATGAGAAAGATGTTAATCGCGAGCGCTTCATCAAAGAGCATTTGTTTTGGATTTGGAAAGCGATTGAGGGGGGAGCGGATGTGCGCGGATATTTCCATTGGTCGCTCCTGGATAATTTTGAGTGGTCGTGGGGATGGGAGCCGAAGTTCGGGCTGTACGCTGTTGATCGGAAGACGATGGCAAGGACGGCGAGGCCGAGCGCGGAGGTGTATGCGGAAATTTGTAAGACGAACAGGTTGAATATAGAAAATTTAAATAACAAATTACAAGCACCAAATATCAAATAATATCAAAATTCCAATTTCAAATATTAAAAAGTTTGGAATTTTGAATTTGTGATTTTGAATTTATTTGTTATTAGTGTTTTGTAATTTGGAATTTTAACTTATGTGGTTTTTAGTCGCAATCTCCGCCTACTTCATCAACGCCGGCGTTTATGTCGCTGACAAGTTTTTGTTATCCAAAAAAATTCATTCTTCCATCACTTACGTGTTTTTTGTCGGGATGTGGAGTATTTTTAATTTTGTCATTCTGATCTTTGATCCTTGGGTGCCCGGCTTCAGAGATTTTACCTTGGATATCACCGCCGGACTTTTGTTTTTGGTTACTTTGATTTTTTGGTATAAGGCCCTGCATCAAAGCGAGGCGACCAGGGTGGTGCCTGTTGTCGGAGCGATGATTCCGATCTTCAGTTTTATGCTGTCTTATGTGTTTTTGGGTGAAAGCTTGTCAGAACGGCAGTTTTTGGCATTTATTGTCCTGATCATTGGTGGAGTTTTGATATCAATCAAACATACGCGGTTTTATGCGGCGAAAGAAATCATGCAAAGCATCCGCAGCAAATTTGGATATATTTTGGGAGGCATTCATGCGGAGTACGGAGCCGGCGAGAGATTGATCCTTAACTCCGTCATATCCGCTTTCTTTTTTGCCGCTTATTATGTTTTGATAAAATATATTTACACCAGCCAGCCGTTTATCGGCAGTTTTGTCTGGTCGCGCTTCGGTTCATTTCTTGGCGTGCTTTGCATCCTTTTTGTTCGTGATTGGCGTAAGTCAATCAAGGAACATCAAAAAGGCGCGAAGTCGCCAAAGAACATCGGTTTCTTCCTCAGTGTCCGCTTGCTGGCCGCGGCCGCTTTCATCATGCTGAATTGGGCCATCAGCCTTGGCAATGTGGCCTTGATAAATTCTTTGCAGGGAGTACAATATGTATTCCTGATCCTGATTGTATTCTTTTTGTCCACCCGGTATCCGAAGTACTTAAAAGAAGAGCTGGGGGGAGGAGTGATGTTTCAGAAGATGATCGGGGTGGTGCTTATCAGTTTGGGGATGTATATGCTCATCACTTAATTTTTTTAAAAAAAAGAAAACCGGGCATCAATTTTCACGATGTCCGGTTTTTGTTTTATTGAATATAACTATTTTATTCTTCTTAAGGCGATTTTATAGCCTTTTTCTCTGGCCCAATCTATAACATCTTCTTCTGTGGCAAATTTTCCGATTTGGTAATGCACAACCACCACTTCACCATGCTTGGTAAAAATGATTGGGTCAAGCGCCCTTCTTTCTTCTTCTAAAGCTTCAGAAAATCCTTTTTGATCAATCTCGAATGCTTTGGGAGCCGCAGCAATCAGCGGTCTATAATTGCAATTTTCCAGCTTTTCAAAAATTTCCTTAAACTCCGGAGTTTTTATCAAAAAATTTATTTTGACTTTGTTGCTTCCATCTTTTTCTATGGGCATATCTTTTTTGTCCTTAAAACAAAAACTTCGACAAAAAAATTTTATAAGAAAAGAATCAACCTCTTTGCCATATGAGAAAAAGACTGCTCCAAAAACAAAGATATAAATGAACATAACTGCTCCAAATGCTACAGCTCCAGCCATAAGTAAAGAAACATGTACAACATCTTTTGGCGTAAGCAAACTTCCATTCAACGGTAAATATTCTCCCAAAAAAGCCCAAGAAAGATACAAGGAGGCGAAACCTGCCATTAACATTAGCAAACAAAAATTTAAGCCTTTCTCTAGGTTGTTATTTCTAAAAATAAAACCTAGACATACAAAGGGCATTACCATGGATGCATACATATTGAGTGTAACCGATCCCGGTTTGAAACAGCTAAAGATTAATAGCGGCATAAAAGCAAACATTGCCGCCACAACCGCAAAACAGTAATTCCTTAATCTTTTATTCAGGTTTATACCTGTAAAACCATCTTTGTTTAGATTTTCAAAACGATACAGGTATTTTCTGCATAGCTCATCCCAGAAGACTGCCGGGAGTACTGTGATAATCGGAATATTTTTCCGTTGCATTTCTATAGCTACTTTTTTTGTTTCTGACAACAGTTTTTGCTTTTTTGCCTCCTCGGGAGATGGTTGCATGTTGTCAGCCTCTTCTACAACAAAGCCATATGCCCTTTTTACTGTTTTTGGCCTCACCTTTTCTTTTTTCACAATATCTTCTTCAATTCGCTTATTAAAATCCTCTGCTAAATTATTCCACATTTTTTACCTCCAGATTAAAAGTTGTTATTAAAAAGCTAAAAAAATTGTTATATTATAGATTAAAAAATCTTTTTTAAAGTACGAAATCTTATAAGTATGATATAATAAAAATAAGATAAAATATATTACAATTTTTTCAATGCTATGTCAAGTTTAATCTATATTTCATTATTCGCAATTTTTTACTGTCTTTTATCCTGGCGCCGTCCGGACTGGGCGCTGATGTTTTTGTTGGGGACGCTTCCAGTTTATCAGATCAGGTTTTCAGTTCTTCATATTCCTTCAACTTTCCTGGAAGCGATGATACTTATTATCTTTATTGTTTGGGTGATTAAAAATTATAAACAAATAATTGATAATATTAAGTTAAGAATTAAAAATGGTTTAGAAATTAGAAATTGGAAATTAGAAATTAATCAACGCTATCCCTTTGACATAGAAATAGCCCTGCTCTTAATTGTTTCTTGGGTCGCAATCTTCGTTGCCGGCGCCGGTTCGTCCGCGTTTGGTGTTTGGAAGGCTTATTTTTTTGAACCGGTGTTGGTTTATATTTTGATCATGAATATATTTGATAATAATGCGAATGACGCGAATGATTTGCGAATGACGCGAATAAATTTGGAAAAAATTCTGTGGCCGCTTTTTGTTTCGGCGTTTGCAGTTTCAGCGGTTGCGATTTTTCAGAAGTTCTCCGGCGTTTTTATTGCTCCGCAGTTTTGGCCGAGAGTAACGGGACCGTTTGCTTATCCGAATGCTTTGGGGCTGTTTTTGGGGCCGATTGTGATGTTGATGGCGGCGCATTTCATAAATCAAATCTCAAATCTCAAATCTCAAATTACAAATAATATCAAATATCAAATATCAAATATTCAATATTTAAAGCTTTTTTTTGTACTCCTAACTTTGTTTTTATCGTTGCTAGCGATTTTTTTCGCCAGTTCGGAAGGGGCAATGATCGGCATTGCGGTGGCCTTGGTTGTTTTGGGGGTTTATTTTATAACTATAAGATTTAAACTTAAATATTTTCTTTTTATTCTTATTTCTCTTATTTTTCTTTTTGCTTTTTTAAGCCCCCTATTTTTTTTAAAGATCGTGCCGGAGTATAAGTATTTCAATTTTAACAATCCGGTTTTGAATTATATTTCCGACAAGGCGATGCTTAAGGATTTTTCCGGGGAGGTCAGGAAACAGCAGTGGCGAGAGACTTGGCAGCTTTTAACCGCTAGCCCCAAGAATTTTATTTTCGGTGCGGGACTGAGCAACTATCAAACCAGTGTTAAGTTGTATCATCAGGAAGGGATATTTTTCAATGCCGAACGCGATCCCAGATTCAGAAATGAGATCGTTTGGGGCGGACCGGAGTACAAAGCCAAGCACTGGCGTCCGGCTGAGATTTATTTTTATCCGCATAATATTATATTAAATCTTTGGGTAGAGTTAGGTTTGGCGGGAGTTCTACTATTCATTTGGATTGTTGCAAAAACCTTGTTCCTAATTTCCAATTTCCAATCCCGTAAAGGGCCCGAGGTCCCAACGGGACTTTACGGGTTTCCAATTTCCAAACAATTTCCAATTTCCAATTTCCAATTTTTAAACATAGGTTTGCTTGGGGCAATAATAGTAATTGTTGTGCATGGCATCGTTGACGTTCCGTATTTTAAGAATGATCTGGCGGTGATGTTTTGGGTTTTGCTGGCTATGCTGGGAATTTTAAATTTAAATAATAAAAAAAATGGATAAGATAATTTTGCAAAAATTCATCGCTGAGTCAGGTTTCTGTTCGCGGCGGCAGGCGGAAAAAATCATCCTTTCGGGGAGGGTCTTGGTTAATGGCGCTGTAGCAGAGGCGGGGATGAAGGTTGATGCTTCTGACGAGGTGGTCGTTAACGGAAAGAAGATCGGGTTGGCAAAAGAAAAAAGATATATTATATTGAATAAGCCGAAAGGGTATACCTGCACCAGCCGGAAGTTTGCAGGCGAGCACAATGTTTTTGAGCTGCTGCCGGAAGAATTTTCCGGACTGCAGATCGCGGGCCGTTTGGACAAGGAAAGCCGGGGTCTTTTGCTTATGACCGATGACGGCGATCTGACTTTACGCGCGACGCATCCAAGGTATCAACATGAAAAGAAATATATAGCACAAATTTACACAAATTTAAGACAAACTAACACAAATAATAAGCCTGAAGATGTTGAGAGAGCGCTCAAAAAAGGAATTGATATTGGCGAGGGAGATGGGGTTGTTAAAGCGAAAGAGGCTGAGTATATTGGAAATGATACTTTTGTTGTCGTTTTGACCGAAGGGAAGAAGCGGCAGATCAGAAGGATGTTTAAGAAGCTGGGTTACGAGACAAACGATCTGAAAAGAACGAAGATCGGCAATCTTGAAATCGGGAGTTTGGGAGAGGGGAAATGGAGGGTTTTGACCAAAGAGGAGATTAAGGGTTTGAAGTTATAAATAGTTAATTGTGGAAAATGGAGAGGTGCTAGAGCGGTTGAACAGGACGCTCTCGAAAAGCGTTGTGCCCTCACGGGTACCGAGGGTTCGAATCCCTCCCTCTCCGCCTTCGGTCCGCCGTAGCGGACCTTCGGCGTGACGCAGTCCGCCTGAAGGTTTGCGTAGGCGACATTGTATGCTATTACAAGTTTTTATCGTGTAAACCTGAGTAGCCATGAGTGAGTGGCAACACGAGTGTCTTAAATAAAATCGAGTAAAATTATTTATT
The DNA here is from genome assembly GCA_963827735.1 of Candidatus Parcubacteria bacterium. Classification (GTDB taxonomy): domain Bacteria; phylum Patescibacteriota; class Patescibacteriia; order Patescibacteriales; family UBA12075; genus CAWHBO01. Next base: position 113,109 of record CAWHBO010000005.1, read on the forward strand.
AAATGATTGAAATAAAATTAATCACAATTTTGATAATCGGAGCTGCCTCGGGTTTTCTCGGGGCTATAGCTGGTGGTGGCGGATTAATATCCATACCATTTTTACTTTTTTTAGGCATTCCTCCTCAAATAACACTGGCTACTAATAAATTTGGCGGAATGGGGCTAAGCCTTGGAGGTTTATATAAATTTATCAAAGAGAAGAAAATAGTCTGGAAGTATGCCATTATGTTGAGCTGTGCCGGTATTTTTGGCAGTTTAATCGGCTCTCGCATTTTACTGACAATCAATGTGACAATTTTGCAGAAATTGATAGGTGTATTGCTTATTCTGTCGGTTCCAATGTTTTTTTATAAAAAAAGCTTCGGTATTGAAGAAAGGCAAACATCAAGAAACAGAAAGATTATTGGTTGCTTTTTATATTTTTTGGTTGCAATTGTCGCTTCAATTTTCGGAGGATTGGGCGCCGTAACTATTAGTATTGTAATTTTATTCTTCGGCCTTTCTATCATTAAGGCCAATGCAACGGAGCTCGTTTCTTATTCAATATTTTCTTTGTCTTCAGTTATTATTTTCGCCTTTAATGGAATCATAGATTATAAAACTGGTATCGTGCTTTTCTTGGGTATGATGATTGGTGGCTATTTGGGGGCCCATACGGCCATTAAAAAAGGCGACAAGTGGGTCAAAATTATTTTCGCTTTTATCGTCGTAGCCTCAGCCATCAAAATTATCTTGAGTTAATAAATGATCCACGTGCCTCAAAATAACCCCATTGCCGGAGTTATTTTTTTGTATTGACAAATCATTAATAATGCAATACACTACAGACATAATTAAACTTGCTAAATTTTAAATATGACTACCAACAAAAACAATGAGCAGATTCAGATTCGCATTGATTCTAAAACGAAGAATGAGGTGAAAAAGGTTTTGGAGGATTTGGGCATGGATATGAGCTCGGCCATAAAAATCTTCTTTCGCCAAGTGATAAATACCAAAAATTTTCCCTGCGAATTGCGCGACGCCAATGGATTTACTTTGCGCAAAGCCGAGATTTTGCGCGAATCAATTGTGGATGCAAAAAACAGCAAAAAAGTTTTTAAAAACGGGCAGGCGCTGATCAAGGATGCTTTAAAAAATTAACTTATGTTGTTGTTAAAATATTCCAGCCGTTTTAAAAAAGATTTAAAACGCTATCAGCATAACAAGTTTGTGCTTGATGAGCTTGGAAAAGTTTTGGATGCATTGGTAAGCGGAAAAAAATTATCGCTTGAGAATTTAAGTCATCGTTTAACAGGAGAGTTTAAGGATTGTTTTGAATGCCACATAAAACCAGATGTGCTGCTTATATATAAAATAGAAAAATCTGAAATAATTGTTTTATTGTTAAGAATTGGTTCACACTCAGAGCTTTTTTGATTGGTGCCTGCTCCATCGACCTCTTCTGCTATGAATATTTATCATTAGATGACTTTAGCAAAAAAAGGAAAAATCTGATTACGTCAGATTTTTTTTGTTTTTGTTAAAACCGAACTGGCAAAATTGCAAATACTTGAATTAATTTTTCAATTTTAAATGTATTTTTTATTATTTACTTAAATAAGACTAATATTGAATAATTTTACAGTGGTATATTTAATATTTACTATTCCTGAATATCGGCATAAAATAATAGTATAATTATAAATAAATATTAATTTATGACTTTCTGGATATTCCAATCAAGTCCCGAAAGATTTGATATTATAAAAAATAAAAGAAATGCTGGTGCACTTACCGACCCCAAATATACCTGGGATAATTGGAGGGTAACGAGATATAAAGATACAATAAAAAAAGGAGATTTTGTTTTTATTTGGGTGGCGGGTAAGGAGGCAGGGATTTATGCAGTTGGAGATATATTTAACAACCCTTATAGTACTGATGAATATAACCAAATTGCCGATAATTATTTTAGAAAAAATAAAGAGGGCAATAAAGAAAAAATTGCAAGCAAGAATAGAGAAATACTTAAGGTTGGGATAAATTATATTCCTAACCTAAATTTATTAAATCATCCTATTTATAAAAGTGAAATAAAAATTACTCCAGGACTAGAAGGTTTGCAGATATTAAAGATGCCGCGAGCAGCTAATTTTAAAGTTACCAAGGAAGAGGCAAAAATTATTTTAAATTTAATAAAAGAAAGAGGAGAATAAAATACTTTGGATATTAAAAAGTGAAAAATAATTTAATCAATTATAAAAACCAACATGGCCACCAAAGCGGAGACAATTCAAGATATTTTAGATCAATCGGCCAGGGCCGGAGAAATGCGCGCGCGCAAGATGTTTGGCGAATACGCGCTTTACTGCGATGACAAAGTGGTCGGCTTGGTGTGCGGTGACCAATTGTATATAAAAATTACCGAAGCGGGACAAAAGTTTTTGGGCGCAGATTACCCGACCGGGCATGCTTATACGGGAGCCAGGCTGTCATTTCAGATTGACGCGGATTTGCTGGAGGACAGAGAAAAATTGGTTAAGTTGATTCAGATAACCGCTGAAGAGTTGCCATTACCAAAAATTAAAAAGAAAAAAAATTTATGAATACAATCTTTTACATATTATCTGCCGGGTTGATTTTGACTGTTGGAGATTTGGTGGCCGGCGAATGGATACAAAAAAATAAAAAAATATACTATATCATATCCTTGATTATATACATGATCGGATTGAATTTTTTGATTTATAGCTATAAATTTGAAGATATCGCAGTTGCCACTGTCATCATGGAAATTTTTAATATCGTTACCTTGACTGTGGCCGGAAAATTCTTGTTTAAAGAAAATATCACCAAGACCGAATTTGCCGGAATTGCTGTTGGTATTTTTGCCGTAATAATTTTGGAAATTGCATGAGAATAAAAAGCCTGCATAAAATGTCACCGTTTACCATTTTGCTTATCGGGGGCATCATTTTGACCATCGGTGACATTGCCGCCGTTGAATGGATATCATATGGCGGTGTTTATAGATACGCAATGGTGTTTATTTTTTATTTGTTTGGCATGATGCTTCTGATGAACAGCTATAAGTCGGAAGATATTCCGGTTGCCGGCCTTATCATCGTTGTGTTCAATGTGGTGATGCTGTTTTTTATCGGAGTGTTTATTTTTGGAGAAGACGTGAGCCTAAAAAAGATTGTGGGAATTTTGCTTTGTTTTGTTTCAATTTTTTTGCTTGAATTTGGCAAGAAAAAAATTTAGAATAAAAATATTAATTGTAAAATTTATGAAAATATTTGAAGATTTTAAAAAGTTTGCAGTTAAGGGCAATGTCATGGATTTGGCGGTGGCGGTCGTTATCGGCGGCGCTTTCGGAAAGATTGTAAGCTCGCTCGTGAACAACATCATTATGCCCGCCATCGGCGTCATCACTGGCGGCATAGACCTAAGCAATTTCAAAATTAATTTCGGAGAAGCGGTCATTGCTTACGGTTTGTTCCTGCAAGCAATCGTTGATTTTTTAATCATCGCTTTTTCTATCTTTATCGTTATTAAACAGATAGAGCGTTTTAAAAAGAAAAAAGAAGAAACTCCTGAGGATCCGAAGCCAAGCCAAGAAGAGATTCTGCTGACAGAAATCAGGGATGAGTTGAGGAAAAGATAAAATCAGAGTAACAAAAAATTGTTATTAATCAATTTTAAAAAGGCATGGAAAAATCTTATAAATATCTCAGCGCCATCAGCGTTTTTTTTGTTTCTGTCTTGCTGGTTTCCAACGTGGCTTCCTCCAAGATCGTGGATTTGCGCTGGTTTACCTTTGACGGCGGGACCCTGCTTTTCCCTTTGAGTTATATTTTCGGCGATATCCTGACAGAGGTGTACGGTTATAAAAAATCCCGGCATGTCATTTGGCTGGGGTTTTTTGCGGCTATCATGATGTCGTTGATTTTTATGCTGGTCGGGAAATTACCGCCGGCAGTCGGCTGGGAAAACCAGGATGCTTATGACAAGATTTTGGGGTTGACCCCGAGGATCGTTGTTGCCAGTTTGCTAGCATATTTTTGCGGAGGGTTTTCCAACTCTTTCGTCCTGGCGAAGATGAAAATTATGACCAAGGGCAGGTGGCTTTGGACAAGAACCATCGGGTCAACCATCGTCGGAGAATTTTTTGACAGCGTGATTTTTGTTTTGATCGCCTTTGCCGGCATCTTACCAGGGTCTTTGATCTTTACGTTAATAGTCTCAAATTATATTTTTAAAACTTTGGTGGAAATCTTGTTTACTCCGCTTACCTATAAAGTCATAAATTTTTTGAAGAAGAAAGAGCAGGAAGATTTTTATGACACGGACACGGATTTTAATCCGTTTCATAAATAAGTCCTAAATTCATTTATAGTAATCCAAGAATCAATTTTTTTATGTTACAAATATTCATTGATGAGTCTGGTGACTTGGGTATGAATGAAGGATACTTTATCATTGCGATGCTTGTTGCCCATAATTCCAAGAGAATAAAAAATTTGGTAAAAAATTTTTGTGCAAAAAATAAGAAGGAAGAAATACATTCCTTTGAATTAGATTTTGTTCAGAAACAAGAGCTTGTAAACAAATTAACAAAACAGATTGATTATAGCGTGTCATATATTGTTGCCGATAAAATGATGATAACAAAAAAAGAATTATTCAAAAATAATAATTTGTTATTTAATTATCTGTTTTCTTTTTTAATAAAAGGAATATTAAAGGCGAATACCGATGATATTTGTATTCATTTGGATAATAGGACCCAGAAAGTGGCATCAATCAATTCCTTGAAAGATTATATAAAAATTAAAGCTTACACAGAGTGGGGTTTTACTAAAGATTTAAATATCGGATATAATGATTCTAAGGTTTGTAAGGCCGTACAAATGGCCGACTTAGTTGCGAGCTGTATAAGAAGAAAATATTTTCACAAAAATGATGATTTTTATAAACGATTAAATATTGCTAAATCCATAAGATTTCCAAATGACACATTTAGAGTAAATATTTGACTTTCTATTTATTCTTGTTATAATATAATTACTTAAGTCCTATGGGGAGCTTTATTGAGTAAGTGGCGTGTACCGTCACCGAACCATAGGCAGTATGAAAACACCCTGAGGGGTGTTTTTTTTAGGTCATTTTATAAGTATTAAATATACAAAAAACGTCAGCAACAGACTGACGTTTTTTGTTATAAATAATTTATTTATTTCTTGCTGAAAAGCTCAGAAGCTTTCAGTTTGGCAACCAGGAAAAGATAAATGATTTCCAGGATGCCGGCGGTGTTTACAATCAGGAGAACGATGAACCACCATGGTTTTCCATTCCGGGCTGAGTGCCAGAGAGCCAGTCCTTTCCAAAACCCGCTCCACAGGATGAGCAGGAAGATGGCCGGAGATGTAAGAATGGCCAAGGGAAGTACATTTGCCAATTGATTTGTGTCCATATTGATTTGTTCATTATTTAAAGTATTTTTATGGTTTTAATGTTTGCTGTTTTATATTATAGCATAATAGGCTGTTTTTTGAACACCTGGCTTTGCCTTTACTTTTATAAAGATTTGTTGCTATAATATCTTTGCATATAATTATTAAAATTATCATAATATGTGTCCAGTTTGTTCAGTAAGCGTGGCTGTAAGCCTCGGGCTTTCCCGGTGGCTGGGGGTGGATGATTCCATTACCGGCGTTTGGGCCGGAGCTATGATTGTGGTCCTGTCTTTTTGGACCATAAGATGGATTTTCAAAAAAAGAGAAAAGAAACCGATGATCCTTTTGCCGGTGATGATAGCGGCCTACTGGCTGTTAACTTTCATTCCTTTGTACTTGACTGATGTTATCAGCAACACCGATTGCCTGACGTTGCTTGGGCTTAACCGCTTGGTGTTCGGTTCATTGCTCGGTATCGTTTTATCAATTTTCGCAGTATTGGTGGACAAGTTGTCGCGTAAGATTCGCGGAGGGAAAAGATTGTTTCCTTATCAAAAAGTCATCATCCCGATCGGGATTTTGCTTATCGCCAGTTTTATTTTAAATTCAACTTGCAGTTAAACATATGGAACAAGACAATCAAATTAAAAACATCCTCGGTAAAATTGAGGCCTTAAAGACTTCAGACAAAATTGATTTATCTTCCAAGGAAGATCTGGCCATTGCGGTCATGAATCTGATTTCAATTGAAGAGCATCTTTTTTTCACTTACAACAAAACCGGCAAAGACAAGTATCTGCAGTTGCTCAATGAAGTGAGGCAGATCAGAAAACAGTATCTGGCTGAAATCGTGAAAAATCCTGAAGGCGAGATCTGGTGCATTTCCAAGCATTTTCTGGCGTCATCCATGCGTTTCATGGAGGTTGGAACAAAAATGTTAAACGAAAACAAAGAAAAAGCCGCCAAAGATCTGTTTGCAAAAGCAGACTCTTTGTGGAATATGTTTTGGGGACTCAATTTGAATCTTCTGGATACGGCTGATGTCGATGCTGCTGCCGATGTTGATGATGCTAAAGTTGAAAACAAAGAGAACGACACGGAGATTGTTTTGGAAAAAGGGAAGAAGGCGTCGGTGTTTGATGTCCTCGGGAAAGCCGTTAAAAAGATTTTGGATTGCTGTCGCGAGTAAATCATAAAATTTGCTTCAAATAAGTTTGAAAAATAACCGTCACTAGTTGACGGTTATTTATTTCGTGAATTATCGGCTTTTATATGCTATAATTGACATGAGAATGATTTTTTTCTAAAATTGCTTTAAATTACCATTTAGAATCAGCAGTTCTTTGGAGCGATATATTATTTCATGCGTTATATAAATATAATCTATGTTTTTAACAGGAAATATTTATAAGAAAATATGCAAATTGCTGAATCTTGACCGACCACTGATCATTTTTGATGTTGAGGCGACAGGACAAAATTTAAGTTCGGATAAGATCATCTCGCTCGTGTATACGAAGATCAGGATTGACGGAACAGTCAAAAAGCAGAGTTATCTTTTTGATCCGGAAACTCCGATTGAAGAAGAAGCTTTCGCGATCCATGGCTTTAACCGCGAAAAGGTCACCGGCCAGCCGAAATTCAGAGAAAAAGCGCAGGAGATTTTTGATGATTTTAACGATTGTTTTTATGGCGGATTCAACATCATAAATTTTGACTTGATGATACTCAGGCGCGAATTCATACGGATCGGCATGGATTTCAAATATGACCCGGCAGATGTCATTGACTCAAGATGCGTATATTTGTATATGTCGCCCCCGACGCTGTCTTCGGCGTATGAACATTATTTTCGGAAAAATCTTAAAGGCGCTCATGACGCGGCCAGAAACATGGAAACGGCTGTGGAAATTCTTGCCAAACAGCTGGAGCAATACAGCGAAATCCGCGATTGGAAATTTGTAAATAACATAAATTTAACCGCGACGGAAGATTTGTTCTGGGACAGCGGGAACAAATTTTATTGGATCAATGGAGAAGCCTATTTTGATTTTTCCAAGCATAAAGACCAAACGATAGCGCAAGTAGCGGCTGAAGATCCGAAATTTTTAAACTGGATTCTCAGGTCAAATTTTTCGCCGGAGACAAAAAGTATCGTCAAAGTGGCGTTGGCAAAGAACGAAAGCGACAAAAAAAGTTGATTTATCTGAATGCTTTCATAGTTCAATGGGGATAATGTAAAAATATAAAGCACCTGTCGTTCAATGGATAGGACGCAAGATTCCGGATCTTGCAATCGAGGTTCGATTCCTCGTGGGTGCACTAAAATTATTTCAAGATACTGAAATAGGAGGTTCGCCCGGCATCCGCCGGGCGCCCGGCGGATGCCGGGCGATTCCTGGTGGGAGCACTAATTATTATTTCTACCATAAATGGATAATCAAGACAGGATAATTGATATTGACGAAAATTGCGGCGACCAAGCTTTGGACTTGTCTTTGCGTCCTTCCAAGCTTGACGAATATGTCGGACAAGCGCCAGTCAAAGAAAATCTGAAGATCGCCATGACAGCGGCAAAAAAGAGAAATGAGGCGATTGAACACGTTCTGCTTTATGGCGCCCCGGGACTTGGAAAAACGACTTTATCGCATATCATCGCCAATGAGATGGGAGCCGGCATCAAGATTACGAGCGGACCGGCGATTGAAAAAGCCGGAGATTTGGCCGCCATCCTTACCAACATGCAGGAAGGCGACATCCTTTTCATTGACGAGATCCACCGGCTTAACAAAACGATTGAAGAGATCCTGTACCCGGCCATGGAAGATTACGCTTTGGACATCATCATCGGCAAGGGTCCTTCCGCCCGCACATTGCGGATTGACCTGCCCAAGATAACCATCATCGGCGCCACCACGAAAATGAGCATGATTTCAGCGCCCCTAAGGGATCGTTTCGGCTTGGTCTTTCATTTGAATTTTTACGAGAGCGAAGATTTGGAAAAAATCATCAAGCGATCGGCCGGAATTTTAAACACGGAAGTTGAAGATGAAGCCATCAGATTGATCGCATCCCGTTCCCGCCGGACTCCGCGTGTTGCCAACCGTTTGTTAAAAAGAGTCAGAGATTATTGCGAAGTAAAAGGCGACGGGGTTGTCAGGGAAAAGAATTGCGACGATGCTTTTAAGATGCTGGACGTTGATCATCTGGGGCTGGACTGGATTGACCGCCGCATTTTGGAGATCATCGTGGATAAATTCAATGGCGGGCCGGTGGGGCTTTCCACAATTGCCGCCGCGACCGGCGAGGATACAGCGACGATTGAAGACGTGTATGAGCCTTTTCTGATGCGCCTCGGGTTCATTGACCGCTCCCCCAGAGGCAGGGTCGTAACCGACATCGGTTATGATCATTTGGGGCGGAAGAAAAAAGAAAAACAAACAAGATTGGTATAACTTTTATCATATGACGTTTACTTTACAGATATTTCTTTTTGTTTTTTACGGTTTCCTGGCGGTCTGGAGCTTGTTTTTTCTGATCGCGCTTTATCATATGTTCAAATACGGTTTCAAGAATCTTACAACCGTTTTTGCCGTCATATTCTTTATCGGTATTGCCGTGGCAATCTTGAACATTTCATTCGGATATATCGACGAAGTTGATTGGGGACAGGAGATTGAGATTGGGAATTTTTGGGATCGAGACACGGAGACGGAGATATACTGAAATTATTAATTTCTAAGTTCTAATTTCTAATACCTAAATTTTTTTAGGCATTAGAAATTATAATTTAGTCACTTAGTATTATATTATGCTCTCCATCTACCGCCTTCCCAACAAATTGCCGGATGAAAAAATCATCAAAGTTGTCCGCAAGCATGTCTTTTTACTTTTGAAAAGGATATTTTTCCTGATCTTTATCGGCGTGCTGCCTTTGGCTTTTTACTATGTTTTCATATCATCTAACCCCGGTTTGATGGAAATGCCCGTGACCAGTCCGCTCATTTTGCTTGGGGCCAGCGCCTTTTATCTGTTTATCTGGTTATTTTTCTTTTTTTCATTCATTGATTACTATCTGGATGCCTGGATCATCACTTCAGAGCGCATCATAAACATGGAGCAGGACGGATTTTTTTCCCGAACGATCTCGGAACAGAAGTTTTTTCGCGTTCAGGATGTGACAAGCGAAGTGCATGGCTTTTTCCCGACAGTTTTGGCTTATGGCGATGTTTTTGTACAGACAGCCGGAGCCAAGGAGCGTTTTCATTTTGACGATGTGCCGCACCCGGATAAGGTCAGGGATTTGGTTATAAAATTGGCTGATGGCAAGAAAAACGAAGCAGTTAAAGCCGAGAAAAGCTAAGCCATGAACGGCATTATTTTTTTGTTCCAATGAAAGTAAGCGATTTTGATTACAATCTTCCTCCGGAGCTCATCGCCCAGGAACAAATAAAACCGCGAGACCATTCGCGGCTTTTGATTGTTAGAAGACTCGGCACTATCCCGCAGAATTGCGGGACCGATCATGCGAATAATCAGGAATTAAAAGGTGCCACAATAGAGCATAAACATTTTTATGATATCGTAGATTATCTGCGTAAAGGAGATGTGTTGGTGCTTAACAATTCAAAAGTTTTTCCGGCGCGCTTAATTGGCAAAAGAAAAAAGACTGGCGGTAGATTGGAAATTTTTTTATTGAAAGAAATAAAAAATAGAACATGGCAATGTCTTGTGGGAGGAAGACGCGCAAGGGTCGGGTTGGAAGTAGAATTTGATTCAGATTTATTCGCTGTATTAAAAACTGATAATGGCGATGGGACATGGGAAGCAGAATTTAATAAGGATCATAAAGAGATGATGGAGGTTGTTGAAAAAATAGGGGAAGTGCCTTTACCTCCGTATATTAAAACAAAAAAACAAGAAAGCAAAAAAACAAATAATAAAGTATCTTATCAAACAGTATATGCGGACGATAAGAAGATCGGGTCTGTTGCGGCTCCGACTGCTGGATTGCATTTCACTCCAGAATTGATTGATAAATTAAAAGTTAAGGGAGTACAGTTTGAATATATAACGCTCCATGTCGGCATGGGTACTTTTGCTCCGGTTAAAGTAGAAAATATTTTGGATCATAAAATGCATTCTGAATTTGTAGAAATTGATGCAGATGCGTTATCGCGGATTTATTTGGCGAAAAGTGAAGGCAGAAGAATCATTTCAGTCGGCACCACTTCCGTCAGGACGCTTGAAGCAGCTGTTTCCAAATTTCCAATTTCCAATTTCCAATTTCCGAATAAAGTTCAAATATCAAAATTTGAATATCAAAAACAATTTGTTGATATCAGAGATAGTGTAAATATTTTTATTTTTCCCGGTTACAAATTCAAAATCGTTGACGCCATGATCACAAATTTTCATCTGCCAAAATCAACGCTGTTGATGCTGGTATCGGCGTTCGCGGGCAAAAAAAATGTTGATCAGGCTTATCAGATCGCTATAAATGAAAAATATCGCTTTTTTTCTTATGGCGACGCGATGTTTATTGCCTGATGTTTGTTGATATTGACTAAAATGGCAGAATAAGGTTATACTAGAACCATTGAATAATTAAATATTATAATTTAAAGATTCGGAATTCTTGTAAAGACTTCCTGTGCCCTTCAAAACATTCATAACAAAGAGTTGGCACGGCTTAAACACGATCCTAAATCTAAAAATCATAACTAAAATATGTCAGTACCAGGAAAACGAAGAAGCTCAAGCTGTAAGGGGCGAAGACGCTCCCACCATGCTTTGGAACCAAAAATTTTGAAAAAATGCCCGCAATGCGGAAAAGCGGTTTTACCGCATGTCGCTTGCGCGTTCTGCGGAACATATAAAGGCAAACAGACAATCAAAATAAAAGTAAAAAAGACAAAAAGCGAAAAATAAACGCTTTTTGTTTTTTTATTAATTAAAATCCGCAAGTTCATCATCAAAATATGTCCAATCGTCATTTAGCTCGTACAATCGCGATGCAATCGCTTTTTCTTTGGGATTTCAAAGGTAAACCCAATCAAGAATTGCCCGGCATCATCAAAAATATTTTTGAGAATTTCGCTCCGCAATTCAATGACCAGGGTTTTGTGGAAAATCTTATCAAGGGCGTGATCAAGCATATTGACGAAATTGATATATATATAACCAAGTACGCGACTGAATGGCCGCTTGACCAGATAACGATTGTTGACAGAAACATTTTGCGCATTGGAGTCTTTGAGTTGGTGTTCAATGAAGACATCCCGGAAAAAGTCGCCATCAACGAAGCGATTGAAATCGCCAAAGCTTTTGGCTCCGAATCTTCGGGCAAGTTTGTCAACGGAGTGCTCGGCGCCATCTATAAGGATATAGAAAAGATTGGAAAGAAGAAGACGGAGGAATCGCCGGCCGTTTTAAAAAGTTAATTATTATTTTTTGATTGCCTCATTGTTTCATTGTTTTATTACACTGATTTAACAATGAAATCATGACACAATCGGAACGAATAAAAAATGAAAGATCTTAAAAATCTGGAAAAAAAGATCGGTATTAAATTTGATAACGCTGATTACCTGATGCAATCAGTTGTCCACCGGTCATATTTGAATGAAAATCCGAAGTTTCCCTTGCCTCATAACGAAAGGCTGGAATTCCTGGGGGATGCCGTCCTGGAAATCATTGTGACCGAAAGCCTGTATCGCAATTTTCCTCACACGCCGGAAGGCGATCTGACAAATTGGCGCGCCAGCCTGGTCAATTCCAAGATGCTTTCATTGGTGGCCGGAGAAATTGATTTGGAGGACTATCTCCATCTCTCGCGCGGCGAGGCCAAAGACAGCAATTCCAAAGCCAGACAATATATTTTAGCAAACGCGGTGGAGGCTTTGATCGGAGCGATTTACCTTGACCAGGGAATCGGCAAGGCGACAGAATTCGTGAGCACTTACATGCTTGCCAAGCTAAAGAAAATCCTTGACCAGGAATTATATCTTGACCCCAAATCAAAATTCCAAGAGAAAGCGCAGGAGATTCATAAATTGACGCCGCACTATAAAGTGATGGATGAATCAGGACCGGATCACGCCAAGATTTTTGAAGTCGGTTTGTACATGGGAGATGAATTGGTTTCTGTGGGGAAGGGAGCTTCAAAGCAGGAAGCGCAGATTGACGCGGCGACGATTGGACTTAAGGTAAAAGGATGGTGATTTGGATATTAGGATATTGGGAAATTAGGAAATTAGAAATTGGTAATTTGGGATATTAAAATAAATCCATTTGCAGCATTGCGGATGGATTTTTTTATATAAATTTTCTATTTAAGTTGTTTTTGTGTTATAATAAAAATATATAGACAATAAATTTTTATTATCATTAAATTATTTCCCAATTTCCCAATTTCCCAATTTCAAATTTATAATAACAAAATATTATGATCATAAACGAACTCTTCACAATCGCCATCAATGAAAAAGCTTCTGACTTGCACTTGGTCGTGGGGCTGCCTCCGGTGCTTCGGATAAACGGAGAATTGAAATATATTGACGGGAAAAAAGCGCTTACGGGCAAAGAGATGGAACAGATGATTTCTTCCATGATTGACGAGCAGAAAAAGGAAAGGTTTGACGCCAGCCGGGAGCTTGATTTCGGGTATGAATTTGACGGTTTCCGTTTCCGGGTGAATTTGCATTACGAAAAGAACAACATCGGGCTGGTGGCAAGGGTGATCAGCGACAAGATCCCAGAACTCGATGAGCTCGGTATGCCTAAGATCATTTATAATCTGCTCGACCTAAAGCAAGGTTTGATTCTGTTAACGGGCCCGACCGGTTGCGGCAAATCAACGAGTTTGGCGGCGATGGTTGAGCATATCAACAAAAATAAATTTTTGAATATCATCACTCTGGAAGATCCGATTGAATATCTTTTTGCTTCAAAAAAGAGCATCGTGGTGCAAAGACAACTCGGGACTGATATGCTGTCTTTTGCCGAAGGGTTGAAACACGCCTTAAGGCAGGATCCGAATGTCATCATGGTCGGAGAAATGCGCGATATGGAAACGATCGCCACGACCATCACTCTGGCTGAGACCGGACATTTGGTCTTGGCTACCTTGCATACGTATAGCGCCGCCCAAACCATTGACAGGATCATTGATATTTTTCCTCCCCACCAGCAAGGCCAAGTCCGAATGCAATTGTCAATGACACTGGCCAGCGTGATTTCCCAACGCCTCCTGCCGAGGGCCGATGGCGCGGGACGAATCGCGGCCCGAGAAATTCTTTTGAACACATCAGCCGTATCCAATCTGATTCGCGAGAATAAAGTCGCTCAAATAAAAACCACCATAGAAACCAGCTCCAAAGAAGGGATGATAAGCTTGGATCAGGATTTGCAAAGACTTTTTAAAGAAAAGGCGATAACAAAAGAAATGGCCCAGAGCTATATGGACAATCCGGAGTTGTTGGATAAGTTTAAGATCTTATAACTCATAACTCATAACTCATAACTTGGAACTCATAACTTTGTTTAATTGTGGAAATAGCGCTTGCAAATAATTTTTATGTTTACATAAGTTAAGTTTTTTTGGTAATATTTATTTTAACATTAGCTATAAAAAAATTATGAGTTATGAGTTCCAAGTTATGAGAATTTTCTCTTGACATAAATATAATATCCTGTATAATAATAAATGCGTTTTAAAAGTAAAAAAACCGTATGGTAAAGCTTCTTTATTCTAAATATAAAAGCGACTAATCCAAGCTGCCGATTTTAGGTGTTTGTTAGCCGCTAACAAGCGGTTTTTTGTTCTCGTTCATATAACAATCTATCAATGAATTCGGATATTACAAGATTTGTAGTATTCGGATATAATTTGTAGATTCGGATTGTGAATTCTGTAGATTCGGATTTAATGGACATTAACAATGAAATAAATCAACATGTTTACTGCGAACAAATAAACATGTTACAAAAAGAAATCAGCATAAACCAAAAATATGCCTTATTTTTTACGCAATTTAAAATAAGGTCCACATGTTATCAAAGCCAGCGAGCTTTGATGCCAAAAATGTGGGAAAATCTCAATAAGAGTATATGGTGGATGCCTTGACATAAAAAGACGATGAAGGACGTAGCAGCCTGCGATAAGCTTCGGTGAGGTGGCAAGCAACCTTTGACCCGGAGATTTCCGAATGGGGAAACCTGCTCTGTTGAAGACAGAGCGCCCGCCAGCTGAACACATAAGCTGGTGAGGGGATGACCCGGTGAACTGAAACATCTTAGTAGCCGGAGGAAAAGAAAACAATTCTTGTGCTTGCACAAGAGATTCCCTTAGTAGTGGCGAGCGAAAGGGGAGCAGCCTAAACCTTATAAACCGCGTATGAAGATCCACTTCGGTGGTGACGCATGCAGAAGGATCCGGGTCCACATGTTTATAGGGTGTTGCAAGATACGTAGCGTTTATCACCTGGAAAGATAAGACAAAGTCATAAATAACAACTTCCTAGTTGAAGCGAGCTGGAAAGCTCTGCCAGAGAGGGTGATAGCCCCGTAATGCGAAAGGAGTTATTACTTTGTTGCAGCATTCTTAAGTACGGCGGGACTCGAGAAATCCCGTTGGAATCTGGGACGACTATGTTCCAAGGCTAAATACTTTTTATGATCGATAGTGAACTAGTACCGTGAGGGAAAGGTGAAAAGCATCCCGGTTAGGGAGGTGAAATAGTACCTGAAACCATATACTTACAAGGAGTCGGAGCCTTGGGCGCTTAATTGTTCGACCGGGTGACGGCGTGCCTATTGAAGAATGAGCCAACGAGTTTGTTCTATGTGGCTAAACTAAGTCCCGCTTGGGACGCAGTCGCAGTGAAAGCGAGGGTTAATAGCCCGTCTCCATTTTTTTTGCAGGTTCCAGGTCTTTCTGGATTCTGCAAAAAATTTGGAATGTCGCATGGACAAGACCCGAAGCCGGGTGATCTATCCATGACCAGGTTGAATCTCGTCGAAAGACGGGAGGAGGACCGAACCCACTAGCCGTGCAACACTAGGGGATGAGTTGTGGTTAGCGGAGAAATTCCAATCGAACTCGGCAATAGCTGGTTCTCCTCGAAATAGCTTTAGGGCTAGCCTCTGAGTGCTGATCATTGGGGGTAGAGCACTGAATGAGGTTGAGGCCGCAAGGTACTCTCCTTAACCAAACTCCGAATACCAATGAATGTAGCTCAGGCAGTCAGACTATGGGGGCTAAGCTCCATTAGTCAAAAGGGAAACAGCCCAGACCGCAATCTAAGGTCCCAAAATATATGCTAAGTGTAAAAGGTGGTGTCGCGACTGCGACAACTAGGAGGTTGGCTTAGAAGCAGCCATCCTTTAAAGATAGCGTAATAGCTCACTAGTCAAGTTGTCTCGCGCCGAAAATTTACCGGGGCTAAGCATATTACCGAAGATACGGGTCAAGCGCAGAATTCAAATTCAAATTCGATTCAAATAATTCAAAATTTCAAATGCAAAAATTCAAACATTAAGTTTGGTGATTGAATACGGCATTGAAATTTGGGATTTGGTCTGTATTTACTTGCGCTGCGCGGTGGTAGAGGAGCATTCTATACGCGCTGAAGCTGAGTCGTGAGGCTTGGTGGAGCGTATGGAAGAGAGAATGTTGGCATGAGTAGCAAAAAGGCGGGTGAGAACCCCGCCCACCGAAAGCCTAAGGTTTCCTGGGCAACGCAAATCGACCCAGGGTTAGTCGGTCCTAAGACGAGGCCGTGTAGTGCGGGCGTAGCCGATGGACGAGCTGGTTAATATTCCAGCACTACTGTAAATTTTCCAATGGGAGGACGCAGTTTCGAAGTTCAAGCGTGTTTATGGTATGCACGTTGCTTGTTTCAAGACGTAGATCTAGGCAAATCCGGATCGCATAATTCAAGAGATCGGCTGAAGATGAAGCTTTTGCAGAATCAATTCTGAGCGGAGGAGCCGTCAAGAAAAACCTCTAGGGCTAAGGTTTAAGCAACCGTACTGAAAACCGACACAGGTAGGCGAGGCGAGTAGCCTCAGGTGTACGAGAGAACCTTCGTTAAGGAACTCGGCAAAACAGCGGCCGTAAGTTCGCAGATAAGGCCTGCCCTCCGCAAGGGGGGCCGCAGCTAAAGAATCCAAGCGACTGTTTATCAAAAACACAGCTCCCTGCTAACTCGTAAGAGGATGTATAGGGGGTGACGCCTGGCCAGTGTCCGAACGTTAAGGGGAGAGGTTATCCTTTCGGGGAGAAGCTTTGAATCTGAAGCGCGGATGAACGCCGGCCATAACTATAACGGTCCTAAGGTAGCGAAATTCCTTGTCGGGTAAGTTCCGACCTGCACGAATGGCGTAACGACTTGGATACTGTCTCAACGAAGGACTCGGCGAAATTGCAAGACGAGTAAAGATGCTCGTTAACCATAGCTGGACGAAAAGACCCCGTGAAGCTTTACTATAGCTTGATATTGAGTTATGGCTACGCATGTTCAGAATAGGTGGGAGCCTTCGGGCACCAGTGAGATACCACCCTTGTGTAATTATAATTCTAACCTCAGTCCTTGATATCAGGACAGGGGACAGTGTCTGGTGGGTAGTTTGTCTGGGGCGGATGCCTCCTAAAAAGTAACGGAGGCGTTTACAAAGGTTGGCTATCCCGGAATGGAAACCCGGGAGATAGTGCAAAGGCACAAGCCAGCTTTACTGCAAGACCTACAAGTCAAGCAGTTGCGAAAGCAGAACTTAGTGATCCGACCGTCCAATATAGGATGGCGGAAGCTCATCGGATAAAAGCTACTCCGGGGATAACAGGCTAGTCACGCCCAAGCGTCCACAGCGACGGCGTGGTTCGGCACCTCGATGTCGGCTCGTCGCATCCTGGGGGTGTAGAAGCTCCCAAGGGTTGGGCTGTTCGCCCATTAAAGCGGCACGCGAGCTGGGTTCAGACCGTCGTAAGACAGGTCGGTCTCCTATCCACTATGGTCGCGGAAACTTGAGAAGGCCGTTCCCTAGTACGAGAGGACCGGGAAGGACGAAGCTCTAGTGTACCGACTGTCCCACCAGGGGCATTGCTGGGTAGCTACCTTCGGTTAGGATAAGCGCTGAAAGCATATAAGCGCGAAGCTGTCTTCAAGATTAGATTTCATAGATTCGTCGGAGACTACGACGTTGATAGGCTCTAGGTGTAAGTGCAGTAATGCATTCAGCCGAGGAGTACTAATAAATCATTATGATTTTCCCACATTTTTGGCGAGAAGACTCCGCAACTACAAATGCGGATCATGCGAATGCTGATATAAACAATGCAAAATATATTCGTATGTGCCCATTCGTAGATGGGCTTTTGCGAAGCAAAACAACATAAAGACATCATTGTTCTGGTGGCTCTTGCGAGCGGGCCACACCTGTTCCCATCCCGAACACAGAAGTTAAGCCGCTCAGCGCCGATGGTACTTGGATTTTAATCCTGGGAGAGTAGGTCGCCGCCGGAACAATGGTGTTTTTTGTTTTCGCCCTTCGGGCGACCCCCTCTACGAATGGGGACATGCGAATTTTTCTATTTTTGTATATATTAAAAACCCCGTCAGATTTCTAACGAGGGTTTTTATTTTTGCGCAAAAATAATAACTGTTTTGTGTGCCTTGCTTATTTGGGCATGAAACCGGCAAACATTACCATTGTAAAGCCACCCAAGGCAAACACCGTAAAGATGACCCAGAAGAGAATATCGTAAGCGCCAACTTTTTTCATAGACGATTTTTTAGATTAATTAGAAAATGTTGATAACCTGTATTTATTATACAACATTTTTGGCTTTTTGGAAACTATATTATAAAAAGGCATTATTTTTTAGAAAAAAGTGGAAAACTTATATGTAGTGGATTTTTTTATGACATTATAATATTAAATATATAACTAATGTTAATAAAAATATTATATTATATAATAAACTGTAGAAAAATGCTTGACATATTATTTAAAAGAGTTATAATGAAGATATAAAACAAACATTGCTCATTCAATCATAATTTACACACAGTGTTCATTAAGACCACTGTAAACTTTATATGAATAAGTGATAAAACTTATTCAACCATTTAACAATCATCTTCTTCAACCCATGGGTGCCGCTATATTTTTTTAGCAGCACCCTCAATTATTTTTTAAACCAGTTTAAATATGGACATCACGATTTTAAAAAAGCTTGGCCTCGGGGATAAAGAAATTAAAGTCTATCTGTCGCTCATAGAGTATGGTTCGGCTTCAGTCAGGAGTCTGGCCGATACGACTGGGCTTAACCGCGGCACGGTTTATGATATTTTGAAAAAATTGCAGGAACAAGGCCTGACAAGTTTTTACGATATAAAAACCAAACAGCATTTTACGGCTGAAGATCCAAGCCGGCTCCTTGGGCTCATTGAAGAAAAGGAAGCTGAGATTGAAAACACAAAAAATCGGCTTAAAGAATTTATACCTGAGCTCAATTCCTTGGCCAAGAAGGGCGGCAACAAACCGACCGCGAAATTATATGAAGATAAGATTGGAATCAGACATATCTTGGAAGATGTTTTGGACAGTCTTGAGCCCGGAGATGAATATTATGTATATTCAGCGACAGTCGCCAGCGACGACGTAAAAGCGGCTTACCCGGATTTTACCAAGGACCGGATAAAAAAGAAAATCGTGGTTAAAGCGATTTCTTTGGCCAAAGGCGGCAGTGTGAGCGGACTTGATGAAAGGCGCTGGCTGGGCACTGATGAAGACACTGCCACTTATATTCTGATATATGGAGGCAAATGCGCGTTTATCTCACGCGATGCCAGCGGCAAGCCGGTGGGGGTCCTCATTGAGAATGAGATGATCTATTCAACGCAAAAAAATATTTTTATAAAGTTATGGAATTTTTTAAAATAAAAAATTTAAACGATCTTTTAAAGGAGGTGTATTATGGGATACGAGCTTATAATTAGCATAGCAAGCAATGGCCGTGACAAGCAAGAAATACAAGATATTTTTTTGGATGAGATAGCCAAAAATACATTAAAACCATTTGGTGAAATCGGCTTTTATCAAGAGGATGGAGGAGAGGGAAGAATCCTTTTTGCTAATGGAAAAGAGGATGAAGTAGAAACTGTTTTTACGCCAAGCAGTGTTTGGAACCCGCAGGACATAGATCATGCGATTATAAAAGCTAAAGAATTAGCTAAAGATATTGGACTTGAAATGAAAATTTCGTCTCCTTATCCCTCATCTCTAGCCTAGCTTTGTACCAGGCCTCATGGATTTAACATGAGGCCTAACTTTTATCAAAAATTATTTTTTATAGTATCTTAGTTTTTACGATATACATAAAATATACAATAATGAAGGGAAGGAAAAAATAGAAAAAAATAGCTATTATTAAAGATAATTTGGAAGAAAGTCTGAAATCAGGAGAAGTGCTTGGCGTTGATTGCGAGCTGTACTTGATTTAAAACCGATATTCAGCTAATCTGGGATATAAAGGGAGGTTATATAAGAATTTGAAGGAATTAAAAAAACACTTTTTTAAAAACAATCCAATAATATTTTTTTGTTTATGCAAGTTGTGGTTTTGGCGGCCGGCAAGGGAACAAGAATGGAAAACATTTTGCCGAAGGTTCTGGTGCCCATCAAAGGCAAGCCGATGATTGAATATCTGGTTAAGTCAATTGTTAAGTCGGGCGTGGATAAGCACCCGATTATTGTTGTTTCTCCGGATAATAAAAAAATCATCAGCGGCGCTTTAAAAAAGTATCATTGTTTGTATGCGATGCAAGAAGAACAGTTGGGGACAGGCCACGCTTTGTTCTGCGCCAAAGGTAAAACCAAAAAACGCAATGACGCGGTGATCATGTTTTATGGCGATCATCCGTTTGTAAAAAAAGAAACCATCAAGAAACTGGCTGATAGCGCCAATGGTGGAGTGACGATGGCAACGACTCGCCTCAAGGATTTTAAGAATTGGCGCGCGAATTTCCATCATTGGGGACGGATTGTGCGCAGCCGGAATAAGATTGAAAAAATCGTTGAATTCAAAGATGCGGATGATAAGATCAAGCGAATCAAAGAAGTTAACCCCGGATTTTATTGTTTTAACAATTCTTGGCTGTGGGAAAACATTGATAAATTGAAAAACAAAAATGCTCAGAAAGAATATTACATAACCGATCTTATTGGCATTGCATTTGACCAAGGCTTGCCGATAAATTCAATCACGATCAATCCAAGTGAAGCCGTTGGCATCAACACCAAAGAAGAGTTGGCGGTGGCGGAAAGATTGATCAAATAAAATTTCTACCCGACTTCAGTCGGCTTTATGGTTTTGAAACTTCAAAATTAATCATATTGGAGCCTATAAAAGTCGGATAGAAAAATATAAAATAAACAAACATTAAAAAAAGGGAGGATAAAAATGAATGATAAAAAACGAATTGTGGTAATTTGCAGTTTGGTGGTAATAGCGCTAATTTTTCTTTTTGCGATCAATGCCAAATCATTGGTCATGGAGGATGCGCCAGCATGTGCAGAGATAAGCACAGTTGTAAACAAAGTCTTTACCACTGCAAAAGGCAATAATGTGATTATTTCTTTGAAAATCAAAACCGTGGATATGGACGGTAAGGACATCACAGCCCACGCGCTCAAGATCAATGGCGAATTCATTGATGCTTTGAAGCGTGATAAATGGGAAATCACAGAATTTGAAGTGGCTGAAGACACCGGCAATGGTAGTTTTTATAGTTCATTTAGAAAAGAATCATTCTGCGGAGACGTGAAAGAGATCAATAAATTTTCGACTGACATACTGCTGGAAATTTCAGAAGATATCGCCGGAGGGGATATTATTTTCCGCAATATGATTTCCGAGAAGAATCCCAAAAGCCTCTTCGGTAAGAAAGTTTGCCGCGGATGCTTGTCTAACGGGCAAGATGATGAAAAAAAGAAAAGCGACAGAGATGCTTTTTACAAAGAGGCCCTGGGCAAGATCAATGATTCCATTTTTTAGGAATTAAAACCATAAATATTTCAAACAAGAAAGACACACCTGGGAGGATGTGTCTTTTTGCTTTTTATGGTCAAAAGTGGTAATATATACACAGTAAATGACTCTTATTACAGCAAATTATAACCCACAAATCAACGAATCACAACAAAGCTAAAAATATTTATTAATCTAAAAGTTTATTTTAGAATTTGTAGATTTGTAGCTATTTGTTGATTTGTGGGTCTTCAACAATTGAAGAATAAGCATATGTCTCAAAATAAAGAATATCAAATGCTTAAGGAAATTTTGGAGCAGCCGGAAGTTATCCGGGATATTTTGAATTGTTACATTGATATCAAAACCGGCGAGGTTAATTTTCCGGAGTTCAAGGGTCGGCTTAATGCCATCAAAAACATTGACCGGATAACACTCCTCGGGTGCGGGACGTCCGCCTACGCGGCCGAGATCGGGAACTATATCATGGAAGAATACTCCAGCTTGCCGTGCGAGTTTGAGATGGCTGATCAGTTTGTGGTGCGCAAAAAAGTTGTGGAGAACAGGACAGCAGTCATTGTTCTCAGTCAATCAGGAGAAACAGGCGATGTGATCAAGGCGGTCAAACAAGTTAAGAAAAAAGATATCTTTGTCATCGGCATCAGCAATCACGAGGATTCATCGCTTAAAGAATTGGTTGATGTCATGATCAGCATCGGCGCCGGAGAAGAAAAAGCGGTTGAAGCCACAAAATCTTTTACCGCCGAGCTTACAATCTTGTCTTTGCTCTCGGTGTTTATCGGCCGTCTGCACAAGATGTCGCCAGCATCAGGAAAGATTGTGGTCCAGGAATTGCGTTTGCTTCCGGACAAGATCAGCAAAGCTTTGAAGCTGGAGCCGGAAATGATTGCGATTGCCAAAGAAGTTTCCTGTTATAAAGATATTTTGTTTTTGGGCAGAAAATACTGTTATCCTTTAGCGTTGGAAGCCGCGCATAAATTTAAAGAAGCTACATACATCCATGCCGAAGGCGGATCATCGGAAGCCTTTGTTCATGGCCCCATTGCGATTGTTGAACCCGGCTATCTGGTTGTGTTTTTCGCGCCGGTAGACAGCGTGTATGAAGAGAACATCAAGATTTTAAAGCGCCTCAAAAAACAGGGCGCGCATATCATTGCCATAACCACGAAAGGCAACAAGAAACTGAAAAACAATGCCGATCATGTTTTGCATATTTTTCCGGCGGCGGAAGCATTTGTGCCGATCATCGGGATCGTGCCGATACAGCTTTTGGCTTTTTATGTTGCTTTAGAAAAAGGGATTGATGTAGATGCGCCGAGGAACATTACAAAATTTGTGGGTTAGATTTATGCGCCAGATAACAGATTTGCATATTCATTCAAAGTTTTCCCGGGCCTGTTCCCGGGATTTAACTTTGGAAAACATTGATAAGACTTGCCGGACAAAAGGAATTGACATCATCGCGACCGGTGATTTTACTTTTCCTGATTGGTTTGAGAGTATTAAGGAGAGCCTCACCCCCGTAAAATCGCTTCGCGATCACGGGGCGCGCCCCATAACCCCTCCCCTGAAGGGGAGGGGCGCCAGTACTTCGGATGAAGGAGTTTTATATTATTTGAAGTCTGCTTCCGATGATAAGATTAAGTTTATTTTATCAACTGAATTAGCTTTGATTTATAAGAAGAATGACCCCGTAGAAAAAGACGGGGCAAGCAAATGCCGCCGTATTCATATAGTGGTTATTGCGCCGAACATTGCTGCAGTGCAAGAATTGAATAATTATCTAGATAAAAAATACAACATCCGAAGCGATGGGCGGCCGATACTTGGTATGAGCATTGAGGAACTGTGCCGGATCTGTTTCAGCATCCATCCGAAATTTTTGATTTTTCCGGCGCATATTTGGACGCCGTGGTTTGCGATTTTCGGGTCAAAGTCTGGGTTTGATTCTTGGGAGGAAGCGTTCGGTGAATTTTCTGATAAGATTTTTGCTTATGAGACCGGGCTGTCTTCCGACCCGGAAATGAATTGGCGCTTGTCGGCTTTGGATAGGAAAACTCTGCTCTCCAATTCGGACGCGCATTCGTTGCCGAATTTGGGGCGGGAGGCGAATGTGTTTCAACTGGATGAAATATCGTACGATTCTCTATACAATGTTATTGCAAATACGACGTGTAGAGACGAGGCATGCCTCGTCTCTACGACGGGATACGATAAATCGTTTTTGGACTTCACAATCGAATTCTATCCGGAAGAGGGAATGTATCACCTTGACGGGCACAGGGATTGCAAGATTCGGTTTATTCCGGCGGAAACGAAAAAACACAAAGGCATCTGTCCGGTGTGCGGGAAGAAGTTGACGGTTGGGGTTGAGTACCGCGTAGATGAATTGGCAGATCGGCCTTTAGGGTTCAAACCGGAAGAGAAGCCGGGATTCCGTAAGCTGGTGGAGTTGGATAAGATCATTGCCGAAGCTTTGGGCGTGAAAAGCAGGACTTCAACCAAAGTGCAGGTTGAATATGATAATATTATCAAGCAAGCCGGGACGGAGATGGCTGTGCTTCTGGATTTTGATATTGAAGAAATAAAAAAGATGACTCGGCCTGAGATTGCCGAAGGTGTCAGGCGAGTACGCTTTGGAGAACTGATCATCAAGCCCGGATTTGACGGGCAGTATGGGACGGTGGAAATTTTTAGCGAGCAAGAAAAGAAAGATAATAAACAACAGAAATTGTTTTAGATTATGAAATACGAATTTGTACGAATATACGAAAAAACGTTTAGCAATTGCTAAACGTTTTTTCATTGAATTCGTATATTCGTACAAATTCGTATTTTGTATGTTTTTATTTAATATAAGCTAAATATTTTATATATTGCTTTAAAGACTTGACAAGATTATTTTCCTGTGCTAGTATGGTTAATCAATGAGTTTGATATTTTACACTTTATATTTCTATAAGGCCATTTTAAGCGGGTCAGGCACGACAAGCATGGGGATTTTCTAACTAGGGTTTTTGGGCTTATAGTAGTGATTAAGAATAACGTTGATTCTAACACGTTTCATCAAGTAATAAATTATCGCACCGACAAACAGATGCTTGTACCGACGCGAACAGAGAAACCAAGGAATCAATAAAAAACGGAATTGTTTAACCATTACTACAAGCTCAGAAATTTCTAGCGAGAATTTCTTGCCTACCCGCTTAAGCTGGTCTTTTTTGTTGTTTCGCTTCGCGAAAGCCCCTCTACGAATGGGCACATGCGAATTTTATAGCTAATTAGCAATTTGTAGATTAGCATTTATTCGCATATTAGCGTCACATTAAATTATTCACTCGTCTGAGGAGTTGTTGTCCCGGTCTCAGATAATTTATCTACCCCCACCAAACAGACTTCTCTCCAGGGTACGTAATGCGAGGAGAAGCGGGTTGTTAAAGTGTAATCAGCTTCGCTTATGTCGACGGGCAATTTTTCTTTGATTGTCTGGGGTGGGTTCTCTTTGGAATATACGACCGTATAATCAAAGTATGCATCGGCGCCGTTGTGGGCGTGTTCGGTGCATTTTTTTTCTCCGGGTTTTAAGTCAAGAGTTTCAATGATTTTTGTAGGGCCCGGTTTTGCTATGTTATAGATTACCGGGTAAGTGGTGGTTGCTTGGCGTCCGTCTTCGGTGCTCCAAAAATCAAAATACAGGTCATCTCCTTCAATGCGCGATTGAATAAGAACGTTATATGGCGAATCGTTGATAAATCTGAAGTCGGGCATGGGGTCATAGATCGTGGCGTCGGTTCCGGCCGGTTCGTAGTATGATACGCGGTAAGAATGGTTGCGGCGCATGGTTATGGGGAATCCGGAAGCCAACGTGGCGCGGAACATGGTTGTACCGATTTGGCATAAGCCGCCGCCATATTCGGGAATGGTTTTGTTTTCTTTGATGACCAATTCCGGCAGATAGCCTGATGCTTTGTCAATTTCTCCGAGGGTTTTGATAAGAGAGAATTCATCGCCCGGCCTGATCAGGGTTCCGTTTACGGCATCGGCTCCGGTCTTGATGTTATGGCGCCTGTTTTGGGGCGAGCCGACGAAATTTGAATGGCCGGTTCCGATCACTTCTTTGATACCCAAATCATTTACATCGGAATTGTTAAGCACACTCTTTGCTTCTTTTATGATCAAGGGCGTTTCACTGGCGGTGCCTACCATCATTTTTTCTATTTCTTTGTATGTCTTTATGATATCAAGAGTCTTGCCATCATGAGAAGTTTTGAATTCCACAACTTTTCCGTTTTTAATTTCAAATTTGGCGTCCTGAGGATCAATATTTACTTCCGGCGAGATTTTTTCGATTAGATAGGCTTCGGTTTTTTTGAAATCCAAGCCGACCAAGACTTTGTCATCGTTTGCTTTGGGGGCTTTATTTTTTTGGAGAGAAAGCCAATACGACAGACGGTCTTTGTCTATGGTCCAGTTTTTGTCGCTATAAACAATTAAGAGCGGAGCGCGGTCAAGGATCGCTTGGACTTTGGCGTTTATGTTGACACAGTCGCTTTTTAAGATTTCCGGATTGCTTTTTTCTGCCTGCAACCGGATGCTTTTTTTGTCCAGGACGCTGAGATTTTGAGCAAGTTCTGATAAAGCCTCTTCATAATTTATGGTTTGTCCGAATTTTTCTTCTTCAATTTCAAACGTTGTGACATTTTTATCGGGATTTTTTTGGACCAATTTGGCGTCTTCTGCCGGCTTATCAAACTTGAAATAGTTTTCTTTCAAGAATTTTTTCGCGTCAGCTTGGTTTATGGCAGCTGCCACCGGAAATTGTTTTTTGTTGAAGTAAGCGTTCCGCCACTCTGTTATTTTGTTTATAAAACTGCCTGAATGGCCGTAGGCAAAAAGCTGATTGATCGTTTTGTCAGCGTCAAAGGTTATCACTTCATAAGCCAGGGCCGATTCAAACGATGAAATCAATGGGTAAAGAATGGCATCTTTTCCTTCATATGTGAAGGTTATTCCGCTTTCCCTGATATCATCAATTTTTTTGTTTATGATGATTTTTGCTTGTTCTTTTTTCAGTCCGCCCAGTTCTTCACCACCGGCATTTATGCCGGGAATGATTTTGTCATAATACTTTATCTCAAAAGCAAA
This sequence comes from Candidatus Parcubacteria bacterium, assembly GCA_963827735.1. Lineage (GTDB taxonomy): Bacteria > Patescibacteriota > Patescibacteriia > Patescibacteriales > UBA12075 > CAWHBO01. Next base: position 139,751 of record CAWHBO010000005.1, read on the forward strand.
ATAAAATATCGGCAAACAGGCAATGCCGATAAAAAAAATGGCGACAATGATGATGATCGGCCATTTATATCTGTATTCTGGTTTTGTAGAGGGAATCATTTGTGATAGATTATTTTTTTATTTGAGGTTACCTTATTCGGCTCCGAGAATTTCATTGAGAATTTCTTTTGCCAAGGTTTTTCCGCTGGTTTCTTTTTCCTGAAGATCTTTCAAAGTAACAGAAATAACCATGCCTTCGTGCGCGCCAGCGGGAAGCTTTGATTTCGGCCAGATGATCAGGTCGTTGTCTTCTGTCTTAAGGACGACTTTGTCGTCATCTTCAATGCGGTCGATTGTAACCTCGAAAGTATACATAGTATATAATTTTTGAATTTTTGAATTTTTAAATTATTTATAAATTCAAATTTTTAAACATTAAAAATTAAGATTTATTTATAAAATTAAAAATTACAAAATTAAAAATTTTATTTCTCTTTCACCTTGATGCTAATCTGCTTCGTCGGCCTCGCCTTCGGCAAGGTTACGGTCAGCACTCCGTTTTCCAGTTCCGCTTCAATTTTTTCCGGTTCAACTTCAACCGGGAGGATAATCGATCGTGAAAAAGATCCCCAGTAGCATTCGCGGAAAAGGTAGTCCGCTTCTTTGGTCTCTTCCTGGTGTTCGCGTTTGCCGCGGATGGTCAGCATGTCGTTGTTGATGGAGATGTCAATATCGTCAGGCTTTACGCCGGCGATGGTGGATTTTACGACGATTGCTTTCGGGGTCTGGAACACGTCAATGGAAAGCTGTCCTTCTTCAAATTGATCTCCGGTCCATTCTTCTGTTTCATTTTCATTTTCTTCTTCATCTGTATGGTCAGCCATCTCAAAATCTTCAGTGTTTTCTTCAATTTCATCATCTTCAATCTCCTTCTTTTCCAAGCCGGAAAGCCTTTTAAATAGTTTCTTCATATGATTATGCATATTTAATTTATTTATAGTAATATTATAGAAGTTTTGGCCGGGAAATGCAAGACTTGAAAAAAGCCCGGTCTGCGATTTTGCAGACCGGGCTTTTTTCAGTATTCTTTTGTGGGCTTGGGTGGACTTGAACCACCGACATCCACGTTATAAGCGTGGCGCTCTAACCGACTGAGCTACAAGCCCTCCTACGCTGAGGCTTCGGAGGGCAAGCCCTCTTTGACCTAGATGAGTAATTTGTGGACGACACAAGATTTGAACTTGTGACCTCTACGATGTCAACGTAGCGCTCTAACCAACTGAGCTAGCCGTCCTTAAAACAAAAAAGGATTTTAAATCCTTTTCTTAATTTATATTATCACCAAAGACAATGTTTTTCAAGACCTGTTTTATGCCAAGAATTTTCCCAGTTCTTTTTCAATGTGTCCGGTTATATCTGTTTCCGCTTCTTTCAATGATTTATGCAATATTATCTTGCTTAAGTTCTTGTCGCCGGTCGGGTTCCAGGTTTTTACGATGTCGGCGGAATTTATATTCTTAACTGAATAGACAAGGGCTTTTACGTTGCCTTCGGTTTCCATTTCATATATCAAGACAATGACTTTGGCGCGAGGGATGTTTATGATCAATTCGTCAATGACTTCATGAAGATCTTTTTCCTCGGTTGATGTTTTTTCAAAATCGCTTTTGGTAAGCACAGACCAGACCAGGGAATTGTCCAGGGAGCTTGTAAGGCGAGCCAGCACTCGGCCCCAGAGTTTCAGGACATTGATAGAGCGGGAGCGGTACAGGGCATTTACAATTTCTTCGCGGCGCGCGCCCAATGAAATCAAACAAGATGAAGCTGACAGCGCTTGCGGAGTGATGTTCTGCGTTTTGAAGCTTCTGGTTTTGGAAATTATTCCGGCCAAGAGGCAAGTCGCGATGTCTTCGTCTATCTTATCTTGGTAATGGTCGGCAAAAAGATTGAAGAGAATTTCCGACGTGGAAATGGCTGTGAGTTCCACACAGTTGATCTGACCGAAATTCTCGTTGCCGGAATGATGATCTATGTTTATGATCGGGACGCGATAAAAGAATTCCGTGTCATTGTCATAAATGGACCCCAGTGATTCAAGATCCGGTGTGTCCAATGTTATGATGAGATCATACTTAAAATCTCCAGAACGAGATTTTATGTCTTCATGTGTGAAAAAACCTTCTTTCGGGGAGATGATGAAGTTGAGGGTGTTTTCTTCTAGCTTGTATTTTATCTGTCCGACTTTGGCGTTCGTGATATCCAGCGACACGATGAATTTTCGCAAGTTGTTAAGAGCGCTTTGGATGATGGAATATGATGGCAGAAAGTTGAGGAGGCTGTTGTTTTCAAACTGGTTGGATGCGATTTCAACATTTTTGTTGAGTTTCCGCAAGAACAAATACAAACCAAGCGCTGACGCTACGGCGTCGCCGCTCCAAACTTTTTTGAAGGTGATCAGGATGTTGTTGGCTTTTTCGATCTGATCGAAAATTTGCTGTTCTTGGTTTAGCATCTATTTGTTATTATCTGAGTAAAGCGAAATTTTATTTTTGCCTAGTCTTTTTTTGTTTGAAGTCTACGCCTTTATTTTATGATGAAGATGCAGACATTCAAGCAAAAAAAGACTAGGCAAAAATAAAATTTCTTGGTTAGCCCAGCTTTACAGTAAATCTTAATATATCCTATTATTTCTTCAGTGTCAAGCAGGCTTTTGCAAGGTAAGATTTGGCTAAAAAACGGCAAATTCTTGAAAAAAAGAGGCCTTTCTGGTAGTGTATATATATGAATAGACCCACAAATCAACAAATGACAACAAATCTACAAATATTTTTATAAAATATATTTAAGAATTTGTTGATTTGTTGCTATTTGTTGATTTGTGGGTTGGTTTAAACAATTTATTATTATAAAAATATGATCAAAGAGATGCCGAAGGCTTATGAGCCGGGAGGGTATGAAGATAAGATATATAAGAGGTGGGAGCTGGCTAAGGCTCATGCCGGTTTTTTCAATCCGGATAATTTGGATTTAGATAAGGGCGCAAAAGCATACACCATCGTTCTGCCGCCGCCGAATGTGACGGGGACTTTGCATATGGGACATGCTTGCATGCTGGCCATTGAAGATATTCTTGTAAGATACCACCGAATGAAAGGGGAGAGAGCGCTTTGGGTGCCGGGTACGGATCACGCCGCAATTGCCACTCAGACAAAAGTGGAGAAGATCATCAATGAAGAAGGGTCAAGCAGGCATAAACTGGGAAGAGAAAAATTTTTGGAGCGCGTGAACAAATTTGCTTCTGATTCGCATGATACAATCGTAAATCAAAGCCGCAAGATGGGCGCGAGCCTGGATTGGTCGCGTGAAGCTTATACGCTGGATGCGACCAGGGAAAAGGCGGTCAGATCAGTCTTTAAATTGATGTATGACGACGGCATCATTTACCGCGGAGAGCGGATTGTCAATTGGTGCCCGAGGTGCGGCTCAACTTTGGCTGATGATGAAGTTGTCTACAAGGCCTCGAAATCAAAATTATTCTACTTCAAATATTCAAAAGATTTTCCAATCACGATTGCGACAACCAGGCCGGAAACCAAGCTTGGGGATACGGCTGTAGCCGTAAACCCGAAAGACGAAAGATATAAGAAATTTATCGGCAAAGAATATGATGTTAATTTCGTCGGAATTAAGCTCAAGATAAAAATCATCGCCGACAGGAATGTGGACATGGGATTTGGGGCGGGCGCTTTGGGGGTTACACCCGCGCACTCTCAGACTGATTGGATGATGGCGGAAGAAAATGGTTTGCCGAAGATAAAAGTGATTGACGAGAACGGGAACATTCGGCCTGAATTCAAAGAATATTCCGGCCTTAGCGTCAAAGCGGCCAGGGAAAAAATCGTTGAAAATCTGAAGGCCAGCGGACTTTTGGAAAAAGAAGAAGAGATTGATAACAATCTGTCTCTCTGTTATCGTTGCGATACGCCAGTGGAGCCATTACCTTCGCTCCAATGGTTCATTGATGTCAACAAGAAGATCAGCCGCACACCGCACGCCGGGGCAAAATACCCTATTGAGTGGAAAGATAAGAGCATCAAGGATATTTCCATTGAAGTCGTGAAATCGGGGAAAATCAAAATTGTGCCGGAAAGATTTGAGAAAAGTTATTTGAATTGGATGGAAAATTTGCGCGATTGGTGCATATCCAGGCAAATTTGGTTCGGGCACCAGGTACCAGTGTGGTATTTACGCGCAACTCATAACTCACAACTCATAACGCCAGACGGAAGAGATGCATTTAACCATAAAAAATTGGAGTCTCAAGATAAAGATATATATGTAGGGATTGAGGCGCCAGATGGTAAAGACTGGGTTCAGGATGAAGATACGCTTGATACTTGGTTTTCTTCGGGGATGTGGACTTTTTCTACGCTGGCGCATTCTCCGGATGAAATTAGAATAGAAAACGGCCAATTGATCATTGATAGCGATGATTTTAAGAAATATCATCCGACGCAGGTGCTGGAGACCGGATACGATATCATCTTCTTCTGGGTGGCGCGCATGATCATCATGACGACTTACGCGATTGGCGACATTCCCTTTGAGAATGTGTATCTGCATGGATTGGTTTTGGATGAGAAGGGCAAGAAGATGAGCAAGTCCAAAGGCAACGCCATTGATCCTTTGGATATGATTGAGAAATTTGGGACTGATGCCGCTCGGTTGTCTTTGGTTCTCGGAGCGACTCCGGGAAACGACATGCGTATAAGCGTTGAAAAAGTCGGCGGGTTCCGGAATATGGTCAACAAGCTTTGGAATGTCAGCCGCTTTATCCAGCAGAATATGGAAGGTATCGGTTTTGATGAACAAGCGATTGATGAAAAAAAATTAACTTTGGCAGAGCTTTGGATTTTGGGGAAATTGGAAAAGTTGATCAATGATACAACTGAAGATCTTGATGCATATCGTTTCAGCCAGGCCGGTGAACGCTTGCGTGATTTTACCTGGAACGATCTGGCTGATTGGTATCTGGAAGCTTGCAAATTTGAAGAATCAGAACAGAAAAGCGCGGTTTTGATAAAGGTGTTGAGCGACCTGTTAAAGCTTTGGCATCCTTTCATACCTTTCGTAACCGAAGCGATCTGGTCAGAGCTTGGAAACAAAGATCTTATCATTGAAAAATGGCCGGTTTCTGGCGGTACCGAGAACCGTTTACGCGTTGATGGCTTTGGTTTTGAGAATATCAGAAATGTTATTTCCGCCATCCGCAATGCCCGTTCTGAGAACAAAGTTGAGCCAAGCAGAAAGATAAAAGCCGTCATTTATGCCGGAAAGAACAAGGGGGTGGTGGAAGAAAGCGCAAGCCTCATAAAGAACATGCGCACCGGAATCGCTGAATTGGAAATCATTGAAACCGGGAAAGAAATTGCCGGCGAAATAAAAATCGTCGTAGATGAGATTGTTGTGTATTTGATTGGCGCCGTGGATGAGGAAAAAGAAGGACTCCGGATCAAAAAGGAAAAAGAGAATTTGGAAAAACAGATTGTGTCCGTGAAAAATAAATTGGATAACAAGGGTTTTATTGAGCGCGCGCCGGAAGAAGTGGTGGCGCAGGAAATTGAGAAGTTGGAGAGGCTGAAGAAAGAACTTAAGGAGCTTGAGAAATAGCACCGCTGATAAATCGCTGATGGCAACGTTGATGTTACGCTGATATTTTTTAGCAAAAAATAAAACTCGGAAATCTGTGAGACTCCGAGTTTAAACCGTTAAATTACTTATAATTTATTTGTTAAGCGGCCTGTCGCCTGATAATTGTTTTTCCTCCAATAATTTTTCTTATCTCGGGAATTTTGTTGCCAGAAGATGTATTAAGGTCTTTTGTTTTTGCTTCATTTCTTTGAATTTGTTCTTTTATTTCATCCCACAAATTTTGCCCTCTTTTCATTTATAATCCTCCATGATTTTTTAGTTTAACGGTTTATATTGCTTATATAATACACAATAATCATCAATTTGTCAAGTCTTTTTGGAAAACCCTGGTTCATAGCCCGGGCTTTTTTTATCCACAAATTTCAATAAATATTGAAAGAAAATACCCATTTCTGTTGATAAGTCTTACTGATGACGGCTTGTGTATTATTAATTATATTTTAAAACAATTGGTTTGCCAGCATTAGCTGTTTTATTTTTAACAGGATTATAAAATACAAAGATAAACATTTGTAATTATATACAGAAAAATGATATAATATAAGCAAGATAAATTTTTTAAAATGTGGATATCGGGGGTCGAGATTAATTTAAAGTTAGGGCTCTCGGGGGTCGAGATAAACTAAGATTACAAAAGATGGTAGAAACAACAATTGAAAAGGGTTTGATCAGCCTCAAAGAAGCGGCGAGCATTTCCGGATATTCAGCGGACTATATCGGACAGCTCATCCGCGCCGGAAAAATTTCCGGCAAGCAGGTGTATTGCAATGTGCAATGGATGACGACCGCTGAGGCTGTTATGGACTATAAAGCCAAAGGCAGCACAGGACAAGAGAAGGTCAGTCCCGTAAAATCAGGCATAAGAAAGATCGGCATGGAATTCAACATTTTAAAACTATTTTTTAAGACATTCAAATCGGCATTGCCGATTTTTGTTTTGTTGATCATTTGCTTTGTGTTCCTTTTGTCCTTTGTCACAAATAATTATTTTAAATATCATCAAGAAAATATAAACAAAAATCAAACATCAGAAATAACTTTTTAATTTTTTTAAAACAGGGCAAATCCCCATGCGCTCAAATTTAACGAAATACTATTACAGCCGCGTGCGCCGGAATTCCGGCTTTACGCCATTCAAAGGACTTGAAAAAGTTTCCCAGGTCATCCTCGGGTTAGATTCTTCCAGGACTTGGAAACGCAATCTCCTAACTTTTGGGTGGCGTTTTGTTTTTGGCTTAGCCTTCATTGTATTTATTTTTACCGGTAACACCCCTTTTGATATTTTTAACAACACCATCCGCGCTTTGAATGGAAGCACGGAAATCGTTAATCTGTATCCCAGCTACGCGCGGCCGGATAGAATGGCTGATGACAATGCCGAAGGCTGGTGGAAAACCGATAACATGAAAGGCATTCCGGAGCTTGGGCCGGATGCCAGCGTGATTGAATTTTCAGATGAGAATTCCAGTTTTTATGCGGGCGGGGATTTTTCAGTGGTACTTGGGGATTTCAAATGGCTAAAGGAAGAAATGATTGCCGAGCCGGAAAACGAGATCTTGCAAGACGAGGATATCATTGATGACAATCTGTTGGACATGGAAATCAGTTCAACCAGCGCGGAAAAAAGCACTTCAACAGAAATTGTTGATGAACAACCAGCTGATACAGAAAATGAAATTGACAATTTTTTAGACGAAAGTACGGAAGAAGCGACCGGTACGGAAACCATCTTGGAAGATGGCTCTGCAACTGCTGATGATGAACAGCCGGCGGAAGTGATTGACAATACGGACACGGAAGGTGGAGCAGAGGTTCTGGATAATGCCGATGATACGACAGACAGTGGAAATGTGGAGATTTTAAATCAGGATGCTACGCAATCTGAAAATCAGCCGGTGGAAATTGTTGAGGAAAGCGAGGTATTGGATTTAAACAGCGCGGATGATAGTGCTTTAGAAAATGATGGCGCAGGCGCAGACGGAAGCGTGTCTTGGTTTGATAGCATAAAGAATGGTTTTAAAGCTATGACGGCGCAGGCCCAAGAATTTGTAAATGCCAACATTGAGAAGTTGGAAGACTTTGGGGAATTCAAGGGGGCGAAACTGAAGATTTCGCTGGCGGAACCCTCCTACGCTGAAGCTACGGAGGGCGAGCCCTCTTTGACTGAAGCTACGGAGGGCGAGCCCTCTTTGACTGAAGCTACGGAGGGCGAGCCCTTATCATCGGCAGGTGATACTGTGGCAGATCAGATAGAGGTTGATAACAGCGCCAGTACAACGGAAGATGACACGGCAAGCCAGAGCACTACAACAGATGTTATAACAGATGATTTTCAAGCGAGTGAGGCGGGCCAGATTACGATTTGGTATACACTGGGGGAAACGGTAATTGATACGGAAGCGGTCGGCGATGACTATTTGTTGTGGAAAAAATTGGATACGGTCAGCGGAGAAGATTTATCCAATGCGTTAAACGGCGGGTACTTCACTTTTGATTTGGATTTTCTGACCAGCTGGTCCGATGTTCGCCAGATGCAAGTCAAGCTTACCGGAGCCTCAGGAGAAAAGGAAACTTTGATTTACATTGATAGCATTTGGGTGGAAGCGGAGTATGAACGCGAAACTGAGCTGGAAAAACTGAAGAAGCGCGAACGTTGGCAGTCAGCTCTTGACCTGCTCTCTCGGCAGATTGTTTTTGACCCGGTAAAGGGTGGCGACCTGCGGTTCCAATACAACAAGAATACAGAAAATCTTTGGGATACTTTGAGCGAGATCATGGGGGTCGGCAATTTCTGGAGCGATGTGAACATTTCCGCCGAACTGATTGATAGCGGCGGACAACTGACAGGAATTCCTTTGAACGTCATCTTTGAGGAAGACGGACAGTTTTTGATCAGTTTGCCGGAGAAAACAAGCGCGCTCAGACCGGGCAGGTATTCCATCAGATTCCATATCATTGACAATTCCGGCGGCGTCAGTGAAGAATTTGACATATTTCAGGATTTTTTCTGGGGTATTGTGGCCTTCAATGCAAACAAATCCAGTTATCTTCCGGATGAAGAAGCGTACCTGCAATTCGCCGTTTTGGATGAAGCCGGGCACACGGTTTGTGGAGCGGACATTGATACGGTGATCACGAAACCTAATGGAGAGATCGTTACCCTGAGCACCAAGACGGATGAGTATACGACGAAGATATACAAGAACCCTGATTGCGGCGTTGATAACATCACGAACGTCCCTGATTACTACGCTCATTATAAATTGGGAGAGGCGGGAACATACAACTTGTTGATCAAGACAACGACAGCTTCGGGCGAGAAATCAATTGAAAAAGAAATAACGGTTGCGGATACGGCTGATTTTGACGTAGAACGCTTTGGACCTACCAGAATAAATCCGAAAGCGGACTACGTTATGGAGCTTGGAATATCCACGGCTCAGGATTTTACCGGTGATATTATCGAAGTTGTGCCGGCGAAGTTTAAAATTAAAAATTATGAATTAAGAATTAAGAATTCAGATGATAGGGATCCGTTTGGAGGGAATTATAAATATTATGAAGAAATGGGCGAAAATGGAGAGAAGAAAATCGTTTGGCAGGACGTGGAGTTGCAAGCGGGGGATGTTTTGAATATCACATATACTTTTGACGCGCCGGATGTTTCGCCGGAATTGTTCCTTCTTGGCGCCTTGTCTGTCGGATCAGATTTTGTTGAAACCAGGAAATGGGAAATCGCTTCGGATTCGTTTTTGAAACGGGCGAAGACCGTACAGTTCATGGCCGGGACGTATAACGGCGCGGCCGCCAGCGGCAACAGCACGAACAATGATTACACGATGACGGCGTTCAATTGGCGCTTGGCGGAAACGGGAGTCAGCATCAAGAGCGCTTACATCGTCTTTGAATCCCAGTTTGAAGCATACAATTCAACGGGGCTTGCATATAACGGATATAAGTTGGGATTTGACGCTTGCGAGGGAAGCGCTTGCGCAGACGCCTTCGGCATCGGATCCGGGCAAGTGCTTGAGAACAACAACAACACGCTGGCTTATGATGAGACTGAGTCAAATGTCGCGCGTCTGATGCTTGATGTCGCTTCTGAAACGGAATTGGCAGCATACACCGGCAACGGGGTTTTGATGGAATCGCAATTCGGATACAACATAAAAAACAGCAACACCAAAGTTTCCATTGCCAACGCATCAGCGGTGCTTTTTCTGACTTATACATATGACCTTGATTCCCCGAGCCTCACCAACACCGTCATTTATCCGCTTGATTCCACGTATGGCACCGACAGCGGCACCCGCCAGTTGGCATTCGGGGCGTGTACGGCAGACAGCAATTGCCCGACTTTTTCTTACAACATGGAAATACCGGAATGGCAGGGAGTGGCCACCTCCACCAATCGCGTCGGGCAATGGTTTAAGATGTATAATAATCCGGATGTGACCGGCGCTACCGACGTTGATTCATATCTGGATATCCAGAATGTAAACGTGGATTCAAGCATCTTTCATTTTGATGAAGCCAACACCAACAATGGCGGTATGCCGCCGATGTTTTTCCCGGAATGGGCAAGTTCCGGATATGTTGAAAATCAGAGTCAGGAAGTGGAATTTTATGCCTCCACCACCGTGACCGCTGGCGCCGACAACGTTTTAGCCGGCGGCGAGGTTGTGGAAACCTACATAGCCTCATCATCCGCCGCTGTGAAAACCAGGACAGTCTCTTTCCCCATGGGCACGATCGTCAATGGCAATTCCGTGGTGTTCAATTCCAAGGACGCGACGGTTTTTTTCCCGGAAAACGGAACCGCCACCGGTACGGTAAGCGTCAAGAGCGCGTGGGTCAGGCTGTACTCCCATAACCCGGGTACAGCGACTACCACCATAACATTGGTCACCAAGACCAGTAGCAATGCGTCTTCTTCCAATTATGTTTATAACTATAACGGCAATGACCAGGTTCTGCGGCCGACCATCAACATCATCCATATCATCCCGAGCGCCGATTATGCCGAGCTTGAGAATGCGAACGCCACCGCGGGTAAAACTGTGAAAGTCGGCCTCACATATAACAGCGCGACTTTCGGCGGAGCTTCGGCGGAGCTGATGATAACTTACACCTACTCCAGTGAAGGCAGTGGTTATCTTACCAATCTCAATCTGTTCGGAGGTCAAACTAGTGGAGCGCCCGCGACTTCTACGTTGCTGGCAACGGCAAATTCGGTTTTTCCGGAAAATACCGGTAAAACAGTTTACGCGGCCGGGCTTTACGCAAGTTTCTTAAACTCTGAATCTGACGGAGCGGTGAGCGCGAATGTAATATATCTTGATGCGAATTTGTCGGATGGAACTCCCGTTTGCACCCCCGCTTATCGCGCCACTCCCGACTCCAACAACAGTTATTCAGAATTCATCAAAGACGTGAAGAGCGCCCTGTCTACAACGGATAACACGGGATATTCCGCATGCTTAACGGCAGACGATACGGTGGTGACAGTTGACGGCGCGAAAATGAACAGCCAACTCATTTATACTTACGGCTGGACCAACAGCCCTCCGACCGGCGCTTTTAATTCTGCCTCTTTTAGGCGCGACGGCAGCGGTACGGCTGACTTGAGCGTTGAGATTGACGATCCTGATGATCAAGACACAGTAAGAGCGAAAGTGGAATTTGCGACCGGGACAGCATGTGTTTTCACTCCCGCTGGACATGCCATTTTAGATGAAACGAACGAAAACATTACGGCTGATTTCGGGGATCCGTATATTTCGAACATGAACGATTATCAAATCGGCACCGCTGACGCATACATCAAAACCGCTTCCGGTTCCAACTCTGTTGATTTTGACATGTCGGCAACGAACAGTCTGGGAGCGGTGGAGGGAGATTACTGCTTGAGAGTTACTGCTAACGATCTTAATCTTGACCAGACAGTTCCGGCTACCAGTTTGCTTTATGTTGACACATTGCCGCCAACCGCTCCTGGCGCGCTTACGCTTTACCATCGGACCGGCACAGACTTGATCCTTAATTTCGGCGCCACAACCACGGAAACAAACTTTTTGGAGTACAAGATATTTTTTAAAATTTTTGACGGCTCAGACCCCACAGAATCAAGTTCAGTTTTTTCTTCCACTTCCGACAGCCACCTTTTTGCAAAATTGCTGGGCGGCGCCGCGACCACGACCATTCCGGGGCTAACAGCGTCCACCACATACAGTTTTGCCATTTGGGCATATGATACGTATGGCAACAAGTCATCGTCAACCAGGGTTGATATCACGACCAATGATCCGCCAACCGGGTCTTTCAATGAGGCTGATACGAAGCAAAAGAAAGACGGGACCGGACGAGTTGACATTTCCATTGAAGCCGATGATCCGAATGATCAGGATTCTCTGCGCGCCAAGATTGAATTCGCGACCGGGACGTCTTGTATCTTTTCGCCGTCCGGGGACCCGGCATTGGATGAGAACCCAAGTAACGTGCAGGCAGATTTCGGATTGCCGGCGATAACCAATGCCAATGATTATCAGATCGGTACCTCCGGCGCCTGGATCCATACCGCGCCGGGAGCAAACACGGTGAGTTTTGATTGGCTGGGGCGAAGCGATCTGCCGGCGGCTAATGGGACATATTGCCTCCGTCTCACAACCAATGATGGATATGACAGCCAGGTGACATCCGCCACAACGACTGTGACATTGGATAACGTTGATCCGGCATCTACCGGGAGCCTGACCAGCGGAGGCGCAACCGTGAATTCCATTACTCTGGTTTATGCTACGACGTCTCCAGCCAGCGATACCAATCCGCCGTCAACCAATGCTTATAAAATATTTTACAAGCAGGGGACGACAGGCGCGGCTTTGACTGATACGGAAATTGATAATGCCAATTTAAACTATTATAGCTATAACGGCGCGACATCCACGACTGTGGGAGGACTTTTGGAAAACACTTGGTATGTCTTCAACATTTGGTCTTTTGATGACTACGGCAACATGACAACCTCCACGGAAGTGGCGATCAAGACGAACGCCACCATCAACAATACATCATTTGCGATCAGCGACGCCTTGTCAGATGGCTTTGATACCAACATTGTCGTTTCCGGCAATGAAGAATGGAATTTCCGGGTGGTTGTTACAGAAACGAACGGCTGGCAGGTGATCGCTTCCACGACGCTTCGACTGGCTGATAAAAACGATGAGATGTCTCCTTTTGAAGATTTAGTTTTTTATTGGGATCAATCAGCCAACGCTTTTTACGAGATTGGCAGTGATGCTTCAACGGCCGTTTCGCTTGCCAACACGAGTGTTGCCAATTGTTCCGACACCCAGTGCATTTTGGATTTTAACATAATTTTCAACAAGACTTTCGCATCCACGAGCCGCGAATACGCAGCGGAACTTAAGAGTGTCAACGATATCGGCATCACGGTCGTTGATTCATATCCAGATTTTTATCAGGTGCGGTTCCCGATTCTTGATCAGAAGCATTATCGGATCAGGAATGATGATGGAGGGGAGTAGTTCTTCCCACAAATGTGCGGACAAGGCCAAGAAAAAAAGCAAATTTAATCCCCATGCAAAAATTAAATCGTGCCTAAGGCTCTTGTCCGCCCGTTTGTGGGAGGAAACGTTGATTACTCTGATTGCGCTGATATTCGGTTTAGAGATTAATCAGCGGCGCCATTCCCTCGCCCACGTAAAGTCGCTTTGCGACCACGTGGCGAGCCCGCCCCCAATTTAGCAGCGGCGCCATTCCCTCACCCCGCCTTCGCTTCGCTTAGGCACCCCTCTCCTCCGCTTCGCGGCGGAGAGGGGAAAAAGGAAATAAAAATATAATGAAAAAAATATTTATAAAAAATAAAAAGAAAATTCAGCTGTTGCTTTGCGTAATGGTGATTTTTGGGTTGCTTTCCGGGTATGCTTTTGCGGCTGATAACAAAGATGCTTCAGCAAACAAGGGTTATGATCTGAGCTTGGCTTCGGAGCAGACGGATTTTTCCATGAACGAGAATCCCGATATGGAATTTAAGTTCCGGAAAGAGCGCGGGTTCTTTGGAGAGATTCTTGCATTTTTCAAGGGCTTTTTTGTGGATGAATATAAAAGCATTGAAGTTAAAGCTGAGACTCAGAATGGCGACCAGGGGCTCGTGCCGGTCGTGGAGTATGATAAGAATGGAAAATTTTCAGTGAAATTGAATCAGACCGGAAGGACCGTCAAGCCAGGCAAGCACTCAGTCACCATCAATGTCGCGGACCAGGGGTTGACCGGAGGAGAAGTCGTGTCATTCACCAAAGATTTTACCTGGGGCGTTCTGGCTTTCAATGCGGACCAATCGGAATATAAAACGGGTGATACGTCATATCTGCAATTCGCGGTGCTCGATGACAATGGCGATACCTTGTGCGATGCGGGGCTTACCGTTCTGATTGATGAGCCGGGATTGGGCGCTACGACATTGTCAACCGCGAACGGCGGCATCATTCGCAATCCGGATTGCGGCGCGAACAATGTGATTGACAAACCGGATTATTATTCCAATTTCAAGCTTGCAAAGGAAGGTCTTTATAATATTACTATTACAGCTGATACTCCTGCCGGCAAAAGAGTGATCACGGATAAGATTGAGGCGAAGGACAGTTTGTTGTTTGTTGTTAAACGCGAGGGACCGACGCGTATATATCCTCAGGCCAATTATTCAATGAAGATCGGTTTGAAATCGGTGGATGGATATAAGGGTGATATGGTGGAATACGTACCTGAGGAATTTTTAATTTTCAATTTTCAATTTTCAAACAATTTTCAATTTTTAATTTCTAATATAAAGACAGAGGTTCTTAACGGAGAGAAAAAAATAATCATTCCAAACGTAGAATTAAAGGCGGGGGAGGATTATTGGTTCAGTTATACGATGGATGCGCCGGATCAGTCGCCACAGTTTTATTTATTGGGTCCTTTGCAATTGATTCAGGGACAAAATATTCTATATGAAGAAAAAAGAGAGTGGCAGATCGCTTCGGATGCTTTGACTTCGCTCAGGGCCAAGACAATTCAAGTTTTAGCTGGAACTTATTCTGGAAATGGCGCGACCAGCCAGAATTCTGATACGGACCAAGTTTTTTCAACGTTCAATTTCCAGCTGCCGGAAGACAACGTCACCATCAAGAATGCCTATATCGTTTTTGAGTCGCAATTTGAAGCTTTTGCCAACAATGGCAATTACACCGGTTTTTCTTTGTACTTTGATTCGTGCGTGAATTCCTGCACTGCCAATGCTTTGACGGGTACCGGACGATCAATTAAAACCGATTCAACGGTCCTTTCTTATAACGACACCACTGATTCAACTCGCCAAGTGAAATTGATATCTGACGTTACCAATGAGGCGCAACTTTTGGCTTATAAGGGGTCAGCCTCCGGTACTTTAAACATGCAGGTGGGATATAATTTAAGAAGAGGAGCGGCCGGTGTGTCCATTGCCAACGCCAAAGCAAAACTTTTTGTTACATACACTTATGATAAAGATTCGCCTTCAATCGCTAACACGGTTGTTTACCCCTTAAGATATGTAGATGGCAGCAAGGCGACCAGCACGGCCGATGATTGC
This sequence comes from Candidatus Parcubacteria bacterium, assembly GCA_963827735.1. Classification (GTDB taxonomy): domain Bacteria; phylum Patescibacteriota; class Patescibacteriia; order Patescibacteriales; family UBA12075; genus CAWHBO01. Next base: position 155,073 of record CAWHBO010000005.1, read on the forward strand.
GTTTTGGGCTCCACTTGTCCGAAATTCAACTATAATCTGGAGATTCCAGAGGTTAAAGCCGGCACTTCAACTTGGTTTGAGTTTTATAATCAGAATGATTCTACCGGCGGCAATACCGCGTTTGTAACGACGCAGGCGAAAATTGGAACCAATGCCAACGCAGCGGATTTTATCTTTAAAGAGCTGGCAGGCAAGGTTGATCAAGGAAATCTTCCGGTTCATTATTTCGTTGCGCCGGGAGTTACGGAAAATACGGCTCAGCAGATCCAGTACCGCGGGGCCAGTACCGGCGCCATCACTCACTATCTTTTGGGCGGTGAAGTTGTGGAAACATACTTGGCTTCCAGCTCCGCCGCGACATCCACGCGTACCGCCGTTTTTCCGATCGGAGTGCTTTCCAACGGCGGCGCAATCGGAACATATTATGGCAATGCGAATGTATATTTTCCGGAAAATGGACCGACCACCGGCATCGTGACAGTCAAGAGCGCCTGGTTTAGGATAAAGTCTAACAACACAACAGACGCGGGCGCGACTTTTGCAGTCAGTTCCAAATCCGGAAATAACGCTTCTACCTCCGTTACCACTTATAACATCAATCCGCCGGTACAAGTCAATCGTCCGACCGTTGACATCATCAACATCATTCCATCAGCGAACTATTCCGAAATCGCTTTGGCGAATGCCACCACCTCAAAAAATATCAATTTGGCGGTTACAACCGCCGCCAATACCAGCGGCGGAATTTCCGCTGAATTGGTCGTTACTTATACCTATACGACGGAAAAGTATGGATATCTTTCTACTGTAAATCTTTACGCCGGGCAATCAATGGCTATTCCTGATTTCAACAATCCTGGTGGCCGCGGTCTGGCGACATCCAGTGCTAATTCGGTCCTGCCGGAAACCGCCGGGACAAAAACTATGCTGGCGGCGGGACTTCATGCCAGCTATCTTTCAAGTGATTCGGACGCAGGTCTGGCAACTCCTGTAACAGTTGACGCCCGCATCGGTACAGTCGCCCCGACTTGCGCTAATGCATATAACATGCGGACTGATGCCATAAACGCGTATAATGAATTTTATAAGAATGTGACTGCCAGCCTCAACACCACGAATAACCAGGCTTACTTCGTTTGTTATACGAACAACGGCGGAGCTGATATCAACACCGGCGGCGCCAAGATGAACGGCACGCTTACTTATACGTATAAGTTGGACAACAGCTTGCCGACATCCACCATCAGCGCTTTGGTCCAGAGAACGGATGGAAGCGGGATTGTTGATTTAACTGTTGATTTCGGAGATTTAAACAATGATGAGCTCCGCGGCCAGATGATGGTCGCTACCGGCACGGCTTGTGATTTCACATCGTTAACTCCCATTGACCCGGCATTAGATACGGATAACGTGACAGCTTCTTCCGGATCAGTGACGATTGATAATGATGCGGATTATCAGATCGGTACTTCTTCAGGTACGATCATAAGCGCCGGTGGCAATACGGTTAATTTTGATTGGTTTTCCAAGACTGATTTAAACAACCAATCCGGCGCTTACTGCGTCGGAATCATGGCTAACGATGGCATCGGCAACCAGTCGCCGATTGCGACCGCGACCATCACATTGGACAACGCCGTGCCGGTAATTTCAGGGATAAGCATTCCCAATCTGACATTTAAGAACGGCGATACGATGAGGGCGACGATAACTGTCGCAAGCGAAGTTGGCAATCTGACGATCGCTCCAACTTCCGTTATCAATGGCGTGGCAGTCGGCAACATCCAGAAATATAACAACACGACTTTTACGGTAGATTATGCGGTGGCAGTCGGACAAACCCCGCGCGCCACAGGAACGATACCTTACGAAATCGCTTTGCTTGATTATTTTTCCAACAAAAGCGCGAGCTCTTCGGGCGTTTTCGCCAATGGATCCATTGATCCCGTGGCACCCATCATCAACAGCGTAACTTTCAACCCCAGTTCCGGACTTTTGAAGATCGGCGCGACGGCGACTGCTACGATCGCAACCGATGGCAGCAGTTATTCGCCGGTGGCAATCACCATAAACGGCGTAAACGTGGCTTCCACATTCGCGTCAGCCGGAGGCAACAATTATACAGTCGCATATACCGTTGCTGAAGGCGATACTGATGTTGCGGATACAAATGATCTGCCGATATCCATTGTTCTCAGAGATTCTGTGGGCCATCTGAATCTTGCTTATACCGTGGCGGACGCCGGCAATCGTCCGGGGGTGGACGCGCATTATCCGGTGATTTCAAACGTGACCTTTGAACCTAGTTCAGGATTGCTTTTGATCGGCGACATTGCGACTGCCACGATCTACGCCGAAGGAACAGGCTACACAGCCGGCATCATCACTATCAACGGCGTTGACGTGGCCGGTACTTTGGCTTCAGCTGGAGGCAACAACTATACTGTCACTTACACCGTGGCTGAAGCGGATGTTGACATTCCTGACTCAAGCGACTTGCCGGTCTATATCGTGCTTTATGATCCTGCCGGAAACGTTTCCAACACATATACGACAGCGGATGCCGGGAATCGGCCGGGGACGCACACATTAATAAAAGGCGAAGTGGAGCATTATTCTTTTTATGATAACAGCGCTCTTCAATCTACAGCGACCTCACTGACACCAGTTCTATCTTATCAAATCGCCTCCACCACTTTTACGCCAGGAAAACAATATTTGATTTCTATAAATTTTAGTTTGAATACAAACAGCGCAGCCGGCAATGCAATGGCAAATGTTTTACATGGGTCTACGGAATTTTCTGGATCAAAATATCAGTGGGAATCACCCAGGGCGAACGCCACGTATACTGGAAATGGCTACTCTTATTGGACAGTATGGACGGCAGTGGCAGGAGAAGATATAAATGTTCAAGTTGCTGTCTATAATACTACTTATGTTTACACAAAAGGCTATCAAGCATTTGTCATAAATCTTTCCGATGACCTGAGGCAAAATACGGATTGGTTCTACAACACCACCACCAATGCCGGCAATTTACCGCTAACTTGGACTACAAACGGCGCCAGCACGACCATCGCCGGTGGAGGGCATGATTGGATGATTCTCGGGCTTGGGCATTATCTGGTTGATGACACCTCTTCTGATCTTTTGATGAGGCTATACAACGTGACTGACGCAACCGCCTATAACCAGATAGACTATGAAACGGAAGATGCGGGCGACGAAAGGTCTTTCGTCTTGATGTCCGGAATCAACATCTCTGGAAATAAAAAATTCAGCGTGGACGCGCGTGTGGATGTAGCCAGCCACGATTGGACATATTCGGCGATTTTCGCTTTGGATTTAAACAAATTTCAAAGTCATTATGTCGATTACGATACGACTTCATGGGGTTTAGGCAATACATCCATATGGTATCAAACCGCTTCAACGACATATACGGTCAAAGAGACGGGAGATCATCTTATTTGGTCGCAGGAGAATGTGAATGTATCAGCAAACACCAACGTTGTTTGGAGCAGAATTACAGTTGATGGAACGGCAGTTCCCAGCGGATTTCCTGACTTAACTCGCGATATGCCGCATAGTATTACCACTGACGAACAAGCGCACCACAATTTTTATCTGGATTCTTTGTATGCCGGAGACAGGACCATTGCCGCTGAAATGAGAGAAACAGTGACCATAACCCCGGCAGCTGATATCCATAACTTGGTGATCTTCTCTATGAATCTAAAATCACCGCCTACCGGAACTTTCAACTCTCAAGCCCAGAAGACTGATGGTTCCGGATCCGTTGACATTTCCACGCTGATCGCAGATTCAGATTGGGAAGAAACCCGTGCCAAGCTGGAGTGGGCGACGTCTTCGGATTGCATGGGTTTTTTCCCCCACCAAGCGACCATTGATACGCTTGATGCCAACACGAGCGCGAGCAACGGAGATCCAGACATTGATAATGCATATCCATATCAGATTGGTACCACCAGTGCTTTTATCATCACCAGTAGCGGTGAAAACACCGTAAATTTTGACTGGCTGTCAAAGACCGACTTGCCGAACGCCAATGGCGAAACTTACTGCATTCGGCTGACTGCCAACGACCAGAGAGTCAATCAGGAAACGCCGGACCTCCGGACCATTGTCATTGATAACACCGTGCCGACCATATCTGCAGTCGTCGTCAGCAATCAGATGTTCAAGATCGGGGATACCATGAGAGCGACAGTCACGGTTATAAGCGAAGCCGGAAATTTGGCGATCGCCACCGGAACGACCATCAACGGAGCAACCACAACCAACATTCAAAAAGTCAACAACACGACCTTTACCATTGATTATGTGATAGAAAACGGCCAGACAGATCGTGCAGCCGGAACGATTCCTTATGATATCGTTTTGGCGGACGCTTTCGGCAACCAAAGCGCGAGTTCAACCGGGACTTTCGCAAATGGCTCAATGGACGCCAACGCGCCCGTGGTTACCGCCGCCGTAACGGCTGATCTGATGTATAAGATCGGCGATAGCTTAACCGCCACTGTGACGATCGCGGATGATAACGATACGTATTCTTTGGGCAACACAACGATCAACGGAGTGGCCGCGACCAACATAATCAAAATCAGTTCCACGACCTATACTCTTGATTATATCGTGGCTCAAGGAAACACCGATCGCGCGACCGGATCCATTCCATTCTCCATCATCCTTAAAGACGGATACGGCAATGACAGCAACACGTTTTCCGGAAATTTTGCCGATGGTTCTTTGGACGCCAACCCGCCCGTCATCCAGGCGGTTTATGTTACATTTGGAAATTATAAGATCGGCGACAGCGTCAATGTCGTCATTGATACAGAGGAAAACAATCTCATTGAAAGCGCGATCACGGTCAACAACAAGAGCGTTATAAATTTTATTGACAATGGCGACACCACTTACCAGGTGACTTATGTCATCGCGGAAGGCGACTCCGATCGGGCCGCCGGCATGATTCCGATAAGCGTTGTCATGAGCGACACTTATGGCAACAACAATGAGCCTTATACCACTCCGGCCGGTAATGCCGCCTCAATTGATGCCAACCGTCCGACGATCCTCAAGATCTATCTCCCGAATCAAGCTTATAAAATCGGTGATGTGATCCGAGCAACGACCACTGTTGTCGGGGATGATGATTCTTATCATTTGGGAGCAAGCACCATCAACAATTTTGAAGCCAGCAACCTGGCGCGAGTCAGCTCCACGACTTATACATTTGATTACACCGTCGTATCCGGGAACACTGACCGCACCAGCGGGATGATTCCCGTGTCCTTGGTTTTGGTTGATACCATTGGACAATATAACAGTCCGGCATCAACAACGGTTGAAACAAACACCGCATCAATTGATGCCAATTATCCTGTTATCAGCTCCATAACTTTTTTACCTTCAACCGGTTTGTTAAAGATTGGAGATACGGCCACCGCTACGATCCATGCGGCGGGAAATGAAACCGGGATAACAGCTGGAACGACCATGAAAATCAACGGCAAAAACGTCATTTCCACTTTTACTGAATTGGGCGGAGGAGACTACAGGCTTGTTTATGGTGTTGCGGAAAACGACAGCGACCATCCCGACATTGATGATCTGCCGGTAAATTTAAAAATAATTGATGCGGCCGGCAACGAGACGACTGCATATGTCGCGCCGGACGCTGCCAACCGCCCGGGAGTGGACGGACATCGTCCCGTGATTTCCAATGTTTCTTTTAACATAACATCCGGAGTTTTGAAAGTGGGCGACAAAGCCACAGCCACGATCGCATCTGATGGCACAGACTACACAGCCGGGACGATCACAATCAACGGCATTGACGTATCATCAACTTTAGCTTCAGCCGGCGGCAATGATTATACGGTTGTCTATACGGTGGCGGAAGGAAACCTTGATATTTTGGACGCAAATGATCTGCCCATCAGCATCTCTTTGGTTGATTTTGCGGGAAACCATGCCAATGCTTATACGACTGCAGATGCAAGCAACCGCCCCGGAGTGGACGGACATAAGCCGGTCATTTCCAATGTCACATTCAGCCCCGCATCAGGGCTTGTAAAAATCGGCGACACGGCGACAGCGACGATCGTTTCTGATGGCGTAAGTTATACCGCTGGGACAATCACGATCAATGGAAAGAATGTGGCCGGCACCTTGGCCGCGGCCGGTGGAAACAACTATACGGTCGCTTACACGGTAGCTGAAAGCGATACCGATATCCTTGATTCCAGCGATTTGCCGATAAGCATCACGCTTTTTGATGTGGCAGGAAACACTTCCGACGCTTACACGGCTGCGAATGCCGGAGGCCGCCCGGGGGTGGACGCGCACCGGCCGGTCATCTCTAATGTTACATTTTTGCCAACTTCCGGAATATTAAAAATCGGAGATAAAGCTACTGCCACAATTTCATCTGATGGTATAAGCTATACAGCCGGGACGATCACCATCAACGGCGTGGACGTATCAGGCACTTTGGCTTCGGCCGGAGGCAACAGTTATTCGGTTACCTATACTGTTGTTCAAGGCAACAACGACATCAATGATATCGCGGATCTGCCGATAAACATCACTTTGCGCGACCCGGCCGGGAATCCGTCAAGCGCGTATACAACGGCTGATGCGGCCAATCGCCCCGGCGTTGACGGGCATAAGCCTGTTATTGGGGGAGCGAGTTTCAGTGTCCAAAGCGGTCTTTTGAGAATTGGTAGCGCTGTTACAGTAACCATTTCATCCGATGGCACGGGGTATACGGCCGGAGCGATAACAGTCAACGGCGTGGATGTCGCCGGTACTTTTGCATTTGTTTCCGGCCTTGATTATTCAGTTGTTTACACGGTTTCAGAAGGAGATACGGATATTTCCGATGCCAGCAATCTGCCAGTAAGCATCACGCTCATTGATCCGTCCGGCAATTCATCAGACGCATACACGGCCGCCAACGGCGCCAACCGTCCCGGAGTGGACGCGCACCGGCCGGTGATTTCCAACGTAACATTCAGCCCAAGTTCAGGCTTGTTAAAAATCGGAGCAACTGCCACGGCTACGATCGCTTCAGACGGCACAAGTTACACGGCCGGAACGATGACGATCAACGGCGTGAGCGTGGCAGGAACTTTAGCGTCAGCCGGGGGCAATAATTACAGAGTCGTTTATACTGTTGCTGATGGAAACATCGATATTCCAGACGCAAACGATCTCCCCGTTTCAATAGTAATTAATGACGTTGCCGGCAACAGTTCTTTGACGTATAATACGGCAGATGCCGGTAATCGTCCAGGAGTGGACGCTCACAATCCGACAGCGCCCGGCAATTTGAGTTATACGAATCATACGAATACAAGCGTAACTTTGCATTACGGTGCAACAACCACAGATACCAATTTCAGCAATTATAAAATATATTATAAGGTTGGAACGACCGGCGTAACTGAAGGCGACAGTGTTTGGAATTCAAGCAATGATGGTAATCTCGGAAACATAAATTTTAACAGCGCCACCACGACGACCATTACCGGTTTGATTGTCGGTACGCAGTATGTGTTCAACATTTGGGCGTATGACAGCGCCGGCAACAAGCTGAAAGCGGTTGCGGAGTTGTCCGCGTCAACCAACTATCTACCGGAAAATGCCAGCACTCTCAGCCAATTCAAGACTGACGGTGTCACAGCGATAGCCAATGGCGGCTGGCTTAATTCCGCATCTGTCATGCTATCAGCCACATCCACCGATGTAGACGGCGACAGTCTTAAATTGTACTATGAGCTTTTGCCCATTGCCGATTCTTTTTCAATTGATACCAGTGAGCCTGCAACCAGTTGTGCCAACGGCACTGCTTTTGGCAGCTGTGCCAGTAACATATGGAGCAGCAGCTTAAAATCAAATTGGTATGATTCAAACTGGCTTTACCGCAAAAAAATCGTAGTAGACGGCGGACAAATCCTTTCCACTGAAAATGATTTCCCCATCTTGGCATCAACGACCGATTCCAGCTTAAGAAGCATTGCCAATGGCGGACATGTCGCAAGTTCCACGGGCGGTGATATCATGATCACTGATTCTGACGGCGTGACACCGCTTAGCTATGAAAGGGACATATATAACCCGGCAACCGGGCAGATGGTTATTTGGGTAAAAACCAATGTGACGGCCAACACCAGCAAGGAATTGTATGTTTATTACGGCAATTCCGGCGTTGTGTCCGATCAAGCAACGACCACCGGCGTTTGGGGCGCGAACTACCAAGGCGTCTGGCATTTGGATGAAGCGACAGGGGGAACCGGCGCGATTAAAGATTCTACCGGCAACGGCAACAATGGAACAGATTCCGGAAGCCCGACTTTTGGAAGTACGGGACAAATCAGCAAAGCGGTCACTTTTGATCCCACAAACGATAGAATAAATATCGGTGATACGAACAACAGTTTGGATATGCCTGGGAGCTTCACTCTTTCTGCCTGGATAAGAAGAACGACATATTCAGGCTATGCATTTATCGCCGGCAAGCAGCCGAGCGGAACTGCAGGTGATAATTATCCCGGCAATTATGAATGGAGGTTAAACGGCGGAACAATGGAGTTTTTGCATCAAACCGATGCCGGAACAGCCTTTACAACATACGTAGCCACTTCAACCCTTACCAACAATACATTGCAGTATGTCACAGTGGTTTTTGACGCTGGCAATAAAGTCAATTTTTACATCAATGGATCCGGATCCGGATCATCCAATCAGACGACTGCCCATGGGATACTTAACAATAATGATCTGGTAATCGGTTCCAGAAAAGACGGGTATTCATATTTTGGCGGCTTGATAGACGAAGTACGCATTTCCAATGTTGCCCGTTCCGCCGGCTGGGTAAAAACAGAATATAACAATCAAAGCAACCCCGGAAGTTTCCTGTCTTTTGAAAACGAAGAAACAAGCGCGGCTACGACCAGCTTTGTTCAGATCAATGGTCTGCCGGACGACAGCGCCGGATATAAGTGGCAAGTCATGTCTTGCGACATCGTCGGCGCTTGCAGTTCTTGGACTGATGCCGGAGCAGATCCGAACTTCAAAGTAGACCATACGCCTCCGACGGCGCCGGGAGATTTGACCGAGGCGGTAAACTCAAGCGTTTATGAAACATTAAGATTCGGCGCCACGACCACGGAGCCTAACTTCAGCGAGTATCGCATCTACTACAAAGAAGGAAGCTCCGGAGTGACCGAGAACGACATGTTGTGGGCATCCACTTCAGATTCGCATCTGGCAGATATCAATTTCAGTTCCGCGACTTCCACTCAAGTCATAAATCTGTCAACCCTGACACAGTATACTTTCAACATTTGGGCTTACGATCTGGCAGGCAACAAGACCAGCGCCACGGAATTAACCGTAACCACTGATATCACCCATACCCCTCCGACCGGACTTTTTAACTCAGTTGCTGAAAAGACCGATGGTTCCGGCAAGGTGGATATTTCCATTGAAGCTGATGATGATGACAACAACAACACTTTGACCGCTCGGATAGACTATGTTGCCGGTTCGGCCTGCAATTTTGGAACACCGCTTGACCCGACTTTGGATGAAAGCGATATCAGCGCCGACAATCTTCCGGTACCGGTGATTGACAATGACGCCGCATACCAAGTGGGGTCCAGTACGGGCTATATCCGGACGTCTCCCGGTTCCAACACCGTTAATTTTGATTGGCTTTCCAAAACGAATCTGCCGGCGGCAAGCGGAGTCTACTGCCTGCGGCTTACGATCAATGATCTGGAATTCAACCAATTGTCGCCCGCGACCACGACGATTTATTTGGACAACTTAGCGCCTGTAACGCCGGGAGCCTTGACGTTAAACAGCGCCTTGACTTACAATGCGATCCTTAACTTGGGAGCCACTTCCAGCGACAGCAATTGGACAGGATATAAGATCTTCTATAAGCAGGGAAGTTACGGCGTTACGGAAAACGACACAGAATTCTCCTCTTCTTCGGACGCGAATCTGGCTGATGCAGATTTTAATGGAGCGACAACTGTCAATATAACCGGCCTTGAGTCAGGCACGCAGTATGTTGCCGCTATCTGGGCTTATGATGATTATGGCAACAAATCTAGTTCAACCGAATTGACATTTACGACCAACCACATACCGCAAAATCCGACAACGCTCCTTCAGCGCAAGAACAACGGATCCACGGCAATCGCTAACGGCGCATTGACGGATGAAGACAATGTGAAACTATACGCTTCTGTTTTGGACGGCAATGCATCAGAGGTGCTTACTCTGTATTTTGAAGCCGCCACCAGCTCGACTTCGTTTACCAATTCCACATCATCAGCTTGCGCATCAAGCGCAACCTGGAACAGCTGTACGAGCAAAGTTTGGGCCGTGACTTCTGCCGCCGGCAATTATGCGGTAACGCCTTTTGTCGGTATGGCCAATCCGACTGCGCTTTTTGAGTCAACGGTCGGTTATAAATGGCACGTGATAGCTTGCGATGACAGCGGTGCTTGTTCTTCCTGGGTGGATTTCAACGCCGGCATACCGAATTTCAAGGTTGATATCACGGCACCGACGGTTCCGGGTTCGCTGGAGCGCGTCAGCGAGACGAGCGATAGCATAACGCTCAGATTCACCGGTTCGTCTTATGACAACAACTTTTATGAGTATAAGATATTTTACAAAAAAGGCGGATCGGGAGTCTCTGAATCCGACAGCCTTTTTAGCTCCACCAGCGACGCGCATCTGGCATCTGCGGATTTCAACGGCGCGACGTCCACAACCATCAGCGGACTTGACGAAGGCACGCAATACGTTTTTAACCTTTGGGCCTATGATGTATTTGGAAGAAAGGCGTCAGCCACGGCGGAATTGTCTGATAACACCAACTCCGCTCCAATCGGATCTTTCCTTGGAGCGACTGAAAAAAGAGACGGGAGTGGAGCGATTGACGTTTATTTATCAGCTAACGATGTTAACGCTGAAAATTTGAGAGCCAAAATTGAATATGTTCTGGGGGCAGATTGCGATTTCACGAATCCGCTTGATCCGACCATTGATGAAGCGGACGCTAATGCTACCAGCACCTATGGCGACCCCAAAGTTGAGAATGACAATGAATTCCAGATCGGAAATGAACTGGGGTGGATAACGATGAGCGGCGGAGCGAACGTTGTCAGCTTTGACTGGCTTTCCAAAACAGATGTTCCCAACGCCACGTCCACATATTGCCTCCGGCTTACAGTCAACGACGGTATTGAAAATCAGCTTCTTTTGGCAACGACCACGGTCTACATTGACAACCAGAGCCCGACCAATCCCGGAAACTTGACGCTTAACAGGAAAAACGGCAGTTCCATAACTTTAAATTACGGCGCCACCAGTTCGGATTCAAATTTTACATTTTATAAAATATTTTATAAGCAAGGCGCGGCTACCGTTGATGAAGGCGATGTTTCTCATAACGACGTTAACTTAAACAACAACCTGTTTAATGGACATTCCACGACGACAGTCAGCGGGCTTGATTTTGACACGCAGTACAGCTTCCGGATTTATGCTTATGATCTGTACGGCAACAAAAGTTATTCTGATCAAACGACCGTCACCACCAACGCTCCGCCCACAGGTTTGTTCAATTCCGTCGCCGAAAAAACCAACGGCTCCGGCGCGATTGACGTATCGGCTGAAATCTATGACAAGAATGGAGATGACTGTTCAGCAAAATTGGAATATGTCCTGGGGTCGGCCTGTGATTTTTCACCCGGAAGCGATCCGACGTTGGACGAAGATAGCGAGAATATCTCAGCGGATTATGGCGGTCCTGACATTGCGAATGTTAATGTTTATCAAATTGGCAACGCAGTGCTCATAAAAACGGCATCTGGTTCTAACACTGTAAATTTTGATTGGCTGTCCAGGTCTGATTTGCCGGCCGGAAACGATGTTTACTGCTTGCGGCTGACAGTCAATGACGGTTTTGACAACCAGCTTGTCTTTGCAACTGCCACAGTCGTGGTTGATAACTTGAGTCCGATAGCGCCGGGAAGCTTGACTGTGGGAACAACCACGGGCCTTTCCGTCGCTTTGACTTTCGGGACGGACGCAAGCGATCTGCACTTTAAAGAATATAAAATATTTTATAAGAAGAATGCTCCCGGGGTGTCAGAAACGGACTTTGAATGGAACAGGAACGACGATATAATTTTGGGAAATGAAAGCATGTCCGGCTTGTTTACCAACATCATTCCGGTCAGCCAGAACACATTATACTATTTCAACGTCTTTGCGTACGATGATTATGGCAACCGAGCCAGCTCCAGCGCGGAAGTATCCACCACCACACCGATCATTCCGAGCGCTACTTGGCGCGAAGAAGAAGATACGAAAAGCCCGACTGCGGGCGGGTATCTGGGGGAAACGCAGAATTTTCGTTTGCGGATTTCCGTGGCCAATTCCGGCGATTGGGAATCAGGCAGCCGCCGTTATCAGCTGGAATACGGCGTTAAAAACGGCACTTGCGCGGCCGCGCTGTCTTGGACAAAAATTCCGGCCACCCCGGCAAGCGAGCATTTTCAGATGATAGCCAGTCCTTATTTTGTGGGTTATTCATCAACCACGCAAAAACTGGCAAGCGCAGGAACCTTCACTTCCGGATATATCTTGGAAAGTCCGGCGGAAATGACAGGCAGTCAGAATATCGGCGTCGGAAAATTCACTGAATTGGAATATGCGATTGCCGCTACCGTAAATTCAGTCAACGGCGAAACATACTGTTTCCGCGTGACTGACCAGGGAGCTGTGATTGATAACTACGACATATATCCGGAAATCACTTTGGCTCCGCCGCCGACAGGTTTTTTCACGAACGCGGCGCAGAGAGCGGATGGGAGCCGGATTGTTGATCTGGGAATCGCGGTCAAAGACGAAAACGGCGACAAGTCAAGGGCAAAAATTGAATATGCCACCGGCACAGCCTGCGTTTTCACTGATGCCGCGCGCCCTCAGCTTTTAGAAGCGCCGGAAAGCATTTCCGCGGATTTCGGGATCGTAAACATTGATAACGCCAGCGAATATCAGATCGGCACCGGCACCGGAATGATTGAAACGAAGTATGGGACCAATACTGTCAATTTCGCTTGGGATGCCGCTTCCGATCTCGGCGCGGTTGACGGTTCATATTGTCTCCGGCTTAGCGCCAATGACGGATTTGACGATCAGGTTGTCTCTGCCACCGCGACCGTCGTGATTGATTATGTCAATCCGACCGCGCCCGGCGATTTATCAGAAGCCGATATCACAGCGAACAGCGCCACGTTGGCATTTTCAGCGACTTCCAGCGATACGAATTTCAAAGAGTATAAGATTTTTTATAAAGAAGGAGTCAGCGGGGTAACCGAATCGGATACCCTTTGGGGCAGTTCCAGCGATCCGAATCTCGGCTTTGCGGATTTTGACGGAGCCACCACCACGACCATCACCGGCCTGTCCGTAAACAAGCAATATGTCTTCAGGCTTTGGGCTTATGATAAGTATGGAAACAAATCAGCCTCAAACGGTGAAGTAATCATCATCATCCGGTACGCTTCCAAAAGCGAGAATTGGCGCTTCTTTTATGATGAATATAACGAAACTCCCACCAGCTCCATCGCTTCAGAGAACACGGCGCCTTCGGATATCGCCGCCGGAGCCATCATGAAGCTTAGGATGGGCCTTAAGGAAGTGGAGGGAATTGACGGTGAAGAAGTCAAGATGAGGCTTCAGTATTCCACATTTTCCGATTTTTCCGCTAATGTGAATTTTGTCGGCGAGCAAGGCTCGAGCAGCATTTGGACATACGGCAACGGCGCGGACAGCGATAACGATCCGGTTTTACAGCGTCTGTTAACCGGAACCGATAACAACGCAACGCATAATGAGTCGGGAATTTCATCCACCACATATACGCATCTGGCGAACGCTTCCTCGGAGTGGGAGTTTACAATCAGAGCCAATGGCGCCGTTATCGGTATGACCTATTACTTCCGGGCATATGACAACACCAACCAGGCGGCAGTCGCTCACGCAATTTCTTATGCTTTTCCCAGTCTCTTGATTACGTCGGGTTCATTGTCTTATGGCGTTACCGGCATAAGTTCCGGGCAAAGCGCTGAAGGCGTGACTGCGAGCATTGATACGACGCCCACCAGTGTGGATTTTGACAATCTTACTTTGCAGCCCCAAAAAATCGGCATTCAGAGATTTTCCGTCAGCACGAATGCTGAAAGCGGCTATCAGCTTTTTGTCCTGCAACGATCGCCGCTCGTATCAAGCAACGGAGCCGACATCGATCCGGTGCCTTTTACCAATGAAGCTCCAAATGCCTGGCCAGCTGCGCAGACTCCGAGCGCTTTCGGATACCATGCCGGCGATGATACTTTGTCCGGCGTCTCACCGTCGCGCTTTGCCGGAGATGATACTTATGCCCGTTTTGATACGCAGATGAAAGAGATCGGCTTCAGCCCGATTCCGGTCGCGAACGAGATTGTCAATTTCGTTTTCCGAATTGAGTCTGGTACAATGCAGGAAGCGGGGGACTATGAGACGAGCATAGTATATATACTTGTGCCTACTTTTTATTGATGAAAATGTATTTAAAATTTTCCGGAAAATTCTAATTTTTGTAATAAATTCCCCTCTAAAAAGAGGGGTGCCCGGAGGGCGGGGTGTGTATTTCGTTGCGGAAACGAAAACACACCCCGCCCGCCTTTGGCGGTCTACCCCTCTTTTTAGGGGGGAATTGATTAAAAATTATTATCCTATGTTTTTATTTTTCGACACCGAAACCACCGGCCTGCCATTGTCTTGGCAAGCCCCCTTAGAAGATCTCGACAATTGGCCTCGTCTTGTCCAGCTAGCTTGGATTTTAACTGATGCAAACGGAAATGAGATTGATAAAAAAAACCGGATCGTAAAACCGGAGAATTTTATAATACCGGAAAGCGCGTCCAGGGTTCATGGCATTACCACCGATTACGCGTTAAAAAAAGGCATAATGCTCAAAAAAGCCTTATCGGAATTCAAAAAAGCGATTGAAGGCGCGAAAACAATCATAGCCCACAATGTGAGTTTTGATGAAAAGATTGTGGGCGCGGAATTTTTACGGAAAAATGTCAAAACCGGTTTTTTTGATTTGCCGAAAGTCTGTACCATGCAGGGATCAACTGATTTTTGCAAGATTGAAAAAGGTTTCGGCTACAAATGGCCGAAGCTGATGGAGCTTCATCAAATCTTGTTTGCTGAAGATTTTGCCGGCGCGCATGATGCGATGGCGGATGTGAGAGCGTGTGCTAGATGTTTTTTTGAGCTAAGGAGGAGAGGGATTATATAGAGTAAAAGCAATGCAAGAGTTAAATTAGTATAATGTCAAATCAATTTCAAATTTCAAATAACAAATTTTGACATTATAATTTTGAGCTTGATTGGAAATTTGGCATTGGTAATTTGAAATTTGAAACAAGTTTTTACGTCAAATGTATTTAAAATTAGTATAATTTATTTGTTTATCCACAAACGAAATACACTAAACAACAAATCTTTATATATATTTTACTTTTTAGAATATATTATAAAAAGAAACTGATAAAAGAAAGCTGGCAAGTATTTAATTTTTTCTTTATTATAAGACAATATTTTATTATTGCTGTCAACAATAAGCATTAATAATTGTCCCAACTAGAGGTTATTGACCAAGTATCAAAAAAAGAGTATAATATAAATATAGGTATAGCACTATAGCAATATGGTGCTGAAACAAAAACCACGTAAAATTGCTTCGCAATCACGTGGCAAGCAAAAAACCACGTAAAATTGCTTCGCAATCACGTGGCAAGCAAAAACAAAAATAAAATGAAATCAAAAATAAACAAAACACAACTTAGATTTAAATTTGCTGAAGTTAGCAAAACCAGAGCTTTGTTATCCATATGGGTAAGAAAGTTTTTATTTATTTTAAGGAACGTGTAGATTTGGGATATTGGGATATTGGGATATTGGGATATTGGGATATTGGGAAATTAGAATATTAGGGGTCTTAGGTAATAAAAAGTAAATAATTTAAATATTTATTTTTAAAAGGTCGAAAACAAAAACCCTCCTACGCTTCTTTCTAAGTATAAACTTCGAAAGACAAGAAAGCTTCGGAGGGCAAGTAAAAAATAAAAATAAAATTTATGGCGAATAAAAAATTTCGCTTGAAGGATATTGAGGAAAAAATCGATCGTGATAAGACAACTTTGATCCGCTGGGAAAAGCAAGGGCTGATTCCGGAGGCAAAGCGCGATTCCCGCGGGTGGAGATATTACACCCAGGATCAAGTGGGAGATATCGTGAAGAAAATCTTGTCCACCGATTATTTCCGCAACATCCGTACAAGCGCAGCTTTAAAATATTAACTAAAAAAATAAAAAACAAAATCTTATGAAAACAAAAAGACAAAAACTGTTCATATGGCTCCTGATCGTCTCAATGTTTGCCATGTATGGCTTTTTGCCGATTGCGCCTTACGCTAACGCGATTGATTCGATCTCGAACGCGAAAGACACTCTTTCCGATTCTGACGCGGGAGTAACGGCCACTCACACTTTTACCTTTACCACCGCGTCCACCACTCCGGCCGGTAGCACTTGGCTGATATCATTTCCTGTTGGGTTTGATTTGACAGGGGCAACAGCTCTCGCCGGATACGGCGATGTTAATATGGTGGAAACAGTGCAAGCCGGAGCAAGAACGGTTACAGTTACAATGACCGGCGCTCAAATTGGAACATCAACGGCAGTGGTTGTTTCCGGCGTTATCAGCCCCTTGGCTGGCAGTGAAGGTTCATACACGATTAGCATCGCAAACAGGAATGGAACAGTTGTCATGGAGCGCGTAAACGTGATGGTGCAGATCATCCAAGACGTGCTGATGACCGCTACCGTAAGTTCCATTTTGAACTTTACGATTTCCGGCGTCGTCGCCGGAGCGCAAACCGTAAACGGAGTAGCTTGCGATAACACCACGACCGCTACCGCCACTCCTTTTGGCACTTTACTGGTTAACGTCGCGTCAACTGTCTGCCAGACATTGAATGTTACCACCAACGCTGATGACGGTTATACTGTAACTGTCCAGCAAGACGATGAGCTAACGAGCGATTCCGGTTCAAACATCAACAGCTTTAACAATTCTCCGGACAGCACCGGTTCCACGACCGCTCAAGCCTGGGCAGTTCCGCTCAACACGCTTGACCAGTACAACACTTACGGACATATGGGTCTTACTTCCGATGACCAGGATTTAGCCAGCACCACAATCGGCGGATACGCAAATCAGGACTATTACAATGGTGGCGGCGCAGCTCATTTTGCCGGCCTTAACAACACCGTTGCAATTCCGGTTATGCACCATGATGGACCGGCTGATGGAACAACCCAGAACAAAGGTTTGACTCATGTCTTGTATCGTATACAAATCGCTTCATTGCAAGAAGCCGGCGATTACGAGAACACGCTTACGTATATCGCGACTCCGCAATTCTAATCCAATTCAGAAGCACTTCATAAAAAATTCCTCTGTTTCCAACAGGGGAATTTTTGTTTTTATCCACAGGGCCTGGTTAAAATAACAAAAGATAAAATATATATAAAGATTTTCAAATAAAAATCTGATTTTTTGGCTATCTTAAGGCATTTTGTTTTTATTATCAAACAATATGAAATTTTTACAAAAATGTGTTATAATATAAATGCAGACTAACCACCTGTATAAGAAAAAGATTCCCCATGCTTTTTAACAAGAGATAACCGCATTTGTTTGTGGTTTTTTTATTGGAGAAACTTGGGCAGGTCGAGGATCTTAAAAAAACAAATAAAAATGAGCTTATTTTTATTCCGTAACAACGGAATTTGGTTACAACAAAATAAATAAATAGCAAAATTTAGCTTGCTAAGGAGAGAATTCATTTTCTCTTTACTATCTGAATTTTATCCCCATGCTTAAAACAAAACGAAACAAGTCCGTGCTTGTTGCCATTGTTATATTTTCAATGATGGCGATGTACGGATTCGTGCCGACAACGGCTAAAGCCGCTTCCATGGATAGCGCCAAGGATACATTGAGCACTTCCGATCTGGATGTGGATGCTACCCACGTGGTAACGTTTAAAACGGCTGCTCCGTTGGTGCAAAATGATTATATCCGCGTAGATTTCGCTACGGCTTTCGGCGATGCGACTGCGGCAATCGTGTCATGTCCTGATGACGGCGCGTCAACAACAGACGCTGACTTTATAAGATGTGATATCGGCGTAGGCGGACTCAGCGCGACGTCATCCATCACGATTGCGGGTGTGCACAACCCGGTAGACGCAGGTTCATACAGCGTTACGATCGCGTCTTATCATTTAGGTACGCTGGTAGAGTCATCGGAAATGAAAGTTTACATCATTTCGGATGTTACTGTTACCGCGCATGTCGCCGCCAGCTTGACATTCAGCATCAGCACTTCAACGCCGGCTACATCTGTTAACGGGATAACCGTGACTGGCACAACTTCACCGACAGCAATTGACTTTGGCACGATCCAGACCGGTGCAGGCAACAAGGAAACCATGGCGCAAACGCTTTCCGTTTCCACGAATGCCGCTGCCGGATATGTGGTGACTGTCCAACAAGATCATAATCTGCAATCAGCCGCCGGAGCCGACATTGACTCATTTGTTGCAGGACCTACAGCTTGGGTTGACCCAACCGGACTTTTAGCCGGGGGCGAATCAACCTGGGGTCATATGGCCGTGACATCAGATGATGTCGATTTTTTCGGAGCAGCTGAATACCGAGGGTTAAATGGCACAACCGCTATGTCAATCATGGCGCATAATGGTGCTTCTGACGGTTTAACAGCAGGAGTCGGTGTGGCTCACGTCGCTTACACGATTGGAATCACCGACCTCCAAGAAGCCGGCGACTACAGCAACAAGCTGACTTATATCTGCACGCCGACTTACTAGTTTGAATTTAACAGATATAGAAAATCCCTTGCTACGAAAAAGCGAGGGATTTTTGTATCTTGGAATTAAGCTCCGGCGCCATTCCCTCACCCACGTCGCCATTCCCTCACCCCGCCTCGCTCCGCTCGGCACCCCTCTCCCTCGCTTCGCGATGGAGAGGGGAAAAATGTATTTATTTATTAATTTTATATATTTTATTTTTTAATCAATTCCTATTTTTCCCTCTCCGCCGCGAAGCGGGGGAGAGGGGTGCCCGAAGGGCGGGGTGAGGGAATGGCGACAGGGATTTTTGCATATCCATGATATTTGTAAACAACATCAAAAAATGTTAAAATATAGACAGATTACGAAATACAAAATTGTACGAATATACTAATTTACGAAATACGAATAATTACGAATATACGAATTTTTTAAAAGATATTTACTAATCCCCATGGCTTTTTCGCAGGTACGTTGAATTTTAGAGTATTTGCAGACGGCTACATATTAAAAAAATGAAAAAAATCGTTTTGTTGGTGGCGGCAATTTTGTTTGCGGCTTTTAATTTTTTTATAAACACGGAAACCACTCATGCTCAAGGCGAAGTTGGTATCAAGATCAGCCCGACCAGATATGAGGAATTGGTTG
Organism: Candidatus Parcubacteria bacterium; assembly: GCA_963827735.1. Lineage (GTDB taxonomy): Bacteria > Patescibacteriota > Patescibacteriia > Patescibacteriales > UBA12075 > CAWHBO01. The sequence continues at coordinate 174,775 of CAWHBO010000005.1, forward strand.
ATCCGGGACAAGTTTTGCAAAGAGAGATAAAGGTAACGAATGCCGGAACCGTGGATAAGCAGATGTTCGTTTATCTGAGGGACTTCAAAGCCGAAGATGAAACCGGCGAGCCAACGCTGATCGCTCCCGGAACGGAAGAGGGAGCGTATCTGGCTTCTTGGATCAACATCACATCTGAGGCCATTGATTTCAAGGCCGGGGAAGAAAAAACGATACCTTTTTCCATCAGCCTGCCGGCCACTGCCGGACCGGGCGGGTATTACGGCGCGATTTATCTTGGCACCGAACCGCCGCGCATAAATGTCAACAGCGCGGACAAAGGAGCCGGGATGGCAATCGCTCAGCAGGCGGGATCATTGATCTTGTTGCAGATCAAAGGCGCGGCTGACGAGCGCGCGGAAATCAGGGAATTTAACACCGATAAAGATTTATACGGTACGCCGTTTGACATTGATTTTATGGTCAGAATTGAGAACTTGGGCAACGTTCATGTTAAGCCGAACGCGCTTATCAGCATCAAGAACATGCTGGGGCGGGAAGTGGCGAGCATCAGAGTCAATGAAAAAGGCGGGAATGTCCTGCCCAAATCAATCCGCAGATTTGATGTTCCTTGGAAGGGAAAGATGGGATTTGGCAGATATCTCGCCACGCTCGGAGTAACTTACGGTACGGCCGTTGACAAGGGCGGACAGGGCATGCAGTCGCTGTATACGGAAAAATATTTTTGGATCGTACCGTGGAAAATCATCATCCCGGTGCTTTTGTCGCTCATCATTCTCGTGTCGCTGTTCGTCTTGTTCCTTAAATTGTATAAGAACAAAGCGGTTAGAAAAGCCATGGAACAAGCCGGATTCCGCAATGTAAAATATTTTAAACAACAAAAAGGACCTTCGGCGGCTTTGCATTTTTCTTTGGTTCTGCTGTCTGTGCTTATAATTTTATTTTTGCTTATCACAGCGATTTATTTTCTCGCTTTCGCTTAAAGCACCGTAATAAAAAAATGAAGAAATTTGTATTCATTGCGTCAATCTTATTTTTCTTTTTGGTATTTTTGTTGCCGGCCAAAGCTGAGGAGAGCACTTCAACTTTGATTGTCTCTCCTTCCATCATTGATGAAAAGGGCAAAGCCAGGGATATTTTTAAATATGACATTATATTCAAGAACAATACCGGCCAGAAGATAAACATCTATACTTTGGTGGATGACATCACGGCAGAAAATGGCGCGGTGGAGTATGACGGGCCAGGTACAGCCGATGTAAAAATTTCTTTGGCTAACTGGATTCTTTTTAAACGGGCTTCAATTGAGCTTGAACCGGGAGAAGAAAAAACCGAACAATTGGAGATAGATGTAAGTCTTTATGCCATTCCAGGGAAACGTTATGCTCAGTTGGTTTATGCATACGGATCTGACCGTCCCGACGCTCAAGCGAAAAGGAAATCTGTCAATTTTCCCAAGACCATGTTGAGCATTGACGTGCAGGATGAGAGCGTGGAAAAAGCCCAGCTGACGAATTTTGATGCTGACAAGAAAGCTTTTTTCAAATATCCGGCCGGCATGCATTACGCCGTAAAGAATACCGGTAATGTGGAAATTGAGCCGTCCGGTTATATATATATTTATGATCGCCGGGGCAGTGAGATCGCCAAGCTGGATGCCAATCCGGATAATAAAAAAATCGCGGCCAACGAGGAAATTTCATTTAACCAAGCTTGGAACGAAGGCAGCCGCTTTGGGAAATTCAAAGTCAAGCTTGAATTGGAATATGGCTCAAAAGACCGGCGGGATATCCAAGATACGATTTTCTTTTGGATGTTTCCGATAAAGATACTGGTTGCCATCGCGTCCGGGGTGGTTTTCCTCCTGGTTCTGCTTTCAATTTTAATTTTCAAGAAAACGTATCGACCGGGAGCGGCGGTGGCAGAATATGTGGAGCCGAAGAAGGAGAAGGAGGGAGTGGTTGATCTTAGGAAATAGGATTAAAGTCCTAAATTTCTAATTTCTAATTTCTAATAAAATTTAGAAATTAGAAATTAGAAATTAGAAATTTTTTAATTTTGTATTTTTTGAACTATTATTTTTATGAAAAACATTTTTATTGTTTCAGTAATATTTATTACCTCCAGCCTCTTCTTCATTCCCTACGCGCACGCTCAAGATGCCATTACTCTCTCCATCACCCCGCCGCTTATCAAGAACAATGTGAATCCAGGACAGATATGGAAAAGTTATCTTAAGATTGTAAACAACAACAAGACAGAGATCAACCTTTATGCGCAAGTTATGGATTTTGAAAGCGGCGCAGAAGATGGAACTGTCAAGTTCATCACTGATTTGTCGCGCAGTGAAGCGGACAACCAGCACCTGCTTAGCCGGTGGATTGTGGTTGAGCCGGGACCGATCAAGATTGCGGCTCAAAGTTCCATTGAACTGCCTTTCATCATTGATGTTCCCGGCGACGTGACACCTGGCGGGCATTACGCCGCGATTTTGGTCGGGACCATGCCTCCGGAAGACCAGACAAAGGGGACCAGCATCAAAGTTTCCTCGCTTCTTGGATCCCTGATTCTTCTTAATGTGCAGGGAGATGCGAACGAACAAGGACAGATCAGGGAATTTTCTTCGAATAAGTCTGTGTATGAAAAGCCGGAAGCGAAGTTTACTGTCCGTTTTGAAAATACCGGCAATGTCCATATCCAACCTCAGGGAGAGATCAGAGTATACAATTGGCTAAACAAAGATAAGGGCTATATGACGCTTAATCATGATACTGATTTCGGCAACGTTCTCCCCGGCGGCATCAGAAAATGGCAATTTGATTGGAAGAGCGATGATAGCATTTTTGAGATGGGGCGGTATCGGGCAGTGCTTATCGTCGGATATGGTGAAAACGAAAGACAGACGGATACGCGCGAAATTTATTTTTGGGTGCTTAATTTCAAAGTGATCGGGATCGTAGCCGGTACACTCCTTATATTGTTTATCCTTATAAGCTTGATGATCCGCGCGTATATCCGGCGCGCAATCAGGAGGACTCAGGAACAAGTTGAAATGATAGCCGCGGAAATGGGCAAAAATCAAAAAAAGGTCATCGTTACTCCGGAAGGAAGCCAGGTGGTGGATCTGAAACGCACGGTCAGGACCGCTTCGAATGCCGACTCCTCACCGGCAAAAGCGTATAAGAAGAAATTTTCCATTTGGACAATGTTCAAGCGGGCGGCTGTCGGTATTATCATCATCGCATTCACCGTTCTCGGTTTTGTTTTTTATCAGGACTATAAGAATACGCAGGTTTTGCCTTCGGATAAGGATTCTGCGGCTTCAGATACCTTGAGTACATCCACTTCCCAAAGCGATGAATCACAAGCAGTCAACGATGATGCCGCAAAGAAGCTGGCGGCAGCGTTGGCGGCTGCCAGCAGCACGGCTGCGCAAACTGCAACTAGAACTGAGGAAAAAGCGCCTGCCGCGCCGAAGGCAAACACCATCAAAAAAGAGAGCCTGAAGATCAGCGTTTTGAACGGCAGCGGCATCAGCGGTTTGGCGTCAGGAGCGGCGGAGGTCATCACGCAAGGAGGATTCAAAGTCCAAAAGACCGGAAACGCGGCATCTTACGATTACGTAAAAACAGAAATCAGATATAAGGAAGCCGCAGCCGACTACGCGCAAACGATTGCGGATATGTTCAACATCGCTGCTCAGTTAAAAGAAGATGCTGCGATTGACGGGGATGTCGTGGTGATTTTGGGGAGCGACTATAAGTAATATAAAATACTCAATATTCAATATTCATTCAATATTTTAATATTCACCCTCTGGGCACAAGCAATTGATCATTAATTTATTTAAGTATTGAATGAATATTGATTATTGAATATTGGATATTTATAAAGTTTCAAAATTATTTTCATGGTAAACGTCCTAAATCTCAGAAAACATAAAAAGACCGGCCTTAAGACTGTTATCACCGTCATCGTTTCGGTTATCATCACTGCCGCCGGGATAAAAGCGGGTGATAATTTTTTAAGCAGAGAAAAAGGTGGATCAAATGATGGGCCTTGCCCCGCTGAAATGGTTGTTTTAAGTTCTCCTTTGGGCGGTTTTTGCATGGATAAATATGAAGCGTCACCAAGCGGCGATTGCCCTCACTTGGATCCGGCGAATCAAACAGAAACGGCTGTTAATCTTGATTATAAAAATTGCAAAGCCGAAACGAAAAGAGGAGTGACGCCATGGAGAAATATATCCCAAGACCAAGCCAGAACAGCTTGCGCCAAGGCGGGAAAGAGGCTGCCCACAAATCAAGAATGGCTGTTGGCCGCCTTAGGTACGCCTGATTTCAAATTAGGGTGGACACAGGATGATTGCCAGGTGGACAACAATTGGACGTCTCAGCCGGGACTTACAGGGTCGGGCATAAATTGCGTTTCACCTCTAGGTGTTTATGATATGATCGGAAATGTTTGGGAGTGGGTTGACGGGGCGGCGCAGGACGGAACATATAATGGAAAGCAGCTTCCAGAGTCCGGGTTCATTGACAGTCTGGATGGCGAAAGTATTCCTGCGGTAACGAATGCCAACATTCCGAATGAGGATTATCACGAAGATTATTTTTGGATAAAATCCAACGGGACGAGAGGAATCGTCCGCGGGGGGTACTGGAACAACAAATCAGATGCCGGACAAAATGCGACCTATATTGTAACGCCGCCGTCTTCTACGGAAAACGGGATTGGGTTTCGGTGCGTGAAGTAATATTAGCTTTTAGCTGGTAGCAAGTAGCGGGTAGCTTTTTTAAGAAAGCAAATAGCAAACTGCTACAAGCTATAAAATCAATGATACACAAAACTATAAAACACATCCACAGATTCCGCATAGAATTTTTGCTGTTTTTTTGCGTGGCATTTCTTTTTCTTCTGGGGCTAAGTCCGGTAAATGTTTTGGATTTTATCGGCGGCAAGTCCGGTTTGGCTGTCGGCATGACAACCGGCGTAGCAGAAAATCCTACCAACAAGCTGGCCAAAGAATTGATGCAAAAAGAAGACGCGCTCAATGCCCGTCAAACAGAACTGGATCAATTGCAGAAAAATCTTTCCGCTCCGAACAAGAGACAAGATATCTATATAATTTTGATGAGCATCGGCATCTGGTCTTTGTTCGCGCTTATTTCCATCAATTTTTATCTGGATCATAAGAAGAGAAAGCAGATGGAGGAGGAGATTGGGAAGAACATCAAGATCGGGAGGGAAACGGCTGTGATTAGATAGATTTTGGATATTAGGATATTAGGATATTGGGGTATTATTATACTAGTTGATTGGTTAATTAGGCAATGGTGTTTATTGCCGGTCTATTATAAAAGATGAAGATATTTATTAAAATATTAAAAGCTTTGGGAGTCGGCGTTGTTGCTGTTGTCTTCGTAACCATTGGCATTAATGCAGCCGATAATTATGATAATATTTCGCAGTCAATCGTCGGGCGTCTGATACTTGGAAAAGACAAGGGCCCTTGTCCGGAAGATATGGTTTATGTGTCCAAAGAAAACGGAGGATTCTGCATTGACAGATATGAAGCATCACCCAGCCATGATTGCCCCCATCAGGATCCGTTAAGCCAGGTCGATACGACGGTAAATCTTGATTATCAAGGATGTAAAGCTGAGGCTAAAAAAGGAGTTGCGCCTTGGAGGAACATCTCGCAAGATCAAGCCAGAACTGCTTGCGCCAAAGCGCAAAAGCATCTTGCCACCAGCCAGGAATGGCTGCAGGCAGCCTTGGGGACGCCGGATAAGGAATCAGGATGGGCGGCGGAAGATTGCCAAGTTGACAACAATTGGGATGCTCAGCCAGGGCTTGCTGGAAGCGGCCAGAACTGTGTCTCTTCTTTTGGAGCTTTCGATATGATCGGCAACGCCTGGGAATGGGTGGATGGCGCGGCATTGGACGGAATTTACAACGGTCATGCGCTGCCGGAACAGGGATATATAGATAGTTTGGACGGAGAAAGTCTCCCTGCGGCTACGAACGCTGATACTCCGAATGTAAATTATCACAATGATTATTTTTGGATAAAGAATAACGGTGCCAGAGGTGTCGTCCGGGGCGGATACTGGAACAATAAAAACGACGCCGGTCAATACTCCGCTTATGTCGTGGCACCGCCTTCATCAACTGAGAACGGAATCGGATTCAGGTGCGCGAAGTAGAAATTAGCTTGTAGCTCGTAGCCAGCAGCTTTTAGCCTTCAAGGAAAAAGCTAACAGCTAACAGCTAAAAGCTGCAAGCTATCACATGAAAACATTGAAAAAAATCCTAAAATCACTTGGGGTCGGCGCAATCGCTGTCATTTTTGTGACCATCGGAATAAACGCAGCCGATAATTATGATAATATTTCGCAGTCAATCGTCGGGCGTTTGATACTTGGAAAAAACAAAGGCCCTTGTCCTGATGATATGGCGTACGTCCCCAAAGAGAACGGGGGGTTCTGTATTGATAAATACGAATCTTCACCAAGCAATGATTGTTCGTATAAGAATGTGACAGATCAGATCCAGTCACGAGACAACCTTGATAGCGTTAATTGTTCTGCTCAGTCAGTTGCCGGCAAAGAACCGTGGCGGTTCATTTCCCAGACACAGGCGCAGACAGCTTGCGCAAAGGCCGGAAAGCGTCTTCCCACGAATGAGGAATGGTATTTGGCGTCGCTCGGGACGCCTGACAAAAATCCTTCCGGAACGGATGACTGTCAGATCGTATCGAATTGGATGTCACAGCCCGGGCTTACGGGCTCCGGTGTCAATTGTGTTTCTTCTTATGGCGCCTTTGATATGATCGGGAATGTATGGGAGTGGGTTAAGGGCGAAGCTAATGAAGGAATTTTTGAAAGTCAGACAATGCCGGAAAGCGGGTATATAAAAGCGGTTGACACGAACGGCGTGCCGATTGAAACAGACTTGAATGGTCCGGAAGATAATTATAATAAAGATTATTTTTGGATAAAGAACAGCGATATCCGCGGCCTGGCGCGCGGCGGATATTGGCAGAATGGGACAGACGCCGGAGTATATGCCATGTATATGGTATCGCCGCCGAATTTTGCGGAAACCGGGATTGGGTTTCGGTGCGCCAAATAAAAAAAATTCCAAATAACAAGCACCAAACCCGAAAAGTCCCGTTGGGACCTCGTGTCCTTTACGGGATTTCAAATAAATCTCAAATTCTAAATTCAAAAATATAAAATTTTGAATTTGTAATTTGAAATTTTGGTATTATTTGTAATTTGAGATTTGTTATTTTATTAGAGAATATTGTAAAATTTTAATGTTTAAATTATTTAGAAAAATTATTTTTAGCCTGGCGGTCGTTGTAGTGTTCTGTGTTGCGGCACAAGGTGTTTCCGCGATGATAAAAGTAAGCGATCGCATTTCTTTGTCGTGGCCGGGGGCGGGGGCTACTCATGCCATAACTTTCCTTACCGTTGAAGATATTCCGCCGTCAGGGCGGATTGATATCATTCCGGAGGATGGCGGATTTTATATTCCGGCCGGTTTTGATTACAATGACGTTGATTTGGCAACGTCATTGATCGTTGACGGACCATTTGCTGACCGTGATATCGCCAGCGCCACCAGCGCGGTGGTTGATACGGTGATAATTTCCACAAGCACGTCTCCGGCGGTTATCAGCATCATCTTGAATTCCACAATCGGTATTCCGCCGGGAACATACGTACAGATACAGCTGGGAACGAACGCTTCATACAATGACCCGGCCGAGAGTAGCATTATAAATTCCGGCACCACCGGTTCTTATGGTTTTGACCTTAAATCATACGACGCTTCCGGACAGCTTTTGAAAAAATCAAGGCCGATGCTGGCGATCATTGAGCCGGTAAGCATGACGAGCGCCGCGACCAAAAGGCGCCTTTATGGCTCTCCTATCGGCTGGTTGACTTATAACACGTCTCAGACGATCATGTCGCTCATAACGAATTTTGACGCGCGTTGCCGGTATTCAACCGCTTCCGGCACGCCTTTTGCTGCCATGACCGATGTGTTTTCGTATGCCGGAGCGACCAGCACCTCAAAATATCATACAACGATTATAAACGGTTTGCAAAACGGCCATTCTTATGATTACTATGTCAGGTGCCGCGACACGAACAATGTTTCCGACGATGTAACTGATTGTTATTATGATGCTTCAACATCGCCATATACCATTTCTTCCACATCTCCGATTACGGTCGTATCCTGCATTGATTATTGGATACCTTTTTCCATTTCCGGGCAAGCAGGATCGACGGGAGGTTCAACCGGACAAGGCGACGGTACGCCAACCACTGATACCGGCGGCACCGGCAATGGCAGCGGCGGCGGTTCGGGCGGCGGCGGTTCGGGCGGCGGTTCGGGCGGCGGCGCGGGACAAGACAGAGGCAAAGCAAAAGGAAACTACCTCCCATACCCTCCGGCTCCCGGGGCTCCTGGAGTGATTCTTGAAGGTTGGGCTTACCCAAACATTGATGTTTCAATCTCAAAAGACGGCGCGGAAACGGGACTGGCAAAAACCGGAGCCAATGCTGCTTTTGGGGCGTATATCGCCGACCTTACAAAAGGCGTCTACACATTCACGCTCTGGGCCAAAGATTCCGCCGGCCGGCGAAGTTCAAACTATTCAACGACTTTTTGGATTGATGACGGCACCCAGACAACTGTTTCCAACATCATCATTCCTCCGACGATTTCCGCCAGTCAGACGGCTGTAAATGCCGGAGATACACTGGTCACTTCCGGTATCACGGTTCCATCCTCTGAAGTGGAAGTTTGGATGTATTTAAAATCAATCAAGGACCCTCAGGAAACGGATATCACCAAAGCCAAAGGCCAATCAGATGCGTTCGGAAGCTGGACGCTTTATGTTGACACAAGCAAGCTTAAGGATGGTGAATATATCGTTAAAGCCAGGACCAATATGCCCGGATTGGAGCAGAGCGGATTCAGTACGAGCCTGACCGTGAGCGTCGGCCAGGCGGAACAGACCAGCGGAGCCTGTCCCGGAGCTGATTTAAACAAAGATGGAAAAGTGAACATTACAGATTTTTCCATTTTGCTTTACTATTGGGGAACCGATAACAAATGTTCCGATCAAAATCAGAACGGGAAAGTTGATCTGACCGACTTTAGCATCATGTTGTATTATTGGACCGGGTAAAATTCATAAAGTACAAATAACAAATTCCAAATACCAAATAAATTTCAAATATTAAATCTCAAAAAAATTAAAAATCGGATTAATAATAACACGATTTTGTCAATTTAGCACATTGTGTTATAATATACGTATAAAGTTAATAAAATTATTTATAGGTTTTTGTTTATAAAAACATAAAACTATAAATATGCCTCTCATATGAGTTTTTCTTGATAAATTAAAGGTAAAAGTTGAAGAAATTGAACCGACAATCGGACAGAAAGATGATGATAACAAACAAAAACAACAAGCCGGTTTTTTGCAATTGGACGTGGATATATATCAGACAAGTGAAGCGATTGTGATCATCGCTCCGATTCCCGGCGTCGAAGTCAAGAATCTTGACATCAGCATTGAGAATGAAAATGATGTGGTAACCATTCAAGGCAGGCGAGATTTGCCTGTGTCCGACGACGACGATGATGATGATCAAAAATCAAAAGACGACAAAAAGTATCTGCGCCAGGAATGCGAGTGGGGCCAATTTTACCGCCAGATCATCTTACCGCAAGAGATCAATGTCGCGGACGTTTCAGCTAAATTCAAAAAAGGGATATTGATATTGACTCTTCCTTTGCTCCGCCTGCAGACGAATGGAAGAAAAAAGATCGAAGTTTCAACGGATAAATAATTTTATTTTTTTCCGATCAAAAATATGAAAAAAAGTTTAATTTCGGCAGTAGTACTGGTTTTTATTTTAAGCGTTTTGGGCAGTTCTTTTTCTCCTGAACCCGTTAAGGCCGCTGGCGCTAATTTATTTTTGTCTCCCGGGAGTGGAACTTTTTCCGTCGGAAAAAGTTTTTCAGTCAAAGTCATGGTATCAAGCGGAGATGTGGCGTCCGGCGTAAATGCCGCTGAAGGAGTGATCAAGTACGACTCGTCCATGCTTACCGTATCAAATCTGAATAACGCTGGTTCGATCTTCAAGCTTTGGACAACAGATCCCACTTTTTCAAATTCAGCCGGGACGATAACTTACGGAGGCGGGAGTCCGGGCGCGTATAAGGGGACTGCGGGAGAGATCTTCAGCATCACATTCGTTGCCAGCAAGGCAGGAAACGCGACAGTAAGCTTCAATTCAGGAATCATTTTGGCGGCCGATGGCAAGGGAACCAATGTGTTTGGAGGCTTTGGAAATGCGCAGTTCGTGATTCAGGAAAAGACAGCTGAAGTTAAAACTCCAGTAACTACAAAACCGACGACCGAAACGAAGCAAGAGGTTAAAGGTATTTTACCTCCACTTCCAGATATAACATCCAAAACCCATCCCGATGATAATGCTTGGTATACCGACAATTCCCCTGAATTTTTATGGAAGGTTTTATCCGATTTGACCGGTGTCAGCTATGATGTTACGGATAACCAAGCATCAGATCCCGGAGCTGAAAATGACGGAATTGTTGAGAACGCCAAGCTGGAGAAGCAAGCAGACGGACAATGGTATTTTCATATAAAATATCAAAATCGTTTCGGCTGGGGACAAATCGCTCACCGTAAATTCAAGATTGACGCGACACCTCCGGAAGCGTTTATGATCACAGCTGACAATGAAGGTGATAGCACCAATCCTACGCCCAAGCTCAGATTCACAACCAAAGATGTGACATCCGGCATAAAGCAATACGAGGTAACAACCGGAGCTTCAAAAGAAATTGTTGATGTCGCGCAGATGGAAGCCGGTTTTTACCTTATGAAAGTGCTGGCACCCGGAGAGTATACAACCAATATCAATGTTATTGATAATGCCGGGAACTCCGCTTCTTCTTCAGTTAAATATGCCGTTGATGCTTTAAAATCACCCATCATCAGTGATATCCCGAAAGTTGCCAACAAAAAAACGGAAATAATCGTAAGAGGGACATCATTTTATCCTCGCGTGACCATCAAGCTTTTTGTGGATAACGGTAAAGATATTCTTGAGTATACGACACAAACCGACGATAACGGCAATTGGTCATATTTCCATACCAAGGGTTTTGAGAAAGGATCTTATGAAGTGTATGCCAGAGTCATTGATGAGCGAGGGGCTCAGAGTTTGGACAGCTCCAGGAACATCCTGACAATTGTTTCCCCGTCCATCATTGACAGCTACGGACTTTTGATCATTCTGGTTCTGATTTTGATCATTGCCATGCTGATCCTGTATATTTTATATCAAGATAAGACTTTTACTGAGGAGAAACGGCGCATCAAACACGAGACTCAGGAAGTAAAAGCGAAGTTGTCAAAGATTTTCGCAGCGCTTCGTGAGGAAGTGGACGAACTCATTGAACTTTCCGATAGGCGCCCCGGACTTTCCGAATCTGAACGCCGGGTGAAGGAAAAATTGCAAGAATCGCTTGATATATCAGAAGAATTCATCAGCAAAGAGGTGGAAGACGTTGAGAAGGAAATAAAATTGCGCGCGACTAAAGACAAAAAATAGTCAGATAAAACATAAAATCATCTCGTTCTGGCGGGATGATTTTTGTTTTAGCTTGAAAAAATGCGAGGGTTTGATATAATACAGGTATGCAGCTTAAAGAGAAAAGCAAAGCGCTGTGTCTGGTCGCTCATCCGGATGATGAAGTGATCTGGATGGGCGGAACGATCATGAGAAACCCCAAGCTTGATTGGACGGTTTTTTCTTTATGTCGCAAGTCGGATTCGGACCGAGAACCCAAGTTTAGAAGAGTGGCAAGTGAACTGGGTGTTAGCGGGATCATTGAAGATTTTAACGATGAAGACAGCATGACTTTGGAAGAGTCTGTTCCAGGAATAAAAAATTTGATTATAAAAACCATTGGAGAAGAAAAATTTGATTATTTTTTTACGCATGGAAAAAACGGCGAGTATGGGCATATCCGGCATATCGGTACGCACCTGGCGGTAAAGGAATTGATAAAAGAGGGGACGATAAAAGCCAAGGAGATTTTCTTTTTTAACTATAAAAAGATCAATCGGAAGATTTTACCAATGGTGCCGGCCGATGATTCTGACTATATTCTGGAATTGAAACCGGCTGAGTACGAGCGGAAGAGGAAGATTGTAGCGGAAATGTATGGGTATCCGTATGAGGGGATAGATGTTAATCTCTGTACTAATGTGGAAGGATTTAAAATATTCAATATTCAATAACCATTCAATAGTTAAATAAATTAATATTCAATGATTATTTAAATATTGAGTATTGAATGAGTATTGATTATTGGATATTTAAAGATATAAAAAAATATTTTTCTCAGTCTTAATTCAAGTAATAAAGTAAATTCATATGAAGATTGCGGTACTCCACGCTTATCCTCCGGAACCGGATGGACTGAGCATCCAAGGATATCTTTTGTACAAGGGTTTAAAAGAACTCGGCGCGGACGTGATGCCGAGCCATTATGTCCCAAGCTTTCAAAAGCAGTGGGTTCTGGACGCATATAAGCCGGATGTAGCTATCGGTGTCGGGTGTTGGACTTACACTCCCAACATCATTTTATCTCCTCAAAATAGCGGAGTGATTCCCGTGCCGTGGTTTGTCGCCAATGGCTGGGTGGCGAATTACCACAAGCTTATCTCCGAGCTGCCGCTTGTTTTTACCACCTCCAATTGGGTAACGGAAACTTACGCGCGCGATGGCGTCAAAACTGATAATTTCCGGACTTTGCCCATCGGTTTCGACCCGGCAGAAATGCATCCGATTCCCAAAACCGATCCTTTGGTCGTTAAACTCAGGGAAATGCTTGGGATTCAGCCGCATGAAAAAATGATTTTAACGATTGGCGGAGACGTGACATCCAAAGGCGCGCAGGAAATGCTTAAGGCCTTGGCGATTGTAGACAAAGATTTTAAAGATTGGAAATATGTGCTCAAACATTGGAATTCTGAATCGGCCGAAGTGCATGGGCCGGAAGAAGACGCCCTGATTGAGGAGTTGGGACTTGATCGCGGTAAGATCCGCTATCTGTCCGGAGCTTTTTCGCACGACTTCATGGCATATTTAATCGCCGCGTGCGATATCTACGCCGCCCCTTCCCGTTTGGAGGGCTTTGGCATGATCCAGATGGAGGCAGAGGCTTGCGGCCGCCCGGTTATTTCCATAAACAAAGGCGGTCCCGCTGACACGATTATCCATGGGAAGACAGGCTTCCTGGCTGAAGTGGGGGAGACGATTGAGCTTAAGGAAAAGTGGGCGTATGAAGGCATGGGTTTTGATTCTGACCACAAGATAGTCTTTGACCAGCCCAAAGTTTTCGCTTACCGCGCTTCCATCCCGGAACTGGCAAAGTATACTTTGATGCTTTTAACTGACGACAAATTGCGCGCAGAGATGGGCAAGAACGCAAGCGAACACGCGCTGGCGAATTACCAGTACCGCGATGTGGCGGCGAGAGCGTTGAAGATGCTGAAGGAGAGGATTGATATAAAGTAATTCGCCCCCAGAACTCCTTTTCAAGTTTTGGGAAGGGGAGCAAGGTGAAAAAGAACAAATTCAAACTATCTCCCACAAAGCTTTGAACACTTCTCTTTGATTCTTTGCTAATTCAATATTGCGAATTTCAATTGCATAATGCGGTCTTTCGTTAGTAATTATCATGATTATATATTCACCACACACCCAATAAGTAGCAGTGAAAGGAATGCTTTTTTTAAAGTTTTTAATTTGTCTCTTGGAATAGTTTTGTTTTTCCATCACCTTCTCTATTTCTGATTTATTTGATAAAAGTCGAAGCTCCAAATCATTGGGAACATTTGCCCAGTACCAATCTATCCATTGCTTATAATGTTCGACAAAAGTATGATCCTGATAACCAAGCCATTTTTCTTTATTTTCTAATATGCTTTTATTCCAAATCGGAGTTTGTTTGTATAAAAAATTTTCCAGTTCTTCTTCCGCGATGAATCTAACTTTTGGTATTGTATATTTAGTATTGGATGATACTTGTTTTAACTCTTGAATAGCACTTTTGATAAGGGTTCTTTTATTTCTTATATCCTCTTCTTGTTTTTTGATGATATTTTCCAAATCTTCCGGAGGAAGAGCAACTACATATTTAATCGGGCTAGAAAGATCTTCACTGATTACGTTTTTCTTCTTAAGCTCACTAATGATACTATAGACTGTACTTCTGTTAATTCCGGTAATTTGCGCCAAATCAGCCGGAATAATTTTTCCATTTTTTAATATTGCTAAATATACATCCGCTTCTTTGTTAGAAAAACCTAGATTGTTTAATATTTTTTGTATCATAATATTTATAAATTATAAGCCAATATCTATATAATATCTTTTTGTTTATATTTTGTCAACAAATAATTATATATTTGTTTAAATATAATAAACATACTATTTAAATTTAATTTTAGCAAAAATTTAACTTAAATTTTATAAATATTATATAATAATATTGACAGTAATATAACTATATGTTATACTAGAATATCAAATTAAAAAATTTCAAAATGTAACTAAAAATTTTGTTAAACTAAAAAGATTTGATAAAATATAATTAATTAATAAAAATTAACAATTATGAAAAAGAATTTAATTCAAGTTTTGGGAGTCATTGTGTTGACAATCATTGTTAGTATGACAACCATAAATTTAAATCAAACAGAAACTTTACCGACAGTCACAAAAAACACCTACGACAAAGTTATGGAATCAGGAAAAATTCGTGCCTGTTATGTTGTTTATCCTCCGGCTTCAATCAAGGATCCAAACACTGGTGAAATGTCAGGAGTATTTGTAGAGACTCTGAACAAAGCTGCTGAAAACATGGGACTTAGTGTAGAATGGAACGCTGAAGTCGGATGGGGAGAGATGATTGAAGCTTTAAATTCAAATCGTTGTGATATTATCGGCTCTCCGGCATGGAGCAACTCTACTCGCGGGAGAAGCGCCGAGTTTTCTCAGCCAGTTTATTATAGTGCTTTAAATGCTTATGTTAGAATCAATGACGATCGCTTTAATCAAGATATTAAAGTAGCTAATGGCGCAGATTACAAAATCGCTACGGTTGACGGAGAAACTTCACAAGTAATTGCATCTCGTCAATTTCCAAACGCAAAAACGTTGGAGCTTCCACAATCAACTGATGTTTCTCAAATGCTACTTAACGTAGTTGATGGAAAAGCTGATATGGCATTCTTGGAACCGACAGTCGCGAACGAATATATAAAAAATAATCCGGGTAAAATAAAAAATGTTACCAAGGAAAAACCGGTGGTTATCTATGGAAATGTGATGCTGATTAAAAAAGGTGAATTTGTCTTTAAGTCAGCGGTAGATAATGCTATAATAGAATTACTTAATAACGGATATACAGATGAATTAATTGATAGATATGAAGCTGAATATCCAGGTGGATTTTATAGAGTGGCTTCACCATATTTAGTTCCACAAATATAGTAAATGCATGTCAATAATTAACATTATTATTACATATAGAGAAGGCCTGCTTGCAGGCCTTCTCGTTACTCTTAAACTCAGTCTGATCATTTGGTCGGTCGGTTTGGTTATTGGTACTGCCCTTGGTTATCTCGGAACAAAATTTCGCAATGAAATCGGTAAGCCGTCCCAAGTTATTTCTTTCGTTCTTTCTGGCATACCGGTATTAATTCTTCTTTTCTGGCTTCATTATCCGTTGCAAGCCATGTTGAAAGTAAATATTAACCCTTTTTATACCGCATGTTTTGCTTTTTCTTTAATAAATGTGTTTGCCGTAGCGGATATAGTTAAATCGGCGCTTGCGAATTTTCCCACACAATACAATTTGGCTGCAAAAGTCTGTGGTATGTCTTCTGTTCAGACATTTTTAAAAATTGAGTTACCCATAATTTTTCGACAAATTATCCCGTCTTTATTAAGTCTTCAAGTTGCTATGTTGCAATTAACTTTGTTTGCTAGCTTTATTTCTGTAGAGGAAATTTTTCGAGTGGCGCAGAGAATTAACGCAGTGGTATACAAGCCGATAGAAGTCTATACTGCGCTGGCAATTTTTTTCTTAATTATTTGTTTACCATTAAATGGTTTATCAATTTGGTTAAAAAGAAAATATACCAGAAACTTGTCTGAAAACTAATCATTTTATTTATGTTAAGCGGCAAAAAAATAATCAAAAAACAAAATGACCGATATATATTAAAGGATATTAATATAGAAATTAAGCCTGGTACGATCACCTCTTTAATCGGTCCGAGTGGGGCTGGAAAAACTACGCTTTTACGAGCTTTGTCTCTTTTGGACTTGCCTAACTCCGGAAATATATCTTTTGATAATACGAAATATTTTTTTCCCGAAGACAAAAATAAAATTGTCGCTCCTTGGCCGATGATTTCCGTAGTTTTTCAACAGCTATTTATCTGGCCCCATTTAACCTTGCGTGAAAATATTGAATTGCCATTAAAAACAAACAATACGCTTAAGGCCAGCCAGGATTATTTAAACCATTTATTCAAAATGTTCAACATGAATGAATTTATAGACCGTTATCCCAATAATTCTTCTATCGGCCAAAGGCAACGCACCGCGTTAGTTAGAGCGTTAGCGCTAAAACCAAAATATTTACTGCTTGATGAAATCACTTCTTCATTGGACGTTGAACAATCGGAAATAATTTTATCACATTTAGTGGAAATAAAAAAAATGGGGGTAGGGATTTTGGTAGTGGCGCACGATATAAATTTTGCCATATCCGATGCTGACAACGTTATTTTTATTGACAAAGGCAAAATTATTAAACAGGGAAAGCCTTATGAATTTTTGCTTGAATCAAAAAATAAACAAATCTCTCATTTTATTAACAGCGCTTCGTTTAGTGCTTCGCAAATCAGGATTTATTCCGGTCATGAAGAATTTCAAGCATATCATCTTGCTTTGTTAGAGCGTTTGCCGGAAAATAGCACCATCACTATAATCGGTGGTCTGGGCGCAACTTGGTATGGGCCGATGGGTGAAAGCTATCAAGAATATGATCGTTTACGTATTAAAAAAAATATTAAGTGGGACATGCTAATGTATGAGTATGGCGAAGAAGACAAGCGATTAGTTAAAACGAATCCGGAAATAAATAAATTTTACATACTTTCACCTAGTATGAAAAATATGGCCGATATCAATATTAACAGCGACGGCACAGTTATTTTGCAAATTTTTGATCCAGTACCAACAATAATTGAAATAAAAAACCAAGCGCTTGCAGATTCATATATGTACTATTATCATGATTTAATAAAAAATAGTAAAGAATATAAAGGCTAAAATTAAAACCGCCACCAAAAAAATCGGTGGCGGTTTTAATTTTGACTTTATCTAGTTTCTCTAATTTTTGTTGCTTTTGATTCCCGGAATAATTTTTTTAATCTGTTCAAACCTTGAAAGCTTCGCCGCTTGTTTGATTTTTTCACGGGCGCGCGCCGTTTTTACGAATTTGAGCCAGTCGGTGTTGGGTTTTTTGCGGCTTTTTTCCGTGATGATTTCCACCATATCGCCGTTTGTAAGTTCCGCGTCCAGAGCCGCCATCTTGTTGTTGATCAGCGCGCCGGTGGCTTTGTTGCCGATCTCGGAATGGACGGCAAAAGCGAAATCCACCGGCGTGGATTTTTCCGGCAGATCAAAAACGTCGCCTTTTGGTGAAAAAACAAATATTCTTTTTTGGAAGACATCCACCTTGAGCTGGCTGATGAAGTCGTCAGTGTTCTTGATTTTTTTCTGGATCTCAAGAATGTCCTTGACCCAAGCCGGAGGTTTCATGTTTTTGACATCAGCGCTCTGCAACTGCTTGTAGTGCCAGTGTGCGGCAATGCCGTACAGAGATTCTTCGTTCATTTCTTCGGTTCGGATCTGGAATTCCGTGGCATTGTTATCCAGCCCGAAAACAGTGGTGTGCAGACTGCGATAGCCGTTGGGCTTGGGAACTGCGATATAATCCTTGATCCGATCTGATTGCGGCCTCCATAAGCTATGGATGATACCCATCGTTTTATAACAATCCGCAACGCTTGGGACAATGACGCGCAAGGCGAATACGTCATAGATCTCATCAAATTTATAATCCTTATTCTGCATTTTTTTGAAAATGCTGTAAAGGTGCTTGAAGCGGTTTTCAATCCTGAATTCTATTTTTTCCTCCTTGAGCCGGGGGCCGAGAGTGTTTTTTATTTTTTGAAAATATTGATTGCGCTCCAATTTTTTTTCAATTTCATATTTATATTCCAAAGCCTTAAAGTCTTCCGGATAAATATATTTAAAGCAAATATCTTCCATCTGCCATTTTAATCGCCATATCCCCAGAAGTCCTGCAATGGGCGCATAAATTTCCATTGTCTCTTTTGCAATCCGCAGGCGTTTTTCTGGCGGCAAGGCATCCAGCGTTCTTAAATTATGCAAACGATCACAAAATTTTATAAGAATTACGCGCAAATCCTTGGCCATGGCTAAAAACATTTTCCTCAGCGATTCGCGGTATCTCTCAATTCCCCGGTATTTTATTTTGCTTAATTTCGTTATGCCTTCCACGAGTGTGGCAACATCTGAACCAAAATTTGTTTCAATATCTTTCAGTGTTGTCGTTGTGTCTTCAGGAACATCATGCAAAAGTCCGGCGATGATGGTGTTAAGATCAGCTTTCATCTGAGCGAGCAAAAAAGCCGTATGCAAGGAATGCTGAATGTAAGGTTCGCCGCTTTTTCTTTTTTGATCGCCATGCGCTTTCAGCGCGAATTCATAAGCCAGCCGAAGCATATCCAAATCAACTTTTGGGTTGTTATCTTTGACTTTGGATATGATTTGGTCAATGGTCATAACTCATAACTCATAACTCATAACTCATAACTCATAACTCATAACTCATAACTCATAACATCTTACCTTAAAAGATTTTTAAAAATAGTTATAAGTTCCAAGTTACGAGTTATGAGAAAAAGAAAGCTGAAGCATGTTTTGGTATAATCTATAGTAATTGGTTTTTTCTTTGTCTTTTTTCCGCGTTTTATGTTATAATAGTATTACAAACCTGTGGATTAGTCAATTCGCAAAATTTCATTCTTTGCAATAAAACCCCCCCCATGAAAAGAAAATTTATAATGCTTTTCAAAAAATCAGCTGTCTTGATGATGGTCTGTTTTATTTTTGCAGCCGCTTTTTTTGTATCCGGCGATGTTGCCAGAGCTTCTGACCCGATCAATCTTGAACAGGCAAAAGATCTGGGTCTTAAGACCGGAACGGTTACCGATCCGCGGATCCTGATTTTGAACATCGTAAAATATCTGCTTACTTTTCTGGGACTCTTAGCTGTCGTATTTGTCATGTGGGCGGGGTTTTTATGGATGACCTCTGAGGGCGACCCTGCGAAAATTGATAAAGCGAAAAAAACTTTGGTTAACGCCGTTATCGGCGTGGCCATCATCATATCAGCTTTTGCCATCGTTTTGTATATCAACAAGCTTGTAACTGAAGGGATATCTTCACTGGGGGACAGTTCTGCCACTGTAAGCGTCGGTCCGGGCCTCAGTGCGGCCGGAGGAAGAGTCATTGAGAGCCATTATCCAGAGCGAGGCCAGACCAATGTCCCAAGAAACACCAAGATCGCGGTCACATTCAAGGAGCCGATTGACCAAGCAACCGTCATTGCCGATACCAATGGCAACACGATTTTCGGGGACTGGATTGATGGCAACGGCAATTTGATCATGGAAGACGGCGAGTATGACAAGCTCATCCCGGAAAATGTCAGCATCGCTCTGGCCAATGCGATTTATACCGGCCCTTGGAAAGATAATCTTTATGCCAGTGTCAGCGCGGACAGAAGAACGTTTGTGTTCACACAAATTGCGCCTTACCTCGGCAGTCCCTCGGTTGACATCAGATATAGCGTTTATTTAACCTCAAACATAAAGAAAGCCAACGGATCTGATCTTTGGATGGGCGCGGGCAGCGGTTATCTTTGGAGTTTTGAAACAGGAACGATCATTGATACGGTTCCTCCCAAGGTGGAAAGCGTGGTCCCATATCCCGGAAACCAAGAGCCGCGAAACGTGATTTTACAGATAAATTTCAGTGAAGGCATCAGCCCGATCACAGTTAACAGTTCTTCAATTTCAGTGACAGCGGATGGAAGCGCGGTGAATGGATCTCTGTATGTTTCTAATGCTTATGCCACGGTTGAATTTTTATCCGAAACGGTTTGCGGAGTCAATTCTTGCGGGCAGACAGTATATTGCTTGCCGGCTTCTTCCACAATTGCGTCTTTGATTGACGCCGCGACTCCCGGTCTGGATGACGGCATCACTGATTTGGCCGGCAATTCATTTGATGGGAACGGCGACGGGATAGCTTCCGGCTCTGTACTCATTGCCTTTAACGCCAACGAAGCGCTGGCTTTGGCGTCAGACGCATTGGCCGCCTATGCCGCGTCTCACGGCGATGATTATGCTTGGAATTTTGATACGACCAATACGATTGATATCACAGCGCCCTCAATCATCGCTATCAATCCGGGATTTAACGCTTACGGCATAAATGCGGGGACGGCGCCATCGGCAGTTTTTAACAAACTGCTTATGAAGAGTTCGGTCCTCAAGAATATCAGCGATGATGGCAGTGTGGCTTTGTACGCCAACCCCGCATCAGCGGAAGTTGTTTTCTTTTTAAGCACCGTATCGGATAATGCTTTAAAACAAAGCACAGTTCAGATAAAACACGCCAATTTTACCGACAGCGCGGTTTATGCCCCGGAGTTTAACTCCGGGATAAAAGATATTTATCAAAATTGTTTTACTCCCGATGGAACCGGCGGCGGCGGGCCGGCGTGTACGCCAACTGTTGCCATGCCTTATTGCTGTAATGGAACGTTGAGCGGTGTGAGTTGTAAACCGTAGAAAATAAGATTGGGAACCCACAAATCAACAAATTTCTACAAATCTACAAATTCAGACAAAAAGTTTTTATAAGTATTTGTTGATTTGTTGCTATTCGTAGATTTGTGGGTTCCCAAACAAAGTTAAAATATAGAGACAATTAAATTTATTGTATTGTAATTATTTTTTAAAAGATGAGGCTTAATCATAAAAAATTACTTTTCCTTTTCCTGTTCTTGGCTGTCTTTGCCATTGGTTCCAAAGCGCTGGCTGGCGATTTGGGTTTTAATTATGCCAACAATCTTGGCCTTACCAATTCTGATATCACGGATCCGAGAGAGTTGCTGGTTAACATCGTCAAATTCGCTTTATCTTTCGTCGGGCTGATCGCGGTTGTTTTTATCATGTATGGCGGATTCCTTTGGATGACCGCAAACGGCGATTCCGACAGGATAAGCAAAGCCAAGAAGACTTTGATCTCAGCGGCTATCGGTTTGGCTATAATCATTTCCGCTTTTGTAATCGTTAATCTTGTGATGAGAGGAACGGGCGCGATAATTTCCGGCACTTGTACGGATTCAGAAACGAGAAGCTGCGGTTGCGGCGGAACGCAGACTTGCTCCGGGGGATTTTGGGGATCCTGTATCGGAAGCGATTGCGGCTTAACGCCTTCGTCTTTAAATTTTCAGGTTAAGCGGACAGTTCCCAGAGATCAAGCTCTGGTTGCCAGAAATGCATCGGTTGCCGTGATTTTCAACCAGCTTATCGGCACCACCGACCAAATCACTTTGAATGATAACTTTACATTTTCTAAAATTGCCACGATCAATCCGGATACCTTGGAAGAAGCCGCTATCGCCGAAGAGCCATATGCGGATATCACTGACGTTGTCACGTCCGGCGATGGCTATCGGTTAACGCGCCAGTCCACGGAAGCTTGCGGCGATGAAAAAGCAACGCCCCATTGTTTTGATTCTTGGACAAAGTACCGCGTTAGGATAAATTCCGGCCTCGGGGACATTGAAAATACTTCCGGAACGGCCGCTCTGGATCACGCTTTTGAATTCAGCGTAAACAATTTGATTGATACCAATCCGCCAACAGCCGGAATCATTCCCGCGCAGATTTGTTATGACGACGGAACGCTGGCCGCAGACGCCAACTATATCGGCGCCTGGGGCCGGGACGATGTCGGAATCGGAGCAATGAGATTTTATGAACAAGGAAATCCGACGCCGACAATTTCATTTATCGGCAATTCCCAAAAATATCAATATGAAGAATATCAAGTTGATGCCACTGCTTTGACGGTGGGAGACAGTTTTGTTTCAAGAGTGGCAGTTGACGACATGGTCCCAGATACAGCGTCGGGCAGTTTTTCAACGATCATCAGGCAAGGCCATTGCTGTAACGGCATTTTGGACGCCGGAGAAGAGGAAACCGATTGCGGCGGAACTGATTGCGAATCATGTTCAATGCAAAATCCTGTGATTTCCTCTGTATCTCCGGATAACGGAGCGCCGGGAAATTTCATAACAATCAGGGGCCGGCATTTTGGCAGTACAACCGGAGAAGTGTATTTTTGGAACGGGGTTGATTATACGGTTTTAGCCGCTTATCCAAATTCCGTAAATGCGAATTGCATAAAAAATTGGTCAGACAGCCAGATCATCGCTGTCGTTCCGGCGCTGGCTTCAAGCGGTCCGATCAGAATCATCAGAGGCGACGGAAGAGATGACGCGACTGATGACGATAACGGCCCCTCGGTTCCCGATTTTATCGTAAACGCCGTCACTCGCCCGGGGTTATGCCTGCTTGCTCCCGATTCTGGAGTTTATCGGGACAGCTTCAGTTTGGAAGGAAATGCTTTTTCCGGTTCCGGGCAGGCAGTGTTTTTTGGAAATGAAACGGATAATCTTGAAGCTCCGCATTCAAATTTAACCAACACCAGAGCCTCATCTTCCGTTCCCAATGCCGCTTCCGGCAGAACGACAGTTTTTTTCGCGGCCAATGGGCAGAATTCAAACTCCTTGTATTTCAACATTGCCAGAGATTTAAACAATCAGCCGGTGATAGATTATATCAGTCCGGAAAACGGTCCGATCGGAGAGTATGTCACGATTTTCGGCAGCGGTTTCAGCGCGTTTTCAGCGGGAACAAGCAATGTTACATTTACGCGCATCTCGGATGGGACGGAATATGAAATTGAAACCGGCGCGGATTTTCCAAGCGCATGCCAAGACAAATGGTGGTCAAACAGGCAGATTGTCGTAAAAGTTCCCAATGTCGGAAGCGGCCTCGGCGATTACAGGATAACAGTCAGAAGCAGCGGAAATTTAACCAGCGAACCGAAAAATTTTGAGATAACAGCTGGCGCTCCCGGCCCGGGAATTTGTCTGCTTGATCCGGATAACGGGAAAATCGGGATGGAAATAAATGTTTTTGGAGATAATTTTGGGTCTTCCCAGGGTACCGGTTTTGTCCAGTTTTTTGCGCCCTCTTTGATAAATGTAAGCGCCGGACTTACCTGGACCAATCAGAACATTAAGGTCAATGTTCCCGTATCCGCTCAGACCGGACCGGTTAAAGTTTCTAAGGGCACTTTGAGCAATGGTTTGCAATTCCGGGTTGGAGCCTGCGCCACTTCAACCGATTGCGACATTATCAGCGGTGAAGAATGCTGCGGGGCCGGCACTTTCTGGTCAGGCGTTTGCCGGACAGCCGGAACCTGCGGACAAGGAACCGCCGATTTGACCGGCTATGGCTGGAGCTTTACGGTTTCCAGCTCTTCTTCGGCTCTTGTGTGCGGAGGATTTTCTGATCAAGCCTCATGCGACGCGGCCAGCCGATGTCCCAATTCTCCCGGAGAATGCCAGACGAATGACAGTTTAAGCACCGGCAAGAATTGCTCAAACGCTGATTGCAACAGCCGGTTTGCCCAATGCCAAGGGCAATGCGTCTATGATGGCATCGCAAATTTATGCGTTGCCAATGCCGCGCCTCTCACAACTTCCTGCGATTTGGCCAGCACAACTTTGATTTCCTCATATACTGCCGTCTGCCGGCAAGTGAATTCCCTTGGAATTTGGCAGATCAACGAACCTTTGCTTTGTCCGTCCGGGACGTATCTGGATATCAATGGCTGGTGCACGGTTGGCAGCATTGGTCATCCGGCGCTATGCGGTATCTGCGGAAGCGGATTTTTATGCGACAGCAACCATCGGTGCGTGGTCAATCAGTCAATTTGCCCGGACAATTCAACCTGTACCGCCGGACAATGCGTTCTTAGCAATGAGGCCTGCGAATGCTGCTGCGAAGTCGGGCAAGACGATCGTGATTGCTGTCTTGGACTTACTTGCGAAGCGGGGGGTTGCGGCAATGATCCTGTAAACTATGGCTTATGTTCCGGCTGCCGAGTTGATCTTAACGGAAACAACGCGGACTTGACCGCCGCTGAGCAAACCGCCAGTGATAACGCCTGCAATTGCGAGGGCACGAATGGAAAGTATTGCGAAATCGCCGACCCGGCTGATTCTTCCGATCTGGGGGTTTGTAAAGATGCCAAGCCTTGCGACAGCAGTCCCGCGCCCGCGTGCCAAGCTGATAGCGTTTTGTGCGATACGGGAGAATTTTGCGATACGGATTGTTTTTGTAAAAAAGGAAAACCTTGCGACAACGACCTTGATTCTTCAGTTTGCGGCGCTCCCGGAAATTGCGACCCGGCTACGGAGTATTGCAACCCGGCTGATTGTTTCTGCCGGCCGGGAAAAAGCTGTGATAACGATCTTGACCCTACAGTTTGCGGCGCTCCTGGAAATTGCGACCCGGTAACGGAATTTTGCGATGAAGATTGCCTTTGTCAGCCGAATTCAATTCCCGCCGGCGATCCTTGCTTTCAAAATTCTTCATCCACGTTGCCGGCTTGCAATCCATTCCATTGCGGAAGCGCTTATGAGTGTTTGACAGATAACTATGAAAGCGAAGCCAGCGCTTGCGGATATTGTTGCTGTAATCTTGATAACGCGAAAACTTCTTTGGACTCTTGCCTTAATTTGAATCCAAATTTTTACTGCGCCGCCACGGCTGATACCGGAAGCGCTTGTTTTGATTCCAATGTTTCCACCCCTCCTAATTTCGGCATCTGTTGCGGCTGTTCAGCTGACTCTGAGTGCGGCGGAACCGGGGAAGGCTGCGGAACGGATGCCTGCTGTCATGGCCGACCAGATGTGGAATCGGTATACCCGTTAGATATGCCGGCCGCCTCGGCCGGAACAGTCTGCCGCAACACGGCAGTTGAGGTAAGATTCAACCAGCTGATGGATGTTGAAAGTTTTCCCGAAAACATCATCCTGGTCGGCGACTATGGCGTCAGCGCCTGCCCCCAAGGTACCTCTTATTTGGCAGTCAGCGGCGAAAAAGAGAAAAATTACGGTCTGTTTAAAAAATTAGCTTTTAACATTTTAGAATTCGGAAAGAAAATTCTTGCCCCTGTCCTCCAGGAGAAAGAAGCCAGCGCTTTCACTCCGGTAAGCGCCCTGCATAATTTTTGCGCGGTAAAAGGTTCGGTTATGAGTTATGCGGAAGACGATAAGAGCGTACTGGTGTTTTCTCCGTCAAAGCTACTCGACCCCAGCAGGCTTTTTTACGTGATTGTCAAAGGCGATGAAGATTTAAGCAGCGTTACCGGCGTAAAAAATCAATGGGGAATCGGCATGAATCCCTTGGGTAGCCCTTCGGCTGGAGACAACACTTTTAACAAGATAACTTACGCCCATTCTTATACTTGGTCTTTTACCACGCTTTCCGATCAAGGGAGTTCCAAGGGCGTCTGCAAGGTTGACCGCGTAACTGTCGCTCCCGCGTCTTATCTTTTTCAAACGGTAAAAAATGATCTCAATGAGGCAGACAACAAAGATTCAATCGCTGACAGTGATAAGATTTTTACGGCTAAAGCCAAAACCGCCGACGGTCAGACAGTCGTTCCGGTAAGTGATTATTCCTGGGATTATGCCTGGACCGTATTGGATGGAAGCATTGCCCAAATCATAAGCGTTCCCAGCTTTACCGCGACCGGCAGCCGTCAGCTTGTCAGGGCTTCAGCGAACATCACGGACGGACGGACAGTTCTTTCCGCAACCGCTTCTTCAACCATTGTGCCATCCGGCATGGCTCCTTTCAGCAAGACGGGTGATGCCGAAATATACGTTTTTGTCTGCCAGAATCCGTGGCCGCCGGTCGTGGGAGGACTTTGGGCTCCTTGGCGGGATAACGGATCTAATTGTTCAGGCGGTTCCACCGGCTGCAACAACACGAATTATGAGATTTATTACTGCCGCGATGCCGGAGTTTCAGGTACTTTTGACGATTTGCCTGCAATCGTCAGCAGTTCCACTCTAAGCTTCAGACAGACTCTTGTCTGCAGCGAAGGGGGCGCGCCTTGCGCCGTTTTGGGGGCGGTTTGCGGCACAGCGGGAACATGCGAAATCGGAGTGCTTAAAGAATCTTTCTTTTTCAGGGCCGCCGTTCCGGACGTGAGTACCATTACCATCGCCGGCAGTCCGGATGATGAAGGCGGCATCGCGCTTTTGCATTGGAATGATGTTCCCCCCGCCGCCATTCCGGCAGAAGAGTCATTAAGTGCGTACAAAGTGTATTATGGCCTTTCTTCAGGAAATTATACCGAGTCTCTGATCGTCAGTATCCTGGATCCGCATACGGCAATTTCTCCGTACGCAGTCAGCGGCCTTAAAAATAATGTTAAATATTATTTTGCCATCACCGCGGTTTACGCGAGCGGAGCGGAAAGCGGATTTTCCAACGAGATTGTTTTAACACCGGCGGATAAGGACGCGCCTGCGGCTCCAAACAATTTTACAGCCATCGCCACTAGCACAAAAGTGGAGCTGAACTGGGACGCAGTCAATGGGGCTTCTGGCTACGTCGTGCATTTCGGAACAAACTCAGGCGTATATGGAAGCTCGGAAGATATCGGCGCGGATACGCAAGTGATCGTAGCCGGCCTGATAAACGGACAGACCTATTATTTTGCGCTTTCTGCCAAGGATAAGAATGGAAATGAGAGTTTGTATTCCAATGAAGTTGCCGCAACCCCGATTTTACCGTAAAATCTTAAATAAGGCGGTAGAAAAACGAACAATAATCTTTGGGAATATTTTTTAGGCCATTTTTAATTTAAAAATCTAATCCTATGTTTGATAATTTAGACGACAAAACCACTCAAACCGCTCCTGTCCCGGGGAATGTTCCTGTGCCGGATGGTCCGCAAACGGCGGAAGATATTTTTTCAGAAACGAATGATTCTGCGCCGACAAGCCCAAGCAATTTAACTGATCAGCCAAAAGTTCAAAGCGAACAATGGTCGCAAGTTGATCCGGGCATTGACAGTCTGGACATTGAAAAGCAAGGCAAGAAAAAAATGATAATGCTTATGCTCATGTTTATCGGGATGATTTTGATCGGCTGGGGAACATATTTGGCTTTTGGAAAGATTGTGTCTAGCATCGGTAGTTTTGGAAAAAGCACTGTTGAAAAAACCGAAACAGATAAAGCCGCCTCAAACTTGAATCAAACCGATGAAGCCAACACGACCAACGATACCATTTCGACAAAAGAGCCAGACACCGTTTCCGGAACTTCAACAGAGGACTATATACCCGCTCCCGCTGAAGTTGAAAACGCCGATGCCGACAAAGACGGGCTTTTGGATACGGAAGAAAATGTTTTAGGCACCAATCCTGGGAAAGTTGACAGCGATGATGACGGCCTTTTTGATCGCGAAGAAGTCAGGATTTATAAAACTGATCCCTTGAAGTCAGATACGGATAGCGATGGGTTTATGGATGGCGAGGAGGTAAAATCAGGCTATAATCCCAAGGGAGACGGGAAGCTGTACCGGATAAATGCTCAAACAGCGCAATAATTTAAAAAATATCCAATGGAACAATCAAAAAATCAAATAAGCGGCGCATCGGTCGGCTTATCCAATGTCAATGACCCGGTCATTCATACGATGCCAAAACGCTTTATAAATTCCAAAGAAGAAAGAGGAACCTCTCACAAAGGAGCCGGACTTTTGATTTTCGGCATTGGACTTTTAATTTTGGGCGTCGGAGCGGTTTTTGTGTATTTTTATGTTTTTAATGAGCAGGCGGTACAGACGAATGAGTCTGCGTTAAAGTCGGGGCTTGTTTCTCGCGAGGTTACAGAGAAAGCGACAACCTCAAAAGATGCTGAAGATGATCAAATTAAACCGGAAATCGCCGTCAACACCGATACGACCGCGTTGACTCCCGCAAATGCAGAGGTTACGGACAAAGTCAGCAACAAAATCGAAGTTTCTTCTTCAAGTCCGGAAACGGAATCTGCCACCCGGACGATCAAAACCATTGATGTCTCGGATACTTTTGTAAACAAAGAATACTCTTTATCTCCAGATGTTGACCAGGATGGTTTGTCCGACGTGGAGGAGTTGATTTTTGGCACCGGCACCGGCTCAAAAGACAGCGATAATGACGGTTATTCGGATTTGGCTGAGATCGGTAATCAGTATAATCCGGCCGGAGAAGGGAAGTTGATCGTTAATCCGGGCATAAAAAAATATACTGATAACACGGTTGGATACAGCTTGTACTTTCCGGCCAGCTGGCAGACGAGTGCAATTGATTCCGGCAACACAATTGTTTTTCAGATTGACGGTATGGAATACATTCAGATCATCGTTTCGGACAAGGCATCCGGTCAAAGCCTGGACGATTGGTATAAGGAAAAATTCAACGCCACCCTCATAAAAGGCGAACAAATTGTTTATAAAAAGGGTTGGCTAGGCATAAAATCCGAAGATGGACTGATGTACTTTTTATCAGACGGCTTAAGTGATAAAATTTTTACAGTTAATTATGTTTTAGGAGACAAGACGATTTTGTCATATAAGAGTATTTTTGAGATGATGATCAATACATTGGAGAAGAAATAATCCCGCCATTTATTATCTTCTGTTGAGGGCGGGATCCCGCAGAAGGCGGGAGATATTGGGATATTAAGATATTAGAATATTAGGAAATTAGAAATTAGAAATTGGTTATTTGGGTTATGATAGAAATTAACAATCAGACAAGAACAAAGATTGATTTGAAAAAAGTCAGGCAAGTGGCGGAAAATTTTTTGGAGTTTTATAAACAGGGAGATAAAGAAGTTTCCATTGCTTTTATCGGGGATAAGAGAATGCGGGATTTGAACCGGATGTACCGCCGAAAAGACAAAGTCACTGATATTTTATCATTTTGTGATGACGGTCAAGCAATTTTGGGAGAAGTTGTGATTGATTTTCAGCAGATCAAACGGCAAGCCAAGCAATTTTCAAAAAGCGCCAAAGAAGAATTGATTTTTATTTTGGTCCATGGACTTTTGCATCTGATCGGGCGGGAAGATGATACGGAAAAGGGGCGGTTGGAAATGATTGAGGAAGGGGAGAGGTTTCTTTTGGCAAATTTTTTTTAATGATCAATATCCAATAATCAATCAATATTTAATATTATAATATCTAATTGAAACCATTCGGATGATAAAATTTAAGCGTCTGATAAAAAGTGTTAAATATGCGATAAGTGGCTTGATAAAAGCCTTTCGTGATGAGCAGAATCTTAAAATTCAAAGTATTTTTGCGATTTTTGCGATCATCTTCGGTTTTTTGCTTCAAATTGGTAAATTTGAGTGGTTGGTGGTAATATTAACAATAGGCATGGTTTTGTTGATGGAACTTATCAACAGCGCGATTGAGCGCTTGACGGACATGTTAAAGCCAAGGCTGGATCCATATAGCAAGGAAATCAAGGATATCATGGCCGGCGCGGTAATGCTTGCTTCCATCATGGCCGTCATCGCCGGCGTAATAATTTTTGTTCCGAAAATTTTTGAAAAATTATAAAATTTTATATGTCAATCAAAACTTCAATCATGATTTTGCTTTTCTGCCTGCTGGCGGCTTTTATCGCGGCTTGGTATCTGGCCGACAAAATGCCGGGAAATCCGAATATGAGAAAAGCGCAATTTGAGCAAAAACAGTTAAGCGAAGAAGAGCTTAAAAAAAACAAAATGGAAGCTGATTGGGAGCGCGCGGTGAAAGATTTGCAGGAGCGGGAAGCAAGATTGACGCCGGAAGACCGCAAACGGATGGAAGCTGATTGGGAACAAGCGGTGAAAGATTTGCAGGAACGAGAAGCAAAAATGACGCCGGAAGACCGCGAAAAAATGGAGGCTGATTGGAAAAAGATGATGGAAACTTTTGAAAAAAATCAATAATAAATAATTATAAGAATATGCAAAAACCATCAAAATTCGCGTTTAATCTTATCATCGCGGTTGTGTTAACTTTAGGGCTGTCAATTTCCTTCCAGTCATTGCTCGCCGCTTGGAACCCCCCCACAGCCAACCCGCCGGACGGCAATGCTCTTCCCCCCATAACCGTGGATGGGGCCGGAAATACCAATCCGGGAACTTTTACCGCCGCCGGAACCATAACTGCAAATACAATCACGGCTACCGCTGGGTACACCACTGCTGGAAACATTGTTGCTTCCGGCAATGTCGGCATCGGAGTCATTCCGGACGGGAGTTATAAGTTGCATGTTGCCGGCGGCGCAATCGGTTCCGCGGCATATTTGCCGCTAACGACAAGTTGGAGCACATACGGCACCGGTGATGGAGGGGCCGCGATTTACAATGACGCCGGGACATATCAAGCTTTGATGATTGTCGGTGCGGACCGAGGCCAAGGCTACGGCCGCTGGGTGCGCGTCTGGGATTCGCTTTGGGCTTCGTCCCGGGTTGATTCTCCGATATACTATGACGCGGATGATCTGGCATACTATGTTAATCCTAACGGTAGCAGCATTATAAATGATCAATCAAACAATACAATTCATACCGGATATTTGGATTTTCGATATGCCGGTGGTGATAGCGGACAAGGAAACAATGCTTATGCCATATTTCAAGAAGGGGGAGCATGGGCGCATCCTTATCCAGACTTAAGAATCGCATACCACACCGGAATCAAACTAGGCGCAAATTCCAGCTACAACGGGATACGATTTTATAATGACTATGATATGTCTACCCTGGTTATGTCCGTAAATGATGTTGCAACAGGCGGCGCCAACAATGTTTGGGTTGAGAATCAGTTAAGCGCGGGATCTTTTGTGTATCACTCTGATGAAATTTTGAAAAAAGATATTCAGACAATTCCCGATGCTCTTCAAAAAGTGCTTGAGCTTAAGGGTGTGGAATTCACCTGGAAAGAATCAGGAGAAGAAAGTGTTGGTTTGATCGCCCAAGACGTGGAAAAAGTTTTTCCGGAGCTGGTTGAAACCGGAGGCAATGGATTGAAAGGCGTGCAGTACGGCAATTTGGTTGCGCCCCTCATTGAAGCGGTTAAAGAACAGCAGGCAATGATAAAAAGTTTGGAAGAGCGGATAAGTGAGTTGGAGAAAAAGAGCGAATAAACAAAATATATGCAAGAAAATTTAAGAAAATTTAGAAGTTTAATTGTCAAGCATTTATGGATCATCGTGCCGGTGTTTTTGTTGTTGATTTCCTCGTCCTTGGTTTTTGCAACTGGTGTCTGGAATCAAGGCTGGCGCGTGAATAGCAATGCAGATAAACAGCCCATAACCATAGATAACGTAAACACAACAAAATGTTTAACCAATACTTCCACCATTGATTATTTCGTGCCGACCAATACAGCTACTGAGTGGAATGAATTTGTCGCGCATAAGCCAAGTGGAATAACAATAGAAGAATGCGCAACCAATTGTGATTCGTCTGCTACTTTAGGATCGGGAGACACAAGTTTTACAGTTGACGCTGGGGGTAATAGTGGTAGTATTAAAACGGGTACCTGCGCCAGTACTTATTGTGATAGTCTTCCTAGGGCAATATGTAATAATGGTGAATGGCAACTTTCCGGAAGCAATCCCTGTCGGTCAGGAGTTTTTGCATGGAGTTGTACTAGTTTTCCTGGTGGATTGGGTGATTGCTCTGGTATAACAAATTGGTGCCCTGGAGGCGCGTCAGGAAGTTGCACTTTAGGAGATTCTTGCGTAATAGCTTGCCAATCCGGAATAGGTGGAAGCGGATGTGAGTGTGGCGATATCTCAAGTAATTGGGTTTTTAATGGTAGCACCTTGGATTTAATCCCACGATCTTGTGTCGGCGGAGTAACTGTTTGTCCTACTCAATCTTATTCTACCAAAGATGGTTGTGGTACAAAAAATTTGTATGATCAAGTTCCAGGCACCACTGAATATGCGTGTCCAGGAAATTGCGGAGGTAAAGTTGTAGCTCCATGTAATGCCGGTGGAACTTGGGGTAGTATAAGTGATACTTGTCATCAAGCGGCAAATTGTCCGGCGGGATCAAGTTTCCCTGGTTGTTCGTATACCGCTATGGTAAGTGGTGAAACAAAAGCAGGAACATGTGCTGGCGCTGGGACATGTACTGTTTCTTGTTTTGATGGCAATGTTCAAGCCACAAACAATCAATGTGGTTATTGTGGAGATGGCTGGTGTGATAGGGATGGATTGTATGGTCCGAATGAAAATTGTAATTGTTATGATTGTCCTGTTTGTCCTGATGGTTGCAGTTGCACTCAGTATGGTTGTTACAATGGATTTAATTTTTGTGGTTAATGAAATTTCAACCAAAGTTAAAATTTGATTTTATCAAAAAATCGTTAAACCCAGATTAAAGTTTAACGATTTTTTATATTTCTTGAAATCTTGACTTTTTTCCAAAAATTTGTTATAACCATAACAAGCATTTTGACCTTTGAAAAACAAAAAAATAGCGTAAAATCGTGGCAAACAAATCGTTGTTTTCCGCGGCATATATTGCAGTATTTAAGAAAAGGCATTTTTTATTCCGATGAAGCATCGGGAAAGGAAGGAGGTAGGGAGTATGGGAAATTTAACTTTTAGAAAGTTTAGAATGGTGTTTATTGTGTTTGTGGTAATTATCCTTTTAGCAGGATGTAACGGCGGCGGTGGAGATTCCGACAACGACGGAGGAAGCAATCCTGTAAAGAGCACTTGGTATCAGGACCCAGACAGTGATTTACTTCCTTCTGGTAATCCAATGACCGCTAGTACTCAGCCGGGCACCAATTATTATGTGGAGTCGCATTTTACTTCACTTAAGACAGACAACTGCCCAGATGTCGCTAACCAGAATCAGGAAGATATGGATAAAGACGGCATCGGCGATGCCTGTGACAGCGATAAAGACGGTGACGGAATTGCGAATGGATCCGACAATTGTTCAGGAACAGCAAATCCCGATCAACTGGACACAGACAAAGATGGCATCGGCGAGGCCTGTGACAGCGATAAAGACGGTGACGGAATTGCGAATGGATCCGACAATTGTTCAGGAACAGCAAATCCCGATCAACTGGACACAGACAAAGATGGCATCGGCGACGCCTGTGACAGCGATAAAGACGGTGACGGAATTGCGAATGGATCCGACAATTGTTCAGGAACAGCAAATCCCGATCAACTGGACACAGATAAAGATGGTATTGGCAATGTTTGCGATTCTGACATTGACGGAGATGGAATATCTAATGACAAGGATAATTCCCCCGCAATCCATAATCCTGACCAATCGGATTTGGATAAAGACGGTATCGGGGATGTAAGTGACCCTGATAAAGACGGTGACGGAATATCCAATGACGAGGATAATTCCCCCACAATCCATAACCCTGACCAATCGGATTTGGATAAAGACGGTATCGGGGATGTAAGTGACCCTGATAAAGACGGTGACGGAATATCCAATGACGAGGATAATTGCCCAACAACCCCTAACCAAGCACAAACCGATGTTGACGAAGACGGCACAGGCGATGAGTGTGACGATTGTTGCGATAATTGCAGTAGTTTTGAATACGTCGCTTCGCAGACGTATAAGAATTGGGGCGATTCTCCGTCTCTGGCTTTGGTGGCAGCGTCTATGTATGGATATACAACCGGTCCATATCCTGCTCCTGGCAACATCGCGGTTTTTAAAACCCAAAGTCAGTTTGGTAATCCGGCTGAACCGCCATATTATCCAGAGTTCGCTGGAACGATTGGGATCATCAACGAAGTTGACGGGAATGTCATTACTGTTCAGTTCGGCGAAGAGGATATCAAAGAGTATTACCAGGTTGGTGCCGGTTTATTGGTGGATAATATAGGTAAGTATTATTACAATTTTACTTACATATATTATGCGGGACTACCAAGCCATTGGTATGAAATCTCGCAAAGCAAATATTATTTTGCTGGTTTTGACCAGCAAGTAAAAAAAGGAGAAGTATGCCGTCTGAGGGCGCCTTATAGCGCCAACACCACATACGCCTGGACATCACCAGGCGCAGTTACATTGTCGGACAGTTCAAGCTTTATGCCGACCTTTGATACTTCAAATTTGGATGTCGGCTGGTACGAATTCACCGTTACGCTGACGCAGCCTTATGACGTGCCTGCGACAGCGCCTGTAAGGGTTGAGATAATCAACCCATAAAATGTTGTTAACCTTTAGCCAATCACCAAACTAAGCAGTTAGTTTGGTGATTTTTTTATTTTTAAATTTTGCATAGTTTGCTATGTTGTTATTTATGTAGAAATTATTTTTTTGTTTAATTTTAGGTAATTTTATAAACTTATTATATATACAATACATATTGTATGCATAGTTTCCAAAAAATTTATTTTTTCAAATAAGCAAAAATGGTAGGTACTTATTTTTGTTGGAACATTTTTAAGAATAATGCTATAATATTCAAGTAAGTGCATAAATTCTTTTACCTGTTAAAAGAATTTTTGAGCGTATTTTATTCGTATTTACGTAAATAACATATGAAAGATGAAATCATCGCCGGTCTTGATATCGGCTCAACTTCAATCCGTTTGGTGGTCGGACAGCCCAAGAATGACGGCAATGGTGAAAAATTGCAGATCATTGGCGCAGTGTCGGTGGAAGCGCACGGGATCAACAAAGGAGCCGTCAAATCCATTGATGACGTGACCTCATCAATTTCAGCCTGTTTGGAAAAAGCGGAAAGACTGGTCGGTGTGCCGGTGGAAAGCGTTTGGGTTTCCATAAATTCGCCCCATACCAGATGTGAGAAAAGCCGCGGGGTGGTGGCAATCGGCAGAAGCGACGGAGAAATCACTCAAGATGACATTGAAAGAGCGTTGGAAGCCGCGCGTGCCCTTTCCGTTCCACCCAATTACGAAATTTTACATGTGATACCGGTAAAATTCACCGTAGACAATCAGGAAGACATCAAAGATCCCATCGGTATGACAGGGGTGCGCTTGGAAGTGGAAACATTGATCATCCAGGGGCTTACCAGCCAGATCAAAAATTTAACCAAAGCCATCTTCAGAACCGGTTTGGACATTGAAGATTTGGTTTTATCTCCTCTGGCGGCCGCGGAAGCCGTTATCGGCGAAAAGCAGAAAGAGCTTGGCTCGGCTTTGATCAACATCGGCGCCAGCACCACGAGCGTCGCCGTCTTTGAAGAAGGTGAACTTTTACATACAGCCGTCATCCCGATCGGCTCAGAGCATATCACTTCTGATATCGCCATTGGCCTTCGGTGTCCTTTGAACTTGGCAGAGAGGATAAAGAAAGAAATCGGCAATGCTTGGCCGGAAAACTACAAGAAAAATGAAAAAATAGACATGTCGGAAATTGCCGCCGAAGAAGGGGCGGAAGGAGAGCTCAAAGAAGTTTCACAAAAGTATTTATCAGAAATCATTGAAGCCCGCGTGGAAGAGATTTTTGAAAAAGTTGACGACGAATTCAAAAAGATTGAACGTTCCGGCATGCTTCCGGGCGGAGTATACCTGATCGGCGGAGGCACAAAACTGGCGGATATCATTGAAGTTGCAAAAAAGACCTTACGACTCCCAGCCAGTCTGGGCGCAAACAGAAATGTCCGGACCGTCATTGATAAAGTAAATGAAACTGATTACCTAACCGCCCTCGGGCTGACAGCTTGGGGCGCAAAGGTGGCAGAAAGTTCCGGCGGAGGCAGCGGATTCAAAGGCGGAAAGATGAAGATTGGAAAATCGGTGGAGAAGATCAAGGATTGGGTGAAGAATTTGATACCATAGTTTACGAAATACAAATTTATACAAAGATACAAATATACAAATATACAAATATACAAAATACGAACTTATACAAATATACAAACAAACGTTTTTTTTAAACTTTTTTGTATATTTGTATAAGTTCGTATTTTGTATAGCAAAAATAAGTTAACCAAAAAAATATGACAGAAAACTTAACTTTAGAAAAAATCGTTTCTTTCTCAAAACGCCGCGGCTTCATTTTTCCTTCCTCGGAAATTTACGGCGGCTTTGCAGCTGTGTATGATTACGGCCCATACGGCGTTGAGCTTTCCAAAAACATCAAAAATGAGTGGTGGAAAGCGATGGTGCAGATGAGAGAAGACATCGTCGGGCTGGACTCTGGCATTTTTATGCATCCGCGCATCTGGGAAGCTTCCGGCCATGTGGCGGGGTTTTCTGACCCGCTTTCAGAATGCAAGACCTGCCACATGCGAGTCAGGGTTGACCATCTTTTGGAAGATATCGGCATCACGGCGGACGAGAAAATGACCGAGGATGAGATCAATGATTTGTTCAACCAAAACAAAAAAAAGATCAAATGCCCCAAGTGCGGGAACAGTGATTTTTCCGAAGCCAAAAAATTCAACCTGCTTGTCAAATCCAATCTGGGAAATTTTACCGGTGATTGGGACAAAGAGCCGGCTTATCTCCGCGGTGAGACCTGCCAGGGGATTTATGTGAATTACAAGAATGTTTTGGATTCAGCGCGGGTTCAGATTCCTTTCGGCATCGCGCAGATCGGCAAAGCCTTCCGCAACGAGATCACCGCGCGGCAGTTCATTTTCCGCACCCGCGAATTTGAACAGATGGAAATGCAATTTTTTACTTCTCCGGAAAAAGAAATGGAAGAATATGAAAAGTTAAGGCAGGCAAGATGGCAATATTATCTGGATCTCGGAATCAAAGAAGAAAATTTGAAATGGCACAAGCACGAGAATTTGGTTTTTTATGCCAAGGAAGCATATGACATTGAATATAATTTCCCCTTCGGCTTTAAAGAGCTGGAAGGAGTCCATGCGCGCGGGGACTATGACCTGACACAGCACAGCAAATTTTCCGGAAAAGATCTCTCATACGTTGACCAGCGCGCAAATGAAAAATATATGCCGCATATCATTGAATCTTCCGTCGGAGTCGGCCGGACCTTGCTGGCTGTTATGTGCGATGCTTATGTTGAGGAGGAAGTCGATGGCGGGGAGCTGAGAACTGTCCTTAAGTTCCCAAGAAAATTAGCGCCGATAAAAATCGCGGTTTTTCCGCTTCTGAAAAACAAACCGGTTTTGGTAAGCAAGGCTGAGGAAATCTTCAAATCATTATCAAAAGATTATATGTGTGAGTTTGACGACAACGGCAACATCGGCAAACGCTATCGCCGCCAAGATGAGATCGGCACGCCGTTCTGCGTGACGGTGGATTTTGAAACGATTGAAAAAGATAGCATGGTCACCGTCAGGGACAGGGATACGATGAAACAGGAGCGGGTTTTAATAAATAATTTGAAGGGATATTTTGTGGAGAAATTTGTTTAGCAGGAAAAAATTTGAAATTAGAAAATTAGGAAATTAAGAAATTGGGAATTTTAAAAGGCATCCGTTCTTCTGGATGCCTTTTCCTGTCTATTGCTATTTGCGGTATTTTTATTCGTGATTTACGGTGCTATTTACCATTTTTCCCATTACTTTTGCCATTGGTTCAGGCATGCAGATGTTGGGGCTGTATAGAAACTCCCTTTCTTTATTTACAAAAAAATGCAAGAGAAGCATTATTAGGCTCATATTGGAAATAAAAATGGTGTTATTTTTTATGCCTACAATTGTTCCTTTTTCCGACGGATTGAAATTTTTGGAGAAAGTCAAAAAGCAGATCTGATCTTCTTGGTGCTCAATCTTAAATCTCCATGCCCCATCTTTTTCCGGGACAGAATTTTCAACGACATTGGTAATTAATTCCAGTAGCTCATTATGGGAAATTATATCCACCATTATCGAATTTGTTCCGATTCCTGTCATTTTTATCCTCCTGATTATAGTTTTGTAGATATTATATTAACCGATAAATCGGATTTTTTTAAAGATCATAGTTAAAGATAAAATAGCGTAAAATTTGGTTTAAGTCAATGCCTTGGTCATCCTGAACGAAGCGTAGCGGAGTGAAGGATCCCGACGTGCATTGATAAAGCAACGGGATCCTTCACTATCGTTCAGGATGACAGATTAAATTTGTTTTAACGATCAAAAAATGCTAAAATATCAAATATGCCCATCATCAAGAACAAAAAAGACCTCTCCACCACTCCAAAAAGAAAAATCGCTTTGGACATGATTGAAGCCGGCCTCAAAGCCGTTGACCCCAAAATTCTTTTGCGGAATTCTTTTAAATATAACGCGGATTTCAATTCCATTGAGATTCAGAACAAGATTTATGACGTCTTATCCGGACGGCTTTTTGTCATCGGCGGAGGAAAAGCATCAGGGGCGATGGCTGAAGAGTTGGAAAATATAATCGGCCCGAAAAGAATAACGGCCGGGGTGGTAAATGTTCCGGAAGGAAATTTCAAAACCAAAAAGATCAAGACCATCAAAGCCGGGCATCCTTTGCCTGATATCAATGGAGTAAGAGGCGTAAAAAAAATGCTTGATCTTAAGGAGAAGTTCAAGATCGGCAAAAAGGACCTGGTCATCTGCCTCATTTCCGGCGGCGCCTCAGCCATGATCAGCATGCCGCGCGTTGGAATAACATTGTCTGACAACCAAAAAACCACCAAGCTCTTTTTGGAAAGCGGCGCGGATATAAATGAAGTGAACACCATTCGCAAGCATTTGTCTTTGGTTAAAGGCGGCCAATTGGCGGAATTTTTTAAGCCGGCGCAAGTCGTTTCCATCATCATCTCCGATGTGGTCGGCAACAGCCCGGCGGTCATCGGTTCCGGACCGACTGTCAATGACCCCACGACTTTTAAAGACGCTTTCGCCATCGCGGAAAAATACGATCTTTTTGCAAAATTACCGTCCAAAGTTTCGGAGCTCTTGCGGCGCGGAGCTAAGGGAAAAGAAAGGGAAACACCCAAAAATCTAACGAACGCTCAAAATTTCATCATTGGAAAAAATTCCCTTGCCATGGAAGCCATGGCTCATTGCGCCAAAAATTACGGCTTGAACCCATTGATCGTAAGCGCGGAAATGATCGGCCGCTCAATTGATGCCGCCAACATAATCGCTCAGGACATCTTGAAAGGAGAATATAAGAAATTCTCCTGCCTCTTGTATGGCGGTGAAACCACTCCGGTCTTGCCGGAAAATTACGGAAAAGGCGGCCGCAACCAGCATTTAGCGGCCGAGATGGCAGTCGCCTTGAAAGATAACGCACCTAAGGATTGGGTGTTTGCGAGTCTGGCGTCTGATGGCCGTGATTTTCTCAAAGGCATCGCCGGCGCCATTGTTGATGGCAGCACTCTGCGCCGCGCTGAAGCAAAAGATTTGGATTATAAAAAATATATAGAAAATTACGATACGGCCACGATGTTCAAGAAAATCGGGCAGAGTCTCATCAAGACCGATGAAACCGGCACCAATGTCGGGGATTTGGTCGTATATTTACAATAAGGAGGGGGATGAAATTAAAATTTCAAAAATTTTTGATTTGGGCGGGGATGTTGCTCGTGGTTGCGGCGATTCCCGTTTTTTGGTATTTAAGCAACAAAATTCCCGCGGAAAGAAAATTGGAAGTAGATTTTTTGGATGTGGGCCAAGGCGATGCCAGCTTGATCAAAACGCCATTCGGCCAGAACGTTCTGATTGATGGCGGACCGGACTCCGGTGTGCTTAAGGCGCTGGCAAGCAACCTTTCTTGGTGGGATCGCCGCATTGATCTTGTGATACTGACGCATCCGCACGACGACCATGTTGCCGGACTCAATCAAGTGCTGAGAAGATATGATGTAAAAAAAATCGCTTATACCGGGGTCGTCCATAATTCCCCGGCATTTCTGGCTTGGCTTGATTTGATCAACAAAAAAAAGATACCGCTTTTGATCATTGACCGTCCGCAAAAAATCGTGCTGGGTGGTGATTGTTTTCTGGATGTGATTTATCCGCTTCAGAGTTTTCTGGGAAAGGAAATTGAAAATCTTAACAATTCTTCCATCGTGGTAAAATTGGTTTACGGACAGACCGGTTTTCTTTTTACCGGAGACGCTGAACAGGAAGAAGAAAAAGAAATTCTCGGCGCCAAGTTTCCCGGAGCGGATGTGCTCAAAGTCGGACATCATGGATCAGATACCGCCAGCAGCGAAGATTTTTTGGCGGCAGTGCTTCCCAAAATTTCAGTGATTGAACTGGGGAAAGATAATGACTTTGGCCATCCAAGCGGAAGGACATTGAAAAAGCTGGAACGGCTGAAGTCGGAAATTTTCCGCACCGACCTTAATGGAACAGTAAAGATTGTAAGCGATGGTAAGAATATAAGCGTATTACAATAAGCTTTTTTGCCTTGATTTTATTTTATATTTCTTTTATAATTACGGGTAGTTATTGGATTATGGGTTATTATGGTATGAAGTTAAAAGATGTTAAAATTCCAAATTACAAATAACAAATTTCAAATAAATTCAAAATTACAAATTCAAAACATTTTGTTAAAACCAATTTTGAGTAATAAAAAATTTGGATGAATATTTAGAATTTAGAATTTAGAATTTATTTGAAATTTGTTATTTGTTATTTGGAATTTATTCAAATTAACAATATACGCGAATGCGTAATATAAAAATATGCCCGACAAAAAAATACTTCTCGTAGAAGACGACAAGATGATCAGCTCAATGTATGAAACCAAATTAAAACAAGACGGTTATATGATCATATTGGCGGATAACGGCGCCATGGCGATTGACTTGGCCGTGAAAGAAAGACCGGACATCATCCTCTTGGACATAATCCTGCCTCAGCTTGACGGCTTTGCCGTTTTGCAGGAGTTAAGATCTTCGCCGAGCATGAAAAAGATACCGATTTTGATGCTGACAAATTTAGGAACTTCCGAAGATCAGGAAAAGGGCAAACAGCTTGGGGCCACCGCGTATTTTGTGAAAGCGAACCTGACTCCGGCTCAGATCAGCGAAAAAGTAAAAGAATTCTTAAGTTGATACCAAAAAATACTATTAAATTTTCAAGACCCACAAATCTACAAATTTCAACAAATCAACAAATCCGATTTAAACGTTTTATATAAAATTTCTAGATTTGTTGTGAATTTGTTGATTTGTGGGTAAAATATAAACTATAATTTTTTGACATTTTATGAAGACTGAAAAAACATTAGTGATCATCAAACCGGATGGAGTCCAGCGCTCTTTGATTGGAGAGATCGTTAAACGCTATGAACGAGTCGGCCTTAAGCTCATTGCCATGAAGATGGTACAGCCGGCGGAAGATATGGCGACCAGGCATTATTACGAAGTGGGGGGCGATGAATGGATTGAAGAAGTTGGACGCAAAGCGCGCGCCGCTTATGAGAAAAAAGGCCAGGAATCACCGTATAAGACCAACAAAGACAATGGCTGGGCAGTGCTTAAAGCCAATGCCAAGTATTTAAGCGCCGGGCCGGTCGTTGCCATGATCTGGCAAGGAGCCTCGGCCGTTGAATTGGTCAGAAAACTTACCGGCGCCACCGCGCCTCTTATGGCTGACGTCGGAACGATCCGCGGTGATTTTACGCTTGATTCATACGCTTTGGCCGATACAGATCAGAGAAGCGTCAGGAATTTGATCCACGCTTCCGGAACGACTGATGAAGCAAGACAAGAGATTAAGATCTGGTTTGAGGAAGATGAGATTATGAAATATAAAAGCATACAGGAAAGGATTTTGTATGATGTTAATTTGGATGGGATTAGGGAATAGGAAATTAGGAAATTAGAAATTAAGAAATTGGGATATTTGGATATCTAGATTGGGAAAATATTGACAAATATAATAGTTGTCCTATAATGATTATATATGAATAAAACCACCCCAAAACTGAGCATTTCACAAACCATCATTATTATGGTCGTCTTGTTGCTTGGCGCTCGGGTGGCTCGTTTAGCGGTTGTGTAAAAAGTTTACATAAAGACAAAAAAGGCCATCCGAAAAGGACGGCCTTTTTTGTTGGTTCTTTGAAAAAGAAAAAAGAATAAAAAAATAAAAAGAACAAGAAGAATGAAAAGACGGATATTGGGAGATTTGGAAATTAGAATATTGGAAAGTTAGAGAGTTGGTATTATTAATCTTTAAGAAAAAGGAGAAAAACATGGATATTCAAGCAATGGAATCAGAAGACAGAACCAATGAATGGGTAGAGAAAGGAGTGAGGGTAAGGAATAATATATCAACGCAAATTAATGTTTTGGAAAAAAGATTGATATCAGGAAATGGGTATGATCGAGAGAAAACCATGTTTGATCTGGAAACGGCTCAAAAGGGGCTTACGAAATTTTTTGAAAAACATCCACCAATGTTTTAACGTTTCCAAACAACAAAAGCCGCATGCGGATTTTACCCCGTAAGAAATCCTTAGCGCGAGGCCGGAGTATCACCGGATAGCGGAAGGGCAAGGCTTAACATTGCAACCGGAAAAAGCGGATTATCGCTTTTTCCGGTTGCCTCAAAATTTTTGTAATTTTCTTGCATATTCTTATAAATATGGTATAATTATCCACATAATGGTGAATTTATAATCACCATTAGGGAAAACAAGAAAACGCCCCGCAGTAATGCGGGGCGTTTTTTTATTTCCGCCCGCCACGAGGTCGCAAAGCGACTTTTTCAGGGGCGTGCCACGAGGTTGCAAAGCAACTTTTCGTGGCTAATGTAAGCTTATAATTTTTGACAAAAAGATATTTTTTTGTTATTATAAAGGACAGGTATTATTATTTGTTATAAAAAAAATGATTTTTGTGTTTCTGCAAACTTTCGCTTGTTTGATGTTTAAAACTCTGGGGAGGCTGTTTTTTGATTTGGAAGTAAAGGGCACAGAAAATCTTAAGGGATATGGGGAAAAAGGAATGATTTTTGCCGCCAATCATCAGGGGGCTTTTGATCCTTTTGTCATCGGCATGGCAACCCCCATGGATTATCTTATAAAAAATTTCTTCCGGAAAAAATGCATAAAGATCCTGACTTATCATAAGTTTATGGAAAAATGGTACGGAGTCGTGATCTGGCTCCTCGGGTCTTTCGCGGTTTATCCGAAGACCGGCGACATCGCGGTTTCAACCGCGCAAGCAGTAAAGTATTTACAAAAGAATCAAGATATCATGATTTTTCCCATTGGCAGAAGAGAGCCGGAGTTGAATCCGGAAGAGGCCAAGCGAGGAGTGTCATATATCGCCGAAAAGACCGGCGCTCAAATCATTCCGGTTTTGATAAAAGGCACCTTTGGTATTTCGGTAAAAGATTTTATCTTCAAAAGAAAAAAAGTTCTCGTAAAATTCGGTCTCGTGTTTTCTTTGGAAGACATAAGAATGGGCGATGTGACTTTTGCAAAAGAGGCGGTGGAGGTGATGAAGAGGGTGAAGGAGCTTGAGGAATAAAAATTACAAAATAAAATATAGTTTAAAATAAGCCCAAAACAACGTCATCCGCTTGACGTTTTTTTGTTTTTATGCTATATTTATCTATCAATTTACTGTGGTAGAACTGCGCCTATGTTTTCTACAAGTCTCTGTTGGTGTTGGTATGTTTATCAAGATTAACAGAGAGATGAAGAAAAACAGGATATAGGAGGGCCGGCTTCGTCAGAGGTCCTTTGACAATTTATACAAAAACAATTTTATCTGGAGGATGAAAAAATGAGAATAAAGATAAATAGCACAACGGATGTAGACAGGCGAGTAAAAGAGGTAAATAAAGAAAGTTGGCTGATATATTTTTTGTTTAGTTTTTTTCTAAGACCCCTTAAGGCGGAATGGGTGAAAGCTACGAATGATTTAAAGAAAAAACTTGAAGACAAAGAGAAGTGGATGAGCGTTTGCGAAATCGAGCATCTTGATGAGGAAACTATTCATTCAATGAAAATTTCCATTGAAAAAGATCGCAAGATTTTAACGGTTTTGAAAGACAAAATACGAAGCCTTGAAACCCCACTGGACGAAAAGAAAATCGCTGAAGAACAAAAAATAAGCTTAGAAGCAAAGATGGACGCAGAAGCATGCGCACTCAAGGTAAAAACCGATAAATTTGATAAAGAACATGTAAGCGGAATAGACATTGCAGAATACGTGTCCTTGTTTTATAAAAAAGAAGCTCAAATGAAAGCCGTAGGCAAGATGTGCGTGGCATGGACAGTACTTTTTGTAAGTATCTTTATGATTTCACTGATTGTTGGTTTGG
Organism: Candidatus Parcubacteria bacterium; assembly: GCA_963827735.1. GTDB lineage: Bacteria > Patescibacteriota > Patescibacteriia > Patescibacteriales > UBA12075 > CAWHBO01. The sequence continues at coordinate 219,432 of CAWHBO010000005.1, forward strand.
CTTATTATTTTTTCTCTCCATTTGAATTTTGTAAAAAGACCATCTCACTCATTCTTGTTCTGATTATTTTTGCGCCTATTGTACGTCGGGTTGTCCTGAAATCATATCGAACCGTTCCGGAAAAAGAGGAATGGCTTATGCAGTGGTTTGGTAAATATCTGACCACTTGGGAGCCGGGACTCCGTTTTCGTTTTCCGTTTTTTATGAATCGTGGAGCCAGAGTAACCCTTAAAACTTTTTCGATTCCGCTTTTTAGAGGTGATGAAAAAAATACGAAAGATAAAGCTGGCGCGGAAGGAAGAAAAGATGCTGATGTAGAGTTCTCCGATACTTCCGCGGGAGTTGATGCGGATTTGTTTATTAGGATTGTTGATTCATTTTTATCAGTTTACGCGGTTGATCATATGGTTTCTTCTGTCCGTAAAAACATGGAAACCGGCATCAGAGCTTACTACGGTGGTGAAGATCTGGACAGCGCGATCGAAGGAAAAGTTGATGTCAGCCTCAGGAGCATTATAACCGAGAATGCGACAGACGCCTCAAATTTTAAAGATTGGGGAGTCAGGGTTGTCAGTTTGGCGATTGGAGATTTTATTCTTTCTCCGGAGTTGGATGCTCAACGGCAATTGATGTATAGCGCAGAGAATAAATTAAAAAGAGCAGCAGTTGAAATACAAACAGAAGAGAAGGAAGTAATAAAGAAAAAGCTACAAGGCCAAGGTGACGGTGAAAAATTGAAGCAATTTGCAGAATCTTTTGGAGTGCCAGTAAAGGATGCCCTTGCATATATTCTTCAAACAAAGAAATATGATGCTTATGAGAAAGCTGGCATATTGATTGCTGGTAACTCCATGGGCACAAGTATGGATTCTGCGCTTTCAGGTGCTGTTGCCGGAGCCGCCGCACAGGCTGGTCTAAACGTTAAGTCTGCAAAAGATAAAAATACCGAAACGCCAATTGAAGAGAAAGTTGTTGAGAAAAAGGACGATAATCAAAAGAAAAAAAAGCAAAAATAGGAGGATCAAATGATTGATCAAACAAAATATGATATTTTTCCAGAAGATGAAACAGACAATTCGTCCGGAACGAAAGTTCTTAACGATAAAGACGTGGTGGAAAATAAAAAAACAAATTTTACAATAAAAATTCCACCATGGCTAACAGAAATTTTAGCTGGCCTAGGCATTGTCGCCTTTGTGATTGTTTGGTTCAAAATCGGTCCGGGCTTATTGGCTGACATATTTTTTCCAACCGCAAGAGGTGCCCTTTGGTTAAACATTATGTCGGACATCGGCGGGGCGATTGTTGGAACGGTTGGTTATTATGTTTTTCTTTCTTCAATCAAGCCAAAGAACGGAACAATCATTTTTACTTTAAGTATGATTTTTCTGTTGTTGATGCATATCACCATGGTATCCATTTCGCACGTCCAAATAGCTTCTCACGCAAGAGTGGCTGAAAGCGACGTTATAGTTCTTAAGAAAGGCCTCCATAAAATTGTTGTCAGAAAGGGTGAACTGACAGATGGCTATTACGACACAGATGGCGATATCGTAAGAATGGAATCGCCCAATAAAAATTTTATACTTATAAAGGCCGATAACAACCCCTTGTCCCCCTGGGAAATAAAAAAGTGGCAGAAAGAAGATTTTCTTTTTAAAATTCAATCTTTCGCCGACCAGGAGATTATTATCCAAGTTAAATAGGCAATAATGCCTAAAATATCCATAACCTCATAAGCAAAATATCGCTTATGAGGTTATTTTTTTAATCAAAAATTATTTGCAAAAACTGCTTGACAAATACCGCTTGACAAATATGGTAAAAAGTGATATACTCGTTTCAAGAATAAATATGCTCATTTTATCGTATAAATATATTTACAAGTGGAAGGTAGGTATATTTATCAATATTAAAAACAAATTTACTACTCAAAAAGGAGGTAGGTATGGAAAAGAAATTCAGTCTTATAACGGCAGTAATAGCAATCATAATGGGGGCAATCTTTTTTTCATCGCCTGTCCTTGCCGGAGGCGACGGTTATTCAGTCAAACAGGCTGAAGATCTGTGGCAATATGGTGTTGCTGATAAACAAAAGGCAATCACAGTGTTGGAAAAAGTGATAGACCAAAAACCTTCAAACAACAAGGCGCGTTATCTGTTGGGGCAATATAATTTTGAACTTGGCAAATTTGATGAGGCTTACAAAGCTTTTTCTCCCAATCCGGTTAAAGTGGATTATGGCAAAGAGATCGCTGACCTCTACTTTAAAAATGCCGAGTCAAGGAGGATCAGGACTACCTCCAGCGCCACCCCGACGGCCCCACCTGCCATTTCCCTCGGCCGGGCTGGAAGCTGCCGCGCCGCTACCAGGAGGAGGGCCGCGACAGCACGCGGTGGCTCGGCTTCCCGTTCCGCGACGGCGACATCGTGATCAGCACCCCGTCCAAGACCGGGACCACGTGGGCGCAGATGATCTGCGCGCTGCTGATATTCGGCGAGCCGCAGCTCCCGGCCCCGCTCGGGCGCCTGTCGCCGTGGCTGGATCACCTGGTCGCGCCACGAGATGAGGTACATGCCCTGCTGGCCGCCCAGCAGCACCGGCGGTTCATCAAGACCCACACCCCACTGGACGGCCTGCCGCTCGACCCCCGCGCCACCTACCTGGTGACCGCCCGGCACCCGCTGGACGTGGCCGTGTCGACCTACCACCACTGCGCCAACATCGACGAGGCACGGTGGCGGCAGCTGATGGGCGAGCCCGAGCCGCCGAGGCCACCGCCGCCGCCAGAGCCGCTGCGCGACTGGCTGCTCCGCTGGATCGCCGACGACACCAACCCGGCTCGAGGACCTCGACACGCTGCCCGGCCTCATGTACCACCTCACCGACGCCTGGGCCCGGCGCCGCGAGCCGAACATCCTGCTCGTGCACTACGACAACCTGTGCGCCGACCTTGACGGCCAGATGCGCTGGCTGGCAGGCCAGCTCGGCATCACCATCCCCGAGCACGCCTGGCCCGCGCTCGTCCGGGCGGCCACATTCGAGAACATGTCCCGCAACGCGGACCAGCTGGTCCCTGCCCCCGGCCTGTTCAAGAGCAACGCCGCGTTCTTCCGCCGGGGCACCTCCGGCGAGGGACGCGAGATCCTCAGCGGCGCCGAGATCGCCGACTACCACGCCCGCGTGGCGGGGATGGCGCCCCCCGACATGCTTGCCTGGCTCCACTCGCCCCGCCCCGGAGCCGTGACGGCAATGCCGTAATCACGACTGGCCCCGCGGGCCACCGATAGGGCGCGGCAGTACCGGCTCATCCCGCCGCAGGCCCGAGAGTGGCACCAGGCGAGCAGCCGGGCGGCCCGCCTCGCCGGAGGGTGAGTGTTCAGGACGTCCAGCGGCGCTGTGAGCCCTCGCAATCAGCCAGCCGCCACATCATCGCCAACTGTGGCCTGACGGCAATAGACAACGTCGAACGCAGAGTCGGGCGCGTCCGATTCTGGGAGCGGATTGGGAGCGGAGGTCCGCCGTCAGCCGCGGTCAGATGCGGTCAGACTCAGCATGCCCATGCCTGCGACCTGCGGATACGTCGCTCAACCGCCGCATCGACAGCTCACGCGCCCAGTTCGGGACGAAGAGGCCGCCGGTTCAAATCCGGCCACCCCGACCCAGGTCACAGGCCCGTTTCCCCTCACGAGGAGCGGGCCTTCCCCTTGCCGAGCGCCACTGGTGCGCCAAGACGCCGCGTCCACGACTCGATCACCTTGCCGTGAGCGTCGGGCGCCAGATGGGCGTACTCGTCACCGCCTGGGTGGCTGGGATGACCGCTCGCGCAGCACCACGTACCACGCTCACCCCCGCGACCCCGGGCGCGGCGCCCGCCACAATCGCTGGCCCAGAGCCCAGAAAGGGACCAGCCATCGCCGTCAGGGCGAGGCCCACCAAAGCGGCGGCTTTCATCGTCATTTTTTCCGTACCTTTCCGCATTGATCCCCGGCTAGCTTGCGATACACCCTTCTTGTGCGGGCCCTGATTTAGCGCATTGCGCTGGGGCCGTCGGCTCGCCCGGGCCGGCCACGGCGGTGCGACGGAATGGAAACTACTCTTAGCCGATACGTCCAAAAGGATTGCCAGGCCGCATGGGCGAGTGGCTGCCCGCGGCCGCTGAGACGAATCCCCCGCGGAGGTAGCGATGGCCGGACGAGGGCGCGGCAGGCGGAAGAACCGGCGAAGCCGGGGCGCGGCGGCAATCGCGGCCGCGGCGATCACGGCCACCGTGGCCGCCGCCGCGGCCTGGCCGATCAGCGACTCGCTCGCCGCCTCGCCGAAGCCCGGCTGGTTCACTGGCCGGGGAGTCCGGCCGCGCCGGGCGGGCGGAGTCGCCCTCAGGCATCCGGGCCGGCTGGGACCCCGTACCCTACCGGCGCGCCCGGCTGTCCGTGCCTGGCCGGTGGCTGGTCGAGACCCCGCGCGAGATCTTCTGCCAGCCCCGCTCTGCCGGCATGATCTTCACCGGCGTCAAGCCAGGGATTCCGAAAGGGACGGGCTGTGGCCTGACCGCCAGCTACGCCTGGATCGTGCCGGCCGGTCACATCCCGCCAGGAATCAGCCATCGCAAACCGACCGCGGTGATCAACGGCATCCGGGTCTACCGGCGGCCAACTGGCCCGAACTCGGTGCTCTACCTCGTGCCGGAACTCAGCGTGCGAGTCGGCGCGCACGGACCGCTCGGCAGGAGGGTATTGGCAACGCTGAACAGGTCACCGCTCTCCGTCGTGCTCGGCAAAGGCCGGGCCAGCCCGGTGCCCGCCCGCTGGGTCTGGCATCAGTTCGGCGGCGTCAGGTTCGCTGCTCCGCGCACCTGGCACCGGCACCGCCAGACGCAGTGGGCAACCTGCGGCACCGGCGTCGTGCCGGGCTCGCTGGTGCTGATCGATGCGATCAAGCCGCCGCTCGCCCTGCCCTGCCCGTTCCCACTCCCCTACGCTGACACGTTCGCGGCCCAGCCTGGCCTGACGGCCGTCACCGGGAAGTTCGCGGCCAGGTCGGTCGGCGAGCGCTTCACCCGCTGCCAGCAGCGCCATCGCGCCCGGATCTGCCTGGCCGCGGTCACCGGCCATGGCGGCTTCCTCAGCGGCGTGCTGATCTTCTCGGTCTCTCAGGCCGCACCACCACCCAGCGGCTTTCTTCCTGCTGGGGCTGTCAGGATCAGGTGCACGCGCCCGGGCGATCTTCGACTCAATGACACTCAGATAGCCCAGCTCCACCCGAAGCCCTCAGGGCAGCAGGCACGCACTAAGGCCCGTTCACGACTACCTGTCTAATAACACTGTCGCTTCCGGCAGCCGACTTCTAGCACTCCCGAAATGACAATCTGCGCGTGGCAGGCAACTCGCAACGCCGGTGACTTCGCCGCGCCCATTCGGCGGTCGGGGTCAATCCAACCGCCCGGGCCGCTGTCACGCGTCGTGATCGCTCTTCGATGTGGCGGTGTGCCAAGCCTCCGTGCACGGAAACTTAGCCACGCAGAGCTAAGCTGCCGTCACTGTCGATCAACAGGCCGGGGCCGGTTGTGCCGAGGTGAGGAGGGCGGTCACCGGGGTCCGTCACGAGGCCGTCACGGTCGGGCCGGCCCGGACCGGGTGTCGGACATCGGTGTGTTGACCGTGATCTCGCCGGTGTAGGCGCGGAAGTGCAGTGCCGACTCGTGACCATGTCCGTGGTGCAGGGTGAGGTGCGCGATCGGGCCGTCGGTGGCCAGGTCGTTGCGGTTGCGGGCATGCCAGTTGCGGTCCGCGAGCGGGAAGTTGGAGCCTGCGATCTCGATCCGGATCCGGTGGCCTGCCGGGAAGTAGTTCGCGGTGGTGATGCCGCCGATCCGGACCCGGTGGATCTCGCCGGGCACGAGCTTGGCTGGCTGCTCGAAGCCGTCGCGGTAGCGGAGCCGCAAGCAGCTGTCCGCGAGGTTGTAGGCGGTCCCGTCCGGATAGACGTCCACGAGCTTGACGAAGACATCCGCGTCCTCGACGTCGGCTGACACGTGCAGTTCCGCGCTGAGGTCGCCGACGATCGCTGTCGGCTCGGTCAGCACGGGCGTGCTGTACACGAGCACATCGGCCCGGCACTCAACCACCCGCTGATCCACGCAGATCGGGTCATGGGTGGCGAGGTCGCCGCCGAGCGACTGCACGGGGTTGTGCGGGTCGGCGATGAACTCGTCGGTCCCGGCGCCGCGGGCAGCAGGCACAAGGGCACCGTCGCCCCACAGCGTGTTCGCGGACTTGTCGCTGGCCAGGAAGAGCGTCCGCGTCTCAGTCTCGGGCAGCGGCCAGGACTCGCCGGTCAGCCAGGTGCACGCGCCCATGAGGAAGACCTGCACCTTCGGCATCGGCTGCCAGGCGTCTGCCTCATCGCCGAGGAACCGGTCGAACCACGAGATGATGATCTCGTCGTAGGGGAAGCGGGTGTCGCCCATGGGCCGCTGGCCCAGGCGGGCCTCCGGGCCGGTCACCAGCATCCGGCAGTGCTCCGTCGGCGCCATGATCAGGTACTGGTCGGGATGATGCTGCTGGAACTCGAATAGCTTGACCGTCTCGTGGGCGCCGACATCCATCCACCCGTTGAAGTTGATGGACGGCGTCGCGCCGGTGTGGCTGGCGTTGATCAGGTCAACCACTTTCCAGGCCGGGCTGGCCAGCCCGCCGGCCATGAACGTCTCGTAGCCCGTCAGCGGCGAGCCCATCCGCCGCAATATGCCGCCGCTCGGCGCTTGCAGCGTCGCCTTGTCGAGGGCTGCGGTGTACTCCGGGCTGCGGAAGTCCGGCACGGTCACCGAGTACTGCCGGAAGATCCGGGCCAGCTCGTCGCCCGCGGCGCCGGCGGGCAGCTTCGGCCGCTGCCAGACCCCGAACGGGCCATACCACAGTGCCCATGCCTTGATCATGGGAACGCCGCCGCGGAAGAAGCAGCCGTTCGATCCCTCCGCACCCGGGATGTCGCCGACGCCCGCGCCTGAGCTCATCGGCACGCAAGCGCGCAGCGCCGGATGGCCGATGGCGCCGAGCTTCAGCTGGTTCTCGGCGGTCGAGGAGCAGCCGTGCAGGCCCACCTTGCCGTTGGACCATTCCTGCGCGCTGATCCAGTCGAGGGTGTCCTGTGCGTCCGCGGTGGTGGTGGTCAGGATGCCGAAGTCGCCTTCTGACCATTCGCTTCCGCGCTCGTTCTGCATGATCAGCGCGTAGTTCTTCTTGAACTGCGCGGTGTGCATGGGCTTGAACTGATCGGGGATGGCGGCCGCGTACGGTGACCGGACCAGGAGGGTGGGATATCGGCCTTCAGCGCGCGGCCGGAAGACCACAGTCGCCAGCCGGATTCCGTCGCGCATCGGCAGCATGATGTAGTCGACCCGGTAGCGGATGGTGTCCGCTCCGAGGGCGCGGACAGCCGATTCGAGCGCTGTGGGCGGCCGGAACTCCTCGGGCCTGTCGTCGGCTGCTGTCATGCGCGGTCGACCTCCCGCGGTATTTGTTATCCGATCAATGCGCCGGGTTTGCGGTCCATTATCGATGTTGAGGCAACAGCGGCCGCAGAGCCGTCCGCCTCGACGGCTTCCGCCGCTCCGGCCCGGGAACCATCGCGCCACGACGCCCAGCACAGAACCGGGAACTCTGGACCTTAACCAGCGGCCGTGCCAGCCCAACTGGACAAGCTCGTAATCGTTCTGCTGCGTTTCCTGGTGCCTGCGCTTTGGTGACCAGGCCGTACAGGTGGTGACCTGGCGTGACGACCAGTGCGATCTTACGGTCGAGTGGTCAGTTCTATTGCTTGGGCCGCGGTCGGCCCGGCAGCCTTCGGGGTCTCAGCCCAGCTCTGGAGAGGTCGCGTGATCGTGATGGGGGTGACCCTCCGGATCCTGCGAGACTGAGGCTGACCTGCCGATAGGACTGCTCGGCCTGACGCGGCTGCGGGTTCGCGCCCTGCGCCGCGGACTGACCGGGGGCTGCCGATGGAATCTTCCGCGACGATGTCCGCTTCACACGGTATCCGCGCTCGAACGCGAGTCGGCGGAAGTGCGGGCGCGCCGCCTGGCTGCCGCGCGCCGGCGGGCTACCGCTCTCCTGGCCGGGGTGACGGTTGTGTTCGTGGCCGTGACTGTGGCCGGTGTCCACGGGACGCTGCTTGGGTACGTGCAGGCCGGCGCCGAGGCGGCCATGGTCGGAGGCGTGGCGGACTGGTTCGCGGTGACGGCTCTGTTCCGCCGTCCTCTTGGCCTGCCGATACCGCACACTGCGCTGATCGTCGAGCGCAAGGATCAGTTCGCCGCCACTCTTGGCCAGTTCGTGCAGGAGAACTTCCTCAACGGCGATGTTCTTGCCGAGCGGATCCGCTCCGCCCGGCTCGTTGCCCGCCTGGCTGCCTGGCTCGCCGACGAGGCCAACGCCGCCGGCTTCGCCGGTCACGCCGCGGATCTGGTGGTCACGGTGGCCGAGGCTCTTGCGTGATGAGGATGTCCAGCGCGTGGTCACCGCCGAGCTGACCCGGGCGGCAGACGCCGTCGAGGTGGCGCCGCTGGCTGGGCGGGCCGTGCGGGTCCTCATGGCGGGAGGCCACCACGCCGAGTTGTTTAACGCCATCGTGTCCGGCGCCGATCGCTATCTCGCCGATCATCACACCGAGCTTCGCGAGCTGTTTGAGGCCGAGTCACCCCGCTGGGTGCCCGACGCGGTGTACCAGCGGGTCTTCGACCGCCTGTACAGCCGCCTGCGCGACAGGCTGGCGGCGATGGCGGCCGATCCGGACGACGAAGCCCGGCACCAGTTCGAGGAATGGCTCGCCGGGCTTCCCGACCGCCTCGAGACATCCCCCGAGCTGCGCGAGCGCGGGGAGCTGCATCAAGCGCGATGTCCTGGGCAGCGCCGCGCTGCGGGACTGGTCCTCGTCGCTGTGGAAGAGGCCAAGGACACGCTCCGGACCCAGGCGGCCGACCCAGGGTCTGAGCTGCGCCGCCGGCTGGCCGGTGCGCTGGCGGCGGCAGGCGGGCGCCTTGGATCAGACCGCCGCCTCCAAGACAGCGTCGAGCGTGTCGTCGAATCAGGAGCCAGGGCACTCGCCGATCAGTTCCACGACGAGCTTCGCTGGCCTGGTCACGGGAACCATCCAGCGGTGGGACGCCGCACAGACGTCGAGCCAGCTGGAGCTGCTACTAGGACGCGACCTGCAGTTCATCCGCATCAATGGCACAGTGGTGGGAGCTGGCGTGGGCCTGGCCTTGCACGCCATCGTCCTGGCCCTGGCCTAATCCACGCCCATCTTGAGGCGGGCCCGGTCCTGCCAGGAAGCACGTGCTTCCCGGCGCGGCAGGCACGGCTCCTTCCAAGCCCTGACGGCGCCCGCACGCGCCGTTGACGTCGAAGACGGCACCACCGTCACCGCGACGAAGCCATCGGCGGTCGTCACGCTCCCTAACCGATGATCTGCGCTCCTGCAGTGCCCGTGGCCGGCCAGACCGCTTACGCTGTACCCAGTTCGACCAGCGGACGCTGCGGCTGATCGGGCCAGCGCACCGCCAAGAGCCCGACGCCGTGGTGGCCGCAAGCCAGCGCATCGGCTGGCTCACCTGGGAGAAGTGCCACGACCTGATCAAGGCCAACTCCGGCGGCGGCTGCGCGTGGCTTGAGGCTGAGGAACGGACCGGATAATCGGACGGCTGCTCTCCTCGCTCGGATCGCGAGCCCGGCGGGGCAACCTTCTCCAGTGCCACGATTACTTCCGGTGGAGCAAACGCAGGTCAGCACAGCAACAACTCGTCCGGCGCACGGAGCGCCTGACATCCTCAGGGCATTTTCGAGGAGTTCCGCCGCTGCGGCGAGCGCAATCTCACGTCCTGACGTGCGGGCGCTGCTCCGGCCGTTCCGGCGCGATGATCGTCGCCGCGGGGCCACCGTCGGATACGGTGCTCAGCCCCAGGACCTGACAGCGGGCTAGACCGTGGCGGGCCAGAAAAAAGCGGTCCACGCGCAGATCAGCGCGTCGATCAGGTCTTCGCGGTGCTTGTGGGCAGCGTCGCTGTCCGGTGACGCTTCCTCAGCCAGCTGCCTGCCGACCGGGTGGGTGTGCAGGAGGAGCGGCGGGTCAGCGGCTGCCAGCCGGCTGATCCGGCTGATGAGGATGTCGCAGTTCGCGGCGCGCTCACGTTTCCATTGGGCAGCCGCGACCCGTCGTGGCTTGCGGTGCCGTCATCGCGCGAGCACGCGTCTGCCAGCGCCAGCAGCACCGGGCGCTCGTTGCCCAATGTCGGCGAGTTCGCCCACACCCAGGTCAGCACCGCGATGCTCACCGAGGCCGCCTTTCCGGGCCCCTGGCCACGCGGGTTCCGCATCGGCGCAGGCCGCCCGAGCCGGTCCCCTCCGGCCCGCGCCAGTGCAGCGAGCTGGTGTCCGATTCTGGGAGTGAAATGGGAGCGGCCAAGTTCCGTCAGGTGCCCTCAGGTGCGGCGAGCCGCTTCCTGTCACTGCCGCTGACCTGCGCAGACGCGTCTGGCCAGTATGGTCGAACGGATGCGTGCCTGGTTCGGGACGAAGAGGCCGCCGGTTCAAATCCGGCCACCCCGACCAGGTCAGAGGCCACTTGTGAGCTTCACAGGTGGCCTTTTGCATGTGCTGAGTGACCAACTGAGTGACTATCCGTCGGAGTCCGTGGCCGGGAAGATGCGATCCATGGCATCGGCACCGTGCAAGAGAACGGGCCGAATCTGCTTGCGGTAAACGGTCTCGGTTGTGGCAGTGCCGCTGTGCCCGACCAGACGGGCAATGTGCTCGACCGGAACGTCGGCATCCGACATCAGCGAGACGAAGCTGTGCCGAAGTTCCCTCGGAGTCCACTCCCCGGCTCCAAGGGCGCGCCTGGCGGCGCGCCAGCACTCCGGCTCGTGCTCGCTGAAGCGCCGAAGGACGGTCATCGATACGTGGAGGCCGAAGACGGCATGTGCCTGCCTGCCGGTTCGGGCTGAGAGCGACGGGGATACCCGAGCCGCGCGGGCGGCGGGCTGTGCCCGCGCCTCTGCGCTTTGAGGGCGCCCGGCGCGGACTGGCCCGCCTCGCGTGCTCATCCCCGCGCCTGCCCGCACGGGGCAGCTCGCCGCAACGGAGCGGGCACATGACCGGCCAGCATTTAGCGAACAGCCGAGGGTTGACGAACAGGTGGCGGCTTCGCCGCAGAAGGCCAGCGGGGCGCTGCCCCGGACCCCGGCCCTCCCTCAGAGATGGGATCTGGTCTACCAGGTCATCCCCTCGCCCGGCCAGGCAGAGCGCTACGCCCGAACCCCCGGACAGTGCTAGGGCTCGCTTTGCTCGGCCTCCGGCAGACCCTTGCACTCCCCGGAGAACCGGGCGCAGCCCCGCAGGGTGCCCGACCGAGGAGATGACCTTCAGCCCGCCAGGTGGTGTCTGCGTGCCAGCCTTGAGTGTGATCATCCACGGCTAGATCCCGGCGCCTATCAGAAGAACGAGCGATGAGTGGATGATGCTCGTCCGGTCGCCGAACCGCCAGCTTGCGATGTGTCGTGCATCTACTTATGATGGTCATGTGAGTAAGGTGCAGGGCCCGATGCGGGAGCCGACGTACTTCGTGCTGGCGTCGCTGCTGGACGGGCCGCTGCATGGTTACGCGATCATCCAACGTGCCGGGGAATTGTCGGCTGGCCGGGTCCGGCTGGCGACTGGGACGTTGTACACGGCGCTAGACCGCCTTTGCGCTGAGGGATATGTGGAGCTGGTGCGCGAGGAGATCGTGAACGGCCGGGTGCGGCGCTCGTACGGGCTGACGCCGCCTGGTGCGGGGGCGCTGCGGGCCGAGGCGGCGCGGATGGCGGAGGCGGCCCGGCTGGTGACGGACCGGGGCCGCGGGCTGCGGGCGGGCGGCGCTGCGCGGAAGGCGAGTCCGGCGTGACCGCGCTGGAGCGGCGGTGCCGGTGGCTGCTGCGCGCCTATCCCGCCTGGTACCGGCGCAAGCGGGGCGAGGAGATGCTCGGCACCCTGCTGGAGGCCAGCCCGGCCTGGCCGGAAATGGCCTTCCGTCCGCGACGCGCGGGCCCTGGCTATAGGAGGTCTGCGGGTCCGAGGCTGGACCTGGTCGCTGTCGATGCTGTGGGTTGCGGCTGGGGCTGTCATCACCAGCTACATCTTTTACGCCACCACCCCCAACTACATCTCGGCTGACATTTTTGGCACCGGGTTCATCGGGTACGACGCAGGTCCTGCGGCCGTGCAGATCGCCGCGGTCCTGGCACTTGCCGCCTGGCTGGCTCTCCCTCTCCCGGTGGGGATTGCCGGGCTCATCAGGTTTCGCGGCTGGCGGGCGGCCAACTGGCTCCGCGCGGCCGCGTGGGCAGGTGCGTGGATCGCGGGCGCCGCGCTGTTGGTGCTGGCCCGTGCCTGGGGAAATTCCCCAGGGTCAGCTGGGGAGAGCTGCCAATCTGTGCGGCGTGGCTGGTACTCGGGGCCCTGATGACCTCAATACTGGCGGTGCCGGTGACGTCTGACCTGAGAGTGCCTAACTGAGTGATGACGACAATGCTCGTGGCCACACGCCAGCGGACGCTCATGGATATGAGCGCCCAGGTCATGCGCGGATGCTGCCACGTCATCGAAGTGCCGAAGTGCCCTCGTAATGAACAGGTCCGCAGATAACCAGTGAAGGCGCGGCCTGGCTTCTGAGTGACCAACTGCGTGACAACGGTCGCGGCGAACCGGATACCACGGGCGGACACCAGCGGACAGTCGTAGCAGGCTGGCAGGCTCATCGTGGGTGGCGAGTGGACTCTCTGACTTGCCTGATAAGGAAGAAGTCGATGGAGGCTGAGCCGGTCAGGCGCCCTGTTCTCATTCCGAAGTTAAAAGGCTAGTTAGCACCTGGTTTACCACCCTCTCGTTGGGTAGTCCCATACACATCCGAATGGCTCGAACAGATGCAATGACGACCTATCATGTAGGATCGTGGCATGGTGGAGCATCCCGAACTAGAGCGTGCGCTGCTCGCATCGGTCAATGATGCGATTAACCGACTCGCGCGTGATCCCAGTGCTAGAGACTACACAACAGATCTTGGCCACTGGCAGCGCGATCCAGAGGGGGCCTTCCGGATAGCGAGCGGCCCATAGATTTTGGAGTCGCACCGCACTGAGCCGCCAATTCGATCTGCCTACTTGGACGGCAGTTCTTGACGTGCTTCGCTGAGATGGCAGGCTAAATCGCCAACTACGATACTCTCGTTGGAACTGCGCAAAATAGTCATCGTATCGAAACAACAAGTATCGGTCGGCGTGTCCTACCACGCCCGAACGAGCTTGACCAGGTCACCGAAGCTTTCGAGAAGCACTACCAAGAGATTGAGGCTTTCCTAGCCGCAAATCAGATCGAGTACACAGTTATATGGCCGATGCCAGGCCTCACAATCGATGTGCTACCCATTCAACTAGAGGCCACGCTAGAGCTCGACGCCATGACGGACCGCGAACTGGGGTTTGCCCTGGATACTGAGATTGTGCGTACGACATTCCCACGCGAAAGGCTCTTTAATCGAACGCCTGAACATCGTACTTGTGTGCGCTACCAGTATAGCTTGCCCAAAGTGGTCGGAGACCGGGACATAAATGAGACGCTTCGTACCGGCGAGGACATCGAGAATACGCTTCGGCATATCGAGTTGGCATTGAAAGAGTCACTGGCGATCGTATTGCCAGATGCGATCGGGATGGCAGGCCGCTTTGGCATCTAAGCAAGCCAGGAAGCCCTCTGTCAGGAGGCATTGCCTTCCAGCAAGCTACGTTGCCACAAGGCCCGCGTCTACGCCGCGCGCATATGAGTAATAGCCAGGCTTCCGAACTGTTTGAGGTCTGGCAATTTATACGCCAACCTGGGCTACTGCAAAGGCACAAGGGTCTAGCCTGGCCCTCCGTAGGTTGAGCTACCAGGCGCAACGAGAGCAACCCGAGGATGAGCTGCTAGACACGATGATTGCCGCCGAGGCGCTGTACCTAACAGACGTGGGTAATGAGGCAGAGCGCGGGGAACTTCGCTACCGACTTGCGCTACGCGCCGCCCTCTATAGCGGGCTAACCCGAGAGGCAGAAGTCGGATATACTGCACGCGAAGTGCTTGGAATCATGAAATCTGCCTACGATGCGCGTAGCGCGATTGCCCATGGAGGGACACCCAAACCCGGAGACATGAAAGTGCGAGGGCAGAGAGTCTCACTTGGCGAGCTTGCTAAGGCCGCAAAGTCTGTGATTACTGCTGGCTGTCGAGCCGCTCTAGCCAAAGCAGTATCTCCAGAGGGAGGCTGGCCGCCAGACTGGGATGGCTTGGCTTTGGGTGTTTGAAAAGCTAAATCTTGCCATTACCCCTGCTTGCGCAGCGAATCGCTTCATCGCGCCACCGGGCTCATTTGGTAGCGCGCCGCGACAAGCGCTCCGGATGACGCCAACCGAACCGAACCAGGTAGGGGAACGACCCAGTTGCCAATGCACACGTCCGATGGTGTCACGTGTTCTCGATCAGCGGCTGCGCGGCGCAGGCATGCAGTGTCAACCAACTATTTGACATATCGCGGGGGTAGTCAGTTACAGTCGCAGCTCACCCCCGTACGGACAGATCCGAGACCGTACCCACACCGCCCGACGAGCGCAACGATCCGGCACGAACAAATGACATACGCCGTGGTCCTGCGACTGTGCTGGCGATGCGTCCAGCTGCCTCCGTGACACCACGCCAACGGCCATGCGGGCATCCTCTGAGTCGCAGGTCAGAGGATATGGCCCAGATCGAAGGACAACTCCCTGTAAGACCGTCGCCCCGCGGATGGATGAAGGCGTAATGGGTAGTCGGCAGCTATGGAAGATGTCCCTCCCGGGAGCCCTGACTTCGGGTCTCACGGCGCGGTCCCGCCAGGTCGGTCACCGGAGCCTGTGGAGTTCACCGAGGAGCAGAAGCGCGAAATCGCACAAGCCCTATATCAGGCCCAGATCGAGCTGCTGCGGGCCATCGCCCGCGCGGCCGACCAGGCTGACAGTAGTTACTCGGCACGCAGCGCTGTGCGTCATCTAACACATGCGCTGGGGACCCTGCGTGCCACCGCGGGCCGAGCTCAGTCCCGGTCGCCGTTCTTCCCGGGGCAGCCGCCATGGATCGGCCCCTAGCCACCGCTCTCGGGACAAGATCAACATGCTCCTCGTTCACGCTGTTGAGTTGTCAAGTTTCGAGCAGACCTTGCTGACACCGGCAACCGGCGCCTAACACGCAGCTCTTGCCGTCTGCCGATCTTGCTAACGGTTTGCTGACAACGGCTGTGGAAACGTGGGGTTGGTCTTGGACCCCAAAAGGGAGCCAACGCGTCATGCGGCCCGGGTCAGGCGGCCTGTGATGGACCACCTCGGAGTCTGCAAAGCCTCCTAAAAATCGGAAGCAATGCCGCGTGGCCTAGCTGGCCGGGCCGGAAGCCGTACAGCACACAAGTACAGCAACGCCATCGGCCGGGAACGACTCCGACAAGCTGCCGTGAGACAGCGACCTGCCCCAACGACCACGAATGACCTCACTGCCAGGAGTTCGCATCGAGGTGCTCACTGTGACTCGTAGTTTTATCAAGCTAGTGCGGACCACGCCCGGCCTTGTTGATCTTGGTGATGGCTGCGCGGAGGTCGTCGGGGATGGGGTCGGCCGCGGTGATGAGGTGGTCGCCGGCCTGGATCTGGATGGTGCGGTAGCGGCGGCTGGCTGACTGTGCGACCTGGGTGACTCGGCGGACCTCCGTGCGTGGCTCGGATAGCTCGTCAAAACGGTCAGAAGCTTCCATGCCACACCATGATCGCAGCACCTCACGGCTCGGGCGCTGATACTCCCGATCGACCTCGGCGCAGACCTCCGGCTCAAAGTAATGGCCGCGTCCACGCCGACTGCCTCCGGACCAGCTGTCATGAATCGCTTGGTGCCTGGCTTTCCGCTGTTCCGCGAGTCCGATCTGAAGCGAGTCGATGGCTGGGGTAGTAAGACCAGCAGCGGTAACGTCGCGCTTGTGAATTCGGACGAGCCGGACGACCACGCAGCCGAGCAGAGTCCTCGCGACCTGGAATTGGCGGTGCAGATTGCTGTCGCCTTCATAACCAACGTGCCCTATTTGTACAGTACGGAAGCAGGCCTGCTGGCGGCGAGTGCAGCTCCCATCCTGATGGCGATCGCAAATACTCGCGCCGTACAGAAGCTTGGCAGACGGCGTGCGGAGCACTCTGGCGAGACGATGCTCGACGCCGCTGAGGCTGCCAACCTGCTGTTGCGCGAATTCCTCGACCACGCCGTCTCGGACGAGCGCCGCCAGAAGCTTCTGACCCGCACTTTGTGGATCGCTCAAGATGCCGCATTGAGAGCACGAGACGCGTCCTTGCTCGGGCTCTAGCGAATGGGGTGATGGGCGACCAAGCAAAGCTAGACGAGGAAGCACTTTTCATACGTGCCATCGAGGACATCGATGAGATGCACATTCGCCTGCTGGGGCGGCTCGCGGGAGGCGGGCGATGGGACGCCCCCCGAGAGCATCGTAAGGGGAGATCCCGGACTTGTCAGCGCTGGGCGTCGAGTCGCTATTGCGCACGCTAGAAGTGCATGGCATCGTCCGAACCCACCTTTCCGTCCCACCGGGGGGAGCCGTCCGCTCACTTGATCCGGTCGTATCACCACCCTCGGTGAACTCCTGCTCGGAAGGCTGGCTAACGACGGTCGAGGCCAGGCCTAGTCATGACCACTCTGATAAGGCAGCAGCTACGCCTCGGCCTCCGTGACTGGCGAGACTTCATCAGAAACAAGACCGTGGTGGGCCTCCTTGTCGCGCTCCTCGCAGTTGCCATCGGACTCGTCTTTAATCACAAGGTGTCTTACCTGGCATTGATCGCGTGGGGCGTGGTGGTAGCAGCGGGCCTGCTATTCGCTGTCATCCGGGCGCTCACGGGCTGGAACGGCGCAACTGGCGCCCGGCAGAGAACCCGATCAAATATCCCCCAGACAGCCCGCGATACCTCTACCTCTGTATCAACTTCAAAGGACCTATCGGGCTGCGTCTGTCAAGCAATCCACCCCTGTGGTCATGCGAGGTCCGGCACAAACATGGGTGGCCGTATCGGACGAACAAGATCTTCGGCGGCGGCCAGTTGCTGTCGTGCGACTTCCCCTCCAACTTCGGTACCGCACCTCCTTTGGCCTCTGGTCGTTATGTTGTCACGTTTTACGAGCAGCCACGCGGTCGGCGGCAGCGAATCATGCACTCGTATCAGATCAAGGTGCCTGCGGAGCCGTAGCTAGCTGTGGTCGCGTCCCCGAACGCCGCGCGGTCTCGTTCAGGCCGCGCTGCAGGAGTCGGACTACGTCGGCCAGGCTGAGACCGGCGGAGACTAGTGCGACCCCCTCGGCGCCGGGGCTAATCAGGAACGGACGCTCTGCGTGCAAAACGAGGAATTCACTGTTTAGTTGTCAAGGCTCAAGCAGGCTGAGCTGCCGCTGAAGCCTGGCGATGCCGCCGCTGCAGACTCCGGCGGTCTTGCTAACACCTGAGTTGGGCCACGACTCGGCTCTCAGCGAGTCGTCAGCTGGCTGACCTGCGGTTTCGTTGTACGCGAAAGCTGAAGCTGTGCACTAATCCTGGTCCGGTAGTGTGAGCCCTGTCCCGGTGGGTGCAAGCGGTGCAGACCGTTTCGGGCGCTTCGGCTGGGCCCAACGGTCTGACCTCGTGGACTTGACGCGAGTCGGCCGCCGCGCGGCGCTTGAGTGATGTTGGAGGTAGGTAGGCATGGCGAACCCGCATTTCGCGAACCTTGGCGATGTCTGGAAGCACCTGTTGCTCACCGAGGTCATCCGCTGGCTGCGGCCCGCGCACTACGTCGAGACCCACGCCGGGTCGGCCATCTATGCGCTCTTCGACGACCTCGAGCGCGGCCTTGGCGCGGAGATGTTCCTCAGCGCGTCCTCGGAAATCGAGCCCTTGCGCAGCAGTCCCTACCGGCGGCATGTCCTGGAACTCGGTCGCGGCGCTGCGCCGTCGTACCCAGGTTCGGCGCTGCTGGCCATGATGCTGCTGGGCCACGCGTGCCGATATGTCTTTTGCGACACCGACCCGTCAAGCGTCGCCGGACCTCGAGCCGCGCGCGAACGGCTTGGGCTGCGGGACGAGGTCCGGGTGATCCACGGCGATGGCATCGCGGAGACAACGGCGCTATTGCATTCCCATAGCATTGGCGCGGCCAGCCTGGTGCACGTTGACCCGTTTGATTTCCGTGCGGCTGGGCGCGGCGTCCTCAGCGCGTTCGAGTTAGTCACGTCGCTCGCTGCTGCCAGCATCCGACGTTCGCCTGGTACGGGCTGACAGCGCGATCAGCCGCGCACGAGCTGTTCGATGAAGTGACCTCCGCGGCGCCCGCTGCTGGGGCCTGGTGTGCCGAACTGCGTGTAGGCGGACAGCGAGCGAACGCGGCGGGCATCGGCTCGGGCTGCGGTGTCCTGTTCACCGCCGGGGACCTGGCTGGGGTCGAGTCGATGCGGCGAGCCGCCGACGCCTACGTCCGCGCATTCAACGAGCACGGTGTCGCCGCCGATGCCGGCGTCGACGTGACGGCCAGCTTCGTCCTATCCCCATCCGGCACCAGCTGAGGACAGTCGTGCCAGCCGCACCGCAGCAATTTCGGCGCGCTGGCTGCGCACCACTGTCACCGAAGTCAGGTCACGGCCGAAGGAGGTGTGCACTAACTTGGCCCAACTCAGGTCTGCGTGCAAAACGAGGAATTCACTGTTTAGTTGTCAAGGCTCAAGCAGGCTGAGCTGCCGCTGAAGCCTGGTCGCATGCCGCCGCTGCAGACTCCGGCGGTCTTGCTAACAGACTGCTAACTACGGTTATGGATCCCTGCCGTCAGGCCTGGTCAGTCAGATTGCGCAGCGCGACATATTTGGCCGGTCAGATGGCCGAAGGTGGACCGACTTTGACCCGCAAAGCCTCCTGAAAAGCGGAAGGTCGGCGGTTCGATCCCGCCCCTGACCACGCGCTGACCTGGGCAAACGCGCTTCTGGAGATCGTTCGCCGGCGGCGTGTCGCATTTCTAGTCTCAGTGAGCAGCCCTGAATCGCATGCCGCCGCGCGAATAACAGCAGGTCCGAAGGCTTGCAAGGTCGGCAAAGCTGCCCCTCGTCCGCTCCGAAAGCGGACGGCTCGGCGTGCACCCGCGTACATAGGCGTCTGCATGGGCACGTCGTGGTTGAAGTGCACTTGCTGCCACCGGCGGCTCTCCGGGTCGCAGCCGGGCGGAGCGGCCACCCCCCGCACCCGGTCACGTCGTGCTGCAAGGTGGCCAGGACCAGGCTGGTCGCGGTCAGCGCCACCCCGGTCTGGACGGCCGACGATTCCCGACGGCGATCGTCAGGATGCCGCTGCGGCTGAAGGCGGCCCAGCCCGACACGGAAAGCGCGTTGCCACCGAGCCGTTCACCGCCAGCACGCCCGCCCCGCCCGCGGTCGTGGCCGCGCCATGCACGCCGTTCCCGCTGCCCGTCCAGCAGCCGTACGACATCCAGCGGCCGCAGCCGCAGCCGACCGACCCGCTCACCCAGGCGGTCGCCGAGCCGTTCGACCTGGCCTACGAGGTGCTGCTCCAGGTGCTGACCCGGTTCTTCACCCACACCGATGAGACCGATGAGCAGCTGGACGCGCTGGTCAACGCCGCGTTCGGCATCATGACCGGGCTCTTGAAACCGCTGGGCACCGCGCTGACCCGGCTGCCGATGGGGCCGGAGAGCCCCGATCACACGGCTGGCCCGTCGTTTCAGATGTTCTACCAGATGGGGAACTTCGTGCCGTGGCGCGAGGCGGCCTGGGTGCTGCTGGCCGAACGGGCGGCCGTGCTCGCCCCGCGAATGCGCCGGCTGGCGCCGCCCACGACCGTGGTCCCGCCGCAGCAGGCCAGCCCGCCACGGCCGCCGCCGGGATCGCGAAAGAGGTGGCCGGGCACGTAACGCCGCGCGCGGCCCGCCTGAGGCAGCCGTCCCGGTAACGGGCGGCCGCCTATCGTCCAGCTCTGTGCCGAGGTGCGGGCTACATGACGACACTTCGCTCAGCTGGCACAGTCGGTCACGGTGCACGTCAGCGAGCCCACATTCACGGATGAGAGCGTCAACCGGAACCGCGTGATCTGGCGGGTTTTTGCTGCCAGTGGGCGACGAGGACCTGGTAGGCACGCTCGGAGCGCTGGGCAGCGCGGCTTCCTCGTGTCGTCGCTGCTTGTCGTTGTATGCCGCGCCGGGCTGGCCGTAGTTGCTGCGGCGTGATGGTGCTCGCCGGCGGCGAGCTCGAGCTTGCGCCGTTTGTGGGTGACCAGGCCGGGCCGGGCCGTTGACACCCTCTAGATTGGTGGCCCATTCGGGGTGTACGGCGTGTCATCCGCGGCGGTCGCCGGCGTCGCTGTGGGCCGCTTTTGCTTTGCCGTATGACATTGTCAATCTCGGGGATCCAATGACAGACCTGCAGTGTCTTCTTGCTTGCCCAAGTTCGGACGCGCCGACCGGTGCGCAGCACGCTGAGAGCTGCGGCGGCGAACAAGATCGCGGCGATCGCGGACGGCACGCTGAGAAGCCCCTGCTCGATCATGTGTACCAGCATTTTCCGCGGGCCTGGCGCATGCGGCCAGGTCGCCGCCGCTTGGTCGATGCCTTTTGGCCTAGTCGATAAAGGCCGGAACGCGTAACCTCAGGGCATGCTCGCCACCCGTCCGCCTGGGGAGCCTATCCCGCTGCCCCTTCCAGACGACGATGACGACGACGATCACGGCAGCGGCGACAACGGCGATGACGACAACGACCAGAAGCACTAGCAGTTGCGAGAAGGACCGTGTGGGCGACCTATTTAAAGCTCTCTCAACTGGCTTCGCCAGGTTCGTCTTCGCCTGGGTGACGCCATCGCTGGTGACGGTCGGCATCTTCGCTGATCTTCCTCTGGCCGGACGTTGAGAGCACTAGACCCTTCAGGCCTATGTCCCATGTGACCAGCGAAGGTGCGGCCGCAGCGGCGATCATCTTCACGTTCTCGGTGATAGTGCTCGCAGTGGCTTTGCCTATGCTTCGCTACCGATTTACCGGATCCTCGAAGGCTATTCCTGCGGGATTCTTGCAGCGCCCTCTGTTGCGACGGCAATTGCGCGAGTTCGCCAAAGTGCGTGCGCTTGAGCGTCGCTACGCTACCACGGAAGGATGCCGACTGGAGTGACGATCGACGACTTCCGGCGCTTTCCGGAATCGGCGAATATCGTCCGGCCTACGAGGCTCGGGAATGCTTCTGACTGCAATGGAGAGCTGGGCGAGTGAGCGCTATCGCCTCGACTCGCTCCTTATGTGGCACGAACTGCAGGGCGTTTCGCGCGACAGCGTACGCCGCGGTACCGATGAAGGGCGCGCTCCGGTCGATTTCTTCGTCAGTTCGATAGCGCACATGGCATTGCTCTTGATCGCTAGCCTCCTCATCGCAGCCCTAATGCCGCAAGCCAGGGTCCGTGCTGTGGTGATTGCAGCCACTGCGCTGCTCGTCATACCGGCGAGCTACCGCCTAGCGGTCAAAAACATGGTCGACTGGGCCCAGAGTGTCAAGGCAATTGGTAAACCTGGGCAGGGCAGATCTGGCAGACGCACTGGGGCTGCGTATTCCCGCGAGGCTAGAAGACGAGCGAAGGATGTGGCTGCTGCATTATTGGGCCGTCGAACTGAACCAATCGAAGTACCGAGAGAGATACAACCGGTACCGGCGGCCGACGGCGGAAACACTACACGTGCACGGGAGTGGTGTATGGGGTAGTGGCTGATCCTACTGAGGCAGTCGCTTTGTGATTGCTTGAAGTGCTCAGACCGCAACGAAGGAAACCGAAATAGCGGCACGGACGGTGGCCGCCGAGGATTCCGCAATTCTAGGTGCAGGCTAACGTCGAGCACCCCGGTCGATCTGCAGCTATCCCGAAGGCCGGCGTTTAGGCGCTGCGTGCTTGCTGCTCGCCGTGCGGCGCGCAGGTCGCGATTTCGCGATATCTTCGCAGTCGGCCAGATCGGCTCTCGCATCGGGTCATTGTCGGAGAGGATCCGGGAGAGCAGCCGCGGTGTCAGCGACGCCCGGATGAGGTCGCCAGCCTGCGTTGCCATAGGCGCGAGGTAGGGCTCGATGACGTCGAATTGACGGGACAGTCGCGTCGACTCCTGCCCCGCGCGCCTGTGCCGCTCGCCGAGCAGAATTACCACGCAAGCTGCGGTCAGCGACATCATCCATGCAACCAGGTATGCAGAGAAAACCGGCCAGACCGAGGGCTGATGCTCAGCGCCCTGGTGGTTCAGCGAGCCTATCTGGACGAGCCCAGCTATCACGATGCCGAATGCCGAGACTACGAGCACGGTAGCTACAGAGAAGTAGACGGTTGCGGCCCGCCGGTCGCGCTGAGCATCGCGGGCATATTCCGTTGCGACGTCGGCGAGTTTCGAGGCTTGCGCGGCTCATTGATTTGGGCCAGCGCTCGAGCAGGAGGAGGTCTGCGACTGCCGCGCGCTGAGGCTGGCAAGCAGTTGATCAGCGAGTACGTCCAGAGTCCGGAATTCGGGAACCGCAACGGGTGGCCGACCGGGCTCGGAAAGTACTGCAAGGTAATCAGCGCAGTTTGCGAGTTGCTCGTCGAGCGCTGAGAGCCGCTTGCTCCACGGCACGTCGAGTCTTGGCCCGAGCCTGGTGGACAGGTCGCTGACGACGTCACAGACGACGCTCAGCTTTTCCACAAGCTCGGATTGCCCTGCGGTGCTGATGATAAAAGAAGCGGTGAGTGAGCCCTGCAGCCGAGACGCAGAGGAGGCGAGGCTGCTGGCCCGGCCGGATGCCTGCATCGCACGTGACCTCACGCCCAAAGGTTACGTGCTGGCTATTCGCGAAGAAGGCTGACATGCCGGACGGGACCGCCTCCGGCTAGCCTGGGCTGACGTCAAACCCGTGATCTTGACTCGTTGACGTCAATCCTGCGGGCCGACCGGTTCTCCAGCACTGAGCTCTGGCCGCGGCGCCCCCCATTACTCGATGTAAGCGCGCTCGGCAAGGGCAAGCGCATCGGTAGGGGCGGTCGTTGCCCGCGGCGTCAGAATCGGCACGCGCCGCGCGCGCTGCGGCCGCGCCCGGCGGCACCTCACAGATCGACCAGTTAAGTGCCGCCCAGGTGGCCACACCGTCGCCTTGGCGCTGAGTACCGAACGAGCCGTATTTGCGCGTCGAGCTGGGAGCCGCCGATCACGGCGCGGATGTCGGCGGGCTGCGGTTGGCCGTTCCGCCTGGCGCGCCGGCTGCGATCGGCGGACTTGCCGAGCCTCTGATGGCGGCGGCCGGCGGCTGGGGGCTGGCGGGCGGGCTGCTGGCATCCCGGGGGCGTCACGCGCCCGCTTCGGGCTCCGCGCGCGGTCGCCGCTCCGTCTGGCGAGCATGCCGCGGCTGGCGGAGGATGCGCGAGTCGTAGCTCGATCTCGACCTCGCGGCCTGCCTGGCGCTGGTCGGCTGCGAACCAGCGCGCCACCTGGTAATCGAACCACCCGAGCACCGCGCCGCTGCCGGCGTCGCGGACATACCAGCGGTAGCCTGGCTCTGGTTGTCTGCGGATCATGTACGTGTTCACGGCACCGGACCCTGGCTCCGCTTAGGGAGCCTGCCCGGGCGGCGCTCCAGCGTCCCCGGCTGGCGCGGTCCAGGTCCCCGGGACCGAGGGCGTAGTCTCATTTCTAGTCTCGTTTACCTGCGTACACGGGCGTCGATCACGCAGTCCACGGCCAGCCGCTGAGCACGGCGAACGACCCAGCTCACCGGCCGTAGACGGTCATCCTTGCTCCTGAAAAGCGGAAGGCCGGCGGTTCGATCCGCCCCGCACCCACCTGTGACCTGCCATAACGCGCTGGATGATCTTTATGCACCACCAGAGGCTAGGGACGGGGAGTGAGCAGGCAGGACGACCTGGTTGGCCGCGTCTAGATGGCGATTCTCAATCCCAGAGGCGGAAGGTCGGAGACGCGATCCGAGCCCCGACCACCAGCTCAGAGGGCAATTGATCTTCGAGAAGATCAAGTCTGATCCCAAAATGGTCCCACCGGTGCAGCGGGAGATGTCATATGCCTGAGCTGGCAGGCACCCGTCGCGGTCACGTCGGCCTCGATGATCCGGACGCTGAGTCCGTCCACGCAGGACATGGCGGAACCGTCGGCAGGTGGGCGGCGACCTGCGGGTTGCGGCAACACGGGGCCGAGGCCAGCACCTTCGCCCCGGCACGGCTGATCTTGGCGAAGAACCCGGTGGCGAGCGAAGGCCCGGTCCAGCAGGACCAACATGCCCGGCTGCAGCTCCTGCGCTGTTGGGTCGCGTGGCCGCTCTTCCGGGACAGCTGGAGCGCAACGTCTTCGGTCGGCGTGTCCGAGCCGCGGCCGGCAGCCTGCAGGACGGCCTGCCGGTACCGTGCGAGCAGGCCTATCGCAGTCACGGAGGTCGAGATGGCGACTAGGACAACCATCACGCTCGAAGACGACATCAACGGCGGTCCCGCAGAGGAGACTCTGCAGTTCCGCCTCGGCACCGCGGAATACGAGATTGACCTGAATGCCAAGAACGCCCGCAGGTTCCGCGCCCAGATGGCCCCGTTCATCGACCACGCCCGCAAAGCAGGCCGCAGACAGCGCCGGGGGCACGTCCCGCCTCCGCGCGTGAGCACAGCGCCGACATCCGGGCCTGGGCGAAAGCGCACGACATCCAGGTCAGCGACCGCGGGCGCATCCCGGCCAGTGTCATCGAACAGTACGAAACACGCACGACCGAGCGCTGACCGTTACCGATACCGACTTGACCACGAGATGTAACCTCGCTCGTCGAGCGGGCGACGGCCGGTGGCTCCTCCCTGCCGATTCTCTCGAGCGAACTTTGTGCGTCCACGACGTCGTTTCTCTCGGCGTGTCGGCTCGTCGTGGACCCGTTCTCTGGAGCCACGTCCTTGACGTGAGAAGCCGCGACTGTCCTTTCGTCGCTGCGCTTTTGACGTTCGAGGCCTTCGACAGGAGCTTGGTCATGGACATGTCCACGACGCAGAGTTGCCGGAACCCCTAGCGACCTCGCCGTGCGACTTCCTGCCGAATCTGTATTTAGGCTGTCGATCCGCTGCGAAATGGTTCGAGTACAGAACGGCACTTCTGTGGGTGTTGCCGCGATGCGGATCCCGGCCAGCTGGTTGGACGGTTTGGCATCCGGATCCCGGCCGTTCTGAGTGCCCGGCGCGACGAGGGGCCCCGCGAGCGGCCAGTCACCCAGCTGGCCGCGGGTTCCGCGCGGCCGACGTCGCGGGCTGCGGCGTGCCTGTCAGTGCCGGGCTTGCGGGGTGCTATCCGGCTTGGGTGACGAATCCCTGGCGGTGACCGGGACGGCCGCGGCAGGCCGGCCGCGGCGGCGCAGTGGCCCGCAGAGGGGCATGATAGCGAGCCGACCTCGGCGGACCCGCCCGCGTTTGGGCCCTGAGGCCGGGCACCGGGATCGCCGTGCCCCACCCGCCGTTCCGCTCGACGGCCACGAACCCCTGGCGGTGACGGGAGCGGTCGGTGTAGTACCCGCCGGCTCTGCCGCGCTGCCGCGCGCCAAGCCGAGGTCCATTTTTCGGGTCAGACAGTGCGATTCGGTTTCGAGGGCCCGACTACGAGATCGACCTGAGCACCACGAACGCCCGGGCCTTCCGGAACAAGCTCGCGCCGTTCATCGACCACGCCCGCAAGGCTGCCCGCGGGCGCACGCCTGCCTGCGCGGACATCGGCTGGCCGGCAGCGCAGCGGCGAAGTCCGGGCATGGGCCAACGACCACGGCATCACGGTGAACGCCCGCGGCCGGATCCCGGCCAGCGTCTTGGAGCAGTACCGGGCCGCCACCGGCCAAGGACACTGAACCGGCGAAGGCCGCCAGCTGTGCACACCACATCAAGTGCCGTCGACGAAGCGTGAGCTGACGCCGCACCTGCCGTCGCGGGTACCGCCGAGTATGAATGCCTACCGCGTTCATAGGTATTTATGGCAGCCGTCGCGCATAGCGACCAGTTACGTGCCGGTGCCCTGTGGTTGCTCCCGGCCCGGGTTCGCCGTAACCCGGCGACGTCACGGTGGGTTCGCGACTAGACCCACGGAGACGCTTGTGCCCACCGGCACCACGGTCCCGCCTCCAGGCGACTGATTGCCGACCCAGTTCCCAGAGCCGTGTGTCGTCATATGGAGTTGAGCGGCCTGGACTCGCTCCCGAGCAAGAGCGACGCTCAGGTCGATGAGGTCAGGAACGGTCGTTGTCAGCGGCGGCGGTGGCGGCGGCGCCTGGGGGTCGAGCAGTGTCCACGGTCCCCAGCCATTGCTGGCTACGGTTTGCCATTTGTGGTAGATATTCCCGTCGCCCGCCACCGCGAAGATTTCCAGGCGGCCGTCGCCATTTCTGGCGAGACCTGGCGCCGCGGCTATGAACCCGCCACCTTCGGCACCCTCATCTACCCAGTTAGACCAGCCGTTGCTGGCCGACGTTTGCCAGGCGTGATACATGTTGTGGTCGCCGCCCCTCAGGAACAGCTCCAGCCGCCCGTCCGCGCCTCGGAGCCACGACCGGATGGTCCAAGAAGCGCTCGTCGGGCGTCGAGGTCGCATCGAAGGAGTTCCAGCCTGACCAGGTCCCGACCGCGGTCTCCCACTGGTGGTAGAGCCGGTTGTCCTGGCCGCGCACGAACAGTTCGAGCCGCCCGTCAGCGCTTCTGGCAAGCGCGGGCCTGTCGACTAGAGCGACGCCGGGATTGCCGTACGCGTTCCAGCCGGAGTACGCACTGGACGGTGCTGTTTCGGCGGACATTCCACATGGAGCCGTGCGCGTCGATCGCGAAGACCTCGATCCGGCCGTCACCGCTGCAGGCGGCCGTGACAGGTCCGTAAAGCTCCGCGCCGCTCGGAGGTCCGTGGTCTTGCCAGCCCGACCAGCCGTTACTCCAGCCTCACCTGCCCGATCCGGTAGAGATGGCCGCTAGCCAGGAAGAGCTGAAGCCGACCGTCAGCGTCGGCGGCCACCCCCGGTGCGTAGACACCGCCGCCAGGCACTGAGGGCAGTGCGGTCCACGCCGACCAGCCGTTGCTCCAGGCTGTCTGGGACGCATAGCTCAACTGCGAGATCTCGTTCAGTACAGCCAGCGCGAGGGTCCCGTCGCCATTGGCTCCGACCGTCGCCGGCCGCCAGCTTCCCGGCAGACCCATGTCACACCAGCCGTACCAGTCGCTGCTGTTGCTCCACTGGGCCTGCCAGGCATGCCAGAGCCTGCCGGTCCTGCCGGCCGAACACAAACAGCTCCAGCCGACCGTCACCGCTGGGAGCGACGACGGGATCGCCATCGAATGGCTCCATGATCTGTCCTCCGCATGACAGCTGTCGCGATGCGCGAGCTTGCGAAGCTAATTGTGAGGGCACAGCTGCCATATGGCCACTCCCGCGCTAACGCCGGTCAGCCCAGACCTCGGCGGCGACTGCACGATCAGGCGGAGCTCGGCCGCCTGCTTCGGTCGTGAGCACATTGCCCTCGACCGTGGAGGAGAACCCGCACTGCGAAGACAGGCAGAGCTGGTCGAGCGGGACGAACCTGGCCGCCTCGTCGATACGCCGCTTCAGCGCGTCCGGGTCCTCGAGCTTGCCGGTCTTGGTCGTGACTACGGCGAGGGGAGACCGGCTTGGGAGTGGCCGGGCTGACGGGGCAGGAATGACGGCCAGCAGGATCGGTCAGCGTCAAGCATCGACTGCGCGGCACGACCAACGCAAGCATCGGCGGCCGCCCGGATCGCCGATTCGGCGCTCTTCTAGGCTGTGGTCAGCTTCGGCTGGTCTGGGCCGCCCCGAATCCTCTGTTCGGCGTCGCCCGGGCGTGCTGCGCCGGCGTCGCCTGCGTGAGGGCCTGCTGGTCTGAGATGGAGCGGAGCCGGATCGCAACGACCGGAATCTTGCCGGGGTCTTGTGTCACAAGATATCGTGTTGGGCGTGGCGGATGCCGAGCTGACGGAGCTCCGCAGGGGCGTGCTGGGGCCGTGCGTGCTGGCGCTGCTGGAGCAGCGGCCGCGGTTCGGGCTGGAACTGGTCCGTGACCTCGCGGGCGCCGGCGGCCTGCTGACCAGTGACGGCACGGTGTACCCGCTGCTGAACCGGCTCCGGGACGCGGGCCTGGTGACCAGCGAATGGCAGGTGGTCGAGGGCGAGCGGCCGCGCCGGTACTACTCGATCACTCAGGCGGGGACGGCGAGCCTGGCGGCATTCCGCGGCGAGTGGGCGCGGTTCGCCGCCACGGTCAGCCAGGTACTGCGCGAGGGTGCGGCGGAGCCGGCTGGGCGCCGCCAAGGGACGGCCGCGATGAACGACGCAGAGCTTGCGCATCGGCTGGTGGCCGGGTACCGTACGCGGTTCGGCGCGGCCGCGTGGATGCCCGCTGCGGGACATTCTCATTTGGCTGCACCGCGCCGCGCGGACGGTGACCCGGGTGGCAGCGGGTGCCTCGGGCGGATGGTACGGGAGGCGACCGTGATCGATGTGCTGGAGCATCCGCTGGTCGCGGGTTACCTGCGCGACCTCGACGCCGCGCTGGCGGGCCTCGGCGGCGGCGGCAGCGGAACTGTCCGAGCAGCTCCGGGCGCACCTGCTGGAAGCGCTGCCGCCCGATGCCGATGAGGACACGGTGATGGCGGTGCTCGCCGCGCTGGGTCCGGCCCGGCTGGTCGCCGAGGCGGCGGCCGGACCGGCTTCCGGGCCGGGCCGCGGCCGGGCCCGGCCGGACCCGCCGCTGCGCCGGATGGCGGCCTGGGCCAGGCGGCAGCCGGCCCGCACCTGGCTGGCCGTCGCAGCGGTCACCATCGCGATCGGGCTACCCGCGGGCACGCTGATCTTCTGGCAGGCCCAGCCGAGCCTGCAATGGGTGGGGTCATTCTCCTGGTGGAGCCAGGCCGATGGCGCCCGCGCGGTGACGACCGAGGCGGCCGGGGCGACCCAGTACACGGTGCCGCTGCGGCCCGGCAAGATCCAGGGCTTCGCCATCTTCGTGTACAACCCCTCGGACCTGACCGAGTTCATCACCGGCAGCGCCGACCACATCAGCCCGGGCGCGCCGGTCCCGGCCGAGATCGGCGTGTCGACGACCGGCACCGTCCGGCAGTCGGGGAACCGCACGCGGTCAGCTACCGGACCGGCGGCCCCATCCCGCCGCACTCCTACCGGTGGGTCCGTGTGCTATGGCGGTCCGCTCACTGCTACCTGGAGGCCGCCGGGGGCTGGCAGGGGACCAGCGACCTGCAGCTGCGCGTCCGCGTCGGCTGGATCACCAGGACCGAGGACATCCCGCTGGCCGCTGAGGTCGCCGTCTCACCGAGCGCGGCCACCGTCCAAGCGGACAGGGCATACTGCCGGAACCGGCCACCGGGAGGCTGACCAGCAGCCGCCCGGGAGTACCCGCCGGCGCAACCGCGCCCAGACCACCAGCATTCCGGCCGCCGTTCCTCTGGGTCTTAGAACACCGGAACGCCAACTCAGCGGCGGCGCATCGGCGCCGATCCTATCGTCGGCAAAGCCGCCGTCGGCCGCAACCACCAAGTCGACCGGCAATCACAGATCGTCACGCACCTGCGCGGAGCACTCGCGGATCGCCGATTCGGCGCTATTAGCCCTGGTCAGCTTCGCGCAGGCCGGACCGCGCCGAATGGCTATTCCGTATGGCTGTGGCCAACGAGGCCGCGCCTGTCGGCCGGTGCCGAACGAGCAGTGCGGGTGCTTCCGTCAGCGCGTGGCAGTATCGCTGGTACTCGGGAGGAACTCGACCTCGCCGATGATGTCGCCGTAAGTTCGACTGGTTCTCGGCCCGGATTGATTCTCGGTGATGTCCTGGCCGCCAATCTGACGAATTTGGCAGCGGTCTAGGGAGGCTGACGCGGCAAGGTAGCGGCCGTCGCGCCGGGCTGGCGCTTGCATATCTGGACAACTGATTGTCTATCTAGATAGAGTTCCGTCTCATGGCGGCGCGTTCCAGGTTCTCGGCCCAGACGCTGTCGGTGCTTGCGGTGCTGTTCGCGGAACCGGCGGCGTGGCGGCACGGATACGGGATCGCAAAGGACACCGGACTGAAGTCGGGCAGCCTGTACCCGATCTTGATCAGGCTGGCCGAGCGCGGGCTGGTGGAGGCGTGCTGGGAGGCGGAGCAGCCAGCTGGCCGGCCGCGCCGCCACCTGTACCGGCTGACTGCCGGGGGCCGTGCAGAGGCGGCAGCGGCGCTGGCGGATCGGCAGGCCTCCCTGGCCGGCGGCATCCGGCGTCGCCAGGGCCACCGGGCGGCACCGCAGGGGGCGTCGTGGGCGGGCTGACGCGCGCGCTGTCTGCGCTGTTGCGGCACTCGGCCCGGCTGCTGCCGGCTGAGCGCCGCGCATGGGCGGAGGCAGCCTGGGCTGAAGCGGGCGAGGTGCCCGCCGGCCGGCGGCGGCTGGAATGGCTGGCGGGCGGGGTCTGGATGGCCGCGTCGCAGGCCCGCGTGGTGCGCCGGGCCGGATGGTGGCTGGTGTTCGGGGCGGTGGCGGCCGGAGTGGTCCGGTTGGGGTGGCCTGGCACTGCTGCCAGCCCGGCCACGGCGATCAACCGGGTCGACGCGGTCGCGGTCGTGGTGATCTTGTCCGGGCTGCCCTGGGCCGTCCGCCGGATGTTCGGTCCGGCTGGCGGGAGCAGGCTGTCCCGTGTGCTGCGGGCGGCCGGCTATGCGGGGATATTGGCTCTGACCGTGGTTAAGGCGAGCGCGGAACGCTTCGGTTATCCGCACGATGCGAACCCCGGCGAGGCGGGTCTGCTGTGGCCCGGCGAGATCGTTTTCCTGGTGGTGATGGCCGGCTATGCGGTCGGGATCCTTGCTGTCACGGCGCGGCGGGCGCCGACCGCGCCGGCCGCCCTGGCCATCGGCTCCGCCGCGGGCGCGGCGGCGGGCATGGCGCTGTATGCGCGGGGAAACCTGCACCTCAGCGGCCCGGGGCTTGCGGCGGTGTTTCCGATGCCGTCACGGTGCTCACGTGGGCTGTGATGCTGGGTACGCCGATCGCGGCCGGGCTGGCCGCGGGGCGGCGGACAGGCCGGGCCCGGCAGGGCGCGGCGACCGGAGCTTGCGCGGGTGCCGCCGCCGCGCTGGTCGTCTCGGTGCTGGGGACCGGCGCCGCCGCGTTGCTGCCGCACGAGGCGAGGTTGCTGTACTGGGCGTATCCGGTCCGCCATCTCGCCCACGGCGCCCTGTACCGGTACGAGGTCAACGTGAGCCAGGGCGCGGCGGCCTACATTTTCGTCCTGCTGTTCTTCCCGCTGCTCGGCGCAGGTCTAGCCAACTTGGGAGCGCTGATCGCCGTGGGCCAGCCCAGCCAGCGGCCAGGCGGCGGCAATGGCGGCGGCCCCCCGCCGCCCCCGCCCAGCTCCGCCGCCTCCCAGCGGCGGCCGGGCCTGGGACACCCTCACCCAGCCACCCATCCTGCACGCCGGTCATTACATCACGCTCCCCGCCGCACAGGGCGCTTCCCAAGGCTCCGGAAACGAGCACGCAGCGCCCAATCCCGCCGAGCGGATCCTCATTACCGTCAGCCATCCCTGGCACAGCCGGACTCCAGCGCCCGGCCGCGACACGCCCGAGGCGCGTCCGGCCGCCGACCGGCTCGCCGACCTCGGCCCGGGCAGCGACTCCACGGTCGCTCAAGCCGTCACGGACACCGCGGTCGACGACGCCATCGGCCACCCGCACCGCGCTCGTCGACTCGAAGAGCTCCCGCCGGTCTCGCACGACGCGAGCCGGTACGGGCCGCGACCAGCGCCTGGCGTGGACCCTTGGTCATGACCAATGTGAGACCTCCAGCAACAGCACGGCCTCTGGCATCGACGCCGCGATCGTTAGTGCGTCCCGTGTGCTGGTGCTGTAGTCGAACCGCACGTCGGTTTGCCACAGCCCGAGGCCCAGAACGTCACCGTGGCTCTAGACGGCGACCTGGATGGCAGCCCAGCTGAGCCGGGTTATCGCGGTGAGTGAGCGATCGAGGAGCGCCACCAGGCGCGGAGCCCGGGCCCGGCGAGGGCGGGCGATACCCGCGTGAGGCAGTGATCGGCGCGGTCTTGCTGACGATCTTCATGCCATTCATCGCCCTGATCGCGCCGCTGGTGCTGCGGGCACGGGAGATGCGGCCCGCCCGGCGTGCGCAACTCAAGAGCTGGGCGGTCGCATCCGGGACCTGCTGGCCACCGGCTGGGTGATCGGCATTATCTTGTTCGGCTCGGTAAGGAGTGCCGTCAGCCCGTCGGGCTGTAAAGGCGGCATAGACCTCATGGTGCCCCAGAGCTATGAGAGCAGCGACGGAAAGCACTGGGTGGGGACGTTCACGTGCATGAACGGCGGCACCAATCGCCAATCCCAGTATCCGCGAGCCAAGTACCGGGCGGCGGCTACCCTGCTGGACCGGACGGCGCACAACGACCGGCAGTCGGCTGCGGCCGGTCAACTCGTTGCCGGCGCCGCTTAGAAGAATGCGTGCCGATTCCCGAAGCCAGCAAACCGCCAGACCCGGGAGCCGCGCCGCGTCCGGTCCGCAAGAAGCGCGCCAAACAACCGTTCTGGCCCGGCGCGAATGGTTGGCCGCCCAGGCGCATGCCGATACATATCGAGCCATCTGGTGCGTGATGGCGCGTTCTGCAACGCGTTCTTGAAGGGTTTGTGCTCTTCTTGTTGGCTCCCATAGCGTGGGGATCGGAGCGGCGAGGAGCCGGTCGGCGTAGCGACTTGGCCCGACCGCCGCGCTCCCCGGGGCCGTGAGAGTGCGCGCGAGGCGGGCGGGTGGTGCGCGGACTTAGTTATGTGTCTTTCAGAATGTTGGTAAGACCTTGGAGCTGACTGCTCTCACGACGTCCCGACCGGTCATCTGAGCCCGGTGCGCGCCCGCGATCGGCGCGATAATGGAGTCGTTCCGGGGCCGGCCTGTGCTGACCGGGCTGATCCGCCGTGCGGATTCCGCGACGACGGGCATCGGACCCGTGGAGCGAGCTGGCGCAACCGTGAGTGAGCATTCGCAGCGCCCGCTGTCTTGCCAGATTGCACGCCGAACGATGCCGAGTCGGTGCGCCGTCGCAAACGGCCGGCATGGAATGCGCTGCCTCGAAGCCGTTCGCTCCGAGCTCCGCGCTGGTCGGCGGACGCACTAGTAGTGGCATTTTCAGATGTCCGAACACGGCTCTCCACTCCGGACTGTCTGACTGAGTCGAGTCAGCACCGTGAGACAAACCTTGCTACGCCCTCGACAGCAGCGACGTGCAGGTGGAGATGCCGGTTGTGTGTTCGTTTCCGAGGGTCCCCCGGGCTCAGCGGCGCAGGGCGGTCTCGCGCTGCATGTGCGACAGCTTCTCGGGATTGCGCACGGCGTAGAGCCCGGTGATGAGGCCGTCGTCGATGCGTACCGCTATGACGGTGTCGATCTCGCCGTTGAGCCGGAGGATCAGCGCCGGGTAGCCGTTGACCTGTGCCGGCTGCAGCGACGCCGCGGCGGTGATCCTGCCCAGGCCGGCGGCCAGCAGGCGGGCCACCTTGTCGGCCCCCACGATGGGCCGCAGCACGGCCTGCTTGACTCCGCCGCCGTCGCCCAGGAGGACGACGTCCGGCGCGAGGATGTCGAGCAGGCTCTGCAGGTCGCCCGTTTCGACCGCCCGCTGGAACGCCTCGAGCGCGTCTCGGGTCTCGGCCGGGGAAACGACCCCGCGCGGCCGGCGCGCCGCGACGTGTGCCCGTGCCCGGTGCGCGATCTGGCGGACCGCGGCCGGGCTCTTGCCGACGGCTTCGGCGATCTCGTCGTACCCGAGGTCGAACACCTCGCGCAGCACGAACACCGCCCGCTCGGTCGGCGCGAGCGTCTCCAGCACCAGCAGCATCGCCATCGAGACGCTGTCGGCCAGCTCGACGTCCTCGGCCACGTCGGGCGCGGTGAGCAGCGGCTCGGGCAGCCAGGGGCCGACGTAGGACTCCTTGCGGCGCCCGAGCGTACGCAGCCGGTCGAGCGCCTGGCGGGTGGTGATCCGGACCAGGTACGCACGCTGATCCCGCACCGTGCCGAGATCGACGCCCGCCCACCGCAGCCAGGTCTCCTGCAGGACGTCCTCGGCGTCGGCGGCCGAGCCGAGCATCTCGTAGGCGACGGTGAACAGCAGGTTGCGGTGGGCGAGGAACGCCTCGGTGGCGGGGTCCGGGCGGTCGCCACGAGCGAGCGGCCCGGCGGTGTCCGTTGGTCGCCTGCTGCGCTCGCTCATGGCTGGCTCCTGCCTGTTCGTTCTCGACCGTGCCACACACAAGACGCCGGTCCCGGCCGCTTTGTGACACCCGCGATCAGTGGTGCACGTCACGAACCGCGCTGTCACAAGGATCGGGTCGCCGGCATCTCCATGTTCGTACGGACGCCGCGCGGAACGATCCGCGCGGCACGCAACTCCCCGAGTGAGGACGAGGTCATGGACGCCCGATTCAACCTGTTCGACAACGAGATCGCCGCCAAGTTCGCCAAGCGGTTCGCCAACGCCAGCCTGGTGATCGCAGCAGTCGCCGCTGCCGCAGTCCACGCAGGAGCTGGTGTCGCTGCGCGCCAGCCAGATCAACGGCTGCGGTTGGTGCATCGACATGCACACCAAGGAGGCCGCAGCCGCCGGTGAGACCGCGGTCCGGCTCAACCTGGTCGCCGCCTGGCGCGAGTCCACCGTGTTCACCGAGGCCGAGCGGGCCGCGCTGGCGCTCGCCGAAGAGGGCACCCGGCTCGCCGACGCCCACCACGGCGTGTCCGACGAGACCTGGGCCCAGGTACGCAAGCACTACGACGACGACCAGATCGCCGCGCTGGTCTGCCTGGTCGCCCTGATCAACGCGGCCAACCGGCTCGCCGTGATCGTGCACCAGCAGGGAGGTTCCTACGAGCCCGGCATGTTCGCCGCCACGTTCAACTGATCGGCAGACGTCCCGGCCCAGGATCATTCGATCCGGGCCGGGCCGGGCGGCGGGTTACCAGGGATCCTGAACCCTGGCCAGGGAAATGTTCGACTTGATGCCGCTGACCACAGCCGCGGTCGAGCTCGCCCGGGAACTCGCGCCGGCCGTGGACGTCATGTTCGACAACGCCTGGAAGGAGGTCACCGCGAAATGTGAAGACCTGACATGCATGTGGTTTGCTCACAGGAGTGGTCTATGGGGTAGCTGATTCGGCTGTGACTGTTGCGTCCGATGCCCGGCGTGTCGGCGTGACGTGAAACGGCCACCTCGTGATCCTCCGGAAACGAAGCGCTCACTGCGAGACGAAGGAGAAACGAGATGGCCGCGCGTGACATTGTGCCGGTTCCCGGCGCCCGGTAGGAGGAGACGCTGGAGTCGGCGAGCCCGGATCTGCTGGGGGAGATGATCAGGGGTTCGCGCAGCGGAAGCGCAGCCGCCAAACTCGCCAATGCGCTGTCAGCGACGTCAGGCAGCCGGCAGCGGTGCTGAGACGTTTGGTGCTGGCGGTGGGGCTGTCACGCCTTTGGGTATAGCGGCATCAGGGGGTTATGGCCGGGCTGGCCAGGCATGTAGTCGTGACTGGTGCTCGGCGATAGCTCGGCGTCGGTCGTTCATATCCGCGCAGGCTCTGCTGTCCGGATTCGGCAATGGGGGAAGATCATGGCCGCGAGGCCAACCACGACGGCGGTGGCGGAAGAGGGCCACACACGGCGGCGGCTGCACGTGACCTGCGGAGCTGCTGATCAGGCTGGCCAAACTCCAGGGCGGTGACGATCACCGCCCTGCGCGGCAGGGCCCGCAGAACGGGCAGCGAGCTCGCCCTCGCCACCGACATCCGTTTCGCCAGCCGCGAGCGGGCCGTGCTGGGACAATTCGAAGTCGGGATCGCCGTCGTGCCCGGCGGCGGCCCCTCGAACCGGCTGCCGGGCATCGTCGGCCGCGGCCGGGCGTTCGAGATCCTCCTCGGCGGCGAGGACTTCACCGCCGACCTCGCCGAGCGCTACGGCTATGTCAATCGCGCCGTACCCGACGCGCAGTTCGCCGAGTTCGTCGACCCCTTCGCGCAGCGGGTTTCCCGGTTCGACCCGCTCGCGCTGGCCGATATCAGGCGCTTCGTCAATGCCGCGTCGCTACCTGCCGACGGCGCGCTGACCGCCGAGATGGACGCCTGCACCAAAGCCCTCGCCCGCCCCGCCGCGCCCGCCCTCATCGGCCAGGCACTCAAGCAGGGCCTTCAGCAGCGCAGCAACACCGAGCTGAACCTGGGCGACTACGTCGGCACGCTCGCCCACAAACCAGGCGGAGGCAGTGCAGACGGCGCCGGCGGCCGATGATGAACGCGTGGATGCGGCTAAGGAGGAGCCGGCCAGGCAGCGGCGGAGCGGGCCCGCGCGGAGGTGCTGACCCTGACCGGGCCGGGCGGGCTGCTGGGCCGGGTCACCCGGCGAGCGCTGGAGGGCGAGCTGGACGCCCACATGGGCTATGCCGGGCCCGACCGGGCGGGCCGGGACGGGGAACACCCGAACGGGCAGCGGGCCAAGACCGTGATCACCGACGTAGGCGCGGTGGAACTGCCCCGAGAGCGCGATGGCAGCATCGAGCCGCAGATCGTCGCCAAGCGGCACGCTGAAGATGACGCTCGGACCGTCCCGTTCCGGCGCCGGTTCGCCGAACGGCTCGTTTGAGGCGATGGCCACAACAGAACGCCCCTGCCCGATCACAGCGGGGTTGATCGCGCTGCCGATGTTCGCCGCTACCGGCAGATCTCACCGGGCACGGCTGGGCCAGCGGTTTACGCGCCGACGTCAGCGTGGCGAGTAGCGTTAGACCCTTGCCGCCGCTGCGAGGGTGACGCACGATCGTGTCGTGAACAGCAAGGCAACCATCTACGACGACGGCCGGATCGCCTGTGGCGATGAGGGAATTACCATCCGGTGGTGGACACGGTGACCAGGATCATCAGATGCGTC
>CAWHBO010000006.1:0-22072 GCA_963827735.1 Candidatus Parcubacteria bacterium
GCGCGTTCAGAGTACCCATGATATAGAATCTGACCATTCCAATCAGCATATAAAAACTGACAGCTATGATCATTCCCAAAATGTAAAAACTTAAAGTCAAAAAAGAAGCCGCCCAAGCGAGCTCAATCATGACCAGCGCGATGATGAACAGAAAATATAAATTTTCTTTGATCGCGATCTTGTTTGACCAAAAAACCTGCAGCACAATTGCGACTGTAAAAACCAGCAAGACAGCCATCAAGTAACGGATATCAACATTTAAAAAAACCTGGAAACCGTAGATGGAAGAAGCGGCGAAATAAAACGACAAAAAGTTTCCATAAGAAGACAGATTTTCCAGTGATTGTTCTTTGTAGCTTTTGGTCTTAACCAGATAAAAGTACGCTGTCTTGAAATAAGCGCTAAGCATAAAAAAAACAATCAAAAAAAGAATCTGGACAATGAGTCCGCTCGGTATCAAGGCGCTAAAGATGACCAGACTGACAATCAGGCAGGCAGGCCAAAAAAACAAATTCCACCATTTTTCTTTTCGGCCATTTTCCAAAATAAATTGTCTTATCAAAAAAAGAAAAATCAAAATTATGGCCGTTAAGCATAAATACATCATTTTTGGCCAAAAAAAATAAATCTGCAGCAAAATATATACAGATAAAGGGGCTAAAAGCGGCAACAATCGATTATTTTTCATAGCATTGGCATTTTATTATGAAACACCGGTACTGTCAAACCAAATTACAATTGTATGCTGTTAAATTCATTTTTTGCCTTAGCGAACAAATCCATGGCTTTATCTTTGTTATCCGCGGTTTTTGTCTCAAAATAACTTTTTAGCGAAGTCAATGACATCACCAAGTTTATATGCACATTCTTAAATTGTTCCGGCACGGTGTAACCCATGATTTCAATCTTGAGATTCGCAATTTCTTTGAGCGCTTCGTCTTCCGATGCTTCCACGGGAGTGGATGATGAAGAATCAGCTGAATTTGCCGTCAAAACTTTATCGGTGGTGCTGCCGACGGTTTCAAGAAATTTGCCATACTCATCAATAAACGGCTTGATTCCGGCCAGATAATTTTCCTCCATCTGTTGCTTGCTGATTTTCTCAACAAAATTATCCTGAAAAGTTTCTCCGGATTTTTTGGCATTTTCAGCAGTGATGGTGACTTGCTTTAAAGAAAAAAACAAATAAAAAACCGCAATGATTGCCAGCGCGCAGGCAGCTAACAAAATTTTAGCTTGCTTAGACATAAGTTTAAAAATAAATTCAATAAAATTTCTATAAAAAAGACTATTTATCAAACATCTTGGCCTCAATCTCTGCCCACTCCCCTGATTCATCATCCCACTTATAAGCGATAAGCTGTTCGCTTTTTTCAGTCTCTGAATACACATAGTCCACTTTCGTCTCTGAACCGATGCGATTTGAATAGGTGGTTTTTTTATCAAGCACCTGCGGCTTCACGATAAATTCCAGCCGCATTCTCCCCATCGGACTCCCGAAAACAATATATTCAACATCAATGCCGCCCTCATCGTCAATATGCTCGCTGCCTCTGTCCTCCACCTCAAATTTGTCCAAAATGTTGCCTTTGATAATTTCCCAGCGCTCTATGTTCATATATTTATACTAGTTTACGAAATACGATTACGAAATACGAATTTGTACGAATATACGAATATTATGAAAATATATTTATAAATCAAAAACGTTTATTTGTATATTCGTACAAATTCGTATTTCGTAATCGTATTTCGTAAACAATTAGAATCCCATTTAAATTAATAATACACCGCCCGTGTCTCCAAATCCCTTTTCCGGTTCCGACAGACATCTTCAGAGATTATACCGCGCGCAAACAATTCGTCAACCGCCATGTTCATTGACACCATCCCTTCTTCTCTGCTGGTCTGGATGACTGATTGAATCTGCTCAATTTGATTGTTTTTTATCAAATTTGCAATGGCTCGGTTGGTGATCATAATTTCTCTGGCCACCACCAGCCCTCCGTCCTTGCGCGGCATCAACTGCTGAGAAATGACTCCTCTTAAAGTTGATGCCAGCATGTTCAAAATCTGCTGTTGATTTGTGCTCGGGAAGAAATCAATGATTCTTTCAACCGTCTCGGCCGCCGTAGATGTGTGCAGGGTAGACAAGACAAGATGTCCGGTATTGGCGGCTGTTACCGCCGCGGACACAGTTTCGTAATCTCGCATCTCCCCCACCATGATCACGTTCGGATCCTGGCGCAGAGCGTACTTCAACGCGGATGAAAAACTTTCCGTATCCCGCCCCAGTTGCCGCTGTTCAATGATGCTTTGCTTGTCTTCAAAGGAATACTCAATCGGATCTTCAATGGTTATGATATGAGCGCGCCTTTCGGCATTTATCATATCCAGCATCACGGCCAAAGTCGTGGATTTCCCGGCACCCGACGGACCGGTAACAAGCAAAAGCCCGTCGCGCAAATGCGTCAATTTATAAATTACCTCGCTGATTCCGATATCTTCCGGATGCGGTATGTTTTTTGGCACCAAGCGGGCTGTCAGCCCAAGACGTCCATCCTGAAAATGCAAATTTACTCGAAATCGATTTTCAAAAAAAACCATTGATAGGTCAAGGTCCTTCTCTTTCTCAAGCCGATCTTTCGTATCTTTGTCCAAATCTTTAAAAATGGAGTACTTAAGCTCGCCGTAAGGTATGGGCGGCTCTTCCAGTTTGCATAAATCGCCGTTTATCCGAAAAGCCGGCATGCTTCCTTCCACCAGATGCAAATCCGAAGCGCGCCGGTCAATGGCTTGTTTGAAGTAATATGATAAGTCCATGGGTGTATTATAACATTATTGACCTCATAAAAACAAATTGATTAAAATTACAAAATACAAATTTATACAAATAAACGTTTTTAATAAAAACAAAAAGGCTATATTCCAAAATTTTGTATATTTGTATGAATTTGTATTTTGTAAGCTTAGGTAATTTTCTCCCGCATACTGAACTCGCACCCGCAATAATCCTGTCTCTTGATCTCTAATTCTCTTGATAAAATCGTTGCTTTCTTGAATCCGTCTTTTTTCTTAAAATCCCGGTCCAAAAATTCCACCCCGTATTGAGCCGCCAGATCATTGCCGATTCGGCTGATCTCGCCTGCCAATTTGTGCGGACTGACAGAAAGCGTGGAAGCGAAGTATCCGAAATTTTTTTCACGCGCAATTTTCGCTGTACTTTCCAATCGGTCGCGATAACACACCAAACATCGCTTGCCTTTTTCCGGTTCAAATTCCAACCCTTTTATCTTTTTAAGCCACGTAGAATGATCATAATCGCCGATGATATATTCCAATCCGAATGCTTGCGCGACCTTCTTAACCTCCTTAAGCCTTATCTCCTGTTCTGCTTCAGGAAAAATATTTGGATTATAAAAATATAACCCGACGCCGTATCCCTCTGCTTGCAAGACTTGGCTCACATATGCTCCGCAACCGGCGCAACAGATGTGAAGGAGTAATTTTTTTTCTTTTATCATTTATTCTTGCTAATTAAAGCCGCAGCCAATGCAAAGACCACGGCTCCCAAGACTCCCGCAAAAAAATCAAACCAACTGGCAGTCCGTCCAGGGATATGGATCTGAATAATTTCTATAAGACCAGAAAATATAAAACTTGATATAACGCTTAGGAAGAAAGCTCGCCATTCTTTATATTTTGCCGCCAAATTAAAAAATACCAGAAATGAGAATAATCCGAAAAGAATTATATGAGCTATTTTATCAGAATATGTCGACGCGGAGATTGTGCTTACCGGCATTGGAGCCAATGTTGAAACGATTATCACTGCGAACCAGATGATCAGTAATTTCTGTTTAAGATTTTTCATTCTTATTCTTATCAAGAAAATTAAAAGCCGCGATGATGCAAAACATAATGATGATCAAAACGCCCAAAGATAAAACCTTGCCTTTGCTTTGGAACAGCAAAGCGCTTAGGCCGAATACCAGTGAAAAAGCATAAAAAACCAGAACCGCCTGTCTTTGAGAAAGCCCCAGGCCAATCAAACGATGATGCAAATGCCCACGATCGCCTGACTTGAAAGGATTTCTCCCTTCAATCAAGCGCCGAATGATCGTCCAAAGCGCGTCCATGATCGGAATGCCCATCACAAGCAAAGCAATGGCGATCTTCCCTCCGGAAATTATCGCCAAAACGCCAAGCGCGTATCCAAAAAACAAAGATCCGCCTTCTCCCAAAAAAATTTTGGCCGGATGCCAATTGAAAATCAGAAAACCGGCGGCGACTCCGGTCAAAACCAGGGCGGCAATGCCGATGTCCGGCTGATAATATTTTATCGTCATCGTAAAAAGGAAAATAACCAGCGCGCCAATGCCGGAAACTCCGGTCACCAAACCGTCCAGCCCGTCCAGCAGTTTCGTGGTGTACATCATGCCCATGAGCCAGACGAAGATGATGATATCAGAAATGGGAGTTAAGAAAAATTGAATTTCGCTTATAGAAAAAAAATAAAACTTAAAAGCCTGCGGGTAAAGATAACCGCCAAAAGGATTACCCATTTTTTCAATGCCGACTCCGCCGGCAATGACGGCGATGGCGGCCAGAATCGGAAAAATAATTTGCTGTTTTGGTTTTAAATCATACTTATCATCCAAAAAACCGCCAACCATAAGAATAGCGCCGCCCAGAAAGAATCCCAACCAATGAAAGATATCCAAATTGCCGGCCGTAAGCTCGTTTCTCAGAAAAAAAAGCACGGTGAAAAAAGCCAAAAAAATCGCAAACCCGCCGAAAAGCGGAATACTCCCGGTGTGCATCTTTCTTTCCTTATTCGGGACATCAACGATGCCGAGCTTAACAATCGCTTTTTTAAGTCCAAATGAAAAAATAGCCGAAAGAAGCAGGCTTATAAAAAAAATAAAGACTTGAGATTGTGGCATAGCTTATTTTTCTTTTTATTGACTAGAGTTAAAAATTTTGCTATATTGAAACATAGTTAAAACGGGAAAAAATTAACAATGTTTTAAAGAAAAGGGGGTTGACTGTGGATTCACAATCTCAAAAAATTCAAACGGATAATGGTGGTAAGTTAAAAAAAATGAAACAGCATTACGAAGATGTGGAAACATATAGATTGGAGGTTATTAATGCTCTTTTGAAAGAAGGTTCTGCGGACAAGGGGATGCTCCCGATAAATGCATTTGTCACTCTTCCCAACGGAGAATTGGGACATCCGGAAAATGGTCTCAGATATCAAACTTTTTTTAACCAGCTATAGAATATAGCCAAACAACACCCGTTTTAAC
Source organism: Candidatus Parcubacteria bacterium (assembly GCA_963827735.1). Classification (GTDB taxonomy): domain Bacteria; phylum Patescibacteriota; class Patescibacteriia; order Patescibacteriales; family UBA12075; genus CAWHBO01. The sequence continues at coordinate 5,313 of CAWHBO010000006.1, forward strand.
TTCACATAAGGGACGCAGACCGTATCAACGCTGCGTCCTTCTTTTTTATAATTCATTCGCTTTTTCAACCGACACTTCCGCTTTTTCATTTATATAAACCGTATCACGACGTTTTAATTTTCCGGAAAGGATCAGGCTGGCGATCTTATCATCAATCTTTTCTTGCAACAATCTTCTTAAGGGCCTGGCTCCGAACTTTGGATCATATCCCTGGCTTGCCAAAATCCGCAAGCCCGCTTCTTCAAATTTAAAATCAATGCCTTTGGCTTTGAGCATTTTCTTGGTCTTTTTAAGCATGAGTCTGGCGATCTCAACGACATTTTCGAGGCTCAAGGGCTCAAACACGATCACGCCGTCAAAACGGTTGATAAATTCCGGCCGCATGACTTTGGTCAGATGCTCATTGATGAGCGCGTCTTTCAAAGTCTTAAGATCTGTACCCTTAAGCACTTCCTGCTGGATAAACAACGCTCCGGCATTGGAGGTGGCGATGATGATGCAATTCGTAAAATCAATCGTCCGCCCCTGCCCGTCCGTCAGCCGGCCGTCATCCATAACCTGCAAAAACAAATTAAGGATATCCGGATGAGCTTTTTCCAACTCGTCGAGCAGCACCAGGCAGTAGGGTGTTTTTCTGACCGCTTCAGTAAGGTAGCCGCGCGCGCCCTGGTTATCGCCGATCATTTTGCTGATGCTATCCGGGTGCTGGTATTCGCTCATATCAATGCGCAGCATATAGTCTTCCCGTCCGAAGTAGAACTCAGCCACCGTCTTGGCGAGTTCGGTCTTCCCGACTCCCGTGGGACCAAGAAACAAAAAATTGGCGATCGGACGCTTTCCTTCCCGCAACTCAACTCTGGCTCTTCGTAAACTGGCGGCTACCATGTTCACCGCTTCCTCTTGTCCGATCATCCGTTCATGCATTTTCTCTTCCAGATTTAAAAGTTTTTCCGATTCTGATTCGGAAAGCTTGGCGGCCGGAATGCCTGTCTGCTTGCTGATGATGGCAGCCACGTCTTCGCGCGATATGATGCATTGTTCACCTTTTGACTTAAGAATCTTAAGCGCGCTCAATTCCAAAACTTTTATCGCTTTATCGGGAAGATATTTATCGTGGATATACTTCCCAGTTAATTTGATGGCTTCTTCAATGGCGTTATAGGAAAAAAAGACATGATATTTTCCCTCCAGCGCGCCGATTTTGCTTTCCACAATCTGGATGGCTTGATTGCCCTCTGGCTCTTCAATCTTTATCCGGGAAAAAACATTCCCGAGCGACTGGCTTTCAATATATTTTATATAATTTTCATCCGTAGCTGAGGCCAGGCAAAAAAGGTTGCGCCTGCCCAGGGCGCTGGCCAGAATTTCCGACAGATCAAGGCTTTCTTCAGTGCCGCTCGTTATGCCGATGATCTTTTCAATGTTGGCAATATATAAGATGATATTGCCCGCCCTAACAATCTCGTCAATCACCGCAAGCATCCGTCCCTCAGCTTGCGCCGGACTGACTCCGGAAATCAGACGCGCTGCATCCAGCTCCACCAAACGCTTGTCTTTAAAAATTTCCGGAACGTCTTCTCTGACCATCAGCTGAGCCACTCCGTCAATCACCGTGTTCTTCCCGACTCCGACCGGCCCGGTAAGCAAAACTCCGCTGGCGCCGCTCTCAAAACTTTGGAAAATATTTTCCAAATCCTTTTCTCTGGCTACGCAGTACTCCAACCGGCCCCATTTGGCCGCAGCCGTCAGATCATAAGCAAAATGATTAAGAGTTTGAGTCGCCACCGCCGTATACGCGCGATCCATATTGTTTCCCGGTTTGAACCTTGCCATGTGCCTGTAAGTTCGGTAACTTTCCAGCTGTTTGTCATTTATGATAAACCACAAAAGCACATTGAAAATCTTATCCTGATCAATCTCCAGCTCATATAACAATTCGCTTATAAACTTATCCTGCTTGATAACCGGAATGATAAAATTTTTGGCATCCACTTTTTTCTGGCCAAATTTCATGGCGTCCAAGTAAGAATTGATCAGGACTTGTTTTGTTTCAGGGGAAACTTCAGTCCAGCCTTTGCTCGCCGGACATTGGCCTAACCGCTTTTTTAAATTGCTGATAAACTTGCTGGGGCTGATGTTAAGACGCGAAAGGATCGCCGCCACTTCCTGGTCTTCAAGACAGGCGAAAAACAAATGGATCGGACTCATTTGTTCATGATTCAATTTGGAAGCCAAAAGATATGCCTGTTCTACAATCTTTTCCGCTTTCGGATCAAAGCCTTTCGCCACATCAATTTTGATTTTCCCTTTGGTTTTTTTCAGGCCTTCCCAATCTCTCGGCAATTGATGCTGCTTTTTTTTGGAATCATAACTGATTCCTTGAATCCGGTGCTTTTTTCGCTCCTGCTCCGACATCCGATAAAAGATGAACATATCAAAAAACAAGCTTATCCAAAAAACCAAAATCAAAACATTCTGATATTGCCAAAAAGCGAAAGCTTCTAAATTCTGGCTCAAGCGGCTGGTTTCATATACCCAAAATCCGAGAGAGAAAATTCCCGCCAAACTGGCAGCAAAAGCCAGCAGATTGATCAGTGTCTGCATTTTATCACGGAAGTGCTTAAGTTCAATCATGGCCAACCCGAGACGCGGTCCCAAAAAGAAAAATTTTCCGAACGAAAAAATTCCCACCCCCATCCCCCCGCAATTGCCGCAGGAAAATCCGACTCTGGTCTTACCCCTGCCGGAGCAGACGGGGCAGATGATGAATTGTTCTTTAGGATTTTGTTTTGTTTGAAAATCCATTATATTTATCCAATCCGAATCTACGAATTAATCCGAATACTACAAATAATTATTTTGTAATATTCGGATTATCATTTGTAGCATTCGAATTGTTTCTGGAAACTTTTTTATTATTTTATGCTTCTATAGTAATTGAAAAAAAATCTCATACCCCACAAACACCGGTAAAGCCGGCCACGCGACGATTAAAAGACAGAATATAATCAGCCAGAACAGCATAAAAATACCGCGGAATACGATCTGAACCAAGCGCATGAAAAAACTGATCAACCGCCCCTGCCAATCTTGTTGACCGTACATGGGCGTAAAAAGATTTTTTAACCACACAAAAAGCCCGATTGCTTTCTCACGGTTACATAAAAATCCGAACACGCTTTTTACCCAGCCCCAAAATCCCCGGGAATACCACCAGATTGGAAACAGCAAAATGTCGGCAATCAGCTCGGTAATGATTTTTACGCTGTAAATTGCAAAGTTGTTTGTTAACATAAAAAAAGGCTTAACAATATCTATTTTCTGGTTTGATTTTATTGTTTATTATAACATTTTTCCGGTTCATTTACAAACAAAGGTCTTAGCATACATAGGCATTGACACCATTCCCGCGCTCTGCTATAATAATTTTGTTGCCTTAAGGCAATTTTATTTTTAGACAAAATTTCATAATTTAACATTTTACAAATCACTTATAACTAACAACTGAAATATGGCTCATAAAAAAGCAGCCGGATCGGCAACCAACTTAAAAGATTCTCCCGGAAAACGCCTGGGGGTAAAGCTTTCTGACGGACAGATCGCGAAAAAAGGCAACATCATAATCCGCCAGCGCGGAACGAAATATCAGCCCGGAAAAAACGTCAGAAAAGGAAAAGATGACACCTTGTTCACCACCGCTGATGGAATCGTAAAATTTACGACAAAAAAAGTTATCAAGTTTGATAACCACATGAAGACAGCCAAGATTGTCAACGTAATAGAAAAAAAATAAAATAACAAAAAAAGTAGAGACGAGGCATGCCTCGTCTCTACTTTTTTTGTTATTTTATTTTTTCTTTCGTAATTTAAAACAGACTTTTACGAATTCCACAAACAATGGGTGCGGATCAAGCGGACGGGAGATGTATTCCGGATGGAATTGGGTGCCGATGAAAAACGGATGTTTGGTGATCTCAATCGCCTCCACAATCTTGTTGTCCGGAGAAGTGCCGGCAACCTTGAGGCCACATTTTTCAAATTTTTCCCGATAAGCATTGTTGAATTCATAACGATGGCGATGGCGTTCAGAAACAGTCGTTTGTTCTTTGAATTTTTTTTCATAAGCTTTCGCCAAATGCGTCCCTTTTACAATCTTGCATGGCCACCCGCCCAAACGGATCGTACCACCATACTGCTTCTTTGCGATCAATTCTCTCTGTCCGGGCATGATATGAATGACCGGATTTTTGGTCTTCGGATCCACTTCTTCGCTGTTGGCATCTTTCAATCCGCAGACATTGCGCGCGAATTCAATGGCAGCCATCTGCATGCCATAACACAACCCGAAATATGGCTTTTTCTTTTCCCGGCAATACTTGATGGTCATGATCTTGCCTTCTGAGCCTCTGGATCCCCATCCCTGCGGGACAATGATGCCGTCATAATTCTTCAAGCTCTTGACCCCGTCTTTTTCTATGTCAGATGTGTTTATCCAATGCAAATTGGCCTTGACGCTGTTAGCGGCGGCACCGTGCTTGATGGCTTCAATCACGGATATGTAAGAATCAGACAAACAAAAATCTCCGGTTGTGAAATACTTCCCCACAATACCGATGTCAACCGTTTTCTTGGCGTTGTTAACTCTTTTTATCATGGCTTTCCACTCCGCCAGATCTTTTTTCTTCGGCTTTCTCAATCCGAACTTCTCAATGATTCTTTCCCCAAGCTTATCTTTTTCAAAATTGATCGGAATATCGTAGATTGAATCCGTATCCGGAGCGGAAATAACGTCTTCTTTCATGATTCCGCAATTGATGGCAATCTTCTTGCGGCGCGGATCATCAACCGCCAGCCTTGATCTGGCAATGATGAAATCCGGCTGTATCCCAGCGGCATTGAGGCTTCTGATGGCATGCTGAGTGGGCTTGGTCTTCATCTCGCCGATCTTATTCGGAATCGGCAAGTAGCTCACCATCACGAACAAGACGTTTTTGGGATTATACAGCTTCATCATCCTGGCCGCTTCCAAAAACAACAAATTCTGGTACTCGCCAACCGTTCCGCCAATCTCAATGATCATGATGTCTGATTTGGTTTTTTCCACCGCTTTCTGAATGCGTTCACGGATCTCAATCGGGATATGCGGAACAACTTCCACGCACTTGCCTTCATATTCCAAATTTCTTTCCTTCTGAATGACCGTCTGGTACACGCGGCCGGTCGTCATATAATTCTCGCGATATATGTTCTTGTTAAGAAAACGCTCATAATTCCCAATGTCTTGATCGGTTTCATCGCCGTCTTCCGTGACAAAAACCTCTCCATGCTCAATCGGATTCATGGTCCCGGCGTCAACATTGATATACGGGTCAATTTTGATGGCGCTGACATTATAACCCATGGACAGGAGAATCCTGCCGATGGAAGATGTGGTCACGCCTTTTCCAACGCCCGACATGACTCCCCCGACCACAAAAATAAATTTTGTCTTAGAATTTAAAAACGTATCCTTCTTTGGCATAGAGATTGTCTTGTGAATATATTTATTAATATTTCCAAATTTCTAATTTCTAATTTCTAATTACCTAATATCCTAATTTCCCTTTTTCTGTTTGCATTTTTGTTTTTTTGTTTTTTTGTTTTCAATCTTATCTTTTTCCGCCTTCTTCTTCCTCAATCCAACTTCCTGCTCATTCTTTTTTGAATATGAACAAGCAAGGTTCTGCGGAATTAAAAAATTGCGGGCATAGCCCTCGCTAACTTCTTTGATATCTCCGTTGTTTCCCAATTTGGGGACTGATTTTAAAAGTATCACTCTCATATATTTTTAATTGATAATTAATTGATTATTGTCCGGTTTCCGCCGTGCTGGTGGCGGTTACAGCCGCCGGAGTGGTTGTGGCATAATCTTTCTTGATCGTGTCCAAAGATTCTCCCGAGGTCAGAATCCTGATCGCCGCGTCCATCTGTGGATCCTTGCTGGCGTTGTAATCAGCGACCGTCAAAGGCACAACTATATCCGGGTCAATTCCTTCTTCGTTGATGCTATGTCCCAAAGGGGTAAGCCATTTTGCGACCGTAATTTTAACCGAAGAGCCGTCGCTGAAATTGTCCAAAGTCTGGACCGAGCCTTTGCCGAAAGTCTTTTCCCCGACCAGCGTCGCCAGTCCATGGTCCTGCAACGCGCCGGCTACGATCTCGGAAGCAGATGCGCTCCCGCCGTTAACCAGCACGACTGTGGGATAGCCTTTAAGTCTCGCCCGGCCGCGAGACAAATTTTCATTCTTCGTGCCGTCTCCTTGCTTCTCAATCACAACAATGTTTTTCTCCACCCATTCGCTCGCCACTTCAATCGCTGTATCCAAAAATCCTCCCGGATCGCTCCGCATATCCAAAACGATCCCTTGCGGGTTGGCATCAATTGCTTTCTGTACCGCTTCATTAAAAAGCGCGGCCGTATCTTCATTGAAATTGGCGATGCTGATATAAAAAACTCCATCTTTCCTCATTTCCGTGTGAACGCTCTTGACGATTATCGTTTCTCTGGTCAGGATATATTCCTTGATGCCGCTGACGCCTTCTCTGGCAATTGTCAGAGCCACTTTCGTGTCCTTGGGACCCCTGATCAAATTAACCGCTTCATCAACGAACATTCCAACAGTTGAGGTGCCGTCAATCGCCAGAATCTTGTCCCCTGATCTCAGGCCCGCTTTTTCCGCGGGCATATCCGGCAGCGGAGCAATGATGGTAAGGACATCATTCTTGATTCCGATCTCTGCGCCGATTCCCTCAAAAGTTCCTGCCAGATCATCGCTGAATTCTTTGGCAATTATGGGATCCATGAAAAGCGTATACGGGTCCCCGACCGCCGCCACCATTCCTTTGATCGCGCCATAAAGCATCTTCTTGTCGCTGATCTTGTCTTGGTCCACATACTGCGATTTGATGGAATCCCAAACTTGCCAAAACAAATTAAAATCCACATCAGTTGCCAGCGCGTTCGCCTTGGCGCTGGAATATTTGTTCAAAACTTTCCCCAGGAAAACGGAATCTGCGTCAGCGAGACTGCTCAGTGCCTGATTCTTGCCGGAAAAAAAAATGCCGGCGCCGAAAGACATCCACATCAAAATCAACACAAACAAACTAAGAATAATTTTTTTCTTACTGAGTTTCATAAATATTTTTGTAATTTTTCTATCCTAATTCTAACATACTTAAGACAAACTGCGCAAATAGCAAATTTATCTTAAATAGCTTGAAATTTACCACAGTTAAGCTATACTGATAGAAAGAAAAATAATAAATGAAAAAGGCTTGCTTTTATATTATATTAAAATAATAATGCATAATTATGTCAAATTTTATCATAAACGGCGGTAAAAAATTACACGGAGAAATTCAGACGAATTCAGCAAAAAATTCTGCGGTAGCAATTCTGTGCGCCACAGCGATGATTAAAGGCGCAACAACTCTTTCAAATGTCCCGAACATAGAAGAGGTAAAAAGGATAATTGAAGTACTGACTTCAATCGGAATGGAAATCATCTGGACGAGCGAGCACGAACTCAAAATCATAAACAACGGCGATTTGCAATGGGATAAAATCAACCGGGAATCATTCCTCAAAACCCGGTCCGGTCTGTTGCTGATTGGCGCGCTTTGCGCGCGCTTTGCTGAATTCTTTTTGCCCAAAGCCAGCGGCTGCCGCTTGGGCAAGCGGACTGTAACTCCATATTCAATCGCTTTGGGACACATCGGCATCAAGATGGATATTTTGGAAAATGAATATAAAATAAACCGGTCCGGAGCCCGGGCCGCGGAATTCACGATGTATGAAACAGCGGACACGGCTACCGAAAATACCGTCATGGCAGCCATCCTCATATCCGGAATCACAAAAATTCATTTTGCGTCTTCAAATTATATGACGCAAGATCTTTGTTATTTCTTAAATGCGGCTGGTGCTGAAATTTCCGGCATTGGCACTTCCACCCTGGAAATTACCGGAGTTGAAAAACTTAACCCGGTTGAAAATTATCCCATCATGCCGGACCCGATTGAGTCAATGGCTTTCATTTCCACCGCCATCACGACCGGATCAAAGTTGAAGATCACCGGCTGTCCGATTGACTTCTTGAGGCTAGAAATCGAAAAATTGGAATTGATGGGGCAAAAATTCAACATCACAGAACACCGCAAATCAAAAAACGAAAAGTTTGATTTGGTGGACATTGGCATCATTCCTTCGGAATTGAACGCTTTGCCGGATAAACTGCACCCGCTCCCTTATCCCGGACTTAACATTGATAATCTCCCATTGTTTCTTCCCATCCTGACTCAGACGAACGGCCAGACGCTTGTTCATGACTGGGTATATGAAAATCGCGCGATATACTACACCGAGCTTAACAAGCTGGGCGCCGATATCGCCCTGCTTGACCCGCATCGCGTAACTGTCACGGGCCCCACAAAGCTAAATCCGGCAGAAATCATCTGCCCGCCGGCTCTCCGGCCTTCAATCAATCTCCTGATCTGCATGCTCGCGGCGGAAGGAAAATCCATTCTCAGAAATTCCTACTCCATTGACCGCGGCTACGAAAACATCGTTGAACGGCTTAACAATCTTGGCGCAGACATCCAGTTTATGGACTGAAAAAAATAATCAATACTCAATAACCATTCAATATTCAAATAAATAAATATTCATTGAATATTTTGGTATTGGATATTGAATGAATATTGATTATTGATCATTGAATATTAAGCTTAATAAGATAACAAAATCATTTATTATAAACAAACATGACCCTCTTCATCCGCCGTTGTCTCTACATAACTTTCATCTTAACATTCATCATCGGCACCCCCATCATCTCGCTTTACGCTTCCGGTTACAGGCTGGGCGGCGGTTTTAAAGTGGAAAAAACCGGGATCCTGATCCTTAACACAAAACCGGCCGGCGCTAAAATCTATATCGATGGCAAAGTTCAGAAAAATTTTTTAAAGCAGTTCTATTCTCCGGAAAACAGCTACATCATGACGCCGGCAAAAATAAAAGATGTGCTTCCGGGAGAATACCAAGTGAGCTTATCGCTTGAGGGATATTGGGATTGGGGGAAAAAATTGGAGGTAAAACCAGGCCAATCAACCTACGCGGAAACTGTCAATCTCTTCAAAAATAATTTGCCTTTGCTTCTTTTTGAAGGCAAATATGAAAATGTAAAAATTTCCCCTGACAAAAAAAATATTTTTCTCGCAAAAAAAGACGCTTACCGCGTGTTCAGCTTGCTTGACAATGAGTTAAAAATTGACGTTCCGCGAATTGCCGCGTCTTCATCTGCCACAAATTCACTCGAAATTTTATGGATGGGAAACGATAAGATTTTTATTGACGGAGTTGTTTACGATACGAGCGGTAAAGCCAGCACCACGCCGCTTGACGGGCTCTACTTCACAAAAATGAAAGACATAAAACTTGAAGAGCCATATTCCGGCAATATGTTTTACCGTTTTGACGCGACGATCAACCAATATGATCAAAACCGATCTCAAAACACGATCCTTTTAACCAACCGATACGCCAAAGATTTTCTCCCCAAAAACAATTATCTTTTCTATATTGAGCAGAACAACATTTCCACCGATCTGGTTGTTTTTAACATCAGCAGCTTGGCGGAAGAAAAAAGAATCAGCGTCCCGACATCAGAGTACAGCTTCATCCATCCGGAAAACGCCAATATAAACTTATATGATGATTCCCACCATATCCTATATATCATTGATCCTTTCTCCGCTCTCCAGCCGCTCAAAGAATCAATCAACAATGTCACTCAAAGCCAATGGATCAGCGATCAAAAATTGCTTTACGCCAATGATTTTGAAATCTGGACTTTGGACTTAAGCAATCTGCAAAGGACTCTGCTTAACCGCATCAGCGATAAAATCCAAAGCATAATCTGGCATCCCAGCAACAACTATGTGCTTTATTCCACAAAAAACTACGCCAGCGCCATTGAGCTTGATGACCGCGACAAATACAACATCACAAAAATCATCAAACTAAACGGCATGCAAGACCTCTTTTTAAATGAAAAGGGAGACTCCTTGTTCTTCTTCTCCAAGATTGGGAACCAAGAGGGATTGTATAAATTGACGATTCAGTAGAAAAAATATTTTATCAGACAAAAAAGCGGCCAAGAAAAAAATGTCTTGACCGCATTTTTATTTTTAAAAAAACAAAAAATTCAATGCTGATTGTTTGGAATCCGGTAATAAAAATTCTTAACGATTTCGGAACAGATGAAGTAGGCCGCGACCAAACCGATAACCAGGCTGAACTGGCTGAGGCTCGGGGAGGCAAAATGGAAAAACTGGTGGCCGATAGCGGTAAAAGGCAAGGTGATGGTGACAAGAAAAGCGCCGGATGTAAGCCAGATGATCGGCTGGGAAGGGATCACGGCTTTATAAAAAGGCAGCTTGGTCCGGATTGAAAACAAGAAAACCAGCTCCGTCAGGATGGAAGCGATAAACCAGTTGGTCTGCAGGACCGCGGGTGAATCTTTATAGAAAAATCCAAAAATCATAAAATCAAAGATCGTGCTGACGACCCCAAGCATCGTGGCAATGAGGACGATGTCTTTTGTTTTGTATTTCTGAGGTCCGGAGGTATCGCCTTTGTCAACCGTATCCGTGGCGATTGAAATCATTGGGAAATCAGAAAGAAGATTGACCAGAAGCAGCTGGATCGGAAGCATGGGCAGAAAATCAATGAACAACGAGCTTAAAGCCACGGCATAAAAATTACCGAAGTTTGATGCCAAAGTTGATTTCAGGTATTTGATCGTGTTGGCAAAGATCACCCTCCCCTCTTCAATTCCCTCAATGATGACTGACAGATCTTTTTCCAGCAAGATGATATCCGCCGCTTCCCGCGCGATATCGGACGCGCTTTGCACGACCAGCGAAACGCCGGCCGCCTTAAGCGCCGGCGAATCGTTTATGCCTTCCCCGAGGAATCCGACTTCAAAATGATTTTGGATCAATTTCACAAGCTGGTGCTTCTGCTCCGGATCTGTCCTGGCAAATGCCGCGATGGCCGGCAAAATTTCTTTCTGCTCGTTTTCAGACAGCGAAAGAAAATCAGATGCCCGAATCGTACGCTTGCTTGCGTTTATCAGGCCGATCTCTGCGGCCACATTCAATGCGACCTCCTCGCTGTCTCCGGTTATGATCTTGATATCAATCCCGAGCTCTTTGGCTTTCTTAACCGCGACAAAAGCGGACTTCTTTATCGGATCAACAAAGCTGATGCACCCTTCAAATTGAAGATCATTTTCCAAAAACGAGATATCAGATATCTCATCGGAATTGCTTATCATTTTAGCGGCTACGGCCAGCGACCGGTGCCCCTTACTCCCCTCGCTTGCGATCCATCCCTCAAATTTTTTCTTTTCTCCTGCCCGGAGGCCGCAACACAAAGCCATAATTTCCTCCGGCGCTCCGCGAACGATGAGCAACCTCTTATTTTTTCCGCTTTCAACCAACACGCTGTTGCGCCTTCTTATGGGATCAAACGGGCAATTGGAAATTTCCTTAAATTTTGAAAAATCATCAGACGCCGCCGCCTCCTTAAGCGCGACATCAAACGGTTCCAGGCTTTCTTTGTTGAAAGCTCCGGCTAAATTGCCATATACCAAGACATTTTTTCGTCCTTCCAAAGGAAGGATCTCAAAAACTTGCAGTTTGTTTTCGGTGATGGTGCCGGTCTTATCGGTGCAAATGATCTCAATGCTCCCAAGGTCTTCAACCGCTGATAGCCTTTTTGTGATAACTTTTTTCTTGGCCAGCTTCAAAGCCCCGCGCGATAAAGACAGAGTTGTCACAACCGGCAAGGCTTCAGGGATGACGCTTACTGCCAAGGCGATTGTAAAAATCAAAAGTTCGGCAAAGTTGACGCTGCCTCGCTTGATAGCTAAATTCGCGATAAAAACAAAAGCGAGCGTCACAATCGTCAGCTTCAGGATGAAGGCGCTGAACTTGGAAATGTTTTTGGCAAACACGCTTTCTTTGGCGGTTTCAGACATGAGTTTTTTGATCTGCCCGAAGGCGGTGTTTTTGCCTGAAGCGATCACAATCCCCTTGTTTGCGCCTTCCAGCACGACTGTTCCGGTAAAAACCAAATTTTTCGCCTGATAAATTTCTTTCGGCTCTGCGTCAACCGGCAAGCCGTTCTTGTGGACAGAGATTGATTCTCCGGTCAGGACTGTTTCGTCTACCGTCAGATTCTTTTCCTCAATCAGTCTCATATCGGCCGGAATCATGTCTCCGGTTTCCAAAAAAACGATATCGCCTTTGGCCAGATCGCTGGACGCAGTTATGACTTCCTTCCCATCGCGCAACACTTTAACTGATGATTTCGTGTACTGCTTCAAGAGCTTCAAAGCCTGTTCGGATTTGAATTCCTGGTAAAACCCGAGAGTGGAATTTATCAGGATAAAAAGAACGACAAAAACTCCGTCCATGATTTCACCAAGGAAAAATGACAAAGCCGCCGCAAAAACAAGCAGGTAAATGAAAGGAGACTTGAATTGCCTGAGCATGATATGCCACCATTGCACTTGCTCTCCGGAAAGTTCGTTCGCGCCTTCCTTCTTGATCCTTGCCCAAGCTTCCTCAGAACTTAAGCCTTTTATCAAAGACGTCTGGAACTCCCTGGCTACCCTGTCGCTTTCCAACAAAGAGTATTTGAATATTTTTTTGTCCATAAATTATGTATGCATATATATTATAACACGAAAATACAAACTTATGGAAATAATGTCTGTTTCTGCTAAATTATCCATATTAAATCGTCCACTTTTTGACAATTTTTAAATTTTATGCTATTATAAACAATTACTGTTATCCTTTTCTTCCTTGAATTATAACTGCGAAAATAAAACGAAGTTATAATCAAGGAAGAAAATTTATGGTTTTGAACATAAAAATTTGAATAACAATTTAGACAAAGGAGGAAAAAGTGACTAAAAAAATTTCTTGCTTGGGAAGTGGAAATGGAGTGGCTGGTGAACCGGCATACGACGCGATGGTTGAGGTCGGCCGTCTATTGGCCGAGCGTGGTTGCATTGTCGTTACCGGTGGATTTGGCGGAGCCGGTATGGAAGCTCCAGTCAGAGGAGCAAGGGAAGCTGGGGGCAAAGTATTCGGATATACCATGCTCGGCAAGCCTGCAAATGAGTATCTGGCTGAATATGGCGACTGCCAATTTTTTGGGGAGACGCGACTTCCCATTGAACTTCAGTTTGGAACAAGGCTCGGCCATCTGCTTGAATCTGATGGCTTCATTATCTGCGCTGGCGGTGGACCTGGCACCATGGTTGAGTTGATAGCCATTATAAATCTTAACATCAAGCTCTGGAAAGAACATCCCAAGCGCTTTGCTATTTTAATGCCGAAAGACATGAAGTGTGAAGGGTGGGGCAACGGGATGATTGAACAACTAATTTCCTGGGGCATCCTACCATTGGGATTGGCCCATAGACAAATCCTAATCACTGGCTCTCCCGAGGCAGCTGTTGGATGGGTAACCATTTAACGGAATATTATCAACATTTTGGGGCTGACGCTGTATGTCAGCCCTGTTTTTTTATATTGAAAAAAAATTGAAAAAGAGCTACAATATAGCCAAATATGATTAACGACTTTATATCAAAAGAAGATTTATCTCTTTTCACGACCGGTTCCCGCTTCTCAATGGCTTCTATTTTTTTAAGAGAAAACATGCAGGACACGATTGCTACTTTTGACCTGTTCATCCGCGAATTGCCGCTTTCGCGAAATTATTTTGTTTTTGCCGGGTTGGAACATGCCGCCTCTTATCTGCAAAATTTAAAATTCAACGGTGAACAGCTGAAATGGCTGAAAAAAAACTTTTCTCTTTCGGACGATGAAATGAAATATTTCAAAAATTTCCGTTTCCGGGGAGACGTTTGGGCAATGCCGGAAGGGTCCTTGTTTTTCCCAAATGAACCGATAATCAGGATAACTGCGCCGATCAATGAAGCGCACATGGCGGAAATGTTTCTGATCAATGCCATTTATCTGCAAACCGTTCTCGCTTCAAAACTGGCCCGCTTTGCAATAGCCGCCAACGGCAAATCAAAAGTCGTAGGGTATAGCCGAAGCTATGGGCTTGACGCCGCGATGAAATCTTCACGCATAAATGAAATGTTCGGCATATCCCAAGGGCTATCGCTTTATAATTTCAAGAATAACCGGCCGGCTGTTTTTAGCGCCGGAACCTATCACTTTTTCATAAAAGCTTTTAACAGCGAGGCGGAAGCTTTCAAAGTATATTTCAAGCACATGAAGGGCAAAGGCTACATTCTTGTGGATACATATGATTCAATCAGCGGAATAAAGAATTTTATAAAAATCGCGAAAGCATCGGAAAAAGACGGCGTGAAGGCCAACGGACTCCAGCTCGACAGCGGTGATCTATATAAATTGAGCATAAAAGCCAGAAAAATGCTGGATGAAGCTGGCCTGCCTTATGTAAAAATTTTTGCCATGAGCAATCTGGATGAATGGAAAGTGACGGCTTTGGTTAAAAAAAACGCCCCCATAGACGTTTATGCGGGCACAACTGGTTTGCTTACACCTTCTGACGCGCCCACTCTTGAACTTGTTTACAAATTGAGCGAAATCAAAAATGAAACCGGTATCTTCCCGAAAATGAAAACCAGCCCGCAAAAAATTTCATTGCCCGGGCGCAAGCAAGTTTTCAGAAAAATAAAAAACGGCAAGTACGCCGGGGACGTCATTGGCATAGATCAAGAAAAAATCCCAGGTAAAAAAATGCTTGTTCCGATTATGAAAAATGGAAAAATGGTTTATAAATTTCCTGAAATTGAAGATATTCGAAAATATTTTTATGCGGAAAAAGAAAAATTCAATCCTGCGATGTTTAATGTGAACAAAAAATTTAGCTATCCGATTAACGTCAGTAAAAAATTGAACATATTGACTGAGCGGATGAAAAATGAAATTAAACGCAATCATCAAAACAAAAAGTAAATTATTGGCATTATAAAAAATTACCAAATCAAAACTTCTTAGGAAAAAGCATGGAAGCGGCCAGCGAAAGCAGGAGCGCGGACATGATGATGCCGAATGACAACAGCGATGATATGTGCCAGCCGACAATTCCGGATAACATCTTGAGGCCGATAAAAACCAAGATAAACGATAAGCCTTTCTGCAAATGATGAAATTTATGCATCACGCTTTCCAAGACAAAAAACAAAGACCGCATTCCCAAGATAGCGAAAATGTTGGAAGTGTAAACAATGAATGGATTTTGCGAAATGGCGAAAGCCGCCGGGATTGAATCAACCGCAAACACGATATCAGTCGTTTCAATCAAAATGACAATCAAAAAAAGCGTAGTAAACATAAAACGCCCATGCTCTTTGGCAAAAAAACGGCCATGGTGATGGTTGGCGGTAAACGGCAAACATCGGCGGGCGATTCTTACGATCTTATTCTTCTCAAAATCTATATGTTCTTCTTTTTTATCTTCAAATAACCTGATACCGGTATAAACCAAAATTGCTCCAAAAATATACAACACCCAATGAAATTGACTCACGACCAGCGCGCCGGCGCCGATAAACACGGCTCGAAAAATAATGGCGCCGAGAATTCCATAAAACAAAACTCGATGATGGTATTTTTCCTCCAGCTTGAAATAACTGAAAATCAACAAAATCACGAACAGATTGTCCAGGGAAAGCATTTTTTCCGTTACATAGGCGCTCATGAATTGAGCGGCCATATCATTCCCAAGATATAAAAATATCAAAAAACAAAACACGACTGATATTGCCACCCAAAACAAAGTTTGATAAAGTGCGGATTTGAATTCCACTTTATGGCTCTTGCGATTAAAAAAACCTAGATCAACCGCCAAAAAAAGAGCAACGACCACGCCGAATAAAATAAACAAATTTGTCTGGATATCCATTTTTTATTATTAACTCAATTAAAAAAACCGGCGAAACCGATTATAATTTTATTGGCGGAGAGTGAGGGATTTGAACCCTCGTGGGCGTGAACCCGCTTGCTTTCCAAGCAAGTGCCATAGGCCGCTAGGCGAACTCTCCGGGACAAATAACAAATATCAAATCTCAAATTACAAATAAATTACAAATCTCAAAAATCAAACAAAAGCCGCTCAACTAAACTCCTCATCCCTTCTCTCTGTATCCCCGCGCTATCCGTAAAATCTTCAAACTGCACGGCGCCCGGAAGCACTTCTCCATTTACAAAACTGCTAGGCGCTCCGATTATCCCGAAATTTCTGGCCGCATCATATCCGCTGGAAATCTTATCTTTGTATCTCTCGGTGGCCGCGCAATCTACAAAGTTTTTTTCATCCAGATCTAATTCTTTGGCCAAAACAGAGGCATCAATGTTGCTCAATTTTTCCGCTGTTACAAGATTAAAAAGCTTATCGTTCATTTCCTGAAATTTCCCCTGTTCCGCGGCGCATTCGGATAAGACAGCCGCTTTAAAAGAATCGACGTGCTGTCTTTGCGGAAAATGTCGGTAAGCGACAACAACTTTTTCGCCAAATTCAGACTTCACTTTTTTTAGAGTATCATTAAAATCAGCGCAAAACAAGCAATCATATTCTGAGTAAACGATAATCTTAATCGGCGGCAATTTTTTTTTTGCCGGCAAACAACTACGTATTGCTG
>CAWHBO010000007.1:0-47855 GCA_963827735.1 Candidatus Parcubacteria bacterium
ATTATAAAAAACCACCTTCGTGGCATTTATACTTTTGTATAATACATTATTTGTTCAAATAAATCAATATTATGACATTTCATAACATTTGACCTTTAACCTTTGACATTTGACTTCAAAATTTTGAATAATCTTTTACCGAAGAAAAAAATATATAAATCAAAAATCGGTCAAAGGTTAAATGTTAATTGTCAATTGTCGCCTACACCTTCGAATACTTGCTCACTGCCAACTGACTGGCGATGATGTTGATAAGCGATGCCAGCAAGAATTGAACGCCGAAAATTCCGAAAATGTTGCCGAAGAAATATCTTATCAAGTCAACATTGTAACCGACAAAAAACGTTTCCATGTACGGCTGTAAAAGCCTTAAGAACGGATAAAAAATAAACATGATGGCGATAACGCCGATAAAAGTGTAAATCAAACTGGATACCAGATATGGCATCTGGATGAACCATTTTGACGCGCCCACCAGGCGCATGATGACAATTTCCCGGCGATGAGTGTAAATGGCCACGCGGACAGAATTATATATCACCAGGATCGTGATAAAAACAAAGATTGCTGAGAGGCCCATGCCGGCGTCACTGACTTTTTTTGTGATGTTGTTGATCTTTCCAAGCAGGACTTTGTAATCCGTGAAATTACGAGATTCAATGATGGAATCGTCAAAGGTGTTCAATTTGTTTATCAAATTATCAAAATCATCCAGATTCCTCGGTTTGATAACGAGGCTTGGGGTTAAAGGATTAGTCCCCAGCTCCTTCAAGGCTTGGATGATTTCCGCATTGTCCCGATGTTTTTCACGGAAGCTTTTCAAGGCCTCGCTTTTTGAAATATACGCCACTTCTTTTGCCTCAGGCAAATTTGCGATCTTGGCCTTAAGCGCCATGATTTGAGCATCCTCTGCTTCAGAAGAAATGAACAGGTTGATATCAATCTTCTGTTTGACAGCTTCCACGGCCGTATCCCCCACCACTTTAACGACCAAAAGCATATTGATTGAAAACAAAGCCAACACCAGGATTATGATCGTAACCAAAGACAGCCAGATGTTTCTGAAAATATCCTGGAAGCTGAATTTCATGACTCTTGCGAAAGATAAAAGCATAAATTTATAAAATATATTTACCGACTTCCTGATCCCCAACGATTTCGCCGGCGTCAATCGTGATCACCCGGCGCTTGAGCCGATTGACGATCTCGCGATTATGCGTAACCAAAATTATCGTCGTTCCGAATTTGTTTATCCGAAGCAGAAGCTCAATGATTTCATTGGCATTGAGAGAATCAAGATTCCCGGTCGGTTCATCCGCCAGTAAAATTTTGGGACGATGAACCAAGGCCCTGGCAATCGCCGCTCTCTGCTGTTCTCCTCCTGAAATCTCCAAAGGATAACGATCCATCTTGTTTTCCAGACCGACAATCTTCATGACATGCGGCACGATGCTTCTGATCTTTTTGGGACTGCCTCCGCAAACTTGCATGGCAAAAGCGACATTTTCAAACAACGTTTTTTTATGGAGTAGTTTGAAGTCTTGAAAAATAACCCCGATCTGCCTCCTAAGCACCGGAATTTCTCGCTGGCCGATGTTGGTGATATCCCATCCGCCCACGACAATTTTCCCTTCATCAATCCGCTCCTCGCCGATGAGGGTTTTGACCATGGTTGTTTTCCCGGTTCCTGATTGCCCGACGATGGAAACAAACTCCCCCGGCTTGATATGCAAATTCACCCGGTTAAGAGCCACGCCGCTTTTGGGATAGGATTTGGTTACGTTATAGAACCTTATCATTTAAAAAATATTTACTAAAAAAATATATTAATACTCTATCTTATTCTTCTATTTGACTTCTATTTCCCGCAGATATTACGCAGATTTATACGCGGATTTAACGCCGATAATCGGCGAAATATTTTTCCTAATTAACTAATCAACTAATTAACCAATATCCTAGTATCCAATCTCAAAGCGACAAACCGTACTTAATCAGTTCCTTCGTCTCCGCAAAACTTTTCGTTCTCGTTGCCACTCCGAAGGTTACCACAATCAACTTCTTCCCGTCCTGTTCCACCCTTGTCATCAGGCAATACCCCGCTTCATCCAGATATCCGGTCTTTGATCCCGTAATGTTGTAGATATTTTCTTTTATAATTTGATCAGTGTTCCTGATTGTATGCGCGATTTCAGTGTTCAGGGTCGTAAACTTATAGCTTGCCATCGTGCTGGCTTTGGCGATAATCGGATTCTTAAGCGCCTCACTGGCTATTATAGCATAGTCTCTGGCAGAACTCACGTTGTTGGGGTCCAAGCCGGTCGGTTCAAAGAATTTTGTAGACTTTGCGCCCCATTCCGAAACGGTCTCGTTCATTTTGTTTATAAAATCTTGGCGGGAAAATCCGCTGGCTCTAACCAGGCTTTCCACGGCATTGTTCGCGGAACCAACCAGCGCTGAATACAGCAAGTCTTCAACCGTGAGCGTATCGCCGTCGTCCACCTTGAGGCGGGCAATCTCAAGCTTATCCGCATATTGATAATTATATTCCTCATCTTTTACGCTATAAGCCACCACATCGCTCAAAGTCGGCCTGGTATCCAAAAAAGTTTTTAAAGCTACAATTTTCGTCAAGCTGGCCAAAGGCAGAACATCTTTGGAATTTTTTTCCCATAAAGACTCGCCATTTTCTTCATCATATATGATTGCTGCTTTAGCGCTGATGACTGGCTCTGCGTCCACCGCGCTTTCCGCCACTCCCAGCAATTGTCCGCTCGTTTCCGCAGCGATTTTCAAGGGCTCAACCGACACATTGATGGTACCGGCGGAAGCGGGAGCTAATTTTACAAAAGCCACTTTGTCCAGATCCAAAACGCGGTCAGGATGAATTTTTCTGTCAGGACCAAAGTCGTTTACCGTGACGTCCACAAATTTTCCATTATCAATGTTGGTTACCCTGAGCAGAGAGCCTTTCGGAAAATCCGGACTGGCGGTAAAGTCGCCTTTCTTGTATGAATACCAGCTGGCTTTTCCCACCGTCATTTGATCGGGATATGAAAAAACCGCTATCCGGGCGAATGGAAGATGGATTAAAGATCTGACAAAATTTTCTTGTGGATAATCTTTGGTCGGCAACGGCCTCCAGGCGCCCAAGCTCTTATCGTAAAAAAATACTTTTTTATAACAATTTGTCTGCTCGCCGTACGCAAGCTGAATATAAAAAGGCTTATCTGAATCATATGCCGCCTTGTTTTTGAATTCAAATTGATACACCTCGCTGATCATTTGCAGCGACCAAGGCATCTCAAAATTCTCATGCAATTCCAAAACCTCCACATCCGTTGAACTGCCGAGAATTCCCGGTACCAGCGATAATTTTATGCCATCATCAAAAGCCGCCACTGTATATCCTTTGCTTATCGTTTCCTTGTCCAATTTGATTGAAAATGTTTTGTTTTCTTCCAAATCATCCACATCCTCTGCAAAAGAAAAATTTCCATACAAAAATATGCTTATGACAATTAGGGCGATTGCCGCAAAACTCCTTATTCTATTGCTTCTTTTGTTGATCATAGGTATTTTTCCAATAATTACTTGCAAATTTATTGATTTCTTATTATCATGAATATTGTCTATCCCAAGCGGGATTAGTACAATGGTAGTATATCTGCTTCCCAAGCAGGAGACGCGAGTCCGATTCTCGTATCCCGCTCCCACCTAATAATGTTTACCCTACGAAGCCTTGGGCGTAGTAGGGCCGATGTAGCTCAGCTGGTAGAGCAATGCTTTCGTAAAGCAGAGGTCACGGGTTCGATCCCCGTTTTCGGCTCACTTCAATTCTTCACTCAACAAAACTCCACACAGTATATTTTTTTATGGCTTCTTGCAGATAACTTCCATATTCCATGCCTCTGATAAAGACATAATTCAAATCAACAGAATCTTCATTTTTACCCGTACAAAAAAAGATATAATATCCGTCAGCGGCATATTCAATTCTGCTCATCTCATTTTCCGATAGCTTGAGCAAGTCCGTTTTAAAATCCAAAAAAAGATTATCACTGCCTCTGTTAAGCGTTACGCTGCCTTGCTGATCGCCATATTTGTTCGCAATTTTCAAAAAACTTTCGCCTCCATCAACCAGCTGTTTGATTTTTCTGATCCTGCTGATTCCCACTTGATTGATCTCATTGTCATAGATCAGATTTTTTTCCAATTTTTTTATCACTTCGTCTTCTGTCAGCCTCTGATCGGAAAGATTATACTTCCTCAGCAGATCGGAATATACCATTTTTTGCACCAAATAAGCCTGAAAGCTCCGGGGATCTTGTATGGCAGCGGCTGACTGTATAAAATCATCCTTCAAATCTTTGTAATCATAAAATTCAATGATTCCCGACTTATCAATGATTGCCGGCACTGGAACATATGAGGCGAGGCTCCTCAGACTCGGGGTGTCAAGATTGAATTTTAAAAGCAAGATGGCGAAACATGAATAGCAAAAAATTATAACCACCAGGCTTAACCCGAAAATTCTCGGCAAAACGCCAAGCGCAGTTAAAAAATCTTTTTTAATCCGCAAAAGACTTTCATTAAAATAATTTTTTATGCGGACGTTATCTTTTCGGGATTTTTTATTTTTCTTTTCTTCTCTGCGGACGATTTCAGATTTAGCTTTATCTTTTTTTCTCTTCCAAAATCAGCAAATCAATTTCCCTTTTATGCTTCTTGATAAAAAATGCGTTATGGATCTTAACTGATAAGCCTTTCGCTTTTTCCACAAAATTAAATTTTCTCTTTTTTAGAACTTCATTTTCGTGTAATTTTTTTGCCAATGCTGGCGTAAAATCATAATCAAAATCAACATTCACTTTTGTATCGGCGTATGTTTCACTGTTTGCCGCTAGATTTGATTTTTCTTTCAGAACCGGTGATTTTTTTTCTTCGCTCTGGACGATTTTTTTTACAACATTTTCTACATTTTTTTTGTCTGTTTTCTTTTCATTTGGTTTTTCACTTTTATGAAAAAATCCTCGCATATCATTCATCCATAATTCCCTCTTTTTTTCACCGACTTTGATTATTTCATTTTTTTCCGTTTTTATAATTTGCTCTGGTTCTTTTTTTACAATTTGCGGACTGCTAAAGACATTCTTTTCATTCTTTTCATTCTTTTCATTCTTTTCATTCTTTTCATTCTTTTCATTCTTTCTGGTTATGCTGTCAAGGCTGAAAATCTTTTTAGCGGTATTTTTCTCCGCCATATCTTTTTTTAACTCTTTATCATGCAACTCCAAGACATCCAAAACGATTTGTCTGGATTTTTCCATTTCACTCCTGCTCAGTTTTTTTATACCATCCATGTTTGTCATGAAAAAAACTTTATGCTTTAATTAAAAAAATATAGCCACCATTTTAAGGGATTCGGGGCTTTTAGGCCGCGAGAACCGGAACTGAGACGCCGTGTTCGGAGCTGTCTGTAAAATTGCCGCCGCTTGAATTTTTTATCACAACCACTTCTTCGCCTTCCTTCTTTAAGTTCAAATTTATCCTGGCTTCCTCTTCCGCAAACTGATCCGACCCCAGATATCCGATCATCTGTTTTAAAACATCATTTTTCCCCTCCAATTTTTTTACTTCGGCATTGAGCTCGCTGATTTCTTTGTTCAATCCATATTGTCTGGTTATTTTTTTTGACAGTGGAAAGACAATCAGCATGATAACAAAAAAACCGATGACAAAGTATGTAATCTGGCTAAAAATCATTTTTTCAAATCTTTTTTTTTCTTTATTTCTAAACATTTTTAATCCATGTTTTAACTTCATTCCTGAAGCCAATTAGCATCTTTTCCGCTTCCAGCCGCTCCTTTGGGCGTTATCTGAAAACCAAGGCGTTTTCCCAAGATCATCCTGGTTTGCGCTTCAAGCCCCGGGACTGCTCCAAAAATTATGATGCTTATCGGCAGGATGATCCATTGGACAAGCAAGGATATTTTTTTGATGAAGCCTTGTTTTCTTTGCTCATTTGGCAAAAGCAAAGCTGAAATGATTGCGGATAAAATCATGCCGGACATGGCAGCCATCATCAGCGTCCTTGTGACCATGGGCAAGTTCGTGGACAAAACTGATGAGTTAAAACGGTCGCCGCCGATAAGCAAAGGCATCCACCCCACCACGCCAATGATCAAGGCATTTGTGGCCCAAGAGTGAAAACCGTATAATTGGGTAAAGACTTTGCTAAAAATATCTTTTTTCTTGATCGTCTTCCTTCGTTTATAAGCGTTAAAAATCAGATAAGGGAGATTCTCAACTCCCCACCCCCAGCGCCTCTGCTGGACATAAAGGCTCTTGAACGTTTTCCAGACAGTCTCTCTTTCAGTTATATCCATGGAAACAGGAAAATGTAGCGGTTCCACTCGGTAATCACAGTTATAAAAAATGTAGCAATGCCAAAAAATCCGAGAATCCTCGCTCACCATGTTGGTTGACCAAAAGCCTACGTCCGTAAGCGCCTGCCAAGTCATGGAGTGAGATGAATACGTTGCCAGCTTTTCACTTCTGATCTGTTGCATCATCTGCCAAAAAGTGTTGGAATTGGCGGCCACCCGGGCAAAAAACGACGCTCTCCAGATGTTGTTGTTGTAAAGCGGAATCGGCTGATAGCTGGCGCGATATGGATCAGCGACTGTTAAAAATGTATACGTCAAGCAAGAAAAATAACCGGGGATAACGACAGTATCAATGTCAAAAACACTGACCAAAATCTTTTTGTAATCAAACCCCTGCTTATCAATGACACGGGCTTTGACTTCTTTTGCGGCAAAGGCTTGATTTGCCCCTTTACCTTTGATTTCTCCGATGATTCCGTCAGGATGGACCGTGATCAAAAAATGTCTAAAAAATCCAGAAAATTCTTTTTCAATTTCCCTGGCCCTGAACAGAGCTTTTTCTCCCGCTCTTTCTTCGGCCGCCAAAACAACAATCATCTGCTTGGTTGGAAAACCATCTTTGATGATTGCTTCAAATGTTGGCCTTATGACATCCAAATCTTCAAATGAGAAAGGAAGAACGATCAAATGAGTTATTTCCTTCCAGGATATTCCTTTTTTTGCAAGCGAATCTGGACTGATATTTTGATCGTCCCCGGTTAAATTGTTTAATTTTGCCATCCAATCAACTTTGACATTTTTCTGATATTTCTTGTAAGCTGCGATAAGATGAAGACCGAGATAGACGACAAGCAACAACCAATAAACATCAAAGGCGATGATGATATATGCCACCAATACCGGATTAAAGTAAGAAAGCGCAAACAGAAAAAGCAAAGTGGTCCATGACAAAATCCCAGGAAACATTTCCAGCGCGCGATAGATCTTATATTCCCCTCCGCTCAAATCCTTGGCTTGTCCGATTTTCAAATAATCCATAAATTAAAATTTTATTTCTTCCCCTTCTTGAAAGTTCTCTTCTGTCTCGCCAGCTGGCAATTTGTTTGCCAAATGCATGGGCGCTTGGATATTTTTTTGGTTTAAATCGCTGATCTTGTTTCCAAAGCTTACAGGCGGCATCTTAAGCGCATCAACCAGCGACACCTCATCGGCTTTGTCATCATTTTTTATGATTTCGGCACTGATAACCGGCAAAGGTTTTTTTGCCACAGCAGGCGCTGGCTTGTATTTTTGAATGCTAATTTCTTTAGCATTCAATCTTTCCAGCTCATCTCTTTTTGCCAGCTTTCTCTTCTCTGTTTCCGATTTTTTTTCATTTTTGATGATTGACAAACAATCTTTGCAATATACCGGCCGGATGCCATCAGGCTTAAAAGATGTGCTCGTGTTTCGATCACAGCGATAACATTTTGTTTCAAATTTATAGAGCGACTGGCTCGGGATGGGCGTTTTTTGCGATTCTTTGTCGGGAGACTCTTTTAAAATTGTTGGCGCTTCTTTGACTGCCAATGGTTCTTTTCTGGCTACAGCCGGTTTTTCTGCGGCAACGATTTTTTTCGCCGTTTCCTCCGGTTTTACAGTTTCGCTCATTTCATCATCATTCATGTGCCAGCGATTGATTTTATCTTCCACGGACAGTCTGTCCTTGGCGTATCTTTCGCGGCTGACCATGATAACTTTTTCCGTGTTTCCGGTTTTTTCATCTTCCGAAAGCGGCGGAAGACCGCGGGCCGAAAACGGCTCGGAAGCAACGCCGTCAATCATGAGTTTTAAATATATCTCGTACTTCGGCAAATTGACGATATCTTCTTCCGTGAAAGTGGGAGTAAATTCCATAACCAGAGACTCGGCGTCGGTTGCTCCCACCCGAAACAAAATGATGGTGCCGACATTTCCAAAAACGGCGTACCGGACATTTTCTTGCAACTGTTCAATGTATTGATGAGCGAGAATCAGATTGAGCCGATACTTTCTGGCTTCGGAAAGGATGTTGGCAAAACTGTCAGAGGTAAAGTTTTGAAACTCATCAACATACAGAAAAAAATCTTTCCTGTCGTTTTCCGGAACATCAACACGGCTCATGGCCGCCAGCTGGATTTTTGTAATCATCATGGCCCCAAGCAGCGCGGAATTATCTTCACCAATGCGCCCTTTGCTTAAGTTAAGAATCAAAATCTTTCCTTCATCCATGATCTTTCTCATATCAATTGTGGATTTTACCTGGCCAACGATGTTCCTGATAAGCGAACTGGAAAGGAATTGCCCGACTTTGTTTTGAATCGGAGAAACCGCTTCGGAAGCGAACTTATCATTGTAACCCGCGAATTCATTTACCCAAAAAGATTTCACAACCGGGTCTTGAATTTTCTCAATCACTTTCTTGCGGAATTTTTTATCTGAAAGCATCCTGGTAACAGCCAGAAGCGTTGATCCGGGATAATCCAAAATCGCCAAAATGGAATTACGTAAAATATATTCCAACCTGGGACCCCAAGAATCAGCCCAAAGCTTTTGGAACACTCCGATCAGTCCGGAAGATATCAAGTGCCGGTAATGCGATTCCACATGCTCCACAACATTAAAAGCGATCGGATGATTGATGTCCGCCGGGTTAAAGTAAATGACGTCATTGATTCTTTCAGACGGGATAAAATCAATGATCTTTTCCGCCAAATCCCCATGCGGATCAACGACCGCAACACCATGGCCTTTGCGGATATCCTCTACAATCATGTTCTCCAGGATTGTTGACTTGCCCATGCCGGTTTTTCCAATCAAATACATATGACGGCGGCGGTCATCTCTTTTGATCCCGAATTTTACGTGTTTGTTGCGAAAAGTCGTTTCCGCAAAAACTGTTATATCATTGTTATCCATAACTTGTTATCAATTTTAAACAAATGGCAAATTATCCGGCGGAGCATCAACTGTTTTTATATCGTCATCGGAAGAATTTGCATGTTCTGGCCTGTCATTTAAACCGTTTCTCAAATCAATCGGCTCAACCACCTTTGGCGCCTCAGTTTTCTCATCTTCCAGAGTGAATATATTCTCCTCGCCATACTCCCATCCAAGCCTTGAATCTTCGCTTATATTGCTATCTTTTACAGGCAAAGTCATTGGCGGTTCTGATTTCCTGCCAGCCGCTTTCTGCATCAAAGGCGCTTTAACGGCAGTTTCCACCGGAAAGTGCCAAATGGTCGCTAATTCTTCAATGTTTAAAATATATCTTGTTCGGCCGACAGTACCATCCCTGCCTTTGTACCCGAACATCAGTTTATTTTTCTTTTTGTTCTTGCGCGAATCCGCGAAAAAATAGTCAGCAGTTGTTATCGTCTTTTTCATGTCCGGCTTAAAATTGTTCAGATCCAAGTCAATGAATTGTTTCATATAGCCGATCATGCCCCCCGCTCCTTTGTTCTTGTTCATGACTTCTTTTTTGGCAATATAGATAAATCTTTGTTTACAGCTGAACCCCAGTTTTGAACCCTTTTTCGTGATTGCTTCCACGCGCTTTTTTTCCAAAGGTTTCAAATTCATCATCTTCAAGGCATCTTCTTGTTTTTCCGGACTTGCTTCGCCCCAGCCAAAAAACATATCCGCAATTTGTCTCGCCGTTTCAGCGATGATTCCTCCGACTTCTCCAAATACCATGCCAAAAAGTCCTTTGCCGCCCGAACTGGTTTTTTCTTTTAAGATTTTTTTAACCTCTTTTTCGCATTCTTTGGGCCAGTCAAAACCTTCCGGATAAACAATTATCTGGTACCAAAGCTGTTCACCCTTTTTTAAGCTGCTGCAAAAATCCATGAGCGATGCCATTGGGTCTTTAAAAATGTTATCTGGTTTTCCGGAAGTCGCTAAAAATTCTTTATAAGTTTTGATCGGATACGCCCAATGTTTTTGTTCAATAAATTCGCCGCCATACATATCCCATTCATCATCTGGAAAATGATCAGGCATGCCTTCGGTATAGTCATCCACTTCCGTGATTTCCGCATCCGGATACTGCGAATACACGGCGGATTCAACGATGTCGCGATATATCTCCGGCGTCCGGATTATAAATTGCGTATATCCATTGATGCTGACAATCTCAAAACTGAACGAGAGTTGATATCTGCCTTCCCAATATGTTTCTATCAAATTGAAAGTAACATGAGCACCGGCAAAATATGTCATCATGTTTTCTACCGCTTCCATGGTTTGCTCATTCCCTCGTGGAACGTCAATGGCTAGCAAAACTTTTTTAAACTGTTTCCCCCATTGTTTTTTTAAATAAAAAACCCACAGCTCAATCGACCCCCAAAGAAAAGTAATGGCAATCGGGATCCATCCGAAATTTACGAGTACTACCGACAGCATCTGGTCAATTGGCATTTTTAAAAAATTATCAAGTAATGTTAGCCCTGTCATTCTTTATATATATTTATCAACAACAAAAAAGCTTTTATAAACCTGCAAGCTTTTCGTCTCCTTGATTATAACACAATAACACTTTCTTCGTAAAGCCGTTTCGCAATTTGATTTCAGCTGTCTGCCATTATATTACTTTTAAATTTTTTTTATTATTGACAACAAATTTAACAATACAAAAACTCCGTAATCTATCAAGATTACGGAGTTTTATGAATTTTGTAAACAATTAATTTGAAGATGCTTTTAAAGCGTATCGTCCTTCATTCTTATCAAATTTATCCTTGTTCATCAAAGCAAGAATGATGGTTGCTTTCTTTACGATTCTTTTGCTGAGGACTTTATCAATTATCTGCTCCCTGGTAAGGGAATTATCGCTTTCGTTTATAATCTCTTCAATAACGTCGGAAACTGTGCCTTTCTCATATCCCCATTCTTTCAAGCCATAAAGGCCTCTTCCAACCAAAACATACTTATCATCCAAGATTAATTCATTGTGAACAGTGGCGGAATTCGCTTTCTTACCGTCAAATGCTGTCTGATTTATGTTCTCAGCGATTTCACCGAAATGCATCGGCTTGCCGCTGTTTTTAAGAATCAAAAATATCTTGTCATTGATGGTTTTGGGTTTTATTTCTCTGGAATTATACAAGCCCCAATGCCCGAATTTGTTCTGTTCGATTTTTTTGGCGGCCTTAAGGATTGAATATAAAACTTTGTTCTTGTTGATCACTTCAAAATTTTCCTTAAACATGTCTCCCCCGAGCACCGGTGAAATATCCAAGCTGCTTTCTACTTCCAGTTTGTCTTTATGTTTTGCGTAATTTTCCAGCTTTGTTATCAAATCGATCAATTCTTCAGTTTTATGGATCCTTTTATAATCATGGATATTTTTCAAAAGCTCCTCAAGCAATTCTTCCAAATGGCATAATTCCTGAAATTTTAATTTATATGAATGCTTGAAATATTTTGAATTAAGCACTTCTTCAAACTCCTTATGCAGAAGTTTGGTTATCAAAAAATTCAAATAGTTTTTATGTATCAATTCTTTCTCATTCTCGCGGCTTGCTCCGCTCAAAGAAAAACCAGCCAAAATGTTTAAAAGGTATTCCTTCTCCATGAGTCCTCCATGCTCCTCCAAAAGCTGGTAAATGATATTTTTAAGCGTTGAGATATACTCGGAAAGATTATCCAATTGCTGAAGTTTTTTAACCGATGTCGTTTCAATCTGCCTGATGCGTTCTCTGGTTAGCTTATGGGCGCTCCCAATGCTTTCCAAGGTTTCTTTATCGCTGCCATGCAATCCATAGCGCCTGATAAGAACATCGCGCTCACGGTCAGTCAACTCTGAAAATAAATTGTTGATTATTTCCACAGCATCAAGACGAGCCACTTCTTCGGCTTTTTGATTGTCTAAAATTTGGTCCAAAATTGAGGAATTATCCATATATATTTCAGCGATTCAAGACATGGAAACTTGACTCACTTGCATTATATTCAAAAAAATAATTGTTTGCCAATTATCTTGTTTTGTTGTTTAATTTTTAAATCGTTCTTATTTTAGCATAAAACTTTCTATTAGTCAAGACCATCGGACGCTTACAGATTGTAGCAAAAATATTGAATATATTATATTAAAATTAGCTAAAAAAAATAATATTCAAAAAAATTTGAATACTATTATATAATTCTCTGTATGTAAAATGAAAATCTATGAATCAAAACCAAAAAATGATATTTCCTCCTTAAGTTGTATTTTAAACTGAGTTCTGGCCTTTTCTTTAACCAAACTGATAAGCGTGATAACGTCTTCGGCGGTCCCATTTCCTGTGTTAACGATATGATTCGCGTGTTCCAAGCTGATTTTTATGCCGCCAATCGTTTTTCCCTTAAGTCCCAGCAGGTCAATGATCAATCCAGCGCTAATCTTGCCATCTCTGCCGATCTTATCTTTAAGTTCTCTTTCAAAGATGACTGCATTACCGGTTTTAAATTCATCCGGATCAACATTTTTAAAAACTGAACCGGCGCTGGGGAGTTTCGGATATTTTTCATTCCGAAATTCAATGGTTTTTTGCATCTTCTCTTCAATTGCTTTTTTTTCCACCATCTTCATTTTTAAAGTTGCACTCCAAATGATATAGTCATCACTATTTTTAAACAAACTGCTTCGGTAGACAAAACCGCACATTCTGTTGCTTAAAATTTCAAAAGCAAATTTTTTTCGATTAAACACTTCCACCATTTCAACAATATCTTTCATTTCCACTGAAAAAGCTCCGGCATTTCCCCTGATTGATCCGCCCACGGTCGCGCGCGGTATTCCAATTGTCCATTCCAAACCGCTCAAGCTGCTGTTTATCGCAAGACTGCTTGCTCGCGATAATGTTGCTCCGGCTCCGCATTCCAAACGATCGCCCATAACCTTTACCGAGTCATTCTTTAAGCAAACAACCAAACCGTTTATGCCTTTATCCGGCACCAAAATGTTGCTGCCTCCGCCCAAAATATATACTTTTTCGTTAACATCATCTGCCCATGCCAAACAGTCCTTAAGTTCCTCTCTGGTCTTTATTTCAACAAAATATTTAGCCGGCCCGCCAATCTTATACGTTGTCAAGGGGGATAAAGGGATGTTTTTTTGCAATAATTTTTCTATGTCCATGGTTATATTATATTAAGGAATATATCAATGTGTCTAATTTCAAATTTCCAATTTCCAATTTCAAAATATTTTTTAACATTTGGATTTGATTTGAAATTGGAAATTAGACATTAGGCATTTACTTCAGTAGCCTCTCCCCCACTCGAAACACATCCCCTGCCCCCATCAACACCACCACATCATCGCGTTCAATATTATCTCTTAAATATTTCTCACATTCAACAAGAGTAGCGATATATTTTACAACTTGTTTTTTTGCTTTTTTGTTTTCCTGTTTTATCAACTCCACCAATTCCTCACTGCTTACGCCCCCCTGTTTCTCCCTGGCAGACCCATAGATATCAAGCACGATCACTTCATCCGCATCGCTGAAACTTTTTGCAAAATCATTAAGCAGAGCTTTGGTGCGGGTATATGTATGCGGATGAAAAACGACTTTTATTTTTTCATCTTTATACAGCTCGCGGACACCGGACAATGTCGCTTTTATTTCAGCCGGGTGATGAGCATAATCATCAATGATTGTCGCTCCGCGGAAATTTCCCAAGATTTCCATGCGCCTGCTGGCGCCTTCAAAATCTTCCAAATGTTCTCTTATTTCATTGAGCGGTACGCCCAGTTCAATTGATGCGGCTATTACTGCCAAAGCATTATAAATGTTATGCTTCCCGGGAAGACGGATCGCAAAATCCCCCACTTCGCTGTTCTGCAATTCTTCATCGTCTTCATCCATCGCATCTATGCCAAGTTTAACTTTGAAATATTGTTTGCCGCCCCCATGCTTTATATCATAGGCGACATACTCAGCCGTTTCATTTATGGCATAGCTTATGACCCGCGCCCGACAGTTAACGTTAGCAGTTTTCCTGATCGTCTTATCATCAAAATTCGCGACCAAAAAGCCTCGTTTGGGAATTTTTTCAATGAAATCGATGAAAGCTTTGTTATAATCCTCTACTGTCGGAAAGAAATCAGGATGGTCGTAGTCTATATTATTAAGCAAAACAGCTTTGGGGTTGAAAAATTTCAGCTTATTCTGATATTCATCGGCTTCGATCAATAATATGTCGGATTGCCCATTGAGGCTAGCTCCGCCGAATTGCTTGACTGCGGCGCCGACCATCACGCTCGGGCTCTTTCCACTCTTTTCCAAAACGTACCCGAGCCAGGCGGTTGTCGTGGTCTTTCCGTGAGACCCGACGACGGCAATGCCGTATTTTTCATTGAACACGGAACCGAGAGCTTCAGCGTATGTCATGACTTTCTTTTTGCCGCAGAGAGCCGCCTTGACTTCTTCATTCGTATCGGCGTTATATGATGTTGAATAAACAATCAAATCCGCATCAGTCGGTATGTTATCCTTATCAAATCCTTTTAGAACCTTAATTCCGCTTTCCTTAAGCACCTTGTCAGTCATAAAGACTTCTTCCACATCTGAGCCGATGATTTCAATGCCGGAAGTATGCAAAAACTGCGCCAGCATCGTCATGCCCACGCCTTTGATTCCGATCATGTAGATTTTTTGTAATTTATTTAAGTCCATATTTTTTTATTATATTCCCCTCTATCAAGAGGGTAATTGTTTATCTTGTAATATTCTCAATAATCTCCTCAAACTCCCCCTCCTCGGCTATTTTTATGACTCCTAAAAGATTATTCCGCATCTTATCTCGCAGGTTTGTATCCGTAAGTATTTTGTAAATATTCTTTATAAAATCTTCCTTTTTTGTTTCACGCTGATCCATGATCATCGCCGCGCCGCTTAACTTAAAGATTTCTGCGTTATCCTTCTGGTGCGAATCAGGCATCGGGATCAAGATGGCCGGAATCTTGAAATAAGAAATTTCTGTCAAAGCGTTCATTCCGGCGCGCGACACGATAGCGTCAGCGACTGTAAAAACCTTAAGCATTCCTTCCGTGTTTAAGAATTCAAAGCTTTGGTAATTCTGATTTTGCGCGGAAATCTGAGATGATTCCAGGCTCTTGTTTTTGCCGGTGATATGGATCACCTGGCAAAAGTCTGTTAGCTCCGGAACCGATTCATGAACCAACTCGTTTATTCTTAAAGCGCCGGTTCCTCCGCCCATAACCAGCAAAATCGGCTTGTCATGCCCGATTCCTAATTTTTGCAAAGCCGTCCGCCTGTCAATCCTGTTTTCTTCAAATTCCTTGCGCACGGGATTGCCCACCCAGAGCGCTTTTTTTCCATAGTCATCCAATGATTTCTTAAAAGTTACAGTTATGACGTTTGCAAACGGAGCCATAATCTTATTGGCAAGCCCCGGACGGACATCTTGTTGATGGATCAAGATCGGCACTCCAGATAACTTGCAAGCAAAAGCGACCGGGACGCTGACAAATCCCCCGGCACTCATCATCAAGCCAGGCTTAAACTTTCTTATGGCAAAAAGAGAATCAAAAAATCCTTTCGTTAACCGAAAAAAATCAACAAAATTCTCAATCGAAAAATATCGGCGCCACTTCCCGCTCGCAATCGGCAAAAATTTTATTCCCGTAGCCTCAACCATCTCCGCTTCCGGTCCGGTCTTGGTGCCCAGCCATAAAAATTCAAAATCATCGCGACTCAAAGTTTCCGCTATGGCAAGGAGCGGCGAGACGGATCCGGCAGTGCCGCCGCCAGACAGCAAAATTTTAATTTTATTTTTAAATTCTTTCATAATTCTTTACTCGTAACTTGAAACTCATAACTCATAACTTATTTATATAAAGTTACGAGTTATGAGTTTCAAGTTACAAGATTTTCGTTTGCTTGCTGATGTTAACCAGGATCCCGCAGGCCGAAAGCACTGCCAAAATCGCTGTCCCGCCGTAGCTTACAAAAGGCAAGGGCACGCCTGTCATCGGCATCATGTTGATTGTGCCGCCGATATTGATGATGGTCTGGATTGTCAGCCAAGACACGATGCCGATGGCAAGATTGCGGCCGAACTCATCGGGAGCGTGTCTGGAAACGAAATAACCTCTCAAAAACAAGAACCCAAAAGCCAAAATCAGAAGCGCTGATCCAACCAGCCCGTTCTCCTCAGCAATGACTGCAAAAATTGAATCTCCGGAAACTTCCGGTATATACATATATTTCTGCCGGCTTTCACCAAAGCCTCGCCCCAAGATGCCGCCGGAACCGACTGCGATCAAAGACTGGTTGGTCTGATAACAGACTTTATCGGGACTGTATCCCGGTTCCAGCATGCATTTGAAACGATTCATCTGATACGGGTTGATGTTTACCAATGCCACAAGCGCTAAAACTCCCAAAACAATCAAGGACAGAATATGCTTGACCTTGCCGCCCCCGACAAAATACACGACCAAGGCTGTCAGACCGATGATAGACAGCGTACCGACATCCGGCTGAAGAAGCATCAAAAAACCCACAAGCCCAAGCACCGCCACGAATGTTCCGATGCCTCTGGCGTAATCATGCAAATCTTCTTTTCTGGCCTGCAGCCAAGCCGCCAAATATAAAAGAAAAGATAATTTAACGAACTCTGACGGCTGCAAAGAATAACCGAATATATTTATCCAGCTGCGAGACTTGCCATAATTTGCGGAAAGCCCGGGAATAAAAACCAGAAGCAGGAGCAGGATGGAAAAAATCAAGAAACCGAAAGCATATTTTTGCCAGACATGATAGTCAACTTTTGCGAAAAACCAGAATGCCGCCAATCCGACCAAAAGGCCGAAAAGCTGGTGTTTGAAAAAGTAATACACGTCGCCGAATTTTTCGTATGACACGACTGAAGAAGCGCTGGAAAGGCTTACCAGGCCAAAAATCAACAATGCCAAGATGATAAATATCAAAAATTTATCCGGCTCGTGATATTTTTTTTGCAAGGCTAACAATTTTTTAAATCTTTTTTTTAAGGACATGGAAATTTTTCGCAAATTGTTTCTTAAGTTGTCTTATCCAGCAAGAATATAATCAGTCCGACCGCCGCGGTTACTCCGGATATAACCCAGGCTCGCATGACAATTTTTCCTTCCGGCCAGCCCTTAGCTTCAAAATGATGATGGATAGGCGAAGAAAGAAAAACTTTTTTTCCGCCCCTCAGCTTTTTTGATGCCAGCTGAATGATGGTTGAAAGCGCTTCAATGACAAAAATAAATCCGATAAAAGGCAAAATAAAAGCCGTATTTGTATACAAAGCAACTAAGGCCAATGTGATACCGAGCGACATTGATCCGGTATCTCCCATAAAAAATCTGGCCGGATTGATGTTGAACCACAGAAATGCCAAAAGCGCGCCGGTGATGACCCCGCAAAAAGCGGCCAGATCATATCTGCCCGTCGCAAAAGATATCACAGCGTATGAAGCGAAGGAAAACAGCAAAGTGCCTCCGGCCAATCCGTCCAGTCCATCCGATTGATTTACGGCAAAAGCCGAACTGACAACCACGACGACGAAAAACAAGACATACCAGGCGCCGATGTTGAAATCTCCGGCAAACGGAACATGGACCAGGTCCCAATCTAACTTAAAATAAAACCACAAAGCCCCGACCAAAGCGATGGCAGCATAAATTAACAGCTTATAGCTGAACTTTATCCCTCTGCCGTTGTACCCCATCCTTCTGGCATCCAGATAGTCATCAGCAAATCCCACCAAGGCCGAGGCTACGAGACAGCTTAAGGGCAAAAGGGTCTGACTGCGGGACAGGAAATTAAATTCTTTGAAAATTTCCCAAGGCAGCAATCGTCCCAGATAAAAAAACAACAAGCTGAAAATCAGGACTGTCACCCACACCAGCATGCCGCCCATGGTCGGTGTTCCGGATTTATGAATATGCAATTTGGTAAAAATCGGCGTGGACCCATTGTCATCACGGATCTGTTTGCCGATTTTATATTTATATAAAAAATATGTAAGGATCGGCGTCCAGGCGTAAGTAAAAATAAACGCGAGAGCGGTTAAGACCAACACCTTGATGATAACAAAATCTTGCATAATGATTTTATCTGAAATTTATTAAATATATGGAAGTGGTTGCCCCCAAGAGAATTACATTGACCAGCATTGCCCCCAAGAGAAGCACATAAGATATGAACTTTATGTCAGCTTTAACATAACGGAAAACCAACAGGGTTAAAAGAAAATTGAAAAACGCGCAGACTGTGCCAAGAGTCGGCAGGATAAAAATCTGACCGGCATTGCCATACAAATCTATCCCAAAATCCACGCTGTAATGCAAAGCGATTTTTTGGAGTCCGATCTCGGTGCCGATAAATCTTGCTAAAAGCCAGGTGATAACATTTAAGCCGGCAATCGCAGAAATCAAAATTTTTACATGCAAAAATTTCCAAACATAAGAAAATGATTTCACTATGTCCGATTTGACATCAATCAAAAAGACTTCAAACTTTCCTAAAATTTGTGCTAACACCATACATAATTACCAGAAATAATTATCACTAAAATGCTAATTTTGGTAAAAAATATTTAGCTAATTCTTCGTATATTCTAACATAAATGAATAAAAAATAAAACCCTCCTCCGCAAAAGCTTTAGAGGGCATGTGTGAACCCGAGTCTTATCATGTGGACATAACAGGACTCGAACCTGTGACCTCACGGATGTGAACCGTGCGCTCTAACCAACTGAGCTATATGTCCCTCTATCCATCGCTTCATTCGCCAAAGCATCTGCGGCTGAATTCAATTCCCTGCGAATGTGCTTAAACGACGTTTTCTTATACTTCATGCATTCATTATAAATC
The DNA here is from genome assembly GCA_963827735.1 of Candidatus Parcubacteria bacterium. Lineage (GTDB taxonomy): Bacteria > Patescibacteriota > Patescibacteriia > Patescibacteriales > UBA12075 > CAWHBO01. The sequence goes on from CAWHBO010000007.1 coordinate 19,264, forward strand.
TTAACGAACAAAGGCGCCAGCTCTTTGTTTTTAACTTTATACTCCCGGTTCAATTGTTTAACGACCAATTCCGAGTCCAAAAAAAATTCAAGTTCTTCTGCCTCAAACGATTTCATTTTTTCCAGCGCGGCGATGACTGCGCGGTACTCTGCTTGGTTATTCGTTGTTTTACCGATATACTCGGAAACTTCCGCGACAATATTCTTATCGCAATCATAAACAACACAACCGATGCCGGCTGGTCCGGGGTTTCCCCTGGCTCCCCCATCGGTATATATGATAAGTTTTTTTTGTTTATTATTTTCCATATATTTTGTCATTCTGAACGAAGCGTAGCGGAGTGAAGAATCCCGACGCATTATGATAAATCAACGGGATCCTTCGTCGCTTCGCTCCTCAGGATGACAATGTATTAGCTTCTTTGATGTCAACAATTTTAAACTGCACTTCTCTCCGGCCGTTAAATTCATTCAGATCAAGGCTGTATGCGATATCAATTTCACTGCCAATTTTAATGTTCGGCCATCTTTCGGTTTGTCCAAAACCAATGGCGGAAAAAACGCCAGAATCAGCCTGTTTGATCCTGAGTTTCAGGTGGCTGCCATCGGCGCCCATATACATGATATCAACCACCATCGCTTTTTTGCTTAAAAATACCGGCCGTTCATTGTCCTGCCCGAAAGGCGCGAAAAAGATTTACGCCGGCCAAAGTTTTTTCATCAATGTCGGCTAGCCGCAATTCAGCCTCCAGCGTTATTTTCGGCTTCAAATCCGCTTGAAACAATTTCTCATCGGCAATGCTCCGCATTTTGTTCAAAAACTGAGGCAAATTTTCCCGGTTCAAGCTGAATCCGCAAGCCGCCGGATGGCCGCCATACTTATCCAAAAATTCTCCGCATTTCTCAACCGCTTCAATGATGTTAAATTCCGGAATTCCCCGGCCCGATCCTTTATAGCCATCTTCGGTCTCGGTTATCACCATGGATGGCCGATAGTACTTTGATGTTATCCGGCCAGATACCAAACCGACGACACCTTCGTTCCAAACATCTTCGCCTTCTTCTTTGGAAGCAAACACGCCGATCATGATTTTATCTTCCTCAGGGCTTACCTGCTTCTCCACTTGGTCAAAAATCTCTTCTGTTATCCTTTGCCTGTCAATGTTTCTCTGGTTAAGTTCTTGCGCCAGCCTCACGGCCTCGTCTCTCTTCTTGGAAACCAAGAGCATGTAAGCGGTGTTTGCATGATCCATCCTGCCAGCGGCGTTGAGCCGTGGTCCGATCTGAAAACCGATGTTCCATGATTCCAGGTTCTTGTCCAAGCTGATCTTGGCGACTCTCATCAATTCGCTTAGCCCCAAACGTTTCGTTTTCCGTAATTTTTCCAAACCGGTCTTAACAAAAATCCTGTTCTCTCCTCTCAATTTTACGCAATCGGCGACTGTCCCAATCGCCACCAGATCCAAAAAGCTTTGAATCAATTTTTCCTTGTCGTTTTCCTCCAATTTTGATTTCATGATCAGCGCTTGAGCAAGTTTGAAAGCAACTCCGACACCAGCCAATTTCTTATCCGGATATTTTTCTCCCGGAACTGCCGGATTTATGATCAAGGCATCAGGATACTCCGTCTTGAGGAGCGGGGGCGTATGATGATCGGTGACAATCACGTCAATCCCCAAGCTTTGAGCAAAAGAAATTTCGTCCCGGCTCGAATTCCTCCGTCAACCGTGATAACAAGCCTTGCCCCCTCATTCCGGATGAACTCAATCGCATCCTTGTTGAGACCGTAACCCTCGGATACGCGATGAGGGATATATACATCCGCCTCCGCTTTCAAAGTTCTTAAAGCCTCAAAAATCAAAGCGGATGAGGTAACGCCGTCTGCGTCATAATCCCCATAAACAAAAATCTTGTTTCGCTCTTTGATATGCTTGATGATGAGCGCAATCGCTTTTTCCATATCACCAAACAAAAAGGGATCGTGCGTATCTTTAAAACCCGCTTCTAAAAAGGTTTTCGCTTCTGCCAGGCTTTCAAAACCACGGTTAAACAACAGCTGTAAAACCAAAGGTTCAAACCCGGGCATCTTGTCTTTATATTCCGCTGGCATTGCGGGCTTTTGTTCCCAGTTCTTTTCCATACTACATGAATGCCACCCCGACGGTCCAAAGCACCATCGTGAATATGATCATGGCCGACAAAATTACCCAGACGATTTTGACAAAATGTTTTCTCTTCATATGTATGTGATGCTAATCCGCGAATAAATGCTAATCCGCTAATCGCTAATAAAAATTCGCAATTAGCGGATTAGCATTTATTAGCATATTAGCGTCATACCATTAGCAATTAGCGGATTAGCATTTATTAGCATATTAGCGTCATACCATTAGCAATTAGCGGATTAGCATTTATTAGCATATTAGCGTCATCCTTATTTTTTTAACAGCTTAATGAATGTCTCCGACGGTATATCCACGCTGCCCTTGCCGGCAGTCATCATTTTTTTCTTGCCTTTCTTCTGCTTCTCCAAAAGTTTCCGCTTGCGCGTAACATCGCCGCCGTACAGCTTGGCGGTAACATCTTTGCGCAATGCGGCTAAACGCTCGCCGGCAATGATTTTGCCGCCAATGGAAGCCTGCAATTTGATGACGAACATCTGCTTGGGCAGATGATCCCGCAAAGTTTCAACAATTTCTTTGCCACGGCGATGAGCGTCGTCTTCATAAACAATCACGGATAAAGCTTCAATCGGATCTTCCGCCACCAGAATGTCCATCTTAACAACCCGAGCCTCGCGGTATCCCAGATATTCATAATTTATGGACGCATAGCCGGAGCTTAAGCCTTTGATCTTATCATAAAAATCCGTAAGAATAGCGCTCATTGGTATTTCATAATGAAGGATGGCTCTGGTCTGGTCAATGTATTCGGTATTTTTGTATATGCCTCTTCTTTCTTGCGCCAGGCTCATGATGTTTCCGACATACTCTTTGGGAGTGATGACGTCCAGATTAACCCACGGCTCTTCAATGTGTTCGGTTTCTTCGGGCTTGGGAAACTGCTGAGGTGTTCGCATGATCATTTCTTCGCCGTTTTTCTTGAAAACTTTATACGCTACGCTCGGCAAGGTAACAATCAACTCCAAGTCGAATTCGCGCCTGAGCCTTTCTTGAAAAATTTCCAAATGCAAAATGCCCAAAAATCCGCAACGGAAACCGATGCCCAAAGCTTGCGATTGTTCCGGTTCATAAAACAAAGCCGAATCATTGAGCTTAAGCCGGTCCATGGCTTCACGCAATTCCTTATACTCATTGCCTTCTTTGGGAAAAATTCCGGCAAACACCATCGGCTTTGCTTCCGCATAGCCTTTAAGCGGCGCCATGCCTTCACTGTCTTTTGTAAGCGCCACCGTGTCTCCCACCCGGCATTCAGCCACTGATCTGAAACCGGTGATGATATATCCGATCTCGCCGGTCTTTAAGCTTCCGGTGGAAAAATATCCGGGTTTGAAAATTCCCACTTCCAAGGCTTCACTCTCCGCCTTGGTCGCTAAAAGTTTTATCTTATCATTTTTGCTCACTTCCCCGTCAATGATGCGAACATAGGCGACCACGCCTTTATATTCATCATAATTTGAATCAAAAATCAGAGCCCTAAGCTTACCGGCATTTTCTTTGGCCGCGTAATTTTTGGGGCAGGGCACGCTTTTGATCACGGCGTCCAAAACCTCGCCGACTCCCTCTCCGGTTTTACCAGAAGCATATAAGATCTCTTCTTCTTTGCATCCCAAAAGTTCCATAATCTCTCTTTTGGTTTTTTCTTTGTCGGCCGCCGGCAGATCAATCTTGTTGGCCACCGGGATGATGGTCAGATTCTGCTCCATGGCCAAGTAAAGATTAGCCAGCGTCTGGGCCTGAATCCCCTGTGTGGCATCAACCAAAAGCACAGCGCCTTCCACGGCCGCCAAACTGCGTGACACCTCATATGTAAAATCTACATGCCCGGGAGTGTCAATCAAATTAAGCTTATAGCCTTTGTAATCCATTGACACCGGCTGGAGCTTGATGGTGATGCCTCTTTCCCGTTCAATGTCCATGGTATCAAGAAGCTGATTTTTCATTTTTCTTTTTTCAACCGTCCCGGTGATTTCCAGCATCCTGTCAGCCAAAGTTGATTTGCCATGATCAATGTGGGCGATTATGCAAAAATTTCTTATTTTATCCATATCATTATCCTTTTCTTATTTGTCTTTTTATTCTTTTTTATTTTTTATTATACATTTATACTACTAACTTTTTTGTATTTGGTCAATGTAAAAGGGGTAAACATTCCTGCTTACCCCTTTAATTGAACTACGTTCTCAAAGCCTGTCTCTTAGCTAATTCATTTTGATTATACGTGAAAATTCCTTTATCGCTTCGACTGATATTTGATCATCTCTTACAAAAGAATCTTCTGTCCGCTTATAATCTTTAGCCTGAGAATTGATGACAAGTATCTCAATAAAAGATACCAAATCAACATTTTCCAAGAGCTTAAAAGGCATAGCGCCCAGCATCATTTTTATACCGTCGGTACTGATTACAACTTCGGAATGTTCGATCCCAACCTCTGCCAAAGCAAACCCAAGATTTTCCATCTTGAGCAATGCGGCCTTGATTTTCTGAAACATCGACTCTTCGCTGTTCAGTTTTTTACGCTGAACCGGATCAAAAATTCTAGTTATAAACATGCCATCTCGGGCGCTATCATGGTCTCTGATTAAAAAAAGAAACAAATTTCCATCCACCTGAAACGTTGCAACAATCCTTTTGTCTCCAAAATACATGCTTAACCCTCCAAAAAAGTTATAAAGATCGTTTTTATTTTATGTAAATTTACCAAAACGCCTCAAACAATTTGAGGCGTTCCGTGTCTATGCAATTTTTGTAATTTCAACTTTGGTGTAACTCTGCCTGTGCCCGTTGTTTCTTAGATATCTGGTTTTGTTCTTGTACTTGGTGACCAAAATTTTCTTATCCTTTCCCGTGCTTAAGATTTTTCCGTCAACGATTGTTCCCAAGCTCGGCTTGCCCAGATTAAGTTCCGCGCCTTCGGAATCGGCTGTCATCAATGTTTCAAAAGAAACTTTTGCGCCGTCTTCGCCAACGAGCTTTTCAATTTTTAAAATTTCGCCTTCCTTAACTTTATACTGCTTGCCTCCGGTCTTGATAACCGCCATCTTTGTCATATAATTTACTACGTGCCTTAAGTGATTCTATAAATATATAAAGAATTACATTTAAACTTAAAACATCAATTAATTTTCAAAAATAAAATCCGCCTCAATTAGCGGTAATGTTATTATACTGAAATATGCCAAAAAGTCAAGGTTTTTTTATGTATTATTTATGAATTGCTTTTGCCACTGTTTTTACCACCTTTTTGTCTGTAATTTTAGGTAAAATATTGTTTTTATTCGGTTTTTTTATGGAATAAGCCAAAGCGATGGCGGCCGCAGTTTTCATCTTGGTGGTCACTTTTTTTATTCTAGAGTCTAAAAGACCTCTAAAAATCCCTGGAAAAACTAAGGCATTATTAATTTGATTTGGATAATCCGACCTTCCTGTCCCCACAATTATCGCACCCGCTTTTAAAGCTACATCAGGTAGTATTTCCGGCACCGGATTGGCCATGGCAAAAATTATCGGATCAGTGTTCATGGTCTTGATCATTTTTTCTGAAAGCAAGTCAGCTTTGGACACGCCGATAAACACATCCGCATCAATCAACGCTTCTTCCAATCCTCCATGAATTTTTTTATGATTGGTTTTCTTGGCAATTTCTGTTTTAAAATTATTCATATCCTGGCGTCCGCTAACCACGATGCCCACGCTATCAACCAAAATTATATTTTTAATGCCTTGAGCGATCAGAAGTCTCGTAATCGCAATTCCGGCCGCGCCGGCGCCATTGATGACAATTTTAAGTTCCGGCATGACTTTACCCGTCACTCGGCAAGCGTTTATCAATGCGGCTAAAACCGCAATCGCTGTCCCGTCCTGATCATCATGAAAAACCGGAATATCTAATTCTTTTTCCAATCTTTCCGTGATTTCAAAGCATCTGGGCGCGGAAATGTCTTCTAGATTAATGCCACCAAAACTGGGTTCTATCTGCTTACAAAATTTTATAATTTCTTCCGTGTCTGTCGTGGCAATGCAAAGCGGCATCGCGTCAATCCCGGCAAATTCTTTAAAGATCACCGCCTTCCCTTCCATGACCGGCATCCCCGCTTCCGGGCCAATGTTTCCAAGCCCAAGTATCGCCGTCCCATCAGTAACAACAGCAACTTGATTGGCGCGATTGGTCAATTCCCAGCTTAGCTTTTTGTCTTTAGCAATCTCAAGGCAAACCGCCCCCACCCCCGGAGTATAAGCCGCGCTCAAATCTTCCCTGGTCTTCAAAGGCACCTTTGACCGTATCTCAATCTTCCCCCGAAATTTCCTATGCAATTTTATCGCTTTTTGATTATAGTTCATTTCTTATTTCAATAATTTAAAAATTCGTTTTAAAAATATTGAATATTTAAATATTAAGATATTGATTGAATATTGAGTATTGAATATTTATTTTATTTGATATACTTTTTACTTTTTAATTCCGGTGGAAAATACTCCTGTTTTTCTTTATAATCAAAATTCGGCGGATACTTATAATCCTTGCCATAGCCCAAGTCTTTCATTAACTTTGTGGGAGCGTTGCGGATATGCAGAGGCACGCCCAAATTGCCATATTCTTCCACATCTCTCGCCGCCGCTTGATAGGCGGTATAGAGTTCATTGGATTTCTCGCACTTCGCCATATACACGACCGCCTGCGCCAGCACCACATTGCATTCCGGCATACCCATAAAATGGCAAGCGTTATAGACTGCGACCGCTTGTTCCAGGGCGCGCGAATTCGCCAAACCGATATCTTCAGAGGCAAATCTCACCAATCTTCTGGCAATATAAAGTGGATCTTCTCCGGCTTCCAGCATCCTGGCCAACCAGTATAAAGCGGCATCAGCATCCGAACCGCGCATGGATTTATGCAAAGCTGATATTATATTATAGTGCTCTTCTCCGCCCTTGTCATACATCAGATGCGATTTCTGAAATGCTTCTTTGATGATGGCCGTATCAATCTCGGGTTTGACTGAAACCGCGAATTCCAAAACATTCAAAGCCGTGCGCGCGTCGCCATTGCTCATGCTGGCCAAAGTTTCTATAGTTTTTTCATCCATGCTGATCTTAACCTTGCCTAACCCGCGCTCAACATCCTTGATTGCATTATTTATAATCTTTATGATACTCTCTTCGCTTAAATTCTTCAAAACAAACACCCGACAGCGCGACAGCAAAGCGCCTCTGATTTCAAAACTGGGATTTTCCGTGGTAGCGCCAATCAAAGTGATCACGCCCTTTTCCACATGCGGCAACAGCCCATCTTGTTGGGATTTGTTCCAGCGATGGATTTCGTCAATAAAAAGAATCGTCCGCTTGTCTTCAATCTCGTTTTCCCTGGCTTTTTTGATCACCTCCCGCAAATCCTTCATTCCGCTCGTAACCGCGCTTAGCTGGATAAATTCCGATCCGGTATGCTTGGCAATGATATGCGCCAAAGTCGTCTTCCCGCTCCCGGGCGGACCCCAAAAGATCATGGACGGCAATTTATCCGCTTGGATCAGTTGCCGGAGCATTTTCCCTTCGCCGATGATTTCGTCCTGACCAAGGAATTCATCTAAATTCTCAGGTCGCATGCGGTCGGCGAGGGGGGATGATTTTGTTGCGTTATCCATGTATTATAAATTTAATTTCTAAATTATAATTTCTAATTTCTAATTTTTTATTTATCTGAAAATAATTCTAGAATTATAATTTAGAAATTAGAAATTTCAACTGTTCAACTCACTCCCCAAATCTTCTCTGCCTCTCCCCATACTCGGCGATAATCTTCAGCACATCATCGCGCTCAAAATCCGGCCAATATTTTTTCATAAAATATAACTCGCTGTACGCTGATTCCCATAGCAAGAATCCAGAAAGCCTTTCCTCGCCCGAGGTCCTGACAATGATATCCGGATCGCCGATGCCGGCGTTGTATAAATACTTTTTTACCATACCTTCATGAATCTGTTCCACTTCCACATTGTTCATGACGATTTTTTTTATGGCATCAATGATTTCCGCGCGGCCGCCATAGTTCAGGCAAATGTTAAGCGTGCCTTTTTTGTTATCTTTTGTCAGACGCACTGCTTCATGGCATATTTCAGGCAGATCCCCCGGAAGCTCATCAACCCGGCCTGACAACAAAACGCGATATCCGCGACCATTTAAATCTTCAATTTCATCCTTTAGCGCCTGACTCAACAATTTCATCAAATAGTTGACTTCCACCTGTTCGCGATTCCAGTTTTCGGTTGAAAACGCAAAAATGGAAAAAACCTTGACGCCGTTTTCAAAAAACCAGGCCGGAACCATTTTCATTTTTTCATAGCCTTTCCGGTGGCCTTCAATTTTGGGAAGATTCCGCTCTTTTGCCCAGCGCCGATTGCCGTCCATGATGATGGCGACGTGGTGAGGGAGCTTTGGTTTTTCTGTTTTATTTTCCATCTTAATAAATATATTTCCACCCCACTTTAGTGGGCTTTATTAAATAAATTTTTGAACAATAAAACTGACTAAAGTCAGGCGGAAATTTATTTGGTAATCTTAACCAATTTTCCCCTATCTCCTTGCCCACTAATAATGCTTATATCTTTTTTAGAAACTCCAAACTCCTTAGCCAAAAACTTTATGAGCTCCGCATTCGCTTTTCCTTTTTCAGGAGCCGCGGCAATGCTAACCTTGATCGTTCCGTCGCTCATGATTTCAACAACAGCACTTTTTGACGCTCCCGGCTTGGCTTTAACTTTTAAAACGATGCTGCCTTTCTTTTCCAAATCAGTTCTATATTTTTTAAGCATATTCTTTTTTTCTAAAAATTATCCGCACTTTTATCATTATACCACAAAAACCATGAACCTTCTCTTTGTTCTATTTTATCCCTAAAGATTATATATATCAAATAAAAAAAATATGAGCCTTTGGTAAGACTCATATTTTGGCTTAAAATAGACAAAAATTTAAAAATCCTTTTTCACGCACAGCCGTTTTGCCCGCTGATAAAAATCTTCCACCGAGCCAGGCAGCCACCAGGCATCTTTCTCAATTTCTTCCAAGTTATCAGGGTTTGAAAGGAGGTGCGGTTGATGAAATGGCACCTGCCCCGGGGATAACGCCAAGCTTAAAGGATGATCGCCTTTCCTGTCATGAATCTGGAGCAATCTGTCGCCTTTAAATTTTCGGCCAAAATGCTGAACTGCGCGCCTGATAGCAGTATCGCCGATGTGAGTCTTGACATCCCCTCTTTTTGTATAATCCGTTCCTGACTCAACATTGATCGGATCGTCGTCATACACATTGGAAGCGACTGCGCATAAAAGATCCAAAAGTTCCGGACGCATGACAAAGTATGCGATGTAAGCGTCGCCGTACAGCTGGCAGACTTCCGGATATTCAAGCAAATTACCTTCCACCAGCCAGCCCATCTGCCACTCGCCCTCTCCATATGTATCATTCCGCTTTTTCCAAGCCTCATTCCGATTGTGCCCAAGAAAACCGGTAGCGTTGTTATCTACGGGCTTCCAAATTGATTTATCGAGCATATAATTATTTATTAAAATTATGAATATTCATCAACTTATTTTTTTATATAATTCGCGTAAAAATTTTTAAATGTTTTTAAATCCCAAAAAACAATTACCAAATTCCAAATAAATTCAAAATCCCAATGTCCGAATATCCAAATATCCTAATATCCTAATTTCTAATTTCTAATTTCTAATTTCTAATTTCTAATTTCTTAATTTCTTAATTTCTTAATTTCTTAATTTCCAACCTCAAAAAATTCTATTACATAGTAATAATATTACTCCATTTAGCCCCAATTATCAAATTTTAACCGTTCCCGCCAACTGTCCGCAAGCGGCCTTGATATCCGTGCCGAAGCGGTACCGTTCAATCACTTCAATATCGCTTTTCTTTAAAATTTCTTTAAAAATTTTGATTTTTTCTTTTGAGCTGGATTTAAATCTGTCAGTCGCGTTATACGCGATCAAATTGACGCAGAACAAACTGCCTAAATTCTTTTTAAGTATTTCAGCCAATTCCCGAGCATGGTCTTCAGTGTCGTTCACCTCGTCCAGCATCACATATTCAATCACCACCTTGCGATTGGTTTTTTTGATATACTCCCCGACCGCCCTGAGGAGGCTTTTGACCGGATAGTTCTTGTTGATGGGCATGATCTCGTTTCTGAGAAAATCGTTCGGCGCGTGCAGGGAAACCGCCAGATTCACCTGCAGATGCTCTCCGGTTAACTTTTTTATGCCGTCAATGATGCCGACCGTAGAAATGGAAATTTTCCGCGCGCCAATGTTCAGCCCGTCTTTATCATTCAAAATTTTTATCGCTTTCATCACTTCATCATAATTCAAAAACGGCTCCCCCATTCCCATGAAGACGACATTGGTAACGCTTTCATTTTCTTTTTTGAGGATTCGAGCGAAAAACAAAACCTGATCCACAATCTCGTGCGCCGATAAATTTCTGGTAAACCCGAGTCTGCCGGTGGCGCAAAAAGCGCACTTGAGAGCGCAGCCGACTTGCGAAGAAACGCAGATCGTATTCCTTTCTTTATGGCGCATCAAAACCGCTTCAATGACATCGCCGTCAAAATCAATCGCCGCTTTTATGGTTTTTGCGTCTTGTGATCTTTCTTCGTGTACTTTCATCCCCAAGGGGCATTCTTTCTCCAACAATTCACGCAATTTCAAAGACAAATCGCTGGCCTCTGACCAGCTTTCAATCAGATTAGCATAAACAGCGCGATAAGCCTGCTTGATGCGAAAAGCCGGTTCGTCTTTTAAAATATCTTGGATTATTTTCATGTCCATATATTTGAACGCTGATTGCGCTGAAATATTTATCAGCGAAATCAGCGAAATCAGCGTTATCAGCGTTTACTCAAAAGTAAAAACTACGATTTCTGAGTAGCTCCCGGTTCTCATTGTCGGACCCCAAACCCCCGCGCCGCTGGATACATATAAAGTAAAATTTTCCCAATTAAAAAATCCATAATCAAAACCTTTGTACATCTGTTCAGTGATATAACCAAAAGGCCACATCTGTCCTTTATGCGTATGCCCGGAAAGCATAAGATCGGCCCCGGCTGTTTTTATCTCTTGGATTTGTTTCGGTTCGTGGAACAAAACAATCATGGGCTTGGCCGGATCAAAATTTTCAATTCGTTTGAGCGTATCAGTGATATTTTTGCCTTCCATTTCTCCCGGATGCGACAACCCAACGATTTGCACGTCGTTTATCACAGCCATTTCGTCATTTAAAATCCTGATACCGGTTTTTTTAACAATATCATTGACCTTGTCCAGCCCGATGTAAGAATCATGATTCCCGGTTGCGTAAAACACGCCCCAAGGAGCTGACATTTTTTCCAGTTCAGGGATAAAAGCGTGCAAATCCTTGTCCGTACCGTCAAACATATCCCCGGTTATCAAAATGATATCCGGCTTGATTTCTGAAATATATCTGTTTATCTTATTTAAATATCTTTTTCCAAGCACGCTCCCCAGATGGATATCGCTTAGCTGTATCGCTTTTTTCCCTTTCCATTCACTGGGTAAATTTTCCATTTTTACGACATGATCCCTGATTTTTAAATTATAAGCATTATAAACGCCGTAAATGGACAAAATCAAAGCCAGCAAACTGCCGACGATCCCAATCCACTGCAAGGTTAAATGACTTGGAACGTGGCCGAAAGCTTTATAAACACCGACAAAAAACCAACTGGCGATTATGATTATCAAAAAATTGACCAATATCCCATGCCAAAGTCCTGATATATAATATAACACGCTTACCGCCGCATTGTTATAAAAATGAAGCAACATCATTGATAACATGAACAATATCGGCAAAACAAAAAGAATTGATCCGGCGGTTATTTTAAATTTCAAATCATGCAAATCAAAAAAACGCACCAGATAATCATAAAAAAGATAGTGGGCAGTAAACAGGATTATGATTGAAGCGACTGAAAACAGTAAAAAAAACATTTTAATTTTCATAAAAATTAAGCATATACTTTAATTTCTTGGTGATTAACCATAATTTTAACATTTTATCGCCATAAATGGAAGTCTTTTTACACATCTTAAATCATTTGACAGGAATCTTATACGTGCTACACTGTACCTATACCCCAGGTATAGGTAATTAATAATTATAAATATTATGAAGAATCAAAGAGAAACGGCGTTAACAAATTTTAAAAAGGCCCATAGTCACTTGGGCAAAGTGATCAAGATGACTGAAAACGGCGAGTATTGCATCTCCGTTATGCAGCAGAATCTGGCGGTCATCGGCCTTCTCAAGTCAGCCCATCAGATGCTGATGGAAAATCATCTCAACACCTGCTTTAAGTCTGCTTTGGAAACAAAAAATGAAAAACGCAAAGAGGAGATGACGCAGGAAATTTTAAGATTAACAAAATTATTCAATAAATAATGATAAACCTATGACAGAAGAAAAAAAACTTCCCGCTTGCTGCCAAAAAAGTTCCCATCCCGGCAAAAAAGGTTTTCTACGGGGAATAATTTTCGGCCTGATCCCGCATACATTCTGCATTCTGTTCGTTGTTTTTACTCTCTTGGGGTCAATTCTTGGGGCTTCAATCGCTAAAAAATTTTTGATCATACCTCATTTCTTTTTGTACTTGGTTATTTTTTCTTTTTTGCTCGCTAGCCTCTCAGCATTTTTTTATTTAAGGAACAACCGATGTTGCAACGCGAGAGGAATAAAAAACAACTGGAAATATCTATCAATTTTGTACGGGACAACCATTTTTGTAAATATCGCATTTGTCTTTTATATTTTTCCGGCCATTACCTCTAAAACAACAGACACAAAGGATCAAATGATTAAAGCCTTATCAGGTAATGATTCCTACATGCTTATATCCATGGAAGTTGAAATCCCCTGCTCCGGTCATGCTCCCTTGATCATTGACGAACTGAAAAAAACAAGCGGCGTTATCAGTGTAAGCTATGAACCGCAAAATTTTTTCAGCGTACAGTATGATTCAAAATTGGTCTCAGAAAATGATATATTCTCATTGGAAATTTTTAAAACTTACAAAGCCAACAAAACTATATGGAAAAAACAATTCTAAAAATCTCCGGCATGCATTGCGCTTCCTGTTCTGCCAACATTGAACGCGAACTCAAAAAAACTGACGGCATTGAATCTGCAAGCGTGAATTTGGTTTCTGAGAAAGCCTATCTTAAATACGACCCAGCTAAGATTGATGTTGCCCAAACGCTTGAGATCATAAAAAGACTCGGTTATTCAGCTGATGAACATGATGAAAATGCAGTGGATGAACACGGGCATGAACATATGCGCGAGGAAGTTGGTAATATAAAAAATCGTTTTATCTTTTCTTTGTTGCTTGGTTTGCCCATCCTTTTTTTTGCCTTGGGAGGACTGTTACGCCTGCCGCTGCCCAATGCGCTTAACGAATACGGAAATATCATCCAATTCATCCTGACCGGCGCGATCATTGCTGTTAATTTCAATATCTGGAAAAGCGGTTTCTTGGGGCTTGCCAGGTTGAGTCCGAATATGGACTCGCTGATCTTCTCAGGCACGGCTGTAGCTTTTTTTTATAGCACAATCTTAATGATAGCAAAATATCTTAATCCGGATTATAACGCGATGCCATTTTTTGACAGTGCCGCTTTCATCCTGATTTTCATAACGCTTGGGAAATATCTGGAGACTATAACCAAGGGCAAAACCGGTGAAGCTATCAAAAAATTAGCTGGCTTGCAAGCAAAAGAAGCTACGATTCTAAAAATTCCAAATAACAAATCACAAATAACAAATAATTTTCAAATTCAAAATTCAAACTTTCAAATTGATGCTTATGAAGAAGAAAAAATACCTATTGAGCAGGTTAAGGTTGGTGATATCATTTTGGTAAAACCGGGGGAAAAAATTCCCGTGGATGGGGTTGTGATTGACGGATACTCGGGAGTGGATGAAAAAACGATTACGGGTGAAAGCATTCCGGTTGAAAAAAAAATCGGAGATAAGGTGATTGGCGCAACCATCAACAAAACCGGCGTTTTAACATTCAAGGCGACCAATGTCGGGTCTGAAACCATGCTCGCCCAGATCATTAAGATTGTTGAGCAAGCGATGGGTTCAAAAGCCCCGATCCAGCGGATGGCGGACAAAGTAGCATTTTATTTCGTGCCGATCGTATTCGGATTGGCTTTTATATCTCTGATTGTCTGGCTGATCGCCGGTTTTTCTTTTGTTTTTGCAATAACCATTTTTATTTCTGTCTTGATCATCGCTTGCCCCTGCGCTTTGGGCCTGGCAACACCGACTGCGATCATGATGGGGGCAGGCTTAGCCGCTAAAAGAGGGATCTTGATCAAATCAGGAAAAGCTTTGGAAATCGCGCAAAAAATTGATATCGTTGTTTTTGATAAAACCGGAACATTGACGCGTGGCGAACCGAGTGTAACTGATATATTGTCAGCGGAAATTCCAAATAACAAGCACCAAACCACAAATAAATCTCAAAAATCAAATTCAAATTTACAAAACTATATTAATAATATTCTGAAGATAGCCGCTTCAATTGAAAAAAACTCTGAGCATCCTTTGGCTCAGGCAATCGTAGATAAAGCTTTAGAAAATAATATTACTTTGTCGGAGGTGAAAAATTTTCAAGCACTACCCGGCCTTGGGGTATCGGCTGATCTGGATGATATTAAAATGATACTAGGTACAAGAAAATTGATGTCAGTCTATCAAATCAATACCGATTTCATTGAAGGTCAGATGATAGGACTTGAAAACCAAGGCAAGACGGCCATGATTTTGGCGCAAGATAAGAAGATTGTCGGCATAATCGCCGTGGCTGATACGTTGAAGGAACACTCCAAAGAAGCGATTGCCAGACTGCACAAAATGGGGAAAAAAGTTGTTATCCTAACAGGAGATAACCAGCGCGTCGGACAAGCGATTGCGAAAGAAGTGAATGCTGATCATGTTTTGGCTGAGGTTCTGCCTCAAGATAAATCTACTGAGATCAAAAAATTGCAAAGCCAAGGAAACATCGTGGCCATGGTGGGTGATGGTATCAATGACGCGCCGGCGCTGGCGCAAGCTGATTTGGGGATAGCGCTTGGGTCAGGGACAGACGTGGCCATGGAAGCCGGTGAAATCGTTTTGATTAAAGATAATTTAAGGGATGTGATCACGGCGATTGACTTAAGCAAATATACCTTAAAAAAAATCAAGCAAAATCTCTTCTGGGCTTTTGGGTATAACATTCTCGGAATCCCGATCGCAACCGGAATTTTATATCCTTTCACGGGCTGGCTTTTGAATCCTGCCATTGCCGCTCTGGCTATGGCTTTCTCTTCAGTAAGTGTTGTTTCCAATGCGCTGCTGATGAAAAGATATCGGGCTAAAATTTTGTAATAATAAACCGATATTAGCCATTCATTATAATTTATTTTAAATTGTTGACAATATTTGTAGAAACGTATATACTATATACATACATTATGTATACGTAATAATTTACCAAACATATGAATTCAGCCATAATCAACATAAAAACAGACGCAAACGTAAAAAAAGAAGCGCAAAAAATCACTTCTGATTTGGGCATAACTTTGAGCGGAGCAATCAATGGTTTTTTGAAACAGCTGATACGCAACAAAACCATTACACTTTCTTTAAACGAAGGCGTTCCCAGCGCATATCTGCTTGACTCCATCAAGGAATCAAAGAAAGAAAGAAAGAGCAAAAACTATCATTCTTTTAAAAACAACGACGACGCCATCAGCTTCCTTAACGATAAATAAATTATGCGGATTGAATATTCAAAAAAGTTCATTAAAGAATTTAAGAAATGTCCGCATGAAATGAAAACTCATTTTAAAAACAGATTAAATACCTTCATCAAAAATCCCTTTAGCCAGATTTTGAATAATCACCCTCTGAGTGGTGAATTAAAAAATTATCGAAGTATAAACATAACCGGCGATTGGCGGGCAATTTTTGAATCAATTGATAATGATCAAATTATCTACTTTGTAGCTATTGGAACTCATAGCCAGCTGTATTCATAAATTTTCTATAACAAAAATAAAACAGGCCAAAAGCCTGTTTTTAAATTTGTCGGGCTGCGCGGAATTGAAGGGGCGGAAGCCCCACCCCGTCATTACACCCGGATTCAGTAATATATAAATATTTCGTAATTTCCGATATTACTTTTTATGCGTTTAATCAAAGCGGCTCAATTAGCCCAACTCAACAAAAATAAAAATAATCAGCCGGAGCTGATTATTTTTATTTTTGTCGGGCTGCGCGGAATTGAACCGCGATTACACGCACCCGAAGCGTGCGTAATACCGTTATACCACAACCCGTAACTCGCCTGCCATAGCTTGTGAACAAGAGGGAGAATCGCCCCGTAAAATCGCTGCGCGATCACGGGGTCACTCGCTAACGCTCGTGAAACTATATATTATAAAACTATCTTTTCTGCTCCAATCTGTGGACCTAGGGAGAATCGAACTCCCGTCTCCACAATGCGAATGTGATGTCATACCACTAGACCATAGGCCCAAAGATCATAGCAGGAAAGATGTCTCTCTAAACTATTCTGCTTGAAGCGCCACATTTTCAATCACCACTTCGTCAACCGGCCAATCCTGAAAACCACCGTTGTTGCCGGTCCTTACTGCCGCAATCATATCAACTGTGTCCATCCCTTCAATCACTTCACCGAAAACCGCATAACCATAGCCTTGCGTATCAGGCGCGGTGTAATTTAAGAAATCATTATCTTTCAAGTTGATGAAAAATTGGGAAGTGGCGGAGTCAGGAACCATGGTTCTGGCCATGGCAATCGTCCCGCGCTTGTTTTTGAGTCCGTTGTCTGATTCAATCTTGATCGGCGCATTCGTCATTTTTTCTGACTTGGTTTTATCAAATCCCCCGCCCTGGATCATAAAACCAGGGATAACGCGGTGAAAAACCGTGTTGGCATAAAAGCCGGCCGTAGCATACTTTTTAAAATTCTCCACTGAAATCGGAGCTGATTCCGGATTGAGTTTTACTTTTATCACTCCCTTGTTCGTTGTTATGACGGCAATGTTCATATTCTTTGTTTTATCGTTAATTTTTAAATCGCTTGGGGTTTGAGCTTCATCTGGTATAATTGCCGGCTCCTCGGTTTGTGCCTGTTCTCCGGAACTCGCTTTATCAGCTTCACTGATATCTTTTATGAATTCTGACTCATCATTGTTCACTGCTTTTTCGGAGATATTTTTTTCATTAAGCACCAGATTGTCCTGTCCGGTGGCGCAGCCGGAAAGCAAAACCGCCGAAAGGGCAAAAATAAAAAAAACTTTTTTCATACGAAATGTTTTTAATTTAAATACGAAATTATATATTTCCTAAACCAGATTTTATTATAACAAAAAGTAATTATAATTCAAGTTTTTACTTGACGTAATGCCCTCTTTTCATAACCCGATCGTCCTCGCCCCTTTTTTCAGCAATTTTTTCTTTAGCCTTAGCCCTTAATTCAGCCAGATTATCCTTTAAGAGCTCCTTAGCTCTTTTCTCTAAATGTTCCAGATTGTTGAGTCCCGGATCCTCAATCACTTCTGACAGCAAAACATCAAGAATGGCGCCCATCTTTGGTCCTGGCTCAAAACCCATTTTGGCAATCATATGGTCGCCATTGATTGAGAGCATCTTGACCGAAACCGGATCATTCTGGACTTTGTCAAACATATATTCAAGATGCCTCAGCTTGTAAGGCTTGGCTTTGGGAGTGCCGGATCCGAGCCGATCGGCAATCCGCATTTCAATCAAATCTTTCAGATTCTCTTTTCCGACTTTTTTTATCAGCCTTCTGACTGAGGCGGCAGTCACTTCTTCGGCGTCATAATAAAACATATGATTCCTGACGAGAGTCGTCACTTTTTCAATGTCTTCGTTGGAAAACTTAAGGCGGTTCATGATTTTCCTCGCCATTCTTTCGCCGATATATTCATGATTATAAAAAGTCGCCACGCCGTCTTTTTCCGTTTTTGATTTCGGCTTACCAATATCATGAAGCAGCGCCGCCAGGCGCACGCGCCAATCTTTGCTCGGGCAATACTTCAAAGACATAAGCCCATGCTTCCAAACGGAATATATGTGATGGTGATTTTGCATCACGCCTTTTCCTTCCGCCAGTTCCGGCATGATAAAATTCAGCAACCTCAACTTGTATAAATAAGCGATGCCTTCGGACGGCCTGTCGGAACTGATTATTTTTATCAATTCATCTTTGATCCGTTCATTGGCCACAAAGCGGATGCCGGTGGCGAACTTGGTAATCGCCCGTTCGGTTTTGGGCTCAATCTCAAAATCCAGCTGGCAAGCAAACCTCACCGCCCGCATCATCCGCAACGCGTCTTCCTTAAACCTGTCAACCGGCTCCCCCACCGCCCGAATTATTTTTAACTTTATGTCTTTCTGTCCGCCGAATAAATCAATAATCTCGTAACTTGGAACTTGGAACTTGGAACTTTTTTTATCGATATTTTTATTATCTTTATTGTTGGTTCCAAGTTTTGAGTTATGAGTTATGAGTTCTGAGTTTTGAGTTACGAGTTTTGAGTTATGAGTTACGAGCTTCATTGCCATCGCATTAACGGTAAAATCACGCCGCATCAGATCCTTTTCCAAATCATCTTCAAAGATAACTTCATCCGGATGGCGGCGGTCGGAATAACCTTGTTCGCTCCGATAAGTCGTAACCTCAACCACCTGCTCTGTTTCGCCGTTCTCGTTCTTTACTTTTACAAGCACTGTGCCAAAAGTATTCTCATAAACTGAACCAGAAAAAATTTTCAAAATTTCTTCCGGCCGCGCATTCGTCGTGATATCCCAATCCTTTGGCAGTTTCTCCTTATTCGCATGTGCCGTCCCGCAGGATTGCGGGATAGCGCGGCCGAGCGAAGCGAGTAACAACAAATCACGCACGCATCCGCCTACGATATAGGCTTCAAAGCCCGCTTTTTCAATCTGTTTTAAAATATTCTGTATGAAATCCGGAATTAACATTACTTTTGGTACTTAAATTTTTATTAAATGCCAAATATCAAATTTGAAATTTATACTAAATTCTTTTTATTTTCTTTAGAATCGCCCATGCCAGCAAACCGCCCGCTAACGCAGACACCAGCTGAGACCAGCTCATCATCTGAGCGACTTTTACGACCAGTTCTTGTTTGATCAACAATTTTGTAATTATGTTGACAGAGAAGTACAGAAATACAAATTTTGTCAGCGACGCCACTGCCACTCCGGCGATAAACCCTTGGTTTTCATTTTTTGCCATTGAATATATCCGATCAATGAGCAAAACAAAAATGACATTGCCGATCATGATAAACGGAACAGCCGGAGCCAAAACCGCCGGCAAAAGCCCGCCGGACAGAGCCATCAAGCTGGGCACCAGACAAAGCACAAGAGCGCTTCTTATCCCTACGATAAACAAAACGATAATTAACATCGCATTAACGATCGGACCGGTTATCCATTGGATATGGATAAAGAATGGCAAAATTGAGGCGATGCCGGCGAATCCGAGGAAGGTGGCGATGCTGCGCACGTCAACACGCGCTGTTGCTTGAGCTTCTTTGTAGGACATAAATATTTAAATTAAATCTCAAATTACAAATAACAAATTTCAAATAAATACAAATACCAAAATTCTAAATACAAAACAAATTCAGATACAAATGTTTAATTGCTAATTATAAATGTAAAAAATGTTTTGAATTTTGAGTTTAGAATTTTGAATTTATTTGAAATTTGTTATTTGTAATTTGAGATTTTTTCTTTTATTCAGTAACCACGCAACTCTTCGCCACAATGCCGTACAGTCCATCCAAAGCCGCAGTTAAATCTTCAATCTCCTTCATCGTTCCTTCAACCGCAACCGCCACCAATCCGGTGCAATGTTCAACGCAGGACTTTTGGACGTTGACCCCCATCCTTGCCATGATGATGTGCCCATGATCGGTTAAAAGCTTCTGGACATCGCCCGCGTGAGTCTGGCGGTCTTTGACCAAAATCGTGATTGTACCCAAGTATTTTTTTTCCATAGTTATTCGCTTCGCGAACCCGCCCTATCCCGCAAAATGCGGGACGGGACATGCGAATATTTAAATATTAATTTAACCATCAATAATTATAGCACATTTTGGCAAACCATTCACTCCTTACCGAATACCGGGGTGTTTTCTTCCACAATTTTTTCCCCTATAATCACCAGGCGTTCTTTTTGGGAATATATCGGGTTGCAGGTGTACATGGTGATGGTTGGTTCTTTGGTCGGCTCCAGAATGCTTAAATCTGTCGGGTCAACAATTTTTATCTCTTTGATCTGATAAAAATAATATTTCTTATCCCAAAATATGGAAAAAGTATCGCCAACCTCAAGCTTATCAAAAAGATAAAAAGTTAAATTGCTGGGGGGCAGATATTTGAAACGATGGCCGGTGATGATGGTGTTACCGCCTTGATCCGGGGTTGATCCTTGAGGATCGCGCCAGGCGCCCCTGGAAAGGCCATAATCTGATGATTTTGACTCTACGATGGGGACATTGACTCCGATTTTTTTGATAATGAGTCTCTGCGGAGAAACATCAAATTGAGCCTCAGTCAAATGATTGACAATGTTTTCAGCTTCGCTTTTCATTGACACGAAACTTTCCGGCTTTTCAGTGTTTACCGGCAATTGGTTTTGAGAAGAGTTGATTTTATACTTGAAATCCGGATAAAAAGGAAAAATTACGATATACGCCAAAAGCGACACGGCTAAAATCTCAAAAAAATACAAAGATAATTTAAGTAAAATTTTTTTTACTTTTATATGCATATATTTCTTGCAAAAACTCCTCTTGAGGGGAGGAGCTTTGCATATCTTTTAAAATCTGATGGTTTAATTTTAAGCTATTTTTCTTCTTAAGTAAAGAATACTGCCAAGCATCATAAACAGAACCAAGTTAAGCGCGCTGAATTCTTTGGCATCAAAACCCGTTGCCGCCAGCACTTTGACAACTTTTATCTCAAAATTATCTGAAGCTTTTACAGGCGCGTTGTTATCGGCAAAAACTTCCGCTGTGTTGGTAAAAACTTGCGCTTTCGCGTCGCTCTTTACAACCGCAGCGACTTCAATCAATTTTACGTCACCGACAGCCATATCCCCCAAAATCCAAGACATCTCAGTTTCATTGGAGTCGGCAAATTTTAAGCTTTCCGGCAAAACATCTTTAAGGATGACATTGTAAGCGGTTAAAGTTCCGATGTTTTCAACTGTCAAAGTGAAGTTGATTTTTTCACCCGGATTAACCATTGTCTTTTCAGCTTTCTTTTCAAGCTTAAGCTCAGGCTTGCCTTCTTCGCCTTTAACGACTGGAGGGACGACCGGATCATGAGGGGTGGTAAAGTATGATGGTGTGCCGCCGCCGCCCGAAGAATTCCTTTTCAGATTACAGCTGTTGTTGCAAGTGTAGCCGGAAGGAGCACTGCCATCGCATTCTTCACCGCTTTCTTTTACGCCATTGCCGCATACCGGACCGCCTCCGCCGCAAGAACCGCAGTCGTTTGAACAAGACGAGCAAGTCTCCTGGCCGTTGCAGACAGCGTCTCCGCAGACCGGAGCTTTGAAATTGGCGAAATTTATGGCCGTCAAGGATAAACCAGTCGGTAAATTTAAGTAGTACGCAAGATTATTTTGCGGATACGTCTGAGTCCAACCGGAAACTTGCGTTTCCGCCACACCATAATCACCGGAACTCAAATTTGTAAATTCATAGTATCCATCGCCATTGGTGGTGCTGGTCGCTTGTCTTGTGCAAAATCCGCTTAAGCCTTCGGTGGAAGTGGCAACAACGAATCTGTCGTTTGACAAAAGTGTTGACGTTCCTGTTTCCAGAGGGGTATAAGGACATCTCCAAAGGCCGATTTCCCAATTGCTGATCTTCGTATCGCCTGAGTCAATGGCGCCATTTTTGTTTACATCGTTATATTTATATCCGGAAATTGAACTTACCGGCACGATTGTCTTGGTGTTTATAAAATCAACCGAAACCACACTCCCCAAGGCTATGTTGATCGTGGTGCTTCCGTTTGTAGATAACTGCGACCAGCCTGACTGAGCCACCTCCTGAACTGAATATGTGTCAGGCGAGAGGTTGTCAAAAGTCACGCAATTTGAAGCCGCTCCGGTTGTGGTTGCCAAACTTTCTGTGGTGGAACTTACCGGTGAAATTGTAAATGTCCAAGGGGTGGCCGCCGGAGTTTGATCAGCGGTCGTTGAGGCATTGCCGTCAGCATCAATCAATTTACAAACCGTAACTTTGCCTCCAATCAATGTGCATTGGCCGGTGCAAGTGGCAGAACCGTTGACGCCATCATCGCAAGCCTCTGTTCCTTCTTTGATGCTGTTTCCACAAACGCTGGGGGTGTTTCCGGAGCAATCAGCATTGCAAAATCCGTACTTGCCGTTGTTGGCGCCATCGTCGCAGGTTTCCGCGCCGTTCTTAACGCCGTCTCCGCATTTTTGATCAGTCGTGCATCCGCTCCAAGAACAAGAATTACATGATTCAATTCCAACATAACCATTTAACGTGGTGCACGCCTTGGAAGCGTCGCCATCGCATTGTTCGTATTGTCCGCAAAAATTCGGCGATTGTGTAATCAAATCTCCGCAGTATGATTCATAAACAACTGTACAGCCTTCTGAGCATTTGTAGTGCGCAGGATCATATGATCCCAGGTCGCTGCCGTCGCATTGTTCGCTGTCGTTAATCTTACCGTCCCCGCAATACTCAGTCGGTACGCAGTTTCCCCAATTGCAATCGTTTGCGCAGGTCTTGACACCATTGTATCCATCTGAGTCGCACGCCAAGGTTTGACCGATTTCACAGGCTTCTTGGTAGCTTGGGTAATCATCAACGATCAAATTTCCGCAAGTCGGTAAATAATTTCCAAAATGAGCATCGGTAACATTCTCACCCCAATCTACCGTATAACTATACGGAGAACCCAAAACTGGATAAGTCTGTTCATAAACAGCTACTCCGTCTTTTCCAGTTTCAGAGATGGTGTAAGTCCCCTGGTCCAATCCGGAAAATGTATAACAACCGTTGTCGTCGGTTTTCTGTGTTTTGGGAGCGGTCAGACTGCCGCCAAAAATTGATATCGTCCAGCCGCTGCTTTTCGCTTCTGATGAAAAATCAGCTGAATCGCCATCTTTATCGTTGTCATAAAATTTGCATCCGGAAATTGAAGCATACTCGCAGATCTTGGCAGAAATTTGACTGTATATTCCCTGAAGATCTGCCGTGGATGGAGAAAAATAGTAATCATCGGCTGAATTGGCTATGTTCTTTAACATATCGCCGTTCACATCTGCCCCCAGGCCGATCGTAAAAATTTTATACCCCAAAGCTTTCGCGGCGCTTGCCATGTTTTCCGCATATGCTACGTCCACAGGATTTTCATTACTGCCTGTCCCATTTGGCCGGTTCGCCATGCCATCGGTCAAAAGGATCATGGCTTTTACCGCCTGAGACTTTGCTCTGGAAGACGACAACTCGCCGGTCGCGGAAACGATGGCATCGCCAATGTTCGTAAAACCGTAAGCTGACAATGAATCAATCTGATTGATTGTTTCCGTATGATTGTTGGAAAGCGTTTTATCCAAGGTTACGTCAGTGGAAAATGATACCAGCGCTGATTGGTCATTTGATCCAAGCAATCCGACAAAATAATCCGCCGCGCTGATGGCAGCCGTTATCTTCATTGGTTCTTCGCCTTTCATGGTTCCGGACCGGTCAATGATCATGACCATATCCAAATCCGCCGCGCACATGCTCTCGGTTGAATCGGCTTCCGCCACCGGCGCGAACATAAAAAACATGCCGGAAAATGACATGTTAAGCACCGTCATGATGATGACGCTGGTTGATAAAAATTTATACGTTTTTTCCCTCCTAATGATTTTTTTCTCTTTAATCAAGAAATCAATTTTCATAAAAGTTTATTTTTTGTAAATATAATAAAAATTAAAAATGCTCATACAAAGCATATTGATTAAAGAATTTAACACAATCGCGCATGTCTGTCAAGACACGAATGTCAATCAAATTACATAAATTTTAGGCTTATTTTAAACAAAATTTAAAGCCCCGTTAGCGTAAGCTAACGGGGCGTTTAAAATTTGCTTCAAAAATTTATTACGCCACTTTTCTTTTGATAAAGAAAATTCCAAACAAAGACAAGAACAGCAAAAAGCTAAGTCCGCTCAATTCTTTTGAGTCAAAACCGGTCGCCCCCAGCACTGATATGTTTTTAACTTCAAAATTATGAGAAGCGGTGACGTTTTCTGAATTGTCTGCCTTGACCACTGCCGTGTTGATGAAGGCTCCAGCTTGCGCGTCGGACTTAACCAATGTTTTCACTTCAATCGTTTTGGTTTCACCTGCAGCCAAATCGCCCAAATTCCAGGCCATCTCTTTGTCAGTTGAACCGACAAATTTTAAACCTTCAGGCAACAAATCCTTAAGAGACACATTGAAAGCAGTCAAAGTTCCGGTATTCTTCACTGTCAATGTGAATGTTATCTCGTCACCTGGATTGACCAGATCTTTATCAGCTGTTTTTATAAGATTCAAAATCGGCGCGCCTTCTTCGCCCAAAACGACTGGTTTTTCTCCTTCTTTGGTGTTTGTCTTGAATTCCCCACCGCCGCCGGTCGTAAAGTATGACGGTGTTCCGCCGCCGCCGGATGAATTCTTCTTAAGCGCACAACCGGTCTCACAAGTATATCCGTCCGGAGCGCTACCGTCGCATTCCTCGCTGCCTTCTTTTATCCCATTGCCGCAAGAAGAAGAACTGTTGCTGGCGAAATAGTTGGCAAAATTGATTAAGCCAACTATCGATTCGACCGGTAAATTCAAATAATATGAAAGATTACTCACTGGATAAGTTTGTGCCCAACCGCTTACCTGAGTTTCCGCTACACCGTAATCGCCGGAAGTAAGGCCGGTAAATTCATAATAACCGTTAGCATTCGTGGTGGTGGTTGCCTGTAATGAACAGAATCCTGTTTCCTCTGAATCATGAGTTCTTACAACGAATCTATCATTTGACAACAGTGTTGACGATCCTGATTCCATTGGTGAATATGGACATCTCCAAAGACCAATTTCCCAGCCAGAAATTGCGCTTTCCCCTTCATTGATCACGCCATTGTTGTTGCTGTCGTTATATTTATATCCGGAGATGGTGCTTGGTATGCATTCGTCAATCTCATCAATGGCTTTGTCGCAATCATTATCAATCTGATCTTTGCAGGAAAGCGTAGACGGCGTGCATCCGCCGCCGCAAGATCCGCAATCAGAAGCGCAAGTTTCACAATTCTCATTTTCGTTGCAGGTTTCATCACCGCAAAATGGACCTGAGCCGCAATCTGTCACCAAGCGCAAATGATCAAAAGTGATGGAATTCTGTCCGATACAGGCGTAGTTTGAGATGTATACAATAATTTTGGAAAAATTTACATTACCCATTTTCGCCAAATCAAGCGTCAAATCGCCTGAAGCCGCGGATAGCTCCGTATAATGAGCCGGATCGGAAGCCGCGTAACCGGCGTAAATTCCACTTATAACGCCCTGTCCGTAATATACTTGATAACCTACCGCGACGTCACTGCTGTCAAGCAATGTCACTTGTAAATACGGAAAATTATATTCATCCATGGTGGAAGTAAAAGCTAAATATGCTTTGAGATCGCTGGTTGCCGAATTTCCATTCACTGCGTATGTTTTATAAATCGATTGGCTCGGGCAAAGAGCATAAGTGCTCCCGACGACGCTGGTTTGAATTGCGGTACTCAAATCATAAGGAGATGTGATTTCACTGTAGCTGAAAATCGGATTGTTACCGGTATCGTTCACATTCCACCCGGTCAAACTGCCGGGAGCAACAGCGTCCAATAAAGTCGTTCCACTTACACAACCGCCGCCGCATACGTTACCTTCATCAACATAACCATCGCAGTCATTATCAAGCTGGTCGCAAATTTCAGCGCCGGTCACCACACAGTTATATTGATCACAGGCATTGCCTATGCCGTCAGCATCATCATCTGTCTGTTCGGAATTTCTGGTTAAGGGGCAATTGTCACAAGCATCGCCGATCAGATCGCCGTCAGAGTCTGCCTGGTCAGGATTTGAGTTGTTCGGACAATTATCGCAAGAGTCCCCTAAACCGTCGCCATCCGCGTCAGCTTGGTTTGAATTAGCGACATTTGGACAATTGTCAACATTGTTGCAGATCAGATCGCCGTCGGTATCTTCACATGAGCAGGTTAAATCTGCGCCATCGCAATTCTGATCAATGCCATCGCCGCAGATTTCTTCGCCCGGCGTTCCGGCCGTGGCGTTGCACTCAGTCGTTAAACCGTCTCCGGAGCAGACATAATATCCGGCTGTTTTACAGGCGCCGATACCGGCAGAACATTCATCGTTTAAATTATCAAAATCCTCATCAATGGAAGCATCGCAATCATTGTCTTTTGTGTCACAGGCTTCATTGGCCCTTCCAATGACTCCTTCACATGTCCCCCAAGTTCCGCCGGCGCAAGTCTGAGTACCGAAAGAGCATTCCCCGGTATCGCTATCGCCGCATGATCTGTTTGTGCCGTTTACGCATTCGCAATTTTCATCTGCCGTTCCATCGCAATTTTCATCCAAAGAACCTTCACAATCTTCGGTTTGTGCGCCAAAAAACGGATCGCAAGTATCACCCACCCAAAAACCTGCTTCGCAAGTCTTGACACCGGTATTGTAAGCGCAAGCGCCCAATCCGCAAGTTGTTTTTTGAGTTAAATCTTCATCAATTGATTCATCGCAGTCATCGTCAATGTTGTTGCAAATTTCCTCAGATGATGGGCCAACCAAGCATGAATCTACCATTGAGCCGCCAAGGCATGCCAACTCTCCGGTTGCCGCACAAGCGCCGGTTCCGCAAGTTGTCGGAGTTGTACCGAGAGCTTCGTCTGTAAAACCGTTACAGTTATCATCAATGCCATTGCAACTTTCAGTCACTGTGGGATGAATTGCTCCATTATTATCATTACAATCCGCCGGTCCGCAATCGCCGCCTTCAGCATAATAGCCATCTTGGTCGCTATCAGTACATTTTAAAGCATTAAATGCCACGCAATAATAAGTATTACCAAATTTCGGACCAGTAATAAAATCATAATTGTCGTAATACATAACATCATTGCCACACCACATCTCTGCGCTTTCAGATCCACCATTCAAACCGCTATAATTTATATACCCAGATTTCATCGCCTCGCGAACATAAATTTCTTTTTCGCTGTTAACCGTGAAACTTGTTTTACCGTCAGTGCCGGTCGGCGCGGTAGAATTCCAGGTTCCGACTTCACCTAAATTATCTCCGGGATTTGCCTGTCCGCCATTAACCCACTGAAAAACCCAGCCAGATGCTAAACGACAATTCGTATGAGCATTAACATAATTTTGAGCTGAAGTGCTATTTATATTCGCTCCGGCATTCCAATTAGGCAAGTCAGATTCATTTTGACAAACAATTTTTGTAGCAACAACCGCTACAGATTTTACAGCGGCCTGTGCCGCAGACGGCTTAAAGAACAAAGCGCCTGAAAATGAAATGTTAAAAATTGTCGCAAAAATTACGCCGGTATAAAAAAACCTGCGCAATTTTTCCCTGCTTGCGAGCTTACAATTGGTTTGAAACATAATTACTTATAATTATTTATAAAAATATATAAAATAACAAAAAACTTTTACACAGGGACTGATTCTAACTGTAAAAGTTTAACATAAAAAGCCGTCGGAAGTCAATTTTTTTTGTCAAATTTTTTAACTTATTTTAGCCTTTATTTAAATTCTTTCTGATCATTGCACTGCAAAATACCAATGAAGTTAACAACAACACCAACAACAAGAACTCTTTTACGCTAAAACCTGTGGAAAAAAATTCCATACCAAGGACTGACGGAGCCATGATTTTCAAATCCGCGCTGTCCTCTGCCTGCACCTCCGCTCCCTTGACGATGGTAGCGACATTGGTATAAGTCTTTTCTTCCGCTGTACCAAGAATATCAATCGTATATTCATAAGTCTTGATTTCCCCGGAACTGATATCAACAGCGGGCCAAGATTTAAATGTTTCATCTGTTCCGGAAAACACAAATCCCTCCGGCAAAGCATCGTTCAAAACGACATCAGAAGCCGCCATTGTGCCGTTGTTGACGACTGTAATACGGAACGGAACGCCAGTCTGG
>CAWHBO010000008.1:0-202747 GCA_963827735.1 Candidatus Parcubacteria bacterium
TCATCGACCCTCGTGATCGACGCGACCGACTTCGACGCGCGGGCAAGCGGCTCGGCCGCCGTGCTCGCGAGCGCCACCTGGCTGCTGGCCGAGGGCGTGCTGATCGCTGCCGGTCTGCGCGACAGCCGCACAGTGGAACTGCGCCTGCCGGCCGAGCTGACGGGCGCGAAGCCGCATTCCTGAACACGGCCGAAGCGATACAACGGCTCAAGCAAGCGTCTGTGCCGCACATCCAACTGGAGGTGCTGCGCAACAGCCGGCCGAGCTGCTGGGGCGAGGGACAGGCCAGCGACAGGTCACGGCTGGTCCACACGCCGGAGACGTGGTGCCGGATCGCCCTGCTTTTCGCCGGCGTTGCAGATCTCAATGCCTTGCTGCTGACGCTGCGGGGCGGCACGGAGCAGCGCGGCCTGGTCGAGCTGGCCCGTGCCGGGAATCTGCGCAGCCAGATCGAGGCGTGGGGTGGCGGTGGCGCGGGGCAGGGCCAGGATGCGATGCTCGTCTTCGACGATGGTTTGGGCGGCTTCCTGCCACTTTCCCAGGCGGACCTCTCGTCCAACCCGCTTTCGCTCGCGTCGGCGGGAATTATCCCGGCGCCGTCGACCCTGATGGTGACGGCCGATAGCATCGCTGTCGTCAAGCAGACCCGCCGCGCGCTCTATCGCCATTGGCAGCTCGCCGAAGGTGAAGCGGCATCCGTGCGCGGTTTGCTGATACGCGCCGCGCGCCTGACCACCGAGCTCACCCTGGGCCGCGGTGATGCCGGCCATCTCGTCGCCCTCGACGAGGTGGCGCTCGAGCTGGCCGCGCAGGGGCTGGCGGCCGCCTGGCCGCTGGGCAGTTCGCTGCGCTACTACCGCCCGCAGTGGGAAAGCCAGGTCCGGCGTGAATCCAACCTGGCAGGCTTTTACCTGAAGCCTGATCCGGCGCCCTGCCACCGCACATGTCCCGCTAACATCGACATCCCGAGCTTTATCGCACACCTCGGTCACGGCGACTATCGTGCTACCATCGAGGTCATCCGCCGCGACAACCCGCTGCCGCTGGTCTGCGGCCTGGTCTGCCCGGCGCCGTGCGAATCCGTCTGCGTGCGCGGCGGTAGCAACGGCGCCGTCTTCATCCGGCCGCTGAAAGCCAAGGCAGCCGAGCACTGCCTGGCCGAAGGCGGTTACCCGCAGCCTGAAATCGCGCCCGACACCGGCAAACGCATCGGCATCATCGGCTCCGGCCCGTCCAGTCTCACCGCCGCCTACTACCTGCGCACCTACGGCCACCAAGTCGAGATCTTCGAGGCGCTGGCGCATGCGGGCGGGCAGCTCCGCTACGGCATTCCGGCCTACCGCCTGCCTCCCGACCTGCTCGAGCAGGAACTCGACCAGATCCGCGTGCTGGGCGTCCAGATCCACACCAACGCCCCGGTCGCCAGCCTCGAAGCCTTCCGTAAGGACTACGACGCCGTCTTCCTTGGCCTCGGCACGCAGCGCTCGCGCCTTATCCCGATCGAGGGTGTCGATCAATCCTTCGTGCTCGGCGGGATCGACTTCCTGCACGCCGTGCGCAGTGGCGAGCCCGTTCGGGTTGGGCCGCGGGTGGTCGTCATCGGTGGCGGCAATGTCTCCATCGACGTCGCTCTCACGGCTTTGCGGCAGGGCGCGCAGCACGTCGACCTGACTTCCCTCGAGAAGCGCCGCGACATGCCGGCCAGCCCGGACGAGATCGAAAAAGCAGTTGCTGAAGGCGTGCAACTGCACCCTGGCTGGGGCCCTCTACGCATCGATGAGGACGGAAAGGTCACCCTCCAGTTCTGCGAACGGACCAAGGACGAGACGGGGAAGTTCAATCCCCAGTTCGACGCCAATCGGCTGCTGACGCTCGAAGCCGATCAGGTAATCCTTGCCACCGGCCAAGGCACCGACCTCACGGTTCTCGAAGGCAGCGAGGTCGAAAATAACCGCGGCTTCATCGTCGCCGACCCGAAGACCAAGATGACGACGGAGCCGGGCGTCTTTGCCGGTGGCGACGGGCAACACGGCCCGCGCTTGGCCGTGGACGCCATCCGCTCCGGGAAGATCGCCGCGGCTTCCATCGATGCCTGGCTGCGCGGAGCGGCACCGGACGCCGCCACCGGCAAGCCAACGCGCCGTGCCGACGTGATTCCACTGACCGTCGTGGCGGACGATCGCACGCACCTCCGCCGGGCCGCGATGCCCGAGCGGAGCGTCGAAGAAGTGCTCGGCGAGGGCAACTACGTCCGCATCGAAGAGGGCCTGACCGACGCGATGGCGCACGACGAGGCCCGCCGCTGTCTGCGCTGCGACGTCTGCATCGGCTGCGGCCTGTGCATGGCCGCGTGCAGTGAGATGGGCGTCGAGGCGCTGCGCATGGGCGACACGTCGGCGGGCAGGCTCGCTTACTTCGACTTCACGCGGCCTGCGGCGCTGTGCATCGGCTGCGGCGCCTGTGCGCAGGTCTGCCCGACGGGCGCGATCCACATCGAGGATCGGGATGGCGTGCGGCGCACGATCATCACAGGAACCGTCGTGCGCGAACAGCCGCTGCTGACCTGCAGCGAATGTGGCGCGCCGACGCAGACGCCTGCGCACCGGGAGTTCGTCCGGCAGCGGCTGCCGGAGCACATGGCGGCCCTTGCTCGATCGTGAGCTCTGCCCGTCCTGTGCGCGCCTGCGGGCCGATCGGCCCGTAGGATCAACAATGCGTTCCGCGATGAGCGCGTTGCAGCATGGCTCCAGGGCAGCGGTGGGCTCCGGGCGCGTATCCTGACGGATGGTATGTTAACGTGTGAAACGCGAGGACAGAACTCATGACAACTAGGCCTCAGCCCGGCTCTGCCTGCCCGATCGGCGCAACGCCGATGGCGGGCGGCGTGAACTTCAGCGTGTACGCCGACAAGGCCGACGCCGTCGAGCTGCTCCTGTTCGACGGCGTCGACGACCCGCAGCCAGCGCAGGTGTTCCGGCTTGATCCGGGGCAGCATCGCACCTACCACTACTGGCACGCGTTCATCCCCGGCGTGCAGGCTGGCCAAATCTACGCTTACCGCGCGCTCGGGCCGAATGAACCGCAGCGAGGCCTGCACTACGACGCGGACAAGGTCCTCCTCGACCCCTACGGCCGCTGCGTTGCGATGCCAACCTCCTACAGCCGGGAAGCGGCCAGCCGGCCCGGCGACAACGCAGCCACGGCCATGAAGAGTGTCGTGGTGGATAGTTCCGGCTACGACTGGCAGGGCGACCAGCCGCTCCACCGGCCCATTCCCGAGACCGTCATCTACGAGATGCACGTGGCTGGCTTCACACGCCACCCCAGCTCTGGCGTGGCCGTTGGAAAGCGCGGCACGTATGCCGGGCTGATCGAGAAGATCCCCTATCTGCAAGATCTCGGCATCACAGCCGTGGAGCTGCTGCCGGTCTATCAGTTCGATCCCTCGACCGCGCCCGCGGGTCTCGTCAACTACTGGGGCTACCAGCCCATCTCCTTCTTCGCGCCGCACACGGCCTATAGCTCACGGCAGGATCCGGGCGCACGGGGTGCGGGCGCACCGAGTGCGCTCGGCGTGCTCGACGAGTTCCGCGACATGGTCAAGGCGCTGCACCGCGCCGGCATCGAGGTGATCCTCGACGTGGTGTACAACCACACCGCCGAGGCCTTCGGCGACGGGCGCGACCCTGAGCTTCCGCGGGCTGGCCAACGATGTGTACTACGTGCTGGATCCCGCCGACAAGTCCCGCTACGCCGACTACACCGGCTGCGGCAACACGCTCAACGCCGGCCATGCGGTGGTGCGCCGGCTGATTTCCGACAGCCTGCGCTATTGGGTGCAGGAGATGCATGTCGACGGCTTTCGCTTCGACCTGGCGGCGGTGTTGACGCGCGACGAGCACGGCGCGCCGCTGTCCAATCCGCCGGTCATCTGGGACATCGAAACAGATCCGGCCCTGGCCGGCATCAAGTTGTTCGCCGAGGCTTGGGATGCAGCCGGCCTCTACCAGGTGGGCTCGTTCGTCGGCGATGCGTGGCTGGAATGGAACGGCAGGTTCCGCGACGACGTGCGCAGCTTCGTCAAGTCCGACAACGACCGTGTGGCTACTCTCGCCCGACGCCTGACGGGCAGTCCTGACATCTATGGCAAGGACGCGCGCGAGCCGGAGCAGAGCATCAACTTCATCACGGTCCACGACGGCTTCACGCTCAACGACGTGGTTTCCTACAACGACGAAGCACAACGAGGCCAACGGCGAGGCCAATCGCGACGGATCGAACGACAACTTCAGTTGGAATTGCGGCGTCGAGGGGCCGACAGACGACCCCATCGTGGAAACGCTGCGTAACCGCCAGGTCAAGAACTTCTTCACGCTGCTGTTGGCCGCCGTCGGCGCGCCGCTGATCCAGATGGGCGACGAGGTGCGGCGCACGCAGCAGGGCAACAATAACGTCTACTGCCAGGACAACGAACTCAGTTGGTTCGACTGGACGCGGCTGGACAAGCATGCCGACGTCCACCGCTTCGTGAAGCAACTGATCGCCGATCGGCTTGACTTTGGCCAGGGGAGAACTGCAGACGATAGGCTGGACGAGTTGCTTGAGAGGGTGAAGATCGAATTTCGCGGTGTAACCCAGGCAGCGCCGGATGTGGGCAACACATCGCACGCGCTGGCTATGTCGCGCACGTCTCACAACGGCAAGAACGTTTTCTACTTGATGTTCAACGCCTACTGGGAACCACTCGCTTTCGCGCTGCCAGCCGCGCCCGCGACAACGCAAGGCTGGCGTCTCTGGATCGACACGAGCCGGCCTTCGCCCGGTGACATCATGTCGCGCGATGATGCGCCGCCGGTCGCCGGGGATCAGTATCAGGTGGGTCCGCGCGCTATCGTAGCGCTGGTGGCAACAGAGGGATGATAACAGACTGTTAGCCAAACGGATTCTGTAGGAGGACGCTGCCATGAGCAAAGTCTGCCCTGGGTAGGTGGGATCGTCATCGGCGTGTGCATCATCGGCCTGTTGGCGTACGGGCGAGCCGAGCGCCGGTCTTACTGGATCGCGAGGGGCGCCGTTATACATCGTGCCCAAATGACGCCGCAGCCGATCGACAGGTTGACGCAGAGATCACCGGGCAGGTAGACCTGCGGGTAGACCTGTGTTGAGACCTTCGAGGTCGTGCCAACCTTCGGTTGACCTGAGACTTCGAAGGTCTCGATAAATTCCGGTCTTGTCAAAATGATGTTGATGACCGCATAATAGTGACTACGGAGGGTACCATGGCTAAAGACAAGGACAAGAAGAAGGGCAAGAAGAGCAAGGAGAAGCTCGAAGCGGTGGAGGCCCAGGCGGTGATCGCTGAGGCAGTGGCCGCTGAGGCGGTGGTCGCGACGACTGAAGCTTCTGAGCCGAAGCCCAAACTGGGCCGCAAGGAGTTCGAGAAGGAGATGGAGAAGCTCCAGATCGAACTCGTCAAGCTGCAGGAGTGGACGAAGGCCACCGGCGCCAAGATCTGCGTGCTGTTCGAGGGGCGCGACGCAGCCGGCAAGGGCGGCATCATCAAGTGCATCACCGAGCGCACCAGCCCGCGCGTCTTCCGCGTGGTCGCGCTGCCGTCGCCGACCGAGCGGGAGAAGTCGCAGATGTATTTCCAGCGCTACATGCCCCATCTGCCGGCGGGTGGCGAAGTCGTGCTCTTCGACCGCAGTTGGTACAACCGGGCGGGCGTCGAGCGGGTGATGGGCTTCACCCCGGAAGAACAGGTGCAGACCTTCCTGCAGTGGGCCCCGTGGGTCGAGCGCGCCATCATCGGGTCCGGCGTCATCCTGGTCAAGTACTGGCTGGAAGAGACCATGGAAGACCAGACCGAGCGGTTCGGGGAGCGCATCCACGACTATCGCAAGATTTGGAAGCTCAGCCCCATGGATCTGGAGAGCCACCGGCGGTGGTACGACTACTCGCGGGCGCGTGATGCGATGTTTGCGGCCACCGACACCCCCGAATCGCCCTGGTACGTGGTGGATTCGCACGACCAGAAACGCGGGCGCTTGAATTGCATCAGCCACCTGTTGAGCCTGATCCCGTATCACGAGATCCCGCACGAAGAGGTGAAGCTGCCCAAGCGCCAACCGAAGGGCGATTACGTGGAGCCGAACTATCCGTTCCGCCGGATTCCAGAGAAGTACTAAGAGAGGGAGGAACCGATCATGCCAGAAGCAGCCCAAGAACAACCGAAGTGGTATGCGATGACGCCGGAGGCGGTTGCGGGGCAACTGAAGGTTGATCCGGCAAAGGGCTTGAGCGCGGCCGAGGCACAGCAGCGCCTGCAGCAGTACGGCGCCAACATACTCGCCGCCAAGAAGAAGGAATCGGGCTTGCAGGCCTTCCTGCGCCAGTACCAGGACTTCATGCAGATCATCCTGCTGGGCGCCGCCGTGCTCAGCCTGGTGGTCACGGGTGAGGTGGGCACGACGATCGTGCTGGTGGGCCTGACGATCTTCAACGCGCTGTTGGGCTTGCGCGGTGAATCGAAGGCCGAGGCCAGCCTGGCCGCGCTCGAGAAGATGATGAAGAACATCGCGCGCGTGCGCCGCGACGGCCAGGCCATCGAGATCGAATCGGAGGGGCTGGTGCCGGGCGACATCGTGCTGATGGAGGCGGGCAACCGCGTGCCGGCCGATGGACGCCTGTTCGTGACTGCGACCCTCGAGATCGAGGAGGCCGCCCTGACCGGTGAGAGCGTCGCCACGCCCAAGGACACCGACACGATCACCAAACCCGAGGTTCCGCTGGGTGACCGCACTGTGCATGGCATTCATGAACACCGCGGTGACACGCGGCCGCGGCGAGATGATCGTGACCACGACCGGCATGGGCACCGAGATGGGCAACATCGCCGACCTGCTCAATAAAACCGAGTCCGACAAGACGCCGCTCGCAGAAGCAGCTCGACAAACTGACCATCATCATCGCCGGCATCGCCGGCCTGGCGTTTGTCCTGATGGTCATCATGGGTCTGAGCAACGGCGATGACTTTCAGACGATCTTCATTGCCGGCATCGCCCTGGCGATTTCTGCCATCCCGACCGGCCTGCCCGCGGTCGTGACGACCATGTACTCGATGGGCACGCGTGCGTTGGCCGCCCAGGGCGCCATCGTCAAGCGGCTGCCGTCGGTCGAGACGCTGGGTTCGGTCTCGGCGATCTGCTCCGACAAGACCGGCACGCTGACGCTCAACAAGATGACGGCGCGCGAGTTCACCGTCCCCGGCCAGAACCGCTACAAGGTGACCGGCGAGGGGTACAGCACCAAGGGAGAACTGCTGAGCGCCGGCGGCGCCAAGATCGACCTCGATGCCGTCCTGCTGCCGATGGCGCTGTGCGCCGACGCCCGGCTGGATGGCGAGACCCTGATCGGCGACCCGACCGAAGGCGCGTTGATCGTGCTGGCGGACAAGGGCGGTATTGAGCCTGGATGGCGCGCGGCAGATGTACCCCCGCGTGGCCGAGGTGCCGTTCGACTCCGACTACAAGTTCATGGCCACCTTCCACAACATGAAGAACGAGCAGGGCAAGCCGGTGGTGCGCTGCTTCGTCAAGGGCGCGCCGGATGTGCTGATCGCACGCAGCAGCTCGTACTGGATGCCAGGCGGCGAGCTGCTGCCGATCACCGACGAGAACCGCCCGTTGGCGCTCCAGGAAAACGACCGCATGGCGCAAGCGGGTGAACGGATCATGGTGGTGGCGCGGCGCGACTTCGATCCGCAGACCTTCGATCCAAAAGTCAAGCTGCTCGACCTGGTGACGGACCTCACCCTCCTGGCGATGGTGGGCATCGTCGATCCCCCGCGCACCGAGGCCAAAGACGCCATCGCCAAGTGCCACAGCGCCGGCATCCAGGTGCGCATGATCACGGGCGACCACGCCGTGACCGCGGCCGCCATCGGACACGAGCTGGGCATCGACCGGGAAGGCGCTGACCGGCGCGCAGTTCGCCGCCAAGAGCGATGACGAACTGATGAAGGAGTTGCCCGAGATCGGCGTGGTGGCACGCGTGACGCCCCAGGACAAGATCCGCCTGGTGGATCTGCTGCAGCGCCAGCAGAACATCGTCGCCATGACGGGCGACGGCGTCAACGATGCGCCGGCCCTCAAGAAGGCCGACATCGGCGTGGCGATGGGCATCACCGGCACCGAGGTCTCGAAGGGGGCCGCGGTGATGATCCTGACCGACGACAACTTCGCCACCATCGTCAAGGCGGTGGAGTTCGGGCGGGCGATCTACGACAACCTGTCCAATTTCATCCGCTTCCAGATGACGGCGTTGGTCGCGTTCATCGCTGCGTACCTGGGCGCGGCGTTCTTCGTCATCGCCGGCGGCGTGCCGTTTACGCCGGCTGTCGTGCTGTGGATCAACTTCCTGGTCCAGGTGCCCATCGCCATCGCGCTGGGCTTCGACAAGCCTGCGCCCGGGCTGATGGAACGCAAGCCGCGCCCGCTCAGCCAACCCGTGCTCTCGCGCTCGCAGTGGGTGCGCATCGCCTTCATCGGGATCCTCATGGCGATCGGCACGTTGTTCCTGGAAGCAGGCTATGCGCCAGCAGGCGCCGCGATGGTAGCCACGATGGGGTTCGTCGTCTTCTCGCTGTATCAGGTCATCACCGGCCTCAGCGCCCGCAACGAAACCGGCAGCGCGTTCAACCGGGATATCCTGAGCGATCGGCACCAGTTGATGCTTTACGGGCTGGCGCTGCTGTTCATCTTCGTGCCAGTGGAGTTGGGCTTCCCGCGCTTCCTGGGCCTGACTCGGCTGAGCGGCAACCAGTGGCTGCTCTGCGTCATCTTCGCCTTCCTCCTGCTGCTGGTGGACGAGGTGATCAAGTTCTTCATGCGCAGAAGGCGCAGCAAGCGAGCGCCGTCAGTTGCGGTGCCGGCCCCGGCAAAGGCGTGATGGTTTAGTATCAAGAAGGAGAGTGTCCAAGTGCATCGCAATCTGTTCGCACCTGTGATCCTGCTGGTGTCCTTGGCGCTCGTGCTCGGCGCCTGCACCGCCGGCGGAACGACGCAGGCGCCGACTACCCCCGTGCCCGCCCCAGCGGGCGCCTCTGGGACGGGTGTGACGGTCAAGGCCGAGAGCCCCGTGCTGGTGGAGAGCGCGCGCACGCTGCCCGCTGTGTTGGCAGAGAAAGACGCCTGGTTCGCAGCCCTGTCTCCCAATGGGGCATACCATCGCCTACTACATCGAGACAGGGCGCGGCAAGGATCGGACTTCGCAGATCTGCATCTACACCTTCGATGGCGCCGGCAAGAAGTGCCACAATCTGCCGGCCGATCGCTGGAAGGGCTATCCCTACCAGCTCCAATGGTCGCCGGACAGCACCACGGTTGCCTTCACGGAGAACCCGGTGGAGTTCGGCAACGATGCCGACATCTGGGTTCTCAAGGTTCGCGGACGGTTCGTTCGCCGACCTCACCGATGACGGCGTGGTGGGCCCGTGGCGCAAGCCCACCGGCACCCCTTCTTCCGCGGTGGACTACCTGCCCATGTGGAGCCGGTCCGACGGCAAGATCTACTTCTGGCGGTTCATCTCGAAGGGCGAATACCAGGTATTCACCGTCGGGCATCTACCGGATCGCGCCCGGTGGCGGCGCCCCTGAGTTGGTGCGGGATGTGACCGCCGCCCTGCCGAAGAGCACGGTGCTCTTCAAGCAGGAGGAGTTCTTCCTGGATGGCCCATCGGCGCTGTCGCCCGATGGCAAGAGCGTCGCGGCGCTGCTCTCAACGGCGGATGAGATGGGAGCGGTCAGCACCGGGCTCTGGCAGATCAACCTGGCGGACGCAGCGGCAGCGCCGCGCAAGCTGATGGATCCGGCAGCGTTCAATGCGGCGCAGCCTGCCTGGGCGCAATACCCGGCTATCCCTATGGGCGTGGCCTGGACCTCGGACGGGAAGGGCGTGGTCGTGCTCGCCAAGAGCAAGGACGAGCATACGCCATTCACGCTGTTCTACCACGTGGATACCGGCAGCGGTCAAGGTGACGCCGGTGGTGGATTTCAAGGGCGTGGCAGATCCCGAAGCATACTTTGAGCCCGCGCCAGGCACCGATATTCCGATTCGCTACTTCTCGCCATGGACCGGCTCGATGTCTCCGAAGGGCGACAAGATCCTCATGGTGAACAACCTCGGCGGCGTGGCTGGCCTGCTGACCGCCCCATTGCCGCCGAGCGGCGCGCTGCCCGTTGTTTCTGCGACGACCGATGGATCGACTACGACGACCGCGTCGCGATCCAGCCGCAGCCAGGATGGCAAAGTCACGGTGTACGGCCTGCTCCTGAAAGTCAAGGAGTAGTCGCCGGCTGGGCCAGGCGGCTCAGCCGCAGTCACATCGTCGGAACTATCGCGATTCAGCATAAGGAGAGAGCATGGAAGAGAATAGTCTCACGGCACCGGCAAGCACAGGGACATCGAAGCGGCTATCGCCCCGCGGCCTGTTCCGAACCGCCCGTAATCTCACACTCGCAAGCATCGGCATCGCGGGTGTGTTGGGCGACGAAGCCGGGGCCCTGTATCGGCGCAGCGTCGAGCGCGGCGGGGACACGGTCCAGCGAGTGCGTGAACAGCTCCCACGTCCCCACCGACCGCGGCGGCGATCCGGCAAGCCCAAGGGCAAGCGGGCGAGGCGCTCACGTCAGACGTCTGACGCGATCGAAGCCACCCTCGCCCGGTTGAACGTTGCGACTGCGGCCGACATGGACGCGCTGGCCGAGCACGTTGCCGAGTTGGAGAGCCAAGATCGACCAACTCAGCCCTTGACACGGCTGGTGGGCATCGGATGATCGGCATCCTCAAGGGTATCCGGGTGCGGAGTGTCGGCCGGATACCCTTGCTTTGTCCGGGGACCAATCTGCTCCGCAATGGTCAGATGACCTGCTGGATTTGGAAGAGCTTCACGCAAGGGCGCAAAGAGTGCAAGATCATGCGAGTTACCTTTGCGCCTTTGCGTGGTCTTTCAGGTTGTGCATCTCGTCTCTGCCCCGTCCGCCTCACATTGTGGTAGAATCCATCTCTGCAAGCAAGAGAGGCCATCGGTAACTGCCATGACCAGCGAAACAGCCACATCACCTCAGACCCCACCTGCGGAACAGCGCGCCAATCCCTTCGTGCGTGTGGCGCGGCCGCAAGGCCTGAGCCGGTGGATCCCGGCGCTTCCCGCGCTGCGGAGCTACCAGCGAGCCTGGCTCCCGAAAGACATCGTGGCCGGGCTGGTGCTCACGGCCATCC
Source organism: Candidatus Parcubacteria bacterium (assembly GCA_963827735.1). Classification (GTDB taxonomy): domain Bacteria; phylum Patescibacteriota; class Patescibacteriia; order Patescibacteriales; family UBA12075; genus CAWHBO01. Next base: position 11,281 of record CAWHBO010000008.1, read on the forward strand.
TCGTCCCGGTCGGCATGGGTTACGCCGAAGCCTCCGGCCTGCCCGCGATCTACGGCCTGTATGCCACCATCGTGCCGCTGATCGCGTACGCCATCTTCGGGCCGAGCCGCATCCTGGTGCTGGGGCCGGACTCGTCGCTGGCCGCCATCATCGCCGCCACGATCGTGCCGCTGGCCGCCGGCGACCCCGATCGGCTGGTGGCGCTGGCCGGCATGCTCGCCCTCTTCACCGGGCGCCTTGTGCATCCTCGCCGGGCTGGCGCGCTTCGGCTTCATCACCGATCTCCTCTCCAAGCCCATCCGCCTGGGCTATCTGAACGGCATCGCGCTCACCGTGCTCGTCGGCCAGTTGCCAAAAATCCTGGGCTTTTCGTCGAGCGGGGATAACCTGATCCAGGAAACGATCAGCCTGGTGCAAGGCGTGGCGCAAGGCCTGACCAATTGGGTGTCCGTTGCGATCGGCGTCTCGTGCCTGGCCATCGTCTTGATCTTCAAGCGCCGGTGGCCCAAGATCCCCGGCGTGCTGATCGCCGTGGTCGGCGCGACGATCGTCGTGGGCGCGTTCAATCTGGCGGCGGTTGCCGGCGTCTCGGTCGTGGGGCCGCTGCCGCAGGGCCTGCCCTCTTTCCAGATTCCCCGCGTGTCAACCGCCGATCTGGCCGCGCTGGCGGCCGGCGCGATCGGCGATTACGCTCGTCTCCTTTGCCGACACGAGCGTGCTGTCGCGCACCTTTGCGCTTGCGCGGCGGCTATACGGTCGATCAGAACCAGGAGCTCATCGCGCTCGGCGCGGCGAACGTGGCCGCGGGGCTGTTTCAAGGCTTCTCGATCAGCAGCAGCTCGTCGCGCACCCCGGTGGCGGAATCGGCGGGCGCCAAGACGCAACTGACCGGCGTGGTGGGCGCGCTGTGCATCGCGCTGCTGCTGGTGTTTGCGCCGACGCTGCTGCAGAACCTGCCCAACGCCGCCCTGGGCGCCGTGGTGATCGCGGCCTGTATCTCGCTGGTGGATATCAAGAGCGTCGTCCGTCTGTATCATCTGCGCCGCGGCGAGTTCTGGCTTTCCATCGTCTGTTTTCTCGGCGTCGCGTTGATCGGCGTGATCCAGGGCATCTTCATCGCCATCGCGCTGGCGCTGCTCGGCTTCATCTGGCGCGCGTGGCGGCCCTACGATGCCGTGCTGGGCCGCGTCGATGGCCTGAAGGGCTATCACGATGTCACGCGTTATCCTGAGGCGAGGCGGGTGCCGGGGCTGGTGCTGTTCCGCTGGGACGCGCCCCTGTTCTTCGCCAACGCCGAGGTTTTCCGCGAGCACGTCCTGCAGGCGATTGCGGATGCGCCCACGCCGACGAAGTGGGTCGTCGTCGCCGCCGAACCCGTGACCGACATCGACATCACGGCGGCCGAGGCGCTGTCGGCCCTCGACGACGACCTGGCGAAATTCGGCATCGAGCTATGCTTTGCCGAGATGAAAGACCCGGTGAAGGATCGGCTCAAGCGGTACGACCTGTTCGTCAAGCTCGGAGCGGATCAATTCTTCCCGACGCTCGGCCAGGCGGTCGACCGCTATCTGGAGGCGCACCAGGTGGAGTGGTGGATTGGGATGAGGAAACTCAGATCCAGGCTTCCGGGTGAGGCCGATGAACAGACCCCTCGCCAGCATTTCACTGATGCGGTCGTAGTGGCGACTTCAGTCGCTTTTTCGTGGGTGACGAACGACTGAAGTCGCCACTACCATGCAGTTACTATCTTGTTTTGTCTTATGGAGGCTAATCATCTATGACCGCCATTCCGAAGGAAAAGACCGCAGGTTGGGGCGTCATCGCCATGCTGGCGGCGGCGCAGTTCATCATGGTGCTCGACACGACCGTCATGAACGTGTCGATCACCCAGGTCGCGGAAGACCTGAACACGACCGTCGTCGGTTTGCAGACGGCCATCACCATGTACACGCTGGTCATGGCCGCCTTCATGCTGCTCGGCGGCAAGCTCGGCGACCGGTGGGGCGCCAAGCGCGCCTTCATCATCGGCCTGCTCGTCTATGGCCTGGGTTCGCTGACCACGGCGCTTTCCCACACGCTGGGGATGCTGCTCGTCGGCTGGTCGTTCATCGAGGGGTTTGGCGCGATCCTGGTCATCCCGGCGATCGCCGCGCTCACCGCCGGCACCTATACCGGCCGCCAGCGCGCCCTGGCCTACGGCATCCTGGGCGGCGTCAGCGGCGCGTCGGCCGCGCTCGGTCCACTGATCGGCGGGTGGGTGACCACCTACTACTCCTGGCGCCTCGTCTTTGCCGCTGAGACGGTGGTCGTGCTTGCGCTCATGTTATTTTTGCGCTTGATCCCCGCGATGGCTGGACGCAAGGGCAAACTGGACCTTACCGGCGCGGTCCTGTCCGCCGCGGGCCTGGGCGCTGTCGTGTTCGGCATCCTCCGTTCCAGCCAGTGGGGCTGGATCGCGCCCAGCGCGTCGGCGCCGTTTACCCCGCTGGGGTTGTCGCCCGTGATCTGGCTGATCTCAGGGGGCCTTGTCCTGCTGGGGTTCTTCGCACGCCATGAAGGCGCCTTCATCGCCGCGGGCAAAGAGCCGCTGCTCGATACCCGGCTGCTGAAAATCCCGCCCATGCGGGCCGGTCTGGTCACCTATCTGTGCCAGCAGTTCATCATCATGGGCACCTTCTTCGTGCTGCCGCTCTATCTGCAAACCGTCCTCGGCTACGATGCGTTGGAGACCGGGATCGTCCTCCTGCCGCTATCATTGGCGCTGCTCGTGTTTGCGCTCGGGGGGCGCGGCTGGCCGGGCGCTACTCACCCAAGCGTATCGCCGCCGCCGGCTTGCTCTGCATGCTCAGCGGTTTGATCCTGCTCGTCGCGTTCACCGGCCCGGACCTGCGCTCCGCCGGCTTCACGATCGCGCTGGCGTTGGTCGGCGCCGGCAATGGCCTGCTGGTGTCGCAGTTGGGCAACGTCATCATGTCGTCCGTTCCGGCCGAGCGGGGCAGTGAGGCCGGCGGCCTGCAGGGGACGGCGATGAACCTCGGCGCGTCGCTGGGTGTGGCGCTGATCGGCTCGATCCTGATTGCGTCGCTGGTTGGCGGCTTCCAGAAAGCGGTGCTGGCCGACCCGGCGCTGGCCGCGGTTGCGCCGCAGTTGAGCTGCCCAGGCGGAGCAGAGCGCCAACTTCGTCAGCGTCGAGCAGGTGACCGCGGCCGCGGAGGCGGCGGGGCTGAGCCCGGAGGAGGTTGCTGCCGTCACCGAGCAATACGCCGACGCCCAGATCATGGCGCTCAAAGTCGCGTTTGCGGCGCTCGCCTTCTTCGCACTGCTGGCGCTGTGGTACGTCCAATCGCTGCCGAATCGGGCAGACGGTGCGAAGCCGGCTGATGAACCTGCGCCGGCCGGCGAGGCGGCTGCCGCGGTGAACGGCTGACGGGGGATGGATCGCCCCTTCTGTTCCGATAGGAGTGATCGAGGATCACCATGACGCCACCTTATCCAAAAGTCCATGTCATCATCAACCCGGCCTCGGCCCCAACCGGCCGATCCTGAACACGCTGAATGACGTGTTTCGCAAGCATGGCGTCGACTGGGATGTCAGCATCACCAAGCGCTACGGCGACGCCACCCAGCAAGCCAGGGATGCGATCGCCCGCGGCGTGGACCTGGTGGTCGGCTACGGCGGCGACGGCACCCAACATGAGCTTGCCAACGCCGTCATCGGCACGGGCATGCCGATGGGCATCCTGCCGGGCGGCACCGGGAACGGGTTCGCCCGCGAGATCGGCATCCCCAAGGAGCTGGACGAAGCGGTCGAGCTGCTTTGCACGAGCCAGCACGTGCAGCAGGTGGATGCGGTGCTCGTGGGCAACGAGTACTTCATCCAGCGCCTGTACGCTGGCATCCCCCCGGAGAGCCAGACCAGCCGCGACCTGAAGGAACGCTATGGACTCCTCGCCTACGCGATCACGCTGCCCAAGCAGGTTCTCGGGGCGACCGAGTCCGAGTATCGGCTGACCATCGACGGGCACGTCATCAATCTCAGCGGGATCAAGTGCTACATCGTCAACTCCGGCAAGACCGGCACCGGGCTTTCGATCGATGTCGACTTCAGCGCCAGCGATGGCTTCCTGGATCGTCTTTGTCGTGAGCCGGAAGCCGCTCAGCATCATGTCTGCCGAAGCCCGCTTCCTCCGTCTGCCGACCTGGGATGCCGGGCTGTACTACTGGCGCGGGCGCGAGATCACCATCGAGGCGCAGCCGGAGCAGGCGATCTGGATGGACGGCGAGTATCACGGCAGCAGCCCGGTGACGGCGCGGATCGTCCCGGCGCGCTGGCGGTCGTCGCGCCGTGACCTTTGCATGGACAAGGATTTGAATACAATGCCCACAGGCGGGAAATCCTGAACCTGGTGCTCATTACATAATCCGGAGGTACGGTGTGGCAAAATTGCTGCTGAAGTCGCGCTATCTGATCCTGCTACCCATTCTGGGCCTGGCCCTTGCGGCTGCGGTCTTCTTCGTTTTGGGCGGCATCGGTTTGATCAGAGTTGTTGTACGAGTCGGTCCTGGCCGTGCTCAACTCTGCCCCTGGAGCTCACAAAATGGACCAGGGCCAGTTCATCTATGAGGTCGTGGAATATGTGCACACCTTCCTGATCGGCACCGTACTCTACATCACGGCCGTGGGTTTCTATCAGCTCTTCGTCCAGGAGATCAGCTTTCCCGTCCTGGTTGAAGATCGAAAGCACGGAGGAGTTGGAGACCAATCTGATCGGCGTGACCGTCGTGGTTTTGGCGGTCAATTTCATGGGCGCGATTTTCGCGGGCGGCACCAGCAATCTGCTCCAATATGGCGCCGGGATCGCCCTGCCGATTGCGGCCCTGGGCCTGTTTGTTGGGCTGCGAGCCTGGGCAGCGAACCTGCCCAAAGAGGAGCGCCGGCCGGGAGGCCAGACACGAGGCTGCCAGAGCACGGCATGGCGCAGCGGCTTCGGAGCCGGCAGATCAGGCAACATCGCAGCCTAGACAACAGAGCAATCGATGACACAAGGAGAGCATAAGAAAGTGCCTGAGCGTATCGGTATCGTGACCGGGGGCGGCGACTGCCCCGGCCTCAACGCAGTGATCCGCGCGGTGGTCAAGGCAGCCGCGCACCGCGGCTGGGAGTCGATCGGTTTTCTGGGCGGCTACGAGGGCATGCTGGAACCCGCTGAGCTATCGCCCGCTGGATTACACCCAGATGGGCGGCCTGCTGCTTTCGCGGCGGCACGATCCTGGGCACGAGCAACAAGGGCCGCTTCGCCGCCAAGACCGGCCACGGCGAGGTGCGCCGCGTGCCGGAGGAGATCCTGGGGGAGGCGAAGCGCAACTTCGACGCGCTCGGCCTGCGCGCCCTGGTCTGCATCGGCGGCGACGGCTCGCTGACCATCGCCCAGCAGCTCTACGAGACCGGCGTGCCGGTGGTCGGCGTGCCCAAGACCATCGACAACGACCTGGACGCCACGCTCATGACGTTCGGCTTCGAGACGGCGGTGACGTGCGCGGTCGGACGCGCTCGACCGGCTGCACAGCACCGCCGAGAGCCACGACCGCGTGATGGTGCTGGAGGTGATGGGCCGCTATGCGGGCTGGATCGCCGGCTCGGCGGGCCTGGCCGGCGGCGCCGACGTGATCCTGATCCCGGAGATCGCGTTCAACTACGACTGCGATCGTGGCGAAGATCCGCGAGCGCGAGGCGCAGGGCAAGCACTTCACCATCGTGATCGTCGCCGAGGGCGCGCGCCTGGCGGGCGGCGATGTTCGTCACCGCGGGCGAGGCCGGCAGCAACCGTGAGGCGCGGCTGGGCGGGATCGGTCAGATTGTGGCGAGCGAGCTTGAGGCGCGCACCGGCAAGGAGTGCCGCGCGGTGGTGCTGGGCCATTTGCAGCGCGGCGGCGCGCCCACGGCGTGGGATCGCCACCTGTGCACGCGTTTCGGCGTCAACGCGGTCGAGCTGATCGCCGCAGAACAGTACGGCTACATGGTCGCGCTGAAGGGAACAGAGGCATCGAGCCGGTCCTGCTCACGGACGCCATCGACAAGATTCGCACCGTCCCGCCGGATGGCGAGCTGGTGCGCGTGTGCCGCGCGCGCTGGATATCAGTTTCGGGAACGAGTAGCCGACGGGAGCGCATCGGGCGGTTGCGGGGTCGCTTTCCCGATGCGCTCCTGCTGGAACGAAGGAACGCAGTTGTAGGCGTGCCGAGGCGAATCACACCCAGCGCCCGATGGCGTTCTCACGCCTTCGGCATCAGTCGGGGATCTGCAATCCTAAGGAGCGTCTCTGCTCACCTCCCCACCGCCAGCGCCTCCGCCACCGACATCGCTCGCCCTTCCTGCCAGGCGCGTTCCAGGACGGCCGGGCTAACCGCTGGCGCAAAGTCGCCTGATTCCGCTCGTTGAAGCGGATGAGAGTAGGTTCGTGGGCGCGCAGACCGAATCGCTGTGCCAATCCTTCGGCCGCGCCGTACAACTGCGCCGCCCGCGGCAGGTCATTCTCCTGCAAGGCGACCCCCGCTAAGCCATTCTGACAGTCCGGCAATTCCGATTCGGAAACCGATGGCGATGGACTGTTCGGCCGCCAGCTCGAAAATACCCCTGGCCCGGTCGGCGGCCCGTTTCTCTAGTGCGATGTAGCCCAGAGTTACCAGAGCTTCGATACTGCCAAATCGGAACCCGACCCTTACAAATGCGTCCAAAGCTGCTTGCAGTACCAACTCCGCTTGATCGTATTCGCCCAAGAGGAACAGGCTCTTCCCAAGAGCATCACTTCAGGCGATCCGCGCCTGATCGCCGGTTTCGGTTGCCTTTGCCAACCCCTCGGCAAACGTCGCAGCCGCGCTGCCGTAGTCCTCTTGGACGATCCGCACATAGCCTGACAGATAGAACGACATAAATTGGGCGTTTTGATTGTTCAGCGCGATCGCCAACGCCACATGCTCATTACTCAGCGCCTGGCTGCGGGGCGCATCTTCCAGCAACACAGCCTGGATTGTCGCGGCGAATAGGGCCGACAACCGCATGGGAGACGGAATCGAGGCATCAGGCAGCCTCAGAAGCGCATCCAGCCAATACCGCCATTCGGCGCTCCAACTCGACCAGAACCACACATGATCGGCGATCTGCAACCCAGGCCCGGCCCGGCCCGTTTCGAGCGACCAACGCATGGCCGCGCGCAGGTTGGTCAGCTCCGCCTCCAATCGGTTGAGATCCTGGAAGTATCGTTCCTTCCAACCGGCGTAGTAGTCCGCGTGCTTGCATCCAATGGCCGGACCTTCGGCGCTCTCTGCCAGGTGCTCCAGGGCGAATTCGCGGATCGTCTCGTACATCCGAAAACGGGCACCGTCATCGGCGCCTGAACTATACAGCAACCCCTTGTCGAGCAGCGCTTCGATCCCGCCCCCCACATCCAAGCCATCATCCCCACACACCGCGGCTGCAGCCTCCAGCGTACACCCCCGGCAAAGACGGCCAGACGGCGAAAGAGCGCCTGATCGGCCGGACTGAGCAGTGCGTGGCTCCACGCGATCGAGGCGCGCAAGGTGCGCTGACGCGCAGGCAGATCGGCCGGGCCAGCGGTGAGCAGCGCTAACCGGCTGGATAGACGGGCCAGGAGTGCCTGGGGCGAGAACGCCCCGACGTGCGTTGCCGCCAGTTCGATCGCTAGCGGCAACCCATCCAGCCGCTCGCAGATTTCGGCCACGACCACGATATTCTCCGCAGTGAGGGTGAAGTCAGGCCGAACACAGACGCGCACGCTCCGCGAAGAGGACCACGGCGGGTGCACTCGCCAGCCCCGCCGCCGCCTCTGCTCCCGGCTGCCACTGCGACGGAACGGGCGCGGCTGGAGCCGTCGACAGCGGCGCCACGGGAAAGCGATGCTCCCCGCGGACATGGAACGGCTCCCGGCTGGTGGCCAGAATCCGCAGCCGGGGACAGGCCGCTGCCAGGCCGGCGAGCAGCGGCCCTGCGGCAACGCACATCTCGCAGTTGTCCAGCACCAGCAGCAGCTCCGCATCGCGCAGCCGGTCGCGGAGTTGCGCCAGTGGGTCGGCCGCGCCGGAAAGCGAAAAGCGAATGCGGCCGCGATGGCGGAAACGACGAACTCGGGCGAATCGACTGCTTCCAGTGAGGCCCAGCACGCGCCATCTCAGGAAGGCATAGGCTTCACGAGCGGCCGCCTCGAGGACCAGCCGCGTCTTGCCCACGCCCCCCGGCCCGATGAGGGTCAGCAGTCGCACGTCGGCGGAGCTCAGATGCTCGGCGATCTCCGCCATTTCGCCTTCCCGGCCGACAAAGGAGGTGAGCTGCGAGTGCGCGGGCCAGTTGTGCAGGAGCGGATGGCTGGGATGCCCGTGCGTGCCGGCCTCGATGCGGCCGTGCAGCGCGACCGTCTCGGCTTCCGGCGGCGCGCCCAACTCGGCGGCCAGGGCCTGGCGCAGCGTCTCGTAGTGCGCCAGCGCGGCGGTGCGCTGGCCGTCCCAGCTCGAAGCGACCATGAGCTGGCGGTGCGCGTCCTCCGCCAGGGGATCGAGGCTGATCTGCTGCCGGGCGACGGCCGCCAGCAGCTCGTACTCCCCGCACAGGGCGCGATGCTCGGCCAGCGTGTGCAGCGCGGCGTGCGCCAGGCGCGCCAACTGCTCGCGCTTGACCAGCGCCCACTCCTCGTAGGGCACGCTGTCCTTGAGGAAGAAACCGGCCAGGAAATGGCCGCGATAGAGCGCCGCCGCATGCTGCAGGCGCGCGATGCACGCTCGGCAGGCTGCGCGGCGGCGATGGGGATGACCCTCGCTGCGGGCGATCGCGGCGGCGAACTCAGCCACATCCACGGCGCAATCGGCGGCTGGGTTGAGTTGCAGGGTCTGCGGGGTGATCAGGAGGGGCGGCGGATCGTCCGCCGAGGGCCTGGTGCAACTGGTGCAACGCCTGGCGCAGGCTGTGGCGCGCGGCTTGTCGGGTTGGTCGGGCCAGAGCAGCCCGGCGAGCACCTCGCGGCGGTGCGGGCGGTCGGACTCGGCGGCCAGGTAGGCCAGCAGCGCCTGGGTCTTGGCCCACAAGGGGGCCAGACGGTCCTCCCGCCGAGCGTGATCTGCAAGGGGCCGAGGAGAGAGATCACCAGCTTGGACATGGCGCGCTGCCGGTCGTACCGGGTACTCGATGGATACATCATATCGCGTGGGAGCACGGGTGTCAATACTTTCTTGACGATTTCTTGACGCCGCCGTGCTACACTCACGCACGAGGAGAGGTCCTATGAACAGCAAACACGTATCAGCGAAGCTTGGCCGATTGGCTCCGGTCATCGCCATCGCGCTTGCCGCTGCGGTGGTCTTGAGCGGATGCGTATCCGCTCCCGCCGGCGTCCTGGCGGCATCGAATAGTCTGGAAGGCGTCTGGACTGTGACTGTGTCGCCCCCCGGTCAGCCACCCTTCGCAGGTGTGACCGCTTTCCATCGCGACGGCTCGGTGACCATGATGGAAAACGATGGCCGGCTGGGAATCGGCGTTTGGGAGAAGGTGTCCGATTCCCGCTATTCTTTCACAGCCTGGGAGTATTGGAAAGAAGGAGATTCCTACTTACAGGCCAAGATCAGCGGTCCTGTCGAACTCAGCAAAAGCAGAGATGAGTACAGCGGGCCATTCACACTGCAAGTCTTTGTAGTGGGCAACCCGATCCCGATTGTTGACGGTTCAGGGACCGCCACCGGCAATCGCATGTCCGTGAAGTAGAACAGCGGATGCCGACGGCAAACGGATCAGCGGATCGGGGCGCGCCTCATCCGTTTATCCGTTCCCATCCGCTGCTGCGCTTTTCTGAGGAGAGCCGACGACCGTGTGCTCAGAGCAGAACGACTACGCTTCCTATCTGCTCCGCCTGGTGAGATCGGAGCGGGATGGTCATGCGTGGCGGGCTTCGCTGGAGAGCACGATCGATGGGCTGCGGCTGGAGTTCGGCAGCGTGACGACGTTGATCGGCTTTCTGCAGGAGCGGTACGGTCAGACAGAGGAAGGCGTTCCCGCATCTGACGAAAGGAGGTGACTCACGAGAAGCAGCAGTTATCTTCGGTCAGGAAATCGAGTTGGCACAGAACAAAGGAAGGAGAGCTAGAAATGAAAATGGTAGCACCCGCGATCTTGATCGTGTCCCTGGTGGGCATTCTTGCCGGCTGTTTGGCTGCGCCTGCCCCCGTTGCACCCACACCCGGTTCCCAACCGGCGGAGAAAGGTGTCACCGCCATCGAACAGAACAAGGCCGTTATCCGCCGCCAGCTTGGAGCATTCGGACCAGGGAATCTCAAGCTGTTGGAGCAGCTTGCTGATGAGCTTTACACTGCTGATTACGTCGTCCACGATCCTGGTTCCCCTGGACTTCCTCCAGGCCCAGCAGGTGTCAAGCTTTTCGTGCGTGGGTTCCTCACAGCCTTCCCCGACGCCCGCATCACTGTCGAGGACCAGATTGGAGAAGGGGATAAAGTGACGACGCGCTTCACGATGCGCGGCACAGATGCATCGACCGGGAAGCCGGTGACCATGCAGGTCCTGTGCCTGAGCCGCTTTGTCGGCGGCAAGATCGCGGAAGAATGGCAGCTCGGAGTTCCCGTCGAGGTGCAGCCGTAACGCCTCCAGGCCGACCGTGACCCGCCGGGATAGGCCGCGGCCTATCCCGGCGGGTTCGCGCATATACCCTCGCGAGGGAGCCTACTCCACCCACAGCGGCACGATCTTGAACTGATCCACATCGACCAGCCCCTGGTCCGTCAGCTTCAGGTGCGGGATCACCTCCAGCGCCAGGAAGCTGAGCGCCATGAACGGATCGTGCATGCTCGAGCCGAGCGTGCGCGCGGCGCCGATCACCTCGTCCAGGACGCGGCGCACCTCAGCGATCGGCTTGTTGGACATCAGCCCGGCCACGGGCAGCGGCAGGCGCGCCAGGATGCGCACGCCGTCGGCGACGGCCAGCCCGCCGCCCATGTCGGCGATGGCGCCGGCCGCGGTGCTGAGCGAGATGTTGTCGGTGCCGGCCACGATCAGGTTGTGGTGGTCGTGCGCGATCGTGGAGGCGATCGCGCCGCGCCGCAGTCCCAGCCCCTGCACGAAGCCTTTGCCGACGCGCCCCGTCGCCATGTGCCGCTCGATCACCGCCATCTTGATGATGTCGCGCTCGATGTCGGGGATGGCGAAGCCGGACGCGGTGGGAATCTCCAGGACGCGATCCTCGGTGACGAGGTCATCGGGAATCGTGCCGATGACGTGGGCGCGACGGCCTTCGGCGGGGATGGTGAAGTCCACGGTGTGCCAGTTGACGTTCATCGAGCCGCGCAGATAAGACGGGCCGCTCCGGCAGCTCGAACGGCAGCATCACCCCGTTTTCCGCCACCACCTGCCCGTTGCGGATCACCAGCCGGACGGCGAATTCCTGCGGATCGTCGAAGACGATCAGGTCGGCGCGGTTGCCGGGCCGGATGCCGCCGCGATCGTAGAGACGGAACCACTCGGCCGGGTTGAGGGTCGCCATGCGGATGGCGGTCACCACATCGATGCCCGCTCGAATGGCGCTGCGCACCAGGTGATCGACGCTGCCTTCGTCCAGCAGATCGGCCGGGTGGCGGTCGTCGGTGCAGAAGCAGATGCGCCGCGCGATTGTCGGGGGTGATCATCGGCAGCAGCTTGCCCAGGTTGTGTGCGTTGGTCGCCTCGCGGATCAGGATGTACATGCCCAGGCGCAGCTTCTCCAGCGCTTCCTCAGTGTTCGTGCACTCGTGATCCGAGCCGATGCCGGCGGCCACGTAGGCGTTGAGATCCCTGCCGCTGAGGCCGGGCGCGTGTCCATCGAGCACGCGGGTCTTGAAGGCGTCGAGCTTCTCCAGCACCACCGGGTCTTCGCGGACGACGCCGGGGTAGTTCATCATCTCCGCCAGACCCAGCACCCAGCGATCATTCTGGAGCGAGGCGATGTCCTTCGCCTCGAGATAGGCGCCGGCGGTCGCCATGTGGGTGGCGGGCACGCACGACGGCACCATCACGAACATGCTCAACTGGCCGTACTTGGCCTGGTCGAACATGTAGCGGATGCCGTCGAGGCCGAGCACGTTGGTGATCTCGTGCGGGTCGGCGATGACCGACGTGACCCCGCGCGGCACCACGGCCGCGGCAAATTGCCGCACGCCGACCATCGCGCTCTCGATGTGCACGTGCGCGTCGATCAGCCCCGGCGCCAGGTAGCTGCCCTTCAGATCGATCTCGCGCTGCGCGCTGTAGCCCGGCCCGATGCCGACGATCCGGCCGTTGAAGATGGCGACATCGGTCGGGTAGATCTCGCCGGAGTAGACGTTGACCAGCCGAGCATTGCGCAATACCAGATCGGCAGGCACATCGCCGCGCGCCGCGCGAATCATGTCGTTGAGTTCCATGTTCCTCCTGAAGATTGGAGGTTGGAAGTTAGAGGTTAGAGGTTGGATGCTTCCAGTTTCCAGTCCTCTAGCTTCCAGATTGTGGTCGATTATACCATACCTGACGCGAGGTGCGCGGACATGACGCAAGTCATTTGCGTCGCGGCCTTTTTTGCACTACAATCAAGATCGAAAGATGCCCTATTTGGTTCTGTTTTGCGTCACGTTCCGTAGTCTGCATGGTGCGAAAGGTGATGATGCTGCAACACGACCTGTTCTATGCTCGGTGAGGAACGTACCCATTCCACAGGAGGAGTATCCATGGTTACCAATCGGCTCTGGGGCGTAATCGCCCTCCTCGTTGTTCTCTCGATGATCGTCGGCGCCTGCGCGCTGGCGCAGGCACCGGCACCGGCCCCGGCTGCTCCCGCGGCCAAAGCCGAGCCGACCAAAGCACCCGCTGCGCACCGCCGCGACCGCGGCCCCGGCTGCGAAGGCCGGCCTGCAGATCCCGGATGTCGAGAAGGGCAAGTTCAACGTCGCCGCGGTCCTGATCGGCCCGCATGACGACGGCGGCTGGAGCCAGGCGCACTACGACGGCTTGACCTACCTCGAGAAGAACGTGCCGAACACGCACGTCGCCTACGTCGAAAACGTGCCCGAAGGCGCCGACTCCGAGCAGGTCATCCGCAGCCTGGCCCGCAAGGGCTTCAACCTGATCCTGACCACCTCGTTCGGCTACATGGATCCCATGGCGACCGTGGCCGAGGAATTCCCCAACCATGACGTTCATCCACGTCAGCGGCTACAAGTCCAACAACAAGAACTTCGGCAACCTGTTCGGCGCCATGGAAGACATGAAGTACCTGGCCGGCATGTTCGCCGGCTCGCGCGCCAAGATGGATGGCAACCCCAAGCTCGGCTACATGGCCACCTTCCCCATCCCCGAGGAGCTGCGCCTGGGCAACGCCTTCATGCTGGGCGCGAAGAAGACCTGCCCGGAATGCACCATGGACGTGCGCTGGATCAACACCTGGCACGATCCGGTCGTCGAGAAGGAAGCCGCGGCCTCGCTGTTCGACGGCGGCGCGCAGGTGGTCTTCACCGGCGCCGATACGCCGGCCGTCGCCGACGTGGCGCAGGCGAAGGGCAAGTGGGGCATCACCTACGACTGGGTCGGCTCCTGCAAGGTCGAGCGCTGCCTCACGACGATCTACTGGAACTGGGGCCCGATCTACGCCAAGATCGCCAAGGACGTGATCGACAAGACCTACAAGCCCGGCTTCGATTACTTCGATGCCGACAGCGGCGCGCTGGGCCTGTTCGGCTTCATGGAAGGCCAGCAGCCGACCAAGGGCATGGCTGATCTGCCTGCCGAAGACATCCAGATGGTCAAGGACACGCTGGCCAAGATGCTGGCCGGGCAAGTTCACCCGCTTCGACGTCTTCTCCGGCGCCGATCAAGGACAACAAGGGCAACGTGATCGTGCCGGCCGGCGAGAAGATGGTGCAGGCCGACCTCGATCAGTTCCCGCCCGGCGCCAAGGGCCTGGAGTGCAAGTACTGCATGTACTGGTGGGCCGACGGCATCACCGCTGAGCTGCCGAAGCAGTAAGTCGGTGGACTGTAGATTAGTGATCAGGAGACTGGGCCATCCAGGCCAATCGTACTGATCTGCTAATCTACTCAGCTACCGATTTGACCAGTTTACGCAACCTACCGAATCTACCCTTCCCCTGAGGATCCCCATGCCCGAGACTGTCAACGCCGTCGAGATGCGCGGCATCGTCAAACGCTTCCCCGGCGTGCTCGCCAACGATCACGTGGACTTTCGACCTGCGCCAGGGCGAAGTGCATGCCCTGCTCGGCGAAAACGGCGCGGGCAAGAGCACGCTGATGAACGTGCTGGCCGGCATGTACAAGCCCGAAGAAGGCACGATCACCGTCAAGGGCAAGCGCGTCAATTTCAACTCGCCGCGCGACGCCATTAGCGGCCGGGATCGGGCATGATCCACCAGCACTTCATGCTGGTGCCCTCGCAGACCGTGACCGAAAACATCATCCTTGGGCTTGATCCGAACCGCGCTTTCGTTCTGCCATGGCCGAACTGGACAAACAAGTGCTGGCGCTTGCAGGAGCAGTACGGCCTGAAAGTCGACCCCAAAGCCAAGATCTGGCAGCTCTCGGTCGGCGAGCAGCAGCGGGTCGAAATCCTCAAGATGCTCTACCGCGGCGCCGAAGTGCTCATCATGGACGAGCCGACCGCCGTGCTGACGCCGCAGGAGGTCGACGAGCTGTTCGTCACCCTGCGCTCATGGTCGCACAGGGCCATTCGATCGTCTTTATCAGCCACAAACTGGATGAGGTGCTGGCCATCGCCAACCGCGTGACGGTGCTGCGCCACGGCAAAGTGACCGCCGCCGGGCGTGCCCGTCACGGGCGCGACGCAAGCGCAACTGGCGCAACTGATGGTCGGCCGCGAGGTGGTCTTCCGATCGACAAAAAGCCGGTTCAGCCGGGCGAGGTGGTGCTGCTCGTGGAGGGCATCGTGCGCGGAGAACGACCGCGGCCTGCCCGCGCTCCGCGATTTCTCCCTCCAGGTGCGCGCCGGTGAGATCGTCGGCATCGCCGGCGTGGCGGGCAACGGGCAGAGCGAGCTGGCGCAGGTCATCACCGGGCTGCGCAAGATCACCTGTGGCCGCGTGCTGATCAACGGCGAGGACATCGCGAACAAAACGCCGAGCGCGGCGCATCAGGCGTCACGTGGCCCACGTTCCCGAAGATCGGACGGGCGTCGGCAGTTCGCCGGGCCTCAGCCTGTCCGATAACCTGATCATGAAGAATTTTCGGCAGGCGCCCGTCTCCAGCGGCTGGGTGTTGAACCGAACGGTCATCCATGACCAGGCCGTCGAGCTCAAAGCGGAGTATGACATCGCCGCGCCGAATGTCGAGGTGCAGGCACGGCTGCTCTCCGGCGGCAACCTGCAAAAGGCGATCCTGGCGCGCGAAATGTCGATCGAGCCGAAGCTGATCATCGCGGTGCAGCCCACCCGCGGGCTGGATGTGGGCGCCATCGAGGCTGTGCAGCACGTCTTGCTCAGGGAGCGCGAAAACGGCACCGCGATCCTGCTGATCTCCGAGGAGCTGGAAGAGCTGATGTCTCTCTCCGACCGCATCATCGGCATCTACGAGGGGCAGAACATGGGTGAGCTGGCGGCCTCGGAAGCCACAATGACCGAGATCGGCCTGATGATGGCGGGAACGCCGCGCGGCGGTGACACGGTGACAAAGTGATTGGGTGACACGGTGAGCTTAGCACCCTGTCACCCAATCACCTCGTCACCTTGTCACCCTGTCACCAGTTTCAGGGGGAAAGCCCATGGCTGTGAGTGAACCGGTTCCGAGAGGCTTGCGACTTCCCTTCGAGGTGCGCATCGAGCGGCGGCTGACCGTGCCACGCTGGCTGCCGATATTGACCTCCATCGGCGCGCTGGTGGTGGCGTTCATCATCGGCGGCGTCGTGATCTATGCCGCCGGCGGGGAGCCGATCCGGTCCTACGAGCATATCGTGGAGGCGGCTTTCGGGAGCCTCGGCGTCTTCAATGACACCCTGGTCAAGGCCACGCCGCTGATCCTGGTCGGTCTCGCCTGCGCGTTGGCGTTTCGCATGCGGCTGTGGAACATCGGCGCGGAAGGCCAGTTCTTCCTGGGCGCGTGGGGCGCCAGCGCGGTCGTCCTGTTCCCGCTCCTGCCGGCCGACACGCCGCGCGTCATCATGCTCGCGGCGATGGCGCTGGCGGGCTTCATCTGCGGCGCGTTGTGGGGCTTCATCCCCGGCTATCTCAAGGCCAAATTCAACGTCAACGAAGTCGTCACGACGCTGATGATGAACTACATCGCCGCGTCGTGGGTGCTGTTCTGGGTCTTCGGCGCGTGGAGCGAGGCCGGCTTCCAGATGTCGCCCATGTTCCCCAAGACCGCCTGGCTGCCGCGCCTCACGGACTACGCCCAGCAGGTGCCGGCTTCGGCGGCCTGACGCTGCACCTGGGCATCGTCTTCGGGTTGCTTGCTGCCGTCGTCGTCTGGTTCATCATCAATCGCAGCCGGTGGGGCTATGAAATCCGCCTGATCGGCGACAACCCCCGCGCGGCCAATTACGCCGGCGTCAACATCGTGCGCAACACTGTGCTGGTGATGATGCTTTCGGGCGGTCTGGCCGGCCTGGCCGGTATGTCCGAGATTACCGGCGTCGTCCACCGCTTGCAGGGTGCGATCTCGCCCGGCTACGGTTTCACCGGCATCATCATCGCCTGGCTCGCCAAATTGAACCCGTTCGCCGTGGTGCTGGTCTCGATCCTGTTCGGCGGGCTGATCCAGGCCGGCCGCGAGATCCAGCCGTCGGGCGTGCCACGCATGTTGCAGGGCATCATTCTCTTCTGCGTCATCGCCAGCGATGTGTTGCTGAAGTATCAGGTGCGCATCGTGCGCCGCTAATCCAAGTTCAGGTGCGGCAAGAACGGACCATTCAACTTCATGAAGTATCATCACACTGGCATTCCAACGAAAAATGAACTCAAAGACGAGGTTCATCTTAGGCATCTTAAGATGTTCGTTAGTGGATATGGGAAGAACCCCTATGGCGTAGAATGGATGCGTTTTGAAGACGATGCCCCATATCCAGAACTCGTCAAGACGGTGCCTCATGTGGCGTTTGAGGTTGAGGACCTGACAATAGCAATTTCTGGCAAGAACGTCATCATCGAGCCGAATAGTCCGACCCTGGCGTCCTTGTGGCTTTCATCGAAGACAACGGCGCCCCGATCGAACTCCTGCAAATCGATCGCGGCATCGCAGAGGAAGGCATATAACGGGCTCCAAGCGCCTACCTCTTCATCGAGTGAACTCGTAACGACGTTCCGTTATTGCGGGCTGCTCATCTCGAACGATAGGGAGCGTTTATGAATTGGATCATTATCCTGCAAGCTGGCGTCGCGTCGGGCACGGTGTTGTTGTTCGCGGCGCTGGGCGAGATCCTGGCCGAGCGGTCGGGGGTGCTGAACCTGGGGATCGAGGGGATGATGCTCATCGGCGCGATGACGGCGTACAGTACGGCCGTCGCGACCGGGCAACCGTGGCTCGGCGTGTTATACGCCATGTTGGCGGCCGGCGCGCTGAGCCTGCTCCACGCGCTGGTGACTGTGAGCTTCCAGGCCGACCAGGTGGTCAGCGGGTTGGCGATCAACTTCCTGGGCGTCGGGTTGAGCCTCGTCCTCGGCGAGGGGTTGAGCAAAGCCGGCGCGATCGCATGGTTGCCGACATTCACGGTGCCTGTTCTCTCCAGCATCCCGTTCATCGGCCCGATCCTGTTCACCAACCAGAGCGTGATGGTCTACATCGGCTATCTGCTGACGCCGGCGGTGTGGTTCTACATCAATCGGACGCGGCCCGGGTTGCATCTGCGCGCGGTGGGCGAGTATCCCGCCGCGGCCGATGCGCTCGGCATCAACGTCTATCGGCTGCGCTACTTCTACGTGTTCATCGGTGGGCTGATGGCCGGGTTGGCCGGCGCGACGATCAGTCTGGCGGTATCGCCGGGGTGGTTCAGCGATCTCACAACCGCGGGCCAGGGCTGGATCGCCGTCGGCCTGGTGATCTTCGCGCAGTGGGATCCATGGCGGGCGATGGGCGGCGCCTACATGTTTGGCGCGCTGCGCCGGTTAATCCTGGATCTCCAGGCGCCGAAGCTGCTGCTGGGGCTGGCTAACCCGTTCTTTTACATGCCCAAGTTCAGGCTTCTTCCTCCAGATGCTACCGTACGCGCTGGTCATCCTGATCCTATTCATCGGCTCGCGCGAGGCGATGAAGAAGCGCATCGGCGCGCCGGCTGCGCTGGGGGTGCCGTATGTGCGGGGGGAGCGGGGAAGGTAGTCCCAGTTTGGATAATGGGTCAACAGCACGCGGAACCGGCGCACCAAGCTTGGTGCGCCGGTTCCGCGTCCAGGGACAAGTCCGCGTGCTGGCTCGGCGTGTGACCGTGTCACCGTGCGGGGATTATCGCTCCGGCAGCACGTAGTCCTTGTATTGCGCCCGCAGCACCTTCTTGTCGAACTTGCCGACGCTGGTCTTGGGCACCGCCTCGATGAAGACGACGTCATCCGGCAGGTACATGTTGGCGAACCGGCCCCGGAGCGTCTCGTAGATTTCTTCCTTGGTGATGCTGTCCTTGAAGTCGGGCTTGGGCACCACGCAGGCCAGCGGGCGCTCCTGCCACTTCGGGTGCGGCACGGCGATCACGGCGGCCTCCAGCACCTTGGGGTTGCCCATGATGGCGTTCTCCAGATCCTGGCTGGAGATCCATTCGCCGCCGCTCTTCACCAGGTCCTTGGTGCGGTCGACGATCTGCATGAAGCCGTCGGGGTCGATCGTGACCACGTCGCCGGTGCGGAACCAGCCGTCCTCGAACGAATCGGCCGAGCGCTCGTCGTTGTAGTAGCTCGCTGATGACCCACGGCCCGCGCACCTGCAGCTCGCCGAAGGCCTTGCCGTCCCACGGGATCTCGTGGCCCTGCTCGTCGACGGCGCGGATCTCGACTCCCGGCACCGGCGCGCCCTGCTTGGCGCGGATGGCGAACCGCTCCGCCTCGGGCAGTGCCTCGTGCTAGCTCCGCAGCCGGCTGACGGTGCCCAGCGGCGACGTCTCGGTCATGCCCCAGGCGTGCATCACGGTCAGGCCGTGCTTCTTCTCGAAGCCCTCGATCATCGATTGCGGCGCGGCCGCGCCGCCGACGATCATCATGCGCAGGCTGCTCAGATCGTAGCGCTCGCTTTCCAGCAGGTTCAGCAGGCCCAGCCACAGCGTCGGCACGCCGGCGGTCAGCGTGACCCGCTCGGCCTGGATCAGCTCGGCCAGGTCGCGCGGGGTCAGGTGCGGGCCGGGCAAGACCCACTTCACGCCCACCATGGTGCCGGCAAACGGCGTGCCCCAGGCCAGCACGTGGAACATCGGCACCACCGGCATGAAGGTGTCGCGCTCCGACATGCCAAACGAGTCGGCCATGCTGAGGCCCAGGCTGTGCAGGTAGATCGAGCGGTGCGAGTAGACCACGCCCTTGGGGTTGCCCGTGGTGCCCGAGGTGTAGCACATCGCGGCCGCGTCGTTCTCGTCCAGCCGCGGCCAGGGGTAATCCGGGCTGGCGCCGCGGAGCAGCTCTTCGTAGGCATAGACGGGGCTAAGCGTGGTCTCGGGCGGCACGCGGTCACCCATCACGATGAACACCTTGGCGCAGCCGAGCTGCGGGGCCAGCTTCTCGAGCACGGGCAGCAGGGTGGGGTCGACAAACACGACGTGGTCCTCGGCATGGCAGAGGATGTAGGCGAGCTGATCGGCGGGCAGGCGCATGTTGAGCGGGTGCAGCACCGCGCCCATGCACGGCACGGCGAAGTAGAGCTCCAGGTGGCGGGTATTGTTCCAGGCAAAGGTCGCCACCCGGTCGCCGGGCTGCACGCCCAGCCTTTCCAGCGCGTTGGCCAGCCGCCCGACGCGCTCGAACATCTGGGCATAGTGTAGCGCTCCAGGCTCGGCCCGGCCTTGGTGACGATCTCCTTGTTAGGGAACAGGCGCCGGGCGCGCTCCAGCATCGGCGTGATCGTGAGCGGGTAATCCATCATCAGTCCCTGCATGGCGACCTCCTTGAATCGGGGAAAGGCATCCTCCGTCGGGAGCCGGTTGTTATATAAGTATCACACGATCTTGTAACGGAAACGAGCAAAGCGTATCACGAAAGAAGACGAATCACAAATATCGCGATTCGGTCATGGACACAAAAACACCTGCTCCGTGCCGACTGGCACGGAGCAGGTGCGGTATAGTATCCGAACACGCGTGTTACGTCACGTTCCGAGATCAATCCTCTCCAGCAGCCTTCGCAGCGTTTCTCGTTCTTCTTCGTCCAAGTAGTTCGCCTTCAGCCCATTGTTCCCCAGAATCGCCTGTCCCAGCCGGCTATCGGCCAGGGTGCGCAGGTCCTCCTCCAGCGGGTCGAGCAGCAGGTGGTCGCTGACGATGCGGCCATCAGTACATGCGCACGATGCGCTGGGTGGCTCTGAGCCACCCGGCGGTCGTGGGTGACGATCACGATGGTCGTGCCCGGCGTGCGGTTGAGGTCGGCCAGCAGTGCCAGCACCTCCTCGCCGCTTTGGCGTGTCCAGGCTGCCGGTCGGCTCGTCGGCCAGGATCAGCGCCGGGTCGTTCGCCAGCGCACGCGCCACTGCCACGCGCTGCCGCTGGCCGCCGGAGAGCTGGCTGGGCAAGGCACTGCCGCGCTCGTGCCAGCCCCACCATCGCCAGCAGCATCTTGGCGCGTTCCCGCCGCTTCGCCGGCCGGCGAGTTGGCCCTGCATCGGCACCTCGACGTTCTCCAGCGCGCGTCAGGGTCGGCAGCAGGTTGTGGAACTGGAACACGAAGCCGACCGTCTTGGCCCGGAAGCGCGTCCACGTTCTTGAGCCGCGCCAGGTTCTCGCCCGCCGACCCACACCTCGCCGGAGGTGGGCTGGTCGAGCGCGCCGAGCATGTTGAGCAGCGTGCTCTTGCCGCAGCCGCTCGGCCCCATGACGGCCAGCAGTTCGCCTCGCGGCACGACCAGGTTCACCCCGTCCAGCGCCCGCACAGCCGCCTCGCCGGAGCCGTAGGTTTTGGTGAGATTGGTGGTGCGAATCAGCTCTTCGGTCATGATTGCTCATCCGTGGGGCGTGTTGCGTATTGCGTAACGACAAGCGATCCCTACCGGGCAGGACGGAAGGAATGCGCACTACGCACTACGTGCCCCCCGTTATCTACCCGTTTCCTTGTCTACTTGTTCCCCCGTCTACTTCCCCGCTTGAATATTCACGAACGCCGTCATCCCCCACCGCAAGCTCGGATCGAGATCGGGCATTTCCACGATCACGGTGAAGTTCGTGCTGCCCTTCTCGGTGGTGCTCATGGGCGCGATGCGGGCTATCTTGCCCTGGAACGCGCGGCCGGGCAGGGCGTCAAAGGTCAATTCCACGGGCATCCCGATCTTCAGCCGGGTGACGTCGGTCTCGCGCAGGTCGGTGGTCTCGACCCGCAGCTTGCTCGTGTCGCCGAGCATCAGCACCGGCTGGCCGGGCGTTGCCAGCTCGCCGGGTCGAACGTGGATCGTGCCCACCTGCCCCGCGAACGGCGCCACGACCTGAGTCTGTTTGAGTTGCGCCTGGGTCTGCGCCAGCGCGGCCTGGGCCGACTTGATCCGCGCATCCGCCACAGCCTTATCCTCGGCTGTCGTGCCGACCTTGACCCGGTCAAGCGCGGCCTGGGCGCGCGCCACCTGGGCCTCCGCGGATTTTACGGCGGCCTCGGCGGGCGGTACCTGGGCACGGGCGACTTGCGCCTGCGCTTTCGCTGCATTGATCTGCGCCTGCGCGACGGCGAGCTGCTCACGCGAAGCACCCTGGATCGCGACTTGGTAGGCGGCCTTGACGGCCGCGTAGTCGGACGTGGCCTGCTGGAGCGCCAATGACTCCGGCCGTGCGGCGATTTCCGGGTCGCCGTGTACGCGATCATAGGTGCGCTGCGCCTGATCGAGCGCCAGCCGGGCCAGATCGATCTTGCGCTGCGCCTCCAGCCGCTCGGCCGCCGAGGGCCGGCTGGCGAGCTCGTTGTACTGTGCCTGGGCGATGGCTACCTGCGTCTCGACAGCAATGGCGGCTTCCTGGATCTGTTTGACTGTGGCTTGCGCCTGAGCGACCGCGCCCTGTGCGGCGGCGATATCGGCCTGGGCCTGTGCCAGCTCGGTCGGCGTGGCCCCAGCCACGAGCTTGCTGCGGGCGGCTTCCGCCTCAACCACCGCGGCCTTGGCAACCTCCACCTGGCTCTGCAAGATGCCGTTGTCCAGATCGGCCAGCATAGCGCCGGCCTCGACCTTGTCGCCTTCGACCGCGGTCAGGGTGCGCAGCGTGCCGCTAACCGCCGGCTCAAGCCGGCCCAGCGCGGCAGGCAGCAGCTTGCCCGAAGCCCAGATGACGTCGTCTTGCGCCACCTCGCCTTTCGCCGTCCCTGCCGCGGGCTTCGCCGCCCGACCAGAGTCGCTGCCGCTGCAGCCGGCCAGGGCCAGGATGACGATGAGAATGATGATGGGTGTGTGCTTCATCGCTTCCTCCAGTCAAACGTCAAACGTGAAACGTGACGAGTGATGCGTGAGAGACGCGCCACTTTGCCACGACTGACGTTTCACGCATTACGTATCACTCGTCACTCGTATCGAAGTGCCTCCACCGGCTGCAGCCTGCTCGCCCGCCATGCCGGATAGAAGCCGGCGATCAACCCGACACCCAGCGCCACGACGATCGCATCGACAAATGTCCGGAGTCCCACGATGCCGTGATCATGGCGTCCGCCATCGGTATCTTGCTGATGCCCCACAGCATGACGACCCCCAGCGCGGATCCGAGCACCCCCGCTACCAGGCACAGCCACAGGCTCTCCTGCACCACCTGGCTGAGGATACTGCGTTTCGGCCAGCCGAGCGCGTGTAACGTACCAATCTCGCGCGTGCGCTCGTAAATCGACATCATCATCGTGTTGGCGACGACGATCCCGCCCACCAGCATCGCCAGGATGCCGATAACCGAGGCGAACGCGTCCATCTGCGCTTTGGAGTCGCTGTCCTCGGCAAATTGGCTGCTCAGACTCGCCTGGGCGTCGGGGAAACGGCGCTCGAGCGTGGCGCGCACCGCGTTTACGTCGTCCGCATTGACCGCATCCACGAAGATGAAGCTCACCGAGCGCGGCCGGTTGAGGACTCGCTGCGCCTCACGCAACGCCATCACGCTGCCGCCGTCTTCGTAGGCCACGCCGGTCTCGTAGAGGCCGACGATCTTGTAGCGGTTGTCGTACAAGGTGATCGTGTCGCCCACGCCCACTTTGTAGTTTTTGGCAGCCGTCTTCCCAATCATGATCTCGTTCGGTCGCGCAAGCAGGCGTCCCTCGACCAACTGGTAGTGAGCCATGGCGGCGCTGTTCGGGTCAATCCCGCCGAACAGGAAGAATGGCATGTCTGCGGTCATCACGAATCCCATGAGGTAGGGGCTGGCCGACTTCACGCCCGGCATGGACTGGATCTGACTGACCATGCGTTCGTCGAGCGTGCTCATGCTCATGTCCGCGACCTTCTTCTGCATCAACGTGATGTGTCCGGTGCTGCCGCTGCCGGCCAGCATGTTGAGCTGGCCCAGGATGCCCTTGCTCATGCCGCCCATCATCACCAGCGTCGCCACCCCGATGCCGATGCCGGTCGCAGAAAGGATGGTGCGCGTGCGGCGGCGCCACAGATTGCGAAACGCCTGTCCGCCGAACATCAGCCGGGAGCGGCCCTTGCCATCGGCGCCGGTGCCGCCTTCATAGCGGAGGGCCTCCACCGGCTGCAGGTTGGCCGCGCGCCACGCGGGATACGCGCCGCCGATGATGCCCAGGATCAGCGCGGTCAGCAGGCCCTGCGCGAACAGGCCGGGGGAATAGACCCCTTCCATGAACGCGCCCACGCCCGGCGCGCGTTCGGCCAGCTCCGTCAGCCCCACGCCGATGCTGATGCCGATCACGCCGCCGACGAGGCCGAGCAGCACCGCCTCGCCCATGATCATGCGGACGATTCGCCCGCGGCGCCAGCCGAACGCGCGTAGCGTGCCGATCTCGCGCGTGCGCTCGAGCACGCTCATGACCATCGCGTTCATCATGCCCAGCCCGCCGACGATGATGGCAATCGCCGCGATGCCCCAGGCATAGCCTTGCATCAGGCCCGCGTATTGTTCGGCGCCGTTGTATTCGCTGGCGATGTTGACGGATAGAACCTTGTCCAACGATTCGACCGGGCGCCGCCATTTCCAACCCGCAGGTTTTTTCAATCGCCAAATCAGAGTATCCTTCGATTCCAAGCACAGTCGGATCATCATTTTTATACGGCGCTCTGCCCCCTGAGAAACTGCTATAGCTTAAACCATAGCCTTCGCTGCCGCCTTCTTCGCCGTCTCCTTGCGCCGTAACCGTGATATTAAAAGATAAAGTCTTTTCCTGATACGGATTGCCGGCTGACGTATAGAACCTGACTGTAAAATCATATTGCGCGGTGTCGCCAGCGTTTAACGAGCCTAAGCTGGCGCCGGAAGCGAAAAATGCCGATAAAGTGTTGTTGTAAAGCGCCGTCTCCCCTCTTTTTATGACGATATTGAGCATACTGCCAAGCCCGTCCGGATCGGAAGCATTAGCCACGGTCGCATTGACTGACATCGCGCCGGTAATCTTGTTGGTAACCCTTACAAAACGCGTCACACTGTCCCCGGGTATGATGTTGGCTTCTTTAAACAGAGGCATCTGTTCATAAACGATATCCGCATAGGTTCCGGCGTGGACAATATTAAACATTGCCATGTTTGAACATAGGGCGAATGATAAAGCTATTAAAATTGTTTTTATTTTTCTCATAATTTTTTAAAATTCCAAAAATCAAGCACCAAATGACAAATAAATTCAAATCTCAAAATTCTAAACAAATTCAAATTTTAAAACACAAAGACGGGACAGTTTGTTAAATTTGAAAATTTGTATTTTGATTTTGTTTTGAGTTTTGGGTTTAGAATTTTGAATTTATTTGATATTTGTTTTTTGTAATTTGGAATTTATCTAACCTATTCTCCGCTCCCCGCCGCCACTTCAACCGTCGCCGGCACATCAATCTCATCCGGTGTCGTCGCCGGTTCTTGTTCCGGCTCCGGTGCGGTTTCTGTTGCCGGTTCCGGCGCGTCTACCGGCTCTTCCTCAATCGCCTCATCAGGAATGATCTCATCTGTCACCACCGGATCGCTTGCGCCTGTTTCGGCTTGGCCGGGTGCCTTTTCCGTAACCGCTTCTTCAGTTGCCGGTGTTTCTTCAACCATGGGCGTTTCTTCCGAAACGACAGTGCTTGTTTCTGTAATGACCGGCTCTTCTGCGACAGTATCATCATAAGATGAAATGGTTTCCGTGGGAGAAGCTGTTTCTGTTTCAATAACCGTAATTTCATCCGGCATGATTTCCATATTCAAGCTTTCAACGCTAATCGCAGTTTCCACGGCCAAATCAGGATTTGTTTCCAGCTCGTCGCTGTTATCTGTCGTGTCTATGCCATAATCCTCACAACACAAGCTATCATCTCCGGTTGGAACCAACAGATTACCGTCGGCGTCATGCGGATTGGTTCCCGGATTCGGGCCAGGGGGCGTTGAGCCGCCATAAATATCAAACCAGTCCGCGGCAGAATCAGAATCAAAGCCGGCCGGAGTCCTTGACAACGAATGTCCTTTAAGAACATCCAGAGCGGAAGGATCAAAAACACTGGTATCGGCGCCATAGCTCATTGCATCTGCCAAATTACCGGACGGTTCATAAAGGAATAAGCGGTCTCCACCATTGCCAAGGCCTCTAAACAAACGATTTCCTCCCAAAGCGATTTTCGTGGCCTGATTGGGTATCAGCGGCCAAAAGGTCCAGGTCTGGGCATTATCCGCCAGCACCACAAAAGAATGGGGTTCAATCGGATAAGTCTGATTTATTTTTTCTTTATCAGATAACCCGCCATTGTCCAACATATACCAATCTTTTAAGTCAACGGTAAAATCGCAGGCATTATACAGTTCAATCCATTCATCCCTTTCGTTTCCGTGGCAAGTATCAGGATCGTAATATACTTCATTAATCTTCATACAACCGGCCGGATCTTCAATCTGGCAAGCGGAACCACAGCCGTCATCATCTGTCTGGTTGCCATCATCACAAGTCTCTTGTCCTGAGCTTGTCGAAGGATCCGTTTCTTCCACAATGCCATTGCCGCATTCCGCGCACGGAACTTTCTTGTACCAGCCGATCTCCATCTGCGCCCAGTCCAGATACTCATGGCAGGAGCCGTCTTGATACAATTTTAGCCTGATTTTTATGGCGCCGGCCTTGTCAGTGTTGTCTATAAACGAAAGCAAATCGCAGGTATCAATCGAATCAACGCCTCTTTCCTCCGGGTCGCAAACTGGAAGCCAACTCAATCCGTTGAACCATTCAATCGAAATCAAAACATCGTTCTCGCGGTGTTCAAGATACAAATTGGCCAAATTCGTCGGTACATCTGCAGGCAGATTGGCAAAGGTCCAATCCAAATATATATATTTCGTCTGAGAAACGCTTTGTTCGGCATACTGGTTATCACTCTTGCTCACTTTGTACGTGACAACCGTGCCGCTATCAAGTTTGGCCAGCGCCGGCATACCGATTGCAATGCCGGCGATTGAACATTCTTCCTGGCAGAGCGAATCACAGCCGTCGCCATCCGCCGTGTTGCCGTCATCGCATTCCTCTTGTCCTGAGCCTGTCGAAGGATTACCTTCATCAAGAATGCCATTGCCGCAGACATCGCACTCCACTTGATTTTCATATGCGATTTCCAAATTGGCCCAATCCAATTCTTCATGACAGCTGCCGTTCTGGGATAATTTCAATCTCAATCTGACTGATCCGGCTTTGTCGGTGTTGTTGATAAATGATTTTAAGTCGCAAGTTGAAATGATGTCGGAAATAGACTCCCCTGGATCGCAAACTTCAATCCAACTTAGGCCGTTCCACCACTGCACAGACATATCAACATCAGATTCCCTATGTTCCAAAGTCAGCTTTGCCGATGTCGTTGAAGCATTGGCCGGTAGACCGGTAAACACCCAATCCAAATAAATATATTTTATTCCGGAAACGCTTTGAAAAGCTCTGATGTTGTCGCTATTTTTTACCTTATCAGTGACGATCGTGCCATTATGAAGTTTTGCCAAAATCGGAGAACCGGATGCGTATGTCGAGCCGTAGCAAAGTTCCTCCGGAATTTCTGCCACGATATGATTGCTGATTTTTTCAAAATCATAAAACCCTTTGCCAAGAGACAGGTCGTGCCTCAACTGCGATCCAAAATATTCAAAATTAAAGTCGCACGCCTGGCCGTTCAGCGCAAAAGGCGTATTTGTGGCTAAAATAAGCTTAAAATTCCACGCTGTGGGATCGGAAAAATCATGCTGGTTTGAAAGAAAACTTAATAGCGGTCCGGAGTACTCCGTGCTGCCATCATTGATGTTCGCTTCTAAAGTCAGATACGGGCATACCGGTCCGGAAAAATCCGTGCTGGACGCTACATACTTAAACGGATTGCCGAAATTAACGACGTTAATCGTTCTAACGGCTGATCCACCGGAAATGATGGAAGACGGCGTAAAGTCGGAATCGGAACTTAATTCAAAATCCAAATCCCCGGCTGTAAAATCATTGCTTTGAGAATTTTCTGTGTCATTAAGATATGCCATCGTTCCGCCGATCAGGGATATCCACGTCCAATTTATGAGTATGATCATAGCCATGGCCGTAACTTTCATAAACGACCGCGAAAACGGCGTGAAAGCAAAAGCAAATCCCTCTCTTGTCCGCACAACGATTCCCCTACCCTTCAGATCAACAATCAAATTTTCCTTCTGATAAACCCTCCAAATCTTCCTGATCAAAATCTGCCCGCCAATGTCTTTTTTTAAACACATTGAAGAAGACTTCGTAATCCGTTTGATTCCGATTTTTTTAACCATCACTTTTTTAACAGTCTTTTTAACTGTCTTCTCTTTTTCTTGCATTTACTTTATTTAATCTGACTAACAATAAATTTTTAACCAAATATTCCAATATCCCAATATCCTAATTTCCTAATTTCCCAATTTCCCAATTTCCTCTTTTTTCTTTTTCTTAACCTCTCGCCATATGTTCATCATCTCATCAAAAATCACAAGCAAAGCCGGCAAGACGATTATCAAAAGGAACCCCAAAGGTTTGCGGGCGGAAGTGATGGCATAACCGGCATACGGAACGTCAAACACGACTTTGCCAATCACTTGAGCTTTGACGATCGCCGTTTGATCCGGCGCATTGTTGGCATCGCCTTTGGTAACGTATGAAATCTGTCCATTGTTATCATTTATCTCCATGATGCGATGCGTTGTCGGCGGCTTGGTCCGCGTGTTCGGTCCGAATGTGATCACGTCTCCGACCGCATAGTTCCCCATCGGCTTAACGACGATGACGCTTCCCGTATGTATCGCCGGCTCCATTGAACCGGACAAAACTGTCAGGAATTTGATGTTACCTGTGATCGGGAAGATAGAAATCACCAACATGCAAGCGATTGCCAAAATGACAGTGATAAAAATCCAGTAGAATATTTTGTATATGTTTTTCATTATAATTTTGTTATTAGTACTTTTTAAGTAAACTCAAATCAAGTCAATCGCAATTTAATCATTGATAAATTAAAAATTGTTTGAAAATTAAAAATTAAAAATTAAAAATTCTTTTTGTTTTCTCCTCAATCTTCCCCCCGAAAAATCTTCGGGAGGAAAGAAAGGATTAAACTGATTATTACTGAGGAATCTGCGTATTCGTAATCGTGCAGGTGATGTTTGTCGCCAAATCAAGTGTAATCGTTCCACCTAAAACTAAAGGACAATTCGCCGGACCGCTTATACTGTCAAACGAATAGCCTGATGCGAATGTGGTTTCGTTGATGATATATGCTTGATTGGCATTCATTGGATAGGTGGCGCCTGAAGTAACCACGCCGCCATCAATGGTTGGTTTTGCTGAATTGGCAGGAGTTACAACCAATCTAAGACTGGGAGCAACATCGTCGTTGGTGAGCGTGCATGAAACGGTATTATTCGCTGTTATGACGACATTACCAAATGCATCACAAGGAGCGGCGTATGTGGCTGCATATCCGATTATTCCTTCTTCGCCGAAATTATGGGTGCCAGGCAACAAGTAAACGGTTTGACCGTCAGAAACAGTGGAATCGTCAACATTAAGAACAACACCGCCGATTTCTAAGGTACCACCATTATTATTGACGATCGTTTTGTGGACAGTCAATGCGCCCTGACTCTGGCAACTGTTACTGCAGTAATCTTGGTTTGAAGTGTTGCCGTCATCGCATTGTTCCGAACCATTTATAATCATGTCACCACAATATCCTCCATGAAAAGTTATAGGCTGACAGGTACCGACTTCACAAAATGTGCATGAACCACCGTATTCAGGTGTGCATGTAATATTGTTTTCAGTACCGTTATCGCAAGTCTCGCCTGACTCAATCACGCCATTGCCGCAGACAATCGCAGTTTGCCCTGTACAATTAGCATTACAATGGTTAGGCGTACCATTAAGAACCGAGCCTTCATCACAAACCTCGGAATCTCCTGGCAGTCCGTCACCACAATATAGTGTGGTTTGGCATTCACTCCACTGACAACCAACACAAGATTGTGTACCTGCATATCCGCCTTCTGCAGAGCAAGCTTGAGTCATGGCGCCTTCACAAACTTCCGGTGAGGTTACAATTCCATCGCCGCAAGTAAGCTGGACCGGATTGCAAACAAAACTTTCATTGTGCCTGGCTTGTATCGCCTTAAAAACAAGATTGCCGGTCACACCGTCGGTCTGAGCAATGTTATCAAGTTCATATGGAACAGACCATTCAACACCGACACATGAATCAACAATCGGCTGTCCGCCGGTTGATGCGTCAGCGATTGCATACTTCAGGTTTGTGGCATTGATGCCTTGCTGAACATAAGTTTCATCTGTATCTTTTTTGTTGTTGCAGGCATGCCCCTTAATTGCTCCATTATCCATCCAGAAGTTGAACTTAAGGCTGGCAAAAAGTTCGCCTTGATCCGGAGTTGAATCATTGCAGGTTTCATTTCCCGCGCCGTAAGCGGCAATTTCCGCTTTCAACTCCGGTTCATTGCAACCGTTGTCCTTTTGCGTGACATCGGTAACTTCTGCGCAAATCCAAGCCGGATTTGAATCAACGTGCAGGCTGATGGTGCTTTCGCCATTATCCCCTGGCTTGATATCAGCAAAATTGAAAATCGGATTGCCGTCCATGTCTTTTGCCAACCAAGAACAATCGCAGGTTTTTCCGATCAATTCCGGATAAGTTGATGAATCCTCTGACTCTTCCACCCAAACAGCTGGCGCTGTACCTTGCAATGCGCAAATCATCCCGTCAAAATGACAAGTGTTGTCAATTTTCAAGTCAATCGCGCCCGCTGTAAAAATGTTGCCGGCCGAAGTTTCGGTATCGCTTAAGTAGGCAACAGTTCCGCTGACAACAATGGCCGCCACCGCCAGAATTATGCTTAAACTAATTAAGATTTTTTTGTTCATATTTTTTGGGTCTTTCTAGTTAAAGTGTTTATCGACCTTTAACCATTTCATTCCTAAAATTTTCTCTTAATTAGTCTATAACTTGGGGTTTATAGGTATCTTCACATCTGAAAGCAGTATTGTTTCTTGACTGAACGACATAAAATGACAAATCAGCAATCAGTTTATCGGATTGAGCGGCATTGTTAACCGGACCTCCGTCGCAAGTGATAGCAGCGCTTATCGGATCAATTGTCATGTTACCAAAACACCATGCCATGCCGACATAATATGTTTGTGCGCCAGTAAGAGCGCCTGAGTTAGAATTTGTAAAAAAATTCTGGTAACTGTCTGCCAATGTAAGGTTTAACATATCTCCACCGTTTAACAACGTCGCAAGCTTGCTTCCATTCAAGAAAAACATTTTGTCGTATTCGCCGTTTTCCATTTCCAACACATTGTCGCCATCATCCGGCCACCAAGCTAAAGATAGATTTTCGGCAATTTCGCCATTAAACGGAGCTACGTCTGTACCACATGTTGCATCATCTGCCATTTCCGGTTCCGTGCAAGTCATATCTGCGTCACTTTGCAATTTTATAGCTGCACAACCCCAAGCATTGTTGTTATCTACGTGCAGACTGATGGTGTTTTCACCAAAATCTCCCGGTTTTATGTCTGAGAAATCAAAAAACTTTTCGCCTGCAATATCAATGCCTCCCAAGGGATTTACATCGCTTTTCTGCCCCCAATTGCCAACACAATTTTGATTTGTTACAACTCCGTTGTAAGAACATTGACTGTCAACTTTTAAATCAATCGCCCCGGCCGTAAAAGTGTTTCCGCTTGAAGTTTCGGTGTCGCTAAAGAAGGCACCGGTGTAGCTGATAACGGCCGCGCCGATCGCAACCACCATCACCAGCGACAAAATAATAGATTTTTTCATAAATTTGTTTAAGATTATTTCCGCTTTAAAAATGATTTTTTTAAAAACATCATTTGATAAAGCGGGAATAATGCGTTCGCGCCGAAAAGCATTTTTAAACTCTTGGAACAAAAAATTCGACCTTTCCTCCTTGAAAGCTCCATTTTTAAAAATACAATTCAGCTTTTTTTATTAATATTAATATATAAACTAATAGTTTTAAAATATTCGCATGTCCCCATTCGTAGAGGGGGTCGCCCAAAGGGCGAAAACAAAAAAATACCTCGCGCTAAAGCGCCAGGTTTTGATAACCATCATGTTTTGATCTGCAAAGGATAAAATCAAAGCTCCGCATAAACAAAAATTAAGCTTGGAGCATTTGGGGATGAGGTTATGAACTTAAAGATACCAAAGCGCCAAAGAGATGTCAACAAATTTTTATTTATCTTAAAAAAATCTTGATATATATTTTATCTTTTTTATTTTATGCTTATCTTAAATATCAAAAGTACGCTTTTTGTAAAATTTCTTTAAATTTTTTTCTTCTTCGCTCATCTCGCTGGACAAGCAACGAAAAAAATAATTGAAAAAATTTTTTTAACAATTTTTTTTATGAAATTATCCACAAGCTGACGAAGTTATGCACAACAAAAAAAGCGCCCCGTACAAAACGGAGCGCTTTTATCATAAGAAGGGGTTAACTTTTTTTATCGCTTGGCGCCGGAATAAGCAATCGCTCTCACGGTATCCCAATCATTTGCTGACAAAGGTCCCTGATGGAAAATTGCTTTAAAGCTTTTTATGGCAGCCGCTTCATTCGTCATGTTTCTGCTTGCGGATCTGAGTCCATATGCGATGATGCTGACTGCGGCGTTATCATTGGTGTTGGCCATGACTGCATCTCTCTTATATACCTGCTTGAACTTAAGCATAGCCGCGGCTTCCGCGGTCGCGCTTTTTTCCGCCGGCCAGCGTCCGTTACCGATCTTGATGGTGTCCTGCCAATCAGTCAGTTTTTCCGGCAAACGTCCATAAGCTGATAAGTATGAGCTGACAACGCCCGCTCGTTCCCCTGCTCCCAATTTCTTGGTGGTCGGGGTGCCGGTCTGAATGAAGAAGCTCAAGGAATATTTCTGATTATCAGTCAAAACGCCTTTATAACTTTTTATGACCTTGTTGTAGATGACTTCAATGCTGGCATCCATTTTTGTCATTGCTGTTTGGCCAAAAACAATCTGAGCTTCGCTTAAGCTGATAGCATTGGTAAGCTCTCCGGTCAAACCGTACAAAGTGCTGTAACCTGAGTAATCGGCATATTCAACGCCCAAAACTTTTACCGGTTCAGCTGTTACCGCTGGTACGGTTGTAGTCGCGACAGTTGAAGTGGCAACCGTGGTGGTTGCGACCTTGGTTACGACTCTGGGAGATGAACCGCCTCCTCCGCCGCCGGAAGATGCGACTTTGGCAGTTGTGACAGTGACTTCATTGCCAATCGTTTCTGGGGAGCCATGAGAAACCGGACGGAAGAAGTATGTGGTGTTGGAGGTCAATCCGCTGATGGTAACCGAATGATTCGTTACCAAGTTGGCGTTTTCAACTGTAGATTTTGAATAACCATAGTTGGCCGGTCCAACTTCAGTGCTGGATGCTGTCGTATGCGAGACGGTATCATAAAGCACTCTGCTGGATGCCGGGTGGCTGGTGGTCCAAGTGATGGTTACGCTGTCGGTTGAAGCTGAGCTGTTCTGCTCGGCAGACAATCCTAATGCTGACACAATTACCGTCCTGGAAACTTGATTAGCTTCATTGCCGGCGGCGTCGGATACGTCATAATTATATTGGTAGGTTCCGGCTATGGATGTATCAAGATTGGTTGAAGTTGCTAATCTTGACGTGATATCACTGTCGTAATTATCAGACGATGTTGCGCCAAGGTCAGTGTAGGTTGCGCCGACTGCGACGTAAACCGTGGAACTGCCGATAAGAGAGATCACTGGATATATTTTATCAATATTGTTTACTGTCGCTTCTGTTGAGCCGGTGTTTCCGGCCGCATCAACAAATTCAAATGTGAAATTTCCATTCTCAGTAAATACATATTCCAAAGCTCCGCCATTATTGGTAATTGTAACTGGCTTGCTTGGGATCAGAGTCGCGATAACATTGTGATTCGTTATAACGGTTATATCATACGATACTGTCGCTGTCGGAACAGTTTTATCAATATTCGTCACAACAGCTTCGGCAGAGCCTGTGTTACCAGCAGTATCCACGAATTCAAAAGTAAATGTTCCATTATCTGTAAAAGTATAACTTAGGGAACCATCATTATTCGTAACGATCACATCTTCGCTTGGATTTAACGTGGCAGTGACTGAACCGTTGGTTGGAGCTGACGGATTATATCCGATTTCCGCTGTCGGGGTTACTTTGTCAATGTTGGAAACTATAGCCTCTGCTGAACCGGTGTTGCCGGCATCATCCACGAATTCAAATGTAAAGCTGCCGTTTGTGTCAAATGTATAACTGAATGATCCATCGTTGTTCGTAACAATTACGTCTTCGCTTGGATCAAGGGTGGCTGTAACTGAGCCGTTGGTCGGAGCTGTCGTGCTGTATGTGATGATGCCTCCTGGCAAGGATTTATCAATATTATTTACGGTTGCTTCCACTGAGCCTGTGTTACCGGCAGCATCTTTGAATTCAAACATAAAAGTTCCATTGTCATCAAAAGTATATATGAACGAACCGCCGTTGTTTGTCACGATCACGGATTCACTTGGATCAAGAGTGGCGATGACAGAACCGTTAGTCATTATTGTCGGATTATATCCAATGGTGGCCACCGGCGCGATCTTATCGATATTTGATACCGTCGCGACTGCGCTTCCGGAATTGCCTGAAACATCAATGAATTCAAATGTGAAACTGCCATTATCGTCAAATGTGTAGCTGAATAAACCGTCATTGTTGGTTACTGTCACGTCTTCATTCGGGTTGATGGTAGCAACAACAGGACCATTGGTCGGAGCTGTTTGGTCAAATGATATGGTTGCTGTCGGTCCAAGAGTGTCAACGACTGTAACGCTCCTTGAAATCGGCTCAGCCTCATTGCCGGCTTTATCCGTTGCCGTATAAATAACGGTATAAACCCCGACAATTGAAGTATCAACAACACCTGAAGGTGTTGCATCAAAAGACCCGTCAGTATTATCATTTGCTGTCGCTCCCAATTCTATATATGCCGTTCCTCTTTCCACGTCCGGAGTGCTTCCGTTCAAGGTGATGACCGGAGCAATCCTGTCACCTGCCACAATCAATATATATGTAACCGTGGCTTCATTACCGGTCAAGTCTTTGATTTTGCCAGAAACCGTATATGTACCCAAAGGATAATTTCCCGGAATGGCCATATCAGAATCTGGAGCGTTAAAGTAATGCCGAGCGCCGTCTACCAATTTAACGGTTGATCCATTGATATATACAAACGGATTGATTCCGTCAACAGCCTCGTTTAAATATGTTAAGAAAGGCTCTCCTGTCCGTGCGGCATAATACGCCTTCAAATCATCCGCGCTAACTGTTGAATTTATAAGCGTTAATCCGAAATATTCATCGGACAATGACTCACTTGCAACAGTTCCTGATTTAAACTGCACCAGATATTCCTTATCGGAAACATTATTTGTTTCCAAAATATAGCCAGCAGATAAATCACCGGACATGTCAACGCCATCGGCTGCTACACCAGCAATTAAAATGGCCGGAGCGGTTGTATCAACAACGTTCACAGTACGGATGACTTGGGTAGCGACGTTGCCACTGGAATCGGTAGCGTCATAAGCAATGCTATAAGAACCTACTGTTTCGGTATCAACCATCCCGCTTGGGAAAGCTGAGAAATTGGCATCGTTGTTATCGCTGACTGTCGCGCCTTGTTCCGTATAAGTCCCATGAAGCTCAACAGTAACTGTATCATTTCCATTCAAAGTTATAACCGGAGCGGTCGTATCAACAACAGATACCGTAAAAACGGTTGCCACTGCCAGGTTGCCGCTTGCATCAGCGGCGTTGCAGGTTACAGTTGTGTCACCGAAAGCAAAGATTGAACCGGAAACCGGGGAGCAATTTACTGTAACGGCTCCATCATGATCGTCGGTAGCGGTTGGTAATGTATATTCAACTGCCGTGCCGGCAGGAGAAACAGCTTCAGATATAATATTTTCATGAACAGAAATCACCGGTGCGGTTATATCTTTGTCGCTGATCGTGATCGTGCATTCCGCAATCGCATCGCCGATTGCCAACGAACCTGAGCATCCGCTGGATAAGCTGGCTGTATAATTGTCGGGAAGAGCTGTCAAAATTCCAGCCGCATAGGCTCCGGAATCAAAATTATAAATCACTCCGGCTTCACTGCCCATGTTCGCTGCCGGTATAGGATTCTTGGCTGTCACTCCGATGTTAAAATCAGAAGGGATGGCAGTTCCACCGAAATTATTTACAACAGTCGTAATCACGTTCAATGTGGGGGTTCGCATCAATTCAATGCCCTCGCTCACTGTCTTAACCGGTACGCTCTTAGCTCCGATATAGTTTATGATTGTCTTCAGATTCGCAGGCGTTGTACTATACGGCAAACCGTCCTGGTTGTTTGTGATATCATGGAATGCCAAAATTAACCAAGTTCTGTCCGCCTTTGCTTTGTCTATCCACGATTCAATGGTGGCTAAACTGGTATCAGCGTTCACGGATTCTGAGAATAAGGCGAATTTGTTGTCTCTCTTGCCATTGAAGCCTGGCACCACGCTTCTTCCAGACGTATAGCCGCTGTTCATGACCGCATCTTGGATATTTCCGTTGAAAGCGCCGTATGGGTAATCAAAAGATTTAACTGTTGTAATTCCGTTATCCAACAGATCCTGGCGTCCGCCGCTGATTTCTGTCGTCGCTTCATCAATCGGCAAAGAAGTCAGATCGCGATGACTTTGAGTGTGTCCTCCGATCTCATGCCCATCGGCTTGCAAGTCTTTAACCTGGTCAGCTGTCATATAGTCCATGATGCCCATTGTGGCATCATCAACAGTCAATGTTCCGATGCCTTGCAAACGGTTTACAACCGTGATCGTTTTGGCGTCAGAGGGAATATAAAAATAGGTCCGTACCTCATCCCAAACATCGCCGGTTGAAGCCAGCTTGATTGAAGAATCAACGGTATTGCCTTCTGCATCGGTAGCGTCAACCTGCGCGATCGTTCCGTCAGCTTTGGTTACCAAAGCCACCAATTCTGAATTTGCGGTGCTCTTATACCATTCACTGAATGCATAAACATAGTCAGGCATGACTGTGACTGGCGTAAAATACCAAGCGGCATTGCTTCCATTCTGGGTCGCGCTTACCTCAACGGCTTTATCGCCATTGTGTCCGGCGACAGGGTAAGCGTATGTTGCGGCCGTACTTCCTGATTTGTTCCAGCCTTCCGGGTTAGTTCCGTTTGCTGTTTCCAGGGACGGATTGATTATGGAAAATCCTGATGAAAGATGGGTAAGGATATAAAATGTGCCTTTCATGCCTGCGGTATTTAATTTCTCGCGGGCATTATCATATTGAGATGTAAATCCGTCATCAAACGTCAAAGAAACGAATCCTTGGCTGAATGGAACCGGTAAGGCAACTTCTGTCAGACTGGCATTGTCTATTGTTAAAAATCCGGCACTCTGGATGGAATGAAAAACCGTCATATAAGCCGCTCCGTCCGGTACAGAGAAAGTTGCCTGGCTATCCTTCCAATCAGCGGCCGATGCCGTAACTGAGTACCAGCCTCCAAAAGACAAATGGTTGTGGGCGGCATCAAAATATTCTGCTGTCAGCATCGTTGATGCGTTAGAAATATAATCATCTCTATATGTATAGCTATGTCCTGCGATCACCGGAACCTCGTTAAAATACCATTTAGCATCGCCATCAGTATAAGATGATATCGTCATTTTTACAGCGACTCCCCCGCCGATTCCGTCAACCGGATATGTAAGAACGCGGTCGTTTGTTCCCCATCCCCCCTTGATCCAATTGCTTGGCAAACCGGCACTGGAAATTTCCAACGAAGGATTCTCAATCAAATTAGGGGCATTCTGTCCGTCTGACAACTGCGCGACATCATTCATGGTGATTGTGCAAGTGACGTTATCACCTTCCATGAGTGAGCTGACGCAATCAGGTGAAAAAGATGAAGTATAGCTTAAAGTGGCGACTGACACGGAATAATCTTCTTCGGCATTTATCTTTACCGCCGTTCCATCAGAACCGCCGGGGAAATTTTCTAAATTTGGATTTGCGCCATTGACATGGACGGTAAAATCTCCCGGAACATTCGTACCGGTATTATCGTTTATAACATTCAAAACAACATTGAGCGTGGCAACCGGCTGGACAAAAGTTTCCGTGATGGTGCAGGTTGCGGAAGCCCCAGCCGTCAAACCGGCTGTGCTTGAGCAATCTGCGCTGTATTCAGCGGTATAATGAGTGATCGTTCCCGCGCTTACATTGTATTCCGCGTCAGGCGTGATCGTTACTGCAGTTCCGGAAACTGAACCGATGAAAGAATTCGGGGTCGCGTCTGCTCCGGCGACTGTTACGGCAAAATCAGCGGCAGTTTTTGTACCGCCAATAACATTGACGATCACAGATAATCCGGAAATCGTAACTTTGGTGGAATCTTTTGTTGTTGAGCCGGTATTTCCTGCGGCATCTGTTTGTGATGCAGAGGCAGACAATGCTCCATCAGCTAATACACCTAAATCAAAAGTTGCCATCCATGTATTTGCAGTGCAAACAGGAGCTGCTGTAATTCCATTGATATCCAAAGAAACGATTGAAGCTTCTTCGGAACATGTTCCGGATAAGATTACCGCCGATTGATTTTTGTTATCAACTGCAGGGAAAGAATCGATCGTAACAACCGGGATAATTTTATCTATATTGGCAACTGTCGCCTCTGCCGAACCTGTGTTGCCGTTAACGTCCGAAAATTCAAAAGTAAAGGTTCCGTTGTCTGTAAAATTATAATTTACACTGCCGCCGTTATTCGTAACCGTTACGGCTTCGCTTGGATTAAGAGTTGCCAAAACATCAGTATTGATCGGTTCGGTAGCGCTGTACGCTACTGTTGCAGTCGGAGCAATGGTATCTTTGGTAGAATTTTTGGAATCTGAACCGGTCTTATCATTTGAATTGGTTTGTGATGCGCCGGCAGTGACCATACCATCTGTTAAAGTGCTCAAATCCAGTGTAGCTGACCAAGCGTTGGCCGTGCAAACCGGAGTCGCTGTAATTCCGTTCACATCCAAAGAAACGATTGAATCGTTTTCAGAACAAGTTCCAGATATGGCTACCGCTGTTTCATTTGCGATATTTACGGCAGGAAATGAGCTGATGGTAACAACCGGAGAAGGAACGTCAATCTTTGCCACATTTGCTGAAGTATAAGTGGCTGTGTTTCCGACGTTATCTGAAATTACATATTGATACTTATAACAATTGCCGATTGAAACGGAAGAATCAGTGTATGAGCCGTCAGTTTCTGAAACCAAATCAGCAAATGAACCGAAAGTTCCGCATATGCCATCAGTCAAAACTGCTGAAGCGCGTTGGATTTTTCCAGAAGACAGATTAAGTCCTGCTCCGCTGTCTGTGCCAATCGCATAAGTTAACGGCACAGAAACGATTGTATAAGTTCCATCGGCATAAGAGATTGATCCGCCGGATGGAGCTGTTGTATCAGGAGTATATGTTACAGTAATTTGTATATAATCAACAGATGCTGTTCTGTTATTAGGGTTGATCGAAAGCGCAACACCAAAATTTGAAGCATTTATATCAGAGTATGTCCAAGTACTTCCCCATGTATCAGATGATGAACCATAGTTTGCTGTA
Organism: Candidatus Parcubacteria bacterium; assembly: GCA_963827735.1. Lineage (GTDB taxonomy): Bacteria > Patescibacteriota > Patescibacteriia > Patescibacteriales > UBA12075 > CAWHBO01. The sequence goes on from CAWHBO010000008.1 coordinate 50,830, forward strand.
GTTTCAGATGATGGCCAGTCTGAAGAAGTATTTGCTTTATTATTTCCCACAATATTACCTTCTTTTATCAATTTTACAGTATTGTCCCTTGCGTCATTACCCATGCCCGTAGTTCCGAATCTTCCTATAGAAACTTGGATCCCATTGACTGTTGCGCCAACAGGAATAACGAATCCGTAATTTGTCGCCTCAAGGTAATGAGTCTGGCTATATCCGTTTGCTGTAACATAACTGTTATCATTCGCAGTCACTCTAGTCGGATTTAACCAAGAAGAAGATCCGACGCCTGAAACATCGGTACCAGCGCCTGCATTATTGGGTCCTGCGTTCGCCGCCAATGCGAACGGCGCATTGATTAATAAGATACTGACAAACATGATCACCCCTCCAGTGATAAAAGATTTAAGATTCAGTTTCATAGTTATTTTTAGAATTAAATAAAAAAACCTACCTGCCAAAATTTGACAAGTAAGCGTTAGCTTCGCTGATATCCAAATGCAACAATGTGCGCAAAAAAACGGAATTATTCCTGATCAGATTGATTGATGAATGCTTTTCAACGATGCTGGCGTGGACCATCAAGGCGGCGGAAACGAAAACAAAACTGAAAACGCCGGTTATGATAACCAAGCCGAGCCAGGTATTAAATGCTGAATACTGCCTAACTGTCCGTTTGGCATTGGGAACAATGTTAAACGTCTTATAGACAATAATCAAAATGATATGCACCAAAATAGACAATCCTATAAAGGGAGTCAACGGCATAAATTTACAGTTACAAGCTTATCTTATGTTTAATCTCTCCGGCTTAAACCAGATCAAATTTTTCCTCCTTAAAACTACCTCCTTTATAAATTGTTCCAAATATATATATGCATTAACAAATACCAAAATCATGTAAGGAATCGGCGCGAACACCAAGCTGAAGCGCTTCTCTTTCCAAGCTGCCCAAACCGCAAAAACAACCGCCACAATGAAGTATCCATACAAGAGCCAAAATCCGAACCAAGGGTTGAGAACCGGAATCAAAAACAACAAAAGCGAAAAGATCAGTCCTTCGGAATAAATTAGCGACAGTTCAAACGCTCTGATCGGACTCATCGGAATGATGATATAGTGCTTAACCAGATTTTGCCAACCGCCTCCGAACCATCGGCGCATCTGATTGATATAGTTTTTCAAATTTGCCGGATCCTGCGTATACGAAATCGCGTTCTGGTTATAAACAATTTTTAAACTGCTGTGATGTAATTTATACGTAAAATCCAAATCTTCGGTAATGGTGTCATGGTCAAAAGTAATCTCGTTTTTGAAAAGATTGGTCCTGAACGCACTGGCGGCACCAGGCATGACAAAAATATAATTCATAAAATTCTGCGCCAGCTTATGGATGTTCTGTCCGATGGCATAATCATATGCTCGGCACAAAGTCAGCCAATTGTACGGTATGCTCTGAACGCGTCCGGCAACAGCTACAATGTTCGGATTTTGAAAACTTTTTTCAATCTCCTCCGTGAAATGTTTATCAAGCAAAGTGTCAGCATCGGTCGTTACGACGACATCGCCGGTGACGAACCGCAGCCCGAACTCCTGGGCGCTGCTTTTGTTGCCGGTATTCTTGGGTGTACGGTAGTGTGTTATGAATTTGGAATAATATTCCAAAGTTTCCGCAGTCCGATCTTTTGAACAATCGTCTATAAATATCAATTCATCAAACGGACGCACTTGATTCATGCAGGACCGGATTGACGAAGCCAGTGATTTTTCTTCGTTATAGCATGGAACCAAAAGCGATATTTTCATATCTTTAAAAATTTGACAAGCTTTGATTAAAATTCCCTCCTTAAATCACTTAACAAAAAAATCCCAAGTTTTAAATTTTACTTGATAGAAAATCTTAAACTAATAACGCAAAAAAGTCAATAGACATAAATCAAGGAAATTGGCAAATAATTCAACAAAAAATACCCCAAAATCTTGAGGTATTTTTTATCTTTAATATTTATCAAAATTAAATTTTTTACCTTAAATTAAGGAATAATTGCTTTAAAGGCGGAAAGTGATGAGGTATCTGAATTTACAAGCCAGTTCGGAGAACCCCCCTGATTGAACCAAACCCAACCGGCGATATTTGAATAACTTTTGATATGAGCGCCAAGACCTTCCGTTATCCAAGCAGACTTTTGCGTGCCGGCAGTTGATGCTGTTGAAAAGATATATATCGGTTTATGAAAACATTGCAGTTGATCAATGGCCGTATCAAATACTTGCCCGAAAGTCTGCCAAGGATTTCCAAAGTTAAAACCGTCAACTCCGACATAATCCACATAATCGTCTCCGGGATAGTAATCAGAAAAGGTATTCCCGGATGTTGCCGGAATGGACACGTTGTTATACGCGACACCAAATTTCACATTTGTAACTCCGGAAAACAAATCATGTATGCGCTGCCATGCAGTTTTGAATTTAGCTGCTGTGTTACCGTTTTGTCCATACCCCCAAGCTTCTTCATTAAGATTCATTTCATCAAAAGGAACCAAGATAACCGGGTAGCCATAAGCTTTCGCTGAAGCGGCAAAACTTTTTATATATTCATCTTTACTGCCATTGATTATGCTATCATATCCAAAACTGGGCTCCCAAAAAATTATCAGAGTCTTGCCTTTTTGTCCGACTTTTGATGAAAGCGCTGAAGGAAAACTGTTGTCCCAGCCTTCAAAATCCGCGTACAAATTCATTGATTTTCCAACCAAAGTTTCAAAATTTGACAAATCGCTAGCGCCATCCCCTACATAAGCGCCCCAAAGCATGGAGCTGGCTGTCGTGGCTACCGGAGCAGTCGTTGTCGCCACCGGCGCCGTGGTTGTGGCCACAGGAGCCGTAGTCGTGGCAACTGGCGGCGTTACAGTTGAACCTGAACCGGATGAGCCCGTACTCCCTGACGAACTTGAACCTCCAGACGATCCAGAACCTCCTGAAGACGTGGACCCGGTAGAACCAGTATTTGATGTTGTTCCTGTACCACTGGTACCGGTTGATCCGCCGGATGAAACGCTGGTCGTTGTACTTGCGGTTGTGGTTGCGGTTGTTGATGTTGAAACTGAAGTGGTTGTGGTGGCAGAGACCGCAGGCGTCGTTATTTGAACAGGCGCGGCCGCAATCAATTTCAAATATTTATCAACCGACCAGCCGTCAACGCCGGTGGCGTAATTTATTTTCCACCAGATAAAGCCATTGGCAGTTTTTGGCCCATCCAAAACAATGCCGGTGGCGTTTAATCTCTGATATCCCAACAATTTTGAACCGGTTGATGGGAGGGATCTGACGGATAGCGTTTGAGTCGTTACCCCGACCTTATCGCCTTTCTTAAACTTAAAACTCTGTGAAATTCCCAGCACCACCGGTTTGTCCAATGATAAATATTTTGCCGCCGACCAGCCGTCGGTTCCGCTTACATAATCAATCTTGTACCAATCATAGCCATCAGCTGATTTTGGCCCCTCAACGATTGTTCCCTTGCTTTTGTTGGATTGGAAACCAATGATTGCGGAGTTGACAGTCGGCAAAGCCCTCACTCTCAAAGTAGCAGTCGTGACAGATATGCTGTCGCCGGCCTTAAAACTGTTATCAGCTGCAAAAAGCTGGCTTATCCCGACAGATAAACCAATGATCAAAAAACAGAAAATTAACGCGCAAAATTTAAAAAATGTTGATTTTTTCCCTCTCTTGAAAATGTTTTTTAGCATATATTTCTATAATTTTATAAGAGTTAACTTTTACCTCCATACTCTAACAAAACTATAAAAAATAGGCAAGGAAAAGAATCAAATTTACTTATAAGCCTCCATTTCCTCGTGAGTTATATTATTCACGACTTTCCCGGAATAATTATCTCGCAACTCCTCCAAATTTTTCACCAATCTTATTTTCCCAATTTCAACAACATAAATTTTTCCATCCCCAATCTCCCTGATCAATTCTCCGTTGCCGTAAGGCTGAAATTTATATTGATCCAAATCATCTTGGCTTACGGAAATGATTTCCTGTCCGCGAAATTCGCTTAACTCTTTGAGGCTCGCGATATATTTTTTATATCCGCCTTTTATCAGGTATATTCTCTTATCCTCAGTCCGCAAAAGCGACCCATCCGGAAAAAAGCGAACGCCCAAAACTTTCACCGCCTGCTTGTCCGCCGGCTTATCTGTTGTTTCCGGCTTCTTAACATCAACACTGGTCGTGGCTATTGCAATGATTTTTTTACGCGCCATCAAACGCGAACCGCTACTGGAAACAATCTTGCTTTTTGCATCATCAGCTTTAACATCAGAACCTTCATTGTCTCCGCTTGTGCCGCTTCCCGGCTCCGTCTGCACATTCAACGCCTTGGGATCAGTGCTGATTTTGCCGGTGATTTCGGAGGCGTGGGCGCTTACAACGGATAATAAAAATATCACGATTGTGGTTAAAATTTGTTTCATATAAGCAATAAGTCTAATAGTTAATTAGTGATTAGTTAATTAGGAATTTAAAGTTTGAATTTCCTAATTAACCAATCAACTAATTAACAAACAAACAAATATTTTAGCGCTATCCGCGGTATCCTCATAATCAGCGTTACTCCGTCAAAATCCCATAACCAGAGCTGTAAAAACCGGCCAAAGTCCCGGCCGGAACTTTCATCCGGACAACAACGTTGACTTGCCGGCCAACTTCTGTTGATTCATCAATCCCGCTGATATCAGCTCCAAGCGACGGATATGCGCCATTTGATGTGATATCAATCCAAATTGAGCCGTCAACCGAGAATTGCATGTTGCCTCCGGCACTGAGAGTTGCCGCTCCGCTCCAAGCGTCAAACTTCATCTTTAAAGTATTCTCGCTTAAATCTCTGACAGTGATATCAAAATTCCATTCCCAGCCGTTTGCATAATTGTTGTTGGCTTTGGCGCTCGTCTTTGTCATGGTTAAAGAATTGAGCGCCATTCCGCACGGCAAAGTTGAAAATGTTGCGTCCGCGCTCGTATCATTCTCACTGCCGCTTTCATTCTCGGCGTAAATCGCATAATGATATGTTGTATCGCATTCCAAGCCGCTCAAGCTGATGGTGTTATCTGTGTTAGCGGTAAATTCCAAACCGGAGGTGGAACTGCCATAAGCGCCGGTCAAGCCGTAGCGCACATACGCTGTCCCGACAGTGTTAACTTGGAAAATGATGTCAGCTTTTTTTGATCCGATGTTCTCAACCGGATTCTCATCTGGCGTAACAGTTAAAAGCACAGTGCCTCCAAAATCATCATCATCGCCAATGGTTTGAGAATTTTGAGGCGTGGGAGTGTTCAAAACTTGAAAATCAACTGAATTCTGATCGGTGTCTTCGCCATCCGGAACGCGCGCGATGCTCTTGGCTTCAGAAACTTCGGGAGCAGCCGCGCCCCCTTCATGGAACAGGGCATCGCCAAAACCGACATAATCAATGACATTGGCAAGTGTCGCCGTGTCCACATTGACATTGTCGCTGGCCAAATACACGATGTTGCCGGCAGACAATGAAAAAGAGTTGCTGACAAGCGCGTCAGCCTTATCTTTAAGCGCTTGCGCGGTCGCACTGCCATTGCGCACAATCAAAAAATATCCTTTGGCCGGAATCGTTCCAGAAAGCGCCGCTTTGAATGGCGAACCACCGGTGCCTGATGTTTTTTGGATTGACATACCAACCAATGATACGGCGGCATTTGTCGGGTTATACAGCTCCACCCAATCATCATCTGTCCCGCCTGCGCCAACCACAGAATCAACGCTTACTTCGTTTATCACAACATGGTCAACCAAGCCGGCCTGAACTTGACTGGCGCCGATAAACAAAACAGCGCATAAAATTAAAAAAATGCCAGAAATTGGCATCACTCCCCTCCTTGTAAACATTTGTTTTTGTAGCAAGCGCCGGAAAAAACTTTTCAGCGCTTGTTTATATTAATAATAAAGTTATCAACAGACAGATCTTGCCCTATAACCATATTATCAAAAATGACATTAAGAAAATCTAAAGAAATTGTTAAATTTTGATAAAATCAGGGGTTAGGCATAAAAAAACCGGCCATCCCCTTCATGGAATGCCCGGTTACTCAAATTGTTAAGTTGAAAAGTTAACAGTTACTGCATGATAATCCGCACGCCTTGCGGAGCGGCCGGCCCAATCGACTGAGCGGTTGTCGTTATGGTGATTTCAGTATAATTTTCCGATACATAAGAACCAGCAGTTGAGAAAATACGATAGGTGTAAGTCGTGCTTGGCTCCAAACCGGATTCGTTAAAATATAAGGTAGCGATATTACCGCCCTGCAACCAATCATCGCCGGATTTCTTGGCAATGTTGTAGCCGGTAGCATAAGGAGCCGCATTCCAATTCACCTGCAGACTGCTTGTTGTTACGTTTGACGAAACAGCATTGGCCGGCGGCGACAGGCAAGGCGCGAATTCAAAGTAAACTCGTCCGAAATTGTTACCGTTCAGAATGACTTGAACAGACCAAGAGCCGTAATCGGCGCTGTTGCTTAAATCAAGATCCTGATAAAACCACCACTGGCTTCCGTAATCCAGCCAAATCTCGCTGTTTTCTTCCAGATACAGATCGCCGTTTGGCTTATACCACCGCCAGACTGACGGCAAGGCTCCGGGAATACTGACTTGGTTCAAGCGGACAAAGACCGTCGGATGACTGCCTCCGCGGCAATAAATGTTCTGATGAATGGGATTGCTGTTCAAGCTGGCCGCGCCGGAAAAGGGCTCAACATATTCGGAAGCGTACATCTCAACAAAATTGAAATCTACCGGATATGTAATCACTTCAGCCGGAGTGGTCAGCGACAAAACATTGCTGAAACCGGATTCTTCTGCGCCGTCAATGGCCGTTGCTTTGAAAGTATAGGCCGTGTTCGGACTGAGTCCGGTTACGGTGTAAGTTCTCTGGCTCACGGTTTGAATTTTGGCACTGCCCTGATAAACACCCCAGGTAAAACCGGTATCATCGGTATTGATGCCTTTATCCCAAAGCAAGGTGACACTGCTTGATGTTAAATTGTTGAAGCGCAGGTTGCTGGGTTCAAACAGTCCGCCTCCGGAAAACTGATGGTTGCCTTCGGTGATCTGGACAGTCAGGCCCCAGCCGCTTTTTCTGGTTCCGTTTGAATTGTGGAGGACAAAATTGTAGGTTCCTGCCTTGGTGAAGTATATGCCGGTTGAACCGTTGGCAATCGGATGATTGGCCAATGGCCAGGGCTTGTCATATGAATGCTCCAACAAACCTGTATGCCAGCTGTCAATCACATAAATCTGATCGCCTTCCTCTGGACAAACGCCGGCACAGCTTTCGGCGTAAATTTCATACTCGCCAATCGGAATATGCTCGGCCGCAGACAGGCCTGGTTTCCAAACCAAAGTTCTTCTTTCATTGTTATAGTTGATGCCAGTTGCTAAACGGCGCTTGAATTTTTGCGCCGTAACATAATCACCGGGCTGAATTGATTCGCCGCTTAAATCATACGGGCTGTTAGCGTAAACTCTGGATATCTCTTCGGTAAAATTCACGCCATACTTATACGGGCCGTCATCGCTCATGTACAGGCTGCGAATGGCGCCTTTCAGCAAACGCACTTCTGGCACGCTTTCCAGATCATTTAAAACAAGGGCATACCACTCATTCGTATCAGGATTATAAAAATCCTGGATCCAGACCGAGAAATTCTGATCTGCCGCTCCCTTGTACTCGTGGACGAATACGCCGCCGCCGTTGTCTTTGGGATAGCCGATGATGCTTTTGTGCCGGTTGTAGGTCAACAAAAATGCATCAAGCACTTTCTTGTTTTGCGAACCTACTGTGTAGTCTGTTCGACCATCCGCATATACACCGACCGGGTAGATGAAACCGATGAGGCCATTATTAAACGATGAACTTGAATAATCATACTCATGCTTTCCGTTCCATGTGTCATAACCCATTTCACTGACATGAAAAAAATTATTTCTTGGATTGCTATCACCATCAGGGATGACATACTCAATATAAGCAACATGGCCAACATTTCTGTACTCGCCGTTTATTGTCATCCAGTAATTAAACACTACAATTGATCCTTGAACCGGGATATTGCCTACGGCAAAACCCATGTTAGCCGAATTTTGATACCAATCAACCGCATCTGAGGTACCATTTAAATTTTCAAGATCTGGACGTTTATACCTTGCCCACCAAACACAATTTCCGCAAAGATTATTAACACAATAGCAAGTATAATCATTTCCTGGCGATGTGAAGCAATTACTATTATTACTATCACAACACTCTTCATCTCCCGCCCAACAAATACCACAAACAATAAACAAACTTAAAATTAACACAACGACTGTTTTCATTTTTTACCTCCTTAGCTTTTTATGGGTTTTTAATAACTACAATCCTTTTACTTATCACACTCTTACTGAGTAATCATCTCATTTAATTTTCAACGAACAATTTAATATTTATTTTAATAATTCAATCGTATTTATAATTCCTTGTATAGTAACCAAATCCCAGTCATTAATATTTTTATCCATATTATCAATACCGCGATATGATATCAATAAATTATTATTTAAATAAAATAAATAATTTCTTCTTTCAAGCTCGACAACAGAATATGCAAAATTGGTGTTTGTGTTGTCAATTACTATATTATCTAAAACAATGCCATTTAATTTAGTAATATTTTCTATAGTAGGTATGCTATCACTAATTTTTATAAAAATAACCGCTTTTTTATTACTAATCAACAATAAATTTTCTTCTTTTCCCAGATACGTCTGCTTCTTTTCCATTATATCCCAGCTATTAGGAATTGCTAACCTAATTTTAAATTTAGTATATTCATGGTTCTGCCAATTTGTCTTGTCAATTTTCATTGCCTCGTTTCTTGCATTTTTTATCTTATTTTTTATTGCCTCAATTTCTTCCTTATTTTGCCATTGTTGATTTTGATTATACTGCCCCTGATTCTTGACTTGACCACTCACTGTTATCTGATTATTTATAGCTTTTTTTTGGCACCCTGAAACAATCACGAGCGTAGTCAGTAAAATAATTATAAATATCAATTGTTTTTTAAACATAATTTTGAGTCTAGAATCTAATGCAAATTATAATTTTATACTTTCAATAATCTTGTTTACTCTCATTTTTTCACTTTCAACAACATCGGTTATATCAACATTATAATCCAAATTCACTGGATAATAATATATTTTATAGCTTCCATTATTTGTTTTAAAATAATAAGAATACCAATATCTTCTCATGCTATCATTTTTTGTTGCTAAAAATGATTTATAATTATTAATTGATATATTATTTATAATTTTGTTGCTATCGTTTAAATTCTTCATTGTGGTACTGCTGATAGTTTCTGGTAATTTATTGATAAATAAGACTGTATCTTTGTCATTAATCATTAGATAATGCTCTTCACCTCCGTTTGTTATATCCTTGTTTGTTCTAATTTGCCAGTTTGCAGGATATTTAAATTCTAGATTAAAAATTTTATCTTTATACGTTTTCCAATTACTCATATCAATATTTTCAGTGCTCGTAGACATATCTTCCGTTGTAGAAGCAATATTATTATTTGAAATTTTGTTTTCTATTTGATTGCTAACAATAACTGGTTTTTTTTGACAACCCGAAAAAACCGCCATTGCTACCAATAAAATTATGAAAAAAATATTTTGTTTTTTGAACATAAATTTTTTATCTATAATGCATTGTTATCGTATGATATTATTTAATATTTGTCAAAATATGTAAAGCGCGTGAAAAGCGCTAAATAACAAATGAGCCCAGTTTAAAACTGGGCTCATTTTATCTTATGTAATTTTTTTACTTCAAAATATCACTAAACTGCTTCCTGACCGCTTCCTGTGTTGCCGTATCAGTCACGGTTTCCAAAAGGCTGTTAACCATCAACTTGGCATTGTCGGACTCCCCCGTCTTCTGATAGAGCACCGCGAGCGAATACTTGGCGTTGGCATGATTCGGATTGGCAATCAAAATGCTCAGGAAAAGCTGTTCCGCGGCCGCCAGATCGGAATTTTTGGAAACCACCGCTCCGGCTTTCTGATTTGGCTCCACGCTTACGACATCAGTCGTGGACGCGCCGTCCGGATTGATGTCCGCTTCCGCAATCTGCTGGGAGGCGGTCTGGCTCAAATTCGGCTGCTGGACCCCGCGGTTAAAGAACATTCTTCCCAGTTCAAAACGGTAATCAAGATTATCGCTGGCAACCAGATTCGCTTTTTTGAGCTGTTCAATCGCGTCATCCAGCGTCCCGAGCTTCTCGCCGGCGATCGCTTTGCCGTAATAGGCGGCGGCCAGATCGCTTTTCTTTTCAATGGCTTTATCGTAATTCTTCACGGCTTCGCCGATGTTGAATTTCTTTTCAGTGTCAGCGGTTTCCGCGTTGGCTTTGGCCATGTCAACCAGCGCGATGCGCAAGTACGGAGTCGGATTCTGCGGATCAAGCTCTGCCACCTTGTTGTACAGCTGTTCCGCCCATTCCAGCGCGCCTCTCGTGTAAAAACTGGCGTTCTCATATATCAAGGCCAAAGATTCGTTGTTGGCGGCTTTGTTGCCGTTAAGATCAGCCGCTTTTTTGCCGGCTTCAATGGCTTTGCTCAAATTGCTTCCCACGACCGCCTGGTCGTTGGAACCGATGGCAGACTGGTTGGCCAAGGCCATGTAGCTGTTGGCCAGGCTTAAGTAATATGAATCCTGATAAGGGGCAAGCGTGATCGCTTTGTTAAGCAGAGCGACTTTGTCCTCAATTTTCTCGGCGGCCATGGCGCTCTTGGCATACGTATCAGCCATATACATTTTAAGCCCCATCGTGAACAGAACCACGACGCCGGCGCTCACGCAGAGGAAAATCGCTGACAAAGCCAGCGCGTATTTCGCGGAAGAGCGGAAAGACAGCTTCAGCTCCTTAAACTTTTCCGGATACATGATGAGCGACGCTGAAACCGCCAGCACGGAAATCATGACGGCCATAAGCACAAGCGAGTTGTTCTGAGAAAACAGGACGGAAAAAAGGATGATGGAAATGAAAGATGCAAACAACCCAAGCAACATGGAATCAATCCCTTCTTCCTTGGTTTTCATGAGAGTTAAAAATGCGATTGACAATGCGATCAAAATCAAGATGGCGACTGCCAAAAATCCCAGAACCCCGACGGTTGCCAAAAGTTCAAAGACTGCGCCGCTCGCGGCATCAAAACGGATGTTCCAAAGCGGAGACGCATTGAAGCTCTGGCTCTTGTATTTTGAAAAATCATAATAGAAAGTGGAGGGACCGGTTCCAAAGATGGGACTATGCATGATCGTCGCTTTGGCGATATCCCAAGACGCGCCGCGGGAAAGGCTTACTTCCGCCGGCAGTTTCAAGTCAATCAGATTAAAATTTCCGATTACCAAAAAAATGATGAGCAAGAGGAACCCGGCCAAAGGAATCAGCAGATTGTTCGTGCTGATCTTGATGATCTTGGCCAAAAAGAACATCAGCACAATCACCATTCCGACAATCAAGACTGGCCAGAATGTAAAACCGTTGAGCAGCGCTAAAATAACCAAGCAAACGACGGCCGCCAAGCCGACAATCGCTTTTACTGCAATCACGACTGCGCCGCTCTTTGCGCTTAACATCTTTTTGGTCTGAGAAGCGGCCACGACCAAAAGCGGAAAAATTGCCGCCAAAAACATCGTCAGTCCGGAAAGCGATCCCAAGGGGTTAAAACTCGCGCTTTTGGTCGCGTCCATCGGCAAAACGAATTTACCGTTAAGCTGAAGCAGAGAGTATAAAGCCAAAATGGAACTGGATGCCACCAATGACCAGAACATGATCTTTATTCTTTTGACATTCAGATTGTTGAGCACCAGATAGTAAAACAGTGAAAAAATGATCACAGCCACGAGGCTTTTGGAAGAATTTCCATAAGACCCCACCAGACTGTCTCTGCCGCTTACGGACAAGATGGTGGAGATGGCAAAAACCACGATCGTCCCGAGTATCGGCAGATCAAGCGGCGTTCGTTTGATGTTAAGCTCGCCGGCGATGACGCCTTTGGTCACCCAAGCGACGACGCCGATGAGAACCAAGAAATAAAACGCCATCATTTTCTCAAACCCCAGGCCCTGAGCGGCCAATCCGGTAAAAAAGATGGGGCAAAGAAAAAATATCAGAGAGATCGCTCCGACAATGATGATGTCCAGCCCCTTGGTGGAAACATTTTTTTTCATGTTTACTTTAGCTTCTTCCATAAATTTATATATTTTTAATAAGTTTTTTATACACTTAATATTATCAAAATCAAGAAAAAATGTCTAATAAAATTACAAACTTTCAAATATTCTTAAATAGCTCTCAGCAGTTTTGGCCCAAGAAAATCCTAAAGCATATTTTTTCGCTTCTTTTAGCCTTTCTTTATCGTTATATTTCATATCAACTGCCACCTTTATGTTTTCTGCGATCTGATTGATTTTTAACGCATCAGAAAGCAAAGCCCACTTTCCCACAATTTCCGGTAAGCAAGAATTGGTAGAAGCCACAACCGGACAGCCGGAAGCCATCGCTTCCAATGGCGGGAATCCAAAACCTTCATAGAAAGAAACATACAGAAACGCTTCCGCCAAACCGTATAAATATTTTTTATCGCTCTTGTCAACATAACCGATGAATCTTATCTTATCTTTCACTGGAGATTTTTTATAAATATCATAAATATCTTTGTTCTTCCATCCCCTGCCGCCGGCAATCACAAATTCAATGTTGTCTTTTTCCTGATTATTTTTTAAGAACAATTTATAGGCTTTGATCATTCCTCCGATATTTTTTCTCGGCTCAACGGTTGATAAGGAAAATACGAATTTTTCCGGAAGCTTATATTTCTCTCTCAGCTCTTTTTCTTTGGTTAACCTTTCCGATTCGTCCGTTTCAAGGGAATATTCATTGCCCAAACCCAAAGGGATGACGCTGATTTTTTCCGGGTCTATTTTACACAAATCCAGAATGTCGTTTTTCGTGCTCTCGCTTACCGCCACGATCCAATCCGCCCGCTCCATGATTTTTTTGGGATTTACGAAGCGATGCCACAACCTCCGCCTTAAGGAAAAAAATTCCGGGTACCGAATGAATGACAGATCATGGACGGTGATGATCTTTTTCACCTTATCCGAAAGCGCGGTAAATCCGATATTCGGCATATAAAAAAGATCAACTCCGAGCGCCTTGTCAAGCTTGGGTATTTTAAACATTTTCTGCATCCCCAGATTAAAAACCTTGTTCGGATAACGAGTATGTATGATTTCCACGTTATCACCTTCGATCTTTGGAAGATTGCGGGATACATCTTTATAGGAATTATAAAAAAGCCTGTATTCATTCTTTTTATCAAGCTCAAACAAGCTTTTTAAAAGCCCTTGAGCGCATTCCGAAACTCCGCTATATTGATTGTCGGTAAGCGTGCGTATATCAATTCCGATTTTCATTTTTTTATTATTTTATTCCCTTTTACAAAAGGAGTGCCGACCCTGCAGATACCGGGGGTGTTTCACAGCGTTGACAATACCCGTAAAAAATTGTAAACTGAATTAATTTCGTTCGTTTGAAAATTCTTTAAAAAACGGCTATAACCATAATAACACAAATATCAAAAAACCTAAAAAGGAGGCGTTATGAAAACATTTTTCAATGGCATGTTTAATGTTGATTTTCTTTTAACTGTTTTTGTTGTTCTGGCATTATTTTTTCACCTTGAAGCTTATCTGGTAACAGAATCGTTCGCGGAAATGATAAGGAATAATTTTTTTGGATCAGCGATTCTCCTTGAGATTTTAATTATGTGTGTTGTGGGTTTGACGTGGTTGGAAATGAAAAATGGAAAAACCCACCCACCCCAAAGAGAAAACAGCCATATCGGCGCCTTCTCGGCTTTGTTCCTGTTTTTGTTTATTGGTTGCTTTTTCCTGAAATTCCTCTGTCGCAGCTTTGGATATTACTGCGCGATTTCCGATTGGATTTTCCTTGTGGTCGGTATCTGGTGCTTCTTATTAGGCTTCTTGATCTTTATCTGCGCGATGCTCAATGGATATTTCGAGTGGCTGGAGGAATCGGATTAAAAGAGGAAAACTTTATGTAACTTAAAAGGCTTTCATTCAAACCGGATGAAAGCCTTTTTCTTTGATAAATATATCAATTGTTGAAAGTTGAATGAAAAAAGTTATTCGTTTTTAAACTTCTTATACTCCCCCTCAATGAACGCCATCATTTTCCGCTTAAAACTTTCTTTGGAAAATTCCAAGGCGCGGTTCCTGATCTCTTGCGGAGTCCAAGCTACGCCATGCTTCTGGAATTCCAAAACCGCTCTCTCAACTTCCGCGGCCGTCTCGGCATTCATAAAAATTCCCGACTTCCCGGCATCAACCGTTTCGGTCGCTCCCCCTCTGCCCATGGCAATGACCGGTCGGCCGGAAGCGAGCGCTTCCACGATCGTGAGGCCAAAATCTTCGGTCTGGGGATTGATGTAAGCCCGGCATTCGGCAAAAAGCTGGCTTCTGTCTTGATCGCTTACTCTGCCCAAAAATTGGATGTTCTTGGCGCCGGCGGCGATTTCTTTAAGCCTTTCCATATCCGGACCATCACCAAAAATCTTTAAATCAAGCCCCAGCTTCTTAAAAGCTTGGATAACAATATCAATCCGCTTGTACGGGACCAAGCGGCAGCCGACCAAAAAATAATCCTTGATTTCATTTGAAATATAAAATTTTTCCTCTTCAATGTTGGGATGGATTATGGTTGAGTCTGTTTTGTAATATTTTCTGATCCGCTTCTGCACCGTTTTGGAATTGGCAATGAATTTATCAACCCGGTCCGCCGCCTGCCGATCCCAGATGCGGATATAATTCAAAACAAGCGAGATTGCTTTCTTGAACCACTTGTTATACTTTAGCTCGTTAATATACTGATGGGTATCGCTCCAAACATATCTCGTCGGTGTATGGCAATAGCAGATATGCAGAGTATCCGGGGTGGTTATCACGCCCTTAGCGAAAGAACTGGTGCTGGAAAGCACCACATCATACCCGGTCAAGTCAAAAAATTCCACCGCCATGGGCATAAACGGCATATACCATTTGTAATGCCTGATGCCCCCGGGCATCTTTTGGATGATCGACGGCTCAATCTTAACGTTCTGAAAATTCTTTTTGATGTTTTCCTCGTCGTAAAGCAAAGTGTAGATAGGCGCATTGGGAAACATCTCAACCAAAACTTGCAAAACTTTTTCCGCTCCCCCCATCTGGGCGAGATGATCGTGGATAAGGGCTACTCTCATAACTTGGAACTCATAACTCATAACTTGGAACTCATAACGCATAACTCATTTATTGAATTAAGCTCCAGAGCATAGCTCCGATCTTGTCAGACAATTCCAAGCCGTAGGTATAATTATCTTTGTTAATATATTTTATATCAAATGAAAAAAATAACAAATATTTTGACTCTTTAAGTGAACCATAAGAAGTTTCCAAAAAATTTTTATATACTTTTTCTTTGGTTTTATTGTTTCTGGCATAACCCTCAATATAATTTAACATAATTGACATACCTGCTCGCCTAAACTGTGTAGTTACGCCATACATTTCTTCTTTAGGAAAAGATTTTGTTATATTATAAATAAATTTTATATACTCGTGAACATATTTTTTAAGATCATCATGGAAAGCCATAAAGTTATGAGTTCCAAGTTATGAGTTATGAGTTATGAGTTACGCGTTATGAGTTATGAGTTATGCGTTATGAGTTACGCGTTATGAGTTCCAAGTTACGAGATTATTCAACCTTCCTCCCTCTCATCACCGCCAACGGCGTTCTTAAAAATATCGCCAAATCAAGGAGCAATGACCAATTTTCAATGTAATATGTATCCAGCTTGATCTCTTCTTCAAAAGAAAGATCGCTGCGGCCGGAAATTTGGGCCATGCCGGTTATTCCCGGCTTGATGGTCATCACTTTCTTATGATGGGTCTCGTACTTAGCCGTTTCCATTGTCATGTGCGGCCGCGGCCCCACCAGACTGATATCGCCTTTAAGGACATTAAACAATTGTGGGAGTTCGTCAATGCTCCAGCGCCTGATGAATTTTCCAAAGCGAGTGATGCGCGGGTCATCCTTGATCTTATGCAGAGGATCGGAAATTCTCATGTTAGCTTTTTCGTTTACTTCCAAATTCTGCAAAATCTTGTTGCCTTCCTCAGTGGCGCTCGGGCCTTCGCCGTCGCAAAGATGCGCGACCATGGATCGAAATTTGTAAAACAAAAATCTCTTGTTGTATTGTCCCGACCGGAAATCAAGATATAAAATCGGGCCCCTGGAATCAAGCTTGATGATGATAGCGGTTAGGATCAGCACCGGGGATAAAACCAGAATAAGCAAAACCGAAATGATGATATCAAAAATCCTTTTTATGATCCTACCCCAGCCGTCTAGCGGCGTCCTTTTAACTTCCACAATCGGAATGCCGACGATTTCATTTACTTCCGTTTTCAGCACCTTGGTATCCAAAAGATCGGCGGCATACTTGAACACCAGATGATTTTCATCCGCAAAATCAAACAGCCGCAAGGTTTCCGCCTTGCTTAGATTCGGGTCGCTCTGAATCACTTCGTCAACTTCTTTGGTTTTTAAAAATTCCCTCAATTCTTGCTGAGTTTCCAAGCTGAAATCCCACAGCCTTTTTATCACTTTATATCCCGTACGCGGACTGCTGGAAAACTCCTTAATCAGAACCTCAGCCGTTTTGCTACTGCCGATGATCACCACTTTCTTCACGCCGATGCCGCCGGCAAAAAGATTTCTTTGGACGCCTCTCACAACCGAGCGAGCGAAAGCGATATAAATGATGGAAAGGAAATACCCCGCCAAAATGATAAACCGGGAATCAAACAATTCCCGGCTGGCAAAGATAACAATGACGATCATAACAAATCCGGTTGAACAGGCAAGCACAATGCGGTAGATCTCTTTTACGAGCTTCCTTTCGCTTCCAATCGCATACAGCCCGGACATCGCGAAAATACCGAGCCAAAACAAAGCGATGACCATAAGTGATTTTAAGTACAGCCCGAAATCCAAATCAAAAACCACCGGCCGCATGTTCGTGATAAAATCAGAATGACGGATATAAAAAGCCGAAAGACCGGCCGCCACAATCATTAGGTAATCCAAGGGCACCAAAAGAGATGAAAAAAATAACTCGCTTTTCTTCATAGAAAATATGTTTATCCAATGATTTCAGGGTAAGCCGGTAAGCCGGATTCTGTCATGGGCAATCATTTATCTTGGCCTGCCATTGCTGACAAGCTCGCGCGAGCCACTTTTCTTTTACTTCCGCCGAAGCGAAAATAAGTTTGCTCTTGCTCCAAGCAGGGTTTACCACTGCGTCCCGTCACCGAGCGCAGAAAATCGTAGCCCCGTTAAGGACACCGATTTACTTTTCACGTTTCCCTCTCATAACTCATAACTTGGAACTCATAACTCAAAATCATTGAACAATTGATATTACATCATTTTTTTCTGGAACTTTGAGAGTTATCAGTTACGAGTTATGAGTTACGAGAAGTAGTATAGTCTCTGTGGCACTTTCCCTAGGATTGCTCCCGGCCGCCGTTAGCGGCTGCTTTTGTCGTCCGTGCCGGAATAAATTCCGACCGTCCGGGAGTCCGGACTTTCCTCCCCCGAAAACTTACGTTTCCGGCAGCGATTGCCTTGCCTGCCCTGAAATCATGGGACTCTCTTAGACGTTAAATATATTATCAAAAAATTCCCCAAAAGTCAACCTTAAAATCTTTAAATTAATCTAACATTAAATTAAATTTCCCCGGATTCAATCCCTGCCCTAATCTTCCCCATCAAGTCCATATAAAATTCCAAATTGTTAAGACTGGCCAACCTCTGCCCCAAAGGCTCCTTAATGGCAAAAAGATGATGCAAATACGCCTTACTCAAATTACGCAGTTCAGGCAGTTTGCTATCAGCATTTATCGGCGAAAAATCATCAGTAAATTCCGATCGCGTTATATTTATCGTATTATAAAAATTTTGGGATTTGGGATTTGGGATTTTGGAATTTATTTGTGATTTGTAATTTGTAATTTGTAATTTGTTTTTTTCGAAGAAAAAAAGCCTCCCATGTCTCCCCTCCCTTGTCGGAATCACGCAGTCAAACATATCCCATCCCATCCGCGCGCAGCGCACGATATCATCCGGCGTACCGATGCCCAGCCCGAATTTTAAATATTCATTGGGAATGATATCAGCCGTATACGACAAAATTTCTTCCAAAAAATTTCCGTCCGCGTCAATCGGCCGGGCGCCGAATCCGAGCCCGTCAAAACCGATTTCCACCAAAGCGTCTGAACATCTCTTTCTTTCTTCTTTTAAAACGCCGCCTTGTACCACCCCAAAGATCAGCGGACGCGCGTTTTCATCCAGTTTTCTTTTCTTAATTTGCCGTAAATATTCTTTCTTTGAGCGATCGGCCCAAGCAATTGTTCGGGACACCGCTTTCTTGATGCTTTTCTCGTCGCTTTGGTTCGGCGGACAATCGTCAAACGCGACAATCATGTCCGTACCCAAATCAAACTGAATTTGAATTGATTTTTCTGGATCCAACTCGTGCTTGCTTCCGTCCAAAGGCGATTTAAAAATCACCCCATCATCAGTTATCTTTCCCATCGGTTTCTGATCGCGGCTCTGGTGAATCAATGAAAAAACCTGAAAACCGCCGCTGTCAGACAAAAGCGGAAGGCCATATCCCATGAATTTGTTCACACCTCCGGCTCGAGCTACCAGATCAGAACCGGGCTGCAGAAACAGATGAAAAGTGTTCACCACCATCGCCGGAATCTTGAGCAACGCCGTATCATCCGGACTCAAATTCTTAAGCACAGCTCTCGTGGCATCCGGCATAAAAAAAGGCGCGGTGATTTTGCCGTGCGGAAGATCGATATTAATAATGCGAGCTTTTGATATAGTTGATTTTTTTATAACATTCATAATTTTAATCTTTTTTGATTTTTTGCTTTCTTGTTTTATTTTCCTTACGACAAACTCCCGTTTAACAGCGGGAGCTCATTTGCCTTATTATTCAGCGCTATCAGCGAACTCAGCGTAATCAGCGCTACTGTCTCACCACTCCATCATTCGTTTTCTGCGAGATCTCATCATCTTCCAATTTTGAAGTCTTGACGTCAGTGATCTTATCAATCTTATTTTTTGTTTCCGCATCCATGGCCGATACCTTTGACCCCGGCTTGAGCACCACGATCTTGTTGACATCATCCGCGGTGGGAGTGACGGCTATGTTAAATTCAGCATCTGCTCGGAATACGGTCAAAGGCAAGCGCCCGACATTCCAGACGACTTTATGATTCGCGCTGTCATAGCTTACAAATCCGACATTGGTTCTGCTCTTTTCATCATACGCGACATAAGCAGGCAAACTGACCTCAACGCTTGCGTCTGTCAATTCATGCAAGTTGTTGGTCAGAGACCAATAAACTTTAAAGCTCGTCTTCTCCCCAACTTTGAGCGGTAAAGGCCCGTTCCCCACTGTGATGTTGTCTTCATTGAAGTATCGCACTTGTTCCACAAGTTTCAAATCGCTGTTTATCTTGTTCGTTATGGTGTTGCTTTTGTTGTCGGTGTTGGTGCTGGTGCCGTTTGCTGTCGCGCCCACAAAAAATTGCGCATAACTCTTGATCTCATAATTCTGCCCCGGGTCAACCTTGGCGATATCCAATGCTTTGATGGAAAAATCAATTGTTCCTTCCTGGTGTTTGCCCACAAATTCCAAAACCGGCATCTCATTTTTTGTCCAAGTCAATGAATTGCCTTTTTCCTGGGCGCCATTCTTTTCATCCAGAGTCGTCCAATCCAGAAAAGAACCATTTAGCACCGCCATAATAATCACATCCTTCATGTCAGTCTCCCCTTTGTTGTTATACACAATGGAGTAATTGAGGGTATCTCCAAAATTTATTCCCTGGTCTTCCCGCGAGCCGTTTATGATGAGCGCGATGTTCAGGTCGCTCTTCATAACCTCAAAATTCAATGTCTTTTCATAGAATCTAAGCTTTTCCCCGTTGACAGCCGCTTCTTTTTCAAAATATACGGTTACAGTAGCCGTGTCATCGGTCTTGTTTAAAAAGATAAAATCAATCGGCAAGGTCTTTTCTTCGGCCGGCACTTCTTTTATCAACCACTTGCGATCGCTTTGTTTTTCAAAAAGCGCAATGGTTTTATCTTCTGTTTTCACATCCCGATCGCGCAATTCAAAATTATCCGGCCCTTCCACCCCCACGACAAAACTTTTTATGAAATTATCTTCTTTAGCTCTAAAATTCAAGTTGATCTCGCCTTTCTCCTTGAGCAATGCGGTTGCGATATAGTCAACGCTTATATCCATTCCAATATCTTTGACCAATGTCATGGCGGAAGCGTCTTTTTTGAATTCGGAAGAAAAATTTTGCGGCGTATAGCTTATGTTGGCAAACAGTGATCCGGTGGTGCCTTCGGGCGCGATCATCACGCCTTTGATCTTGATGATATTTTCCGAATGGGAAGGAAGCGAAGGTAAATCCCAAATCCCTTTGTTGTCGGATTGATTTTTTGGCTCGGATTCCAACATAACAAAATTCTTCGGGAAAATCACTTCCACGCGTGGAAGCAGCAAATCCATGCCGCTGGTATTTTTGCAATGGATCGTATAAAAAAATTCTTCACCAGCTGTAATTTCCGACTTTGATTCCACGTAAAAATCAATCGTGGTCGTATCGGTTCCGGAATTTATATAAAATTTATATCCGGCATAGCCCAAAATTCCTATAGCCGAAACAATGAAAATGAAAGAAAAAAACCAAAAAATGATCCCTCTTTTTTTAAGGATCTGCATGCGCTTAACATCAACTCTGTTGCCTTTATCATCTTGATAAATCTGTTCCAAACTGTCTTCAATTTCTTCGTCGCTAACACCGTTTACTTCTCCATCACCGCTGTCAAAATTATCAGGCGCGAAAGCAGTGCCAGCGTCATCAGCGCCCGCCATCTCATCCACGCATTCTTCAAATTCCTCAACCTGCTTTTCGCTCGGCACCGGCCTCTTGGTAAACTCCGTTAAACCGCATTCCTTTAAATTTATGGTTATGCCATCATTTTCGTCGGTATTTTCAGGTTTTTTGTTTTCACTCATAACATTTTTATCTATTTCTATGCAATTAATTATACAATATTTCATCGGCTAAGACAAATAAAATCCACTCCCTTGACCAATCTCAAAAACTTGCTATAATAAATATAAGGAAATATGAAATTAATTTGCTTACAAAACTGGTTTTGGGGATATTTTTACGGTTTCTTTGAGAAGGCCAGGGTTTTGTGTGATTAAATCATTATAAAAAGCACATAAAAGATCTGGTCTCCTCAAAAGGGAGATTTTTTTATTAATTTATGAATATTATCAGCACAAAAAATTGGTATTTCTATGGTTTCTTTTTTGAAGGCCGGATTTTTGTGTGATTAAATTTTTTTCAAAGCACATAGAAGTCCGGTCTCCCAAAAAGGAGACTTTTTTTATATCAACCGTTCTTTAAAAATAAATTCATGAATCGGCAAATCCTCTTTTCATAAAAATGGAATGTGGATTTGTCGATTTATGAACATAAATAAGAAAATAAAAAAGGAGGATTTTAAGATGATAAATTTTAAAGATTGTCTTTACTATTTATGCAACAAGGGAAATCTCATGAAAAAAAGAGTTAAGGCGACGGGTTTCATGCTTCCGCCCGCTCTCATGAGATTAAGCGCCATGCCGACAAAAAAAGGCATGCAAACAGTTTTACAATCCAGAAAAATCATTTCCAAGATTCTAAAAGGAGAAGATTTTCGGATGCTGGTCATTTTGGGTCCCTGCTCTTTCCATGACCCAAAGGCGATGCTGCAAATCGCAGAAGAAATACAAAAATTGCCTGACCTTGTCAGATCTGTCATGTACCCGGTGCTCCGTGTTTACTATGACAAACCCCGCACCAATGTGGGGTGGAAGGGATTTGCCCATGATCCGAAATTTAATGGAAATGGGGACGGCGACATTGCCAGTGGCATCAGGATCACCCTCAAAACCATGAACAAGATCTTGGATATGGGAATTCCGATTGCCAGTGAAATTGTAGATCCTTTGATGGCGGAATATTTCAAACATTTGCTGTCGCTGGCTGTCATTGGCGCACGGACAACCGATTGCCAAACCAATCGCACAATGGCCAGCGGATTGCCGATGCCCGTCTGCTTCAAAAACAATTTAAACGGCGATTCACCCTCTGATGGCCTCCTGGCTGCCGGCGCGTCTCATAGCGTCCTAAGCATCAACAGCTTGGGGTTCATCTGTAAAAAAAAGACCGCAGGCAACAAGGACACCGCCATCATTCTCAGGGGTACGCATGAACGGCCGAATCACGACTCTTGGTCAGTAAGTGAACATCTGCTGGCCTTGAAAAAGAAAGGGCTTGAAGATAGATCTTTGATCATTGACTGTTCACATGGAAACAGTGGTAAAAATTTCCAAAACCAGCCGCCTGTCTTCCGCGACGCTATGCTCCAGCGCATTGATGGTAACCGAAAAATCACCGGAGTGATGCTTGAATCAAACCTTTTTGAAGGTAATCAATCTTTCGAACTTTTTCAAAAAAAACCGGAATACGGTATCTCTATCACGGATAGCTGTGTGTCCATGGAAAAAACCATGAATATTATCATCGACGGGGCAAAAATGCTTCTACGCCAATATGACCGTAAAATAAAAAAGTTAGCGGCTTAACAGGCAAAAATTTAAACCAAAGGGGGAAAACTTAGCTGTTTTCTCCCTTTTTCTTTTTTATTATAAACAAAAAAAAATTTTCCTCCCGGCTTTAGTCGGATTGATTATTTAAAATTATTTAAATTCTATGCTAATATACAGTAATGGAAAACAAATTTCAAAACACAAAAGAATATTACTTCATCAGTGATCTGCATTTGAGCGGTAAAAAGGATGAGGTCTTTGAGGCCAAAGACGAGCTGATTGGATTTTTACGCTTGCTCCGCGGCCGGACAGAAACTGAGCTGATAATCGTTGGCGACGCGTTCAATTTTTGGGAAATGCCGGAACAAAGCATCATGAGTAAAATAAAAGCGATTGCGGAACAAAACCGTGATATATTTTCTGAATTAAAAAACATCGGGGCCACCGTGCTTATCAGCGTTATTTCCGGAAATCATGATTATGAATTGGAACACTTTGACGAAATTGCCGATTTCTTGAAAGAATATAACATAAACGTTATCAAGACAGAACATGTAAAAAAAAGTTTGGGCGGTTCATTGATTTGGATTGAACACGGCAATCAGGCGGATGATGTCAGCCGCATTGAAACCAAAGGGAAATTCATACAACTCCCCATCGGCTTCTTCTTGAACCAAAAATTCATTGCCAACGCCGCGGAGATGGCCAAGCGCGGCAAACATTCCTGGTATGAAGATATAAAATCCGTAGAACCGAGTGAAAACATTTTCAACTGGATTTTTTCAAATTATTTTTACAAAGAGATGGCACCCATCTTAAGATTCGCCTTGCTCCCTTTTCTGCTCTTGTTCACAATCAGCTTGATCGTATTCATCGGTTCTTATCTGGAAAGATACAATCTTATCCCATCTGATTTTTTCACGGATAAACCTTGGTTGTACCTGGGCGTTTTTGGCGATCTTTTGAACATCATTTTCGCCGTCAATGTCGCAGTCATCACTTTTCTTCTGATGCTTTCCCTCCCCATTTCTTTTATTTTCAGAGACATCAGAAAGGCTCTCAAAAGATACAGCATAAACACAAGTTCCGCGCTTGCCAACCGCAAAGAAAAAGTATACGGCAAATACGCGGAAAATATTTTTAAAGAACACCCGGAATGCAAGATATTCATTTACGGCCACACTCATAATGCTTATCTGAAAAAAATCAATAACAAAGCGATCATCAACACCGGCACCTGGCTTAAAAGGCTTAACCGCATCAAATCCCGCTTCTTGCTCTTGCCTTCTGTTTATTCGCCAGATTTTAACTTGGGATATTTCAAACTGAGCGAAGCTAGCGGGAAAATACAAATTGAATATAAAAAGATTGAAAAGAAAGCAAAAGTTAATTTGACATGGTTGGAAAGAATGGTTATTTGGAGAAAAAGTCCCAAAAAAAATACAGAAATTCCGGAACAAACCGTTTTATAAATGTTATCCGCGTAAAATATAAAACCCCGCAAGAAAATCTCGCGGGGTTTTTCCTTTAAGTCTGTTTTGAATGGAGTCAGTAATCCTGGAGTTTGTGGATGCCTTCATGTTTCTGGATCTTTTCCAAAGCTTTGGCTTCAATCTGGCGGATGCGTTCGCGGGTGACATCAAATTCGCGCCCGACTTCCTCCAAGGTATGCGCCACGCCGTCTTCCAAGCCGAAACGCATTTCCAAAATCTTCTGCTCGCGCGGACTGAGCTGAACGATGACATCTTTGACATAATCCTTTAAGAGCTGAAGCGCGGCTGAACGATCGGGCGTAACATTTTTTACGTCTTCAATAAAATCTTCCAGCGTTGAATCTTCTTCATCTTCCCCGACCGATGTTTCCAGCGATATGGTATCTTGTGAAATTTTTATGATATGTCTGACTTTCTCAATGTCCTCTCCCATTTCCGCAGAAATCTCTTCCGGCAACGGTTCGCGTCCCAGGTCCTGGATCAACTGCCTTTGAATTTGCGTGAACTTGTTGATCGTTTCCACCATATGCACCGGAATCCTGATTGTTCGCGACTGGTCAGCCAACGCGCGCGTTATCGCCTGCCTGATCCACCAGGTGGCATAGGTTGAAAATTTATAGCCTTTGCGATACTCAAATTTTTCCACCGCGCGAAACAACCCAATGTTTCCTTCTTGAATAAGGTCTAAGAGAGACAAGCCTTTAGCGCCGGTAAACTTCTTGGCAATGGAAACGACCAGCCTCAAGTTGGCTTCAATGATCCTTTTTTCCGCTTCCCGGTCCCCTTTTTCTTTGCGCTTAGCCAGTTCAACTTCTTCTTCGCCGGTAAGCAATGGGACTTTTCCAATCTCTTTCAGGTACATCTGAATGGAATCAGCGCTTAATTTTGAAAGATCGGTCATGTCTCTCGCAATCTTTCCTCTGGTTGTATTCTTTCCTTCTTCGGGTACATCAATATCAAGAATGCGTCCGGTGTCTTCCACGATCTGAATGCCGTTTTTTTGAAGCTCTTCCAAAAAAATCTCATAGTCATAAATATACTTCTTCAATTTCGGAAAAAACATACAAAAGTTCCGTTTCCATGATAAAGCCGCGAGAACGGCCTTTGCGGATCAGATCTTTTATCTGCGTCTCTGTCGGACGGACCGTTTCGTGCACAACCTCTTGTCTGGGCTTTGCTTTGTTGATTATTTTTTTATCATGACGAACATTCTTTGAAATCGATTTTTTCAAAACTGATTTTTTATGGTCAGATTTTTTTTGAACCGGTTTTTTTTGAACCGCCTTTTTGGGAGCCGATTTCTTATGCGCCGGTTTTTTTATAATTTTCTTCTTGGTTTGTACCATGTATGTTGAACGCTGATTCCCCTGATTACGCTGATTTCGCTGAAAGTATTCAGCGAAATCAGCGTAATCAGCGTAATCAGCGGAATTAATGTTTGGAAATAAACGGTTAGTCACCGCTCAGTTCCCTCAGTTCACTGGAAAGATTCTGAAATTGCTCCATCAGTTCCCTGACTTCTGCCTTTTTTTCTTCTTTCCCTGATGTTTCCATTTCAGAGATCAGGCTTTCAATCTCTTTCATCTTCATCTTGATATATTCTCTTTTTAAAAAAGCCGCAACCTTGATCAATTCTTGCTTGATTTCGGCGTATTCTTTGTTATATAAATCTCTTTCACCTAAAAACACCAGTTCGTCCAAAAGATTTAACTGGTTCTTATCGGAATTTTCTTGATTATTTATCTCTCTCTTTAGCCATTCTTTGAAATGGTTATAATTAATTGTGCCATTTTCATCATTTTGCGCCCTTCCGATGTTGTTATTATAATAAAAAAGTAAACTTCTGTAAAGCGCTTTTGGGGTATCTCCCGCTATCTCTTCAATGCGCAGATTATCAGTTAAATATTCAACCATAGCCGGAAATTTAAAAGCTATGGCGAGCAAAATCTCGCTTAACTGCTCTTCTTTGGCTTTTACTTTTTTTACAGGCCGCGGCGCGTTTTGAATTTCTTTTTCATATTTCTTTTCGCCTTTTGATGCTGACTTTGCCAGAATCTCCCTGAGCACATATTCTTCTCTTCCGATCCTGCCGCTCAGCTTGTTGATCCAAAAATCCTGATCAATCTTGTTGCCAAGCTTGGCGATGATGGGAAGCAGAATCTGAGCCGCTTTTCGCTGGTCATCAACCTTGGTCAGATCCATCTTTTCAAAAGTCTTGTCAAAATAGTACTGCATCATGGGCTTGGCATTTTCCACCGCTCGCTTCCAATCGCTGGGATTGTTTTTTATGCATTCGTCCGGATCTTTGCCGCTTGGAACCTCAATCACCTTGATGTTCATCTCCGCTTGCATCGCTTCCCTGATCCCGCGGTCAGCCGCCAGCTCTCCGGCTTTATCCATATCAAAAGCCAAGGCGATGTTGTTTGTATATCTTTTTATGAGCTTGACCTGCTCGGTTGTCAATGCTGTTCCTGAAGACGCCACCACATTTCTGAATCCATTCTGATGGGCGGTGATGACATCCATCTGCCCCTCCACCAAAATTGCCAGATCCTGATTCTTGATCTCCATCTTGGCTTTATCCAGGCCGAAAAGAATGCCGCTCTTGTCATACACCTGAGTCTGCGGTCCGTTTACGTACTTCCCCATCTTTTCTGTTTTCTCTTTCTCGGGACTGACTCTTGCCGTAAATGTTACCGTGTCGGCATTGACATTGTTGATTGGAAACATGATGCGTCCCCGGAATCTGTCAAAAAATCTGGTGCTTGATTCAGCCTTGGAAGACATGCCGGCCAAAAATATCTCATTCTCTTTGAATCCTTTGCTTTTCAAAAAATTCTGGAGTGAATCCCAAGTGTCGGGCGAGTACCCGATTTGCCATTCACTGATTGTATCTTCCGTAAGCCCTCTCTTTTCAACATACGTTCGCGCCGCTTTTGCCGCCGGTGAATCCAAAAAAACTTTATGATAGAATTTACGTGACCATTCAATGATGTCCAAAATCCTGTTCCTTTGCGAAGTTATCTTGGGGTCATGCTGCTTTAAAACCACTCCGGCTTTCGGAGCAAGAATCCTCAAAGCTTCAACAAAATCAATTCCCTCAATTTCCATGACAAACGAAAAAACATCCCCGCCTTTCCCGCAGCCGAAACAATGGAAGATCTGCTTATCCGGAGACACCATGAATGACGGACTGTTTTCCCGATGGAACGGACATTTAGCGCTGAAGTTCATACCGGCAGCCTTCAAAGGAACATAGTCCCGAATAACATCAACAATGTCCAATTTTGATTTAATCTCTTCCGAAGCTTGCATGTTTTCCAAAATTTATAAATATTTAATATCTGCATTGTGCAAGTAATTAAAAAATTCTCTGAAAAAAAAGTGATTAGTTGATTAGTTAATTAGGGCCGTATTTATCACAATTCCAAGAAATATCTAATCAACTAATTAACTAATTAACCAATCAACTAACCTTAATTTCCCAACATCCTCCTCACCCAACTCTTCTTCTCAGCCGGCTTAAAGTATTCTTCAAAATCCCCCTGCCCCAATTTTTTTTCCGCATTCGGGATTTCCATCGCGCCCGCGCTTTGCGGAAAAACCCTTGCCTCCGAGGTGTCAGCTCTGTCAACCCGATGCGGGATAAAAGCGATCTCGCCGCCGATCATTTCTTTCAACCTGTTCATCTCGCCTTCCACGACCTCGCCGTTATACTCAGCATTATGCGCATGCGCTCCTTCGTAACTCGCCTTTTTTTGGTCCAGATGCAGATTAAAACTCACCTCATCTCCTCTTTCTTCAATGTAAAGATGAAGCCGAGGGTAATGTTCGCGAGTCAATCTTCTGACAAAACTTCCATGTTCAGTATCTTTGGAATATATATACCCATACCCTGATTTTCGGATGATATTTTCCGGGCTATCGCTTAATTTTTTCTTGCTTACGGTTAATTTCATAGTTAAAGCATATTTTTAGTAATTCAAGTATAGGCTAGTTTTGATTTTCAGTCAAAGAAAATGAACAAAGATATATTAGAACACGATAGGTATAATAAAGCAAATATAAAATTAGACCATATCAGGAAATTTTTATTTTCAAGTTCTTACGGAGGTTAATATTCAATGATCAATAACCAATATTCATTCAATGCTTAAATAAATTAATAATCATTGAATATTAAAATATTGGATATTGAATGGTTATTGAGTATTGAATATTAACCAGACTGTTCAATTTCCCTCTAAATATTTATAAACCTGGCTTTGCATCCGAAGCGCCTTCTCAAAAGAGTACTTCTCCCAAAAATTATTTTTGATCTTTTCGGAGAAATCCAAAAGTAGTTCTCTGTCAGCGATCAAAGTCTCAACTGCCGCTACAAAACTTTTTGTATCTCCTTGCTCAATCACAAAGCTGTTTTCTTTGTCCTTTAT
Organism: Candidatus Parcubacteria bacterium; assembly: GCA_963827735.1. Lineage (GTDB taxonomy): Bacteria > Patescibacteriota > Patescibacteriia > Patescibacteriales > UBA12075 > CAWHBO01. The sequence goes on from CAWHBO010000008.1 coordinate 79,670, forward strand.
AAGATTTTTCAGGCCGCTGACTCTGGTGGTGACGATCGGCAAACCGATGGCCGCCGCTTCCATAAACGCTCTCGGGAAACCTTCATAAATTGAAGTCAAAACCAACAGGTCATGGTTTTGAAAGAATTCGATAATCTCTTTTCTGGGAACGCGTTCAATATATTCTACGCTTTCTCTCAGTCCTCTTTTTTCAATTTCCGAAAGCAAAAATTCTTTCAATGGCCCGCCGCTGATGATCGTAAACCGGACAGGAATTGATCTTTCCTTTTTTATTATTTTTTCCATCACATCCAGAAACATCGGCAGATTTTTCTGCTTGACCAAGCGATTGATGAATAAAATCTTGAATATATCATCATTGAATTTTTTCTCAATTTTAAACTCTGATATATTTCCCGGGATTAAAGGTTTCCAAAAAACTTTCTCTTGTCCGTAATGCTTTTTCAAAACCTCAATCGTCTCAAAACCGTCTGTCTGAATCGCGTCCGCTCTCTTAAAAATGATATGCCCGATGACCTTAAGGATCCGATGCAAAGGTTTCTCGCTCAGCCAAAATCTATCATATATATTTGTGCCAAAAACCCCCACCAGAAGCTTGGCTCTTTTTTTGCCAGCCAAAAGATACGCGGAAATGCCTGACAAAAAAGGATCCTGGCTCGCAACCACATCAACTTTTTTTCTGTTCATCAATCTTTTTCCGAGCCGGATGGAATTGGGAATATAAAAAAGCTTGCCGACTGAATTTGTCGGGTATAAGCAAACTTTGTCGCTTAATTTTTTTTCCGCAAAGCCTTGGGGAGAAAAAACAATAACGTCAATGCGGCCGGCAAGCTCGGCGTACTTTGTCATGCGGAGTGCAGAGTCGGAGTTTTCATCAAAAAGGGAGCGATCGAGGCTGATGGTTAGGAGATTCATGGATATTTAATTTCTAAATTATAATTTCTAATGTCTAATGAAAAATTTAAAATTAGAAATTAGAAATTAGGACTTAGAAATTATTTTTAATAATTTTACATTTTCAAAAACTCCGCCACGTCCTTAACCATCCTCTCCTTCCCAAACTTCTCCCCGACACTCAACCGCGCATTCCCTGCCAGCCTATCTCTCAAACCCTTATCTCTCCACATCTCTGAAATCGCGCTTACCAGCTGTTCTTTGTCATCATAGTCAACCAGCAAGCTGTTCTCGCGGTCCACTGCCACCTCCATGTTCCCGCCCGCCTTGGTGGTGATCACCGGCAATCCCAATTGCATCGCTTCAATCGTGATATGCGGCAAGCCTTCATACCCGGTGTTCAAAACAAACATTTCAGCCGCACTGCAATATTTCCAAAATAAATTCTGTTCCAGCGCGCCGGTTAAAATAACTTGTTGCTCCAATCCCAAATTTCCAATTTCAAATTTCAAATTTCCCAGCTCCGGCCCTTCGCCGATTATGAACAGCTTGAAATCCGGATTAACTTTTAAAATTTCCGGCATGATCTTTATGAGCGTCCCGAATCCTTTCCATGGAACCAAGCGGCCGGGAGAAACAATGATATCGCCTGATACCCCCAGCTCTTTTTTGATTTCATCTTTGCTTTTCTCTGACGGCGCAATTTTTTTTACGGAATTATAAATCACTTTTACTTTTTCCGCGTCAATCCCCCACTGTCCAAGGATTTTTTTCAAATAAAAGCTTGGGGTGATAATTTTTTCCGCGCCGCGCGCCACCAGCTTTTGGATTTTGCGCCACAGTTCAACTTTAAATTTATATTGCTTGTTTTGAAAATCATCCAAAGAATCAACGACGCCGTATTTCTGCCGGCCCTGCTCCCAAGCGTAATCTCCGACGATTTTCAGGAAATATTTTTTTCCGCGCAGCTTGCAAGCCAGCCAAACCGGCAATCCCGCGCTCATCGGATCCTGCACATAAACCAAATCCGCCCAAGCTAAAAGCTTCCAAACCTGAAAAAAATATTTAAAGTAGCGAAACAAAATATTTTGTTTTCTACTGATAAAATAAATATTATTTTTAGATTCTGTTTCGAAATTTGAATTTTGAATTTTATTTGGAAATTGCTTGTGCCCGGATGGGTAGAAATTGGAAATTGGAAATTTAGAACCTTCTCCATACGTAACAACCTTAACAACAAACCCCCTCTTTGGAAGTTCCTCACTCAAAGTTTTAACATACGTCGCCGGTCCCCCGATGTCCGGCGGAAAGATTCCTGTGGCTAATATTAGTTTTTTGTTGTTTTCCTGCTGCATGTTGACAATATTAAGAAAATATGCTATTATATGATATTGTAAAGATAAAAATAGACCATTTATCTGTCTTTATCTTAGCACAAATAAACGGTCTTTGAAAATTATATATAAACCTTTTACATGGAGGACAAAAAATGAAATATTTGAAGAATATGAGAGGAGAATCGGAATTTCTTGGAAATATAGTCACGTTTGCGCTTATAGTAGTAATTTCCTTACTATTGCAATGTCGTGGCGTACTTGTTGATGAGAGCGTTGCCATACGCGCCGCTGAAATTCAAGGATTCACTAATGTAAAGGTCGTGGATCGTGCGTGGTTTGGCGTTGGGTTTCGCGGATGCGGTAAACTCGATGCTGTCAGATTTACAATAAAAGCAAGTAATCCACTTGGAAATGAAGTGGAATGCTATGTCTGCAGCGGCTGGCTTTTCAAAGCCGCAACAATTAGAACAAAATAATGGTAATTCCCTTAAAAATGTAACCCCCGTATTGGTCAGCCAATACGGGGGTTATTTTTGTTCAAATCATCAAATAATTCCCCTCTATCATGAGGGGAATTTAAAATAAGATTCCAATGACAAAATTTTTTGTTACAAAAAAACTTCTGGAAATTTTCCGGAAGTTTTAATTTATAAAATCTATGTTAATTTCAAATATATCTCATCAATATCTTTCAAAATCTTCTTCCACTCAAACTTCCGGGAACTGATTTTACCCATCTGGCCCATCCGCTCAGCCAATTCCTTATCATCAAAGAGTCTTAAGATCGCTTCCGCAATTTGATCGGAATTTTTCGGTTCAATCAGAAGCCCGTTTTCTCCATCCTGGATGATATCCGGAATCCCGCCGACGCGCGTGCCGATCGGTGGAACGCCGCAAGCCTGGGCTTCCACAAACACATTCCCAAAACCTTCCGCGAGCGACGGGCAGATAAACACTTCCGATTGGCTGATTTCAATCAATGTCTGCTTATGCGGCAAATTCCCAAGCAATATTACGGAATTTTGCAGCCCCATCTCTTTGATCTGATTTTCAATGCTTCCTCTTTCCGGGCCTTCGCCGGCAAAGAATAACTTTGAACCCGCATATTTCTCAAGGACCTGGGGCCAAGCATTTAAAATATACTTATGCGCTTTTTCCCAAGACAAGCGTCCGACGCAGATAACTCTTCCCGATTCTTTGCTGATTCCTTCCGGCACTTCCGAAAAATCCAAGCCATTGTTTGTGATGAAAACGCGATCTTCGCTCACCCCAAGCCCAATGGCCCGTTTGGCCAAAGCCGTGCTGATGGCAGTGACGATATCCGGGCTCCGGTGGATGATTTTCCAAAATAAATTTATATACCAAACCGATTGTTTTTTTCCGTCATCAAGATCCCCTGACTGCAAAGTCAGAATCCTTTTCGTTTGCGGATAAACATATTTCAAAAACACCAAAGCGCCCCCGGCATAACTTTCCATGATGGCATGAGCGATATCCGGCTTGTACTTTCTGGCCACGAAAGGAGCCAAAATGATATACAACAATTTATCAATCTGCTTATGCCCGATCCCAATGCGGACCAGCTTAAAAGTCTGCCGTTTTTCTTCTTTAGGATTAACTTTATCGTATCTTCCGGTTATTAAAGTAATCTCATATTTGTCACCAAAATTTTCCACGATCTGTTTAACCATCTGCTCCGCGCCGCTCATATACGGATCGTAGAAAGCGGATAAGATTACTAAACTTTTCTTTTGGATAGACATATTTTTACAAATTTCTACCAAGATATTTATATTTTAAAAATGTTCTTAAATTTCAAAACCCAAATGACAAATTTCAAATCAATATCAAAATCCAAATATCAAAAAATTTATTATTTGAAATTTGGATTTGATTTGACATTGGAAATTTGACATTTGATATTTTGTTTCAATTTCCATGCATGATATCTCAATCATTTAATACAATAACTCACACACGCTACAAGGGCCTCTCCAATTTCTTCTCCTGCTTGTTTAAAAGCTGGTTATAGCTTCTTCTTATCTGATCAATGAAACTCTGTCCGTAGCTGTCTTTGATGACAATATCTTTGACATCGTTAAAAAAACGAGAATTTTTTTCCATCTCAATGTTTGATAAGTATACCGAGTCCGCTTGTTTCATGATTCCGCGGATAATCGGATGGAGTATTTTTGACTTCAAGCCCTGGCCATCCATTTCCGTCTTATCAAAACTCAAAAGAAAAATCGTATGGGGGTTCTTTCTTTTATACAGCAATGCGGCCAGAGCGCCGTAGCTCGCCATGATAGACCAGGCAAAGCGGAAATTATGCTCCTTTGTCAGAGCGTGCGCCTTTTTAGCGCCTCTTAACGGAAACATATATTTTCCAAGAACATTCCCGCTCCCGACTCTGTGAATATGCACATTGCCGATGACTTCTGTATCGGAAAGGTTTTTTCTTGATTTTACGGTTACGATATGGAAATCCGTATCCGGCATGAGCTTGGCCAATTCTTCCAAAGCTTTTTCCGCCGGTCCCATATCAGGATAATAAGTCGTCGCGAACACCAAGATTTTCTTATCCGGCATCTGGACTGATTTAAAATATTCAACTGTCTTCTCAATTCCTTCTTCCAAACTCACTTTCGGCTCCCAGCCCAATTTTTCTTTGGCCAAGCTTATATCCGGCTGGCGGCGCAGAGGATCGTCAGTAACTCTTTCTTTATATATAATCTGAGATTTAGATTGCGTGATTTTGATGATCGTTTCCGCCAGCTCTTTAACCGTAATTTCGTGCGGGTTGCCAAGATTAACCGGCCCGATGAAGTCATCAGCCTTCATCATCCTGTCAATGCCCTCAACCAGGTCTGTATAAAACTGGAAGCTTCTGGTATATGACCCGTCGCCATAAATCGTTATCGGTTCGTTCTTAAGCGCCGGAATGATGAAATTTGACATCACTCTACCGTCGCGAACGTACATCCGCGGACCGTAGGTGTTGAAAATGCGAATGATTTTTACATCTGTTCCGTACTGCCGGTGATAATCCATCATAAGCGTCTCCGACACGCGTTTGCCCTCATCATAACAAGCGCGCGGCCCCAAAGTGTTTACCTCTCCGCAGTCTGATTCTTTCTGTGGATTCTTCGGGTTATGCCCGTAAATTTCCGACGTGGAAGATTGCAAAATGCGGGCGTTATGTTTTCTGGCCAGCTCCAGCATGTTGATGAGTCCATGGACGCTAGTTTTTAAGGTATGCACAAGATCCCACTGCAAATTGATACACTGCGCCGGGCAAGCCATGTTGAAAATCCAGTCAATCTTCTCATCAAAATCAATCGGGTCAATGATATCATGCTTGATGAATTTGAAATTCGGATTTGCCTTGAGGTGCTCAATGTTCTGATCCGTAAAAGTCGTCTGTAAATTATCAACCGCAATCACTCTGTGCCCTTCACCAATATATTTATCGCAAAGATGCGACCCAAGGAATCCCGCGCCGCCTGTTATTAATATTGTCTTTTTTTTATTGTCGAACATATAGTTAGCAAGCTGATAGTTTACGAAATACAAATTTGTACGAATATACGAATATTATAAAAATATATTTATAAATCAAGAAGCGTTTATTTGTATATTCGTACAAATTCGTATTTCGTAATCGTATTTCGTAATCGTATTTCGTAAACTAAACAACTCCCCTAAAATACTCAATCGTCTTCCCCAGTCCTTCATCAACTTTAATTTTCGGCTCCCAATGCAACTCCTTCTTCGCTAAACTGATGTCGGGTTGTCTTTGTTTTGGGTCATCTTGAGGCAGTTCTTTATAAATTATTTTGCTCGTACTTTCCGGAATGAACTTTAAAACTTTTTCCGCCAATTCTTTCATGTTTAATTCTTCCGGATTGCCAAGATTAACCGGTCCGATGAGATTTTCATTATTCATAAGCGCGGTAAGCCCGGCTATCAGATCGTCAATATACTGAAAGCTTCTGGTCTGCGATCCATCGCCATAAATGGTAATGTCTTCATTCTTTAAAGCTTGAACGATAAAATTTGAGACGACTCTCCCGTCATTCGGGTGCATGTTCGGACCGTAAGTGTTGAAGATCCTGGCCACCCTGATGTCAACTTGATGCTGGCGGTGATAGTCAAAAAACAAAGTTTCGGCGCAGCGCTTGCCTTCGTCATAGCACGAGCGAATGCCGATGGGATTGACCTTGCCCCAATAATCTTCCGTTTGCGGGTGCACTTCCGGGTCGCCATACACTTCCGAAGTTGAGGCTTGGAGAATCCTCGCCTTCGTCCTCTTGGCAAGCCCAAGCATGTTGATAGCGCCGTGTACGGAAGTCTTGGTTGTCTGCACCGGATCAAATTGGTAATGGATCGGCGATGCCGGACAGGCTAAATTATATATCTGATCAACTTCCACAAAGAGCGGAAAAGTCACATCGTGGCGGATGAGTTCAAAATTCTTATTTTCCATCAAGGAAATGATATTCTGCTTGTTTCCGGTAAAAAAATTATCAACGCAAATGACTTCATTGCCCTGATCAAGTAAGAATTTACACAAATGCGAACCGATGAATCCGGCGCCGCCGGTTATGAGAATCGTTTTCATCTTTGTAAGACAAATTATTTAATAATTAAATCTATTCTCCAGTATCACATAGTTTAAGCCAAAAATCAAGGCGCTTCCATAATAATAAAAAAGAAAAATGTTCTGCATTTCTCTTTTTTATATCTTCAATGATTAATCAATCTTTAAAAACTTTTTATATTCCGGTAGCCATAAAGGCAAATCCATCGTCGGCTCCCAGCCTAACAATTTCTTAGCCAGGCCGTTGCCGCATAAATTCCGGCTCGGCTCAATGCGGGTAGCAATCGTTGTCGTCGGTCCCCCGAACATCTTGGCGATCTGATTAACGGAATATTCGGTGCTCTGGCCGGTGTTGATCGCCCGGCCGTCTTTTATATCGCTCAAGGCCGCCAGGATATTTCCCCTGACAATATCTTTTACATATGTATATGTCCTTAAATTCTCACCGGTTCCCGCGACTGTCATCGGCTTGCCTTCTTTTTTTTGCCGACCGAAGATGCCGATCACTGAAGCATACGCGCCTTCCAGGACCATTCTTGGTCCATAGACGTTAAAATATCTCAAACAAACAGTCGGTAATTTATAAACTGTACTGAACAGGCGGCAATATTCCTCGCCGATATATTTCTGTAAAGCATATGGGCTTATAGGCGTGGTGATCATATCCTCTGTCAAAGGCATTTTTTCCATTTCACCGTAAACAGAAGATGAAGAAGCATAAACGACTTTTTTCACTTGAGCGTCGCGGGACGCGATCAGGACATTCAGTGTTGAATTAACATTGTGATCGTTGTACTTTGCCGGATCCTCAATTGAAGGCTGGACTCTGGCCAAAGCCGCTTCATGAAAAACATAATCAACGCTTTCAAAGAATGGCTTGATCTCGTCTAAATAGCGCAGGTCGACTTTATGAAAAATAGCTTTAGGGTTCAGATTCTCTTGCTTGCCGGTTGAAAGATTATCAAGGACAACGACATCGTATCCGCGCTCAATCAATTCATCAACGAGATTGGAGCCAACAAATCCGGCGCCGCCGGTAACCAAACATTTTAACATATTTTTATTTCTCATAACTTATAACCTGGAACTCATAACTTTTTATAAAAACCTTTTAGGGTTAGATGTTATGAGTTATGAGTTATGAGTTATGAGTTATGAGTTATGAGTTATGAGTTATGAGTTATGAGTTATGAGTTATGAGTTATGAGTTATGAGTTATGAGTTATGAGTTATGAGTTATGAGTTATGAGTTATTAATCTTCAAATCTTTCTGCCACATCCTCCCCATAAACCCCCTTAAGCAAATCCAAGTCTTTCTCTGACGACAGCAGAAGCTCAATGTTCTTGTTTTCCAGGCTCCGTAAAACATTAATACCGTGCTCGTCGCCGACATGCTTTTCATACATCTGCCGGAAAGCCGCAAAATCTTTTATAAAACAATGCCCGCCGGCTCCTCTGCCGCTTTTATGGAGAGGCTCCAGATGATAATCGTTGGTCTTCAACGAAGAAACTGCTTCCCCGCCGAGAGTACCGCTCTTGTGCAGGGGGTGTAAATGGCTGGCTCCGATGCGCGGATCGGCGGCCATGGCGGTCTTTATCATCTCAAAATCAGCTCCCAATTCCTGCGCCAGGTCATACAGCATGTTGATGTACATAACCTTGAAGTAAAACCAGCAATTGCCGCCGTACTTTATGAGTTCAGCTTCCTTGGCGGAACAGACGAGGTCAAAAGGAGCCTTGGGCAGAATCTCAATGACGGCTTTGGCTCTGGCTCTGTATTCTTCATTATCAAAAGCCATGCCAATGATGTTTCTAAGCGGATTGGCCGCATCATAAGCCGCTCGGCTTTCAGTCAAGAATTCCGGTGAGTGCATGACAAAAATTTCCGGATTATCCCTTTGTATGGATTCTGTCGTGCCCGGTAAAATGGTAGATTTTATGACAGCTGTTTTTCCTTTTCCTACTTTTGAGATTGCATCCCTAAGAATCCTATCATCAAAACCTTTTGGCGTCGTCGGCGTTGGCACAGCGATAAAAACGATCTCGCATTCCCCGACTTTGTCGCCGTTGTTCACATGCGGTTCTTCCAAACTGTAACGGACAACTTCGTGTCCGCGATTTTCAAAATCATCAGCATAGTTTTTCCCGATCCATCCTTGGCCGATGAACCCGATTTTTTTCACATCCATAAAAAGAAAAATACCAAGTTAAGTCAACTTGAGTATATATAAAAATATTAATAAATACATATAAATTATTGCTTGAAAAAGCTAAAAAGTCAAATCTTGCTAACATTAAAAAAATTAGCTATGATTAAAGATATACCATATGAAAAAAATTCTTTATCTCATAACCCAATCAGAAATGGGAGGCGCTCAAGCCTATGTGCGCGATCTGGCGGTTAATCTTAAAAATGACTTTGAGATTCTGGTGGCGGCCGGCGAGCAAAAAAAAGACAGCTGGCTGGCTGTGAAAATGGCCAAGGAAAATATCAGATTTATTGCGCTAAAAAATGTAAAACGTTCCATCTCTCCGTTTTATGATTTTTTAGGTGCGATTGAAATTACAAATCTGATAAAAAAAGAGCGCCCCGATTTCGTCCATCTTAACTCTTCAAAAATTTCCATCCTCGGGTCTTTGGCAAAAATTTTCGCCTCCTTCTCGGGGGTAAATCCAAAAATAATATACACGGCGCATGGCTGGGTCTTCAACGAGCCGGGGCGAGGAAAATATGTTTATGAAATTCTGGAAAAGTTCACTGCCAAATTTAAAGATAAAATAATCTGCGTTTCCGAATTTGATCGCCTTATCGCCATCAAAAAAAATATCTGTTCGGAAAACAAATTGATTACAATCCATAACGGTACGGGAATAAAATTCCAACACAGCCAAGAAGAAGCCAGAAAAAAATTGCTGGAACTTACAGGCATTAAGATGATTTCTAAAGATGAAATCCTGATCGGTTCTATCGGCAATCTATATAAGAACAAAGGATTTGAATATCTCATCAATGCTATAAAAATCATAAACGATAACCGATATAAAATCAGATTATTCATCATCGGCTCCGGCGATTTAAAAAAAGAATTGGAAAATGAGATTGCGCAATTGCATCTCAAAAACATTCATATAATTTCCGGAATTGAAGACGCGCAAAAATATCTGCCGGCCTTTGACATTTACGCCTGCTCATCCGTTAAAGAAGGACTTTCTTATACAATCATTGAGGCCATGTTGTCGGAACTGCCGATTGTTGCCACGGATGTCGGCGGAAATCCGGAACTCATTGCTGGCGGAGCTGAAGGATTGCTGATAAAATCCAAAAATCCTGAAGCCTTGGCCGGCGCCATTCAGACGCTGATTGATGACGATAAATTACGCCACGAACTTGCCAAAAACGCGCAGGTAAAAGCTATCAGGGAATTTGGATTGAAACAGATGGTGGAGAGGACGAGGGATGTTTACTTAAATTTATAGATTTTCAGTTATTCTGTTCCATATAAACAAAAAAAATAGGCGCTAATGTCAAATTTCCAATGCCTAATTTCTAATCAATTTCAAAATCTTAATGTCAAATTTGTCATTTGATATTGGGATTTGACTTGAAATTTGAAATTGGAAATTTGATATTAAAATCGTTTCAATTTATAAATCATGCTTAAAACTTAAAAGCCCTCTTTTTCCCAGAAGAGGGCTTTTGTATTTCATTGGCACGACTTTTTATTGCTCCAACTGCTTCAGGAAGTCCTGGGCGTATTTTTCAATCGCCGGGTTGATCGCAATCGCTTGATTGACGGCAGCAATCGCCTGCTCTTTCTCACCGGTATCGGCATACAGCTTGGCCAGCTTGATCCAATTCTCATAATTTTTCGTTTCCATTGAGGTTAGCGCCACATACAGCTTTTTTACCCGCTCATAATCTTGCGAGTCAAGGTAATGATTGATGTAAATCTTGATCTGATTGGCATCATTTAAAACTTTCGCGCCATTTAAGTCAACGCATTTGTCAATGTTCTTCCAGCCTTCATCATTCTGCTTGTAAAAAAGCAAAGTTCTCCCCAGGTAGCAAAAGCTGTCGTAATAGGTATCGCTTAAAGTCGTTGCTTGCCTTAAGGTATCAATGGCGGACGCTGAATCTCCTTTGGTCAGATACACTTGGGCTTTTTGGAAATATACAGGTACGCGCCCCGGACTGGCCGCAATGGAAGCGTTAATGGCATCCAGCGCCCGGCCTGAATAAAATTCAAACTTCTCTTGATCATCTCGGTAAAAAGAGGCGGCCACATTCAAAAGCTGGGCCAAGACCATCTGGTCCAAGCTGTCGTTTCGGTTATAGGCATTGTTCAATTCCGCCAATTGGATGTTGTAATCAAGCATAACAGCCGCTTCTTCTCTGCTCACTTTATCCAAAGCTTCCGGATTGGAAATGAAAAGCCGGTTCAAGCTGGTGCGGCTGTCGCGATCCAGCACAGTGTCGTAGCTTAACGCTTTTCGGTAAGCTTCAATCGTGCCTTTGATATCGCCGCTTGCCCACGCCCGCTGTCCGGCAATCGTCAGATCCAGCATCTTGTACACTCTGAGGTTGTACTGGTTCATGATGACCAGCACAATGATGCCGATGATCACGAACGCATAAATTTCTTTGTTGTTAAGTCCGGTATCCGGCGGCAAATCATCGTCCTGAGGGCGCTCATACAGCCAATAGACCAGCCCGAGCGTCATCATGAGGCCCATATACGTAACCATGGAATCAAACACTGCCAGATTCTGAACAAAGTAAGCGATGATCAACGAAGACACGAGGACAAATTCATGCAAGCTGACCTTATCTTTTCGGTACCCTTGTATCAGATAAAAACCGGCCACAACAAAAATGGACAGATAAGCAAGAAGAGAGATGGCGCCTGATGTCGCGAGAATATCAATCAGATTGTTGTGAGCGCGGTCAAAATATGTTTCTCCGCGGGTCTGATCATAAAATTTCGGGTCAAAATATTTATCAAAAATAATCGCGAAATTGCCATATCCGGACCCAAAGTAAGGCTGTTCTTTAAAGCCTTTAAAGGCCGCTCTCCAGGAAATCAAGCGGGTCTGAAACGTGTCTTTATGGATGTTGATCTCGCCGACAAAATTTTTCAAAGTATCATTGGAGGCAACAATCCGGCTTTCCCGGTTGATGACGAGGATATATGCAAAGAAAAAAGTGATTGCCAAAAAGAGGCTGATTGCCAGCACCTTGACTTTGATTCGCTTGTTCAAGATTCCATAAAGGAACAAAATGGCGAGCAAGGAAGATCCTAATCCCACATATGCGCCGGAGGTGCTAGCCGCGCGCATGGATAAAAGATAAAAAGGTATGCCGGCGAGGAAAAGCCAGTGCCACCAGCTGCCGTATTTCCTGCCTTGAAAAAAAAGAATCAAACTGAAATAAATGTTAAAAATCATGTACGCGCTGACATACGCGGTGTTGCCGATGCTTGCGTAATGATTGACATCAGCCTTGCTTAAAGAATTGATGGCTACAAAGACTGCAAACAGGGATGAGAGCCCCAGCAGAAAAAACCAATCCTGCTTCTGTCGAAAAACGGTAATGATGATAAAGTAAAAAGCCAAGAAATGAAGCAGATGAAAAACCCCGAGCATCCTTTCAATGTCCCCCCAAAAACTCAGATTGAAATCCACTCCGGCAATTGAAGAAATGACCAGGGCGGTAAAAAAGGCGATGAGACCGAAACCGATATAATTCCATTTGGGCTTGTACACGGGGTACTTGATGATAAAAACCAGCCAAAAAACAAAGAGCGCTTCGGTTACGACATTGAAGAAAATCTGTTTGGAAGTGATGAAAGGAAACAAAAGATTCTTAAAGACCAAAAAAACCGAGATCAGCGACAAGCAGATCCCCGCTCGCAAGATGTATAGATACAATTTTTGTGACATAATAAAAATTTAAAGCTCAACCCACAAATCAACAAATTCACTACAAATCTACAAATATTTAAAAAGATATTTTATCAAAATTTGTAGATTTGTTGCAATTTGTTGATTTGTGGGTTTTAAGTCTGTTTATAAACTGATGTAAAGTAAAATAATAAGATAATATTACCAAAGCCAAGCCTTAAGTGTCAAATAAAGCTATAAATTTCCGAAGTCGATGTTGGAGATTCCCATGCCCATCGCGTGCATGACATTGAACGCGTCAGCCGGCCGGCCTAAGAAGTATCTTTTCATGTCCACCGGACTTATGTACCACGCCTCGCCTCGCCCTTCCACTTGCAGAAGAATTTTTCCGGCCAGACTTTTTGCGAACGCGGAATCAAATTTTTTGTTGCCGGCGCCCATGGGGTTGAATCCGCCCTGAACTTCCGCCTTGTCGCCGTATCCGTCGCCGTCCGTATCTTTCTTGACCTTGCCGGTCCCAATCGCGTCTTCAAAGATATCAGAAAGCCCGTCACCGTCAGAATCGGTTCCGCTTAAAGCGGAGATACCGATCGCAATCTTTTCAAGATTGGCATCGCTGATTCCAACTCCCAGCTCGCGCATGGCTTTAAAGGCATCATCCGGCCGGCCTAAGAAATAAATTTTTTGGCTAACGGGGTGGATGTAATATGCTTCGCCTTTTTTTTCAACGGTTAAAATTATCTTGCCTTTAAGCGAGTTATACATTTTTGCGTTCTTGATTTCTTTGGACGCTGTGGCCTGATCGCCTGTCAGTTGCGATGAACTTTCGCCTGAGCCTGCCTCTTTAACCGCTGTCTCCGGAACCGTGGTGGCGTTAACAGCGCTTGTCTTGATTGAAAAAATGGATGTCGATGATTTTAAATTCGCGCCTTGGGCATTTTTCAAATCAAGATAAAATTCATAATCCCCTGTCTTGATTCCGGAAAATTCCACTGCATAAGTGGACGAATCTTTTACGGCTTTACTAACAAATTTTTCTTTAATATTACGTAAAAATACCGAACCATTGCTTACAAAATTTGTGGCAAATTTAACCAAAACACTGCTTGATGAGGTCTCTTCCTCAATCGTCGGGTTAACCGTAAACTTCAGCTCGCTCGTCACAGGCATTTTTTGATATAAGATAGCGCTTTCTTTTTCCACTTCCCCGAGCGTAGATTTGGCTTTAAAAAAGTACGCGCCACCCGGTTTCAACTTTTCAATTTTTTCGCTATGTTCCGTAACGTTCGCGCCGCTCTTTTCAGAGAAAGAGGTAAAGCCGTCAAACTTATAAAAAATGGTTCCGGCTGTCTTTTGACCGGTGTGCCATTTTAAAAATACCGAACTGGTGCTGATTGTTTCAATGCGGAAATTTTCAATTTCAAAATCGTCTCTTGTCTCCGCTTCTTTGTAAACGGTAAGCTTAAGCGCGGCGGAATTGTTTTCAAAATCGCTTTCGGGCAGGCGGTGGTTTTTGTTGAAAGCAAATGTGATGTTTTTTGTTCCAATCGTTTCCGGAAAATTTCCTTCAAACACATAAACGGCGGTTTTTCCCGGGTCAAGCGGAACGGTAAAATTGGGAAAATCCGGAAAATCTGATTTTGTCAGTTTCATGCCGTCCAAATCATAAAGAATGTCTTTGGGTATGAGCGGGATGCTGGCTCGGTCCTGCCACAGCCAGCCCATGTCGTCGGTCAAGCTGTGTTTGCCGTTGTTCTTGACCGTTATCGTAATCTTGAGGTTTTCGTTTAAAATCGGATTGTTTTTGCTGGCAATGATTGACACCACGGCCATGTCCGTCGGAATTTTTTTATCAAAAATTTCTCTTTTTACCGTTTTTGAATTGTTGTTTTCATCGCTTTCTTTGAGCTGGTCAGCGGCGTCAATTTGGAATTTCAGCTCTTTCGTTCCGCTCGCGGCAAACACTCCGGTATATTTATAGTATATATATTCATTGGTCTTGATGGGATGGGCGCTACCAACTTCGGTCAGGCTGCTGCTGGCCGCTGTAAAGCCGGGAAAATCAAAAACAACGGAATTGATGCCCGTACCGTCCCGCAAGGAAGCATAGCCTTTGTTTTTCACTTTTACGGTGATGGTGGTCCGCATATGGTCAGTCGAATACAAAGGAAAGATACTGATGTCGTCAACGGAAAGGTCGTACTGCGGAATGACTGTAACTTTCTTTTTTAGATAATTGTTGGTTTCATCTTTTTCCGTGACAATGTTGCCATCATCAATGCCGAATCCCACATTCTTCTCCCCTTCAATCAAAAAATATCCCTTTACCGCGTACTGAAATGTCGCGCCAACCGCCAAATTTTCAGTTTCAGGCAAAACCGTGCCGGTCGTGGTAAAATCCTTGATGTTAATCTTAACATTCTCGGTTCCATCCGTACTGGTAAGCGCCTCATCTCCCCTGTTCTTGGCGGTAAACGTGATCGTGCAAGGCTGATTGAAAGCCGGTGTCGCCGGGCTTATGCTGATTGATTCCACTGATAAGTCGCTGTATGCTTTGGCTTGCGGGGCATTGTAGAAAAACAGCAAACAGACGCCAAAGAAAAATAAGATAAAATTAATTTTTCGCATAAAAAAAATAAATATTAGGTAAAGATTTTATACTTATATTATACCACATTCTATTAAAGTAGAATAAAAAAACGCCCCTCCCCTTCAGGGGAGGGGTTGGGGGCGAGGGAACAGGCGCCGGAACGGCGCCTGGTAATCGGATTGATTTTAAAATCTTGGTCCTCCCATTTGATAGATAGTCCACGCCATAAAAATATATATGAATATATACGGCACAATCAGTCCCAAGAGAACATACATAACTTTCTGCTTTTTATTATCAAAGGTATTCCTTGTTAAAAGATATGGAATTACAAATAAAAACGGGGCTATCAACAAAATATAAACCATAATATAGCCAGGCCAATCTATACTTAAACCATCTTGAGGCAAAAATGAAACTACAATAAAAGGAAAAATAATACAAATAACCCAATACAATAATAAATAGAGTATAACTGTATTTTTTTTATTCATAAATTTTAATGTAAATAATTATAAACACATTGCAATCTCTCTTTGATTATACCACTCGCCTCATTAGTAATCCATCCCAAGCGGGCATACAGGTTTAATTCTGTTCGGATAAGCTTAACAGCCGCTTCAAGCAACTTTGGAACAGCCTTATCGTAGCTCACATATTTTTGGACCAATTTTTCAATAGTCTCCAGCTCAAAGAGCAACAGATTTTTTACCGCAATCTTTTTTATCTTTCTCTGCGCATATAAATCATTAACCAAATTCTTAAGCCCTACCACGCAATCATTTTCTTGAACAGATATCATTACTGATTTTATCTCCTCCCTGTTCCCGGCTCTGTCTGTGGAAAAGTAATATATCGTATATTCTCCCGGGACATCAATGTCTGGAATGTTTTCTTGGTCATATGTCTGCCAACTGGAAGTGCCGTTTACGGCGTATTCGGTTTTGAGAACACCCGACAAATCATCTTCTGCCAAAAATTCAAAGGTAATCGGAGTGGAGAATTCATCGCCGTCATTGGCTTCTCCGCCGTTAACAGACATTCTCGTCTGCGGCGCTTCCAAGTCGCCGGCTTCTTCACCACCCAATAAGTAATCCGAATTTAGAGTTTCGTCAATCACGCCATCGCTGTTGTTATCCTTGGAAATTTCAATACTACCAATACTTTCTTCTGCACTAATGTTTAGCTGTATGGACATGTCCGTGCTTGGTATTGCCACGTCGTTCCAATACACCGTGTCTTTGTAATCATCGTCTATCACGTTTTGAATGTCCAGACTGAATTCTCCTTCGTCCGTGGCTTGTCCGATAACTGTATAATCTTGCCCTGCGGGTAAAAAGACAAATTTGTTGTCGCCAATGATATCATACGCGACTCCGGGGATGTTCATTTCAATGTCGCCGTTTTCATTGGGCCCCGCGTGATTGCCGGCTTCGTCGTAAATGTTAAGAGCAACCGGAGAGTGGATGCCGAGGAGCTTGCCGTTGATCAGGCAATGAGAGGTGTTTGTATCCAAGCGCGGGTATGGGGAAAAATCAAATTCGTCGGAATTTTCTTTAAGGATTGAAGTCACCAATTGTTTTATGCCCGGAGCGCTGGGCAGGCTGGCATGTTCGGCCATGCTGGCGTAAAACTTTTTGTCGGTCTGTAACCAGTCGGCACTGCGGAAGGGCACCGTGCCATCGCCGTTTATGTATGTCAGCTTGTAGGTCTCTTTGCCTTTGCTGTCTTTCAAAATCCTTATGGAGCCGATGGTCGGCTGACCACAGCCGACGATGTTGTATGAATTGGAAATTGTCATGTTGTCGGTGTCATCGTGGATGTTGATGGCGTTGTCCAGTAATGATGAGTTACGACCAGATGACCTCAAAAACTCTATTGATTGGTCATAACTTAACTCACCCAGATTGTTAAGTGCATCATAAATATAAAAACGATTATCTGATTCATCAAAATAACTGGGACTTGGCAACAGTTGATAAATGGACGGAAAATTTTGCGCTATTGATTTTACTTCTAGCGGGTTAAGCCCAAGCCCAAATTTATTCATATCCATGCTATCACCGTAATTTAAAACTTTTGATACTTTGGGCGCACCTAAATGCGGAGTGGCAACATCTATGAATTTATCTATACTTTCATATCCGTTATCATAAATATACTTTTTCACAATCAATCCGCCCATACTGTGCGCGATAACATCCACTTTTTCAGATTCAGTAATTCTTTTCACTTGATCAATTTTATATTTGAATGTCAACACATCTGCAGATGAGGTGTTTCCAGCTATTTCAGCAATATCCAAACGCCAATCATATGGAAAAACAAAAAGATTTTCGCCTTCTTTATAACCATTATCCACTAGCTCTGCAATTAATCCCTCAAAAAAATCGCTCGATGAAATTTTTCTCATTATATCACCTGCTAATACAGCGCTATTAACATTTTCAGAACCATCAGGCTGTAGAATTAACTCATTTAAATATGAATCATCGCCTGGCAAAAGCATCATAAAAACATTCGGCCAAACCTCCCCGCCGTCGCTCGCCCGATTAAGATAGCTCCCCATAATCCCCGGCACGATGATGACCGGAGTTTTCTTCGGCGCTTCCCCTTTTCCGGTCCAAGGGTCAAAGTCAATGTTACCGGAAATTTCTTGGCCAATGCCTGCGGGGTTGCTTATGTCATTGTGCGGCCCGCTGTTGTCGCCCCACCAATTGTTTTTGGCGTTCAGCGTAGCTGAGCCGTCAGTGATGTTGTTGACGGCCGCAAAAGAAAAATTTTCAAACAGGCGGGAATCGGCAATATCAAATTGGCAGGCAGGTCCAATTTGGATTCCAATCTTGTTCCGGCTGATGATGGTATGATTTATCTGGACACTGCTGTTTTCGCAGGAAACCGCGCCCACGTCAAAGTAAACGTCATGGGCTAAGGCCGATTGAATTTGGAAAAATCGGTTGTTGCTTCTTACCAAATCGGCGTAGCCTTGCCCGCCATATCTTACCTCCGTCTGATCCATATCAATCGTACCGCCTCCTTGGGACTTGATTGAATTCCAGTCCCCTGCTTGAGGATTGCCGCTTGACCAGTCAACGCTTTTTCCCATAAGACTGTTGTCATTTAAGGACGTAAAGAGGATATGGTTATCGCTCGTTCCATGCGCCGTTAGATTGCCTCTGACAATGAGGCTTTTCTCAATCAACTTCACGACCGCGCCCGGTTCAATCGTCAATGTCACTCCAGTGTCAACAATGACATCATTCATATACACAAGGTAAGGACTGCCGGCAACAGTCCAGACGGTATCGGATGAAATCCGACTGCCGACAGTGGTGGCGGCGCTGGCGTGGTTCGTTATACGCCTTCCGCTTGTACCGAAAGATATCGGCGACAAAATGATAGCGCTGAGCATGAAAATTAACAAGCTTTTTTTCATAGATAGAAAAGTTATTAACAGGTAAGTAATAATTCTCTTTCTATGATAACAAAAGCGATGTTAAGGAAAGATAAAGAAATTGTGAAGAAAAGATAAAATCCTTGGTTTTACGTAACATCATTTATTTGTGTTAATCTGTCTCTAATCTGTGTAAATTCGTGAGAAGCCCAACCACAACGAACGCCAAAATTAAAAAGTAAAACCCATTATCTTCTAAAACTGTATAGGATAAATGAAAAAGCCCTCCCCCGGCTTTCGCCGAGGAAGGGCTTAATCGTTTTACTTTCTATCTAAAGAAGTAATGAAAATTACTTAGTTAGAAAGTGTACCACCGCGGACATAAGTCGTACCTGAGATCAAAGGATAAACCGATGAAGTGTAGGTAGTAGCATCTGTCGTGTTGTGGAAGTACGGAACATTGGCGCTGAAAGCGTTTTCAATTGAAACTTCAACTGAATCGCCTGAACCTGAAGAACCAGCAATGGTGGCGCGTACTACGAATTCCGCGGTCTCACCTGATTTAATCTTAAGGTCAGATAATGTACCATATGTGTTCTGGAATCCGATGGTAAATGTGTTAAGGCCGAATGTGGCAATAGCAGTCTTTTCACCATTGGAGCCACCTACTCTCTCTATCCTCAAGTTGGAAATATTAATTCCAGATGAAGTAGAAACTGTAAAGGTAGTTGTGGCCAATTTTACAGCCAAAGCATCGCTGTTGTAATCAACGTTAGTTGACGCAGGAGCGGTAACCTTAAAGCTGAAAATGTCCTTTGTGCCATCACTTAAAGTCTTATCAGCATAGCTGGTTCCCAAAGCTGAGATGACAGCACCCATGACTGTTGAAGTCGAGGTGAACACAGTCGCGCTGTGTGAATCTGTCAAAAGCTCGCCTGTGCTTACGCCGGTAACTTTTGTGGTGTAGTCGCCTGAACTTGTCGGCACTCTTAAGCCGATCGTCGTTCCGGCAGCTGCTGTAGCATCAGCGCTAGGTGAGCTTGAGTAATCAATGCTCTTTACCATGCCTCCGATATACAGATAGGTTGAACCGGTGGTCGGAATGTTGATGTTGACATCCGAGAACAAAACTTTGTTGTTGGACGCCATATCAGCGGAAGCCAAAGCTGTTCCGGTCATGTTCGCGTTATCATAGAGATAAAGCGTGGCCAGGGTGTCAGCATCGGCGGTACCGACGTTTTCAATCACCAAGTCTTCCAAGTTGGCGGCTTCTTTAGCGGCAGTCAATTTGATGCGGCCAAGAAGAGTCTTTGTGCCTGCCAAAACATTCTTGTTGTTGTTAAGGCCGGTCATGTCAGTGTCAATCGCCAAAGTGAAAGTACCTTCGGTTGTTACAGTGGTAGCATGTCCTGCTGTTGCGACGATTGTGATATCGGCTGCAGCAACGGCATTGCTATCGCTATCTTTTACATTGTAATCAGATTTTGTTGAGCTCCATCCAAGTGTGGTTGTGGTTGCGGCTGGTGTTGATTTAACATCACCGCGGACAACGATGTACACGCCGTTGGAAAGGCCTTTTGCAACATCCAATGTAAAGTTGGAGAAAGAAACATAAGCTTGTCCGAGAGAAGTCTCATCGTCAAGTTTTGTTTCAGTTCCATCAGAATTTACCTTATATAGATAAACTCTGTCAAAATCAGCTGACAAAAGATCGCCGGTTGTTTCCAAGATTTTTACTCTGGAAATTTTCAAAGCATCAACGCTGTTAGCTGTGATTTTGCCTTTATAGAGGAGTACTCCGTCTGCACCTTTGGCAACAGTGGAAGCACTGGTGGTAACTTTGGCAAATGTGATTGCCGGAGCGGCCACAGTCATGGTCTTTCCGGACAATGTGCTTGCTGAGTAATCACCTGTTACAACTGCAGTCTCGTCAGAATCCTGATAATTCGCTACAGCGCTGGCAAAATTGATGCTAGCTGCGAATGTGGAAGCTGCGTTTGTTCCGTCTTGGACATCGCCGCGGATCTGGAAGTTATATTGAACGCCCTTCTGAAGAAGGATGTTCTCAAAGTCCAAATTGGCGCTGGTTGAAGAAGCCGGGTCGGAAACAGAATATGATGCTCCGTTTGCGGAATCAACCATCTCAAGATTTGTCATCGGCAAATTGTTAGACGCACCGGCTGAAGCCAATACGACGCGCAAAGTGTCAAAATTTACATCCTGATTGGTGGATTTGATCTTGAGGTTTGCCAATACGACGTTGGTGGTATCATCTTTTATTTCAGTGGCGGCCGGGCCGTCAAATGAAACGTTGATTTCAGAACCATCAATTTCAACAGTGTCGCCATCAGTTACAAGGAAGGTGTTGGTTATGGTTATGCCATAAAAATCACCATACGCTTCACCGGTGATATCGGCATCAGCCTTATCTTTTAGATAAAGGATGATTGTTTTGCCGATTTCATCAGCGATATCGCCTTTTACCACAGCGGTAAGAGTCTTGCTCTTGATGATTTCAACCGGAGTTTCCAGCATGAAATCAACATACTTGTCGTTCATGGAAACGCCTTCAGCAACGATTTGGTCGTCAATCGTAAGGCTCAAATTGGCGATGGCAGCATCACCTGCTGTTCCGCCTTGTTTAAGTCTGATTCGGTTGACATAAACTTTTTCTTTGTTGTTGTTGGCAATGGTGAATTCTGACAAAGTAACGTTTGATTCACCGATTTTGTAGGTCGGTGCGTTATCTTGACCGTCAATGGTAACAGTAGCAGCTTCAACTGTTGAATAAGTCATCACATTACCCTGAATCGGGAATGAACCGCTAACAGTAGCTCCGTTGGTTGCAACGGCGCTTGCTGAAGTCAATTGGAAATAATGATTTCCTGACGCAGAAGCGGCAGAATCCATTCTCAAAGTAACAGCCTTTGTCATTCCGGCAGGGATGGTCAAATTCATTGCTGAAAAAACCAATGTGTTATCAGCGGAATTGACGCTTCTCTTGTTTGTCAAGCGTTCTTCGCCGACATACAAGTAACCGCCGTCAAAATCAGCCGTAGCGCCCGTGCCCTTGCGGGTAAAGGTCAAGCCATTTACCTTAACATCACCGTCGCTGGCGGCTGTCAAATTAACAGTCACAAACGGAACGATGGTTGTCTTGGAAGGGATATCTCTGGACGGAGCGGTGTCGCCGGACAAGGAAACAGTTAAGCCTGATCCTGAATTCGGTGTTCCGCCTGCGCCTGAAGAAGTGTCAGCAAGCGCTGTTTCAACTCCTGCAATCGCAGTTCCGGTTGTCGGGATGGTGCTTGCCACCAAAACGTTGTCAAATGAAAAACGGTTGCCTGTGAAAGACGCTTCAGAAGCGAACTTTCTGGCTTTTCCGTCAGCATCAATATAATATACATCGGCGCTGTCAGCTGACTTGATGAGCGAACCTTCCGGATATTGGCCGGCAGTCAATGCTGAACCAATGTGGTAGTTGGTGAAGAAAGAATCAATCACGTCAATGACGCGTTTGGCCCAGTTTGCACCATACAAATTGATCGCATTGGCTTCGCTTACAATTGAGCGAAGTTCTCCGCCTGGCTCCACTGAATATACCAATGGGTTGCTCGGAGATTTTATCAACTTGGTACCCGGACGAACTGTCACGTTTGCTTTTAAAGCATATTGTTCCAATTCGCTTTGTGGGATGACTTTAACGCCGTTAAAATCACTGTACCAAGATAAATATGTAGCTTCATTAGGGAAAACATATCGCCCGTTGTCTGCGCCCAAATAGTAGACAGATGACAAACCATTCATCTTGATGAGGTCACCGGCCGCGGCAGCTTGCACTGTCGGCATGGAAACCAGGCTCAAAGAAAAAACGGTCATCATCATGACGCTTACAACGATAGCTTTTCTTAGTCTTTGCATAATTTAAATTTTCATGTTCTGCAAAAATGCTTAAAGCGCTCTTGCAAAACAGTTAAAACTTATCAGCAGTCTTTTAAGGGCAAATAAGCCGGAATCCCGCTTTATCCGCTCTTTGATTTTGTATTTTTTTCAAAACCGGAGCAGAGTAAAAAGCTTTGCTCGTTTGCTCCATAAGTACTTCTGAAAGTTTTTTGTTTACTTTTTTAAGAAGAACACGGCTTGGAGAATTTCCCCCAATCGACCTTGCTTAGTCGCATCCCAATCCGCCATTGATTTTCATCTAACGCGGATTTGTTGATTGCCTTTTTAAAAGCAATCAACAAACACGCATTATTTTATTTTTTATTTCCACCTCACTTTAGTGAGCTTTATTATATTAATATTTTCACCATAAAGCCGACTGAAGTCGGGTAGAATTTATATTTTAAAAATCCTTTTATCCAATCAATATCCTAATTTCCAATTTCCAATTTCTAATTTCTAATTTCCTAATTTCCTAATTTCTAATTTTCGCCAAAATCTTCCTAACCCCCGGCACCCTCACCGCCACCGAATAAACAAAATTCACCAATCTAAATCCCGGATTACCATAAACATTCTCCAAAGCCTTCCCGTTCAAACTGACAAAGTTCTTATCAACCAAATTCCCAACCTCGCCGTCCGAACAGATCGCCACAAAATACAGAGCCGGGGTGTTGATATTTTTTATGACAACATTTTCATCTCCACCATCTTCAATGATGCTCGCCAGCGCGTTCCGCTGTTTCAAAATCTTTATATTCTTAAAATATTTTTTCAAGAGCTGAGCAAATTCTTTTTCGGTATATTCTTTTATATGAAACGGATTCTTATTTTTTGAAACTTCATAGTTTGGAGTTGATATCAATGCGACTCCGTCTGTCCGCAAAATCCTTTTCGCTTCGCTTAAGAATTTCTCCGGATTGCCCAGGTGCTCAATCGTTTCAAACGAAACGATTGTGTCAACCGACGCATCAGCCAATTCAATCTTCTCCGCGTTCCCCTGTCTGAATTCCAAATTTTCTTTTTGATATTTTCCTTTCGCCTTGTTAACCGCTTGCGCGTCAATGTCCATGGCCAAAACTTTCTTAGCGCCGGCTCTGGCAAGCATGTTTGATCCATAGCCGGATCCGCAGGCAATTTCCAAAACTTCTTTTTCTTTTATCAAGGTGCAGGCCAATGCATATCTGATGATATGCTCGTCATAGATGATGTGGCCGCTGGCGGCGTCTTCAAGCTCAAATCTTTCGTCAAAGGTGTTTGCCATAGCTTATTGGTTTTCAACGGTTGAACTGGCGGGGTTTGCCGGCGCTTCTTCCGCCGCATCCTCGCTTGCGCCTTTCACCTGTCCGGCATCCACATTTGTGGTAATGTCGTCAGCCTGGGCCTCCAAAGCTTCAAGCGCGTTCATGTCAATTCCGTTCTGGTCTTTCAAAAGCTCCTGAGTTTTCACAACCAGTTCGTTCACTTTTTCATCAATGCTTGACTGCGTTCCGGTCGCCACCTCACTCATCTTTTCAGAGCTGGTTGATTGCGCTGTGGCGGCAACTGTATCTTTTAACATATCATTTTCAATTGTTTCACTTTCTTCGTTTCGGTCATAAATCTGAGTCCCCTTGTCTTCCTTTCCCGCTCCGGCGCTAAACACGGCGCTTCCGGCTTCCGTTGAACTGCCATTCATGGAAACCGCCGGGTTGACCGGACTGGTTTTTCTGGCATCATTTGCCTGATCAGCGGATAAGCCGATTTTTGATTTTGCCATCTTGATCTGCTCCTTAAAATCATTTACCAAACTCGCCACCTGTTCCTGATTATCGGAGTTGCTCGTATCGCTTAAGACTGCCTTAAGTTCTTCGGCGCGATTGCCGGCAAACTCAAGCCCCAAGCGCGCTCTTTTGTCATCATTGAAAGTTAAAGCCATTTGCGCTTTCTCATTTAAAATTTTTGCAATATATAAAGAATCTCCGGGTTTGGAATTTTTTGAAGCCAAAAGGCTGGCCGCTCCGCTTCCGCCAAAAACAATCACCGCCAAAACAATCACCATCACCGGCTGAGGAAGGATTTTAAACCAAGCCCATGAAAAGCCGCTTTTTTCCAGCGCAATGCCATTTTCCAACTCAATTCCGGAACCGCCAACTTGCGCAAGCAAAAGCTCCCGATTAGCCGCCTTCCAGCTAGAATCAGGTTTAATTTCCTTTAAGTCGCTTAATTTTTGAATAAAACTTTTTTCCATTATCTTTTGTTTATAAATTTTAAACTAATTTCTTTTCTCAACATCCTTCAGGACAGTTCTTTCCTAATTTCCTAATTTCCTCCTGATATCTCCCTCAGCGCCTTCATCGCCCGATACAACATCACGCGAATGTTCCCCTTTGACTTATCCATGATCTTGGCGATTTCTGAAAACGACAGTTCATTGACATATCTGAGAGTTACAATTTCGCGGTACTCGTCTTTAAGCTGTAAAAGGCTTTGGGACAACCGGTCAAAGTCAGACTTGATCTCCAGATTTTTGTGCGCGTCCTGTCTTTCGTCCGGCAGATCAATCTTGAATTCTCCCCGATCAATTTCAATGTCCTGCTTGTGGCTGTTTTTTCGGTAATGATCAATGATCAGATTTCTGGCCACTTTGTAAAAAAACGCTTTCAAAGTTTTATAGTCCTTGATTGAATTCGTCTGAATGTGGTTCCAAGACTTTAAGAAAACTTGGGAAGTGATGTCTTCTGCTTCTTGTTTTTGATTGACTTTAAAAAATATAAAACGATATATGTCGTCAACATACTTATCATATGCTTCTATAAATGCCTCTCTGTCTTTTTGCTTGAGCTTAAGGAAAAGAGATTTATCTGTGTTGTTGTTAGAGTTTCCGTCCTTTTTCATGGGATGCTAACGAAATTTTTAAAGTTCGTCCGACACTTAAGAATACGGACAAACCATAAAATTGTTACATAATAAAAAATAACTCGTAAATTACAAGTCTTTATTTTAACCAAATATGCTTATATTAAACAAAATATTTGCGGGATTCCGTTTTGTATTTGAAGCAAACTTTTGTCGTTCTTTAAAGTCAATATTATCATAATCTTTATAATAAATCAACATTTTAACAGGCCAATTATATAAAAATATCAGATTTTCTACGGTTAAAGTAAGTTTTTTAATTTTCAATTTATAATTTACAATTTTTAATCAATGAAATAATTTTCAATTAATAAATGTTTAAAACATTTAAAAATTTTATAATTAAAAATTGTTTGAAAATTATAAATTGAAAATTGAAAATTATACTTGCTTTCCTCGCTTGCCAAAAAAAATTTAATATGCAAATATGTATAAACAAATACCACTTTATGTCCATTGCACAATGGACTTAAAACCAAAAAACTCACAGATTAAATCAAACCAAAAAAACAATTTCCCACCCAACCAGCATCTCAAATTTTCCAATTTCACCAGAATTATCAACTTTAAGTCTAAGACAGCGTGGACTTAAATATGATATTTATCAAAAGTTAAATATTTTCTAGATTTAAGTCTAGAAAATTGTAGACTTAAAATGGATAAAAACATCACAAATCTTGATAACACTTCAAAACCTCTTAATCCTTTATGGTTGTCTGTATCTGAAACAGCCAAAGTCATCGGCACCACCACCAAAACCGTCAGACGAGCCATACAATCGCACAAGGTGACTTACAAAGTGGTTATGGACAGATATCTGATCGATTTAAAATCTTCTCTGCTTTTTGTTTTCTCAAATAAAAAATTAACAAACAAACTAAAGCAAAAAGGCATCGGCCAATATATTGATAAGTGGAAAAACTAATTTTTCAACATAAAACAGCCTCACTCTGTAAAATGCGCAAGCACTTCGCAAGGTGAGGCTGTTTTGTATTCATAAATTCTTAGGCGCACTCCAAAATGTAACCCTTTCCAGGAATATTGATAATTTTAAAATCAGGACTAAGTTTTTTTCTCAAATTGGTTACATGAGTGTTAAGCAACTGAGTACTTACCGGACGCTTGCGCGCAAACGATGCTTCAAGTATCTTTTTTTCCACCACCGTATCCTTTCTCAGCATCAGACTTTTTAAAATCTGATATTCCGCTTTTGTTAAAACCAGTTTCTTTCCGTCCAGGGCAACAACATGAGTCTTGATGTTTAAAGACAAACCGCCCAGGCACATGTTTAACCCCTTAAAGTTTGCCAAGCGTTTTCTATCTGCCAATTTTTCCACTCTGATTGCCAGTTCCTTGCCGTCAAACGGCTTTAAAAGACAGTCATCCACTCCTGAGTCAAAAGCTCTGATAAAATCATTATCTTTGTTTGAATCAATCAGCATAAGCATAGGCACATTGCTGAGCACCCCGACTTCTTTTGCCATCAAGACGCCGCCGCCGCTGAATGATTGATCAATGATCACCACATCACTTCCCAGATTTGCCACCTTTTGTAGCACTGCATTCCCAACCTCAACCACATCAATTTTTACCTTTCTTTTGGTAAACGATTTTAGCACGGCCACCGTTAAGTCTTTATTATCACAGACAAGAAGAATTTTCATTTTCATAATAATAACATTTAATTTATTTTATTATATAAACTTTTTACGTAATATTTGCATTCATACGCAGCAAAAACATACTTGCCATGTTGTATACATATACTATGACATAAAGGACATTAAATTTAGATAAAAAAATTATAAAATTTTTATCAAGATTTTGATTGCCAAAATTACTGTTTTGTTTTAAAATGAAGACAGCTTTTAAAATAATATAAAAATATGAGATTACTTGTTGTGGAAGATGAAAGAGAAATTGCCGCCTTTTTAAAGAAGGGATTGGAGACTGAGTGCTTCGTGGTTGATGCTGTCTATGACGGCGAAACCGGATCAAAGATGGCTTGCGAAAATCATTATGACGCCATCGTTCTGGATAACATCATGCCGGGAAAACATGGAATTGATGTTTGCAAGGACGTAAGGAAATCTGGCAGCAATGTCCCGATCATCATGCTTTCGGTTAAGTCAGAGGTGGACACAAAAGTTAAACTTTTAAACGCCGGGGCCGATGATTACTTAACAAAACCCTTCTCTTTTGACGAATTGCTCGCTCGCATCCGCGCGCTTCTCAGGCGCCCAAAGCAAATCAAGAATGAACTTTTGGAAATCAACACTCTGGCGTTGGACAAAAAAAAATTCAAGGTGACGAGATCGGGAAAAGAGATATATTTGACGCGCAAAGAATTTATGTTGCTTGAGTACCTCATGAAAAACGCCGGTCATGTCTTGTCGCGCGGCATGATTTTGGAACATGTCTGGGATGCCAATGCTGATCCGTTTTCCAACACGATTGAGTCTCACGTGGTCAGTCTCAGGAGAAAAATTGATTCGGAAGGTGAGAAAAAGTTAATCCACACCGTCAACGGCCGTGGGTATAAAATTGACCCGGAATAGGGAGTTATCCACAGGTGCTTAAAATTTCCAATGTTTTATGATAAAAAGCCGTTTTCAAAAACGGCTTTTAAATTGAATACTTTATCAAAACTTTATCTTTTCTTTATCAAAACTTTATCTTTTCTTTATCTTTATTTCATATGTCTTTCTGTATAATATAATTAAGCTTATTACAATTGTTCTTTTACAAAAAAATTAAGCTATTGATCTTCAGGGAGGAATATCAATTCTCTTAAATAAATATGAATTGCTATAAGATGGCATTCAGACGCAAAAAATGAAGCAATGCATTCAAGCGCCTTGATTTTGATACAACAATTTAAAAGAAGGAGGAATGATCATGGGTATAGACGGAACGACAATAACGACGTATTTAAACTCTTCAGAGGTCTTAAATGACAAAAATTTATTAAAAAAGATTTCATCTTGCTATAAATTTGTTTACAACGGCGAGCCTTGGAACGAAAACTGGACCAATGAAAGCGCGGAAGCAGAAATCCATCAAAACCTTTTGCCGTCAAATGATAGGGAACCATTGCTATCCTTAATGATGCAAGACGAGCAAGTGATTGGGATGTTTTTGGTTATCCTTGCCAGCAAAGATGGCATCAAGCTAAGCGATATGCCTTTCAATTTAAACGATAACGAAAAACAAATCGGCGTTGATTCAATAAAATTTTGGTTGGACTTGAACAAGCATCCAAAAACCATGATTTTAAAAGAAACAGCAATTCTAAAAGAACATCGCATTGCCGGTGCCATACCTCCCGCTTCGCTGCTTATGAAACCTTTGGTATCAGAGGCCGCAAAAAGATCTTATAAAATCCTGATTTATTGGACTGCCCCCACCAGCACCGCTTATACGCACGGCTTAAGATTTGGCTGGCACCCAATACATTTTTTTCCTGACAAAAACCGAGTAATTTTAAAAGGGAATGTTAAGAACTATGATGAAATTTTAAACGATATTCTTGCGGGAGATAGAAAAATATTTACCAAAATGAATCAAAATAAAAAAATTTACACATGTAACTAACAGTTCTTTTAAAATAAGGCAATTCCTTTTATTGCCTTATTTTTATCTTAATTACTATGATAAACGACATTTTACTCCAAGCGATTGTATCTTTGAACGAAAAAAAATACTGCGAAGGATATTTTTCAAATAATCCCGGAAACAATTACTTGCTTGGAGTCAACATCTCTACCGGTAAAACAAAAATATCTTTTTCGCATGAAGGCTCAAGCAAACCGGATGAAATTATAGCCTTTGATAACGCTGAAATATCAAAAGCTAATTTAGGACAGACCAACATGATGACCGTTTCTTCATTTTGTGGCCCAAGAGGCTTGATTTGGGGATATGATATATGTAAAATCAAACTCAAAAAGCTGAACATTCGGATTGCGGAATATGACATTCCGTTGTATGATTTAAATGAGATCAATCTTGCTTTTACAAAGTTGACAGGTACTCTTTGCCGACCAAGATTTCCCTTTTTACCGGGCTCCCATCTTCCCTGCGCGGTAAAATGCATCACAAAATGCGGAAAAAGCTTCCTTTATGCCGCTCTGGCCATCGGCGTGCCGGTTGAAAGGTCTGCAAACGCTTGCCTGCTTATGGAAGATGCGGGCATGATTCCTGTTTCTGAAGCTGAAAATTTGGACTATAAGGAAATAATTTTAAGAAATCTGGTTAACAGCGTCCTTACCGTTGGTAAAAACCAATTTATAAAATTTAAAGAAATTCTGGTCGGGATTGATATTATTTGCGTTGAAAAAGATGAAATTGGTTGCGCGCTTATCGCGTCTCCATACTTCTTACTGGCCCAAAACGCAGTCCCAATTAAAAAAAATCTTTTTGATTTGAATATATATGAATGGGAAGAAAGTGTAAAAAATAATTTTTATTACAATTCCAATGCTATATAATATAATTCAAATTGCAACATCTCTCTCCAGTCTGGCTTTAGCTATATTCATCTTTTGGTATAATCCAAAATCACAAACAAACCGGTCTTTCGCTTATTTTCTTTTAAGCATCAGCGCCTGGATAACCACTCTTTTTCTTTTTTATAATGCTGATCAGGAAAACATTCTAAACATGGGCAGACTAAATTTTGTTGCCACTGAAGCAACTGCATATTTTGGTTTCCTTTTTGGATACCACTTTCCTTCAAAAAGATTTGACTTAAGTAAAATCATAAAGGACTCGCTTAACATCTGGTTTTTATTTATCATCCCCATAACTTTGTTTACCGATTTGGTGGATAGAAACGAAGTGGTCATAAACAATGAAATCATTACGCATTTTGGCCCTTTTTATTTCGTCTTTATGATCCCGTTTATAATTCTGATTTCGGCTTTAATTTATTTTCCGGTTTTAAAATATAAACACTCTTCCATAAACGAAAAACAACAAATAAAATATTTCACCTTGGGGTCATCGCTGGCATTGTTTTTTGCTGTCTTTGTTGACATGATTCTTCCTGCTATTTTTGGAATTTATTCCTTCCAGCAAATCGGTCCTCTTTCTTTCTTGTTTCTCTTTGGATTTACGACCTATGCGATTGTCAAACACAATCTCATGGACATCAGAATTGTCATCCAAAGAAGTATCTTATACTTCACTTTGTTGTCGCTGGTTGTTGGTTTATACCTCTTGATAGCTTTTGTAATGGGTTATGTTTTTCACCGAACCACAAACTCAACCTATCTGATCAGCGCATGCATCGCGACCATAACCGGTATTTTTGGAGTCACACCGATAAAAAATTATTTTACAAAAATCACAGACAAATTCTTTTACAAAAATAAATATAATTACTCCGAAGCAATTGAGGATTTAAGCAAAATACTCAACAAAAACATCCGGTCCGAAGAAATTATAAGCAAATCAATTGCAAAAATTAAAGCCTACATAAAACCTGATTTTATTTATTTTTATTTGGTTGAAAAAAATAAGATATACAACGGAGAAAACTCCCAGGAACCAAGAGAAAAAATTTCGGAAAAACTGCTTAAGGGCGTGGAAAGTTCAACATATGAAATTTTGAAATCTTCTGACATTGACTATCTCTTGAATCAAGATCAAAATTTCAAACCAACCATCAGCGCTTTACATAATGCCAAAACATTTTATCAAAAATATCAGATTGAGCTGTATGTTTCCTTAAAAACCGACAACAAGCTGGTTGGGATCATGGGCATCGGCAAAAAACTTTCCGGCGATGAGTACTCCAATGACGACATCCGGCTTTTGAAAACATTTTCCTACCAAGCGGCAGTAGCCCTTGAAAAAGCGAAATACTACGAAAAGGTTAAAAATTATTCCCAGGACTTGGAAAAACAAGTTGAAGAAAGGACCAGAGAAATAAAAACCTTGCAGGAAGAACAAAAGCAGATGATGGTGGACGTATCACAT
This sequence comes from Candidatus Parcubacteria bacterium, assembly GCA_963827735.1. Classification (GTDB taxonomy): domain Bacteria; phylum Patescibacteriota; class Patescibacteriia; order Patescibacteriales; family UBA12075; genus CAWHBO01. Next base: position 111,208 of record CAWHBO010000008.1, read on the forward strand.
AACCTCCAAACGCCGCTGACCATCATGAAAGCGGAACTGAGCCTGCTGGAACAGCAGCTGCCAAAAAACAAAAACGTTCAAATGTTTGACAAATCAATCGATAAGCTTTCAAAATTCATTTATGACATGCTCATCTTATCCCGACTGGAAACAGGCAAGATTGTTCTGGACGTTTCAGAATTCAGCTTAAGCGAACTGCTTTTTGAGCTGGCTGAATACTACGAAGTCGTTCTGAATGATAAAAATATCAAGATGATAAAAAACATTGAAAAAGACATCGTCGTGAAAGCCGATCGGCACAAGGTTGAAGAAATCATGAACAACCTGGCAAGCAATGCCATGAAATATATCGGTAAGGGCGATACGATCATTCTGGAACTTAAAAAGGGAAAAAAATACGCCGAAATTTCAGTTACGGACAACGGCATCGGAATTGAAAAAAAACATTTGGAAAACATCTTTAAAAGATTTTACCGGATTGAAGACAAGCAAAACGAAAATGTCAAAGGCACCGGCTTGGGGCTGGCTTTCTGCAAAAAAATCGTGGAAATGCATAACGGAAAAATTGCAGTGGAAAGCACGCTGGATAAAGGATCAAAATTCACAATTTATCTTCCTCTCTAGGTGAATAAACAAAAAATAACCCCGTTCCGCAAAATGCGGGACGGGGTTATTTTGATATGATAGTTTTTTCGTTTTAGAGAACGGCGTCTTTTACCGCTTTTGCCAATCTGAATTTAACGACTGTCTTTGCGGCGATCTTGATTTCTTCTCCGGTCGCTGGGTTTCTGCCGATGCGGGCTTTTCTGTGAGCTTTAACAAGTTTGCCAAAACCCGGCAATGTGAATTCGCCTCCGGTCTTAACCTCTTTGTAAGCCATGGTTGCGAGTTCGTTTAACAATCCGTCAACTTCTTTCTTTTGCAAACCGGTTTTCTCGGCCAGCATGGTTAAAAGTTGAGACTTGGTCATTTTAGCCATAATGTTTTTTCTTATGCTTATTTAATAATTCCCTTTATTTATAGGGATTACCCACAAGGGGATAACTATATTATACACTTATTTTTAAAAAGTGCCAATAACATTGGGGGAAAACGATGCGAAGGAAAAAATAAGCATTTATAATCTGAAAATATTGGCTAATATAAAAACAATTTTTTATAAAATAACAAATCTCAAGCACCAAATATCAAATAAATTCCAATAACCAAAATCCAAAATTATAAACCAGCAAAATAATCACTGCAAAATATTATCTGTAATTTTTTTGAATTTTGATTATTTGAATTTTGAAATTATTTGTTATTTGGTGCTTGAAATTTGTTTTTTATCTAAAAAAAATTACTCACTTCTCAGCGCGTCCACCGGATCCAGCCTGCTTGCTTTAAACGCCGGATAGAACCCGAAAGTAATCCCGACGATAGCCGAAAAAGAGAACCCAAGAATCGGACCGGACGCGGACACGGACATGGCTATGATGTTGAAACGAGAAATCACCGGTATTGCGATTTGGCCCAAGACAATCCCGATAAGCCCGCCGATTGCGGAGAGGATGATTGATTCAAGAAGAAATTGGCCGAGAATATCTCCTCTTTTCCCGCCGATGGCTTTTGCGATGCCGATTTCTTTCGTCCGCTCAGCCACCGTTACAAACATGACATTCATGATGCCGATTCCTGACACCAAAAGCGTGATCGCCGCGATCAGCGTGAGCACCGTGGACATCAGCGAAGCCGACTGCTCGGCGGAGGCCACCATTGATCCGGCATCCATGATGCGGAAATCGTCTTCTGCGCTGTCTTTAAGCTTATGCTCGCTTCTCAAGGCTTCAGTTATTTCGGCGGTAGCCGCCGCCACATTGTCAACCGAATCAACCTGAGTGTTGACCATAACCATACCCTTGCTTCCCAAAACGCTTTTTTCAGCCGTGGTATCCGGCATCACGATGGAATCATCAATCCGAAAAGGCCCCATGCTGGTCCCCTTTTCTTCCAGCACGCCGATGATCTCAAACTGTTTGCCGGCAATCGTCATCGTCTGCCCAACCACATTGGCGGCCTCCATATACAAAGTCGTAACGACGCCGCTTCCGAGAACGGCAACTTTTGAATTGTTTTCAATCTCTTGCTCGGTATAAAAGCGTCCGGACGCCAATTTCAAGCTGGAAGCATCAAAGTATCCGGCAGTGGAGCCGATCACTGTAAGCGAAGCACTCTCTGAATTGTAAGAAACGGTGGCATTGCCTTGCTTTGATCCGACAGCCGCCTTTACATGAGTCGTATCATCCAACAGCATCTGCGCATCTGAAGTTTTCAATTTTGAGCTGGCAGTCGCTTCCCTGCCCATGTTGCCCATGATGATGATTGAGTTGGCGCTGAGGCCTTCATATTGTTCGCTGACAGCATCACGCGCCCCTTGTCCGATCGCAAAAACGGCGATGACCGTGGAAACGCCGATGATGATCCCAAGCATGGACAAAAAACTCCTGGTCTTGTTTGCCAAAAGCGATTCAAACGACATTTTGATAATCTCCAGAAACATAGATGTCTTAAATTCCAAAATAAATTCCAAATTACAAATAACAAATTTCAAATAAATCCAAAATTCAAAATATCAAATTTCAAACCTTAATCGAAAATGATTAATTTTAAATAAATGTTTTGAATTTAGATATTTGAATTTATTTGAAATTTGTTATTTGTAATTTGAGATTTAAAATATAAAAATCAACAACTAATAATTAGACACCAATTTATAATCATTATCAATCACCTTCCCATCCCGTAAATAAATTATCCGATCCGCGTATTTCGCGACTTCGGCTGTGTGCGTAACCATAACAACCGTCTTGCCTCTCACTTTAAAACTTTTAAATATTTCCATGACTTCCTGGCCGGATTTTGAATCAAGGGCGCCGGTCGGTTCATCTGCCAGAATTATTTCCGGATCATTGATCAACGCTCTCGCGATGGCAACTCTTTGTTGCTGTCCTCCGGACAACTCGGTCGGCTTATGCTTGATGCGTTCCCCAAGTCCGATGTTTGTTAAAAGCTCAGTGGCTTTTTGGTCTCTTTCCTCTCGGCTGATCCCGGCATACAAAGAGGGCAAGGCGACGTTTTTAAGCGCATTAAGCCGAGAAAAAAGATTGAACTGTTGAAAAATAAAACCCATCTGCTTGTTCCGGATGAAAGCCAGGGTATAGTCATCTTTCACCTTGCCGATGTCTTCGCCGTTCAAGAAGTAACTGCCGGCGCTCAAAGGATGCAGACACCCGATGATGTTAAGCAAAGTCGTCTTGCCTCCGCCCGATTCTCCCATCAAGGCCACAAATTCTCCCTTTTCAATCTTTAAATCAATGCCATTCAAAACCGGTATCTCATCGCCGTTTACAAGATAATACGATTTATGGACGCCGCTCAATTCAATTGCGATGTTATCATTCATAAATTAATATAAGATTTTATCGCCCTCATTGAGGCCGCTCGTGACTTCAACGTATTTTCCATCGGTAAATCCGGTGGTCACAGGAGTCCAAACACCGGTCGCCGCAAGCTCAACCGAGGGTTTGGAATTGACATTGCGGACAGCGTTAACCGGAACAACCAAGACATCATCAATTTCAGAAGAAACGAAGCTGAGAGCGGCGGTCATGCCTTCCCTGATCTGATTCTCGCCTTTGCTGAAAATAACCCTGACCAGATACGTAACGATGCCGTTGCTGGTCTGTGATGTCAAAGAAATGAAGCTTACTTGCCCTTCCAATTTCAAGTCATCCAAGGAACTGAACGTGGCATATGCCTTCTGGCCGACTGACAGTTTGCTGACATCCGCCTCCTCCACGTTGACTTCAATGTAAAGCGTATCATTGTTGATGATTGTCGCTACGGTTTTGGTGTCGTCAACGATGATATCGCCGGACGCATAATTCAGCTGAGCCACGACACCGTCAATCGGAGAAGTCAAAACCGCTTTGGAAACGTCTATCCTGGCCTTTTCAAGGTTGATGGACGAATTGGTCAATTTTGAGCGGGCGGACGCCAGCTCAGTTTCCGTAAGCGGAGCCACCAGGCTATTGTAGTCTCTCTCTGCCTCGCTTAACGCCATCTCCTTGGTTGTGATGTTGGCCGCGGCGTTATCCGTGTTATGCGCGGCAGTTTCCTCGGTTGACGCCAAAGTTCTCTTCGCTTTGTCGTATGCGGTGACGTAATCATCAAGTCCGTCTTTAGCGTCTAAAACGGCGCTTCGCTTGTTGTTCAAATCGGTTATTTTTGTGTTTACGCTTGTCCTGCTGCCGGTGACTGAGGAAATGAAAGAATCCAGCTGGGTTTGCGTCAAGCCGGTCGCTGTGATCGTCGCGTCAAGCATGACTTTCATATCGTACAAATGATTTTCAAATGAGCTAAGCGTGGCGCCTGCCTGTACCGCTGCCTCGTCAATATCGGCGTAAGCGCTTCCTGAATTCAGCTTTAAAGCCAGAATGTTCAGCTTATCCAATTCATTCTTGGCCGCGGCATAAGTTCCCTGCGCGTTGCTTAATGAAGAAACATCTTTTGCTCCCAAGCTTGACTCAAAACTGTCATTGATAAATTTATCGTCAACGCCGATGATCTTATCAGAAGAATTCAAAATGGTCTCCAAAGAAATGTTCACCGACTTGATGTTATCTATCAGGTCGTCATACGCGTCTTTAACGTTCTGGCTGGTAAGCACATCCTGATTCTCGTCCAGATTTTTTTTGGCATCGGTTACCGCCTGCTGGGCGTTATAAATGCTGTCCGCGCCGCTGCGTTTTACGTCAAGAAGGCTGGCCTTCGCCTGATCAAGCGCCATCTTAGCTGAGGTGATCTTGTCTTTCGCGCCGGCTTTTTCATCATCAGTCGCTCCGTCCATCGTGGAATTATAATCGGCTAAAGCCGACTGATAACTGCTATACGCGGTACGCAGACTGAGATTGAGAGAATCAGTCTTAACGGAAGCGATCTTATCGCCCTTTACGACTTGATCGCCTTCTTTCACATACACTTCGTCAACCTGGAGATTGTCGCCGGTAACAGAAAAACCAAGCGACACGCCGTCTTTAGCCACGACTTTTCCGGTGGATTCCACGGACACAACGATGTTGTCTCTCCTAACTGTCCATTCTTTTGCGGCGGCGGCGGTCGTGTTTTCTGCCTTGTTGTTCTTATTGTAAAAATAAACCCCGCCAGCTATCAGCATTACGACTGCCAAAGAAATAATAAATTTTTTATTACGCCATAAACCAAACATTCCGGTTCTCCTCGCAATTTTACTTTCTTCAATTATAGATGTCATATTTTTATTTTGTTATCATTACGAAATTAGCGATTTTTCTTTCCGCCGCGGCGTCATCCAGCCAGATCCTGACCATTTTGTTTTGCTTTATATCCGTAAGCGTGGCTTCAGCCATTTCTGGCTTACCCTGGCTTGCGGCATCATCTTTAAGCATTTGGATGCCGACAGGAATGGTAACCACCACTTTGCCGGTGCTCATTTTCTTTAAATTTTCCAGCATCTCCGCCTGATCATCCGCGGATGTCGTTCCCCCTTGTCTTTCTCCTCTGCCCCCGGGCCCGCCCGGCATTCGCATTCCAAATCCGCCCCCAGGTGCGCCAGCGCGATTTGTTGATCCGATTGCGGCCGGCTGCGCGGATCTGTTCGCGCCGATGTCGCCGGCACCAGTTTCCGTTGAAGAAGCATTGGGGTTTCCGCCTTGCGGACGCTCAATCTTTAAGATTGTCACTTCATTGCCGGTAATTGACTCCACCACTCCGGTAACATCCGCCGGTTTTTGCGGCTGGCCAAAATCAGGACGCCTAAAATCACGTCCCCTTTGAGAATCATCAAGGGTCTCTGCGCTCCTCCCGCATCCTGCCAACAACAAACTAAACATTAAAAAAATACTTAAAATCAAAATCTTTTTCATAATATTTTCTACTTTTTAACTTTAAAAACTTTATGAACTTGATAACTTTCAACGGATTTGTATATTTGTATAAATTTGTATTTTGTAAATCCCTAACAGTCCCTTCTGCTTAATGAATAAAAGGCGAGGTTTTTTTATTTTTCATGTACATCGGTATTTTCCGTTCATAAAATCGTTCAAAAATTCCCCGGCCCGGCCCGGGCGGGAAAATCATATCCACGGCAAAGACCTGCTCACCCGTAATTTTTCCCGTCATTTTTATCGGCTTTCCGATTTCAATAAAGTACCCCGGGGGCAGATTGGCTTCGCTTAAGTCAATGATCCATTCTTCCTGCATCCTGTTCATCATCCGGAAGATTTCCGGTTCAATTTTTTCCACCACGACTCCGGAAATCCTGCCATCCCGAGGGTTTTCCCACATCCCGATTCTGGGATTCATGAATTTCTCATAAAAAGGCATCTGTCTCCCGAGAACATAGTCAAGCTGTTCCCCAAAACCCAGTCCGTAAAACAGAAAGCCGAGAAAAGCGCTGGAAAAAACACTGGCCAACACGATGATTGTCAAAGGATATTTATATCCCCTGCGGGTATGCCTGATGTTATAGTCCAAAATAAAAACAAACAAGGCCAAAAACAAAATCCAAAAATACGGCAAAGTCAGCAAGATGAACTGAAGGAAATTACCGCTTAATTTTTCATACACATCCCAGTCATTGTTCTTAAAAAGATAAATGAGCACGGAAAATGAAAGACTGCCGATGAGCAGAAGCAAAGCGCCCAAGATCCAGATCACATAATCTTTCAGCAAAAATTGCCACCTGGGCGTCGGGTTGATTTTTTCTTCTTTAATCTTCTCAAGCAATTTGCTCTCAAAATTCTCGTCTATTGTCATATTTTTATGTTACCGATGATTTTTTTTAATTCGCTTTTAGCCTTGTTCGCGCGCGAGGCAACCGTTCCCATCGGGATCTTCAGGATGTCTGAGATTTCTTTATAGTCTTTTTCTTCAAAATATTTCAAAACCAAAATATCTTTATATTTGATATCCAGCCTTCCCAAGGCTTCAAAGACCTTCGTCTTTAGCAGTTTTTTATCCAGCTCTTTTTCAAGATCCAGACTGTCAGCGATGCCGAGCACTCGGTCGTCATCCAGATCAACATCGTTTGACTGCGGCCGCGCCAGCTTTTTACGGTAATGGCTGATGGCCTGGTTGTGGGCAATCCGGTATATCCAAGATGAAAATTTCAGATCTGAATTAAAATCATTCAAATTCATGTACACTTTGATAAAAATTTCTTGCAAAATATCTTCTGTTTCATCTTCGTCAATGTTTGAGATGCGCCGGATATAAAAAGACAGCTTCAGCTTATATCTTCTCATGATATGCAAAAAATATTCCTCAGTCTTTAAGGTTAATCCCACCAATTCATTGTCTGACTTATGCATTATATCTTCTGACGGGCTTGTCTGTTCGTCTTGGATGTAGTTCTTTTCCATATGCCAACCCTATCATTTTTTCTTGAATAAATCAATGAAAATTGCTAGCAAAAGCCTTGCATCCAATTCTCCGCATTCAATCTCCCCTCTTTCGGAATCCAGACTTCTCCGCGTCCGATATAAAAAACTTTTTTCTCTTTTTTAAGCGCTTTATCAAGCACCTTAGTTTTTGTTATATGAACGATTTTCTTTTTTCTCATATGATCAACTTTAAAAAATTAATAGTAATGCCTGCTTAGTAATACGCAAAAGTATGGAATTTGTTCTCGCACATTCAATTTAAAGCAAACTTTGGATAAAAAAAATCCGAACGTAAGTTCGAATTTCTGAATAATTGTGGGTTATAAATATTCAATAATCAATATCCATTATTCATTCAATACTCAACTTAAAAAAATAATCAATACTTGTACTCCGAGAATGAATATTTAGATATTGAATATTGAATATTGAATGAAGATTGGATATTGGATATTGAGCATTATACTGTTTTAAACATAAAATACTGATTAGCTGAATATTTGACTCAAAACAACCCCAGCCCCTCTTTCCTCAGCTCCCTCTTCCTTTCTTTATAATCCGGCACTGTCCGTTCCACCAAATTCCAAAAACGCGGCGAATGATTCAGTTCTTTCAGGTGGCAGAGCTCGTGGATAACGATATAGTCAGCCAGCGTTTCCGGCAGATAAATAATTTTATAATTAAAATTAAGATTGCCGCCCTGCGAACAGCTCCCCCATCTGGTCCTTTGATTTTTGATGAATACGCGTTTGCATTTAAAACCGTAAATTTCGTTGTACTTTTTTATTTTCGCTTTTATCAAGAGGCCGGCTTGCGCTTTTTTCTTGAAGTAGTCAATCTTGTCCGAACCCGCGATCTTTTTGTTTTTCTTTTGATCTGAGAGCTCGTCTATTTTTTTAAAAATCCAGGCTGACTTTGCTTTGACGAAATTCTTTATGATGATACCGGGTACAAAACGCGGCGAAGAAACGACGACTGAAGCATCCGGACTGATCCTAATGCTTATCCTTTTTGATCGTCCGTTCTTCCGCTCTTCATATACCAGCTCTCTGCCGTTTATTAAAATTTTTTTCTTCATTTTTTTGATACATCAAAAATACATCAAATCTAACAGCTGTTTGGCAAACAGATTGGCCTTATCCTCGTTTTCTTTTTCACTTTTCTTTGGCTGACTATGCGTAAAGATGTGTCCCAGTTCATGAGCGATATAAAACAACTTATATTTCAAAGAAAGCCGCGCAAATGTGGAATCAAAGGCAATCAAATAGTCAACTTTTTCGTTTTTCAGATCAAAACAAAAAGCATAGATCGGTTCACGGCTTTTGATTCTTCTTGTCTCATGAAAAAAAATCTTATTCTCACAAAATTTTATGCTACACTTCGGCAAAAATGATATGACAAACTGTAAAAAAACTTCCGTGTCGCTTGTAACATATTGGTATTTAAGGCGCGGAACATCGCCCAAACGCTCCTTGATGTCGCGCAATAAATTTTTTGTAATCCCTTTATTTATCATTTTATTCTTTTTATTCTTTTTATCCTTTTTATCCTTTTTTATTCTTTTAATTCTTTTTATTCTTTTTACTTATCGTCTTCCAAAAATTCTCTGAATTCCTTAAACGCTCGCCCGCGATGGCTGATCTGATTTTTTTTACTTTCGTCCATTTCCGCAAAAGTTAAATCTTGTCCGTCGGGAATAAAAATCAGATCATAAGGCAATTTTGGCAAAGCCGTCCCTCGCCCTGCCAGCGCTATTTTTCCGTCAACGCGTCCGGTAAAAATTTTTTCTTCGCCCCCGGGTAAAACATAAGCCACCGCGCTTTCAAAATATGCCTGGCGTTTTCCCTCCGGAACATCTTTTATCTGTAAAAGGGCATGAGCAACCATGTCCTTACCGCTGGCATTTTCCCCTGCCCAGCGCGCCGACAGCACTCCGGGAGCGCCTGCAAGGGCGGCAATACACAAACCGGAATCATCTGCCACTGCCGCCAATCCGGTTTTACGCATGGCAAAATGAGCCTTTTTCAAGGCGTTGCCGGCAAATGTATTTTGATCCTCCAAAACGTCTTCCAAAATCCCGGCCTCTTCCAAACTTACAATTTCAAGCTTGAGTCCCGATAACATTTTTTTGATTTCAACCAATTTTCCGGGATTGCGGGTCGCTAAAACGATTTTCATAACATGTTGTTTAAACAATTTTCTTAATATCCTCAACGATACTCCTCATCTTTTCCTGATAAGCCCCTGAATTTATCTCTTTGGTGGTAAAAAAGAATTTCATTTCCGGTTGGCGCCCGACAAACTCTTCCAAGCGGACAAAAATGCTTTGTTCTTTTTCGCTTCCCTGGGTGGAGAAAAAAATCACTTTTCTAAAATTTTCTTTCTGGCTTTTTATGAACATTCTGACGGCCGGCGCGAAAGTTCCCGCCCAGACCGGAGAGCCGATCAAAACCAAATCATAAAGAGCGGGATTGTTTTTCAAAATGTCAATCTCTGTTTCAGTTTTCATCATCGCCGCTCTCCCCGCTTTCATCCACCCGACGGGACCGGACCAATTTTGATGATCTTTCAACTCTTCCGTATCAGCGCCCAAAGCTTTTGCCAGATCTTCAGCTAAAATTTTGGTTGCGCCGGTACGGGAAAAATAAACGATTAAAATTTTCATAAGACCTAACTTAAAATAATTAAGCGTTTTTATTTACCATTCCCCCTTTAACCATCCTATCATCCATGCTCTCCCGGTATTTCTTAAGCGCCGCTCCTGTTGGCTTTTTTGATGGCGATTCTTCGCTTACTTCTGTCACCTCCACATCCATAGGATTGATTTTCATATCTTTCCGCACGTAAATTTCTTTTTCATCCGCTCCCAGTTCTTTATATTCATGTATATCAATGATGTCAGGATCATTGGGATCAATACCACTGTCTTCAGGAACAGCGTCTTCAGAAATGACTTCCGACGATGGTTGATCTGGAATCAGGGCCAAAGGGAATGGATTGTTCTTTTTTTCAAGCATAAATTTTAAAATTAACCAATTATTTTTAAAGCATAGTCAATCATCGCCGCCAAGATTTTCTTTCCCAGGCCCAAGTTTGATTTTTTTCTGGGGTCATAGCCCCGGTACGCAAAAAAATCATCATTGGGGGCAATCTTCTGGCAACGGCTGATTTTTTCTTGTTCCGGACGGCAAGCCCATAACAGCGAAGTTTCAAATTCATCCGCGTGATGGATGTGAAAATCAGTGATATCATATGGATTTATCAATTTGACGGATTTGTTCTCGTCAGCAATTTTCAAAAGCATTTCAATGTGCTTGCTTCCGCCATGGCCGGTTACGATATAAATATCTTTAAAGCCCTGCTTGCAAAGATTGTCCGCCAAGCCGCTCACCATCCCGTAAAAAATTTTCGGCTTGAGGTAATATAAATTTCCATCAAGTTTCTTGCCGACATGAAAATCCATGCCAATCAGCTTCTTCCCGTTTTTGACATGTTCCCGGTCAGATCCCAGATAGATTGACGGCAAAAGCAGGGCTCGGCTCTTGCGCGCCAGAATTTCGCTGATTTTTTCCGCAATCCAAACATCCGTCTCAATCGGTAAATGATTTCCGTGCCATTCCAGCGTACCAATCGGTATGATGGCTTTCTTTGTCTCTTTTTTCTTTAAATATTCATTTAAGAACATATGGGAAAATTAATTTATAAAACTGATATTATTATAGCATATTAACCTTGCTTATTGATTATTTATAAAAAATGTGCTATAGTGCAAATAATGATATTTGTGAGGACCCAGTTCTCCCGCGGTTAAAAACATAAAACCGCAGACAAATATCAGCATAAAAAAAGTTTTCTAATCATTTTCAAGGTCTCCGTCATGGAAGACTTTTTTTATTTTCTGGCATATTTCATCTTTTTGCGTTTTCCAGAATGGGATAATACTCCAAAAATACGGTGATGATCCTGATGTTTCTTTTACGATAATCTTTATTTTGATCTTATTTATAATTGCGACAAATCCGTAATATTTTACAGGAACCATTTTAAACTGCCATTTGCCGATAAATTTCAATCTTTCCATGCAATTTGTTTCATGAAATTCCTGTAAAGTACCTGTCACGCTTAATACCGCCGGCGCTAATTTTAAAAACTTCAATCTCATATACTGATCGGATACCGATCTGGTCTTGTTCCAAGCTTTCATTTTTATATGATTTAACCCTTTTGAATTAAACTTAACCTGAGTTTTTAGATAAGGGCAATAAAAAGAATCTAAATTTTTATAAAAATCTTCGGCTTCCTTTTTTACTTTTTCAAATATTTTTTGCTCACTCATAGAAGAAATATCTATAATTATACCGTACGTTCCTTATTGGGTCAAAAAACAAAAAAGCCAGTTAAGAACTGGCTTTTTTTATATCTTAAATATAAATCCTATTCCAACCTGAAAACTGTCTTCACGTTCACCATCACTTCTTTATCAATGCTGGAGGTGTCATAATTGCCATAATCTGAGATATCAATTGAGTTAAGCGGCATCACCTGGACAATGCCCATGGCGGCGGATTGGATGGCGCCGACTTGCTTGTCGCTTGATTCGGCGATTTTCTCCGCGCGCGCTTTGGCATCTTTGATGGCTTCCGAAAGCAGGGAAACGCGGAGTTCTGCCAGTCGGCTGGTGAAGTATTCAACTGATTGCGTCGTAAAAATTACACCTTTGTCAATCAAGGGCTGAATGTTTTTCGCTAAGGAGGTAATTTTCTCCACATCCGTTCCGGTGACTTCCACGTTTTGGGAAAGCGTATATTCTTTGGGCAAATTCTCATCGTTTTTCCAAATCTCGTTCATAAACACAGGCGAGACGATCACTTGCGCTTTATCAATGCCGTTATCGGCAAAGAATTTTTGGATGTCAGCTTCGTCCCTTTTCATTTTGACGTATCCGGATTTGATATCGCTCTGGAAAACGTTACGGGTAAAACTGCTTCGCCATTTGACTGAATCTGATTTGATCTGTTGTTTGGCTGACCCGGTGACCGCCAGAGTGTCGCTCAATTTTTTCACAGAATAAAAAGCTTGGGAAACGATAATCGTTCCCAGAACCAGGCTTAAGCCGATGATCGCGCTGGCAATGATCAGGACAAAATTTGAATTTTTTTCACCAAGCATATGTTTTTATCTTTAAGAATAATTTGGTATTTTCATTATACTCCGTATCGGCAATTTGGCAAGATTATCCTCTTGGCGCTTGATAAACATAACAAAAATCGCCCCAAAGGGCGATTTTTGAAAAATATTATTTTGTGGGTCGGGTTGGATTTGAACCAACGAAGGCGATGCCAGCAGATTTACAGTCTGCCCCAGTTGACCGCTTTGGTACCGGCCCTTTTTACAATTAATTAACAAAAATCCTTGTGCTTAAGGATTTTTATAATGTACTTTATGTCTGAAATAAAAATATCATACCGGAGGAAAAAATGCAAGGGTTCAACAAACAAAGAAAAAAGGACTTACCATACTTGGCAAGTCCTTTTTAATTTAAGCTTATTCTTTTATTTCTTCATTTTATCAATCTCTAGCTCTTCAATTCTTTTTAAAAGCTGTAACTTTTCCTTTCTATGTTTTTTTCTTTCCAAACGTAATTCTTCTTCTAGCTCCTTATTTTTATTATGAAGATCCATTCCCATTTCCAATGCTTTTACCTTTTGTTCGTGCATCACATAAAAACCGTCTTCCAGTGTTTTTGTTTTATCATTTGGCTGGTTTTTTATTTTTTCATAATTAACAATCTCATCAGGCAAATCTGAAATCAAGATAAAATCATTTTTACAAAAAGTATAGGCGCTGTTAATCAAATTTTTCAGTTCCCTGACATTACCTGGCCAATAATAACCAAACAATGCATTTATCGCCACCGATGATATTTTAACATCACGTTTTTTTTCTTGATTTAGTATGCCAAGAAAATAATTTATCAAAATTGGAATATCGTCCTTTCTTTCTCTTAATGGCGGCACCATGATCACTGCCTTTTTTAAGCGATAGTATAAATCTGAACGAAATTCACCTTCATTGGTAATGGCATAAATATCCTTATTTGTCGCGGCGATTATTTTAACATCAACTTCGATTATTTTTTCCGCCCCCAGCCTAGAAAATGTGTTTTCTTCTAGTACGTGCAAAAGCTTTGATTGTAGTTCTTTCCTCATTTCAGTTATCTCGTCAAGAAAAAGTATACCGCCATTGGCAATTTCAAATTTTCCCTTTCTGGTTTTGATTGCGTTGGTATAAGCGCCTTTTTCATGACCAAACAATTCATCCTCTATCAGTGTTTCCGGAATTGCTGCGCAATTAACAGAAACTAAAGGTATTTTACCGCGAAGATGATTATTTTCATGAAGCATTTTTGCAATCAAATTTTTGCCGGTACCGGTTTCACCAATTACCAACACATCTGTATCCATTTGGATACAATCATATATCATTCGTTTAATTTTTTTTATGATCTGATTTTCACCAATGATATAATCATGTACTAATTGAAAACAATTTACTTGAACATGATCTTCGGAAACAGACTCTTTTCCAGCCATCTTAAATCCTCCCTTTTTGTTTTAAATTGTATAAAGACCGACGCCCGCTTATCAAACCATTGATAAGCGGGCATTATTTTTTAATTGTTTATTTTATATAACTTGCCCCGTGATCGCAAAGCGATTTTACGGGGTTATCTCACCGCCCCGGAATAAGCGATGGCTCTGGTAATATCCCAATCAATTGCGGATACCGGCGCGTGGTTAAAGATCTTCTTAAAAATTGATATCGCCGCTTTTTCGCTGTTCATGTTTCTGTCTGCCGGCCTGAGTCCATAACAGATGACTGTCACCGCCGCGTTGTCATTGGGATTCTTCATATCAGCTTTACGATGATAAATCGTATAGAACGAATCATCCTGAGCCGCTTTTTCCGCTTCAACGCTCCGAGCTGTCGGCCATCGGCCGTTGGCGATTTTTATCACATCCTGCCATTCTGCTTCGTTCTGAGGCAATTTATCAAAAACCGATAGGTATGAGTTAAGCACGCCTGTTCTTTCACCGGAGCCGAGCACGATCGTGGTCGGAGTGCCGTCTTGAATGAAGAAAGCCAAAGCAAATTTATCCTGGTCGGAAAGTGTTTCCGGGCTTTTGCTTGTGATAAAGATGTATAATTTGTTGTTGGCAGTGTTTAAAGACACGCGCTGATTACGATTATACACGGCGGCCGCTTCCGATCCGCTGATCTGATTGACCAGCTCGCCACTGAGTCCGGCCAAGCTTTTTACGTTGCCGTAAGCTCCGGAATTCTGATTGCCAGTCTGTCCGGCAACCGGAGTTTGAACCGGGTTACCCGCAACCGTCAGCGGCAATTTTTGAATCACGACCGATTTTGAATAATTTCCATTCTTATCCGCCGTAAACAAAGCGTAAAAATATGTCTGATTCGGCTCAATCACCGTATCGGTAAAAGTGTTGCTGGCGCCTTGGTAAATGGCCGTTCCATAAGAGGCCATGGCTGAATACACAAGACTATCCGTGATTAAAGTTGTGGTTCTAAACAAAACCGCTTTAGAAAAATTCGTGCTGGTGGAATTGGTCCATGTCAAAACAATCTTGTCTGCGTCTCTTACCGCGTTAAAATTTATGGCCGGAGCAACAACAACTGTCGAAACAGGACTGGTATTTGATCCGGATGAAGACGAACCGCCTCCTCCTCCGCCGCCACCGCCTCCGCCACCAGAAGAGGCGTTAGCAACTGAAAACGACACGGCATAATCATCAACATTGATGTTGCCGGTGATGTCGCTACATTTTATATAATAGGTATATGATCCGCCATTGGCAAGTCCGCTCAAAGCGTATGTGTGAGTCGTACCGCCTGTAACGGTCATCGGGGTCATGCTGGCGTAAATTGAACCGGCAGCGGTACTGAAGACGCAAATTGCGTTTTCATTGCTTGTAACCGACATTGTCGAGCCAGTGGTCCCGGCGGATAAAGCTCCGCTCGGAGCTCCGTCGTAACGCACCGGAGCGGTCGTATCAACGACATTCACGGTACGAGTTGATGTGGCAGGATTGCCTGCCGCATCACTAACGGAATAGACTACTGAATATGTTCCGGTAGCTGAAGTGTTAACAGCCGAACTGTTTATGACAATGTTGGCGGAAATGTTTCCGTTAATATTGTCGTTTGCAGTCGCGCCTAATTCAGCATAGGCAGCACCTTTTTCTATCGTTTGCGGATTAGCGCCGGTCAAAGTTATGACCGGAGCGGTCGTATCCGGAACAATCGTATTTACAGTAAAAGTATTAACATTCAAAACTGAACTTTGGTTCCCTGCCGCATCTGTCACCCTGATCGTGCAGTTGCTATATGTGCCATTTGCTAAAGTGTTAAATGTGATTGTCGTATTTCCAACAATCGCATTCGTTGTAGCTGAACTGCATGAACCGCCGTATGTTATGGTTCCAACTTCATTGGAACTGAAAATATAGTTCGGAGTCGTATCGTTGGTCGGGGTGGTAACGGGCGTAATCTGCGCAATCGTCGGAACTGCCGTATCAATGACAATACCCTTGTTGGCAGCCAAATTCGTTACCGGGGCATAGTTGGTCATGGCGTTGCTTACCTGGTCATTTATGCTGCCGGCAACCGCGTTCACAGTCAGATCGCTTGTCGTATCACCTGCCTGAACCGTATAGTTGCAGGTTCCTATGCTTGAGTTTGATACCGCAAACGTACACTGGCGGTCAGTGGTCCCTGTTTCAAGAGTAATGGTAACATTTCCGGTTGATGTGACGTTTTCAGAAAATGTAACGTCAATATCAATGACTTCGCCAGTCCTGTAATTGCCGTTGGCTTTGTCGGAACTGATGTTCTGAACTCTGGGCGCAGTTGCGTCAATGGTAAAAGCGCTGACTGTTAAAGCCGTACTTGGATTATTAGCGGCATCAGTGACAGTAATCGTACAGTTGCTATATGTACCGCTGGTTAAAGCGTTAAATGTGATCGTATTGTTACCGGAAAATGCTACGGTCGTAGCTGAACTGCAAGACCCGCCATAAGTGATAGTCCCGGCCTCAGTGGAACTGAAAGTATAGTTCGGGGTATTATCGCTGGTAGGCGATGTCACTGCGGTTATCTGAGATAATGTCGGAGGCGTGGTATCACCTGCCGGATTTATTGTTACACTAGCATTTTCAAAATTCGGAAAAATATCTTCATATAGACTATTATACAAAATATAATCCCCATATGAAGTATTATTTACGCCATTTGCAATAGAAGTAAAGTTAAGTGTTACTACGTCAGTATCGCCGTTTATTGCTCCGACACTTTCTATATCCGCCAAAATACTCAAAGTGCCTGGCACAGAAATATAGTCAACGTCAGTGTTTGCTAAGGGATCTGTAAATACATCATAAAATACAGAAGAGTCATACTGTAGCAGTGTTTCGTCATAATTTATGTCAATCATCAAATTGATCAAATCAATCATGTCTGATACCTGCAAAGTTATGCTATATGTTTGTCCGACTGTAATATCGCCAGTTGCGGGTGATAACAACACAGATGGTGTTGGTGTAGGGTTAATTATTATATTAGCCGTGTTCCATGTAGCTGTTATTGTTTCATCATCACCGTTGTAAAGAAGATTAGAACTATATGATAGCTCATCCATTCCGCTAGCGATTGCAGTAAAAGTCAATGTAACAACATCTTCATTTCCAGTGATACGGCCTACGTCAGTAATATCGCCCAATATGCTTATTGTTCCAGAATTATCAACCACTTCCGTAAAAGCAGATGGGTCAGCAAACAGTCCTGAAAAGACATAGGAATCATAACTTAAAAGAGATTCATTATAATCTAAATTAGTCATGATCATCTTTAAATCTGTCACATCTGAGACGCTTAAAGTAACTGTGTATGTTTCACCAATCAAAATTGTATCTGAAGCCGGGCTCAATGTGACTACTTGCGCATATACAGCATTTCCTGCCAGCAAAAAAATAGCAATTGAGAAAAAAAATGTTATCATTTTTACAAATATTTTTGGTTTGTTTATCATAATATTATTTCTTAAATTTAATTATCTACAGAACTATAGCACGTAAATACATTTTTGTCAATATATAAGCTTATTTTTTTACTAATATTTAACTAAATAATTTTTATTTTTATTAATATAATTCAAGCTTTACTAGTTGAAAAAATTTTCTGCTATTGACAGCAATGAGTTTTTATGATTAAATATAACGATATATAAAAAATATATCACTATTCCCTCCCTTTAGATTTTGTTGTATTATGTAAGGGGTGGGACACTGCTCTTTTACAAATACAAGTGTTATGCGAATAACACTATAACAAAATATAAACTAAAAATCCAATCAGGAGGATGAAAAATGAAAAAAGTATTATTTGCGTTAGTAACAATTGTTATAATGTGGTCAGTAGTTCCGGTAGTAGCTTCTGCTCGTGAGATTACTCTTACATGGGAAGCCAACAGTGAGCCAGACCTCAGTCATTATGTTGTATACTGGGGAACGAGCTCGGGAAACTATACTTCTAACAGCGGAAATATTGGTTTAGTAACTGAGTATTCAGTTATTATTCCGGATGAAGGCGTATATTTTTTTGCGGTAACTGCCGTGGACACTGCTGGACTTGAGAGTGATTACTCTAACGAGGTTAACACACTGGATGACTTAAATCATTCACCAATCTTAGTAGTCGCTTTTCCTGAGCAACTGAATCAGGCCGAAGGAGGAGTTATAGATTTATCAAATTCTTCTGACGAGGATGGTGATGAATTATTTTATGAAGTTAGGCAGGTATTCGGCCCTGAAGCAGTTTTGGAAAACCAATTTTCCGATGAGGTTGGAATAACTTTCCCAAGTGTATCAGTTGATCAAACCGCAGTGTTTGAAGTAGAGACAGATGACACAAAAGCCTTAGAGCCCGAAGTAGATATTATAATGATTAAGGCTAAGGCTCCAATTGTGCCACCAATACTTTCTGTTCCCGCTTTGATAACAAAGGCGTTGGGACAAAACACCTTTTCTTTTACTGCTGGCGGTGGGTTGGTAGATTCATTCACCTGTTCGCAGATCTATGGACCTACGGTAAGTTTCATGGTTACAAAAGAATTGAATAACTTTGTAATCACTTTCAATCCACCCTCGAAGGGAAATTATTATTTCAGGATAATAGTATCCAACACTGCCGGATCCTATACGGCAGTATTAAAATTTAAGTTTATCTAATCTTAAGCCGTATGCAAGTAAAAACCGCACATTAACTGATCTTTATCAAATAAAAACAATATTACAGGCGCATAAAAAAATGCGCCTTTTATTTTTTCTTCATGAAATGTTTTTGGTATGTAGTAAACAAAAAAATCTGCCCACAAAAAGCAGATTTTTTTCATTTGAGCCATTGTCGAGGTTTGAACTCGAGACCCCTTCCTTACCATGGAAGTGCTCTACCAGCTGAGCTACAACGGCACTACTACGCTAAAGCTTCGTAGTGTAAACTTTACTGCTCTAAAGCTTTATTGCACAAACTTAGAACATAAAAATACTGTGTAAGCAGTATTTTTATTTTAATCAAACAAAAACTATAATTCGCTTAGTTTCTCTTTCAATTCTTCCAATTTCTGATTCTCGGGGTTAACCTCTTTCAGTTTTTCAAAAGCCTCGTAGGCTTTGCCTTTATCTTTGTTTATTATACTGAATTCAAATTTTGTGTCAAGGTACCTTGGGTTGTTCGGCTGCATTTTCAGGGCTTTATCAATGATTGCCAAAGCCCCTTGGTTGTTGTTTACGGCTTTTTCCACCAGACAGAGGTCAAAGAATATTTCCGCCAAAAGGAGGCTCGCAGAGTCTTTTTCCGCTTTATTTTCATTTTTTGCTTCCCCTGCATCGGAAAAGAAAAACTCGTTATACTTTTTTTCCAAAAGTTTTATGGCATGCTCCAAAGTTTCTTTGGCTTCATGAAAATCTTTCCGCCGGAAGTACACTTCTCCCAATTCGCGGAACGCTTCAATGCTACCGCTTTCTTTTCCAATATATTCAATATACTTTTTTTCCGCATCGTCCCATTCTTCTTGGTCTTTATGTTCACGGGCCTCTACAATGATTTTTTCCACGCCGGTGCTATTCTGCAATGACCCGGTCTTGTCATCATCTTTTGTGTAACCCTCTTTCATTTCCATGAGCTTGTTAAACATTGCCCGGAGAGAATTCCCGACTTTTTCTCCGATCGGACGCAGAAAATTGAGCGTCCGGTTATAGTGGTTGAACCAATTCCGCTTAAGACGGCTGCTGATGATGCGCTCTTTGGCTTTCAATTCCCTTTCAGCTTGGATCGTGTTGATGTCCAGGTTCGCGAGCACGGCAAACTTGCGGGCGACGATGATGATGATCGCGCCCAGGCTGATGATTATAAAAATCAGCGGGATAATGTTGAACATAAATTAAATTGTCAGAATGACACTTGTTAAGTTTCTATCGTTACCATCTTAACTTTTCCGGCGCTCCCGAAAAGATTCATTTGTTCAATTACGACATTTTTTACCGCAACAATGGACGGTCCAAGCAGATTGCGCGGATCGGTTTCATCGGGATTGTCAGCGACAGTTTTTCTTAAAGTGTCGGAAAAAGCGATTTTGATATCTGAACCGATGTTGATGATGTTTACGCCGTGCTTGATTGCTTCCAAAATTTTGGCGGTCTTCACGCCTGATCCGCCGTGCAAAACAAACGGGATCTTTGTCGCTTTTTTGATGGCAACCAGAAGCTCAATCAAAATATCTTCATTGTCATAAACGCCATGCGCCGTGCCGATGGCCGCGGCAATCGTGTCTACTTTCGTTTCAGCGACAAATTTTACCACGTCTTCCAGTTTGGCGATCGGTATGCCGGTGATATTTCCGCCGCGGTCGCCATGTCCGCCCATGATCGCGCCAATCTCGCCTTGAACCCAGATGTTTTTGGCATGCGCCACTTCAATGACCTGTTTCGTCAAAACAATGTTCTCATCCAAAGGCAGATCGGAAGCGTCAATATGCACGGAAGAAAAACCGGCATTGATGCAGCCAAAAACGCTTTCAAATGATTTCCCATGATCAAGATGCAAAGCAATCGGAACGGAAGCCGCCACATTCTTGGCAACTGTGGAAACAATGTGGGTGATGGGCTTGAGACCCATATACTTGATCGCGCCTTCGGACACCTGAATGATGGCCGGTGATTTTGCTTCCACGGCCGCCTGAGCCACTCCGAGGATCGTTTCAAAATTATGGACATTGAACGCTCCGACGGCATAAGCGCCTTTTTCCGCATCGGCGACAATATCTTTGATGTGTGCTAGCATATGGTTAAAAATTAATGATCGCTTGCGCCACTTTGTAAAATTCTTCTGCATCAAGCGAAGCTCCCCCGACGAGCATGCCATCCAAATTATCCATGCCCGCAAATCCTCCCACATTTTCGGAATTGACGCTGCCGCCGTAAATGATCTTGAATTGCTTGTTTATGACATCCATGCCGAACATATCGTTCAAAGTCAGCCGAATGATCTTATGCGCGTACTCGGCTTCTGACGGTTCAATGGCTGTGCCGGAGCCGATAGCCCAAATCGGCTCATAAGCGACGATGATTTCCTGGCCAATCCCAACGTCAATGCCGCTTAAAGACTGCTGAAGCTGGTCAAACAGAACAAAATCGCGCCTATCAGTCTTGCGTTCATCCCAATTCTCGCCGATGCAAACGATCGGAATCAACTTTTCGGCTGCCAGTACAGCTTTGATCTCACGATGTATCATTTCATAGTTTTCCATCAAAAATTTCCTTCTTTCGCTGTGCCCGACAATCACGTATGAACAGCCGGCTTCAATCAGCATATCAGCGGAAATTTCTCCGGTGTACGCTCCTTTTCCTTCCCAAAAAACGTCTTGCGCGCCGAGCTTGATCTTGTCTCCAATCGCTTTGCCGACTTCCAAAAGCGAAATAAAATTGGGGCAAACAGCTATCCTGCCTTTGTCCATATCAGCAAATTTTTTCCTGACCTCATTCGCCAAATCCACGCTTTCTTTGTGGCTCAATTTCATTTTCCAATTGGCGATGATGACTTTTTCTTTTGGAGTTGTCATATATTTATAGGTTAAATATAGCTTTAATGCTAGATATTGTTATTATAGCATTGAAAACCTCCCACGTAAAATCGCTTTGCGATCACGTGGCTGGCCACAAGAAAATCGCTTTGCGATCACGTGGCTTGTGCCCCCCCCTCATTCCCATTCGTAATTGGCGTACGCCCAAGTGATGAGTTTTTCCGTTTTCCGAAAGCGGGAACTATGATCGTTTTCCCCAAGCACCACCGCGATCAGCCGGCGTCCTTTTTCGTTTTCAAATCCCCCAACAAAACAATAGCCCGCGGAATTCGTAAAACCGGTTTTACCGCCGATGATCTTGATGCCGCCGTCCCGATATTTTGTTAGCAAGCTATCAGTGTTGTAAACCGTGATACCACGACCCTCCGCAGTGGCAAAGGAATAACTTTTTAACTTAACGATGCTTTTGATTTTTTCATTTTCAAACGCAATCTGCGCCAGCTCGGCGATTTCTTTGGCAGTGGAAACATTTTTCTCGCTGATTCCAATCGGATCGGCAAAACTGGTGTTGCGGAGACCGAATGACTTCATTTTTTCATTCATTTTTGCAATGAATTCATCCTGGCTCGCTCCCGTCGACCTGGCCAATGCTTTGGTTTCAGAATTACCGGAACCAATGAGGCTCAAATGCAGCAAGTCCCCGGCTTTCAGCTTTTCTCCGGGCTTAATGTAAATTTTTCCTCCCGTAACGATATCCGAAGGCGCAATTTCAATGATGGCATCCAAATCCGTTGCGTAATCCAAAAAAGTCAAAGCGGTTGCCAATTTTGTGATGCTTGCGATCGGAGCTTGAGAGTCTGATTCATTTTCAAAAAGAACTTCGCCGCTGTCTGCGTCCATAACGACGCTAAAACAATCAGAATCGGATATTTCTTTAAAATCTTCCTTTTTGACAGGCTTCTCAACGGACTGCTGCGCTGCCGAATTGTTGTTCGGACTTTCCGGTAAAACCGTTAATTTGCTCAGTATTTCTTTTCTGAAAGTATCTGCCGAATCTTCACTGACTCCAAGAACTTTCCCGTTCTCTTCATTTCCAGCCTGCAAAGATAATCCACTCAGCCCTGCCGGAACAATTACCAAAATAAAAATGATAAAAACGACTACGACAAAAATCGTAAAAAAATTTCGCATGGGGATACGTTTTATTTTAAATTATACTTTTTATACTAAACTGTATTGGGATTTTAAATAGTTTAATGTCAAATTTCCAATTTCTAATTTCTATTTTCTAATTCATCCTCCTCTTCAATTTCATCTTCACCTTCCTCATCCGTCGTTATCTCTTCATCAATTTCATCTTCAAATTCCTCTTCCTCCAAGCTTTTTTCTTCCAGGGGCTCGACTGCTTCGGAAAGTTCTTCAACAATGTTTTCCAAACTCGCGCTGTCTTCAATCGTTTCTTCGGGTGATTTTTCTTGCTTTTCATCCTTGTTTAAAACTTTGTCAAGAATATCATTTTGGCTTAACTTTTCATAGTCAGGCAATTCTTTCACATCGTTGATGCCAAGAAATCGTATGAAATCAAAAGTTACGGAATACATCTCGTCATGTCCGTCGTCCTCATTCTCATTTCCGCTTTTTAAATTCTTGACTTCCACCAGTCCTCTGATCAAAAGATTACGCAGGATCAAAGCGCAATTTATCCCGCGGATCTGGTTAAGCTCCGCTTTGGAAATCGGCCCGCGATACGCGATGATGGTCAAGGTTTCCAAACTGGGGCGCGACAATTCTCCCGTGGTCTCGTCTTTTATAAATTCCTGCACCAACTGGGCATTTTCCGGCGAGCTTACCATCTGATATTTTGACCCATTCTTGATGATCTGAATACCGCGCTGGTTGGATTTATAATCTTCCACCAATTCATCCCCCGCTTTCATGACTTTCTCTTTGTCGTCTTTAAGCAGATCAACAAGCTGCG
Organism: Candidatus Parcubacteria bacterium; assembly: GCA_963827735.1. Classification (GTDB taxonomy): domain Bacteria; phylum Patescibacteriota; class Patescibacteriia; order Patescibacteriales; family UBA12075; genus CAWHBO01. The sequence continues at coordinate 134,801 of CAWHBO010000008.1, forward strand.
TCAAAGACATAGGCTTGGCTGAGATGAAAAGCAATGATTCGATTCTTGATTTTATCTGTTCCATATTTATTTTTTTTCTATGAATATTTCCCCGAACATGGTTTCCTGAAAAAGCACGACCTCGCGCTGGCGCATCAATTCTAAGGCCGCCAGAAAACTGACGATGATCTCAGTTTTGTTCGCAGCTCGGCCGAAGATCTTTGTCAAGCTATTCTTAATCTTGTTGATCACCAGCTGTTGGATGAACAAGATCTTATCCTCAATGCTGATCTTAGCTTCAAGAACTTCTTCTTTCATTTTCTCCGGCGGACGCAGACGCTCCAGTAGTCCGGCAAAAACTTCTCGCAACTCTTCTTTTTTTAATTTCTGCGGAGGCGTAAAGCTGTTCACATTCGTTAAAACCGCTTTCCGATTGAATTCCCTGACAAACATAAATTTCTTGGCAGAGAGCAGCTTTTCCACCTTTTTTGCGGCTTCCAAAAACTCTTTATACATTTTCAATTGCCGTTCCAAATCCTCAATCTCTTCATCTTCTTCCGGGTATAAATACGGCAACAGAGCGCGCGATTTTGCCAAAAGGAGCCGAGCCGCTACCACCAAAAAATCAGCCAGCTCTTCCGGCGAAATCTTAACATGCTTGATGTAAGCGATAAATTGATCCGCCACCGTGGCCAAGCTTATTTCCGTCACATCCATCTCCTCTTTTTCAATCAAACGCAAAAGCAGACCCAGGGGCCCTTCAAATTTTTCTATCTTTATATTCATCTCACTATACGCAAATTTAACTATTTTTTTAAAATAGTTTCTTGTGTATATTATACCTTAATTATACCTTCTCCACAATCTCCTTCCACGAAAAAACCCTCAAAATCCTTTTCGGCAAAGAAATGTTCTGATTCCACGGGCTGTCAAAGATAAAGACCCTGATCCCCTCCGCCATGCATTCCTGGCAGTAGTTGTATTGATCATCAATGAAAAGATCAGCCCGAATCTCGTGGCAGATCTCTCCTTTCGTATCCCCAAAGCTGCCGTAAGCCGGCTGGTTGGAAAAATACACCATGTTAAAAGCATGGTGAAAGTGTTTTCTGATCCAACGATTGGTCGCGTCTTTTATCAGCCGCGGCCGGCTTGTTATAACATCCAGAGTATGTCCCAGCTCTTTCAGCTTCCGCACTCCCTCAACCGCCCCTGCTACCGGTTTTATCTCATCCAGATATGAACTTTCAAAAAAATCAGTCAGGATGGAATACATCTGCTCTTTTGATTCCTTGAAAACCTCCGCCCAGACATATGAATAAAATTGATCTATCTTCCATGAAGTACCGTACATATCATTGCGATATTCCAAAAATTTGGAGAGAAAATCCCCGAGGACAGCGTCAATGTCAATTGCAATCACCATAAAAAATCAATGATAAATTTTTAAACAATAATACCTTCTTACATTATACATTCTTTAAACTAAAAATCAAAAAGACGGACGATTTCTCGTCCGTCTTTTTTAAACAAAAAATATTTTATTTAACCATGTTGATCGGCTCGATGCCTTTTCCTTGTGTATTATCAATCACTTTTTGCCACAAGCATTGATACCCGGTTGCATGTTGCCAGCGCACTCCCTGATAAATCGGAGTCGAAGCATTGCTATCAGGCAGATTTGAAGTCCTGAAAGTTGCGCATAATTCATACTTGGTTTTTTCCAAAACCTTGTAATCATGTTTCTGCATCGTTGCCGGATCTACAAAATTGGTGTCCATAAGATAAGTCACTTCTGTCTTCAGAGCATCCAGATTCGCAGGTAAAGTACCTTTGTCGATAAAATATGTGTTTATAGCGCTGTCAATCTGATCAAATGAGCTGAGTACTGATTCGTCCAATTTCCTGTTTCTGGTCTCGGTCGGAGATTCAACGAAAAACAGACTAGCGATAAAAGCCGCGACTACGACTGCCAATGATGCATAAAAATAAAGACTGATCATCCTGTCTTTTTTTCCGACCACAATTTCGCGCCGGATATCATAAAAATAAAAAGTAAACACGGCTGCTGAAATAGCGATCGCAGTTAAGGCTTTTAAAATAAATTTGCTGGTGAGATCGCCGTTAAAAAAAGTGTTAAGCGTATCGATCAGCCAGCCGATCATAACGCAAGAGGCCGCGAACAGAACCAGATAAGTCAGCCATCTCCTGATGCCTGAATCTTTGTTTAAGGCGCCGGAAAATAAATTTTTGTGGATCGCGCGCGTCAGAAAATAAAAGATTGGGGCGGAAATTATGAGCGCCGATATCGCGAATTTCAGCTGGTCGGAGGAAAAACTGGCGCTGTATTGATTGAGCACATCGGCAATGCTTTTGTTGATGATCTGGAAAATTATCATACCGGTGGAAAGGGACATAAACACCAGAGCAACCAGCGACAACATGTAATAAAATGCGAACTTGGCGGAATTGTTTTGCGTATTTTCCATATTTTTTCTTTATAATCAGATTCATTGAGAATTACTGACTATTTTTAGATTAATAAATATGTAAATTTTATTTTTTGCTATTCTCGCCTGAATTTTATGTGCAGTTCCCTTAACTGCGTTTCTGTAACTTCTGCCGGAGAGTCCATCATGACATCCCGGCCTTTGCCGTCTTTGGGGAAGGCATAGATATCGCGGATGGAATCCCAATCATTGAGCACCATGATGATGCGGTCAATGCCCGGGGCATTGCCTCCGTGCGGAGGCGCGCCGTATTCAAAGGCGCGGATCATAGCGCCGAATTTCTGGTCAACTTCTTCCTTGGAATATCCCGCGATTTCAAACGCCTTATACATGATTTTCGGGTCATGGTTGCGGATAGCGCCGCTTGAAGCTTCAAAACCGTTGATCACAAGATCAAATTGATGAGCCAGGATATCCAGCGGTTTCATGGTCTCAAGCGCTTTCATTCCTCCTTGCGGCATTGAAAACGGATTATGCCCGAAGTCAATCCGGCCTTCCTCAATCTCCGAAAAACCGTACATCGGAAAATCAACAATCCAGCACCACGCGGCTTTGGAATTGTCTTTAAGCCCGAGTTTTGCTCCGCAGGCGTTCCGAACGGCGCCCAAAGCGTCGCAGACGATCTGCCATTTGTCGGCGCCGAAGAAAATGATATCTCCGGTCTTGGCTCCCAGATGTTTTACGATTTCCCAAGCCAGATCTTCCCCTAAAAATTTCACAATCGGCGATTGGAGCTTGCCTTCTTCTTTCAAAACGATATAAGCCAGCCCCTTGGCGCCTTTGCCGGCGGCAATTTCCGTCAATTCATCAATCTCTTTCCTGGTGAACTTCGCGCCCTCGTCAACCTTGAGCGCATGGACAACGCAATTTTCTTTTTCCGACATATCGGTAAAGACTTTAAAACCGCATCCTTTAACCATGTCCGTAACCGGCTTGATTTCCATTTCAAAACGCAGGTCCGGCTTATCGCTGCCATACCTGTTCATTGATTCCAGGTAAGGTATGCGCTTAAAGCTGCCATCTTCGTTCAAATTCACGATTTTCTTTTTGGAAAATTTTTCAGTCACCTCAATCATCAAAGGCTCCATCATCTGAAGAATATCATCTTGACTCACAAAACTCATTTCCATATCCAACTGATAGAATTCGCCGTAGTGCCTGTCCATCCTTGTGTCTTCATCGCGGAAGCACGGAGCCACTTGAAAGTATTTATCCAATCCCCCCACCATCAGAAGCTGTTTGAACTGTTGAGGCGCTTGGGGCAAGGCATAAAACTTTCCTTCATAAATGCGCGACGGGATCAAAAAATCCCTTGCGCCTTCCGGGGAAGAATTGGCCAAAATCGGCGTCTGGATTTCCACAAAATCTCTTTTGTGAAAATACTCGCGCATATGCCGAATAAACAGATCTTTGGTCTTAAGCATGTCCTGAATTTTTTTTCGGCGCAGATCAATGAATCTGTATTGCAGCCGGATCGCCTCATTGGCCTCGGTCATTTTTTCTTCATCCAGCTCAAAAGGCGGGGTTTTGGAAATGCTCAAAATCTCCAATTCCAAAATTTCAACTTCAATCTCGCCTGTTTCCATCTTTGAATTTATCATATCTTCCGGACGGGCAACGACTTTCCCCGCGGCTTTGATGACCCACTCGCTGCGCAGTTTGTCAGCCTCTGTCAATGCTTCCTGATTGATATCCGGATTAAATTTTATCTGGGTGAGTCCGTACCGGTCGCGCAGGTCAACAAAAATCACACCGCCATGATCGCGGCGCCGATGCACCCAGCCGGTGAGGATAACTTTATCTCCGACATTTTTTTTGGTTAATTCCCCGCAAGTATGTGTTCTCAGCATGATATTCTCATAACTCATAACGCGTCCCGCCACTTATAACCTCTTTTGAGGGCGGGATCCCGCTAAAAGCGGGATAATTCATAACGCTATAAGGTAATAAAAAATTTATAATAAAAATTTCTTTTGTGTATAATAAATGTTACATTATTTTCACTAATATGTCAACAAAAATACGTTTTACCTTTTATTTTATGCAAAATTATATTGAAAAAACTTGTTTATCATGGCAATAGCCTCCTGCGCCAATTTTTCTTCAATTTTTATATTATTCAAAGACTTAAAATTTTCATTCACCGCCAACCGTAATATTTTTATACAATCAGCTGAAATTTGAAAACTATTTTCATTCTGTTTACGCAATACTATCCCGCCTCTTGAAAAATCAAAAAAATTATTATCCGGTTTGATCTTTTCTTCAGTTTCAATATAATTATACAATTCCGGAGAAAACCCGGACAAAGAAGCGAATTTCAAAAGCAAAAAAGAAAAAAACAATTCATGCTTTTTTATTTCAAAGTCTTCCAGCGCCTCCAGGTAATCTTTGAGCAAAAAAAACAAACCTGCTTCCGGTTCGTCTGGCCTAACATGATCCAAATATATTTTCATTGCCTTGCCGGCAATCACAATCTTATCCAAATCATTCTTTATGTTCAAAAAAGAATTCTTCGCCAGCGCCGCGCCCAAGTAATCCAGCTTTTTTCCTTTTACGATCATGATATCGCAAAGGCTTATGGGCTCAATCTGCCCGGCTAGTTTTGACTTGATATCTTTCGTGCCCCTCGCGACCAGATCCATGCGACCGAACTCTTTTGTAAAAACGTCAAGCAGGGTGTCGCGCTCCTTGTACTCCCGGTTACGTAAGATTATCGCTTCAGCGTTCTTTGTCTCTTCCATAATTTCTAAAACATCCTTTATGATCTTTTTATTCTTTTTATTCTTTTTATTCTTCTCGCTCTTTTTACTGCTTATCAAAATATGATTGAAGTATGATCATCGCCGCAATCTCGTCTCTTCCCGCTTTCGTCTTCTGACTTCCCGGTAGCGCGTCCGCCGCTTTTGAAGTCAGCCTTTCGTCAATGTACTTAACAGGAACGCCGGTAGCTTTTTCCAACTTCTCAGCAAATATCTCAAACTCAGCCGTTAACTTATCCGTTTGTCCAGACATCTTCACCGGCTGGCCGACGACTATCACGCCAATATCTTCATCTTTAATGGTTTTAACCACTTCTTCTAAATTTCTGACAGTCTTAAAAGGCGAGGCCATTTTGGTCTCACTGTCCCCAAGAGCGAGGCCGATTCTTGCCTCACCCCAGTCAATGCCGAGATGCTTTATGTTATCATGATCCATATAATATTATAAAAAGATAGAATAAATAATCAATATCCAATGCTCAACATTCAATGAATGATCAAATATTTTAATTATCATTGAGTATTTAGATATTAAATATTGATTGATTATTGGTTATTGATCATTGAACATTAAATCTCCGTCAAAACCACCGGCCCTTTTTCTGTTATAGCTATTGTATGCTCAAACTGCGCGCTCAGGCTGCCGTCAACTGTTACCCAGGTAAAGCCGTCTTTATCCGGCATGATCCGCCATCCGCCCATGTTGATCATCGGCTCAATCGCAATCACCATGCCCGGCCGCAACTTGGCGTTCGGCATGCTGCCATCCTTCACTTCAAAATGCGGAACTTGCGGGGATTCGTGAACATCATGTCCGACGCCATGTCCGACCATGTCCCTAACCACGGAATATCCGTTTGATTCCGCGTGCCTCTGGATAGATTTTCCGATATCATTCAAACTGTTCCCGGGCCTGGCTTGTTCAATTCCAATCTGCAAACATTCCTCAGTGGTCTTAACGAATTTTTTTATTTCATCGGACGCGTCCCCGACAATAAATGTTTTTGCCATATCCGTATAGTAGCCGCCCAAATCAGAATATTTGTTTACAATGCGCCCGGCTCTTTTTTCTTGTGTAAGCGGATACTCCATGCCAATATCAATCTTAATGATCTGGCCATGTTTAAGAACGCGCGCGGGAATAGCCGGCGCGTGCACGACTTCATTGTCAATGGAGGTGCATAAAACAGACGGATACGGCCTGCCGTCCGGCATCATGAGATTTTTAAAGGCAGGTCGTCCGCCTGCCTCCTTCATCATCTTCTCCGCCAACTTTTCCAGATCGCCGGTACTTACACCGGACTGTATCTTCTTGCCAATATTTTCTATAATATTAGCCAATATCTTACCGCCTTCCCGTAAAATCTCAATTTCTTCTTTTGTCTTTGTTCTGATCATTTTTCTTTCAATTCACTTATTCCCATCTATCCTTACCAGTTTATAGAAATTATAAGAATAGTCAAGGACGGATTGCATAAGGTTTAAACATATCTATCACACCATCATCTGCTCCGCTAATTGTATTTTCCGGCTCCTCTTTTTCATCTTCTTCGTTTTTTTGTTTGGCATCTATATGGTCAGTTCTCCTCACAACATTTCCGCCAACGCCAAATTCTCCACCAATATCATCATGCTCATCTCGTACCGCTCCTTGACCCGCACTGTTCACAGCACCATCTTTAAAAGCCTGGAAGCTGACAACACTGCCCGAATTGCCGCTTGCCGTCCTGCTTGATTTTTGCGTTTTTTCCGCATTCTTAACCCCCGTACCGGCGGCTATGCTGGTTGCCTTGTCCCCTTCTTTGGTGGAAGCAAAACCATGCGCTTGTTCTGAATTACCATTAGCTCTACCACCCCTTAAATCATTTGTTGTGTATTCCTTGTCGCCTATTTTATATGTTACTTTTTCTTTGGTGATACGATCTGATGTTGTATTCTCAAATTTGCTTTTTATATTTTCTTTACTTCTACCTTTGCTTAGTCCGCTAGCCATACCACCGCCTCTATCATCAGTCATTCGCGCTACTGCATTGCTTGCCTTTACATACCTTCTTATTTCTTCTGGGGTCTTATTTGCTATTTCCGACACTTTTTCTCCGGCAAAATAATTGCTAAATTCCTTTTTTTTTCGAATATCGCTTCCTGAGCTTCCAAATTTAACATGCACAACATTCCCTTCTTTCTTGTCTATATAATCCACTTGTCCTCTATTCCTTTTTAAACGGTCGGCCATGCTGGAATATGTCCTGCCGGCATTTTTTTTTGCGATATCTCTTGCCAATTCCGCCACCTTTTCTTTTGATATGATCCTGGTTCTGGTTTTCATCTCGCCCGTTTCTTTGTCTTTGTATTTTTCAATGACCTTTAGCGCTCCAATTTTACTAAATGTTTTTCTTTCTTTATACAAACCGGATCCAAATCTCCCAGCAGTTACCTTGTCTTTTCTCGGCGTATATTTCCCCGAAACATTTCCTTTCCCGCCCCCCAGGCCCAACCATCCGGAGACACCTTTCGGAGCAGCGCCGGTTGGTTTTTTGCTAAAACCAAATATATTGGTATTGCCTGATGGTTTGCTTGACTTCAATCCTGCTATGTCTAAGATACCCATAATTAAAAAATCTAATTTCTAATTTCCTAATTTCCTAATTTCCAAAATATCCCAATATCCTACTTCTCAACATCCTCCTCCATCTCCCCAAACTCTTTTATTTCATTCTTAGCGCTAGACACCTCCTCTTTCTTGTCATACCCGCATTCTTCCTTTACCAAATCAATTAAATATTTCCTCTTTTCAAACTGGCCGTCCTTGAGTCCCATGTTCTTAAGATTTTCCTCCATCTTTGTGATCGTTATCCCGTTATGCGACATCCGCTCCAAAACGTCTCTTAGCTTGAACTCTTTATACACATCCGTCTTCCCGCCGACAGTCAGCTTGACTTCGCGGTTAAAAACGCTGGCCGGAATTTTCTGGATTTGCGATGCATAAATTTTTTTGGGCGACCCGAAGATCAAATCTAATAGTGACATATAAATTAATTTTAATTATTATCTGACGCTGATTCATCCATTATTTTTTTCCTTCTTGCCGCTTCCTCAATCAGACTCTGTTGCTCGGCGTAATACATAGCGGCGGCGGTTTCGTTGTCATGATTTATTGTGGACTTTTTGTCCTCCACGCCTTTTTGTTTTTTACCGAATATTTTATCGAAAAATTTCATAATCTTATTCCTTGACTCTAGTCCTTTCCTTACGTAATCGCCGGTTAAATGCTCTTGCTTCTTTAAAGTATTCTTTTCAAAACTTGTGACGGATCTGCCGCTTTTGTCTTTCGTGATTTCTTGAAGATATGGTTTTACATCATTCTTTTCAATAAGTTTGGTGCTCACTTCTCCGGTTTCTTTATTTGTTTCTTTCTTATATATCTGGCCGACTTCCCTGCCGATTGATGCCGCTGTTTCCTTTCTCAATTTTTCAATTGAAATCCTTTCTACTGCCATATTTTTAACATTAGTTTCTAAATAAATTAATTTCCTAATTTCTAAATTTCCTAATTTCCAATATCCTAATATCCCAATATCTTAATATCAAACGTCCTATTTATACCTCAGCGCCTCCAACGCATTGATCCCGGCCGCTCTCTTTGCCGGATAAAATCCCGTAATCAAGCCGACGATCGTTGAGAAGCTTATGATGAGCAGGATAAACCAGATCGGCGTATAAAACATGTCAATTTTTTCGCCGCCCAAAGCTCCGGCGAGCAGATTGATGCCATAGTTAAAAATCTCTCCCCCGAGCATGCCGATGGCGATGCCGCCGGCGCCGCCCAAGAAACCGATGATGATTGACTCTGTCAAGAACATCTTCCAGATGTCGGCGCTCGTCGCCCCGAGCGCTTTCATGATGCCGATTTCCTGAGTGCGTTCAAGCAAGGCGATCGTCATGGTGTTAAACATTCCGATGGCGCTGACAACCAGCGCTACGATCCCGAAAGAAGCCAGAACGATCTGAACAACCTTGAAAATCTGATTGGCTTGCTCAATGATATCGGAAAGCGCGCTCACCATATATCCCTGTTCAATGATAGCATTGCGGGCGTTGTTCAATTGTTTGTCTTCTGTGACCTTTACTTTCAGTTTGCTGTAATCCGCGTTTCCCAAATACGAACTTTGGCTGAATGGCATATAGATATAATTTGAAGACTCCTCATCTACAATCCCGATCACCTTAAAATCCCCGGGGAGATCAACGAAATTCCTCGTCATACCGCTGTCATCTTTTGAGCCGCTCGGGAGAAACAAGCTGAATTTAACGGTTTTACCCATGATGTTATCTTCCGCCAGATTGAACAACTGCAGAGCTGAAGATGAGAAGATTATCTTGTCTTTATCTGCGTCGTCATTGGTATAAAAATCCCCTTTACTCAGCACCGTACCATCCAAACGCAAAAATTCCCGATCCACGAAATTGATTGCCAATTCTGACGAGATATCATCAATTGTTACCTGCGACTGAGCGGTTATCAGCGGGCTGACGGTATCCACTCCGGCAATCGCTTTGATTCCGGCCACGGAATCCTGATTCAATTTCAGATTTTCCGCCTCGCCCGTGCTTACATCCAAACTGAGCAAAGCATCAGATGTTGTGATACGCTCCAAAATCATCACCTGGAGTCCATACCCCAAAGAAACCAAAAACAAAATCGCGCCAATGCCGACGCTGATCCCCAGGATCGTCAAAATTGTCCGCGACCGGTTGGTGCGGAACATTCTGGTTGCCAATCTTAACAAATCAGTCACGAGCATAAAATTATAATTATCCGTTTTTAATTTTTTCTTCTCTTTTTTTCATCGCTTCCATGGCGTCGTTCATGGACAAGGAAGCGCTTGCAGGCTTGACAAAACCCGGATCCAGGCTGGAATTTTCATAATCCTCTTCATCACTTTGCATGATGCTTGCGATGATTTTTTGATCATCAATTTTCAAATCCGGTTGTGGCGCCTCAATTTCCTCGTTATTCTTTTTAACTGGTTCTTTTGAAGGTTTTTTCCTTTGAACAATTCCAAACCCTAAGATCAGGATCAGTTCAATTTCCTCAGCAATGGTTTTTGCCGTCTTGCTGTTCAACCCGACTCCGCCTTCTTTAAACGGCTTATCCAAAATTTCATAAAATTTAGGTTTTTGAATCTCTCCCTTAAGCCTTTCTTTTACCGCTCCTTTTATCCGATTTATCTGAGTTTCATCCAAATGCTCAAAGTAATCGCCATAACATGTTTTAAGAAGGTACTCCGTTGTCCGATTCGTTTTTTCTTCATCCGATATCTTTTCATGTCCGCCTTCTTCCGATTGCCTCTGCCGTTCTTCTTGATACAGGAAATAAGCCACACGGATGACGCGATTGACCCGGCGGACGACCTTTTCCGCCGTACGCATATCAAAACCGACGCCGCCCTCGGTTGCCGGACGGTTCAATACATCCAGGAATTCTTCTTGGGAGATCGTGCCCAAAAGCCGCCTCTGGATCACTTCCTCAAAGATCTGGGCCTCCTCCATGTTTCTGCTTGTGATAAAATGGTGGGCGAAAACTTTCGCTTTGTACGGCATGATCAAAATGTTGATTTGCTCAGGTGAAAGCCCGTGATATGCCCGCATCAGATCCCTGATCTCAACGGCCGGCGATTTGACTTTGATGATGCCGTCTTCCTCGGTTCCTGATTTCTTCGCTTCCGGCGGGCGCTTATCTTTGTTGATCACCTCTCTGACGATTATCCCGTCCTTCATATAAATTATCCGGTCGCCGTAGACGAGATTTTCCGGATTGTGGGTTACCATGATGATTGTCTTCTTTTCCTTTTCATTGAGCTCATTGAGAATTTCCAACACATTCTTGGCTGAAACCGAATCCAAATTCCCTACCGGCTCATCGGCTAAAACGATCTGCGGATTGTTGACGATTGATCTGGCGATGCCGATCCGCTGCTGTTGTCCCCCGGAAAGTTCCGTGGGAATTCTCTTGGCTTGCTTTAAGATTCCAAATCTTTCCAAAAGAAATTTTGACCATTGGTCGCGCTTGCCTTTTCTGACGTTTACAAAAATCTGCGGCAAAGCCACGTTATCAAGAACGCTTAGGCTGGTGATAAGATTGTATTGCTGATAAACCATCCCGATCTGCGAGCGATGATAAGCGGCAAAATCATTGCTGGTCATCTTGGTAAGATCCCGGTTAAACACTCTGACTTGCCCGTCATCCGGCTTTTCCAATCCGGCAATCACGTTTAAGAGCGAAGACTTGCCGCATCCGGAAGGCCCGAAAAATATGATGAATTCCTCCGGAAAAATATCCAAAGTAATGTTAATCAAGGCATGGAATTCATTGTCCTTGCCTTTGTTATACGTAAAATTTATATTCTTGATAGATATGATCGGCTCCATAAACACAAAAAATAGGATTTGCACCTTCTTTGCTTGTTATTCTTATTATAACATAAAAGCTTCGAAATATATAATTCAATAACCAATAATCAATATCCATTCAATATTTAAATAATCAATGAATATTAAAATATTGAATATTTAATGGATATTGAATATTGTATATTGAATATCAAAAAACCACCAAATAAATTTGACGGTTTTTTTATGATATTATATAAATTTTATTACCCTAGTTTCCCTCGTACTCCCTCATTGTGAGTTGCGATTCAATCTGTTTCACGGTTTCAATCACCACTGCCACAACGATCAAAAGACTGGTTCCGCCGATGGCCAAGGATTGGATGCCGGTAACCGCTCTCATGATCAGCGGCAACAAAGCGATCAAGCCAAGAAACAAAGCCCCGACAAAAATGATCTTATGCGTCGTGTTGGCCAGATAATCAGCCGTATGTTTTCCAGGTCTGATGCCCGGGATGAATCCACCCTGCTTTTGAAGATTCTCCGCGATCTGAGCGGGATGGAAGATAACTTCCGTATAAAAATAAGTAAAAGCAAATACCAGGATAAAATACATGATGCCGTAAAAAAGCTGGTTTTGAAACAATGCGATAACCCATTCTGAAGCCGATACAATCCAAGCCGTCCGGGCATGGATGAAAAATTGGGCGATCATGGATGGAAACAAAACAACGGAGATGGCAAAGATGATCGGAATCACTCCGGCCATGTTTACGCGCAAAGGCAGATGCGTGTTCGTTCCACCGAACATCCGATTGCCTCTGATCTGCTTGGCATATTGGACCGGAACATTCCTCTGGCCTTCAGAAATGACGACCACCCCCACAACTGTGATGATCGCAATCGCGATAAATCCGAGGACCACAAAGAGCTGTGAAGAGTCGTAAGTCGCGATAACCTGTCGAATGGTCTGAGGCAGACTGGAAACAATTCCGGAAAAGATGAGCAATGAGATTCCATTGCCGATTTTCTTTTCTGTGATAAGTTCGCCGATCCACATAAGAAACACGGTACCGGCAGTGATCACCAGCATCATGGAAACCAATTCAAAAACGGAAACATCCCCCAAAATGGCTGTTGATGAACGTCTGAGTAGAGTGATCATTCCAAATGCCTGCATAAAGGCCATCGGGACTGTCAGCCAGCGCGTCCACATGTTGATCTTCTGCCTTCCGGATTCTTCTTTCTGCATCTCTTCCAATTTCGGAACGATCATCCCGAGAAGCTGGAAAATGATTGATGCCGTGATATAAGGGGCAACGCCCATCATGACGATTGAAAAATTATCCATTCCTCCTCCTGAGAAGAGATTCATGAGCCCCAGTATCTGGTTGCTGGAAAAAATGTTCTTCAGAGCCTCGGCATTAACTCCCGGAATCGGGATATGCGCGGCGAACCTGAAAATCAAAAGCATAGCTAAAACAAAGAGGATGTTGTTCCTTAAGTCCTTGGCTTTCCAAATTTGAAAAATTTTTTCCAACATTTTTATGCGAATTATTTTGTTTTTTCAGTCTGATTTTTTACCGTCTCGCTCATCTTAACCCTTTGAAACTGCAAACCTTTAACGTTGAGCTTGCCTTTTCCTAAAATCTTTACTGTTTCCGCCGCTGATTCAATCAATCCCTTTTTATACAATGTTTCCGGGCTTACCACTTCTTTATCTTTAAAATGTTTGTTCAATTCAACCAAATTTACGATTTGCGCTTTGGGCTTATCGGAAGTAAATCCGCGTTTTTTGGGAGTTCTGAGAAGCACCTGTCTCATGCCTTTTCTTTTCAAATTGCTTACGCCCGCGCGCGACCCTTGGCCCTTAAGGCCTCTGCCGGAGTATGTACCGTGTCCGCTGGCATTGCCGCGTCCGACGCGTTTGCGTTTTTTTGAGGTATCAACACCTACTTTGATTGTACTAAGTGAAATTGGCATAATTTTATTTTACTTTCTTATCTTCATCTTTAACTTCGTCTTTTTTCTCGGCTTGAGCTTTTCCGTTTTTGTTATCGGTTTTATCTTTGGCCTGGTCGTCTTTTTTCTGATTTTCCACCTTACGAAGGCTTGCCAAAGCTTTCATCGCGCATTTTGCGACGTTAACATTGTTGTTGGTTCCCAAATTCTTGCTGGTGACATTCTTGATGCCCGCAAGCTCCAAAACGATGCGCGCCGCTCCTCCAGCCATTACGCCTTTGCCTTTGCGGGCCGGCTTTAAAAGAAGTTTAGCTGCTCCCAGCTTAAAAAGTATCTCATGCGGTATGGTATCGTTAACCATCGGTACTTCCAAAATCTCTTTTTTGGCTTTGGTAACGGCCTTTTCAACAGCAATTGAAACATCCGCGCCTTTGTCCATTCCCAGCGCGACTTTGCCTTTTCTGTTCCCGATCACAACACAAGCGCGGAAACGCATGCGCTTTCCTCCGGCCATAACCCTGGTAACTCTTGCCAAATCAACAATTCTCTGTTCAAATTCATCTTGGCTTTTTTCGGCATGGCGGCCTTTGGCTTTTGATTTGCTCGCAAATTTCTTTTCGCCGTACACTGATTTTCCGGCTTCCGAATGATTTGCCTTGCCGGCATCCAATGCGCCGGAATCTTTGCCTGCAGCTGCCGGCTTCTTGTCGCGGCTATCTTTTTTGTAATCCCTGCCTCCCGAAGCTTTTGCGAAAGGCGGTTGTGCTTTTTCTGTCATATTTAAAATATAAAAAATGAATAAATTAAAATTCCAAACCCGCTTCGCGCGCTCCTTCTGCCGCGGCTTTCACTCTGCCATGAAACCGATATCCGCCGCGGTCAAAAACAATCTGTTTGATGTTTTTGGCCAAAGCTTTTTCCGCGATCAATTTTCCTGCGGCTAAAGAAACCTCAATTTTTGTACCTTTTATCTTTATCTCTTTTGAGTCGACGCTTACGATTGTCTTTCCAATGCTATCATCAATAACCTGCAGGAACATACCAGAGTTTGATCTGAACACACTCAGTCTCGGACATCCAGCCGCTCCGGAAATCTTTTTCCTGATCTTTGCTCTTCTTCTTGTTCTTTTTAGCTGTTTGATTTTATTTATATCCATATAATTTGATTAATTTTTTATGCGCTTATTCTCCTTTGGTTGCTGTCTTACCTTCTTTTCTCCGAATGACTTCTTCCATGTATTTTATACCTTTGCCCTTGTATGGTTCTGGTTTTCTCACTTTCCTGACCTGAGCAGCAAATTCTCCAACTGCTTGCTTATCCGATCCATTCAAGGTAATGACATTCCCTTCTACGCTTCCGGTTATCCCTTCAGGCAAAATCATTTCCACCGGATGAGAATATCCAACGTTCAGCACCAATTTTTTGCCTTGTAAAGAAGCTTTATAGCCAACTCCGTTTACCTCCAATTTTTTCTCAAAACTCTTGTTCACGCCCATAACCATGTTGTTGATCAAAGTGCGGAACAATCCCCACAAGGATTTTTCTTTCTTATCTTTCGTATCTCCAATGCTGACAATGATGTTGTTATCATTTATCTCAACTTTAACCAGATCATGTATTGCCTGTTTCAATTTGCCTTTGGGTCCTTTCACAGTCAAAACCTTATTCTCAAGCTTAACCTGAGTTCCGGCTGGTATAACAATTGGTAATTTTCCTAATCTAGACATATGTTATTATTTTGCTTATCTATTTTTAATATTTTACTTTACTATTCGCAATTCGCGTCATTCGCATATATTAGCGGATTAGCGTCACTTAATATACTTCACAAATAACTTCTCCTCCCAACCCCTGCTTGCGCGCTTCTTTGTTGGTGATAAGTCCGCCGGGGGTTGAAAGCACCGCAATCCCTAAATTGTTTAAAACTTTTGGCAAATTATCTTTTTTAACATAAACCCTAAGTCCCGGCTTGCTGATCCTTTTGATGTCCGTGATTACCGACCTACCGCTTTTTTTGTATTTCAGCGCAATTCTTAACTGGTCAAAATTAAAACTTTTGTTTTTCTCTGCGTCAATTTTTATTCTTTCCACATCCAAAATCCAACCCTCTCGCTTGAGGATTTGGGCAATTTCAAATTTCATCTTGCTGAACGGCATACAAACTTCTGTTTTTTTAACATCAGCCGCATTTCTTATTCTTGTTAGCATGTCAGCGATTGGATCTGTCATATTATATGTAACTTAATTTAATATTTTTAAATATATTTATTTTCTAAACTGGCTTACCAGGAAGATTTCGTAATACCGGGAAGATCGCCATTTTCCGCTAATTCACGAAAACAAATCCGACACAAATCAAAATCTCGCATGTAACCATGGTTGCGCCCGCATCTCCAACAGCGTCTTATTTTACGAGTTGAAAATTTCGGTGTTCTTTTTGCTTTTGCTATTAATGCTTTTCTTGCCATATATAAACTCTAAATTAATTTGTTATTTTGTTTCTTTTTTCTCAAACGGGAATCCCATCAGATCAAACAATTCCAATCCTTCCGCTTTGGTCTTGGCAGTGGTTGAAAAACTTATTTCCAGGCCATAGGTATTTTCCACGTCTTCCACTTTAATTTCAGGAAAAGGCGTATTTTCTTTAAACCCCACTGTCATGTTGCCGGTCCGATCAACATGATTCTGGCTGATGCCGCGAAAATCGCGGACACGCGGATATGTCACATTGACCAATTTCTCAATAAAATCATACATTCTCTTGCCTCTGAGTGTCACGGAACAACCGATCAACATGCCTTCGCGGATCTTAAAAGAAGAAATGGACTTCTTGGCTTTGGTTTTCATGGCCTTTTGCCCGGATATCCTGGTCAGGCCTTCAACCACAGATTCAATAAACGCTTTTTCTTTCGCGCGTCTGCCGAATCCGACATTAAGAACCACCTTGGTGACTTTAGGTATTTCAGAAACATTTTTATATTGAAATTTATCCCGTAATTTCTTGGAAATTTCTTTTTTGTATAATTCTTGTAGTCTCATATAATATATTAGTCAATTGCTTGTTGGCATTTTTTACATTCACGGTATTTTTTGGAAATTCCTTTTTCTGTTTTTACGATTTTCTGGGAAATCCTGGTCGGCCTTCCACATTTCGGACAGACAATCATCAAGTTGGAGGCGTTAAGGGGCGCCGGGAATTCAATTCTCTGACCCTGCTCTCCTTGTTTTCTTGGGCGCATATGTTTGATGAGCTGATTCAACCCTTCCACGGACACGCGATTGCGGCTCGGGAAAACCTGCAAAACTTTTCCAGTCTTGTCTTTATCTTTTCCAGCCAATATTTTAATTTTATCTCCCTTTTTTATAATCATATACTTCTCGTAACTCGTAACGCATAACGCGTAACTCATTTACCTCCTAAATTATATATAATATTTAATTTTAAAAAAATATTCTTGTTCTTATGTTTTTCTCTAAATCCCGACAACTCAATATCATAAAAAAGGTTATGAGTTATGAGTTCCAAGTTACAAGATCTAAAGGACTTCCGGGGCTAGACTGGCGATCTTGGCAAATCCGGCTCGTCTGACTTCTCTGGCAATCGGTCCAAAAATACGGGTCGCTTTCGGCTCTTTCTTATCTTTGTCAATGATAACGCAGGCATTCTCATCAAATCTGATATATGTTCCATCTTTTCTTCTGATTTCTTTTTTTGTCCGGACCAAAACAGCCTTAACAACATCGCCTTTCTTTATGGCGGTATGCGGAGTCGCTTCTTTGACGGCAGCGGTAAAAATCTCGCCAATCCTGACATAGCGTTTTTTATATCCGCCATTCACGCGTATACACGAAACGATGCGCGCTCCTGAATTGTCTGCTACTTTTAATCTTGTTTCTGTTTGTATCATGTTTTTGAATTATATTGTTTCCACTCCTTATTATATTTAACTAAACTACTAATAAACCACTCTCCATTTCTTATCCTTTGAAATCGGTCGGCATTCAACAAAGGTAACCATATCTCCTTCTTTAAACTGATTCTTCTCGTCATGAACTTTATATTTTTTGCTGACAGTATATCTTTTTAAATACTTCGGGTGCTGTCTGATGGTATCAATCTTTACAGTTATCGTCTTATCCATTTTATCGCTTACAACCACACCAGTGAATTTCTTCCTGATTATAGTCTTTTTATCTTCAATTTTCTTTATGACTTTTTCCATATTTATATGACTAAAATTTCTTATTCTTCTTATTTTTCTTATTTTTCTTTGCTGCCGTCAGCCGCGGTCTTATCGTCGGTTTTGATCTGATTTTTTTTAAATCCATTTATCAATGTCAAAATCTGAGCAATGGTAATCCTGATTTTCTTTATCGCGCGAACATCTTTCAGCTGTTTGTTCGCATCTTTAAATCTCATATCCCGCAATTTATCGCGTGATTCTGCCAGCTCTTTCTGCAGCTCGGCCTCTTTTTTATTTTTTAATTCTTTATATTCCATATATAATTATCTATGTTTCAAATTAGTCCTTGGTTATGAATTTGCATTTTATCGGCAATTTGTGTCCGGCAAGTTCCATGGCTTCTTTTGCCATAGCCTTATCAATTCCTGACATTTCAAAAAGAATCATTCCCGGTTTCATGACAACCACATAATGATCAACCGACCCTTTGCCTTTTCCCATCGGCATTTCTCCGCCTTTTTTCGTAACCGGCTTATCCGGAAAAACTCTGATCCAGACTTTTCCGCCGCGCTTCGTATACCTGGTCATAACGCGCCTGGCAGCCTCAATCTGGCGGCTTGTTACCCAATGCGCCTCCATACCCTTAAGTCCGTAATCACCGTAGCTTAGATCAACCAATCTGGTCGCTTTTCCGCCGCGTTTTCCTTTATGCGATTTTCTATATTTGGTTTTCTTAGGCATCAACATATATAATCCTCTTTAACTTTATAACTAATTATTTATTGTTTTTTTCCCAAAACTTCTCCTTTTACTTCTTCTTGCTTATCAAATTTATCTCCTTTATAAATCCAAACTTTGACCCCGATCGATCCGTAAGTGGTGCTGGCCCAGCCTCGAGCATATGAAATGTCGGCTCGCAAAGTATGCAACGGAACTTTTCCGGAAGTTAGCATTTCGCTTCTGGCGATTTCCGCGCCATTAAGCCGTCCTGCGATTATCATCTTTACTCCCAGCGCCCCTGCTCTTTCAATTCTGCTCATGGCGCCTTTCATCACTCTTCTAAAAGGCATTCTTTTTTCCAATTCAATTATCATGGCCTGCACATTTATCTGCGCGCTCAAATTCGGCCGATCCACTTCGTAAACATTCACATTAATATCGCCTAATTTGAAATTTTTCAAGTACAAAGTATGGAGTTTCTTTTTAAAATCATCCGCGCCCGCCCCTCCGCGCCCGATAACCAACCCCGGTTTGGCCGTGTATATGCCGATGCTGATCTTTCCGGCACTGCGCTCAATTTCCACTCTGTCAACTCCGGCCTCTCTCATGGTCTTGATGATATATTTTCTGACGATTGAGTCCTGTTTGACGTTTAAAATATAATCAGCGCCTTTGGCAAACCATTTTGATGGCCAGGCTTTTGTCACTCCGATTCTGAAAATTTTTGGATTTACTTTTTTACCCATATAATATAAAAACTAAATGTTATTATCCTGATTTTCTTCTAAAAATTCTGCTGGAAAAACCTTTGTTTGAGCTGCCTTCAATTTTCGTATGTTTGCCTTTCCCTTCGCCGCGCGGATCAACGATCACTTTTCCTTTTTCCGTGAGTTCCTCGCCTTTTTTCTTGTCAGCTTTTTTGTCTTTTATGATTATTCCTTCATTTTCTTTGATCGCCGCTCCCAGCTTAACCGGCTCATCTATCTTTTGCTTTTTGGCTTTGATATCACCGCTGTCAACCAATTCTCCAAGCACAATGCCAATGTGACTGGTGCGTTTTCTGACCGGTGTGGCCCTGCCTCGCGCTCTGGGCATAAAACGTTTTAATGTCGGACCTTCATTTACAGTTATCTCTTCCACAAAAAGGTTGTTCTTATCCAACTCAAAATTATTTTCCGCATTGGCAATCGCTGAATGAAGAAGTTTGGAAATCGGCAGAACTGCATTTTTCTGGGTAAAAGCCAGCTGATCCAAAGCTTTTCCAATCTGCATTCCGCGGATTGCCGTGGCCACCAAGCGCACTTTTCTTGGCGACATTTTTATGTAATTTGCTTTTGCTTTAACTTTCATAATCTATGCTTCAAAAAATTATTTTTTATCTTCTTTTGCTTTCTTACCGCCGTGATTAACGAATTTTCTGGTATGAGCGAATTCACCAAGCTTATGCCCGACCATGTTTTCAACCACGTAAACCGATTCATGCTTTTTTCCATTGTGCACGCCGATTGTAAAACCGACCATTTCCGGCGTTACCGAACAAGATCTGTCCCAAGTCTTTAAAACTGTCTTGTCTCCCGGCTTCAAATTTTTTATTTTATTCAACAGCCTTTCGTTGACGTATGGTCCTTTTTTTAAACTTCTTGACATATTTTTAATTGAGAATCCCTATTTTGAAAATTTTTCTCATATGGTCCCCATGAATTTATAATCTTATCCTCTCTTCTTCCTTCTTTGCAGAATCAATCTGGTGGTTGATTTCTTTTTCTTCCTGGTCTTTACACCGAGCGCCGGCTTGCCCCAAGGCGTCTTCGGAGCTTTCAAACCGATGGATTGATTGCCTTCGCCTCCTCCGTGCGGATGATCAACCGGGTTCATGGCTGTTCCCCTGACAGTCGGACGAAATCCCAGATGTCTTTTTCTGCCGGCATTTCCCAGTTTGATATGTCTTTTATCAATGTTGCTGATTTGTCCGATTGTGCACAGACATTCTTTCGCCACCAAGCGGATCTCGCTGGAAGGCAGTTTTATCTGAGCGTATTTTCCTTCAATGCCCATAACCGCAACGCTATTTCCCGCTCCGCGCGCTACCATTCCTCCGTGACCCGGCACCAATTCCACATTGCATACGGCAACTCCGGCCGGAATATTCTCAATCGGCATGGCATTGCCTCTTTTTATCTCGATTTTATTTTTGGAACTGATGATCGTTTCACCAACAGCCATTCCATGCAAAGCGATGATATATCTCTTTTCTCCGTCAATGTAATTTACCAAAGCAATGCGGGCACCCCTGTTCGGATCATATTCAATGGTCATGACTTTTCCCGGAATATCGTATTTATCGCGCTTAAAATCTATCACCCTGATCGCTCTTTTTGCTCCGCCGCCTCTGTGCCTGACTGTGATTTTGCCTTGTGAGTTTCTCCCATTGATTCTTCTTTTGGGAAGCACCAAAGACTTTTCCGGAGTGAACTTGGTGATATCTGAAAAATCATCAAATCTTGCTTGACGTCTGCCCGGGGTTGTTGGTTTGACTCTTTTTATAGCCATATTTTATCTGCTGGTTATTTGAAAATTTATGCTTAAACTCCTTCGTATATGTTTATGGTCTTGCCTTCAGGCAAAGAAACAATCGCTTTTTTCCAATTTTTTCTCTGTCCAAAAAATCTGCCTGTCCTTATCCTTTTTCCCATAACATTTACAATGTTGACTGCTGTCGGTTTTACACCATATATCTCTTCAATGGCATGGACAATCTCAATCTTGTTGGCCTTATCCCCCACCTCAAAAACATATTTGTTCAAAGCGCTGAAATTCGCAGCTTTTTCAGTTATCAAGGGTTTTACCAAAATCTGATAGGCATTGCCTGATTTTTTTCCAATTTCGCGGTCGCCCGCTTTTGTCTTTTCAGCTTTAACGCCATCGGCGCCATATAAATCTTTCATACTTTCATTTTTGGAAACACTCTTTTCTTTATTTTCTTTTTTTGAATCAGCAACGCCAGTCGGTTTTGATCCGACTTTTTTCTTGATGTCTTTGCCGTCCGCGTCTTTTACCGGGACTGGGTTTTTTGCTCCAAATATCGCCATATGTTATAAAATGTTATTTTTCACCTCCGGATTTTTCAATCATCCTTACGCACTCCTTGGTTAATACCAAATTCTTATATTTCAACAAATCCAGAATGTTTATGTTGTTTATGTTTAACACTTCCACGCCTTTTAAATTACGCGCAGAAAATTTCACTTTCTCATCTTTTTTGTCATTAAGGACCAAAAGGCTTCTCGCGATCTTCTTTTTCTCGCCGTCAATCTTATTTTCTGCCATCAACTTCTCAATGTTCTTAAGCATTTCGTTAGCGGTTTTGGTTTTAAAATCTTCCATCTCAAATTTATCCAAAAGCACAAGATTGTTGCTCAGAAGCCTGTCGGTTAAAACCATGCTAATCGCTTTCCGCCTCATTTTTTTGTTGATTTTCTTTTTGTAATTCCGATCTTTGGTGGGCCCGAAAGTGACGCCGCCGCCAATCCAAATCGGCGATCGGCTGGACCCGGCTCTGGCGCGACCAGTGCCTTTCTGACGCCAAGGCTTTTTGCCTCCGCCCCTAACCTCTGCTCTGGTCTTCGTGTCTGCCAAAACTTGTCTTTCGTTTCCCATCTGAGCGACAGCCACCTGGTGCAAGAGGGTTTCGTTTAATTTCACGGCAAAAATCCGCTTGGAAACTTTCTCTTCCCCAATCACTTCCGCTTTCTGATTGTATAATTTTATATTAATCGACATAACTGCTGAATTAATTCCTAATTTCTAATTTCTAATTTTTCTTTGTATCTTCAATCACTACTTCCGTTGTTTCTTTTGGATCGGCTGTTTCCTTCACAGCTCCTGCTTTAAATTTCAACTCTCCTTCTCCCTGTATGATCACCAATCCATTTTTCGCTCCGGGAATTCCGCCTTTTACCATCAAAATGTTATTTTCCAAATCTATCTCCACGATTTCAGAATTTTTTATCGTAACACGATCTCCGCCCATTCTTCCTGCCATTCTTGTCCCTTTAAAAATATGAGCCGGACCGGTAGCGCCCACAGAGCCTGGCATTCTTAACTGATCTTTGTTGCCGTGCGTTTTCTTTGATCCGCTGAAACCATGCCTTTTAACACCGCCTTGGAATCCCCTCCCTTTTGATGTAGCGATTACATCTATTTTATCTCCCAGGGAAAATGTGCTGACATCAATCTTGTCACCTCTTTTCAAATCGCCGGCGGCCACTCTAAATTCGCGCATGAAACGGATACTCCCTAAACCTTTCGTGTGTCCTTTCTGCGGTTTTTTTATGTTCTTTTCTTTCCGCTCGCCAAATCCCAGCTGAACCGCTTCGTAACTGTCAGTTTTTATATTTTTAGAACAAACCACCACACAAGGTCCGGCCTCAACTTTTGTAACTGAAATCGCCTGATCTCCATGCCAGATCTGAGTCATTTCCATTTTTTTTCCCAATATATATTTCATATTAAAATGTGATGCTAATAATGTGACGCTAATATGCGAATAAATGCTAATCTGCTAATTGCTAATTATAATATTTCAGCGCTATCAGCGAAATCAGGGTAATCAGCGTTTTAAAACAAAAAAACTGGCTTGCAACAAAAACCAGCTATCAAAACTATTGCGCTGAATTTTAAAATATTGTTGCTTATTACCTTTCTTATAATATCTTTAGCTATTCTGGCACTTTCTTTTATTAGCAAAAATGTATGCTATAAGAGTTACCAAAACAATTATCAGATATTTTATAACTTTTATAGTATATACTGTTTGTTAAAAAAATGCAAGCTTTTTTCCTGACAAAAATCTAAATAAAAATATAACTAATATTAAATAAAATATTAAGATTACATTTTTATTTCCACATCCACTCCGGCCGGAAGATTAAGACTTGTCAAATCTTCAATCGTTTTTGCTGTCGGTTCAACGATATCAATCAAACGTTTGTGGGTTCTCATTTCATATTGATCTCTGGCATCTTTGCTGACAAAAGTTGAACGATTGACAGTAAATTTCTTTTTTTCCGTAGGCAAAGGAATCGGGCCAAATACTTGCGCCCCGCTTCTTTCCGCGGTACTGATTATCGTTTTTGTGGATTGATCAATGATCTTATGATCAAAAGCCTTGATTTTAATGCGGATCTTCTGCTTAAAATCATCGTTTTCTTTGGTTTTTTCTTTTTTTGCTGTTGTAGCTTTTGCGTCAGTCATGAAAATTGGTTTAATTTTTATTAATAAACAAACACTATAACCCGACCCTTTTAAAAAGAGTCGGGTAAAGTGCTTATTTTATGATTGTTTCAACAACACCAGCGCCCACTGTCCTTCCGCCTTCGCGGATGGCAAATTTTTGCTTGTTTTCCAAAGCAATCGGGCTGATGAGTTTTATCTTCAAGATTCAACGGTATCGCCAGGCATGACCATTTCTGTGCCTTCCGGCAATTCAACTTCACCGGTAACGTCTGTCGTACGGATATAGAATTGAGGCTTATATCCCTTAAAGAAAGGTTTATGGCGTCCGCCTTCATCCTTGGACAGGATATACACCTTTGCTTCAAACTCAGTATGAGGAGTGACTGTGCCCGGTTTTAGCCAAGACTTGTCCTCTTTCCACTTCATTCTTTTTTGTGCCGCGAAGCAAAATACCTGCGTTATCACCGGCTCTGCCTTCGTCCAACTGCTTGTTGAACATTTCAATTCCGGTGACAGTCGTTTTCGATGTCGGTTTCAAACCAACAATCTCCACTTCTTGTCCAATCTTGATGATGCCGCGTTCAATCCTGCCGGTTACGACCGTTCCTCTGCCTTCAATTGAAAACATATCTTCAATCGGCATAAAGGAAATGTTTTTCAAAATCGCGAACCGGTTCCGGAATGGTTTCATCCAAAGCTTGCATCAAGTCCATGATCGGCTTGGCTTCATCGCCGCTCGGATTTTCCAAAGCTTTCAAGGCTGAGCCGCGGATAATCCTGATGTTATCTCCGTCAAATTCATATTTCTTCAGCAAATCTCTGATTTCTTCTTCAACCAAATCAATCAATTCAGCATCTTCAACCATATCGCATTTGTTCAAAAAGACGACCATGCTCGGTACGCCAACCTGACGAGCCAAGAGGATGTGTTCTCTGGTTTGAGGCATCGGTCCGTCTGTGGCCGCAACCACCAAAATCGCTCCGTCCATCTGAGCGGCGCCTGTGATCATGTTCTTAACATAATCGGCATGTCCCGGACAATCAACGTGGGCGTAATGGCGTTTTTCCGTTTCATATTCCACATGAGCGGTCGCAATCGTGATGCCGCGTTCTTTTTCTTCCGGAGCGGCATCAATCTGATCAACATTCTTGTTTGATGCTTTAAAACCTTTGGCCGCTAACACTTTTAAAATAGCTGCGGTTAAAGTTGTTTTACCATGGTCAACGTGGCCGATTGTGCCTACGTTCACATGGGGTTTTGTACGTTCAAATTTTTCTGCCATGTTTTTATGAATTGTACGACCCCTAGTGAAAAATTTATCCCAAGGGTTTCTTTCCCTGTAAAAAGGGAAACCAGCCGTAATAAAATTAAAATTAATTAAATTTTTAAAAATTTTATATTAATATTTTATTTCTTCCAGATATTGCCGGTCTTCATCAATAACTTCTTCAGCGTTCTCTTTTCTTTCCGAAGGTATGCTCCAATGACTGCTCTTTTTTTTCTTCAGGGTTTTTTCTTCTTTTTCCCCGGAATCTTCACCAAAAAAATGATAGCTATCATCAAATTTTCCTGTAAAATCAGATATATCCTTCTTATCAATTGTTGAAAAATTTACCTCTTTCTTATCGTTCATTTCAAAAATTTGGTCAGATTTCCATATGGATATATCGCGATTTATTTTATCAATTAATTCATCTTCTGTCAAACCATGAACATGTGATTTTTCAACGGTTAATTTTTCATACTCATCCAGGCTCATGACCGCAAAGGCGGAATCATCATCTTGCATGTCATAAACAATCAAGCGATCTCCCGTTTTTCTTGCTAAATTTATAGCTTTTTGCAGCTGTTTGTACATATTTTTATTTTAACAAATCAATGAATATAGTCAACAAAACAAATTTAATTTGTTGAATTCTTGCTGATGATTGCTTCCGCAACGCTCTTTGGGGTCTCGGCGTAATGTGAAAACTCCATGGAATAAGCCGCTCTGCCTTGCGACATGGACCTAAGCTGGGTAGCATAACCAAACATTTCCGCTAAAGGCACTTTGGCGTCAATCACTTTCGCTTTGGCGCGGTTCTCCATTTTTTCAATCTGTCCGCGTTTTCCATTCAGGTCGCCGACCACGTTGCCCATATATTCTTCCGGGGTAACAACCTCAACCTTCATGATCGGTTCCAAAAGAATCAATCCGGCTTTGCGGCAAGCGTCTTTGTATCCAAAAATACCGGCCATTTTAAAAGCCGCTTCATTTGAGTCAACTTCATGATACGATCCGTCAAAGACAGTCGTTTTGATGTCAACCATCGGATAACCGGCAAGCACGCCTTGATTCATGGCTTCAATAACGCCTTTTTCAATGGCTGGGATATATTCTTTGGGAACAGCTCCGCCTTTGATTGCATCAACAAATTCATTACCCTTGCCTTTTTCTTCTTGCGGCTCAACTCTGATCCAGCAATCGCCATATTGTCCGCGTCCTCCTGATTGCTTGATATACTTGCCTTGAGCTTCTGCCTGCTGTCTGATCGTTTCGCGGTAGCTTACCTGCGGCTGACCAACATTGGCTTCCACCTTAAACTCTCTCTTCATGCGGTCAACGATGATATCCAAGTGTAATTCTCCCATCCCCGAAATCAAAGTCTGATTCGTTTCTTCGTCAGTTTCAACTTTGAAGGTCGGATCCTCTTCTGCCAATTTCTGCAAAGCGATTCCCATCTTTTCTTGATCCACTTTGGTTTTCGGTTCAACCGCGATCTTGATGACCGGTTCCGGAAAGATGATGTTTTCCAAGAGCAACTGGCGCTTTTCATCGCACAAAGTGTTCCCGGTTCCTGTATCTTTGAATCCAATCACGGCTACGATGTCTCCGGCATGCACTTCTTTGACTTCCTCACGATGGTTGGCATGCATCAAAACCAAACGCCCGATTCTTTCTCTTTTTCCTTTTGAAGTGTTCATCAAATAAGAGCCTGCTTCCAAAACGCCGCTATACACGCGAACAAAACACAATCTCCCCACGAATGGATCAGTGGCAATCTTAAAGGCCAATCCGGCAAAAGGCTCGGAATCATCCGGCTTGACGATATATTTCTTTTCCGGATCTTTAACGTCAATTCCTTCCAAAGCAGGCAAATCAAGAGGAGAAGGAAGAAAATCAACCACAGCGTCCAGCACAAACTGGACTCCCATGTTCTGCAAAGCCGTCCCGGCCAGTACCGGAAAAATCTGTGAAGTCAAAACGCCTTTGCGGGCCGCCGCCTTAAGTTCATCTACTCCGATCTCTATGCCGTTTAAATATTTCTCAGTGGTAGCTTCATCGCATTCGGCGACTTTTTCAACCATTTCCGTTCGATATTTTTCAACCAGCGCTTTCATGTCTTCCGGAATTTCTATCTCAACGATTTTTTCTCCAAAACTACCCTGAAACTCATAAGCCTTCCTCGCAAACAAGTCAACGACGCCTTTCATCGTCTCTTCAGCGCCGATCGGCAGCTGAATAGCGATCGCGTTCTTGTTTAAACGTTCTCTGATGGAATTGAGCGACATGAAAAAATCCGCTCCGGTCTTATCCATCTTGTTGATAAAGCATAAGCGCGGAACATTATATTTATCCGCTTGGCGCCAAACCGTTTCCGATTGCGGTTCCACGCCGTTGGAGCCGTCAAAAACAGCGACTGCCCCGTCCAAAACCCGGAGCGAGCGCTCCACTTCAACGGTAAAATCCACGTGCCCGGGAGTATCAATGATGTTGATGCGGTTATTCTTCCAAAAACAAGTCGTGGCCGCGGAAGTGATGGTGATGCCTCTTTCTTTTTCCTGTTCCATCCAATCCATTTCAGCCGCGCCGTCATGGACTTCTCCGATTTTATGTTTCTTCCCGGTATAAAAAAGCACCCTTTCTGTAAAAGTGGTCTTGCCGGCATCAATATGAGCCATGATTCCGATGTTTCTTGTTTTTTCCAATGAATATTCCCTGGGCATAATTTAATCAATAATAAGTAATAAAGTTTAATAGTTAATTAGTTGATTGGTTAATTAGTTACCGGATCACTCGTAGTTGCCAGGTCTTTTAATTCTTCTTTAATTTCTCCGCTTCTATCGATAACTTTTTTATTTATTTCGTTCATCTTCCTTTTGACATTCTGTAAAGTCTCGATGTCATTTTTCCCTTTTAGCTCATTCTTTTCGCCGGTTTTTTTATTGGAAAAATAGAAACTGCCAAAAGCAAGGCCAGCAATGATAACGACGCTGATTAGCAAACCGATAAAGGCGAAACCTTGTTTTTTATAAAAGACATTAAACACGTGATTGGTTGATAAGTTTATTAGTAGATTAGGTAAAGGTTTTTTAGTTTTTTAAAAAATAAGCAATTATCCTAATTACCTAATAAACTAATCAACTATCCCCTATCTAGCGAAATGCGCAAATGCCTTGTTCGCTTCCGCCTGTTTCTGCACCGTCTCTTTCTTCTTTACAGCCATACCTTCGCCTTCTGCGGCTTGCATAATCTCATCGGAAAGCTTCTGATGCATCGGTTTGCCTTTTCTGCCTTGAGCCGCTTCAATGAGCCATCTGCAACCGAGCGAAAATCGCCTGTCGCCTCTTACCTGGTAAGGTATCTGATAGTTTGCTCCGCCGATCCTGCGTCCGCGCACCTCCAAAAGCGGCATTACTCTTTTCATGGCCTTGTTAAAAATATGCCTCGGATCCTGTTTGGTCTTGTCTTTGATGATATCAAAAGCAGAGTAAACGATGTTTTCCGCTACTGATTTTTTTCCGCTTTCCATGATGTAGTTTATAAACTTTGCAATGTCGGTGTCATTGAATTTGTTATCTCCAAAAATTTTTCTTTTAGGCGCTTGTTTTCCTCTCATTTTTTTAACGCGTCTCATTACTCTACCCCTGATGGGGCAGACCTTCACGAGAAGCTCGTATTAAATCTTATTAATAAAATTGTATTTATCTTATTTATCTTATTTATCTTTTTATTTATTAATTACTTCTTCTCCGCCTTAGCCCCATAACAGCTCCTTCCTTGTTTTCTGCCATCAACGCCTTGAGTATCATAAACGCCGCGCACAATCTTGTAACGAACACCTGGCAAATCTTTCGTACGTCCGCCTTTCAAAAGGATGATGGAATGCTCCTGCAAATTATGTCCCATACCGGGAATATATGCTGTAACTTCCATGCCGTTGGAAAGTCTGACACGCGCGATCTTACGTAAAGCGGAGTTAGGCTTTTTGGGAGTGGTGGTTGTAACTTTCAAACAAACCCCTCTCTTAAAAGGCGCTCCTCGTTTCAAATCTTTCCTCTTGCGGTGCAATGTATCCAAAGTTGACTGCAAAGCCGGAAATTTTGATTTTGATTTGGTCTGTTTTCTTCCCTTCTTAACCAATTGGTTTACTGTAGGCATAAAGAATTTAATGTCGCAAACTGCGAATTTATTTAATATTATTTAATATTTAACAAAAACAACCCCGTTATAAGCAGGGTATCTTTTATATTTAGTGGCTTTTATAATTTATCAAAAAGACGCAGATAAGTCAAGTGCGTACGCTGATGTTTATTTAGCCAATCCGAATCTACAAATTAATCCGAATATTACAAACATTTATTTTTTGTAATATTCGGATTAAAATTTGTATTATTCGGATTGTCACCTGAATTAACAAATTCGCTGAATATGACTAGCCTCCTACGATCACCTTATATAAAAACTCAATCACCGGAATCAACAAAGGAAACCCGATAACAATAAATATTATTACCAAAAACATGCCATATCTTTCCAAGTTTAACAGTTTCATTTGAACATTATAAGGCAAAAAAGCGGCCAAAACTTTTGAGCCGTCAAGCGGCGGGATGGGCACCAAGTTAAATATCGCTAACAATAGATTAATCTGCACAATGATTGACAAAAATGTACCCCAAACCTGGTTTCCAAATGGAAAAAACCTTAAAACTAAGCCAAAAAAAATGGCTGTAACGACATTCCCCAAAGGACCGGCCGCCGCCACTTTCGCAGCACCCCATTTCTTGTCCCGGAGCATATCCGGCCGAAATGGGACTGGTTTTGCCCACCCGAAAACAATCCCGGTTCCGCTTAAGACCAGCATAAAAGGCAAAATTATGGAACCGAACAGATCAATATGCGGTATGGGATTAAGCGTCAGGCGCCCGGCCTCCTCGGCTGTCGGATCCCCAAGCTCATTCGCCATCCAGCCGTGCATATACTCATGGATGATGGCGGAAAAGACCAAGACGATTATTTCAAATATTATTATTTGCATATATTTTATGTAGCAACAAATTAATCTTATAAAATATGAACATTATAGCTTTTAAAAATACAAATAACAAATTCCAAATTACAAATAAATCCTAAATTCAAAATATCAAATTCAAAACTTATTCATGTGATACTTGGCTTATAAGATGTTTTGAATTTGTTTTTTTGAATTTATTTGTAATTTGGAATTTGCTATTTGAAATTTATATTAAGTTAATCTTACCATATCTTGCATTTTTTTGTAAATCGTGATATTATTTATTTTGTATTTAAAAAATATATTAACTATTATTTTTTCAAACAAATCAATATGGCAAAAGCATGTGATGTATGCGGTCGCGGCTCAACGAAAGGAGCTTCCAGATCCCATTCCAATATCAAAACAATCAAACGCCAGAACATAAATCTGCAAAGCAAAAAAGTTGACGGAAAAAGAAGCGCTGTCTGCACCAAGTGCATAAAGACGATGGCTAAGACCAAATAAATTTAAATTCCATACAAATCAAACGCCCTGTCCGCATGTTGCGGAACAGGGCGTTTGATTTTAGAGGCAAAAAATTCAAAATGAGTTTAAGGCAAAAAAAAGCAATGTGATTATGATGACATGGACCGCAAAAAACTTTATAAAGCTGATGCCTGGCTTGTTTGAATCAAACAACATAAGCATGATTTCAGTTAAACAATAACAAAACGTTTAAATCCCGAGTTTGGTCCTAACCATTTGCACAACTTCATCCAGGCGCCAATCAGTCTTTACCAAAAAATCATAAACACCGTACTTCGCCGCCTCTGACACGTGTTCAGGATCGCTTAAGTTCGTCAGCATGATGATTGGAACATCTTTTCCCCATTTGGCGTTTTCCCTTATCTTCTTGATCACCCCGAGCCCGTCCAATTTGGGCATAATGATATCCAGCATGAGCAAATCCGGCTTTTCTTTCAAGGCCAATTTTACCCCCTCTTCGCCGTCGGATGCCGTAAAAACTTCAAAACCTTCTTGCTTGAATTTACTTTCCAGCGCGTTCAGCATGGCGATTTCATCTTCCACGAATAAAATTTTTTTTATTTCGGCCATATGTTTAGGCTTGCTTTATGCTTTCAGAGGCACAAGGCAAACAAATTATTTTAAGCTTGATAATTTTTTTGTTCCGAGCTTTGGTTTCATGCCCTTAAGCGGGATCGTGATGTTGATGGTGGTTCCTCGATTGCGCTTGTCCAGCGGGATGTCGGAATTTTTCTGCTCCTCTTTCAAAAGGATATCCAAACTCGGGGAAACAAACCAGATCTTGCCGCCGGATTTTTCAATCACCGCCTTCACAATATACAAACCGAGTCCGGTGCCGTCAGCATCGATTTTTTTTGCTAAGGCGCCCCGGAATAACTTTAAAAAAATGTTTGGCTGTTCTTCCCTGGGAATCCCGATTCCGTTATCGGAGATTTTTATAAAAATATCTTTTTCCGTCTTTTTTATGGTAATTCTGATAATCCCCTTTTCCGGGGTATACTTGATGGCATTGGCGAAGATATTTTCAAAAACAATTTTGGTAAGCCGAGGGTCAAGATTAATTCTGGGAAATTTATCATAAATCTTTTCCACTTTCAATTTTTTCTTTTCAATTTCCGACAAAAATTTTCCCAAGGCCGATTCCGCGCGCTCAATTATATCAGTCGGCTCCGGTTCAATTGAAAAAGTTCCGACATCAATCCGCGAAACATCAAGCAGGGCGTTAACCAGCCCGATCAGCCTTTCATTGCTGGAATACACCTCTTCCAAATATTTTTTCTGTTCAGGATTAACATCCCCCGCGTCTCCGCATCGCAGGAAATCAACATACCATTTTATGATGGAAAGCGGCGTGCGCAGCTGATGGGACGCCAAAGCGACAAAATCAGTCTTCGCCTGCCGCAATTCCAGATGAGTGGAAACATCCTGGGCAATCCCGGTTTTCAATCTGCTGATCAAGCCATTTATGGCAATTGACAGTTGTCCAATCTCATCTCTGCCTTTGACCATGATTTCTTTGGACAAGTTTCCCGCCGCCATTTCTTCCACCTTGAAGGTCAGGTCCATGATCCTCTTGGAAAAATTATGGCTCAAAACATAAGTAAGGGAAAAACAAACCGCATATATGAAATTACCAAGAATCAAAAGATCAACCAGCGATCCTCCCATGATGTATTTCGCCAAAAAAAATACCAGGGTGCTGAAAATAAAAACGACGGACAATATCTTGTCTGACAAAGTAAATGTTAAAAATTTTTTCTTGACCAGCATGATGTGATTGTATCAAAAAAAATTAAAATATACAAAAAATCAGAGTTTCATCATTACACTTACGGCTTCTTCCAGGTTTTTCACTTTTACGGTTTCTATTCCGCTGCCCGATTCCTTGACAGCGGGAATAAGGGCTTTTTTATAACCGATTTTTTCCGCGGCGTAAAGACGCTCTTTTAATTTGGCAACCGGCCTGATCTCTCCGCCCAACCCAACTTCGCCGATCACAATGATATCTTTCTTGATCACCTGGGAATAAAGCGAAGATGCGATTGAAAGGCAGACAGCCAAATCCAGGGACGGATCGCTGATCTTAAGCCCGCCGGCGACATTGAGAATCACATCCTGGTTTATCAGGTTTATCTTTGTTCGCTTGGAAAGCACAGCCGCCAAAACCTGCAAGCGATTCAGGTCAAATCCGGAAGTTTTTCTTTGCGGATACCCAAACACAGTTCTTGTAACCAGCGCTTGGATTTCCAAAAAAAACGGCCGGCTGCCTTCCATAACGGCGGAGAGAACCGAACCGGTCGTCTCTTGCCTATCCGGATCAATGAACACTGCGCTCGGATCTTTTACTTCTCTCATGCCGGCCCCCGTCATCTCAAATATTCCAATTTCGCTTACCGCGCCAAAACGATTTTTCTGAGCCCTGAGAATTCTGAAATCACCGTTCTTTTGCGATTCCAAATTTATGACTGCGTCAACGATATGTTCCAAAGTTTTCGGACCAGCGACTTGCCCGTCTTTTGTTATGTGCCCGACCAGAATGATAACGATATCCTCTTGCTTGGCCAGCTCAAGAAAACTGATGGTTGACGCTCGGATCTGACTCACGCTTCCCGCCTCTCCTTCCACCAAAGAAGAATAGACCGTTTGAATTGAATCCACAATCGCTAAGTCGGGTTTTTCTTTTTTTAAAACATTTACGATCTTTTCCACATTGGTTTCCTGGACAAACGCGATCTTTTCCAAATTGCACCCGAGTCTTTCAAACCGGCTTTTTATCTGCAAGGCTGATTCTTCACCGCTGGAATAAATCGTCTTGTTCTCTTTGCCGCTGATCTTGTCCGCGATTTGAGCCAAAATGGTAGATTTTCCGATTCCCGGCTCTCCGGACAAAAGAATCAACGACCCGGGAACAAATCCGCCGCCAAGCACGCGATCAACTTCTTCAATGTTCGTTTTTATCCTTTTCTGATCACCCGCTTTCAAGGTGCTGAGATTTATGATTTCCGCAGAACTGATCTTATCAATCATTTTTTTATCTCCTTCTTTCCTATCAACAATTTCTTCTTTAAGCGTCCCCCAGCTCCCGCACTCCAAACACCGCCCATTCCATTTGGAAGACTGAGCGCCGCAGGTAGAGCATGCATATACGCTGGTTATTTTTGGCATAACTTTTTCGTTTAAATAATCTTACTAAACGTAATTGGGACAAATATTCAATATCCAATACCCATTCAATATTCAATAAATTAATAATCAATGGATATTTAAATATTGAATATTGAATGAATATTGATTATTGAATATTGAATATTTTTATTTTTTTGCCAAATTTTATTTTGTTTTGCCCAACTCTCCCTCCACCATCCCCCTAAGTTCCTCATACGAAACCTCCCCCATCACTTCTTTATCATTGACATAAATGAACGGTATGCCGACGATTCCGAGGGCGTCTGCCTCTTCCATGTTATCTTCTACCGATTGCGCGGTTTCTTGTTTTGTATAACATTTTTTAAACTCTTTGCCGTTCAGATCCAATTCTCCGGCTATTGCATAAAAATCATCTTCCCGAGCCTCTTCGGCGACAGCAAATAGAGCATCATGAAACTGCCAAAATTTCCCTTGAGCCAAAGCACAGCGTCCGGCAATCGCGGATTTATATGAAATTGAATTCTTGTCATTTTCCGGATAATCTTTCCAAATCAGACGGACTTGAGTTGTATAATCTGTGACGATTTTTTTTAATATCCGCTCTTGCGATTCGCAAAACGTGCAGGTAAAGTCAGAAAAATAAACAATCGTTACCGGCGCTATCTCACTGCCAAACCAAGGATCGTTTTTTGATATTATCGGTCCTTTCAATATGTCTTTAAGCGTGGGGTTTTTCGTAATATATGGATCGTCATTTTTAAAATCATCGTTTAAATAATATTTATCAGAATTTACTCTTGCGACTGCCTCATCATTGCTCTCAAGACGCGGCCATAAAACAATATAAATAAAACCAAAAACCAAAAAAGCCACAAGAGATATGGCTATAAAAATTATCATCGGCAAATTTTCTTTTCTTATTTTCATAAACATGGGGATTTTCGCTGATTACCCTGATATCGCTGATTGCACTGAAATATATCAGCGATATCAGCGCCATCAGCGTAATCAGCGAACTTTAAGACTCGTTCCAATACGCCGAATCAACTTTCCAGGCGCCATTCTCTTTTTTGAAAGTGATCAAAATGTTTTGAGAAAAAGCGTTGGATACATTTATCCTGGTATTTCTGGCTTCCTGGCGGCGGGTTGACACCATCACTTCCGCATACCCGGTATCATCGTCATATTTTTTCAAATCTTCCTTGATGGCTTTGGTGGTAATCCCGAAATATATGGAAGAATCAGTTGATGCGACTCTCTGGCTCTTAACATACTCATCTGCCCACTTCCTCATTTTTTCCGTCATAAACATCTTCAAATCAATAACATTGCTGAAATTTGACTGATTGGAATAGCTGCCGAAGCGCTCAGAAAAAGACGCGGACATTCTGATCAGATCATCTTTTTCCGAATAAACTTTTACAGTTTTATCATCAAGGGTGTTTTCCTCTGCCTGGTTGTTTTGAGGAATCTCCGCTGTGATGGTTTTGATTTCTTTGTTTTCAATTTTCGAAGGCGTTTGCGCTATGTTGTTCTGAGCGGTTGCGTCTGATGTAACCGGCACGATTTCTTTTCTCCCAAAATTAAGCCAAGACGGAAACAGATTGTTCAGGAATAAAAAATATACGATTCCAGCCAAAGAAAAGAAACCTAAGATTATAATGATGATACCGATTGCTTTTCTGTTCATATAATTAAACTTAAGATTACTATATGTGATGTTGGTATGACGCTAATATGCAAGGTATGACGCTAATATGCGAATAAATGCTAATCTGCGAATTGCGAATAATTATTAGCAATTAGCGGCATTCGCATTTATTCGCATATTAGCGTCATACCTAGCGGATTAGCGTCACATCTACCCGATATCCATATCCTCGTCACTTTTCGTATTGTTTCCGCGGGTTACTGCATTTTTTTCCTCCTCCGCTTCATCAAATTCTCTTTTTGCCTCCTCAATCTCCAAAAGCTGGCGCGGATCTGATGTTATCAATTGGTCTTCCGTGTATGAAGCGACAATCTTGATCGCGGCATGCTTGGCGCCGGCAAAAAAGATCCCCTCGCCCACCCCGCACTCCAGCAATAAATATTTTTCCCCTTCGGTCAAGGCGAAGGTTTTCTGGATCATATCAATGGCGGCGGTGGATTGTTTTAACAATAATTGCAAAGACGAGTTGGTGACAATTGCCTGACCGTAGGGCGATACGAGAAAGTCGTTCACATCCTGAGTGATTGTGGTTACACCCAGATAATATTTGCGGCAGCGCTTGACCAGAGCGTATATAAATTTCGCGCTGTCTTCATGCTGCATCAGCCACCAAGCTTCGTCAATCACAAGTATCCGGCGCTTCATCTCGCTTCGGACGACATTCCAGATATAATTGATGATCGTATAAATCGCAATCGGCCTAAGCTCATCTTCCAAATCCCGGACGGAAAAACAAACCAGCTGATTGTCCATCTCAACGTTCGTCGGGGAATTGAAAAGGCCGGCGAATGTTCCTTGTGTATATTTTCTTAAGCGTAAAGCCAGATCGGACCCGCCTTCCATACCTTCCAAAATATCCTGAAAGTCCTGCATGACCGGGGCTTCAATCTTGGTCATATCGCTTTCCGGGGTGATATCTTTTTTAGCGTAAGTTTCAAGCAGTGCTCGGTCAACGATGGAATCCTCTTCGTGCGTAAGGTCCCCCAGCATCAGCTTAACCAGTCCTTTCATCGTGATAACGGCGCTGCGGATGATATCTCCGGGCTTGGCGTCGCCGCCGACCGAGCGCGGAAGATCAAAAGGATTTATTTTATTATCAGAAGAGAGCGATAAATTGATGTAAGTGCCGCCCACCGCATCAGATAAATGCTTATACTCATACTCCGGGTCAATGATGATAACCTCGGTTCCCATCATAAGCGAACGCAGCACTTCCAACTTGATGGCATAGCTTTTTCCGGCGCCGGATGTGGCGAACACGACCGTGTTGGCATTCTGAAGGCTGAAACGGTCAAAAAGAATAAGCGAATTGTTGTGGCGATTGATGCCGTATAAAATCCCGTTATCGGTCGTAAGCTCAGAAGACATGAAAGGAAAAGAGGAAGCGATGGGAGAGGAATTCATGTTGAACGTGATATACAATTCGTCATTGCCGAGCGGCATGGTGGAGTTGAATCCCTGTTCAGCCTGATAAAAAACTTTTTTGGAATAGACCAGACGGGAACCGAAAATGTTCTCAATCTCACCGGTCATGCGGTTCAGTTCTTCTTTGGTGTCGGAGTAAATCGTTACATACAGCGCGAATTGGAAAAACTTTTCAATCCCCTGCGTCAAAGCGTCGCGCAAAGCTTCAATGTCCCTTAGCGCCGTTTCCCTAAGCGGATCGCGAGCGGCGCCTTTCTCGGCATCGGATATGATCTGCGCTTCCAGGGCGCCGACTTTCTTCTTTAATTGTTTTAATATCACGGCGCTCTTGACCGGATAAAAAAACATGGACACGTCAAAAGTGGAGTTAAGATTGATGATCGGCGAAAACCAACCGACGCTGATATAGCGCGGATAATTTATGACAAAAATGGTCCGAACAAATTTATCCCCGAGTAGCAGCATGTTGGAATCCACCTTAAAGCTGGCCGGAGCGATCAGGTCTTTGATGGAAATCGTGCCCCGGCGGTAAGCCTTCTCTTCTTCAATATATTCCTTCGCAATTTCAACGGAGGTGTCAATGTTCTGGCCTTTCTCCGGTTTTGTGATTGGATTTTTTTTATTTAAATTGAACATAGGATACAGGTTTGGAACTGTAATAAATTTAGGACTAAATTTTTCGATTCTTAATTCTGGATTTTAAATAATTTTGTTTTAATATCCAATATTCAATAACCAATATTCATTCAATGCTTAAATAATTTAATGATCAATGAATATTTGAATATTGAATGGTTATTGATTATTGAACATTAACTTTGTTCTATCACCCTCATCTTATCAATGTCCGCCAGTTTCTGATTGGATGACGTATCGGGATTATAAGTGTTATAGTAAAGTTCTATCAGGCTTTGGGTGTCCAGCTGGACGGAATTGAGGCCCATGGAATTGAGTCCGGACATGATGTTGTCAACGCGGTGCGACAATTCCGATTTACGGCGCATAAATTTATCGCCTTTCATTTTGATGACTGACGCCGGCCGGAAGACATCAAAAGTCCGAGAGAAAAATCCTTTCTGCTTGTCAGACATCGGGTCATAAGCGATCACGATATAAAAACGCTTATTCATGATCTTGCTCATGGAAATCAGTTCTTGAATATACTGGATATACTCGGCAGTCTGCATCTTGAGCAACTCATTGGTCTGCTCTTTCCCTTTCTGTTTCAAGTCTTCCAGATAATTATCAATGTTCAATTCCCGCGATTGGATGACAATCTGCAGAGGAAAATCTATGTTGTTAAGAAAACTGACATAAGCGGAGATGATGGCGTTCTGCTCATCTTCGCTCTTCAAAGCAAAATTGATGCTGGAAATCAGCAGTACAGCCCGAAGCGAACCGTCGCGCATCACGACCGTATCCGATTTTATCTCCGCAATATCAAGATGCTCCTGGGTGGAGGATTTTATTTTATTGGTGGCTAGGTTGTCTGGTTTTTTTGACATCAATTTATAATAAATTCCAAATTACAAGCACCAAATTTCAAATAATACCAAAATACAAATATCAAAAATTTCAAACATTTATTTTAATATAATTTTTATCATTATTTTTTGGATTTTGAATTTCTGTCATTTGAATTTATTTGATATTTGTTATTTGTAATTTGGAATTTAAATCCGCTAGTCTTCCCCTCTGTAAGACCCCTTGCTGTCCACGATCAGCGCCAGCTCATTGAGACGCGATTGGCTGAATGTCCTTTCTTGCTTAACTCTCCTGGCCGGGGCGGCTGCGTTTTCCGCGTCATCTTCAAAAATCCTTTCTTTGCCGTAAGAATTGTTCCAAACTCTGAGCCGGGGTTTTTTAGCAGTTTCAATGAAATTCAAGACAAAAAAATGAAATGGCATGCCGTTGATTCTAAAAAAAGCAAAAACGCCTGAAATGGCGAAAATCAAAGTTCCCACAACCAAAAATCCGGTAAAATCAAGGATCTTATAACTGATTCCAATGAAAAGAAATCCTGTAAGCATGATGATAAACTGCCGGGCCGTGATCGGACCAATGATCTTATCTTCAACGTCAATGAATTGTGGAACTGTGAATTGCTGCATAAACTATGTGACGCTAATATGCGAATAAATGCTAATCTGCGAATTGCTAATGGTATGACGCTAATATGCTAATAAATGCTAATCTGCGAATTGCGAATATTATATTAGCGATTAGCGGCATTCGCATTTATTCGCATATTAGCGTCATACCTAGCGGATTAGCGTCACACCTAGAATCTAAGCTTCTTGTTTAACTCCATCACCGCATAAAACTCATCCACAGAAAGAGTGTCGCGTCCTTCGGCAATAATATCGCTGATGCTCCTATTGGTGTTTATGCTTGTTTGTCCGATGTTTAAATATGCCTTATTGACAGGACATTCCCGCCAGGCTTTGATGCCTTCCAGCCGCTTCTTGTAGCTGTCTTTTTCCAGAAAATGTATCTTTTCCATGATTTTTCCAGCTGAATCTTCTGCGTTTGATCCAAGGCGCCGAAAATCTAAAACGCTCATTTCCCTAAGTTCGTCAACCGGGCCCGTCAGTTTTGGCACAAATTTAACATCTTCCATTCTGACCTTCCCGCTGATTGCCGGTTGGCCAGAATTCTGAAGCACCGGCTTTTTGTAATCCGGTTTTATCAACTCAAAATCTTTGCTTTTGGGAATTTCCTTTTCGTTATCGTATATATCTTTTATTTCTTTGCTTTCTTGCTTTGTTGCTTTGTTGCTTTGTTGATTTATTGATTTACTTTCTTCTTGCTTAACCGGATTAATCCGCTTGCTCACATCATCAAACTGAACCGTCTTGTTCTCCGCCGCCGGCTTCTTCGCCAAGGCGGAAAAATCATAATCAAAATCGCGAGGCGCGATTTTGAACGGCTGGGCACCGTCTATATTGCCGGATTGTTCTTTTACACTTGATTGCATGGCATCTTCCGGAACTTTAAAGCGCGGAACCG
Source organism: Candidatus Parcubacteria bacterium (assembly GCA_963827735.1). Taxonomy (GTDB): domain Bacteria; phylum Patescibacteriota; class Patescibacteriia; order Patescibacteriales; family UBA12075; genus CAWHBO01. The sequence goes on from CAWHBO010000008.1 coordinate 174,637, forward strand.
GAGAAAATTTTGATTTGTCCGCCATTTCTTCTTTGACTTTGTCGGTAACTGATAAAATTTTGGAAGACAGATCGTCGTTCAAGTCCAATCCGCCTGAAGCCACGTCTTTTGTAAGCGTGATTTTTGTATCAATTTTGTTCCTAACGCCTTTGACATACGTGCCGAGTATCTGCTTCATGCGCTCAGACAATTCACTGGAACTGAAATTCAAATTTACTCTCTTGGCCGCCTCCTCCACAATCTCTTGCAAATTTCCGATTTCAGCCGTCTCTTCCTTTTTGGCGCCAAAACTTTCCAATTTCCGCGTCAACTCTTTGACTTCCTCCTCGTCTTCCGGAGAAAAAAAGAAATCTGATGTTCTGATTCCCGTGGACTGCTTCTGCTTTCCAATCCAATCTTCCAATTTTTCGCTTTCTTCTTCCGTGGTATCCAAACTGAACCCGAGGTAGTCCGCCACTTCCGTAAAAAGTTTTTCCTTCATCTCGTCAACGAGTTTCTCGGCTTTTTTGGCGTCCATGTCATATTCAAACACAAAAAATTTGGACAGATCCAAAATGGAAATCTCCTTAGCCATGACGCGCATGACGACCGTCGCCAAGCTCACGCCGTAAGCCTTTCCGAGTTCCTGCATGGCCGACATGGCTTTCGGGCTGGAGATTTTTTCTCGCAAATCCGGGTCAAGGGCATTGAATTTTTGTAGATAACTTAGCATGGGATTTTATTCTTCTAATTTGTTTATTTCTTCCTCCATCGCCATCCGCTCCAAACTCCCTTCTTTATACTTTTTAGCTTCAATTTTTAGATTCTCAACATGTTGTTTTAGGCTGACTTCTTCGTCCAAGGCCGCATGTTCAATGCTTTCTTCACCGTATTTTCTCTGCTCGGTTTTGATGCGGTCAATCTGTTTTTCTTCCGGGGTTTTGGGGATGCCGATGATTCCCTTGCCTTTGTTAACGACTGCTTCTCCATCGTCCGTGACGATTGATTTGATAAAATTTACAATGTTTGGGCCGATTTCCTCAAGTTCGCCATTTTTATATATATATTTCTTGCCGTCAATAACCATTGGCACATCTTCTTCAAACCCTTGGGGCGTATCAGAGGGTGTTTTTAATTTTTCAAAAAAATTTATCAGAATTACAATTTTATTTTTATCTTCTTTATCTAACAATTTCATGTATTGACTGCCGGTTAAATATTTTGTTTTGGCAAAACTGTCGACCGCTCCACCCCCCACTTCTGAACGATAGTTGTTGAGCCATTCAGCGACAGTCACAGGGAGTTTGGCATTTGCAGCATACTTTTGCCGGTTAACAATTATCCTATCGCATTCCAAAATTACATTTATCAATTGATTTTTTATTTTATTACGATCATCTATTTCCGGAACCAACAACAATTTCAATTTTATATTATTCCATAAATCATAATAATTTATTCTGTATATCTGTTCAAAATGATTTCTAAGTAATCCCTCAACTTCTTTCCAATCATCAAAAAAACTTAAGGCTAAAAATTTTAATCTAATAAGACAATCATAAATACCAGTTTCAATTTCATTTTCCTTAACATCCCCAAGCATCGCGCTTATGTCCTTATAACATTCATATGCTCCGCGCGTATCTTGAAACAAGCTAAATTCAGAAATTCTATTCTCAATGTCTTCGATTGTAATATCTTTTTCTATCCCCATACTCTATTTTTTTATACTATTAATCACCTGCCTGATATTGGATCCCTGGCCAGTGGCCCTATACTTTACAGTATTGATCAAACTCCCTTCACCATCTTTAATTTGATTTTTTCCTAACAGCGTAATTGTGCTATCCAAAGCCAAATGTTCAAGCGCATTTTGGTTTCCGGTTTTTTTGTATTCTTCAGCCAAAGGCTTTTGATTCAATTTCATATACGCAAGACCGGCCTTGCTTATCTCCCAGGTCTTGCCTGATTGCTCTCCATTTACCCCTTCTTTATAAAACCCAATGCCAAGCCGATTGACTGACCGGGCAAACATCTGAGGTTGGATTTTCATCATTTCGGCTAATTGCGCCGTCTGAGCTTCATCTTCCGTAGATTTTCTCCAGGATCCATTTTCCAGTGTGGCGGCTCCAAATCCTCCGAAATGATTTACGTTTTTGGCAATGTTGCCGATTTCGCTTATCAATGCCAAGGAGCCCTGCTCGGTCATGCCGCCTTCCTTCTGGAATTTTTCAGCCAATTTATGCATTCCTTCTGTGCCGGTGCCAAGCTTCAGTTTAGCCATCATCTCGTTGTAATCAGACATTTTTGCCATCTTCTTTGACACAGCGGCTATCAAGCCTTGATTTTGTTCTTCAATCGCCTCAACCAAAATTTCACCCAGCTGATCAGAATTGTCTATCCGGGAGATCTTGGCTGCCTGTTCGCCTTCAATCTTGGCATCACTCGTAACCATGGCAATTGCTCCATTCTTTAGATTATAATATCCTACTTTTTCTTTTAGCTTTGTTATTTCGCTGTCTAATTCAGTTGTCTTTTTATCATCAATCTTTTTTGACTTTAATGTTTCATCAATCGTTTTCACTGATTCATCAGCATTATTCATTTCTAGTTTTAATGAATCATACTTATTTTGTGAATCATTCAACTTAGCTTCCGCTTCTTTTATGTCATCTTTTGACGCACCAAGATTTTTTGCGTTTCTAACATTCTCTTCTTTGACATGAATATCTTCAAGAAATTCTTTTTCCTTTGTTTTTAAATTTGTACTGGTTTTTAATATCTCTCCGCGTTGTTTCAACAAATCAGCTTGATCGTTTGCGCTTAAAATTTCTTTACGTTCAGACACTTTTTCATTTAGATCATTCCTTAACCCCATCCCTGCTCTTTTTCCCAAAGCGAGTCTTTTCATTCCTTTCCAACTCCGCACATTATCCCAAGCTAAAGCGCCATGGGATAACGTTGCCAAACGTCCGCCGTCTTGAGCGCTGGCGATGACTTTGTTTTCAACATTTTGCGCTCTTACCGACTTGTTTTCTGCAATCTTATTTTGTAGCCTCCCCCAACCCCGAGAAACATTCCAATCAACTTTTGTTGCTTCACTTAGCTTGTCAACTCCATAACTCCCCAATGCTTTTGTGGGTCTGCCAACAAATTTCGCTCCGCCTTTCACCCACCCCTCCGCCTTGCTGGCCGCCTTGGAAATCACTCCGCCCGCCTGCTGAGCCATCATCAATCCGCCCATGAGCAAACCGATGGTTATAATAAATTTCTGTAAATTACCTGAGCAAAAAAAGGTTGAAAGACCGGAACACAGTTCTTCACTGGCGGAGTTTGAGCCAATGCCCATGCTCAAAGCTTCACTAGAGGACGAGGCTGTTGTCAAAGCTAGCCAAAGAAAAAATGCTAAAATCGGACCAATCGTAACTTGTTTGATAAAATCTTCCCAAATCCGGCCGGTATATTTTTGAATTGGCGGGAAAGCAAACCCCAAAAAAATCAAAGGAGAAAAAATCGTATATATCCAAAGCATAACCACGCGCATCACCAGGACAGCCAACATAACGCAAACCACAATTACCGTCGTGATCAATGCAAATACACCAGCAATTGACGCCGCTGACGTTCCCCATGGATTTACTTCTATACTTGTGTTTAATTTTGAAATATCTTGAACATTAAACATGACAATCAAATTGTTCGCCCCCACGCTGCCAAATGCGTTTACGAAAGTAAGCATTACCACTTGGCCAAAATCAATTATCAATCCGAAAATCGTCCGTGAAAAATTTATGAGCACAGCCATAATCAAAAGCTTCGGAAGCAGCCTTTTAGCTGAATAGCTTTCAATTTTTAAAATTGTAGAAAAAGCAATCACCAAGAGAATTAAGATAAAAAACATGTTGCATAAATCTCTGATGATAATCCAGCCTTTAACCACTGTTTCAACATTTATTATGCCATTAAACTTTGCGACATCCATTAAGATATAAATCAACAATGTCAGCAAGAGGCCGAGAACTGAATTTATCAAAGCAGCAATCCAGCCTAAAACAGTAGAAACAGCATCACCAATAGAGGCAGCATGTGCTGATTCCGCCAAAACAAAACAAAAAACAAAACTCAAAAGCAATGCCGAAATTGTTTTCTTGTTCTTTAAAACTGATAGGATGTGTTTTCTAAAAAAAAGTATCATTTCTTTAAATCCAAGTTGTTTCTTACACAATCATTCCAAGCGCTTTTATTATTTTATAAACTTGCTCAATAATATTTGACGAATAAAAATCAATAATAAAATAAGATACTCCTAAAAAATTCAATATGATTACCAGAACTGTTAAATCTAGCAACAAAACCCCCATCACTTCAACAATCCCAATCATTTTCCCGACGTTCTCCCCCGCTTCCCCCGCCACCGCTCCGGCCGCTTTTTTGGGAATCCACTCATGCCCCAGCTTGCAAAACAATTGCTCGCCCAAGACAAAACGTAAAAACACATGGATGTTTATATAAATCAGGCTTATGCCCCAACTGGGAATCAAGATGCCCCACGCCCATTTTAAAGCCGCGCTGGTGCCCATCTGCGCTGGTGCCATCAGGCCGGCGATTGCTTGTTTTTTTACATCATCCTTACCGAACTTGTTTAAAGATCTTCCCCATGATTTCAGTTTCTCTCCTCCTGATCGCATTGTCTTTCCCCCCAATTTGCCATCTTCTTCTCTCGCTTTTCCTTTTTCATATATCTGATTTCCTTTTTGATATATCCCTGCCCCAACATTCCTCGCGTTGCCAACATTGGTTCCTCTTTCTTGATCCCGTCTAGCCTGATTCTGCCGCATCTCTAGCTGATTTGCCATTGATATGTCATCCATTGCTTGTGTTGGCATAAAAAATTAACTCCTACCATAAAAAACCCGTGAATTTTGAGTTTTTCACATGTCGGAAAGTTATTCTAATTATAACATATTTTGACCAAATACTCCAAATATTTATACCAACAAAAACGTCTAGCCATAAGTTGATGTTCTTCCGATATTGCCTTGAATTTTCGCTGATTACTCTGATAGCGCTGATATCGCTGACTGGCAGCTGATAAATAGTTTTAGCATAAAAAAAATTGCCCTGTTTTTTATAAACAGGGCAATTTTTTATGTAATATGAAAAAAACTTTTTTTTGTCATTCCCTTTCCTTTCTTCATGATCACAAACTGTGATCTTGAAGAATCTTATTTTCAATTTTCTCAATCGGTATCATTGTCATAAAAACTCACATCACAAATTCAAGGTCACAATTTGTGACCTTGAAAAATTATCGTTAAAAACTTAACATCCTTTAAGATCTTCTTTCCCAATTTCCCAATTTCCCAATTTCCCAATTTCCCAATTTCCTAATTTCCTAATATTCCGTCGTCATGATCCAATTCGGATACTCTGTGTACTCATTGGTCTTCGGACAAAGCAAAGGTGAAGCACCGTCATAACTGCACCAGCCCCAGTTGTCTTTGATCTTGACGCCTGCTTGCGTAACACAGCAAGCTGTATCAGCGGGACAACAGCAGGAATTTGGATCAGCAGACGGACAAACATCAGCGCAGGCCTCTGTTCCGGTGTTGTTAACCGGCCTCTCGCCGGGATTGCCGCAAAACACTGTGTTGTTTTCAGCGCCTTTATCAACTGACTGCTTGGATTTCATGTCCCAGAAACTGTAAAGATGATAAAGCGAATGCGGATTGTCAAGATTGGAACGTCTGCGCATCTCTACGCCAGAAACGACAGTATAATCATTATCCCCCCAATCAACGGCGTACATGACCATGGGCAATTGTTCCTGATCAACAATGGAATTGAAAGTGATGTTGGCAAAATCGCTCGCGCCGACTTTGACATTCCCAGCAAGTCCGCCGTTCATTTTGATGTTAGCAACACTCGGCCTGACCGCGCAGTAATCGCAGGTCGGTCCCGGACAAACGAAGCAATTGCCGACCGGAGTTGCACAACTGCCGTTTCCGGAGTTTCCAGCAGAATCATAAACGGGGCGAACGCCGCTGGTACAAAGATCTGTCGGCGGCGACCAACCTTTTGCTGCCGTATCCTCCAACTGTGTGTACTGCCCAGCATCCGGTCCGGCCCATACCCATTTCCAAATGTCATAACTTTGCGCGAAAATACGCTTAAGACGCGAACTGGCGTAATTAACCGGAGTAGCTGCATAGTTGATGTAATTATACGGAAAATTTGTCATTTCAGAATTCGTCACATGCGTACAATCATAATCTTCCGTATCGCATTGGAACACTTGGCCGGAATTAACCTTGGTTGCCCCATATGACCCGTATAAAACAGGCTGATTGCCCGCCAGATCGTCATTGGCATCCCATTCTACCGGATTGTTAGCCGGCGCCGGAGGAAGAATGGATCCGAAAGGCGCGTCTGAAGCATCATACAAAAACTTTAAATCCGGTATCATATATTCACTGCCTTGATATGTCCGTCCAGCCCAGTATTTATTTTTACCGGTCGGAGTGACTGTTGATACGACTTTGGAGGAATTATAAAAAACCGATCGATACTGTTCTTGAGTTAACGTACAGGAAGTAGCGCCGGCGGTAAAAGGATAAGGGTTGCATAAATATGACGCGTAAGGATTCGTATTTTCAATCTCAACATCATCAGCATCAAAAAAATTATTATAAACAACCAAATCCTCACCATTATAAGGATACCAACCGTCATTTACACTGGTAGGATTACCCCTTGTTGTCGCCTCGTGGCTATCTCCCGATCCGTCGGCTATAACAAGACCTTCGCCGTCAGGAATGCAATAACAATAATGATCCCAACATTGAAAGCCGCAATCATGCTCATCATGATAAAAAGTATATCCGACTGGGCACAGACTATCAGTTACATTACAAATATGACTATCATCATCATAAAGAGAAAACGTATGTTTATATACATATCCTATAGTCGTACCACCTTCCAAGGTATAATAAACCGGAATCTTACCAGCATATCCCGCGCCTTCTTCTGCCAATCCATCATTTTTTACTTTCGCTACCGGATACCATAAAAGGCAGGCATCGGTGTTTCCCGGATAACGGTCATATTCCAGACAATACCCCCACCAACCTTTCTTGTGAACGCCAGAATCTTCAAAGTAATCGCAGGACTTTGATGAATTGTCTGGATATAAGCGGCAGGACTGTGAAACAATTTCGTTTTGAGATGACTTTAGAGTTGGCCTGATTGTGATGTTGTCAACATAAAAATTTCCAGCTAAAGTGCTGCTGGCCCGGATGATGATATTAGCGCGAGAAGCATTCAGCGGGGCGCTAAAATTTGTTTCCCTGTATACCCAGTTTAATCCGAAGGGCGCTTCCATAAAAGGTTCTGGCGGAATTACCGTACCAGCAGCATCAGAAAACTGAATGTTGATATACGCATTTCCGGAAATCAGATTGATGGTATTGATATAAGCTGTCAAAGAATAAGGAGCTCCTCCGATAACATCGATATCTTCTGATTTAACCCAATAAGGCGCTCCCACTTTCAAGAAATTATCGCCATCCGGTGCATAACCAGTGCCTTCGTTTTGAGCGTCTACTGGATTGTCAACCACGCTGTAGAAATTATCGCTCCATTCATCATTGTTTTTCCAACCAAAGGGTTCCTTGTTTTCTGAAGCGAATTCAAAATTGCCATTGTTGACTTCCAGAAATTCCCCTTCCTGCTTCATGGCCGCTAATGGATATAGATCGGAATCAAGCGAACTTACAGGGTCATACCCAACCTTGGAGTACCCTGACAGGTTGGAGATCTTATCTCCAAGATAACCGGAATATATTTGATTCTTCTGCTCACTTAAAAGAAAACTCTTGCAATTGCCATTATCGTCAATCTGGTCGCATAACCCAATGTCAAAACAAATGTTGTTGCCTTTATCATCTTTGACAAAGCTTCGGCATGCCAGCCACTCTGAGCATTCCCGGTCCGGCTTAACTTTTACGATCGCGCGGCTGTCATTGTTGTCAAGCGTTCCTGTTTCCGGAGCCCGAGGCTGGGAGGTGATGGTCAAATCAACATCGCGGTTGTTATCCTGGAAATCAAGATAGGTTCCGTTTCCGCCGACAATTTTGCGCTGATTGAAAAGGACACAGCCGTTATCATATTCCTCCAGACCGTTGCAGTCATTTTCCAAGGAAACGCCTTTTTGATAATCAATGATTGCTTTCTTAAGTCTGATGGCGCTTCCGCTGTAAGTCCGTCTGACAACACAGCCCGTATCCGCTCCAGACAAGAACAATCTTCGGTTGCCGGCCGGAACATCAAATTCGTTTCTTGCCGTATCCAAGGTGTTGTCATCCAGTAAAACTCTCACACCATTGCAATCAAGCAGACTGACAGAATTTGAGGGATCGTTATTTTCTAAAATATAAAGAGTTGACGGCTCAAGAAAAACCGTTTGGATAAAAAATGTTGCCGAAGGGTTCCAGCCATCTTCGCAGTCAACTCCATCCCCGACCGGCGCAGTGGCATCAACTCCGTCAATATCACTGCAGTCGGAATTGATGATGAGGTTGGAAGCTTGCCGGGAAACCGGGTCAATGTATTCTTCGCATCCTGATTTGGCCGCGGGACAAAGTCCGGCCCAATTGTACGTGCCGTCCGTTCCCGGCTGATAAACTTCATTGTTTGCTCCGCCCGGGCCGAAGGTCTTATCAGGAAAAGAGACGCAGGGGTAATCCTGCGGGTCAGCAATGCAAGGAATTCCAGAAGCGCAATCTGCGTCCTTGAGGCAAATCGGGTCGCTGTCATCAACTTCGCCGGATGGAAGATCAACATCACAGCGCTTCATCTTCTGCTTGAACCAACCCCAGTCTTCAGAGCCGGTTTCTTGACGATATTCGCAGACCTGATATCCCGGATCTTTGAAAAAGAAAGAGTCGCTTGAGCCGCCGATCCACTGCTCACAGCCGTTCTGCTCAAAAGAGCACATCGCGGAGTCATACGAATCAGGATCGTTTTTCAAGAAAACGCCGGTATAAAAAACATTGGTGGTATATCCGCTCGGCTTACCCAGACGCTGGCAGCCTTTTTTGTCGCTGTTGCATTGCTTGTCTGAATCGTAAACCACATACTCCAAAGAATCAGCCGGCACAGCCGTACAATCAGTGCCGTCGCTTAAGTCGCAGATGTTATCGCCGTTATCATCATTCCAAGCCTGGCTTTGATACCCGGAAGAATTGTGCGTATCAATCATGACTTCGCACCCCACGGCCGAGTCGGAACAAAGACTGGTAAAGTCGTGAAGATATGAAACTTTTTTATCTTCGTCTGTATATTTTTCGCATCCCAAGTTTTGGTGCGGCCCGACGAATGTCCCAAAAATGTCCCTGAGGCAAGCGCCCGGCACGTTCCACGGGCTTTGTTTGATAAGATAAAACCGATCAACGATTTCAACCAGCTTGATGCTGTCAATTTTGAAATTAACGCTAGCCGTGATGGAAAGCACATCTTGATCGGAAATCTCATAATCGCTGTCCGCATTGTTGAGTCTTGCCAGATTGAATTCATAAATCCTCCAATCCGTTCCCAAGTTGGAGGCAGGAGCGGAAACCGCGAACGGAATCTGCTCACCGGTCGTTGAACCAAGATAAATCGGCCCGAGTGTTCCGCCCAGATCTCCTTTGGCCAGAAAGCTGATGACATAAGCGCTATCCTTACCAAGCATTGTGCCCAGTTCCAAATTTATCATATGGCCGCCGCCGCTAACGTACAACGAATGCCCGCCGACAATCAAAGAATCGTTGGATGGATTGGCGGCGTCCAAATCCCCTGTCCAGTCCTGATTGGTTCCGGTTTCAAAGCTATGATTGATGACTTGCAGCATGTTGCCTCCGGCACTGCCGGAATACTCCCGGCATCCGGCCGCATTGGCGCCGCAGACTTTTCCTTCGTTGGGAATCGCCATATACACGCAAGCTTGCTGTTCCACATTCCAGGCTCCGCCGTTCTTGCAGACAAAACACTGCGTTAAAGAAGGATTCCAGCACGCGTGATCGCCTTCCGCAGCCGCGTCCAAGCACAAACTTCCGCAAGAACCAGCGTCGGCTATGCTTTCATCAACATTTTTTTCCGTGCGCCGGTACGGATGGCAATCATCGGAACAACTTATGGTCTTTGAATATAAATGATAAAAAATGTCGCCTGATTTGTTATAAAACTCGCGGCAGTCGGAATTGTAGCCGGGATTGGCCTGAGGCAGATTGTAAATCGTGATGTTGCATTCAGCGCTATCATCTTCCGTTACCGCCGGATCGCCGCCGACAGCGTCCGCTTCCAAGGAAAACACCTTGAGCTGATAGCCTGATTCGGAAGAACCCTCCCAAGTGTAAAATTCAGAGCAAGCGCCATCCGGTTTGCGGCATTGTCTCATCTCGGAATAATACTCCAACGCCTCGGCTCCGGAACCGAGCTTATCAAGATTGGTAAACTCATCACAACCGGCCGATTCAGCCGAGCAGATCTTTTCATTTTTGGGTATAAGAAGCGCAGTGCGCCCGGAGTCAAAAACGCTTTCGGTCTGCAAATAATCATCATACCCGACGCATTGCGACGGGCATTGGTCTTGATTTTCAACTTTGGCCGGCACGCTCATCTTGCTGTCTGTACCGGTATAAAGCTTGCAACCGACCTCCGTGAAGGTGCAGGTGCGGACAAAACTTCCGCAAGCCAGCGGATCATCGGTGCCGTCACAGCCCAGATAATCCGGAGCCAGTTTCTCATACACGAGGCCGTTACCGCGATAATTGGAATACGCAGTAGCAATGGCTCCCGCTTCCAGCTTGATGGCATCAACCACGCACGGGGCGGGAAGGGAAAAATTCACATCATTTTGCGAAGCGGACGGAAGATAATTTTTTGTTACCGAAAAGAAAGCCCAATCATGGCCCGCCGCCACGGAGGTGGTGGCGCCGTCCATTTCCGCCGTTCCGGCGCAATCTCTGGCGTAAAAAGACAAAGTATAGCTTTTTCCTGACACTTCATAATCAGCCGGTCCCACCGCTTCGTTCCATGTAAGCGCGGCGCTTAAAACCAAAGACGTATCGCCGCTGTACACTTCAGCGGTGGTGGCATCGCCTCCGGGTATCACTCCCCAATACGGGAAATTCGCGGGAGCGCCGGTATAATCTTCGTCAAAACCGGAATTTTTAAGCAAATTGGCTCCGAGCCCGGCTGACAGCCGGATGAATTCATGGCAGCCTTCCGATTCCGATTCGCAAGCGTCCGCGTCCGCATCAAGATAGATCTTATCGCCGCCGCTGGCCGTACAGGTAAACCGGCTATCCTCCCAATCATAATCTTCACAAAAATCCCTGCATCCGGCAGTATCCGCGGTACAGGAGCCGAAGTCCAAAGTATTTTTAAGGAGTGAAATGCTTTTTTTATCTTTGTTAAAAAAAGTCTCGCAGGAATTGTATATCGGTTCGCAGGTGGCTGAATCAAACTCCCAACCCTGTTTTTCCTCCGTGCAGTATCCGTAAGCCTGGCACACACCCTTGCTGTCTTCCTTGATACAGGACTGCTCGTCCGCGCAGTACTCTTCATTTCTGGAAATTATCCTCTGGCTGACCATGCCCGTGTTTTTATCGTTTTTACCGGCGATTTGCTCTGATTCAATTTCCGGTCCGGCGCCTTCACGGCGGCAGTAATTCTGAGGAGACGTTAAGACCCAGTTCGGATCAACGAGCCCTCGGCACCAGTTATCGCCCGCATCTTCTGAGGCGAAACAATCAAGCAGGTTTTGCAGATTTTTCGTGCCGCCGATCGCGCCGACATGATCTTTGATATACTGCGCCGCCACTTCCCAACCAACCGGCAGAATCCGAAATTTTCGCAAAATGATCATGGAGCGATACGGGTAGCCTTCTTGATAGCTTGGTTCCAAGCCATTGCTGGAAAAACCAAACACGCCGTTCTTGTTGAGATAACCCGCATCCACCGCCTCCTGAACTGTCATTTCTTCAGAAACGGCCTGCCGGAAATTGTCGGTGATAACGCATTCCGTCGGTCCGGCTTTTTCCGGGGTCGGACATAAAGTCAATTTTGTTAAAACATCATAACTCCCGGTTTCTTTGAATTTCGGCTCAAGAATTTCCCGGAATTTCTCCTTGGCCCCCGTGATCCCGCCGCTATACGGAGCCGCATCCTCGTCCAGCCAACTCAAGTCTCCGTCAAAGGGATTGGTTACCGATCGTTTGTTGGAACCCAAATTCTGCAATTTTGATTTGATAAGCGTGATCGCATATTGATTCAAAAAAGTGTTGGCGGCGTCAATCAGCGCATCCCCTGTATATTGCCCCAAAGTGTATTTTGCTCCATTAAACGTATCTCCTAATTCAAGCTTGGCCAGTCCCGGAGCTGACTTCTTCAATCCGTCAATACCGGTGATATCAATGAATCCTTCCGTTTCTTTTCTGTTTGCTTCTGCTTCTTCAACTGCCGCATTCATATCCTCAGCTATTCCGGTCTGCAGAGTCAAAGCAATCCCCAAATCGCTTTGATTTGGATCAAACATGCCTTGGAATTTTCTTAAAAAATCTTTTTCGTTAAGCGACTTCATCTTCTCGTATTCACTGGTCCAATTCTTTGCCATCTCTGTAAAAGTACATTCCGGTTTTTCTCTGATGCGCTCGGCATTGAGGCCCATGCCGATCTTTAAAGTAACATCAAAATTCGGCTCGCATAAATTGAATTGTCCGGTGCCGTCTCCGCCAATTCCGTTTCTGCCCAATTCCTCAAGAAAGGTTCCGGCCGCGTTATCAGCCGCATTGCCCAAAAACTCCCCCCAGCCTTCGGTATAAAAAAGCGGCTTCTGGCCTTTGTTGCCGGAAGCCAGATAGGTGGCGGAGTCATACGCCAAATTGTTAAGCACGGTCCTGATGGCGCTACCCAAAGCTTTGGAGCCGGCCTTATCCAGCATTACCTGCTTGTTATCCCAGGCAGTTTTGGCAGCAGCTGATATTTTGTCCCAAATGGTGCTGAGTGTCGTCAACATGGCATGAGGGATGTCTTCAACCGGTATGGCGTAAACGCTCTTGGCGCTTAAAGTAAAAACTGAAAAAGAAAAAACAGCGATTATGATAAAAAACTTTATTCTTTTTAAAAACCCAAAATTTTTAAGCATGAATTTTATATAATATTTAAAGAGTGCGAAAGCACAAAAATGATTTTATGTTAAAAAAATTTATAAGACCTATAAAATCACAAAAAACAAGCACCAAATAACAAATAAATTCAAAACACCAATAAACCAAATTCTAAACTTTTTGAATTTTGAAATTGTAATTTTGAAATTATTTGAAATTTGTGATTTGTTATTTGGGATTTATACAAAATCTTATATCAATTTTCCACACTCCCAGCTGTTTCCCTATACGCTGCCATCAAATCCTCATCCGTAAACTGCCCCACCACGTCTTCATCCATTCCGCCGGCAATCAAAGCCGCTCGCAGGCTCTTGGCGTCCGCTTGGCCGGTGACGATGTTTTGCGTTTGAGTTTCCGTTCCTGTCCCTGTTTCATCCGTGTTAACCAAATTCTGCATTTCGCTTAACTGAGACAAAAGCTGGCTTAACTCAGTCGCATCCGCGCCTGCGCTCACCGTGCTGGTGCCGGCTGACAATGAAGATATGTCGGTGGAAGCGGAATTTAGAACACAATCTTTTCCATCCGGACAATTGGGGTCAGTGGCATTGTCAATCTCCTCCTTATCCAAATGGCCGTCGGAATCAGTGTCTTCCAAATATGGCGACGTGTTATAAATGTTTAGCTCATCCCAATCCGATAATCCGTCTTTATCCGTATCTTTGGCTGTTAAATCTTCTGTCTCAGAAAGCGCCGCTGCCCTATTGTTCGTTTCACCCGCAAATTCCCCTTTCTTTAGTTTTTTTTCAAAATCCAAAGGGTCTGTTATGCTGTTTTTAAGCTGAATTGACCAAAAAATAACAATCAAAAACGAAAAAAAAGCCAGACCGGCGGCCGCTAGCTTTTGGTTTCTGGAAAGATGGGGATGATTGATGATATCATGGTGATCTTCTTCGTCATCCTTTTCTATGGGTGCTTCGTAAGAATTTCCAAGCATGGGATTTGAAATTTACGCTGTGTATAATTGATATTATTATAACATAATTTCCATAAAAATTCCAAATTACAAAAAACAAATTCCAAATAATATCAAAATTTCAATTTCAAAATTCAAAAAGTTTGAAATTTCGGTAATTGGTGCTTTGAATTTATTTGAAATTTGTTTTTTGTTATTTGGAATTTTATCAGCTATTAAAAATCCTTAAACTCTTCCAACAACTTCACCCAATCCTCCACCGACAGCTCCTGCGCCCTCACGCTCACTTTAAACCCGGCTTTAACAATCTTCTCTGTAGCTTCTTCGTCAGCAATATGAAACCCATTCGCTAAATTATTCTTCAGCATTTTTCTCTTAGCAGAAAACCCGATCTTAACCAATCTAAAAAAATCCTTTTCATTGATATTCTTAATTCTTAATTCTTCATTTTTAATTCTTAATTGAACAACCGCGCTGTCCACCTCCGGCGCCGGCCAAAAATTTTCTTTGTTTACATACCTTACAATCTTCGCATCAGCATAAAATTGAATTGAAACCGCCAGCAAACTCATTTTACCAGCCTTAGCGACAATCCGCTCCGCCACTTCCCGTTGCAACATCAAAGTCATAGACTCAGGCTTATGTTTTTCAGATAAAAATTTCCTCAAAAAAATTGAAGTGATATTATATGGCAAGTTCGCGACGATTTTATATGCAGCGTAATTTCCCAATCCCGTAAAGGACCCGAGGTCCCAACGGGACTTTTCGGGTTTCCCAATTTCCCAATTTCCCAATTTCCCAATTTCCAATTTCAAGATATCATCATTCACAATCTCCACATTTACAATCCCCTGCTCAACGATTCTTTGGCGCGCAAGTTTAAAAAGCTTATCATCCAGCTCAATCGCCAGCACCTTGCCGGCGCGAGCGGCCAATCTTTCCGTAAGGAACCCAAGACCCGGCCCCACTTCCAAAACAAAATCATTTTTATCAAGTTCGGCCGCTTCCACGATTTCGTCATATATTTTTTCTGCAATTAAAAAATTCTGCCCCTTTGACCGGGCAGGCTTAATTTCATTATCATTGCAAATTTTTTTAGTTAAATCTAATAAATTCATTTATGCTAAATAAAATTGAATCTCGATAAATTCCAACTTCCAAGCACCAAATTTCAAATAAATTTCAAATTCTAAATCCAAAACAATTTTGAATTTTGATTATTGGTATTTTGTATTTATTTGAAATTTGTAATTTGATATTTGGAATTTTCCAAAATTATATGCGTCTCAGACAAGCTTGCCTATCAGATTTCATAAAAGTAAGCTTTCTTCTCCTTCTTAAATTCCTGCGATTTTCTGGTAAACAACTTTTGATTCTTGGACAGCCAGTCCAGTTTTCCCTTGCGGTCAGGGAGGTCAATGATTTTTTTGGCTTCCAAGTTGGCGTAGTTAAATCCGGTTGACACGATCATGGCTCCGCTTCGGCATTCAAACTTCATTTTCCGGCCAATGCCCCGCATTGTCGTAGGGTTCAAATGACTGTAAATCAAATCAGCCTCTTTGAAATACACTCTGTGTATCGGCTGATGGATGACTTGGATGTTGGTGCGCCTGATCAAAGACTGCACCTTGGATACAAAATATGAAAACAGATGCGGCTCCACCCCGATAAACTTGCCTTTGGGATATTTCTTTTCCAAGGCATAAAAAAATCCGGATCGGCCGCTGGATAAAGCGATGCAGGAAGGAGCCTCTTGCTCCAACTTGAGCTCCTTAAGAATCTGCTCCACCACCCACGGTCGGGACGGCAAGAACGGCGCAAAACCCCTGAGCAACAGATCAAAAAGAAAAACCGTTAAAAAATACCCGATTGGAACGAGGATGATGATGGTTACGACTAAATAGCTCATAAAAAAATATAAAATTTAAGAATATTGGTATATTATAGCATTTTTACCATTTTAAAACCAATTTTGACAACAATTGCATGGAGGCGATGGGAGGTGATATAATATAAATGTAAAATAACAATTAAAAAATATTTTTACATCAAAGGATTGCTAAAAACGACATAATCGTTGTTTGTCATCCCGGAATTTTTTTTGGAGCGTCAGCGAGAAAAAAAATATCCGGGATCCAGGGGTAAAATGGTAGAAATATAGATTATCAAACAACCCAGTCAAATGCATGTCAATCTTTAAAAACTTTCTTCAGAATTCACGTTTATACCGACTCCTCCTGGATTCCGGATAGGCTTGCGCCTTCCGGAATGACAATTCATAGTTTTTTTTCATTTTCCTTATATCATCTTAAATTAATACTATGCCATCCGACACCCCAAACTCCTTTCTCTCCATTCGCGGCCTCAGATATGTTTTGATCTATCTGATCATTTTCGTCGTTCCCTTTCTGATCTTTCATGCTCAGACAGGCATGACCGCGATCATTTTTAAAACTATGGGCTACATAACCCTGCCCATTTCCATGCTTGCCTGGCTTATAAATTTGGATTTTTTCCATGGATATTTTTGGGTCCATATCACAGTCGGAATTGTTTTGAATGTTCTTTTTCTTCTGTGGATCGGATCGCTGGTGGAGCGAAGAAGCGATTGAAGTGAAATATAAAAAACTTATGTTTACAAACGATATAATTGAACACAACCAAGAACCGCCCATGAAGCACATCACCAAAGACGATCTTGAATCTGCTAAAAATTTTGATTTGGTAAAAAAAGCCGCGGATGTGCTAAGAAAAGAAGAAGCCAGAAAAGCGGCGCTAAAAAAGAAGCATGAGAAGATAAAATTTGAACTTGAAAAACTCAGTCATGCCCTTTCATTTTCCGGAAATCCTCGATTTCACGAACGCACGATTTTCGGATTTTTTTTCTTCGCCGCCAAATTCTTAAAAAATACTTTCGGTTTTTTGCGTATCATCAAAAAAAATTCCATCCAGTCAGAATCGGATCTGAAAAAAATTCTTGAAGCGGCCAAAAGCATGGGAATGATAACCTTGAAAGAAGCGCATAAGCTTCCCGGCATCCAAAAAAATAATCTCAAAAATTACTTCAAGATACTCGAAAAAGACGGGCGGATTGTTAAGTACGGGCGGTGGGGGCAGACATTTTATAAATTATCATAAACTCTTGTCCAACTCCCTCACCCAAAAAAAACAGGCGCCGGAACGGCGCCTGGAGCGTTGAAGTATACTAAAATTAAATTACTTATCAGAAACCTTTAAAACCTGACAACATTAAATTCATTAATATAAATATATAAGTTGGAATAAAAATCAGAAACAATAAAAATATACCCCATATAATCATTAAACTTCTTTTATAACTTAACAATTTCCCTTTAAACATTTTTTTTAGTCCTAATAGAAAAAATGTAAAAGATATCGGAAAGATAATTAGCATATATAGCAAGAAAAATTCTAACCCGCTATATACAAAACCTGTCCCAAGCAAAATGAAAGGTAAAAAATAAAAAAGTAAAAAATAATAAACAGAATAATTTATTAAATCTTTATTAGTTTTTTCCATAAATTTTAATGTAAATAATTATAAACACATTGCAACCTCTCTTTGATTATACCACTCGCCTCATTTGTAATCCATCCCAAGCGAGCATACAGGGTTAATTCTGCCCGGATAAGCTTAACAGCCGCTTCAAGCAACCTGGGAACAGCTTTGTCGTAGCGCGCATATCTTTGGACTAATTTTTCAATGCTCTCCAGCTCCAAAATCAACAGATTTTTTACCGCAATCTTTTTTATCTTTCTCTGCGCGTATAAATCATTGACCAGATTCTTCAGTCCTGCCACGCAATCATTTTCTTGAATATAAAATCTGACTGATTTTATCTCTTCCCTGTTTCCGGCCCGGTCAGTGGAAAAGTAATATATCGTGTATTCTCCCGGGATTGAAACGACAGGATTGTTGTCTGCGTCATATGTTTGCCAGCTGGATGTGCCATTTATGGCGTACTCTGTCTTGAGTACTCCTGACAGATCATCTTCTGCCAAGAATTCCACGCTTACCGGAGCGGAAAATTCATCGCCATCGTTGGCTTCTCCGCCATTAACAGACATTCTCGTCTCTGGCGCTTCCAGATCGCCGGCCTCTTCACTGCCCAGAAGATAATCAGGACTTAAGACTTCATCGACAGCACCATCACCATTGTTGTCTTTGGAAATTTCAATGCTTCCAATGCTTTGATTGGCGTCAATGTTTAGCTGTATGGACATATCCGTACTTGGTATTGCCACGTCATTCCAAATGGCTTCATCCCGATATTCATCTTCTGTCACGTTTTGAATGTCCAGACTGAATTCTCCTTCGTCTGTGGCTTTTCCGACAATTGTATAATCTTGCCCTGCGGGTAAAAACACGAATTTGTTGTCGCCGATAACGTCGTACGCCAGTCCGGGGATGTTCATTTCAATGTCGCCGTTTTCATTGGGGCCGGCGTGATTGCCGGCTTCGTCGTAAATGTTAAGAGCAACAGGAGAATGGATACCTAAAAGTTTTCCGTTTATTAAACAATGGAATGTGTCCTGATTGAGGCGTGGATAAGGCGAATAGTTAAATTCGTCTTCGTTGTTGTTTAAAATTGAGGCCACCAATTGTTTTACGCCTTCAGCACTGGGCAGACTGGCATGTTCGGCCATGCTGGCGTAAAACTTTTTATCGGCCTGGAACCAATCGGCGCTTCTGAATGGCACGGTGCCGTCGCCATTTATATATTTTAGCTTATACGTTTCTTTTCCCTTGTTATCGCTTAAAATCTTGATTTGGCCGACTGTTGGTTGACCGCAACCGACGATGTTATATGAGTTAGCAATCGTCAAGTTGCCGGTGTCGTTGTGGATGTTGATGGCGTTGTCCAGTAACATTGAATTGCGACCGGATGACTTCAAAGACTCTATTGATTGATCATAACTTAACTCACCTTGATTATTAAACGCATCATAGACGTAATAGCGATAAAAATCATCTGTTTCGTCAAAATAGCTGGGGCTGGGGAGAAGTTGATAGACTGAAGGGAAATTTTGAGAAATTATTTTTACCCTCTCAGGATTAAGACCAAGCCCCATTACGGCAAGGCCTACATCATCTCCATATTGTAAAATTTTAAATGCTTTAGGCGCGCCTAGATGCGGAGTTGCTATATCTATAAACTTATCCACACTTTCGTTTCCATTATCACGAATATATTTTTTAACTACGAGCCCTCCCATACTGTGGGCGATTACATCTACTTTTTCTGAACTTGTTATTCTTTTTACCTGATCAATTTTATATTTTAGAGAAAGAACGTCAGTAGACGTAGCACTTCCAGCAATTGTAGAAACATCCAAGCGCCAATCATATGGAAAAACAAAAAGATCTGTTCCTTCAACATAGCCGTTATTTTCTAACTCAGTAATTAGTCCTTCAAAAAAATCATTGGATGAAATTTTTCTCATGACATCATTGGACAACATTTTAGAACTTTGATTTTCTGTGCCATCCTCTTGCAAAACTAACTCATTCAAATAAAAATCATTACTGGCAAGAAGCATCATAAAAACATTCGGCCAAACCTCCCCGCCGTCGCTCGCCCGATTAAGATAGCTCCCCATAATCCCCGGCACGATGATGACCGGAGTTTTCTTCGGCGCTTCCCCTTTTCCGGTCCAAGGGTCAAAGTCAATGTTACCGGAAATTTCTTGGCCAATGCCTGCGGGGTTGCTTATGTCATTGTGCGGCCCGCTGTTGTCGCCCCACCAATTGTTTTTGGCGTTCAGCGTAGCTGAGCCGTCAGTGATGTTGTTGACGGCCGCAAAAGAAAAATTTTCAAACAGGCGGGAGTCGGCAATGTCAAGCTGGCAGGCAGGTCCAATTTGGATTCCAATCTTGTTCCGGCTGATGATGGAGTGGTTTATGGTAACACTGCTGTTTTCACAAGCAAGCGCGCCCACATCAAAATATGCATCATGGGCCAAGGCATATTGTGTTTGGAAGAAATGGGCATTATTTCTAACAAGATCGGCATAGCCTTGGCCACCGTATCTTACCTCGGCATAATCTATGTCAATCATTCCTCCACCATAAGCCGCAATTGACATCCAATCGCCGGCGTTTGGGTTGCCGACTGACCAGTCAACGCTTTTCCCCATGAGGCTGTCGTCATTGATGGAAGTAAAAAATATGCGGTTATCGCTCGTTCCCCGCGCCACCAAATTGCCTTTGACAATAAGGCTCTTCTCGCCCAGTTTCACAACCGTTCCCGGCTCAATCATTAAAGTTACCCCGGGATTGACGACCACATTGTCCAGATATATGAGATAAGGGCTTCCGGCAGGAGTCCAGGTGGTGTCGCTGGTGATTTTGTTTTCAACCAGCGTAGCGGCGCTAACAGGTTTTGCTTCGCGGATTCCGCTTCCGCCGAAAGAAATCGGCGCCAGGATGATGGCGCAAAGCATGAAAATTAACAAGCTTTTTTTCATAGAAAGAAAAGTTATTAACAGGTAAGTAATAATCTTAACTCTATAATAGCAAAAGCGAGGTTAAGGAAAGATAAAGAAAATGTGAAGAAAAGATAAAATCCCTGGTTTTGTCATCCTGAGGAGCGAAGCGACGAAGGATCCCGTTGATTTATCGGGACACATCGGGATTCTTCACTTCGCTACGCTTCGCTTTGAATGACAAATATAAACTTTTTGTATAATAAATCAAAGTATCAGCTGAACCAAGCGCCCCTCCCCTTCAGGGGATGGGTTGGGGGTGAGGGAATGGCGACGGGGCTGAGGGGTGGCCCGTATTTGCGGGACGGGTGACGGAATGGCGCTGAACAAAAAAAACCCGGGCATTGTCCTGATCGCTTCCTCCCTGGAGAAACTTCACATTGAAGTTAAAGCGGCCAAAATTTTTGCCCGGGCCCTTTCCCGTTTGTTTATCCACATCCGATTTTTCGTGACGATTCAAAGCGTAATCAGTGTTATCAGGGTAATCAGCATTTATCCACATCTCTTATTTTTTATAATACCATTTACCACATTAAGAAAAGATAAAGAAAATATGAAATTTTTATAAAATGTACCATAAAAAGCACTTACCCTAAGAACCTTTTTGACACTTTTTGACACCTTTGCTATAATCATTCCATATGACTGAAGAAATAAAACAAAACGCGGTTTACACCACTTCTGAGGCGCAAAACATCTTGAAAATCAGCAATTCAACGATCAAGCGCATGCTTAAGAGCGGGCTTCTCAAGGCCAACAAAGTCGGCGGCCAGTACCGGATACTCGGACGCGAGCTTTTGCGTTTGGTATCTCCGGAATTGGAAAAAGCCGCTACGGAAAAATATTTGGGGTTAAAGGAGAAAGTCGTTAAAAAAATTAATAAATGGTAAACGATATGAAAAAAGCTCTCATCACAGGAATCACCGGCCAGGATGGATCTTATCTGGCGGAACTCCTTTTATCCAAAGGTTATGAAGTTCATGGCATCATGAGACGGTCTTCAAGCTTTAACACAGGAAGGATTGACCATCTCCTTAAGGATCCTCACAAATCGAATGCAAAACTTTTCGGTCAATACGGCGACATCTCTGACAGTTCAAACTTAAATCGTATCCTGGAAAAAACACAGCCGGATGAAATTTACCACCTAGCCGCTCAAAGCCATGTTCGCGTCAGTTTTGATATGCCGGAATACACAGGAGATGTGACGGGTTTAGGCACCACCAGACTGCTTGATGCTATCAAGGAAACAGGCCTAAAGACCAAGTTCTACCAAGCCTCATCGAGTGAGATGTTCGGCAAAGTTGATATTGCTGATCTGCCGATCAATGAGAATACGAGATTCTATCCCCGCTCCCCGTACGCAGCCGCAAAAGTCTATGCTTACTGGATGACGAAAAATTATCGTGAAAGCTACGGCATGTTCGCTGTTAACGGGATCCTTTTCAATCACGAATCGGAAAGAAGGGGCGAAACTTTCGTTACCAGAAAAGTCACTCGTGGATTATCTCGGATAAAACTAGGAGTGGACGAGAAGCTATATCTGGGATACTTGGACGCCAAAAGAGACTGGGGCCATGCCGAGGATTTTGTTTACGGCATGTGGCTGATGCTCCAACAGGAAAAACCGGACGACTATGTTCTGGCGACCGGCGAAACGCACACTGTCAAAGAGATGATAAACGTAGCAGCCAAGACGCTGGATATTGACCTGGTTTGGGAAGGCGAAGGACTCAATGAAAAAGGCATAGACAAAAAAACCGGCAAAACGATAATCGAAATCGATCCACGGTATTTCCGTCCAGCTGAAGTCGATATCCTCTTAGGTGACTATTCCAAGGCAAAGAAAGAACTGGGCTGGGAGCCGAAAATAAAATTCAACGAACTAATCGAAAGGATGGTAAAATCCGATTTTGAAGAAGAAAAAAAGAAAGTGCCCATGAATCCGAATAACGAAGAAAAATCACTGAGAGACATCGCTTTGAATTTTCATAATTAGACTAAAATATTTTTATAATAGATATTTTATGTCAAAAAAAATAATCAAATCAAACATTCCAACCCCTCTTTATAGAAAGATCCATTCCTTGCTCCCCATCGCCTGTGTTGATATAATTATCGTGAACGAAAAAAACGAATTCTTTCTGGTTAAAAGGAAGAACAAACCTGTCCAAGGCGAGTGGTGGTTTCCGGGCGGGCGCATATTCAAAAATGAACATCTCTCTGGTGCCGCGAAAAGAAAAGCTGAGGAAGAAACTGGGCTTACCATAACAATCATAAAAGCTTTAGGGTCTGATGAAACGTTTTTTCCGGACGGACCATTCTCCGATTCCACGCATACGATCAACACTGTCTTCTTGGCAAAAATTAAAACCGCAAAGACAGGAATTAAGCTTGACGCGCAATCAGATGATTGCGGATGGTTTTCAAAAATAAATAAAAATTGGCATCCTTATTTGAAAAAATTTCTGAAAAATTGCGGGTATTAAAATATTTAATAATAAAAAATGAATAATAATTCAAAAATTTACATCGCCGGCCACCGCGGTTTGGTCGGGTCAGCCATACTGAGAAACTTGAAAGAAAAAGGATATGAAAACCTGGTCTTAAAAGCCAGACAAGAACTTGACCTCCTGGACCAACCGTCAGTTAAAAGATTCTTTGAAGCGGAAAAACCGGAATATGTGATTATGGCGGCCGCTAAAGTCGGCGGCATCATGGCCAACAACACCTATCCGGCTGATTTCATAAATGAAAATTTAACGGTTCAAAACAACGTTATCCATCACGCTTTTTTAAGCGGAGTGAAAAAACTTTTATTTCTCGGCTCGGTCTGCATTTATCCCAAGTTCGCCGAAGTGCCTGTAAAAGAGGAATATCTTTTAACCGGACCGTTGGAGCCGACGAACGAGCCTTATGCGATATCAAAAATCGCCGGCATGAAGATGTGCCAAAGTTATAACCGCCAGCATGGCACAAATTTTATCGGCGTGATGCCAACCAATCTTTACGGCCCGGGTGATAATTTTGACCTGAACAATTCCCATGTCTTGCCGGCTCTTATCAGAAAATTTCATGAAGCCAAAATGAACAATCAAGATGAAGTTGTAATCTGGGGTACCGGAGTTGCGCGCCGGGAGTTCTTGCATGTTGATGATATGGCCGAAGGGTGTATATTCCTGATGGATAATTTCAATCCCACCAAAGAACAAAATGAAAAAGGCGAAATATATCTGAATCTCGGCAGCGGCAATGATATCGCGATCAAAGACTTGGCGGAAATGATAAAAGATATTGTCGGTTTCGAAGGCAAGCTGGTTTGGGATGCGGCAAAACCGGACGGCACGCCAAAACGGATGCTGGATTCATCAAAAATAAACAAACTCGGCTGGCAACCTAAAATAAAACTGGAAGACGGGATAAAGAAAACGTATGAATGGTATAAACAGAGTTTATAAACTTATAATTTTCAACTTTATAACTTTATAACTGATGAAAACAATAATCAAACCAAAAAAAACATTCAGCCTGAATGACTTTAAAGAACTCTGGCAATATCGCGAGCTTTTGTTTTTCTTCACATGGCGCGATTTCAAAGTGCGCTACAAACAGACTGTCATCGGTGTCGGCTGGGCGCTTTTCCAGCCATTCATAACCATGGTCATCTTCTCGGTTTTTTTCGGAGCGCTTATCAAAGTGCCATCCGATGGCATCCCCTACCCGATCTTTGTCTATGTCGGGCTTTTGATCTGGCAATTTTTTTCTTCAGCGCTTTCAGACACATCAGATTGTCTCGTTACAAACAAAGCCATTCTTACGAAAGTTTATTTCCCAAGACTTATTCTGCCGATAGCCAGCGTCACAACAAAGCTGGTTGACTTTTTTATCGCCTCAATCATTCTTATCGGCATGATGATATACTATCACTACACCCCGAATCTGGCAGGCCTTTTGATTCTGCCCCTTCTTCTCTTGATATCTTTTATGGCAGCTGTCGGCGGCGGATTGTTTCTGGCTTCTATCAATGTTAAATACCGCGATGTTCGATACATCTTGCCTTTTTTTATCCAAACTTTGCTTTTCGTCACACCCGTGATCTACCCCCCAACCATAGCCGGAAAATATTCTTGGATCCTGGCAATCAATCCCATGACAGGAGTGATAAAAGCGGCGCGTTCCGCGCTTCTCGGAAATGCTCCGATCAATTGGGAGCTCTTGGCAATTTCCGGAGTAACTTGTTTTTTGCTTCTGATTTTGGGTATTACTTTTTTTAAAAAAGCCGAAAGATATTTCGCGGACATAGTATAACTTTATGGAGCCGATCATTACTGTAAAAAATTTAGGAAAAAAATATGACATAAACCACCAGCGCGGCGGTTATATCGCGTTGCGCGATGTCATTGCCAACGTCTTCAAGAATCCTTTTAAATTTATTTTTCATAAGACGAAGCAAATTGCCGGTCTGGAAAAAAAGGAGGAGTTCTGGGCTTTGAAAGACGTTAATTTCTCCGTTGAGCAGGGCGAAGTGATCGGCATCATTGGACATAACGGCGCCGGTAAATCGACTTTGCTCAAGATCTTATCCCAGATCACTCCCCCAACCACCGGCGAAATCGAGATCAACGGCACGATCGGGAGTCTTTTGGAAGTTGGGACCGGTTTTCATCCGGAATTGTCAGGTAGGGAAAATATAATGCTTAACGGCGCCATCCTTGGTATGGGGCGGAAAGAGATAATAAAAAAATTCGACCAGATCGTGGAATTTGCCGGAATTGAAAAATTCTTAGACACGCCTGTAAAATATTACTCAAGCGGTATGTATGTCCGCCTTGCCTTCTCTGTTGCGGCTCACATGGATACCGATATTTTGATTATTGACGAAGTCCTGGCAGTCGGTGATGCGGAATTCCAGAAAAAATGCCTGGGCAAGATGGAGGAAGTGACGCAAAGCAAGAACAGGACCATCCTGTTCGTGAGCCACGATCTGGGAGCAATACAAAATATTTGTAAAAAAACGATGCTTCTGAAGAATGGAAAAGTTGAAGATATTGGAGAAACCGGATATATCATAAAAAAATATTTGAACGAGCAGGGCTTAAGTCAGATTACTCTTGAACCTAATCATCACAAGGATATTTCTTTTACGAAAGTTTGGATAACAGATGCTAATGATAACAGCCGACCTCGCGAACCAGGATCACCCCGGTCACCCACCACGGCAGGTCGCCGAGAGCGGAGAGGGTCATAAGCGCCGAGCCGGTCAGTGCCTTGTCTGGCGATCGATCGGCGACCTTGCCGAAGTGGGTGATCATCCCGCTGCGCCTCGGCCACATGGCCATCGAGCAGGTCAGTGACGGACGCCACCCCGAAGACAAAGAACGCCACGATCCGCGAGAACGTGCCGTCTGCGACCAGGAACGCCACGAAACTGGCACGAGCGCGAGCCGGAGCACCGTGAGCCCGTCGGAGATTCACCAGCCTGGCGGGGCTGGCGAACTCCTTGCGTCCGAGCTAGTCAATCAGATTCGCCACCAGGTCCACTCCCTGCGAGCCTGATACCCGCACCCGCACGAGATCACCAATGGCCAGCGGGCGATGCGCGATTACCTCGGTAGCGCCGTCCACCTCCGGTGCCTGGTGCGCAGCCCGGCCGCCATACCGCCGCGGTGAACCGTCGCCGTCATCAGCAGCGATCTCCTCGATGAGGACGTCGTGGGTCTCGCCGACCCGAGCGGCGGCCCGCTGGTTCATCAGCTCGTCGGCGAGCCCTGCCAGCTGCTCGACCCGGCTGGCGATCTCTTGGAGGCGGCGTGCTGGCCAGGCAGCGTGGCGGCCTCGGTTCCGTCCTCGTCGGAGTAGCCGAAGATACCGATGGCGTCCGCCGGGCGGCCAGGAACTGTTCGAGCTCATCGACGTCGTCCCGCGTCTGGCCAGGAATCCGACGATGAAGTTCGACCTGATCCCCGCCGCCCGCGCCAGGGTCCTGATCTGCTCGATCAATGCCAGGAACCGCTGGCCGTTACCCGAATCTGCGCATCGCGCGCAGCACCCGCCCGCTCGCGTGCTGGAATGACAGGTCAAAGTAGGGCGACGCCCGGCGTCGAGGTCATCACCTCGACTAGCCCTGGGCGCACCTCGGCAGGCTGCAGGTGCTGACCCCGACCCGGTCGATGCCGGGCACCACGGCGAGCCTGGGCAGCAGCATCTCGGCAGCCGCAGGTCACCCAGGTCCTTGCCATAGGAGGTGGAGTTCTCGGCTGACGAGCATGCGCTCCTTGCGCCGTGCGCAGCCAGCCAGGCCGCCTCGGCGACCAGGTCGTCTGGAGGCCGGGAGATGAATGCGCGCGGAAGGCCGGAATCGCGCAAGGCTGCACCGTCGGTCGCACCCTGAGGCGATCTTCAGGGGGGCGACGACGCCCTCCCCAGCCGGGCCGCGCACCCTGGGCCCTGACGGGCGCGACCCCGTCAGGAGATCAGCGATCCCGGCCGACGCGTGCCCGGGCACGTGCGCGCCTGCCGAGGCTGCCGCCAGCCAGGATGGCGCGATCGGCAGCAGCTTCCTGCGGTCGCGGCTCGTGCGCCGCCCAGCGCTGCCCGGCCACTATCGCGTCGAAGCGCCGGCCCCGATGCGGCCGGTAGTCATCAGAGCTCAGCACCTGCGCCTCGGGAAGCGCCTCGGCCAGCCCGGAGCCGCATGCCGCTCAGCCAGGCAACCTGCCGCGACCACGGCAGCGCCTGACTCGGCGGCGCTCAGCAACTCATCGATCGACTCCGCCGGTAGCGGCCTGGATGAAGCCGCAGGTGTTAACCAGCACCACGTCGGCCTCGCTGCTCGTCGGCCGCCGGCCAGGTCCCAGCCTCCTGCCTCGAGCCGGGCGGCGAGCTCCTCGGAGTCGACTCGTTCCTCGCGCATCCGAAGCTCCACCAGCCGTACCGTGTGCCTGGTCGCTGAAGGCGCGCCGGGCGGCGATACGGCGCGTGGCGGAGGCGGGAGCCTGCAGATGACACACCGGCAGACTACGGTAAGCCACTGTCTGCGGCAGCCGCCGGAGGCCAGGTGGCCGGACGTGCACCTGGCGAGTGCACCCGCCCGGCGTGCAGGCTGATCCGCACCATGCTGACCGACCTACGCGGCACCGGATTCTTGCCGTTCACGCGCTTCTTCACTCCGGCCGGATTGTCCAGGATCATCGTGACGTTGCGCCGCTCGGGTCCAGTTCATCGATTACCGGCGTAGACCATGCCGCTGAAGAGGGTGGCTCCCCCGGCGCCGGTGAGCTGGACCCAGCAGTCCTTCGTCGCGGTCAGCGTGATGTGCAGGCGGCGCGGATGGTGATGAACCGCCGCAGCGGGAGAAGCTCTTACTTTAGGTTTGGCCGCAGTGCTCGGGTTGTGAATGCTGGCGCGGGTCCTCGCGACTGGCGTTGTGGTGTGCGAGGCGAAGTGCTGATAAGCGAAGATGCCGGCGACGACTACGAGCGCGACAGCCATCGCGGCCGTC